>CAVZSY010000008.1:0-508217 GCA_963778045.1 Vulcanimicrobiota bacterium
AAAATGTCGGCCGGATGCTGGATCTGCCGCAGCCGGCGCACGCCAGGTTGCACTGCAGCAGCGGTTCGAGCTCGAGCACGAGCGGGTATTTCTTCTCGCCCTTGAGTTTTTTCCCGAAGATGTAGCTTCCGACGGTAAGTTTTTCTTTGATCGAACTCAACCCCTCTCGCTTGTTAAACCGCGCCCCCCCCCGGTCCGTTGCCAAAGCCATGAGGGAAGAGGTGGCGATACAGATGATAGTTCAGGTAGAAGTCTCGGGGAAACCCGGTTCCCGTGAAATGCGGTTCTTCCCAGGTTCCATCGTGGGTCTGCGTCTCCTTGATATAGGCAAGACCTCGCTGCGCCGCCGGATGGTCCCCCAGGCCTGCGATCTGCAGCGCGTTGACCGCCCAGGCGGTTTGCGAGGCCGTGCTCGCGCCGACGCCCGCGAACGACTCGTCGGCGTACGAATGACAGCTTTCGCCCCAGCCGCCGTCGGCATTTTGCTTCGAGATCAGCCACGCCGCGCCACGCTCGATCATATCGCATCCGGTTCCAATGCGCCCGAGGCCGAGATCGCGCACCACGTGCCGTAGATGAAGTTCACCCCCAGCGGCCCCACCAGGAGCCGTCGGCGCGCTGGGTCGCGCGCAGATAGTTCACCGCGCTTTCCACATCGGCGTCGCCCGGGTCGCGTCCGAGCAACGCCAGCATCTCGACGACGTGGGCGGTCACATCTTCGGTCGGCGGATCGATCAGCGCGCCGAAATCGGCGAAGGGCATGCGGTAGAGCAGTTCGCGCGTGTTGTCGCGGTCGAAGGCCGCCCACGCGCCGTTTCTCGAGCGCATCGCAAGCGTCCAAGCGGTCCCGCTATGCACCGCTTCGCAGACGCGGGCCGGTTCGCCCGCTTCGATCAGCGCGAGCACGACGACCGCGGTGTCATCGATGTCGGGATACGCGTCGTTGTCGAATTCGAAGGCCCAGCCGTTGCCACCGCGAAAGTCGCACTTCACGCGCCAGTCGCCCGGTGCATCGGCCGGAATCTGCTCGTCGCACATCCATTGCACCGCGCGCCGCATCGCGGACGTCGCTTTTTCAGCCCGGCAAGCGCGAGCGCGCGCAGCGCCCAGGCAGTATCCCAGACCGGCGACATGCAAGCTTGAAAACGCCAGCCTTGCGCATCGTCGATCGTGAAACGATCGAAGCCCGCGAAGCCCTTGCGCATCACGGGATGATCGAGCGTATACCCCATCAGGTCCAGCGCGATCAGCGAGTAGACCCACGGCGGCTGAATGCCGCCCCAACTGCCGTCGGCTTCCTGACGCTCGACGATCCAATCGGTCATCGTGCGCATCGAGCTCGCGCGTAAGGGATTGTTCGTGAAGCGATCGTAGAGCTTGAGCGCCATCGAGCCACCACATCCAGCCCGACCCGGGCACGCGATGCATCGCGGCCTTCGTGCCCGGCGTGATCACTTCGCTCACGTCGACACCCAGCGCGCGCACCGGACGTTTCGTCACCACGATCGTCAAGGGCGCGACCGTGCCACGCGCCCAGCACGCGAAGTCGTACACGTTGAACGGCATCCACAGCGGAAAGTGAATCATCTCGGGCGGCAGCGACGGGATACCGTCCCACGGATAGACGCCGAACAGCGCGAGCCAAATCTTGGTGAACACGCGCGCTTGAGCAGCCCGCCCGAACGTACAATCACCGCCAGCGCGCGCTGCATCTCGTCGCTCCGGGGTCGACGCCGAGGACCTTGAGCGCGACGTAGGCTTCAATCGTGGTGCTCAGGTCGGCCGGGCCGTCGTAGTACAGCGCCCACGATCCGTCGCTGCGCTGATTGCGCAGGATATGCGCGATCGCGCCCGTCGCAACCGGCGCCACGTCGATGCCGAGAAAGCGGAAGAGCAAGATCTGCTCCGCCGTCATCGTGACGTTGGTCTCGAGCTCGCCGGTCCACCAGCCTTCGGGAGCCTGGCGGTCCAGCAGCCACGTCTACGCTCCGTTCGAGCGCCTCATCCACCGGAGCCTCCTAGTACCTCCGCGGCCGCGATGCCCGCTGCGCACGGCGGATTCCATCGTATCGGGCCATCCCGTTTCCGTCCACGAACCCGCAATGGCAACGCGCGGATGCGACGTGCCTGCAGGGTGCGCGGCGCGCCCGGCCGCGGCAGATAGGTCGCTTCGGGATTGCGCGTGGCCGCCGCGCGCACGACCGTTCCGCCGCGCAGCGCGGGAACGAAGGCACAAGTTCGCGCCATGCCAGCCGTTCGAGGTCCGACGTCGGCACGGTGAGCACGTCGCCGGCCGCGCTGATACTGCAACAGACGTAACCCGGCTCTTTTTCGAAAATCCATTGCAGCGGCGAATCCAGCACTGCCGCGAAATCGAAGCCGAGCGGGCCGCGATCGTGCCACAGATGCACGTCGACGATCGGATACGGATCGTACGTCTCCAGCCCGCGCACGCCGAAACGCTCGGGTGACTCGAGCAGCTTGGCGGTGGTACGCGGCGAGACGGCCAGAATCACCCCGTCGAAACGTTGACGTGCGTTCACCGGCAAACTGCAGGTCGACGCCGTCGTCGCCGGCGCGCATCGCCAGCACGCCGCTGGAGGTATGAACGTTGCCGATTCGCTCGGCCGCCGCTGCGGCGACGTGCGCAAGCGGAACGGTCGAGAACCCAAAGCACGCCGCCTGTGCGTCGCGCAGAAACGCCCTGTCGATCACAAAGAGCGCGTCGCGCGCGCCGACGTGCTCGAACGACGCGTTAAGGGCGGGGATGAAGAACGGATCCCAAAACGCGCGGCGCGTGCGCTGGTTCTGGCCGTTATCGTCGAGCCAGCGATCGAAGGTGACGTTCGCTGCGGGTTTGCGCCCAAGCGCCGCGCTTGCAAGCGCCCGTGCGATGCGCAGACGGTCGGCGACGCTCAGATGCGCGTAGCGCGCGAAGGAAGCCAGCAGATGCAGCGGCGCGGGAAGATTCGCCGCGCGCAGAAGGCTGCTGGTTCCGTCGCGCGCGAGCACCAGCGCCTCGAAGCGCGGCTGCTCGCGCAGCGCCGCGCCCATACCGGCTTGCCGTACGAAGTCGACGAATGCGATCGCAACAATGCAGGTACACGTGCTGACCGTTGTCGACCTCGGTCCCGCCAATCTCAAACGAGGTCGCCCGCCCTCCTAAGAGACGGGTGCGTTCGAAGATTTCAACTGAATGTCCACGCGTCTGCAATTCCATCCCGGCGGCTAGCCCCGCCAGGCCTGCCCCGACGATCGCTAATCCGGCCAGCCACGCTCTCACCATCGTACCGATCTTCTCCGCATGCGAGAGCGACGTGCGCTTGCGCAGCGGCAGCGCGGGCTCGCGTGCGATCTTCTCAAGAATCTGCTCGTAGATCCCGGCCATCGTCCGCACGCACATCGCGGGGCGGCGGTCGATGTAGTCCAGCACCCGATATCCGCTCGCAAAGCACGCACGCGCGCGGGCGACCTCGAACGCGATCAACTCGTTCCAGCCCGGCCCGGGGAAACCCGACATCAGCGCGTCTTCGCCGATGCCGAACCTGCGCAGGTCTTCCAGCGGCAGATAGATGCGGCCCATTCCGGCGTCCTCGCGCACGTCGCGCAGAATATTGGTAAGTTGCAGTGCGATACCCAGATCGTCGGCACGCTCCAAGGCGATCGGATCGCGGAACCCAAAGATGCGCACGCACATCCGCCCGACGATCGAAGCGACCAGGTTGCAGTATTCCCGCAATTCGTCCCACGTCTCGTAGCGACGATGCGTCTCGTCCATCTCGACGCCGTCGATCAACTGTTGCAGCTCGACTTCGGGAATCGAAAAGCGCTCCACGGCAGCACCGAGTACCTGCATGACCGGATCGTCGCCGTAGATGCCTTGCACGCATTTAGAGATCCGCTCGCGATGCGCCGCGACGCGTCCGGGAAGGTCGGGGAGATCGCCGCGCGCGTCGGCTTCGTCGTCGACCTGACGCGCGAAATCGTAGAGCGCGTAGATCGCGATGCGCTGATGATACGGCAGCGAGATGAAGCCCCAGTAGAAGTTCTTGGCTTCGCGGCGCGCCATATCGCGACAGAAACGCTCGGCGTCGATCGGACTAAGCGCTACGGACATATCCTCCGCTTTCGCGGGATCGCAGCACGCTCACGACGCTTCGCGCAAGGATCGCGGCTTTGTCGCGGGCGCTCACCTGAGGGCGCCGTTCGTCGGTACGATACCCCAGCGCGGCGATCGCGTCGCAAATCGCAAGGCCACCCAAACGATACAGCGCGAGTTGCACGCGCAGCGCAGCGGGAACCATCGCTTCGAGATGCCGGCCGGAATCCAACAACGCACGCGCGCGCTCGACCAGCGCACGCACCGCCCCGGTCGTACCGTAGGCCGCAACGTCGTCGTCGAGCAGATAGCGCCGGCCGATGGCCGCGTCGCGCTTGACATCCTGCGCGTGGTTGGCCAGTTGCAAACCGATGCAGACGTCGTCGGAGAGCGGGGGAGCCGCCGGATCGGTCACGCCGAACACCGCGAGCACCATGCGTCCGACGGGTGCGGCGGAGAGCCGGCAGTAGCTCAGAAGTTCGGGCCAGTTCGCGTAGTGCGCCACACGTTGGTCGACCCGGTTGGCTTCGATCAAGTCGTAGAACGGTTGCGCGGGAATCGCTCGGCGTGCGACGGTTTCACGCAGGGCGTAGAGCACCGGGTGCACGGGCGTCCGCCCCGCGAACGCCGCTTCGAGATCGTCGTGCCAAACCGCGAGGCGCTCGAGCGCCTCCTGCGGCGATGCGCTCTCATCGCCCAGGTCGTCGGTTGTGCGACAGAAACCGTAGACGCGCGCGAGGTCACGGCGCAGGCTCGCGTGCAGCAATGGCGAGGCGACAACGAAATTTTCGTAGTGCCCTCTTGTCAGCGCGCGACAGTACGCATCGGCCGCGGTCAAGGCAACGTCGGTCACGACCCGATCAGCCGATCCGTCTGCTGCAGGTCGCGCACGGTACGCGCACCGAGCGCGAACATCACGATCCGCAACGTTTCGACGACTTCCTGCGCGAAGCCGCACGTTTCGTCGATGCCAATATCGATCGCGCGCAAAAACGGTCCCGCGAATCCCGCGAGGTCGGCGCCCAGCGCGATCGCTTTGGCCGCGTCCATACCGTCGCGCACGCCGCCGCTGCCGATCACCCAGCCTTGCGGTGCGATCGCGCGCGCCGCGCGAATGCAGTCGGTCGTGGGAATGCCCCACGACGCGAAACCCGCCGCCACCCGAGCACGCCACGTTTCCGTCATGCGGTGCCGCTCGACTTCGCTCCACGACGTGCCGCCCGCGCCCGCGACGTCCACCCCGGCGACGCCTGCATTGAATAGCGCGCGGATCGTGCGATCGTCCAGACCCCAACCCACTTCTTTGACCAGGACCGGTACGCCGATCGACGCGCAGACCGTCTCGATCCGCGCGAGCAGTCCGCGAAAATCCGTGTCGCCCTCGGGCTGCAGCGCTTCTTGGAGCGGGTTGAAATGCAGCACCAGTGCATCGGCTTCCAGCAGATCCACCAGGCGGCGGCACTGCGCCCTTTCGAAGCCCTTGTTGAGCTGGACCGCGCCGAGATTCGCAAGGAGCAACACGTCGGGGGCGACGGACCGCACGCTGAAACTCTCGATCGTTTCGGGTTGCTCCAACAGCACTCGCGCCGAACCAAGGCCCATCGCAAAGCCGAACGTTTGTGCCACCGTCGCAAGCCCGCGGTTGATGCGGCGCGCTTCGGGCGTCCCGCCGGTCATGCAAGAAATAAGGACTGGGGCTTTTATTTTGCGTCCAAAGCGGCTCGTCGAAAGATCCACGTCGGCCAGTGCCAGTTCGGGGGCCGCACAGTGTTCGAATCGATACCGATCGAATCCAGCGTCCACGCCCTTGGCGCGAACGTCCTGTTCGATGTTGATGCGCAGGTGATCCGATTTTCTCGATGAGGTGGTGCCGACGGACCCCCGCTCAATGTCCCGTTGCAAGCTGGTACGCGATCTCCTCAAATTCCTGAACGTAGACGCGCGGAAGCCGCGAACGTTCGACCTCGGCTATGGCTTTGACTGCATAGCGCCGCGCTATAGCGCTTGTTCCCAAATCTCGCCGCGACGACGCAAGCGCAGCCGCCATGCCCAGAGCGAATCCGGCCCGGTAGAGCGCCTGCGCATCCTCGTCGGCCGCGCCGGCCATCATGGCTCCGGCGCGTAGGCTCGCGCCCAGCGCATGTGGCTGCGTAAGCCCCGCCAGCACACGGCGGCGGCCACGCTTGCGTCCAGGCTTGGAGGCCATTGCCAGGCGGTTGCGCTGCTCGATACCGCGCAGCATCAGTTCTTCGAGCATCACCGCTACGGCAAGCGCGCGTTGCGGATGCGCGCCGCCGGCGGCCAGCATTCGCAGTGCCAGGCCATGAAAGGCATCGCCCGCGTTGAGCGTCTGCGCCAAGCCCCACACCGAGAGCGTCGTTTCGCGCGATCCGGGTGCATCGAGCGACTGCAGTTCGTCGTGAAGACCGGCGAAGCGATGCAGGCACTCGAGGGCAGCCGCTACCGGCATCACGTCCTTGGAGTCGCCGCCGCACGCGTCGCAGGACCACAGCGCCAGCGTCGAACAGAGCGCGTCGGCGTTGCCGAATGCGTGGGACATGACGCTCTTGAAGAATTCGCTCAGTTGCAGGTCCGCGCGCTGGAAATACTCCATGATGCGCGCTTCCCGCTCATGCAGTGAGAGCGGTATCACCGATGTAATCTCCTCGAACTCGCACGAAGGAACAGCGGGTTCGCCAGGGTACTCCATAGCCCTCCAATGATCAAACGCTTGATCGTCTCTGCCGATGATTTCGGACTTTCGCACGAGGTCAACGAGGCCGTCGAACGCGCGCATCGCGACGGCGTGCTGCAAGCCGCGAGCCTGATGGTCGCCGCCCCCTCCACGCAGGACGCGATCCGGCGTGCATGCGCATTGCCGAAGCTGCGCGTCGGACTGCATCTCGTGCTCGTCAACGGCCGGCCGCTGCTTCCCGCAGAACAAGTGCGGCCGCTGGTCGATCGCGACGGCGCGTTCGCCAACGATTTAGTGCGCGCAGGCGTGTCGTTCTTCTTCCGGCCCGGCGCGCGCCGGGCGCTCGAAGCCGAGATCCGCGCGCAGTTCGAGGCCTACGCGCGCACCGGGCTCGCGCTCGATCACGTCAACTTCCAGAACCACATGCACGTGCACCCGACGGTGCTCTCGATTTTGCTGCGCGTTGGACGTGATTTCGGCATGCGCGCGGTGCGCATTCCCGCCGAACCCGGTGACGCGGCGTTTCTACGGCCGTGGCTCGCACTAATGCGCCGGCGCCTGCAGCGCGCAGGCATCGCCACCAACGACAGTGTGCTGGGCATCCGGTATTCCGGGCACATGACCCGCGAGCGCGTCCTTGCGCTGCTCGACGACGTGCCGCCGGGGATTACCGAGATGTACTTTCATCCGGCGACGCAGGCGTGGGCCGGGATCGATCCGCAGATCGCAGGGTACGATTTTTCCGGGGAACTCGATGCACTGACGAGCCCCGACGTACGCGCCAAGATTGCGGCGATTGCCACGCCGACCACGTATTCGGATCTGACCGGATGTTGATACTCTGCGCCGCCGGTGCGATCTACTGTGCGATCGCGCTGGTCTGCGTCCTGCGCTTCGGCGCACGAGCACTACGGCGTTCGGTCGCGCGGCCCGCCATTACGATTCTCAAGCCGATCCACGGTTTAGAAATCGAACTCTTCGAGAATCTCTGTTCGTTCTGCGAACAGGCATATCCGCGTTTCGAAGTGCTCTTCGGCGTGCAGCGCAGCGACGATCCCGCGATCGCGGTGGTCGAGCGCGTCATCGCGCGCTACCCCGATCGCGAACTGCGCCTGATCGTGCACGAGCGCGATGCGGCCGGCAATCCGAAGATTGCCAACCTCCAAGGGATGATCGCGAGCGCGAGCTACGACCTATTCTTCATCGCCGACGCCGATATGCGCGTCACGCCGGACTATCTGGCATGCGTCGCCGCCGAGTTCGACGACGCGCGTGTCGGTGCCGCAACCTGTCTCTATGCGGGCGACTACCGCGGCGGTGTCGCCTCGCAGTTGGCCGCGATGCAACTCAACGGCCACTTCGCCCCCTCGGTATTGGTGGCGACGGCAGGCGCGCCGCCGCGGTTTTGTTTCGGATCGACGATGGCCGTACGCCGCGACGTCCTCGAGAGCATCGGCGGCTTCGCCGCGCTTGCACCGCATCTGGCCGACGACTACATGCTCGGCGCGCTGGTCGCGTCGAAGGGTTATCGCGTCGCGCTCTCGCCGTACGTGGTTCGCAACGTGGTATTCGAACCGGCGCTGCGCGCGCTCTTCGACCACGAACTACGCTGGGCGCGCACGATTCGCATGATGCGCCCGTGGGGCTACACGCTTTCGGTCGTAACGTATCCGCTGCCGTTCGCGCTCGTGTGGCTGCTGTTCTCGCGCGGCGAAGGCCCGGCGTGGCTGATGCTCGCGGTGGTGCTTGCGCTTCGTTGTGCACTCGAGGTGGCGGCGCGCGCCGTGCTGCGCGTACGAACGCCAGCGTCGTGGTGGCTGCTACCGCTGCGCGACTGTTTAAGCCTCGCGGTGTGGGCGAGCGGACTGGGCGGATCGATCGTCCGCTGGCAGGATCGGACCATCGTCACCCGCGAGCGTGGGCTATTGTGAAACCGCGGAAACGTCGGCAGCCGTGACCGCGCTGGCCTTGTTGCCCCAGGCCGAGCGAATGTAGGTAATGACCGAGGCGATATCCGCGTTGGAGAGTTGCTGCCCCCAAGCCGGCATCATGCCGTTGAACTGGTGGCCGCGCTCGGCGATCTTCCCGTTCAGGCCGAATTTGAAGATGTGAATGACGGTCTTCGGATCGCCGACGACGACGGGATTGCCGGCGAGCGGCGGAAATTCGCCCACGAGACCTTGACCGCGGTCGCCTGATGGCAGCTCGAACAGTTGGTCTGGTAGACTTTTCCGCCGTCGCTTGCTTGCGGCACCGTTTTGCACGACGGCGGCGGCGGACGCGCTCGGTACGGGAGATGCCGTCGCACGCGGCGTTCATGAACTCCCGCCACTTGGCGCAGCCGGCGAGCGTTCCGACAACGGGCGAGGCAGCAAGACCGGTAGCAACGAAGCTTTCATCGACGAACTCCTCCGCGCACGCGCGCTAGTGCTGCGTTACGGGAACGAAATGCACACTCCTCGTCGCACGCAGCGCGCGATATCGCTTCGAGCGAATGGGCGCGCGGGCGCATCAACACGACCAGGCGTCCCTCGCGCTGCGAGCGCTGTACGGTACGCGTGCAGCATGAAGCGATGTAACGTCGACGCGGTGCGGTCGTCGACCGTCACGTCACGTTGGGCGAAAGGAATGCCGACGCGCCGGAAATCGTCCGGCGTCGGCGCATCGCCGCGCTCGTCGAAAAACGCGAGCCCGTTGCCGTCGAGGGCTTGGACGAAACGGTCGCGGCGTTACGCGATGCCAAGCCGTCGAACGTGCACCGAGCTTGCGCACGGAGCTGCGTGAGCTGCACTGAGTGACGGAGCGTTCTGAGGTGCACGCAGCACCACGATCATGCGCTTCGTACGCGCAAACTCCGCGGTTCGAGCCGCCTGCGGCGCCGAGGGATCGACGTCGAACGCAACGGGGCACGGGAAGATCCACGAAACGCGCGTCGGCCTCGTCGGCATCGTATCCGCACAGGCCGACGACGATGGAAGGCTGCGGCTGCGCCCAGCGCGAACGCTCCGCAAGCGCGGGACGATCGATGACGACGTCGTCGTCGCGAAGAGGATCGTCAATGGCGGAATCCGATGGATCGCGCGTGACCGGCGTGCACGGCGCGACACATGCGGATGCCGGCGCTGCGGCACGCGCCGGCAGGCGCGCTGACGATGTCCGCTGAAATACCCGGCGACGATCGCGGCGAGCGCTAAAGCGATGACGCTGAGCCAGAACGCTTGGAAACGCACGCGCGCGAACTCATCGCCCATACGAGCGCGACGAGCAGAAAATTGGCGACCAGCGAACTGCCGCCATACGAGATGAACGGCAGCGTGATGCCGGTGAGCGGAAAGAGGCCGATCACGCCGCCGATGATGATGAAGACTTGAAAGCCGAGCGTCGCCGCCATCCCGGCGCCGAGCAATTTCGCGTAGAGATCCGGCTGTTGCGTCGCAGACGCCGAAGATGCGCCGGACCAGCGCGACGTACATCGCCGACGATCGCGAGCGCGCCGAGCAGTCCGAACTCTTCGGAAAACGCGGCGAATACGTAGTCGGTCGCGACATCGGGAATGAAGCCCGGATGCCCGAGCGTTCAATCCGGTGCCGAACAGGCCGCCCGCCGCGAGCGCGTAATACGCTTGCGATGACTGATAGCCCGCGCCGAGCGGATCGCTGAACGGATTGCGCCACACCGCGATGCGCGTCTGCACGTACGGATAGTGGTGCATCGCCCACAGCGGCGGCCAGCGCGAAGACGACGATGCCGCCCGATCACGATATCGACGCGCCGCGTCGCGACGTAGAGCATCGCGGCGAACGTCGCGAGCAGCAGCGTCGCCATGCCGAGGTCGCGCTGCAGCACGAGGATCGCCATCGATGCGCCCCAGCCGATGAAGAGCGGGCCGAGATACCGCAAGTTCGCGCGCACCGACCACGGTCGCGCGTGCGCGATCACGTCGGCGGTTTCGGCCAGATACGCGGCGAGAAAGAAGACGATGAAGAGTTTGATCAATTCGATCGGCTCGTATTGAATCGGTCCGAGTCTTGATCCACAAGCCGCGCGCCGTTGACCTGCTCGCCGAAGAAGAGCAGCAACGCAAAGAGCACCAGCGAGCCCAGCACCCACAGATATTTGTAGGCCGCGAAACGGCGGAAGTGCGGAACGGCGGGTCCGAATCGCGATCGCGAGCACGAGCGAGACGACCAGCCACCACTGCTGCCGCTGCGCAAGATCGGGCGCGAGCCGCGCGACCAGCAGCAATCCCAGCCCCGCGAGCACGACGGCCAGCGCCGGCAGATAATCGTCGCGCGTCGTAACGCCGCCGGTTGCCACAGCACCCACACGAGCGCAGAGCACGGCGAGCACGCCTAGCAGCCACGGCGGCCCGATCGAGCCCGGCGGGCGCGAAGCTGAGCATGAAAGCCACAGAGCGCGAGCGCGACCGAGCATCGGGAGCGCGCGCCGCGAATAGAGCGGTCAGCGCGCCCACGCAGTAAGCAGGCAACGAACGCGGCGACAGGGCCGCCGCAACGAGCGCGGCGCGCACGCGTAGCGGCGCGCGATAGGCGAGCGCCGGTACTGCCGGCGTCCCAAGCTCTTCGATCGCGCGGTCGCTCTCGTCGAAGCGCACGACCAGCATGTGTTCGTTCTCGCCGGAGCGTTCGACGTGATCGATCAGCGTGCGGCGGTCGACATCGCCGCGCACGCGGTGTCCCAGCAGAATCATCACGTCGCCCGGCGCGAACGAGACGCTGGTGACCGAAACGTCGAGCGACGAACTCGTCCCGAGCGCGCGGCCGAGCAATTCGTGCGGCGCTTCGTGCGAGCGCGTCATCGCCGGTGAGCGCGGTAACCTCACCGCGATGCGCGAGGTACGCGGCCGTGCCGCCGGTGTGCATCACGCATGCATAGCCCGCGAACGATCAGCGCGATCGTGATCGAACATCCCGCGGTGACGTAATCGGCGTGCGACGCCGCGCGCGCGAAGAGATCGCCGTTGACGCGCGCCAGGGCGCCCGAGCAGCGCGGTCGGCGCGGCTTGCGACGCGATCGATTGCGCGGCGAAAGCGTTCGTTGCGCAAGCGCCGCTCGCACTCGCGTACGTAGCCGTTCGAGCGTCGCGGGTGCGCGCTGGCGACGCCGTCGACCGTGCCGAAGCCGCGCGCGACCGCAAAGACCCAGGTACGCGGCCCGAGCTGTAGCGAGAGACAGCTCGCGCGATCGCCGCGAATCGCTACGTCCACGGCTCCAACTTCTCCACCACGATCACGCGTGTCGTGCCCACGTCGATCTCGTCGCCTTCGCGCGGTTCGATCGCGCTGCTCGATGCGCCGGCCGTTGAGGAACGTGCCGTTGCTGCTCCGCAGATCGCGCACGATAGACGACGTCTCGCCTTGCGTCTCGAGACGCGCGTGCCGGCGGCTGACCTCGGCATCGTCGAGCGCGAGATCACACGCCTTGTCGCGCCCGATCGTCAGCGGGCACACACCTTCGAAACGAGACGCTCGCGTCCGAGCTCGAAAATCGCGCAGCACGGCCTTGACCGGCGCGAGCGATCCGCTCTCGGCCGCGGATCGCGGCTCGCGGGCGCGACGCGACGAGCCGCGACGGCCGCGAGCGCGGTCACGATCTCGAGCGAACCGATGCGCATCTGCGCGAGATGCGTCATTCGCGAGCCTCCAGCCGCATCTGAGTATTCCCAAATGTCAGCGCGTCTCCCGACACGATACGCCGGGCTCCCGAGATGCGCTCGCCGTTCACGAAGGTCCCATTGGTCGATCCGAGATCTTCCACGACCACCGCTTCGCCGTCGATGACTCAGCGTGGCGTGATTGCGCGAGACGCTGGGATCGACCAGAAAGATGTCGCTCTCCTCGCTGCGCCCGATCGCGGCCGCTGCGGTCGATGAAATAGACGCCGTAGGCCGGTACGCCTTTCATCATGCGCAGATGATAGCGCTTCGGCGGCGTGATCGCCGGAGCGCTCGGTATCGAGATCGTCACGTCGCTCGCAACCGCGACGTCGCCCATGCCCGAGCGGAATGCTCTCGCGCGAGACCATCTCTACGTTGGGTCCGCCGTCGAAGAAATAGACGCCGACGCGCGCGGCCATATCGCGCAAGAGTTCGGCCCATTCGCGCTCGAGGTAGGCGCGGTGTTCGGCCAAGCGCGTGAAATCATCGGGACTGACGTAGACCAGATACGAACCCGGTGCGAGCAGATGTCCTTCGTCGCCGCGCGTGCGCGCTTCCATCGTCGAGACGAGCTTGCGCGCGATTTGCGCGGGCTCGAGATCGCTCGGAAACGTCTTGGCAAACGTGCGCTCGATAAACGCGGCGCACGCTTGCTCGATCCGTGCAAACCAACTCATCGTATCAGTTGCGAGTTACCGGTGCTCCAATCTTGCGATGTAGAATCCGTCGCGGCCGTCGAGTCCCGGGCGGCACAAGTACGTCGCCCGTCGTCGGTAAGAAACGGTTCGAACTCCGCGGGAATCAATCCGCGCTCGAAGTTTTGCCTGGACCGGAACCACTCGACGACTTCGATCGTCTCACGCGGATCGGTCGAGCAGACCGCGTAGACGAGCGCGCCGCCCTCGTGGACCGACGGTGCCAGCGCCTCGAGCAAAGCCCGCTGCGTCAGGGCTAGCCGTTCGCCGTCGCCAGGCTGCTTCTTCCAGCGCGCCTCGGGATGGCGGCCCACCACGCCCACGCCCGAGCAGGGCGCGTCGACCAGGATCCGGTCGAAGCGCTGCGCCCGGGGCGAGCAGGCCGGAGCGTAGCGTCGCCGACGATCGTCCCGGCGGCGATCCCGGCGGCTTCGAGCCGCGCTTCGAGCACGCTCGCTTTGCGCTGATCCAGTCTCGATGCAGAGCAGCGTTCCCTCGCCGTCCATCCGCGCCCCGATTTGGAGCGCCTTGTTGCCGCGGCCGCTGCAGACGTCGAGCACCGCCTCGCCGGGCTGCGGGCGGAGCACCGCGACCGGCATCGCGGAGCTCTCGGACTGCATCCACCAGTCGCGCCGTTCGGCGCGGCCTCATGCGAGCGCACGTAGGCGCCGTCGGAGACAGAGCAGCGACTCCGCGACGTAGGGCGAGCGACTGCGCGATCGACGCCGTCGCGCGCAAAGCGCTCGACCACGCCGTCGGACGCTGGTGCGCAGCGCGTTGACCGTAATCGCCGGCTCGCGCCGGCATCGTTGACGGCCGCGCAAATCGCTTCGACCCGTTCGCCGAAGCGTCGCGCGCCACTGGCGCACGAGCCAGGTCGGCAGCGAGTAGCGCGTGCCCAGATAGTCGTCGTCGGTGTCGAAGATTGTCGCGCTGCGGTCGGAGACGGCCGGTCGCGCAGAAACGAGCGCAGCACCGCGTTGACCAGATTGGCGACGCCGCGATGACCGTAATGCTTGGCGAGGTTGACGAACTCGAAGACCGTCGCGTGTTCGTCGGCGCGCGTGTAGACGAGCTCGTAGACCGCCAGGCGCAAGATCTCGCGAATCACCGGCGGCAACTGCGCCTTGCGCTCGCCGATGAACGGCTCGAGATACCAGTCGAGCGTGCGCCGCATCTTGATCGAGCCGTAGGCGAGCTCGGTCGCGAACGCGCGGTCGCGCGGCGTCGAGCTCGGCTTTGCGCGCGCGATAATCGAGCGCTTCTTGCGCGCCGCGCTCGGGATTGCCGCCGGCGGCAGCGGAAAGACGTCGCGCACCGTGTGCGAGCGCTACATCGCGCGCGTTCATGCGCGCTGCCGATCCGTGCGCGATTGCAGATACGCCGCGCCGGTCATCTCGCCGCGATTCGGCGCGATCAATTCGTCGATGACGAGCGCGCCATGCCGTCGACGTGCGCGCGCAGCACTTTGACGCTCTCGCCGTCGATGCGTCGCGCGCGCACCGGGCGTGGGCGCAGTAGGCGCGCACCGCGTCGACGATGCGCTGCGGCGGCCACGACAGATCGAGCTCGAGATCTTCTTTGCGCATCGGCCGCGTGACGCTCGGCTCGCCTTCTTGCGGGCGGCGCGGCAGCGGACCCGCGGCCGCCAGATCGAACGCGCGCGCCAGCAGATCGGCGCCGAAGAGCGCGCAGCGATCGTGCAGCGATGCCGTAGTCGTCGTCGGCGCTCGATGTCGACCGGTTCTTGCAGCACGAGATCGCCCGTGTCCATGCCCGCGTCCATCAGCATGATCGACACGCCGGTCTGCGTACAGCCGTCGCGCAGCGCGGTTTGAATCGGCGTCGCGCCGCGATATTTCGGCAGCAGCGACGGATGCACGTTGAGCGCGCCGATCCGCGGGCAGATCGAGCAGCGATTGCGGCAGGATCTTGCCGTACGACGCGAGCGCGAAGAGATCGAACGCTCGCCGGCAAGGTCGGCCGCGAAGCGCTTTGAGCGAGGCGCGGTTCGTAGACGCGCAACCCCAGCTCGAGCGCTGCGGCTTTGACCGGCGTGGGCGCTGAGCTTATGGCCGCGCCCGGCCGGCCGGTCGGGCTGCGTGACGACGCCCGCAGAGCTGCGTCTTTTCGGCGGTGACATGGAGGCTCGGCACCGCGAAAGCGCTCGTGCCGAAAAACAGCGTGCGCAACTAGGACGCTTCGGCCGCTGCGGCTTCGCGCGATCTCGTGTTCTTCTTCGGTCTCGCGGCTGGCGGACGTTCTTGGCCTTGTCGATGTAGAGCACGCCGTTGAGATGATCGATCTCGTGCTGCAGACACTGCGCGAACAGCCCCTCGCCTTCGAGCCGGATCTTGTTGCCGTCACGATCGAGTCCGCTCACCGCGACGCGCTTGAAGCGCGTGATCTCACCGACGTAGCCCGGAACCGAGAGACAGCCCTCGGTCAATTCGACCTCTTCTTCGGCAAGTTCGATCTTCGGATTGATCACGACCGCCGGCTCGTGCTCGTCGTCCTGCGACGTCCATCACGAAGAGGCGCTTGGAGACGTTGACCTGCGGCGCGGCAAGGCCGACGCCCGGCGCCTCGTACATCGTCTCGAACATGTCGTCGATGAGTTGCTGGAAGAGCGGGTCGTGCCAGCTCCTTGGGATCGACCTTCTTTGGCGACCTTCCGAAGCGTCGGATGGCCGTCCGTGATGATCTCGCGCAGATAGGGCATGGCGGCTGCTCGCTCTCCGGGCCCGCCGCCCCCTAGGCGTCGCGAACGTCACTGTGTCGTAAAGCTTCCAAGCGGCCCGAGCGGCGTGCAGTTGGTCGCGATGTTGTTGACCCAGACATAGACCGACTGCATCGGCGTTGAATCCCGCGACAAGCGTGATGCTCTGATAGACGGGATTCGCGATCGACGGCGTGGCGGCGGCGGGGGGACCTGCGCGGCGGTGATCGTCTGCATGCCGGCGCCGTGTACCCGGACGCCGTTCGAGAGCGAGTTACGGTAGTTCACGACGCGATTCCAGTAGTTCGGCAGCGGCGAGGCGACCACGAACACGAACTGCTGCGGGCTGTCGGGTACGCCGGTCGCGCCCGGAATCGGATAGATCATCTGCACGTTCTCGCCCGGCGAGCAGGTCGGACCGGGCGTCGGCGGCGTGTCGTAGTAGCCGTTGTTGCTGCCGCCGCACGCGGCAAGGACGCAGGCGCCGCGACGACGAGTCGAAGCCGCATGAGCATATCCTACCGTCGATTCCGAGCATCGATGAGAATTACAAGAATATACCCCGAAAGGTCGGCGTTTTCAACGATGTCGGCCAAGCCGTTCGCGCACGTACGCCGCGTCGATGGTGACCGGACCGCGATTGCTTCGGGCGCGCCGTAACTGATCTCTTCGAGCAGCCGCTCGAGCACGGTGTGCAGGCGCCGGGCGCCGATGTTCTCGCTCTGCTCGTTGACCTGCATCGCAAAGCGGGCGAGTTGATCGATCGCATCGTCGGTGAACGTGAGCGCTACGTTCTCGGTCGCCAGCAGCGCGCGATACTGTTCGATCAGCGCGTTCTTGGGCTGGGTGAGGATCGTCTTGAAATCCTCGGCCGTGAGCGAGTCCAGCTCGACGCGAATCGGAAAACGCCCTTGCAATTCGGGGATCAGATCCGACGGCTTGCTGATGTGGAAGGCGCCGGCCGCGATGAACAGGACGTGATCGGTCTTGATCGTGCCGTGTTTGGTCGTGACCGTGCTGCCCTCGACGATCGGAAGAATGTCGCGCTGCACGCCTTCGCGCGAAACGTCGGGGCCGCCGCGCGAACCTTCGCGTCCGGCGACCTTGTCGATCTCGTCGATGAAGATGATGCCGTCTTCGCTCGCGCGCCGCAACGCCTCGCGTTTGACCGCATCCATGTCGATCAGCTTGGCCGCTTCTTCTTGCACGAAGATGCGCCGCGCTTCGGCCACCGTGACGCGCTTTTTGACGTGTTTCTTGGGAAGAATGCTGCCCAGCATCTCGCCGAAGTCGGCGCCGCCGCCTTGGTCCATCGGACCGCCCATCATTCCGATCGGCAGGCTCGGCGTTTCTTCGACTTCGATCTCGATCAAGCGCACGTCGTAGAAACCGCGCTCGAGCTCGCTGCGCGTCTGCTCGCGGAGGCTGGCCGCGTCGCCCGGCGGCGGCGGGGGCGGCGGTTGCGGCGGCTGCGGTGCGTTGTTGCCGAAGATCGAACCCAGCGTCGCTGCGAACGGATTGCCCGGCGCGTTTTGCCGCGTCGCGGTTTCGGGATGCAGTTCGTCGATCAAACGCTCGACGGCGGCTTTCTCGGCCAGCTCGCCCACTTCACCGCGGCGTTCTTCCGTGACCATGCGGATCGAAGCTTCGACCAGGTCGCGCACCATCGACTCGACGTCGCGGCCGACGTACCCGACCTCGGTGTACTTCGTCGCTTCGACTTTCACGAACGGCGCACCGACCAGACCTGCCAGACGCCGCGCGATCTCGGTCTTGCCGACGCCGGTCGGACCGATCATCAGGATATTTTTTGGCGTGATCTCTTCGCGCAGATCTTCGCGCACGCGTCCACGGCGGTAGCGATTGCGCAGCGCGATCGCGACCGCGCGCTTGGCTTTGGCTTGCCCCACGATGTACTTGTCGAGTTCCTCGACGATCTGGCGCGGGGTTAGTCCCTGGGTGCCGATGGCGGTAGTCGTCATGATAATGTCTCGAGCGTGATGTCGTCGTTGGTGTAGATGCAGATTTCGCCGGCGATTTCCAGCGCCGCGCGCGCGATCTGATCGGCCGGCAGTTCGGTGTTGCGCACCAGCGCTGCGGCCGCGGCTTGCGCGTACGGGCCGCCGCTGCCGATCGCGGCGATCCCCTCGTCGGGTTCGATCACGTCGCCGGTTCCCGAGAGCACGAAGAGATGATCGGGTGTACCCACGATCAGCAGCGCTTCAAGCCGGCGCAGCGCGCGGTCTTGGCGCCAATCCTTGGCCAGCTCGACCGAGGCGCGCGTGACGTCTTTGAACTCGGCGTATTTCTTCTCGAATTTTTCCAGCAGCGTGATGCCGTCGGCCGCCGATCCCGCGAACCCGGCCAGCACCTTGCCGCCGGCGATCTTGCGAACCTTGCGGGCACTGTGCTTGACGATCGTCTTGTCGAGGGTCACCTGCCCGTCGCCCGCGATAGCGAGCGTTCCGTTGCGACGAACGGCCAGAATCGTGGTGGAGCGTATCTTCATGTCGTCACACTGCTACCCCGCCAGGCCGTTAGGGGTTTCAAGACCGCCGTCAGCACCCGGAAAGGATCACGATGAAGCGCTCGACCGCCCTCGCCGCCCTCCTCGCCGTACTCGCACCCGCGACTGCGGGTGCCCAAGGCTCGCCCACGCGACCGTATCCCATAGGTCCGGCATCCGGCGCCGCACACGGCATCACGGTCAGCGGTTTGGCGTCGGCGCATATACCGGCAACGTCGGCCCGCATTACGCTGCGCCTGGGCAGCGCCGATCGGCGGATGGCGCTCGACACGCAAAGCGTGCAGCCGATCGTCGATGCCTTGGTCAAAGCCGGCGCGCAGCGCGGTAGCGTTCATCTTCCGATCACGTTCAGTGCTCCCGGTGCATCGAGCATGGCCGAGATCAGCGCGACCTTCGCCCATCCGAGCGCTGCCCAAGTGCAGCGCGGCGTCGTCACCGTTGGTTCGGTCATCGCCGGCCTGAAAGACGTGGTCCTAAGCGGCGCGGACGTCTATCTGACGGCCGCGAATTGCAGCGCGACGCTCGCAATTGTTCGGAACAAGGCGCTAGCCGACGCGCACGCGCAGGCCGCCTCGATCGCGCACACGCTTAACCTGCGCATGGGCGATCCCGTCGACGTGCGCACAAGCGATGCGAAGTTGGCCGACGGATCGTGCATCGTGCAGTACTATATCAGCCCGTATCCGGGCCCGCAGGGTCCGCAGACGGCCGAGGACTATGTCACCGTTCCCGTGACGAGCGTGGTGAGCGTGACCTACGCGATCAGGTGACCGGTGCGAGCGCCAGCTCGCGTTTGAACGCGTCGATCGCCTCGAGCGCGCGCTGGGCGAGCTGCCGCCGCCGTTCTTTTTTGTCGCGAACTTCGCGATCGAGCGGCGGAAACGGCGCCCACGTGACGTTGGCCGGCTGAAAATCGTGGGTCTGCGTATTTTGCAGATGCGCGACCACCGCGCCGAACGCGCTCTCGCGCGGAAACGTCACCGCCGGTAACCCCAGGATCGCACGCGCGGCATGGATGCCCGTCATCGCTCCGCAGGCCGCCGCTTCGACGTAGCCTTCGGCGCCGGTGATCTGCCCGGCGAAATACAACGCGTCGCGACCACGTACGCGCAGCCGCTCGTCGAGCACGCGCGGCGCGTCCACAAACGTGTTGCGATGCATCACGCCTAGCCGCAGCCATTCCGCGTTCGCCAGCCCAGGAAGCTTGCCGAATGCTTCACGCTGCGCCGGCCACGAGAGCCGCGTCTGGAAGCCGACCAGATTGAACGCCGTGCCCTCGGTGTTTTCTTTGCGTAGTTGGACGACGGCATGCGGCGTTTTGCCCGTGCGTGGATCGCGCAGTCCGACCGGCTTGAGCGGCCCGAAGCGCAGCACGTCGTCACCACGATCGGCCATCACCTCGATGGGCAAACAGCCTTCGAAATAGCGCGTCGCATTCGCATCGGCTTCAAACCCTTTGGGCTGATGCCGTTCGAGCGTGCGCAAGTCGTGCAAGAGTTGCGCGTATTGTTCGCGGTCCAGCGGGATGTTGACGTAGTCGTCACCGTCGCCTTTTTCGTAGCGCGACTTGCGATACATGAAGGATTCATCAATCGAATCCGCCGCCACGATCGGCGAAGCCGCATCGTAATAATGCAAGCGCCCCGCGGAGCCCAGGACCGCATCGATCTGGGCCAGGAAGTCATCGTTCGGCAGCGGGCCGCAGGCGACGATGGTGGGGCGGTCGAGCGGAATTTCGCCCAAGTTCTTCGCGGTGTAGCGTAATGCGTGGATGCGCGGAGATTCGCGCTTCGACCGCGTCGGCGAATCGCTCGCGATCCACGGCGAGTGCGCCGCCGGCGGGAACGGCCGCTTCGCGCGCCGAGAGCACGATTACCGAGTCGAGCTGCGCGAGTTCTTCTTTGAGCAATCCAACGGCGTTCTCAAGCGCCGCGCCGCGCAACGAGTTGCTGCACACCAGTTCCGCAAGCCGGCCGCTGACGTGCGCAGGCCCGCTGCGTTGCGGACGCATCTCGTACAGATCGACGTCCACGCCGGCATTCGCCGCCTGCCACGCGGCTTCACAACCGGCAAGTCCCCCGCCGATGACGGTAAGGCGCATCAAACTTCGGCGAGTTCGCGATCTTCGCTGGGTTCGTCGCCTCCGGCGGATTTAGCCAGCGACGAGACGTCGTGTTCTTTGTCGGCCGAGCATTCCAGATGCACGACGCCGCCGCGGCGGTTCTTGGCGACGACATGGCTGCCGCAGACCGGACACGGCTCGGGGATCACGCGATCCCACGAGACGAAATCGCACTTGGGATAGTTGGCGCAGCCGTAGAACGTGCGGCCCTTGCGCGAGCGCCGTTCGACGATCATGCCGCCGTCCTTGGGACATTTCGCGCCGGTGTCTTTGACGATCGGTTTGGTCGTCTTGCACTCGGGATAGCCCGAGCACGAGATGAATTTGCCGAAACGCCCGGTCTTGATGACCATCGGGCGCTCGCAGTTCGGACAGATCTCGTCGGTCGGCTCGTCTTTGATCTCCAGGCGCGGCAGCTTCTTTTCGGCTTCTTCGAGTTCGATTGCGAACGGACCGTAGAACGCGCGGAGGATGCCGACCCAGTCGGCGTTGCCCTCGGCGACCTTATCCAGGTCGCCTTCCATTCCGGCCGTGAACTTGAGATCGACGATGTCCTTGAAATGCTCGGCGAGCAGATCGTTGACCGCGATTCCGATCTCGGTCGGCTTGAAGCGCCGGTCCTCTTGCGTGACGTAGCCGCGCGCTTGAATCGTATCGACGATCGTCGAGTAGGTCGACGGACGTCCGATGCCGTTCTCTTCCAGCGCCTTGACCAGCGTCGCTTCGGTGTAGCGCGGCGGCGGTTCGGTGAAATGCTGCTTGGGTTCGATTGCGCGCAGATCGAGCACGTCGCGCTCGCTGAGCTCCGGTAATCGCACGCGCTCTTTGGCGGCTTTGGTGTTGGCCGCAGGCGCGGCAGCCGCGGATGCCGCATCGTCTTTGCCTTCTTCATATACGCGGGTGAAGCCGGCGAATTTGACGATGCTGCCGGTGGCACGGAACGTGTAGTCGGCCGCCGCGATGTCGACGGTGGTCTGATCCATCACCGCCGGCGACATCTGCGAAGCAACGAAGCGCTCCCAGATCAGCGTGTACAGACGCAGTTCGTCGCGCTTGAGGATGTGCGCGACGCTCTCGGGCGTGCGGAAAACGCTGGTCGGGCGGATCGCTTCGTGCGCGTCCTGCGCGCCTTCGCGAATCTTGTGGGTGCGCGCCGCCGATGAAAGGCTTCGCCCGTAGGTTGCGAGATGATGAATTCGCGCGCCGCCTCGCGGGCCGAGTCGCTGATGCGCGTCGAGTCGGTACGCATGTAGGTGATCAAGACCTTGCGTGCCGTCGCTCGCCGCCCAGATCGACGCCTTCGTACAGCGCCTGCGCGATCTGCATCGTGCGGCGCACGCGCAGCCGCAGCTTGCGCGAGGCTTCTTGTTGGAGGGTCGAGGTGGTGAACGGGGCCGGACGCGTTGCGCCGGACCTCGCGGCGCTTGATCGACGCGACCGAGAACGGCCGCGCCGTCGACCGCGCGCAGCACCGCTTCGGCTTGCTCTTCGTTCGTGACCTCGAGCTTCTCGCCGCGGTGCGCGACCAGGTCGGCCGGAAAGACGATCGCCGCATCGCGCTCCGGTCGCGAGCTGCGCCGTGATGCTCCAATACTCGCGCGGAATGAAGGCCGCGATCTCGCGCTCTCGGTCGACGATCACGCGAACCGCGACCGACTGCACGCGTCCGGCCGAGAGGCCGCCGCGCACTTTGGCCCAGAGCAGCGGCGAGATCTTGTAGCCGACCAGCCGGTCGAGGATGCGGCGCGCCTGCTGCGCGTTGACGCGGTCCATATCGATGTGGTGCGGATCTTTGATCGCGGCCAGCGCCGCGTCTTTGGTGATCTCGTGCAGTTCGATGCGCTTGGGATTCTCGAGTTTGAGCAGCTCGGCCAAATGCCACGCGATCGCCTCGCCTTCGCGATCGGGGTCGGTCGCGAGGTAGACTTCGCTCGCGCCTTTGACCGCGCTTTTGAGCTCTTTGATCACGTCGCCCTTGCCCTTGATCGTGAGATACTTGGGACGTAAATCGTTGTCCACGTCGACGCCGAGCGTGCTCTTGGGCAGATCGCGCACGTGCCCGACCGACGCTTTGACCACATAGCGCGGTGGGAGAAACTTCTTGATCGTGCGCGCCTTGGTTGGCGACTCGACGATGATCAGGGGCTTTTTCACGGGCCTAAGTATACCCCCGGGGTCAAGACCCCCGCAAATCTCCGGCCGGTCCGGACCGCCCCGCTTTGAGGGCGCGCGCACGCGTACGCGTGCGCGAGCGTACGCGTGCGCGTATGCGCGCGCGATTTGCATGATTCGAGGAAAATCCTTTATAGTGCGCTTAAAGCGCATTTCATGCGCTGTCCAAATAACGCTGTTCGTCCCCCGGGGGACGAGGAGGAATGAATGGACTCCGATACCATGATGAATGGCGAGACGATGGGCGAGGCCAAGAAGAAACCCCGCCGCAAATCGACTCGTAAAAAGCGGCCGGTGGCCGCAAGAAAGCCGCGGGCGCCGCGAAGAACGCGACCCGTAAGAAAGCCGCGACGGGCGGACGCGAAGAAGACGACCGCCAAGAAGACGGCGGGACGCAAGAAGACGGCGCGACGCAAAAAGGCCGCGGGGGGTCGCAAGAAGACGACGGGACGCAAGAAGACCGCTGGACGCAAAAAGACCACGGACGCAAGAAAGACTGCCGGGCGCAAGAAGACGACGCGCAAGAAGGCCGCTGGACGCAAGAAAGCCGCCGGCGGACGCAAGAAGAAAGCAACCCGCAAGGCCGCCGGACGCAAAAAGACCGCTGGACGCAAGAAGGCCGGCGGCCGCAAAAAAGGCCGGACGCAAAAAGAAAGCGTTAGCGCACGCGCTCTTTCTAATGAAGGCGGACGATCGACGATCGGCCGCCTTCTTCTTTTTCTCGCGGCCGCAGGCATCTGAACCGGCGGCCCCTCTCGTTGATCTTAACGATGAAGACAGAAGCACCGCTTAGCCGCGTTACGATCAGCCTGCCCGCAGACTTGGCGCAAACCCTATTGTCGCTGCGCCTCTCCCATGCCGTCTCTGTCTCGGCGATTGCCGAGGCCGCGATCCGGTCATTCTTGAGACGTACGCCAACGCCGATCTCGCCGGCGCGCTACGAGCACGCGGTGCCGGCCTTCGCCGCAACCGCTCCTGTAGGCCGGGATCGGTGCGCAGCGCAGCATGCAGCCGCGCGCAGCCTTGTACCGTATCGCCCTGGAATGCAATGCGACGATGGCCGCATGGTACTGCAGCAGCGGATCGCGGCTGCCCGTGCGCAACGAGCGCTGGGCGTAAGACGAACGCTTGGCGCCAGCGTCCCATCTGGGCGAGCACCCAGCCCAGCGTGTCGTCGGCATAGATCTCGTCGCCGCGTTTGACGTAGTCGGTGCGAGCAGCGTGAAGCGCCGCACCGAGATGCTCGTGGTGCTCGGCGTAGTAGTTGGCCAAGAGCCGATCGTTGATGCCCTGCGCGTCGAACAACCGCTGCTCGGCGCCGATCAACGCGTCGATTTGGGTCGCGTCCGCGCGGTCGCCCAGTGCAAGATCGGCGTCGACTTCGTAGCCCAGCGCCTGCGGCAGGGGATAGAGCGCGGCGGCCGCTTTGGCCGATGTCTGCGCGGCTTGCCAACGATGCTCGCTCAGTTATAGCTGCGCCTGGAACATCAGTGCCATCGCGTTATCGGGAAAATCGTTTAAGCGGGTCGTGTACTCGCGCTGCGCGTCGGCGAAGTCGCCGGCTTCGAACGCCAGTTGCGCCGCCCGCATGTGGAACCACGAGCGAACGGACGCGGGATTATCGATGTCAGAGTCCGCGGTCTCTCCCGCGCGCTCGATCTGCACGCGCGCCTCGTCCAGACGGCCGGTCACTTCGTCGTAACGGGCTCGAATCGAGTCGACCGTCGGGTCCTCGGCCGGCATCGGGCCGATTCGCTCGAGCGTTGCGTGAGCCTGGGCGTATTCGCCCAGTTCCATCTGCAGCGACGCGATCTGCGCCAGGGCGTTCTTATTGGACGGTTCGCCCATCCAGGCATCGCGTTGGTGGACGAGCGCTCCGCGAAAATCGTGATAGGTCAGCAGCGCGCCGGCCAAGATCATTTGGGCGGGCGTATTTCCTTGCGGCTGCAATTCAATGGATCGCCGGGCCAAACTCTCCGCGCGCGTAACGTCGCCTAAATCGTACTGCTCGCGGAAGCGCTGCAGATAGAGCCCCGCGAGCATCCGCATCGTGATCTGATCGTCGGGCGCATGCCGCGCTTGCCGTTCGTAGAACGCCACGAGCTGATCGCGCAGCAGGTAGTCGCGCACCAGCGGCGCGGGTGTAAAGGTCGCCGCGGGCGCGCGATCGGCGCGGAGAGCCGGCCAAAGGGCGAGCGCGACGATCGCGCCCGCCATGACCGGCAGCAGAGTCCGTAGCCGCAACGGGGTCTAGACCGGAGCCTGCGCGTAGGGGAACGTGGTCGAGGCTTGATACGCGGGCGCGGCGGCCGGGAGATTGTCGGTTGCAAACACGGGGATTCTTTGCCGTCGTCGGGTGCGACGCCAAGCGCGGAAAGCGCGTTGCCAAAGAGCGCGGCGAGACGATGTGCCGATCGTGTCGTCGGTCAGACCGCGTCCGCCGAACGTCGTGCCGACCTTACCGCCGGTTTCGACGCCGAGATACCCCGCGGTCGTCGCGCTGGACGAGAGATCAACTTGCATCTCGTTGGGGTAGAGCACGGCTTTAAGCGTGTTGGCCGTCGTTGCCGAACGGCCGGCGACGTGTTTCGGCGAAGCTGACGATGTCACTTTGAATCGTCGCGTCGTTGTAGGGTTCGACTGCGATTGGTCGTGATCATGGTCGGCGAAGCTTTCGAAGGCTTCTTTGACCGCGGGACGCGAGAGCAGTTCGATCTGCTGATAGGCCGACGGCGTCGGGCCGTGCGGCGAATGGACGGCCGAGTCGTGCCCGAGCACGCCGAGACGGTGAGCGCGGCGATACCGCCGAGCGCGGCACCGATGAGAATATTCTTGATCATGATGGACGATTAGCTCCCCGTGGTCGTGCTGGTCGTGGTCCAGAGACCGATCTTGCCGAGCGCGGTGCCCGACGGTTCGAGCATCGTCTTCGGCAGCTCGACGGCGATCTGCAGCACGTTGTAATTGGCGAGGAAATCACTGGCCGGCGCGGTCGAACAGCCGTTGGCGTTTCCGGCCGCGAAGCCGTTGAACGAGGTCGCGGTCGGCGAAGGCACACTCTGCCCCGCCGCGTGATATGCCGCGTCGCGATCCGGCAGAATCTTGAAGAACTGCGCGAGATCGAAGAAGAACGGGTCACGCCGCGGTCCGGCAAAGACCTGGATCTTCCCACCGTCGAGCGTCGCCGTTTGTCCGAACGTCACCGTACCGGCCTTCGAGGCGGTCACGACCGTGTCGGCCGTGGAAACTTGGCCGGGCGCGATCGGACCGTACATCGTGAGCGTTTGGCTTTGGCCGGTGCCGGTCACGGTGAACTGGATACCGTCGATTCGTTATAGTTTCCGCTCGCGATCCCGTTCGCGATTTTGAATTGGTAGAGCACGGCCGGATCGAAGGCGTACATTGCGTTCGACGACATGCCCGCGGGAATGAGCGGAAAGACGTCCATCGCGAGCACGACGTTGATGGAATTATCGGGGGCGGGGTAGGCGAACACGTCGGTAATGTCGGCTCCCGGACGCGCGACGACGGTCGGCGAGTCCTGGTGGTCGGAGCTGCGTGCGGCGTGCATCCCGTAGAGCGAGATCACCGCCACGACCAATGCGGTCGTCACGATCGTCGCCAAGGCGCGAAGTGCTTTCATGGGAGTTGCTCCAATAGCGAGGTGCGGCGCGTGGGCGCGTCGCGAGGAAGATCCAGACGAAGACCGAGAGCAGCATCGTAACGAGCATGATGCTGACGGTCAAGTCGGAGACAGGCGGTTTCCAGCCGAGCACCTGTGCGAGCTCGTATGCCGCAACCGCGACGGCAAAAATGGTGACGGACCAGATCCACACGCGCATGACGCGCGGCAGCGATCCGGATCGATAGGTGACGATGCGATGGATAAAGAGCGAATCGAGCGTGTCCGTGCAGACCATCCCGGCGCAGAACATCGATCCCACCACGAGCGCGCCAAGGACGCCGGCGTCGGCACCGAACGCGACCGCGTAGGTAGCGATCTGGCTGGACGTCTCGAAGCCGAATCCGAATAACAGGCCGATCGGTACGGCCAGCCACGGCGACGTGCCGTTCCGTAACGCCGCAGGTAACATACGCGATTTGTAGCCGAAAATGCGGTCGCTTCGACCGGACACAAGTTGACGCAGATTGATACCCGCGAGCGCGAGCAAGACGACGATCGATATCCACGTGCCGATCGTTTCGACAAGCGCACCGTGGCCGCTAAAGCGCGTCCCGAGATAGCCGACGAGCGCAGCGATCGCAAGCACCATGACGGTGTGGCCGCCAGCGAAGAGCGCGCCGATAAAACGCGACAGCCGCGGAGCGCGATCGAGCGAGTTGCGCGTGAGGTTATCGATCGCCGCGAGGTGATCGGGATCGGCACCATGGCGTAACCCGAGCGCATACACGGTAAAGGAGCTCGAAAAGATCATGCTTGCTCCACGGCGTGAGAGTGACGATGTTGGGGGGTGAGGGCATAGCCGCCGATGGCCAACAGTGCGAGGCCTGCGATGACCCACATCGATGCGTGAACGCCCTGGGCGACAAACCCTGACCAAGCATGAATGCGCCGACGACCGAGATGAGCGAGGCCGAAATCAGCGGACCAGCGCGACGAGCCGCTCGAACTTGCGGCTGCGCGAAACCAGCGCCGAACCGTGAACGACCGCGATGCCCAGGCCTGTGAGCACACTGGCAAGCCCGAGGCTGAAGATCACGATCAGCACCAGGCCGTAGCCAAGCTGATGGAGGCGGAGCGCCGCGAGCATCACGACGATTGCCGCCGGACACGGTGCAATGCCGCCGCTCATCGCGGCAACGATCGCACCGCGGAAATCGATCGGCCCACTGCCCGGAATCGCGTGGGAATGCGCGTGCTCGCCATCACCGTGATGATGATCGTCCGATGCGCCGTGCGCGTGGACGTGGCCGCCGAGATGCGCGTGCAGGCTGCGTCCGCGAAGATAGCGCGCAAGATTGCGAGCGCCGATGATCGCGACCGCAGCGCCGGATAGCAGTGTGATCCACGGATAGATCGACTCCGATATGAAGCCCGCCGCGAAGAAAAGGACGCCGCCGAGAATCAGCACGCCGATAGTGTGCGCGAACGTAAGCGACGCGGCCAAAATGGCGGCTTGCTTGATGGTGGCGCGCGAGCCGACCAGGGTGAAGGCCAGAATCGCTTTTCCGTGGCCCGGCTCGATGGCGTGCAGCGCGCCCAATCCGAAGGCGACCAGCGCGGTGAGCAGGATGAAGAGCGGCGTGCGGTTGCTGCTCGAAAACATGTTGGTAAGCGCATTGCTGCGCACGAGCGTGTTGGTGCCGCCGGCGAACCCGGTCTCGTCCCTTTGATCGACGATCGACGAAGCGACATCGCCGGCGCTGAGATGAAAGGTCATACCGTCGACGCGACGCGGCGAGCCAATCATCGCGGTCGGATAATGCAGTAATTCGTGGGTTGGCTCGGTCTGCGGAGCGACGATGTCGTCCTTCCAGCCGATGCGCCGATCGGCGTAGACCTGATCGTCGACTGCCACGGTATGCGCGCCGGCACGAAGCGGCGCTGTAAAATCCGCCACCCAATAGAGAATCGGCAAACCGCCGGCACCGGGCCGAAGGCGCGCGTGCACATCGTCGAGATGCAGGCCGATCGGCTCGCCGCCGTCGAGGCGGATATGCAGTCCATCGGTAACCACGCCCACCTCCCGCGCTGCCCACGCTTCGCGCTGGGCATCGCTCCATGAACCGTTGGGATCGACGACGTGCATGATCTGAAACGTCGGAATCTCCGCGATGTCCAACACATAGCGGACGTGCAACTCACCATTGCCGGCGCGCAAAACGGCGAGGTGATTGATCGTGAAATTTCCGAGCGGATGCGCGAACGCTTTTCCGGTGAGGAAAAGCGAAAAGATGACGACCAGGCAGCACCACAGGCGCAGACGCAATTTCATTCGAGTACCCGTTCTTCTCGCAACGACTTATGCGGCTAACGCAGTACCCACGGTCGTGGATTGTCAATCTCGAAAAATACAAACGCATACATATGATGAACGCGCGATCTGTATGATGAACGCGCGATCTATGCGATTTGCTGCTCGACCTCGCTTTCGATCCGCACGATATACGTGTGTACGTCGGCGTTGAAACTCCACTCGTGCAGCAACAGTCCGGCCGCTTCCACGCCGATGCCTAAACGCGAGCGCCCGATGACGAACTGCGGCGACGTGCTCGGCGCGGTGCAAGCGATCGTACCATTCCATGGCTGCATCAGCACGGTATGCACGTGACCGGCGATTACGCGCGCTACCTGCGGATGACGGCGCACGATGCGCGCCAGGCTGTCGGCGCCGACGAAACCGTATGCGTCCAGCGCTGCAATGCCCGTGCGAAACGGCGGGTGATGCAGCGCCACAATCGTCGGGCGGCGCGGATGCGCAGACAGCTCGCCATCGAGCCACGCGAGCCGTTCGTCATCGAGAAATCCACCCGGGCGTCCCGGATCGGTGGAATCCAAGGCGACGATCCGCAGCGGCCACGCCTCGATCGCGAAGCTGGCATGCGAGGCAAAGGTCGTTAAATAGCGATGATCGCGAAAGGCCCGGCGTAGGGCGTCGCGATCATCGTGGTTTCCAGGAATCAAGAAGTGCGGAATCTCCAGCCGTCCGAGTATCGTTCGCAATCGGCGATATTCGTGCGGCGAGCCTCGTTCGGTGAGGTCGCCTGTCGCCAAGACGATATCGGGGCGGCGGCGCAGGCGGTGCAGCTTGTCGATCGTACGCCGCAAGTAGTCGGCCGTGTTGGGCATGTGATGCAGCACGTGCCCTCGGCGCCGGATGTGCAGGTCGGAAATCTGCGCGACGATCACGGTTCTTAGTCTATCGCGCGCGCGTTATCTCCGCGTTAAGCCTGGTTCAACACCGCCGGGCCGTTCGTGAGGTCGGGCGCTGCGCCGCCGTGCTCGTCGACGTAGTGGCACGCCGTGAAATGTCCCTTGCCGTACTCCTTAAACGCCGGATCTTCGATCGTGCAGCGCTCGAATGCGACCGGACAGCGGGTGTGAAACCGGCACCCGGACGGCGGATCGACCGGCGAGGGAATATCGCCGGTGAGCACGATGCGCTTGCGGCGGTGCTCGACATCGGGATCGGGAATCGGGATCGCGGAGAGCAGCGCCTGCGTGTACGGGTGGAGTGGGTGCTGATAGAGTTCGTTGCGCGAGCTCAGCTCCACGATTTTGCCGACGTACATGACCGCAACGCGGGTAGAGATGTGCCGCACCACCGAGAGGTCGTGCGCGATGAAGAGGTACGTCAGACCCAGTTGCTGCTGGAGGTCTTCGAGCAGGTTGATGACCTGCGCTTGAATCGAGACATCCAGCGCCGAGACCGGCTCGTCGCAGACGATGAACTTTGGGTCCACGGCAAGCGCGCGCGCGATGCCGACGCGCTGACGCTGGCCGCCGGAGAACTCGTGCGGATAGCGGTTGGCGCTGTACGGCCGCAGGCCGACGAGCTTGAGCAATTCCTGGACCCGTTCTTGCGCGGCCTTACCCGTGGCGATGCGGTGGATCTGCAGGGGCTCGGCGATAATGTCGCCGACCGTCATGCGGGGGTTAAGGCTCGCGAACGGATCCTGAAAGATGATCTGGATGTTGCGCCGCAAGCGCCGCACGTCGGACGCGCCCATCGTGGTGATCTCCGCGCCGTCGTACACGATCTCGCCTTTGGTGACGGGAAGCAAATGCATCAGCATGCGCCCGATCGTCGTCTTGCCCGAGCCCGATTCCCCGACCAGACCCAGCGTTTCGCCGGCTTCAACTGTGAAACTGACGCCGTCGACGGCTTTGACGTCGGCCACGTGCCGCGAGAACAGTCCCGCATGAATCGGAAAATACTTGTAGAGGTCGCGAACTTCGATCAGCGGCACGGAACGGTCCCATCGTAGAGCCAGCACCGCGCGACGTGGCCGTCGCCGAAATCATAGAGGGCGACCGGCTGATCGCAGATCGGCATGCGCCGGTCGCAGCGCGGTGCGAACGCACAGCCCGGCGGCAGCGCGAGCAAATTGGGCGGTTGGCCTTTGATCGGCTCGAGCCGGCGGTGCTGCGTATCGTCGACGCGCGGCAACGAGGCGAGCAGACCTTGCGTGTACGGCATCTTGGGATCGTGGAAGATCTGCTGGACGGTGCCGTATTCGACCAGATTGCCGCCGTACATAACGAGCACGTTCTTGCAGACTTCGGCCACGACGCCGAGATCGTGCGTGATCATGATGATCGCCGCGCCGGATTCCTTCTGCATCTCGTTCATCAGTTCGAGAATCTGCGCTTGAATCGTAACGTCCAGCGCCGTCGTCGGTTCGTCGGCGATGAGCAAATCGGGATTACACGAGAGCGCCATTGCGATCATCACGCGTTGGCGCATACCGCCGGAAAATTGATGCGGATACTCGCCCAACCGTCCGGCGGCCGACGGAATGCGGACTTTTTCCAGCATTTCCACGGCTTTTTTGCGCGAGTCCGCGTGCGAGAGCCCCAGATGCAATTGCACCGCTTCAGAGATCTGCTCGCCGATCGAGAGCACCGGGTTGAGACTGGTCATCGGATCTTGAAAGATCATCGCGATCTTGTGACCGCGGATCGCGCGCATTTGCGCTTCCGATTTTTCGCGCAGATCTTCGCCCTGAAAAATCACGCCTTCGCTGGTGACCGTCGCGTTGCGCGAGAGCAGCCGCATGATCGAGAGCGCGGTGACCGATTTTCCTGAGCCCGACTCGCCCACGATTCCCAGCGTCTCACCGGGGCCGAGCGCAAACGAAAGCCCGTTGACGGCCGTCACGGGGCCGTCCTCGGTACGAAACGTCGTACGGAGATTCCTGACGTCCAGGAGCACGCTCAACGGCGCTAGATGCCCGTAAGTGAGAGAATGAAGCCGGTCAGCACGAAGATGAAGGCTGCAAAGCCCGTGACGCGTTTGAGCTGCTCTTCGGCGCCCGCGCGTCCGTAGGACGATTCAACCCGTCCGCCGATCGTGCCCGAAAGACCCTCTTGTTTGGTGGTCTGCACCGCGAGCAGCACGACCAACGCGATCGCGGCTAGGATGAAGAGTCCCGCAACGCCGTGGGTCAGCCAGCTCGCATGCTGCTGAAACCACGTTTCCGGCATCGGCGCCTGCGTAAGCGGTACGGCCTGCGCGGGAACCGCGCCCTTGGGGAGCGCGGTTACCTGGATCTTGGGCGCGGCCTGCGCCGCCGCGGCGAGAAGGGTCAACGGTGTATCTCCTGACGTGAATCGATCGCGCGCGCGATCTTCTCGGCGATCGCTTGAGCGGTCAAACCGAAGAGGGCGCGCTGAGCGGCCTGGCTATCGTGATGCACCAGCACGTCGGCGACGCCGACACGGTGCACCCGGACCTGGAGCCCCAAATCCGAGGCCTTCTCTACGACCGCCGAGCCGAAGCCGCCTGCGAGCGCGTGCTCTTCGAGCGTCAAGATCGTCGTGTGGTCGGCCGCTAATTCGGCAAGAAGCGCCTCGTCGACAGGCTTGGCGAAGCGAGCGTTGACGATCGTGGGGAGCCGGTCGGACGGGCCGAACTCGCCGCTGGCCAGCAGTTCGTAGGCGTCGAGGGCGACGTCAGCGGTATTTCCCAAGGCCCAAACCGCAACGCCCGTGCCGCGCCGGAGCACCTCGGCCTTGCCGTAGACGAGCGGAGCCGGGGGATCCATATGGCGGCCGCTGGTGGAACCACGGGGATAACGGATCGCCATCGGCGTGCCGTGATCGAGGGCCAGGCGCAGCATCGGAAGCATTTCGTCTTCACTGCGCGGAGCCATGATCGTCATGTTCGGCAGTGTACGCAGATACGCGACGTCGTAGAGTCCCATGTGCGTGGGGCCGTCGTCGCCGACGAAGCCCGCGCGATCCATCGCAAAGACCACCGGCAAATTCTGCACGCACACGTCGTGGACGACCTGGTCGTACGCACGCTGCAGGAACGTCGAGTAGATCGCGCAGACCGGCTGCGATCCGCTCGTCGCAGCGCCGGCCGCCATGCAAACCGCGTGCGCTTCGGCGATACCGACGTCGAAGAATCGCTCGGGGTGCGCCTTGGCAAACTTGGAAAGCTTGGTGCCGTCGGGCATCGCCGCCGTGATCGCGATCATCTTGGGATGCGAGGACGCAAGCTCGATCAGAGCACCGGCAAAAACATCGGAAAACGTCGGGCGCGCGTCGGGTTTGATCTCGAGTTTACCGTTCTCGACGTCGAACGATCCGAGGCCATGAAACGTGCGCGAATCCTTCTCGGCCGGCTCGTAGCCTTTACCCTTGATCGTGCGCACGTGCAACAGCACGGGCCGGTCGAAATGCTTGGCGGTTTCGAGCGCATCGACGAGCACGTCGACGTTATGACCGTCGAACGGCCCCATATAGCGAAAGCCCAGTTCTTCGAAGATGACCGCGGCCTTTTCGCTGGGAGCGACAAAGCGCATCGCGCCCATCTCGGCACTGGCGAACGCCTTGCGTGCCGCACCGCCGAACGGCATGTGCTCGAACACGCCTTTCGCGCGTTCGCGCACGAAGTTCGCGAACGGCTTGCTGCGCAGCACCGAGAGGTACGATGCTACCGAGCCGACGTTGGGCGCAATCGACATCTCGTTGTCGTTGAGGATGACGATGAAGTTCGAGTTGAGCGCGCCCGCGTTGTTGATCGCCTCGTAAGCCAGTCCGCCGGTAAGCGCGCCGTCCCCGATGACCGCGACAACCGTCTCGTCTCCGCCGGCAAGATCGCGCGCGATCGCCATACCGTACGCGGCAGAGACCGACGTGGACGCGTGACCGGCGCCGAATTGATCGTACGGCGACTCGGTCCGCATCGAGAAGCCGGAAAGGCCACCGCCTTTGCGGATCGTGTGGAACCGATCGCGCCGTCCGGTCAGAAGTTTGTGCACGTACACCTGATGCGAGACGTCCCACACCAGCTTGTCCTTGGGTAGATCGAGCACGCGATGCAGCGCGATCGAAAGTTCGACCACGCCCAGATTCGGCGCTAGATGGCCGCCGTTGCGCGCACACGTGACGACGAGCATGTCGCGAATCTCGCGAGCGAGAATATCGAGTTCTTCGCGCGTGAGCGCCTTGACGTCCGCAGGGGAGTCGATCCGTTCGATGATCATGTGACCGGCCATGATTCGCCGCCTCCTTGGTCGAGCCCGCTTGCTCTTAGGGCATAACCCCGAAGACTCGTGGCGTGGCCGACTCAGTATCGACTACCCAGATCAAACCGCCGGCTACCACCATCTCCCCGGGAACGCTGCCCGAGGGCAATGGAAAGAAGGCGAGGCCCGTCCCGGTCGTGGACATGCGCCCAATGCCGGGCGTCGGCGAACTGGACGTAAACCAGATGTTGCCGTCGGGGCCCGCGATAACGAAATTCGGCGAGGCTGACCCGGTGGAATATTCGGTGACCGTGCCGGCGGTCGTGACGCTGCCGAGCTTGTCCACACCCGAGCCGTTTTCGGCGAACCAGACGTTGCCGTCGGGACCGAGCGCGACGCCGAGGGGCGCCGAACTCGTGGTGGGAACCGGATATTCGGCGACGGTACCGGTCGAGGTGCCGACAGCGCCGATTCGCCCTACGCCGTTCTCGGAGAACCACATCCGCCCGTCGCTGCCCTTGACGAGAAACTGAGGCTGCGCACCGGGGGTCGGACTAGAATTAGGCACGGGCGGTGGCGAGGACGGAGAATCGCTTTCCAAGTAGCCGATCCCCGGTTGCGCGACCCAGAGTTTGGTTCCGTCCGACGCAATGCCGGTGCCGACCGTCGCTGCCCCAAGACCATAGCTGTTGAAAACACTGCCGCTGGTATTGGAGACCAACAGATCGTTGCTCGTGCTGTCGGTCATCCACAGATTGCCGTCGGATCCGACCGCGATGTCGTACGGCGCCGGCGTGGAACTGACGGTGGCAACCGGAATCTCGCTCACGCTCAAGTTCGGCGCGATCACCGCTACGTACGGCGGATGCGACGGATTGGACAACGGCACATAGATACTGCCGGACGCGGCGATACCGTGCGCGGCCGGTGAGGGGAGCGATACCACCGTGAGCGGCGCGACCACAGTCATCGCGGTCGTCGTGCTCGGACCCGAGCTCAGTGTCGCGGTCAACTGCGGCAGCGCACCGGCCGTCATCTGCGCGGCGGTGATGGTAGCGGGATTATATGTCACGGTCACGCCGGTCGGCGGCGGTGAAACGACCGTGCTCGGAGAGAACGAGACGAGCCCGGTGGTCGCCGCATCACTCAACGAAACGGTGACCGGATTGCCGAGCGAATCGACGAAACCGTTGGAGAGGATCACATCGCCGTTGGCATCGAGCACGTCGATCGATGCCTGCTGCGCGATCGCGTCGAGGCCACGCACCGTGGGAACCGGCAACGTGAGCACCGCCGACGCAGCGATGCCGTCGATCGAGAGGTTGACGCTGTTGGCGGCCCCCTGCGACACCACGAAGCCCACCAGCGCTTGATAGCCCAGCGCGTGCGCAGTTCCCGGAATCGCGCCCGAAACCGGCGCGCTGTCGTACGTCGTCGCGTCGACGTCGTAGGTTCCGGGCGCGAGCGCAAGTGCGAACGAGCACGTGCGGCTGGCGTCCGCATTGGTCGTGCAACTCGTCGACGCCGGCGAAATGTCGAACGCGTCGGTCTGCAGCGGCGAACTCGACGCCTGCGGATGGGGATAGACCACCAGTGCGATGCCGAGCGTGCCTTCAGCAATGGCCATCCGTCGTTTGATCGCCGCCGTAGCCGTACGCTGCGCCGCGGGAATCACGACCTTCACCGTAACGGTCTGTGGTTTTTTCGACGTCGTGTGCGGCGCGGCAGGAAGGCTGCTTCCGCTACCTCCGCCGCATCCCACCGTGACCGCCGTCGCGAGGATCGCGATACCCAAGAACACTGTACGCATCTGCATTACGGCGTCAACACTCCAACTTTGCTAGCACTGAATTCGGTGAACCAGATACGACCGTCGGATCCCAGCGCAAGATCGATTGGATACGCGCCGCTCGTCGGGATCGCGTAATGCGTGAACGCATCCGTCGAAAGATTGAACCGGCCGATCGTATTCGTTCCGGGCGCGGCAAACCACACCGAACCGTCGGGGCCCGCGATCAGTCCACGCGGCGCGTCGCCCTGCCCGATCGGATAATTCGTCTGAGCGCCGCCGGTCTGAACCTGCAGGATTGAATTCGAGGTGCTGCAGGTGACGTACAGATTTCCGTCAGACGCGTCGTTTGCGATCTGTGATGGCCCGGTGCACCCGCTTCCGATATCGATGGTTTGGGTGTTGCCGCCCGGCGTAATAGCATAGATCGCGGGAGGGCCGGGGTCGAGCACGTACACGCGCCCGTCGTTCCCGACCGCGATTCCGCCGTTCGCGGTGTTGCCACCGAATCCATAGGTATTCAAGGTTTGGGCCTGCATCGAAACTTGCAGCACTTCGCCGTCACCTTGATCGACGATCCAGAGGTTGCCGTCAGGACCCGCGACCAGACCTTGCAGCGAACCGGTCACACCGAGTGCGGAATGCATCGTGATGCTGCCCGATGGTGAGGCCTGATAGAGCGCATTGCTTGCATCGAGGAACCACACATCGCCGTCGTTTGCGGCGGCGATCGCAAAGGGCGGTCCGTTGGGAGCCGAATACGGCGTATCGACGCCGGAGGTCGTAATCTTGTCGAGCGTTCCGTGTGTCTCGTCTCCGACCCACAGATTACCATCGGGGCCTGCGACGATCGGCTCGGGATGCGAGGACGGATTTGTCATCGCATACTCGGTGACGCCGCCGATGGTAACGCCGCCCAGCGACGAAGTCGTGGTCGTGTAGGGGATCGCGTAGCTTGCTCCCAGGCCGTCGGTCACGTTCATCACGCACGGAGCGGCCGCGGCACCCGTGCTATCGACAAAATGACGGTTCCGCGGCTGCCGCTTCCGGTGACCGGAGACCGCGGCGACGCAGCCTGCGCTCAGCGAGCCGCCATAGCTATTGGATACCAAGCGCCTCGCTTACGCTAAACGACGCGCTTTGCGATGCGCGGTGAACGCGACGTTGCCGCCGGCGAAATACTGTGACGTCGTCGTGACGTGCATCGGCACGACGGTGAAGCTCTCGCTCGTGGCACCGCTGGCCGAGAGCGTCACCGTCGCGTAATATCCACTCGCGCCGCCGCCGTCGTAGCTCACGCCGAGCGTCTGCGTCGACTGCGTCAGCGTAACCGATGCGCCAGACGGCGTGCCGCTCAGCGTCAATTGCGCGTGCCCGCTACCGCCGGTCTCGGTCAGGGTGGCCGTGATCGGATTGAGGTAGGGTGCGCCCGGTCCGGTCGTGATCGGCTGATCGCCGAAATCGGTCGGCGCGATGATGACGCTGCCGTTATGCGAAGCCCCGTCAGCGGCGAACGTCAGCATCGCCGACGACGCCGAGAGGCCGATGCTTCCGATCTGTGCCGCGACGTACAGCGCGATGACGGGCACGACCGCGCCCGGTTCGATGCTCACGTTCGCGTCCGTTGCCAGGCCTAGCAGATGCGCGGTCGTCGGGATAACGCCGCCGGCCGGCGCCGCGTCGAACAACTCGACGGTAAACGTATCGATGCCGTAGGGCGCCTGCACGACGATCGTACACGAGCGGCCGCCGCTCACGACCGTGCAAGCGGTTCCGCTGAGCGCGTAACTACCGACCGTCTGCGCGCCGCCTTGGGGCGCTACCTCAACGGTCAGCCCCTGCGCGTCGCTTCCGACGAAAGCTCGCCGCTTCGCCGTCGTGCCGGTCGAGGACCCGGCGGGAATCGTGATGTGAATTTGGGCTTGGCCCACGTTCGCATGCGGCTGTGCGGCCGTCGGAATCGGCGCGGGCGCTCCGCCGCCCGCGCCGCATGAAGCGAGCAGAGCGCAGAGAAAGAGGACTGCGGAACGCTTGTACATGGCCCTGCGATACTTGCAGCACCGGGCAAGCCCTTCCTTGAGGAAATTCTCCCATTTGCGCCAATCGTAGGGCACAATGCACGAGCCCTTACCGGAAATCGTCCCGATCAAGAATCGAAAGGCCTGGCGAGACCTTGCTCGCATACTCTCGACGATCTTCAACCCGTTCCTGACGGCGTTGGCCCTGTTCGTGATCCTGGCGCACACCAGCGCCCGCGGCACGTTCGACTTCTGGTGGCTGCTCTTTCTCTCGACCTTCTTCACGTCGCTCGGCCCGATGCTCTACGTGTTCTGGCTGTACGGCAGCGACCGGATCTCGGACCTGGACATGTCGGTCCGGCACGAACGCGAAGCCGTGTTCGGTGCGTTCGTCGTGTTTTATCTGCTGGGCACCATCGCCCTATGGCTCACCCATGCGCCGCGTTTGATGATTGCGTCGATGGCCGCATACACGCTCTCGACGCTCGTGGTCCAATACATCACCCGCTATTGGAAGATCAGCACCCACGCGATCGGCATCACGGCGCCGCTAGTCGCGCTCACGCTCTTGTACGGCAATCAAACACTGCCGTTCCTCATTCTGATCCCGATGGTCGGCTGGGCGCGGGTCTATCTGGGCGCGCACACCGTGCTGCAGGTCATCGCCGGCGCGTTGCTCGCGACGATCTCGACGATCCTCTTCTTCCACATCTTCCACGTCGGCACGCCGGTCATCTAGTCGCCGCCGGACGGCGCGAGCAATTGGAACGCGCCCTGCGCGGCGATCTGCTCTCCGGCGTGAACGCCCGACGCGAGCAGCGCCGACGTCGCGTTCTGATGCGCGATCGTCACCGTGTGCTCGGCAAAGCGATACGTGCCATCCTTCTGCTTCTCGCGCGCAAAGATCACATCGTCGCCGTTCTGCGGATCCGAGACGATCGCGCTTACCGGCACGACGAAGCCGCGTACGCGCGCGACCGTGATCCGCGCTCGAACGGCAGCGCCGGCGATCGCGCCGGGCGGCACCGCGTCGACGACGACGGTGGCGGATTGGGTAGCGGTTTCGAGCGCCGGGACGACGGCGGTGACGCGGCCTTGCGCGGTCGCACTCCAATCGCTGCTCTGCACAGCGGCCACGTCGCCGACGTGCATCTGCGCCGCATCGGCAGCCGGCACGTGCAGCGTGACCTCGCCTTGCAGCGGCGGCCCGATCGCGATCACCGGCGTCGACGGATCGACCGCTTCGCCGGGACGGCGCAAGATCGCGGTGACGACGCCGTCGGCCGGCGCGCGCAACGTGGCATAGGCAAGATCCGTTTGCGCGAGTTGCGCTTTAACGTCGGCGCTGCGCGCTTGAGCTGCAGCCGCGACGCGGTCGGCGCCCGCACCTTGCGAGGAAGCCTCGTCGGAAGCGAGCTGCGCCTGCGCGGCTTGCACGCCTTTCTGCGCGTCGACGCCCGCGGCGTAGAGCTTTCGCGCGCGCGCAAGTGCCGCGCGATCGACCGCAACCTGCGTGGAATATTTGTCGACGGCAGCCGCTTGTGCTTGGGCGCGCGCCGACGCGGCATCGGCAGCGGCCTGCTGCGCGGCGAGCGCGAGCGGACGCGCGCGCAGCGACGCGAGGGCTTGCCCGGCGCTCACCTGTTCCCCGACGCGCACGTCAATCTCGCCGAGGATGCCGGGATTCGGGAACGAGAGTTGCGCGGTGGAACCGGCCGGTGGCCCGGCGGTCCCGCTTTCGTCCAGCACGACCATGTATGGCGCGTAGCGTACCGTGGCGAGATCGACCGCCGGGGCCGCCGCGGCGGGCGCCGCCACGGGCGCACCAGGGTGAAAGAGCACGAACATGACAACGGCTACGACCACCACCGCGCCGCCCGCGAACCACGTCCATCTATGCATGCGGTTGTCCTATCAAGAGTTCCAGCGTTGCTTGCGCCCGCGCTTGCGCGTAGAGCGCCGAGATTTCACCAACCATCGCCTGCACGTAGGTTGCGCGCGCGGTCTCTACGTCCAGGCTCGAACTCGCGCCGCTTGCATAGCCGATCTGCGTCGCCGTGAATTCGGCGCGCGCCGATCGTAGAGCGCGCTGCGCGGCAGCGAGTGCGGCGCGTTCCCCTTGGTACGTGCGCACCGCCGACCCGACCTCGACGAGTACCGCGCGGCGCGCTTTCTCCAGCAGCGCACGCGCCTGCGCAAGCCGCGCTTGCGCGGCAAGCACCCGATCGTGCGCTGCGCCGCCGATCGGCAGATTCATCTGCACGCTCGCGCTCGGGCCCGACACGGGAACGCCGGTGTCCACGCCCTTGGTGTAGCCGCCCGCAATCGTCACGATCGGCAGGCCGCCCCGACGCGCGACGGCCACCGCATGCTCTTCGGCGGCAACATCCGCTTGCGCCGACGCGATTTCCGGGCGTGCATGGAGGGCCGCAGCAATCGCATCGTCCGCGCTCATGGTCGTCGCCGCAGACGGAGCTCGCGAATCCGCACGCAGCGTTTGCAGTTGCGTGACCGGCATGCCGGTCTCAACCGACAGCACGGCATCGGCATTTTCGTCGTCGGCCTGCGCGCGCGCGAAATCGGCTTGCGCCTGCGCCACCGCGACGCTTGCGCGCACGACGTCCAGCCGCGGTGCGTCGCCCGCGCGAAAACGCAGTCGCGCCGCCCGCTGCTGGGCTTGCGCGCTTGCAAGCTCGACGTTGCGCGCCTGCAGCGTCGCGGCCGCCGCTAGCGCGGCGTAATATTGCCCGATCAGCGTCACACGCTCGGCACGCTGGGCGGACGCGAGATCGAACTGCGCGGCCCGCAGCGATGCGTCGGCCTGCGCTACGGCCGGCGCGTACGCGAGCAGATCGCCGAGCGACACCTGCGCGCCGACGGTCGTCAATCGCTGCGCGACGGTCTCGCCGGCGTTGCCGCCTTGCGGACCTTCGGTATAATTCCCCGTCAGGGCCGGTCCGTACGACGCGCGCGCCTCGGCCACAAGCGCTTGTTGCTCCTGCACTTTCGACGCCGCGACCGCGACATCAGGCGAACGTGTTATCGCGGCTTGCTCGGCCGCATCCAGCGGCAGATCCGCGAAACGCTGAATCGAAACGGCAAGAAGCAGGGCGGCGATCATGCGTTCACCGTTGCCTTGCCCGAAAACCCGGCGTAGAGGACCGGAATGACGACCAGCGTGAACGCCGTCGCGGTTGAAAGGCCTCCGATGACGGCGATCGCGAGCGGCTGTTCCATCGCGGCACCGGCGCCCAGGCCCAGCGCGAGCGGCAGCAACCCGCCGATGGCCGCGAACGTCGTCATCAGGATCGGGCGCAGACGCGTACGCCCGGCGATCACCAGCGCTTCTTCGACCCCGTCGCCCGCGATGCGGCGGCGATTGGCGACGTCGATCAGCAAGATCCCGTTTTTGACCACGATGCCGACGAGCAACAACAGGCCCATGAACGACGAAACGTTGAATGCGGTGCGCGTGACGAACAGCCCGAGCGCGACGCCGATGAGCGCGAGTGGGATCGCGGTGAGAATCACCAACGGCAACCGATACGAGTGAAACGTCGCGAGCATCACGGAAAACACCAGCACGACCGCGATCGCGATGACCGCCGCGAACTCGCGGAACGAGCTTTGCTGTTCGCGGTATTCACCGCCGATCGTCGTCGTATATCCGGGCGGGAGCGGCGTTTTCGCAAGTTCGCGTTTGACGCCCGCAATCACCGACGATAAGCTGGCACCGCTGATGCTGGCGGTGACGCGCAGCAGACGCGCCCCGTTCTCCTCGTCGATGGTCGTAGCGAGCTGCGCGGGCGAAACGCGCGCCAACGATCCCAGGCCGACCGGGCCGTTCGGCGTGGCGACGCTGCTGCCGTCAAACGCCTCGGACGAAACGCCCGTAGTCACGCGCACCGGAATCACGTTGTAGGCACCGGGCAAATTCGCGGCGATCGAACCTTGCGTCTGCGCACTTAGCGCGTCGGCCAACGATGAGGCCTGCCACCCCAGCGCCGCGAGCGCCCGTTCGTTGGGGGCCACGCGCAGCGTCGGGTCGGTGTAGACGATGCCCGAGAACACGTCCGTCACGCCAGGCACCAAGCCGACGCGCTCCGCAATGACCTTGGCGTATTTGACCAGCGTCTGCTGGTCAGGACCGGCGAGCGAGATTTCGAGCGGCGCCGGCGCACCGGACACGTCGTTGATCATGTCTTCGAGGATCTGATGGAAATCGTACTGCGCGGAGGGCACGGCGTCGGCGAGCACGGTGCGCAGACGGTCGCTGACCTGCGGATACCCGGCGCGCTGGTTCTGCGGCTTGAGCTGCACGCGTAGCGCGCCGACGTTTTGCGGCGTCGGGGCATAGCCGTTGGTATCGAGCCCCGTCCACCCGCCGACCGCGACGACGGCCGGATCGCGCATGATCAACTGCTCCATGCGCCGCGTCGCGGCATCGGTCGCCGCAAGGCTCGTGCCGACCGGGAGCTGATAGCCGATCTCGAACTGACCTTCGTCGAGCTTGGGCAAGAAATCGCTGGGCAGATGCGCGAGCAACAACACGGTCACGATCAAGACGGCGACCGAAGCCGCATACACCATCTTCCGATGGGCGAGCGACCAGCGCAGCAGCGGTTCGTATCGTTCGAGCACGCGGCCGATCGCATCGTCGTGGCCTTCGTGATCGGCGTCCTGCGGGCGAACCAGTGCTTTGGCCAGTGCCGGTGCGAGAAAGAGCGCGAGCAGCAGTGACACGATAAGCGACGCCGCCAGCGTCAAGGCCAGTGCGCGAAAGAAAAATCCGCTTACGCCCGAGAGAAGCGCAAGCGGCAAAAACACCACGACGGTCGTGGTCGTGGAGGCGATCATCGCTCCGCCGATCTGCGACATCGCGTAGGGGACGATTTCGCGCATCGGATCGCTCGGACGTTCGTGATGCAGGCGCGCGATGTTTTCGATCACGACGATCGCGTCGTCGATGATCAACCCAACCGCGATCGCCAGCCCTCCCACGCTCATCAGATTGAGCGTCTGGCCTGCCCTTCCGATCACGAAGATTGCAATCGACATCGCAATCGGAATCACGATCGCCGCGACCAGCGTCATGCGCACGTTCCGCAGAAAAATAAAGATCACTAGGATCGCCAGGAGCGCACCGATGAGGATCGCGTCGCGTAGCGAACTCTGCGATGCTTTCACCAGCGTGGTCTGATCCCAGAATTTGGCCAACCGCGTACTTGCCGGAAGCGCCGCCGCCATCGCGTGCGCGCGCGCCGCGATGCCGTCGGCCATTTTTACCGCGTCGGCTCCGGGAAGTGCGTAAAAGCTCAAGATCACCGCGTGCCGCGCATCGAAGCTGACGTCGTCGGTCAGCGGTGCGACGCCCAAGTGCACGCTTCCCAGCGCCGAGATCGGCACCGCGCCATTTTTTGCTGTCGGGACCATGACCCGCGCGAGATCGGGTGCGGTGCGCAGCCCCGCGTCGACAACGACGACATTGCGCGCGTAATTGCGCACGCGAAGCCCCACGGCCGTTACATTCGCCGCTTGTCCCAATGCCTGCGACACGTCGTTCGCGGTAAGTCCGTACTGCGCGAGTGCACTTGGGCTCAGTTCGACATGGTATTCGCGCAGCGGACCACCGGCTACGGAAACGCGGGCCAGCCCCGGAACGCCGTAAAAGCGCGGCACCATCGATTGCTCGGCCAGTTCGTGCAGCAGCGTCTGCGACATCGTGTGCGACGTGAGCGCATAGGAGACGATCGGCTCGCTATTGGGGTTGATGATATTGGCCTGCACGTTGACGCCGCGCGGTAGTGCGGCCGCGGTTTGCGCGATCGCTTGATCGACGTAGGTGAGATCGCCCTGCACCGCCGTTTTCGGATCGAACTCGACGATGAACTCCGCACTGCCCTGCGAGGAGGTCGTCAGCACGCGCGTGACCGATGGCAGGCCTTGGAAGGCACGCTCGAGCGGCAAGCCGACCGCCACGCGAACTTGATCGGGCGGCAGATTCCCGACGTCGGCGACGACGTCGATTCGCGAAAACGTCATCGTTGGAAAAATGCTGGCCGGGATCGAGGTGTACGCGAACACACCGAGCACGGTAAGGACGGCCACGACAAACACGATGACCTTTTCGTAGCGCGCCCCGAATTGGGCGACATGCACCCGGTCATTCTTCCATGGGATGATGACGGCTAAATGAACGGCAAACGGACGCGGACGCACGCACCGCCCGACGGGCGGTTGCTCAGTTCCAACCGTCCGCCGTGGGCCCGCACGATCGCCTCCGCGATCGCCAGGCCCAGCCCCGTCCCGCTGCGACCGCGCCGGTCACCGCGCCAGAACCGCTCGGTTGCGTGCGTCAGCGCTTGCGGACTAAAGCCCGGCCCGTCGTCGCCGATTGCCACCGACGCTTCGCCTGCGTCAACGCTCGTCTGCACCGTGACGCGCTCGCGAGCGAAGTCCAGCGCATTATGAAGGATGGCGGCCAGCGCGCGCTCCAGGCCCGGCGCATCGGCCGCCACCGTCAGCGGCTCGCCCTCAACCTCGATCGCGATTCCGCGTTGGGCCGCGGCGGCGGCAAAGCGCTCGGCCACCTGCGCGGCGAGCGCGTCGAGGTCGGCCGGCTCGAAGTGCTGACGCGCGGAATCCGCGCGCGCCGCAAGCAGCAACGCATCGACCGTCGCGTCGATGCGCTCGATCTCCGCGACGATGCTGTTCAGCGCAGCTTGATAGGCGACCGGTTCGCGTTCGCGTTCGAGCGCGACGTCGGCTTCGGCGCGCATCACCGCCAGCGGTGCGCGCAGTTCGTGCGATGCATCGGCGGTGAAGCGCCGTTGTCGCGCGAACGCCGATTCGAGCCGGTCGAGCATCCGGTCGAACGCGGAGCCGAGCCGGCCCAGTTCGTCGTCGCCGCCATAGCGCAGGCGGCGGGAGAGATCGTGCGCTTCGATTTCGGTTGCGAGATCGCTGAACGCACCGAGCGGGGCAAGCGCGCGGCGCGCGAGCACGGTCGAGAGGACGATGACGACCCCGCCGGCGACCGACGCTGCCAGCGCAATCGCGACCAGCGCGTCGCGGTCGACGTCGTCGATGTACTGCGCATCCTGCCAGACACACGCATACCCGTAGGCGACGCTGCTGCGCGCCACGGGGCGGCACGCGGTTCGCACCGTACGCAGCGTTCGCGGCGTTAGCGGAAAATCGCCGCGCTTCGCCGCCGCGACGAGCTGTGCTGGAATCTGCGTCGTCGAGACGACGAACGGTGTCCCGCGGACCGTGAAAATCGCCGCGCTCATCACCGATGAGAGCGCGCCCGTCATCTGTTCGCGGTCTTCGGCATCGAAATGGAGTTTGCCGTGGTGCACGTCGACCAGCGCCGCGATCGCCGATGCCGTGGTTTGCAGTCGCGCGTCCAGCGAACTGCGCAGCGTTCCGTCGATCGCCGCGAACGAGACGATCGCGACAACGGCGACCGCCGCCGCCACCGCGATGCCATAGGTCCACGCCAGACGCGTGCGCAGCGTCACGACGCGCCCAGCCGATAGCCCAAGCCGCGCACCGTGTGGATCAGCGGCGCTTCGCCGACCGCGTCGACCTTGAGCCGCAAGCGCCGGACGTAGACGTCGACGACGTTCGAGGTCATTTCGCTGGTGCGGTCCCAGAGCGCGTTCTCGATCATCGGGCGCGTCAGAACGCGTCCCGCGTTGCGCATGAAGTACTCCAGAAAGGCGATTTCGCGCGCCGTCATTTCGATGACCCGCTCGCCCCGCGCCACCCGGTGCGAGGCGGGATCGTAGGTGAGATCGCCGACCTGGAGCCTTGTCTGGACCGGTGAGGTCGGGCGGCGTGCAACCGAACGCAGTCGCGCCTCAAGCTCGCGCAACGCGAAGGGCTTGCGAATGTAGTCGTCCGCGCCGGCATCCAAGCCCGCGACGACGTCCTCGGTTTCGTCGCGCGATGTCGCGACCACGATCGGCATCGCGGCACCGTCGCCGCGCAGGGCGCGCAACACGTCGAGCCCGTCGCGCCCCGGCAGGTTCAAATCCAGAACGACGGCGTCGTAGCCGCCGCCGCTTGCCAAGCTCTCGCCTTCGTCGCCGTCGAACGCGCAATCCACGACGTGCCCGCGCTCGCGCAGTCCGCGCTGGAGCGCGTCGGCCAAACGTTCGTCGTCCTCGATGATCAATAGCCGCACGACCAGAGCTTTTACAATCGGCGATGCAGGAACCCTCGGTAACCATCCGTAGTACGCCTGGTGTGATCCGCCCCGAGGCCCGCGTCGACGGTGCGCTGTTCGACCGTTTCAACGCCAGCATCTCGACAGCGGTCGAGTCGGTCCGGCATGCCTCCGAGGCGATCGCCGCGACGGCACAAGAACAAACCACGCTGATGGTCGCCCTCTCCGACACCGCCGGAACGCTGGCCGCGGCCTCGCGCGAAACCGCCGAACGCCTGCAGAGCGCGCAGGCCTCGGCACGCGCCGCCGCCGCCGATTTGGGCAACTCGTTCGAAGTGGTCGAAAATCTTCTGACCTCGGTGCAGCAGCTTGCCGACCTCTCGGCCGACACGGCGAACGCGATGGACGACTTCGGACGCTTGATGAGCGAGATCGGCCGCATGACCGAATTCGTCGAAGACGTCAGCGACGAGACGCAACTTCTCGCACTCAACGCCGCTATCGAAGCTGCGCGCGCCGGCACGCACGGCTTGGGCTTTGCGGTCGTCGCCGGCGAGGTCGGACGTCTGGCAAAAACGACCAGCGAATCGACGACCACCATCAAGAATCTCGTGGTCGAGATCCAGCGCGAAGCCGAAGCGACGATTCGCGCGGTCCGCGCCAACGCCGAACGCTCCGCCGAATCAGCTCCGCTAGCCGATACCGCGCGCACGTCGCTGGCCGAAATCGCGGAACTCGCCGCCGATCTTTCGGTCACGATCGATCGCGCCGTCATCAGCGGTCGCGATCACAGCCACGCCGCCGACCAAATGCGCAAGACGACCGACACCCTGGCCAACGTCGCCGCGGCGCAGGGACGCGAAGCACTCGAATCGGCCTTTGCGACGCAGCGCCTGGCGTACTACGGCGCAGAAATCGACTACATCTCGCGTTCGCGCACCGCGCCCAAAGCCGACCATACGACGATCAAGGTCGCGACGCTCTTGCCGGCCGGCTATCCCCCTTCGCGCGCCTGGGAGTTCATCGCCAAACGCGCGCTCGAACTTTCCGAAGGACGGCTGCGCTTCGAACTGGAGATTCCGTTTAGCGGCGGCAGCGAAATGGAGGCGATGCTGCGCGTGCGCTCGGGCGAACTGGACATGGTCAGCGTGACCACGTATGTCGCGGGCGCGCTTCTGCCGCTCGCGCAACTGCTCGATCTTCCGTTCGTCTTCGCCGATCGCCCCGCCGCGCACCGCCTGCTCGACGGCCCGCTGGGCGCGCACATTTTGACCTCGTTCGAATCGTTCGGCCTCCACGGCCTCGGCTATTTTGAAAACGGCATGCGCCACTTCACGAACAACCTGCATCCGATTCGCCGTCCGTCCGATATGCGCAAGATGCGGGTCCGCATCCAGGATTCGGTCGTCTACCTTGCACTGATGCACGCCCTGGGAGCGTCGCCGAAAGTCATCGGTTTTGGAGACCTGCATCGCGCGCTGGCGAATCACGAAGTCGACGCGCAAGAAAACCCGCTGGCAAACATGCTCGGCGCGCGGCTGTACGAAGTGCAGCGCTACCTCACGCTGACCGCGCACACCTACAACACCCAGATCGTCCTGGGCAACGTCGAGCGCTGGCGCTCGCTGCCTCACGCCGATCGCGAGATCATCGAGACGTGCTTTCGCGAGGCGACCGAGTACCACCGCCGCCTCGCCGATGACGACGAATCGCGCGCGCTGGCCGAGTTGCGCAAGCATCTCGAAGTGCACGAGTTGCAAAACGATGAACGCGAGGATTTCGTCAAGGCCGCGCGCTTCGTGTGGGAGCGCATGGAGCCGCTCTTCCCAACCGACGTTTTCCGCCTGCTGCTTGGCCGCAACCTGGACTCGTGGCGCCCACGTATCAATCTCGCCTCGCACGAACCCGCGCAAGGTTTCACCCTGACCGACATCGTCGAGTCCATCGATCGATCGGTCAACTCGGTTCGCGCGACCGGCGATACGATCGGTACACAGTCGCGCTCGCAGATCTCGAACCTCAACCAGCTTTCGCAGCAATCGATGACGCTGAGCACCTCAAACGAAAAGCTCGCCAAAGACTTTCAGGGTCTGAGCGAGCGTTTCGAACAAGTCGCGCCCCAGGTCCGCATCATGCGCGATACCGTCAGCGAGTTGATCGACACGATCAACGTCCTCTCGTCTATGGCCGTACAGAGCCGCAACGCGCTCGATCAATTCGCCAAGTCGATGCACCAGATTTTCGAGATCATCAACTTGGTGCGCTCGGTTTCCGACAAGACCAATCTACTCGCGCTCAACGCCGCAATCGAAGCCGCACGCGCCGGCGACCACGGCAAAGGCTTCAACGTCGTCGCCGGTGAGGTGCGCAGCCTCGCCGACAAGACCAAAGCGTCGACACTGGACATTCGTAAGGTCCTCGGCGACCTGGAAGCGCGCGGCAAATCAGCCGGCGTGGCAATCGAAAACGGCGTTTCCAAAGCCGAACACAGCGCGCGGCAAGCGCGCATGGCGCAAGAGGCGTTCGGGCGCATCGAACAGTTCGCCAGCTCCGCACAGTTCACGCTCGAACAAGCCGAGGACGCCGCCGGCGACGAGGCACGACGCGCCTACTCGATGTACGGCGACTACTCGCAAATGGCGGCACTGGTCGACTCCCACGCACAAGACAGCCGCTCCGCCCTAACCGCCACCGTAGAACTAGAACGCCAACGCCGGGCCCTATTCTCGTAAGCGCGAAGCGCACCTCATGCTTCGAGGCTCGCTGCGCTCGCACCGACGAGAAGGACGTTTTGCCAGCAGCTTTACGTCGCCCATGCGGCCCTCGATAAACGCCCGCTTCTTCCCGCGGCTCCAACCTTTGAGTTGCTTTTCCCAACGCACCGCATCGTCGAAGTTCGCGAAATCTGACGAATGAACGCATTGCAACGGACGCCGCTTGAACGTGTAGCAACTCGCTTGTGATTCCCACGTAGTACGAAGCGTCGGCGCAAAGCAAGATGTAGACGTAGACTATTTTCATGCGGTGCCACTGCTGATGCAATGTCCGGTGACTAGTTCGCTTGATCCTGGTGTTGATAAAGAAGCCGGCGATAATCTCGTCGGCTTCCGTGCTTTTCACGACGCGGCGCACTTCATGGGTGAGCGACGCTGCCGGGAACGTCCTTAGCGGATGAGGGAAGGCCGGGCAGACTCCCGAAGGCAATGCACATATGAAGTTTACGCTCCTTCTCGTTGCGGCGCTTTTCGTTTCGAATGCGCCGGTCTCGGCGCAGCACCAGGTGGTCTACCAGCACAACCTCCACATGACGTTCGCGTTGGACTATAGTCCATGTGCGGATTTTGAGGTCGAACTCTTGGACGCGAACGGTGCCAGCCTGGGCAGCCTCAGGTACCGCTTTCACTACACCGAAGTCGGACGGACGTTCGGCTACGGCGTGAGAGAGGTGCTTCCGAAGACCCTCGTGCCCAAGGTCATCGTGACCGCAAAACTCGGCTACGAGTGGAACAGCCGTTATCAGGCCTGCTTCCTTACGACACACACGGTTCGCTCGACGGCATTTCAAACCAGAGTGCTCAGAGCGCCGGATTCGTTGGACTTGACGCCGCTCCTGATCACGCTGACGCCCGATAAAAGGCTCGTCATCACTGAGAAGAACTAACGCGGCTCATCACGATGGCTAAGGAAAAGCTTGGGCCCGTCCATACACTGCCCGCCGATCTTCGCAAGGCGATCGAGTCGGTAGCGCCTAGTTAACTAGCCAAGAGCCCTTCGAGCCCTTCGACTCTTCGAGGCTCGCTAGCGCTCGCACCTCAGGGTGACGGGGAGCGGTAACCCCTTTTTTTGTCGTGCATGAGGCACTGCGTTTTACAGGGGGGCGTACTCTAGGACGTGGGGGGTTGTGTCGTTGGTGATGGCGCTGATGCTTTCGCGGAAGCGGGTGGGGTCGCCGGTGGTGACGTAGCGTGTGGTGCCGGCGCGAGCGGGTCGTTCGTCGGTTGCGAGAAACGCGGCGAGGCGTTCGGCCTGCGCGATCGCGGGATCGATCAGTTGAACGCTGGCGCCGAGCACGGCTTCGAAGTGGGCACTGAGCACCGGATAATGCGTGCATCCGTAGACGACCGCGTCGAGATCCGGCGGCAACGCCGCGCAAGCCTGTGCGACCGCGTCGCGCGCTTGTGCCGTTTCGCTTTTCCCCGCTTCAACCAACGGCACCAGCAGCGGAGCTGCCACTTCCCACACTTCCGCATCGGGAATCGCGTTGCGGACGCGCCGGCCGTATGCGCCCGAACGCACGGTCGCCGCGGTCGCGACCACGCCGATGCGAGCCGCGCGCGCGTGTTGCAGTGCGATCGTGGCGGAATCCAGGAGATCGAGGATTTCGGCGCGTGACGGCGGCCACCCGAACCGGTCGGCAATCGCGCACGATGTATTGCACGCCATGACGATCGCGCGCACGCCGCGATCGTTGAGCCACGCGACATTCGCCTCGAGCAGGGAGTGGAGATCCTCGGGCGTGCGATCCCCATACGGGACGTGCTTTTGATCGGCGAAGAATAGCAGATCGACGTCGGGCAGCCGTTCGCGAACCCGGCGCACCACCGTCAATCCGCCCAACCCAGAATCAAAGAGGCCGATCACTTATTGCGCGCCGGTTGCGACCGCATGCGACTGCGCGTACCGGTCGATTCCCTCGGCAATGGCCTCGGCCATCTTCTGGCGCCACGCGGATGAATCGAGCAATGCGTAGTCGGTGGGATTGGTTAAGAACGCCGTCTCGATCAATATTGCCGGCATGTCGGCGTTTTTCGTCACGTAATACGGAAACTTCACGATGCCGTCGTCTTTCGTCCCGAGATTTGCCTGTGCCACGGCACGGTTCATCGACTCGGCCAGCGCTAGGCCGATAGGTTTGGAGTAGTAGATCGTCGTGCCGCTCGGTCCGCTGTTGATGTACGCATTGCAGTGGATGCTGACAAACAGACGCGCCCCCAAGTCGTTTGCAATATCGTCCCGTGCTTGGAGATCGTAGGCGTCGTGATTGTGGTACCCGTTCTTTTCGGACTGCGCTTGGCTCTGCGGCGTGGCGAGCACGTCGTGATCGGAGTTGCGTGTCATCTTGACGTCCCACCCGCGCGCGATCAAGATTGCCTGCACGCGCTTGGCCATATCCAGGGTGAGCACCGCCTCCTGGAGATCTCCATGAACCGAGCCGCGATCCCCGCCGCCGTGGCCCGGATCGAGCACGATCAACTTCGGGTTGGTGGCCACGTAACCGGGCGAGCCGAACTTCCAAGAACTTTGATCCCCGGTGCCCGCGCTGGTCATACCGTACTCATCGGCCGGGACCGGCGTCACTGCTGTCTGCGGTTCGTTTGCCGACACGACCGTTCCGATCGAACCATTGCCTTCGCGCGGGCCGTCCGCTACCGCACCTTGTGCTACGCCGATCGTGATGCCGGTGGCCGAGGGCGATACGGTGACCGCATTGTCGCCGGAAAACGAGAGCGCGATCCGGACGGTTTGCGGATCGATCTGGCGGATACGCATCGAGGCGAGGGGATTGGCCTCGGCTTCGTCGCGCGGGCCGCCTTGAAGCTGAGCACCGATGATGTCGATCCAGAAGCGGTCGTCGGGAGCGCGCAGCCGGTGCCAGTCGTAGCGCGCGTTGCCCGTCACCGCGATGGTGACGGTCTGCGAGCCGTCGGGCGCATTTTGCACGGTTGCGGAATCAACGGTCGCGGTCGCCACTGCGGGCGTTGCCGTCGCAACAGATGCCGCAGACGCCGGCGACGACGAGGGCTGCGCGGCCATATCGGCAGGCGGGGGCGGCGGCACGAACGTTGCCTGCGCCGTGACCGCCTGCGAATCGTTCTGAGACGGCGGCGCTACGGCGGTTTGCGTCAGCGGAGCGACCAGCGGCGGGGCGCCTCCGTTTGCGCCGAATCCAACTTCGAACTCGCCGCTGCCAAATTTCGGCGCGTCGTGCCGCGTGCCCGGATCGAGATCGAGGGTTACCGTCGTCGACGGATTGCGCGAAGTTCCCGACGAGGTGATTTCCATCGTGCGCACACCGCCGGTGTTGATCGTGCGCTGCGCGCCCAGCGTGGTTCCCACACCCTCGAATGCGTAGCTGACCTGGGTGGGCGTGTCGCTGACGATACGCGGGCGCAAGATTCCCGCTCCGCGCGCGATCAGCACGGCCTGCGATCCGTATCCTTCCACGTCGACCGAGGCGAGCAATCGCTCGAGCACGGTCCCTTGTGGCGCGATGTCGAGCGCGCGCATCAAATCATCGAACGGCACGAACACTTCGCTGCCGCTCTGATACGGGGCAAAGCGCGCCTGCGCGGTCAACGCACCGACGCTATAGTGCGCGTCGCCAACCGCGAAGCTGATCACTTGCGGCGCGGATGTGGCGATCAACACGTCGCGATCGCCCGGATGCCAGGTCATGGTGGCGCCGAGCGCGCGCAGCAACGCATGCAGGCCGGGGTCGGCGGTTCCGACGGCGAGGCCGCTCGGTGCGTGAACGAGATGCGAAAACGTGATTGAGGAGCGATCGAATGCGTAGGTCGCTGACTCGGCCCGGGCCGTGCCGGTCGCCAGCAACGCTATGAGTGCAAACGCGCTACCAATCCGAGCGGCGTAGCGGTGCATCGAGCTCAATGTGTCCCCCAGGAAGCGTCTCGACAGTTCGGCCCTCGATCGTAATCTGGACCGCATTGATCGAGGGGATTCCCGTTAACGTATATACCAGACCTTTGAACTCGCCACTTTCCTGAAACGATCCCTCGTTGGAACTGATGTCTCCGGAGAGATCGACGACTGCCGTCGATCCGTTCACGCTCGTGCTGCGCACGTGCGTGCCGGCCGGAAAATGCACGGCCGAAACGTCGCTGGGAGGCCCCGCGACCGCTTGCACCGCCGCATACGTCACGATGTCGTGCAACTGCTCGGCCTGGCTTTCACCCGGTTGCGGCGCGCGCATTGAAACGTCCCACGTGCCCATCGTGGTGCCGTCGAGCTTCGTGTAGTAGATGGTGAGCGTGGATCCGTTGTTTACCGCGTGCGAACAGCTCACCAGAGCGAGCGCCGCGGCAAGCGCGAGGAATCCAAGCCGTGGGAAGCGCCGCAAGGCTAGACTCTCCCGGCCATATGCCAGCCCAGGTAGATGTTGAGGAAAAGCAGCACGAGGCCCGCGACCGAGTAGGCCAGCGCCGTCGACGAACCGGACGCTTGCCGGCCGGCACGCATCGCCATACCGTAGGCTGCGAGCACGAGGATTCCGATCAACAAATGCAACCACAGCATCGACGGCATCGGTTGATGATTGGCGCCAAGGGCGGCGGCGACGACCAGCCCCATCAAGAACTGGAGCGCGACCACCGCGTTGACGACGCGCCGGCCCATGGCGTTCCAACTGAACACCACCGCGCACAGCGCCGCGAGGAAGGCCAAAACCAAGTGGATTTCGAGAATGATCTCCATGGGGGATGTGTGCGGCCTCGCTTACGGCGCGTCCTTCATCACGCTTTTGTCATAGAATGGAGTCCCTGTGTCCCAAACCAATGAACGCATCACGCTCGACGTCGCCGACGGCACCATGATGAGCGCGTACGTAGCGCGACCCGCCACCGATGTCCGCGCGCCCGGCATCCTGGTTTTCCAGGAAGCCTTCGGCGTCAACGCCCACATCCGCAGCATCGCCGACCGTTTCGCGGGGCTTGGATTCATCGCCGTCGCGCCCGAACTGTACCATCGTAGCGGTCCCGGGTTCGAAGGTTCGTACACGGACTTTGCCGCCGTCCGTCCGCACATGGAAGCCCTCACCGAGGACGGCCTGAACGCCGATATCGACGCCGCTTACGGATGGCTCGCGGGTCAAAGCGGAGCGGACGCCTCGCGTTTGGCGGCGACCGGCTTTTGCATGGGCGGCCGCGTTACGTACATGGCCAACGCGCGCGTCAAGCTGCGCGCTGCGGCTTCGTTCTACGGTGGCAGTATCGCGCCCGATCTCCTTTCGCTCGCGGGCAAACAGGGCGCACCGCTGCTGATGTTCTGGGGCGGCCTCGATACGCACATCCCGCCCGAGCAATACCGCGCTGTCGCCGACGCACTCACGGCTGCGAAGGCCGTGCACGAACAGGTGGTGTTCGGGCAGGCCGATCACGGTTTCTTCTGTGACGCGCGCGCCTCGTATAACGAAATCGCAGCGCGACAGGCGTGGGCGCTGGTCAAGGAGTTCTTTGCGGCGTACGGCGTGCTATAGCGTCGTGTAATGCTTCGCGGATGCGCGCGACGTACGGCCGCTTGGCGGCAAAGACGTCGCGCGCATCTTCGTCGTGCACGAGCATCGCCGCGTCTGCTTCGAAGATAAAAAGCGAGCCGTCGGGCAGCACGGTGGCATCGACGCCGAAGTAATCCAAGCCGATCGCCTCGGCAATCGACGGCATCAGCGTATCCCACGCGGGCACGAGGCGCCGCGGATCTTCGAGAAACGCCAGCTCTTGGGCACGCAGCCCGGCGTCGTGCTGCATCGGCGCGGTTTGATAGTGCACCATCCACTGCGGCGAAATCGCCAAGTGATACGGATACGCGACGCCATCGACGAAGATCACGCGAAATTTGCGATACCACCCATCCGAATTTCGGTATTCGACGAAATCGGAAACGTGGTATCGCTGCGCTGGGTAGTGTCCAAGGTGCGCGACCAATGCATCGCGATCCGCGATCCGGGCGAAGCCGTCGCCCGCGTGCGTATCGACCGGACGCACCAACGCCGGCAACGGAATCGACGCCGCAGCGCCGGCATCCACGACGCGCGCCTGCGCGACGCTGACGCCGGCGACATTCTGGAGCGCGCGCGCCAGACTCTCGCGCGCCGTACGTTCGAGCAATAAAGGATCGTTGATACGCCCTGCGGCGCGTTCGAGGAAGGCATCCGTCCGGGCGACCGCACCGGCCGCACCGTGCGCGCTCCCGAACGCGCAGAACGCGACGTCGAACGCCGGCAGCGGCACATCCGCATCACCTTCCACGTAATATTTGTGGAGCGCGACGCGATCGCGGTCGAGCAGCACTTCCAGCGGTGTATTCGTGCTGTAGGGGATATCGCGCAAGAGCAGCAGCACGGGCGTTCGCGTCCCAACGGGCAGCGGATCGATAAAAACGCGCCGCCGTGCCAGCGCGCGCGTTCGGTAGAGCGTACTAGTTTCGACGTCATCGAGCACGTGGGCGATCTCCGCGCATGCCCAGTGGGCGGCGGCATCATCCGCGTCGAGGTCGGCGGCGATGCGATAGGCCTCGAGCGCATCGACGTAGCGCCCCTCGCGCACCAGCACATTTCCCAACGCCGCAAAGGCGCGCGGCGGCGCCTCGGGCGCGCGACAGATATCGGAAAGCTCGCGCTCGAGCGCGTGCATCTGCGGAAGCGGGCGAAGCCCCGGCGGTGCAACCGTGTGTTCGCTCAGCGCGGGAACACGTGCAACGAGCGCGTCGAAGCGGCGCGAGGACGTCATCGCCTCATGGTACCACGGGTGGGGGATTGGGACGGCCCGCGGTGGTCGCCAAGGGAAGCGTATCTAGCTCGATATCGCCACCCTCGGCGGCACCGCGGCCGTCGCCTTAAACGCGCTGGGCGTTACGGATGCGCGTCGTGCGCGACCTTCCATGAGGCGTACCACGCCAGGGCTGCGGTGAGAATGCCGGCATAGCCGCCCGCAACCGTAATCTCCGCTGCACCCCAGCCTGCGCCGATCCAGAGCAGGATGAACGTGATCGACAACACGACGAAGACCAGTTTCACCGGCATCGCCGCGTGGCGCACGGCTTCGATCGTCATGTAGACGGTAAACACGGTCCACGCGAAGAGCAGAAACGCTAGGTCGTGGGGCACGGACGCAGCTTTAGCCGCGAAGAACCACACGTAGATGGCGGTTCCCATCCAGAACGCACCGTACGATGTGAACGCGGTAGCTCCGAAGGTGTTCCCCTGCGGAAACTCCCACATTCCCGCGAGAAATTGGGCGGCGCCGCCGTAAAAGAGCGCGAAGCCGACCCAAACGTCGCTTGCGGGTAAAAATCCGGCGTTCGAACACGAGAGCAGAAATGTGGTGAGCGCGAATCCGGCGAGACCCAGAGCTGCCGGGTTCGCGAATTTGGGCGGGTTTTGCACTTGCTATCCTCCACTTGTTGTGTGATGCAGCATCTTGCTATGAAAGTAGACAAAAGTATGCCCTTCCCTGCTTGGGGCATCGTGCGGGCGCGCGGTCAAACCAACGTCAGGCAACCGGGAGCGCGTTCGGGTACAATGAAGTATAGGTAACGCGATTGTTGGAGGTCGGCCGTGGCGAAAGTGCGGACGCGTGACGGACAGGCGGAGCTGCGAACCGCCGTGTGGATCTTGCACGGATCGATCGATCCGCTCGAAACACTTGCCGCGTGCAGCGCGGCCGGCGGCATGGATCGATTCGCCGTTCGCATCTCGGGCGGCGCGCATCGCCTTCCGATCGAAGCGCACTTCATCTTTTCACCGTCGGGTCCGTGCGACGACGCGCTGCTCTTTCGTTGGACGCACGTCGATGCGGCGCCATTGCCGTCGATGACCGGAACGATTACCGCGCGACGCTTCGGACCGCTGGTCATGCTCTCGATCAGTGCTCGCTACGCATGCGGACTCGATGTTCCCGAACGCCTGTTTTTCGAAGCCATCGGATGCAGGTTAGCGCGGCGTACCTTTGCGGCCTTACGCCGGGCGCTCATTCATCTGCTCCAGCACCTGCCGGCACGCTCGATGCACGAAGTGTAGTTGAAAGCCGGCGAAGCGGGGTAGAAACCGCTCAATGGCTACGCCCAAGACGACCAAGAAGGCCGACGACGACGTCCAGCCTTCAACTTCGACGAGTCAAACCGTCGATCTGAGCGAGCGTGAGTCCGACGAGGCGGTTCGGCGTACGGGCTTGCGCGCGGCCGTGGTCTTCGAATCCGTGCGCCGCGAGGGCGAGACCGAGTTGCAGCGCCCCGCGATCGCACTGGCCTATTCGGGACTCGCGGCCGGCTTTTCGATGACGCTCTCGCTGATCGTCACCGGCTTGATCCGCGCAGCGCTTCCCGACGCGCCGTGGACCATCCTCGTGAGCAACCTGGGATACACGGTCGGATTTCTCGCCACGATCCTGGGACGCCAACAGCTCTTTACCGAGAACACAGTCACGGCCGTCATTCCGTTGCTCGACGACGCCCGCGATCACCGCAAGTGGCATCACGTTATTCGTTTGTGGGCGGTCGTGCTCGCCGGCAATTTAGCCGGCACGTTTCTCCTAGTATTTGCCATCGCCCACAGCGGCGTCTTCAGCGAACCGGTAAAGCATGCGTTTCTGGCAATCGGAGTGCAGGCACTCGCATCACCGCCCCTGACGATGTTCGTCAAAGCGATCTTCGCAGGATGGCTGATCGCGTTGATGGTGTGGCTGCTGCCCGCCGCCGAAGGTTCGCGCGTGCTGGTGATTTGTATCGTCACCTATGTCGTCGGGCTCGGCGGGCTCAGTCACATCATCGCCGGCTCGGCCGAAGCGTTCTATGCCGTAGTTTCCGGCGCGGCAACGTGGCCGCACTACTTCTTGGGGTTTCTTCTACCAGTGTTCTTGGGAAACTCGATCGGCGGCGTGCTGGTGGTCTCGGTCCTCAACTACGCCCAAGTGGCCGTTAACAGCCAAGAAGAAAAGCCCGAAGAGTAACAAGCGATCGCCCACGCTGCGAACGCTATGCGTTGCTGCCGACGGTCGCGGTGTGCTTCTGAACCGGACGACCCTCTTCGAGGTCGAGCAGCTCGGGCCACGTCGTCACGTCGGTTCGATCCGGCGCGATCTTCGCTCGAAGCTTCGAGAAATGCTCCAGCGACTCGCCGACGGGCGATGCCGTCAGGACGCGCTTATTGAACTCGCCGATATCCGTCGAGTTCTTCTTGGCAAGAAACGTCTTGACGTACGACTCGATCTCCGTGTCGTTCTTGGCATTCTTGACCACGTTGAGATATTCGCCATCGTTAATGCCGAGGAACTCGAACAGCGCTTTGTCCATCCCGCAGTTATAGTGATATTCTCCGGGCGTGCCTTCCGCGACGGCCTTCGCTTTGTCGGTCGTGCGCGCAAGCTGCACGAGTCCGAGTGATTTTTCGCGAACGCTGCGCGGCACGTGTTTGGTAAGATCCATAATATTGGTCTTTTCTTAGCTGTCTAGTACGTAGCTTCCAACAACAAACGCCCACCGAACGTTGCTAAAACGGCAAAGATATATATTTTCGCGTAAATGCAGGCTTTTCGCGGCATCGCGATCCCTCACAGCAAGCGCAAGCCGGAGTGGCGCCGGTACGGCGCGAATGGAAGGCGCGATTGGATCAGCATTTGATTGCGCGCCCTCGCGTCGAACGTCTCTTACGCGATGCCGTCACGCATGCACAACTGACGTTTGTGCATGCCTTGTCGATGGCTTGAGCAACAAGGAAATCGCGCAGCGGCTGGTCGTCAGCCCGCGAACGATCGAAACGCACGTCTAACGCGTGCTCGGAAAACTCGGGGTCGGATCGCGCTCGCGCGCGATCGCCAAAGCCATCCGCGTCGGCCTATGGACGCAAGGTCAGTTGTAGAACCACTGGATCTTGCAACTGGCCCCGTTACCTTCGATCATCAGATAATCGCCCTGGCTAACGGTGTAGACACCTTGCCCCACCGAGACCGGCGTCTTCTGACCGCCCTGATGGAAGATGTACACGCTCGACGGCGGCGGCGAACCCGGGCCGTAAGAGAGCGTGACCGATCCGGTCTGCGGGAAGTAGCCGAACGACAGTCCCGGCGAGTAATTGGGCGAGAAGAACGTCAGACCGGTGGCGGCATTTGCGGCGGTTTCCGGTTTTGGAAGGCTATTGATCGCAGTACTGCTCATAGCAGACTCCTCATGCAAGTGATTTGCATGGAAACGCCGGAAAATGCGTGCCTTGAGGGGACATCGCCAAACGCTCGCACACCCGATCCGAGCGATTCCAGCCGCCGTTGCGGCGGCCCTAGAAGTATTCGAGATGCACGCTTCACGTCCCGGATCGCGCGATGATGATTGTGGCCCATACGAATCTGGCGCAGGGGTAGCCTAACTGCCCGGCGGAACAGGCGGTGAGAAGGGAGGGAGCTATGCAGGGACGTCGCTCCTACACGGGCTGGATCGTGCTGGCCGTCATCGCGGTCGTCATTATCTATTTCGTTACGACATACAACGCACTGGTCAGTTTGGATCAGGCCGTTGACGCCCAGTGGGGTCAGGTGCAAAACGTATACCAGCGGCGAGCCGACCTGGTTCCCAACTTGGTCGCGACCGTGCAAGGTGCGGCGAATTTCGAGAAGAGCACGTACATCGCGGTGACGCAGGCACGCGCATCGGTCGGCCAAATCTCCCCTGCCGCCATCCAGAGCGCGACGACCGATCCCAAGGCCTTCGCACAGTACGCGCAGGCGCAAGACCAGCTTGGTTCGGCGCTCTCGCGACTTCTGGTAACGGTCGAAAATTATCCCAACCTCAAGGCCAGCCAGAATTTCCTGACGCTGCAGTCGCAGCTCGAAGGCACCGAAAACCGGATCGCCGTCGAGCGCATGCGCTACAATCAGGTCGCCCAAGCGTTCAACACGCGGCGCAACACCGCGCCGACCGTCTTCATTGCCGGCTTTTTCGGGTCGCAATTCAAAGAGAAGGCGTACTTCCAAGCGCAGCCGGGTGCGGAGAAAGCCCCCATCGTGAAGTTCTCGCCGTGAACAAAGCCGATCGACAGCGCATTGACCAGGCGCTCCGGCGCGCCGAAGCCGGCACGACGTCGCGCATCATCGTGCGCATCGTGTCTGACACGTCGCTCGACGCGATGGAGCGAGCCAAAGCGGAATTTCTCGTCGGCGGCATGCACACCCATCCGGCGGCCAACGCGGCGCTCATTCTTGTCGCCCCGAAGGCGCGCGCCTTTGCCGTGCTCGGAGATCGCGCCCTTCACGAACGCGTCGGGCAGCGATTCTGGGACGAAACCATCGAGCGCATGTCGGAAGCGTTCAAAACACAATCGATCACCGACGCAATCGTCCTGGGTATCGACCGCCTCGGTGACGCCCTGCACGAACATTTTACGGAAGTGGCGCCATGATTGCCGCACTCGTTCTAGCTGCCGCGTTAACCGTACCCCCGACGCCGACCCACTACGTCACCGACACGGTGGGCGCGCTCAGCGCCACGACGCAAACATCGCTCGAAAACACGTTACGCGCCTTCGACACGAAAACCGGCGATCAGGTCATCGTGTGGATCGGAAGTACGACGGGCACCACGCCACTGGAACAGTGGACGGCCCAAACCGGCGAAACGTGGAAGATCGGACACAAGGGCAAAGACAACGGCGCGATCCTGTTTCTCTTCATGCGCGACCGCAAGGTGCGCATTGAAGTCGGATACGGCCTGGAGCCGACGCTAACCGACGCGAAGTCGGCGAATATCATCGATCAAACGATTCTCCCCGCCATGCGCCGCGGCAACGTCGATGCTGCCGTAACCGGCGGCGTCAACGATATGCTCGCGGTCATCGACCCCTCGTATGTAGCGACGGCTTCGACTCCCGCCACCGAAAACGCATCCTCCGACAACGGCAATGGCGTGGGTGAGGGCATCGCAGGCTTGGTTCTTTTCGGAATCTTCGGGCTGCTAATATTGGCGGTCATTATTACGGCGGTTCGACGCGGCAAAAAGCACGGCGACTGGCTCGACATGTTCTTGATGTCCGGCGGCTATGGTTTCGGCGCTGGTTGGGGCGCGCGTGGTTTCGGCGGCGGGGGTTTCGGCGGCGGCGGCTTTTCGGCTGGCGGCGGAGGCTTCGGCGGCGGCGGCGCGTCGGGCGGCTGGTAGCCTAGAACTCGATTTCGAACGAGATTGCCTGCGATGCCGCGATGCGCACGTTTTCGCGGTCGCAGCTCCCGGTAATGCGCTCGATGCCAAGATGCTCGCGCGCAAAGGCCAGCACGGCGGTCGCCGCTTCGGGGACGTAACTGCACCCCCACCACGTGCGTCCGATCGCAAAGCCGATGTCGCCGGCCGGACCGTCGATGCGCAGATCGGGCGCAGCGAAAGTCGAGCCGTCTCCAGCGTCGCCGTGTCGTCGCCAAAAGCGACGGGTTTCCGCATACCACACGCTTCGCCGCAACAACGAAAGTGGCGCGCGTCATGGTTTAGCGCCGGTTCTCGGCGCGTTGAGAATCGTACTGATCGTGGGCGCGAGCAAAGGCTTCCACGTTGTCGCCGATCCACCGGAAGAGGGCAAAAAGACGTTCGCCCAATTCGCGACCGCTCGGCGTCAGCGCATACTCGACGCGCGGCGGTACGACCGGGTGGCTCGTGCGTCCGATGAGGCCGTCGCGTTCGAGCACGTCGAGGGTCTGCGCGAGCATTTTCTCCGAGATACCCTCGACGCGTTGGCGGATTTCGGAGTAACGCAGATCGCGTTCGAGCAAGGACCCCAGGACGAGCCCGCCCCATCGGCTGCTGATGTGGTTGAGGACGTCACGCGCTTTGCATTCGGCGCGGAAGCAATCTCCGCGCAACGGCGCCTGCATTGAACGGCTGGGCATGCGAGCCTCCATAGCTTACTTTTCCGTAAGTACTTCCCTTTCGAAAGTTTTGTCCCTACACTAGCCGCATGTCAACTACACAACAGACCGTCGTCGTCACCGGAGCGAGCTCAGGATTCGGGCGCGACACCGCCTTGCGCTTTGCGCAGGCCGGGTGGCGCGTTTTCGCTACCATTCGTACCTCCGGCGGCCGCCACGCCGGCGTAAAAACCGAACTCGAAGGCCACGGGATCACCATCGTCGATCTCGAGCTCACCGATACCGCATCGGTCAATAAAGCCGCCGCGCAAATTCTCGCGAGCGGGCCGGTCGACGTGCTGGTGAACAACGCCGGCGCCGCGTTCTTCGGCATCGTCGAAGCCTTCACGGCCGATCGTATCCAGGAACAATTCGATATCAACGTTTTCGGCCCGATGCGCGTCACGCGCGCCTTTCTGCCGAGCATGCGCGAACGCCGGAAAGGCTTGATCGTGTACGTCAGCTCCGTCGTCGGACGCTTTACGTTGCCCTTCGGCGGCGTCTATTCGTCATCGAAGTGGGCACTGGAAGCGCTCGCGGAGACCTATTCGTACGAGCTGGCACCGCTGAACGTCGATGTCGCGATCGTACAGCCTGGCGCGTTCGAAACCAACATCGGCAACTCGCGCGTCGGACCCGACGACGAGAGCGTCTTGGCCGGCTACAGCGAGGTACTGCCGCACGCAAATGCCGTCTTTACGGGTCTTAGCGAAACGGCCGCGACGCGCGACTCACGCGATGTCGCCGAAGCGATCTTCGCGCTCGCACAGCAACCCGCGGGCTCGCGGCCGCTGCGCACGCCGGTTCCAAACGATCCGGGAATCGAAGCATTCAACAACGCCATCGAACCGATCCAGCGCGGCATGGTCAGCGCATTCGGTCTGGACGACTTGCTTCCAAAGGTCGCCCGCTAGCCCGACGATCGCGTTCGAAAAGCCACAGCGAGAGCATCCTGCTCCCGCTGTGGTATCCCCACCATTTGAGCAACGTCGCGCCACGTCGATATTGCCGAGTCGAGACGGTCCAAGATTGCGTCGGGCTTACTGACGCGAAAGTAGTGAGCCACCGAGCGAACGAGTTCGAGGTCGAGCGCGTTGTCATTCTCGTCGATATCGAGTGTGAGTCCGGTCCCGGTGGGATTCGGATTCATATCGAAGGCGGGTGACAAACGCCATCCGTTTGGCGTGAGAAGGAAGCCGTGATTCCGCAGATGGTCGTCGGTATTCGAAACGAGCACGTTGAAAGCGATGCGCGTCCAGAGTTCTTCCAGATCGGCCTTTGCCTGCGCGCCTTGAGAAGCAATCACTTCGACGATCTCGAGATAGCTCGCATCCTCTCCATCAACATGTCCTGTCAGCGTCATGGCAGACGCGTAGTGAATGCGTCCCTGGGCACCGCGGCGATCGAAGCGGCGCACGAGAAACGTATGGCCGTTGTCGCTGAAGCGTCGCACGTGCGCCTGCGATGCCCGAATGCCACTGCGCAGAGCGAGTTCGTGAACGACGTACTCCCACGCACCGGTATCGTAGCGATCGCCGCGGCTTGGAAACTTCGCGACCCAGAGATTCCCATCAGCATCGCTGACGGTTGCCTTTGGGCGCGCGCCGCCTAACGATGCGCCCGGTGCCAGCAGCAGCAGCAATTGCGCATCGAGCCGCGGATCGTCGCCTACATCTTCTTCAAGGGCGCGGCTCGCCGCCTCGAGTTCGCGCAGGCGCACGAATGGCGGAGCCGCATTCGGAACGTCGTCGGCTAGGAATGCTCCGCGATCATCGAGCTTGTATCGCAGCGCGCCGGATCGAAACTCGTCGTGTGCCCCGAGCAGATAGTCGGATTCCGTAGGGCGCGCATTGGGCGGCAATTCGCCGGTGCGACGCCGGCGCGCAAAGCTCCGATCGATCAAGCGCCTACCCCAGCGATCCGGGCTCGAGTCGGAAAACATGCCGAATTGGCTGTGTCCTTCGCGCGGGTACTGCGGACCGACGAACAGACCAAGATCCGGATCGAGTTGCTGCCTCGCAAGGGCAGCGTCGTCGATTGCTCTCTGCGAAAACTCGAAAGAGAATATTTCGCGGCTGCGACTGCTACGGGGTTCCAGCGTGCCCAGGGTCATCGGATCATCTCCGGGCGACCAATCAGCGTAAACGGCAACACTCGGCTTGCTCATCGCTTTTTTTGCCTCTGGCGCTGTTTGAGGTTTGCGTCTTGAAGCTCGCGTCCGAGCAGATCCGTCGCGACGATCGCGTCGAGGTCTGCGTCGAACCCGAGCACTTTGAGGACTGCCGCGTAAGCACCGATCGTGACGCCGGGGCGGCCTTTCTCAATGCCTCGCAGCGTCATCCGTGACATACCCGCGCGCTCGGCGACAAGCGCCTCCGTCAATCCACGCCTCTGACGGGCTGCGCGGACGCGCTCGCCAAGGCTCTCGAGCCGGCGCTGGAGACGGGGCAGGAGTGCCGCTGTAGTCCTAGCCATGGCCACTATTCTAGCCTTTATGCCGATTAATGTCTAGAATACTGGCCGTCTCCCCTGCGAGAACGTAGACCATACGTGCGCAAATCGTTTGCCGCGCTCTAGTTGCCGTCACGCAGATGGCGTCATTAAGGGGATTGGGCTAGAGCTCGGAGGCGCCGAAGGCAAGCCTATTGCCTTCAGCATCGACGCTCAAACCGGTGAGACGACGGGCGCCTTCACGGCCTATTGACATGCTGAACACAAGAATTCTCTAAGAAAGTGAATTCTTGTGTTGCAGCGTTGAATTGGTGGAGCTGTCGGGGTACTGCCCCCCGAGTCCGAAAAGCCTGACCGGTGCATTCTCCAAGCTCAGCTTTGACTTTGACTTACTCGGACGGACGTCTCAAAGCGGGACTTACCGTACGCAGCAGGTTCTTTATCTCGTACCAGCGTCAAACCACGCGTTGGTACCAGCCCGAGTTAATGGCCGGAGAGCAGAGTGGTTCGGGCCGACTCTCCGCGTCCGGTGGTTAGCCTAAGTTAGGCAGCCAGTGCGTAGTTGTTATTGGCAGGTAATGCCGTTGCGATCGTTTTAGGAGAGCTCGCAACTCCGCTTGCTAACACCGACCACGGATCCCCCCGTCGAGCCTAGTTCAGCCCCGTAAGTCGCCGTGAGCGACTACTTACTATAACACGCGGCCGCAAGGGCGGGTGGCGCCCTTCGACAAGCTCAGGGTGACATGGATTCAGCTCGGGTGACATGGATTCAGCTGCGGGTGACATGGATTCAGACTGGGGCTGAATCCTTAATGTTCGGCCCTTTGGGCTGAGCCGGTTAGGCGACGCGGCGCATTGGGGTGGTTACGAAGATCGAGACGGCCATCATGATGAGGGCGCCGACCAGGGTGGACTCCCAGGTGGGCCATGGGGTGCCGGTGGTTTTGAACCCGGGTGAGAGCCAGACGGTGATCGCGAAGAGCGCCCAGTTGATGACGATCGAGAACAGACCGATCGTCAGAATCGTCAGCGGCAACGAGATCAGCTTAAGGATCGGGCCGATGATCGCGTTGACAAGACCGAAGATGATCGCCGCGATCGCAGCGTCGAGGACTCCGTTGATGTGGAAGCCGGGCACGTACATCGCGATCGCCCAGAGCGCCGCGGCGGTGACGAGAAAACGAAGCAGCCAGTGCATCTACGTTGGTTCCTCCAGCGCGCTTTTAATCTGCGCGGCAAGCGATGGCGTCATGCCTTTGACGGCGGCGACTTCGTCGACGGTGGCGCGCTTGATCGCCGCAACCGAGCCGAAGGCCGCCAGCAGGCGTTTCTTGCGGACCGGCCCGACGCCTGCGAGGCTGTCCAGCGACGATCGCGTCATCGCTTTGCCGCGCCGTTGGCGGTGATACGTCACGGCGAAGCGGTGCGCTTCATCACGCAAGCGCATGATCAAGTGCAAGCCCGGCGAGTTGGGCGCAAGCACGATCGGATCGGGATTGCCCGGCACGTACAGCCACTCGTGCTCTTTGGCAAGACCCGCGACGGCAAGACCCGTCATGTCCATTTCCTCCAAAACCTCGACCACGGCACCCAATTGGCCCTTGCCGCCGTCGATGAGCAGCAGGTCAGGCTTCTTGTTGAACTTCTCGCGTTTGGCGAGTTGCTTTTCCGTGGTATCGACCGTCTCGTCGGTTTCGTGACGTAGGTAGCGCAGACGGCGCCGCAACGTCTCCTGCATCATCGCGAAGTCGTTGGGGCCGCGATCGTATTGAATCTTGAATTTGCGGTAGTCGCTCTTCTTGGCTCGCCCTTCGACGAAAACGACCATCGAGGCCACCGGATTGGTACCTTGGATGTTCGAGATGTCATAGCACTCAATGCGATGCGGTGGCTCGCCCAGCTCCAGCGCGTCGGCCAGTTCGGTCAGCGCGCGGGACTGCGCGCTCTCCTGCACTTCTTGGTGAACCAGGAACGCACGCAAGTTTTGCTCGGCGTTCTTGCGGACCAGCCGCATGTAGTCCGCGCGCTCGCCGCGCTGCGGCTGTAAAATGCGCACGCGTTTGCCGGCCTTTTCGTCGGCGGCACGCAAGTTCGAAAGCCACGCTTCGATCACCGCCTGATCGTCGCCGGGCGAGGTTTTGCACCAACACTTCTTTGGGAACGGCGGCCGCGCTAACCGTGCGGGCGCGCGAGCGTGCCTTGACCGGTGCGGGCGATTCTTGGTCGCGTGCGATGCGTCCCGGCAGTGTCGAGACCACGGGCTCATCGTACGAGCTGGCAGTGCGCGCGGTGTAGAATTGAATCAAGAAGTCGCGCATCAGCTCTTCTGCGGGCTGGTCGTGCACGCCGTCGAGAATGAAGTACTCCTGCGCGATCAGCTTGCCGCCGCGCACCATGAACACTTGCATGCAGGCTTGGCCCTGCGCACGCGCGCTCGCGATGAGATCCATGTCCAGCCGCGAGCGCCACACGACCTTCTGACCTTCCGTCACGCGACGCACGTGCACGATACGGTCGCGAAGACGTGCCGCCGCCTCGAAGTTCATGTGTTCGGCTGCCTCGGACATCTCGTGCTGGAGACGCGAAAGCAGCGAGTCTTGCTTGCCCTCCAAGAACAGCACGACTTCGTCGATCATCGCATCGTACTCGTCCTCGCTCTGATAGCCGACACAGGGCGCGAGACAACGCTTGATGTGGTACTGCAGACACGGCCGGCGTCGGCGCCCGTCGATCGGTTCGCGGCAGGTGCGCAGCGGAAACACTAGGCGTACGAGGTCAACCAGTTCGCGCAGGCCTTTGGCATTGGTGTACGGGTCCGAAGTAGCGCGCGCCGTCGTCTTTGACAAAGCGCGTAAACACCACGCGCGGGAACGGCTCGTTCGTTACTTTCAGATATGGATAACGTTTGTCATCGCGCAGGCGCACGTTGAACGGCGGCTGATAGCGCTTGATCAAGTTGGCTTCTAGGATCAGCGCTTCGATTTCGTTATTGACGACGATCGTGCGCACGTCGACGACGCGTTCGACCATCGCTTGCGTACGCGGATGATGCGCGGCCGAGTCCTGAAAATACGAGCGCACGCGGCTGCGCAGCGAGACGGCTTTTCCGATGTAGAGAATGTCGCCGCTACGCCCGATCATCTGGTAGACGCCGGGCGCGTCCGGAAGCTGGGCGAGACTCGCCGTCAGTTCAGGCGGACGTCGATTTTCGATGGTCATTCCTGCGCGCACGCACGACGAGCACGATCACCACGACCGCGATCGCCGCGATAATCAACGTCACGAGGCCGGCCTTGTGAACCAGCGGCAGTATCGCGTCCAGATGATGTCCGAGCATCGAACCCAGCAAGACCAGCCCGCCACAGAAAATCGTCGAGCCCAGCGCATACCATAGGTAGAAATGAACGAGATTCATCTGCGCGAGTCCCGCCGGAATCGAGCAGATTCCGCGAATCACGGGGATGAAGCGGCAGACGAAGATCGAGAAGCTGCCGTAGCGTTCGAAGAACGCTTGGACGCGGTCCAAGTTCTCATGCCCGAGGTGCACGTAGCGGCCGAATCGGTCGACCAGTGGCCGCCCGCCGAACCGCCCTAGGACATAACCGGCCGTTCCGCCGGTAAGTTCGGCCAACACGGCGACCACGATCGTCAACCACAGGTAGGGAAGATGCCCGGTCGCGGTCAGGGCGCCGGCCACCGGAAGGACGACTTCAGCGCCCACGGGCGCGCCGACGTTACCCAGCGCGATCGTGACGAACAGGCCCGCGTAGCCGTAATGATCGACCAGCAAAATCGCGGCCTGATAGAAGTGTTCCACGTGCCCTTCTTCTACTCGCGCGGAGCGACGGTGTTTCGAGCGCTTCGGCGCAGAATCTCCGCAGCGAGGCTTCCGCCTTCGGCACGCAGTGCTCGCAGGAGGTGCGCGGGTTCGATGGTGGCCCCAGTGGCGTAGCCTTCGGCCAGGCCGATGATCTTACGCACGCGTGGCGTCACCAGGATGCCCTCCCAGAGACGATCGTCACCGGCGCCGAGATTGCGACGAACATCGGCGTGCAGTTCGCGCACGTCGATGCCGTCGGCGTCCAAATCGTGGATAATTTGAGGATCGCGTTCTTCGAGCAACGCTACCATCAGGTGCTCGGCACCGACGTAGTAATGATTATGGTTGCGGCATTCTTGCTCCGCGACGCGCAGTACGCGTAGCGATGCCGGACCGAATCTCTCGAACAACAGCTAACCTTAAGCGGGAATATCGGGGCGACTGGATTCGAACCAGCGACCTCTTCGTCCCGAACGAAGCGCTCTACCAAGCTGAGCCACGCCCCGACAAAACTCCCGTCTATTCTCAAACTCGGCGAGCCCTCCTGCCGCCGTCATGCCAGGCCTTCCCCAAGGGGTTGGGCGCGCCTCTTTGGAACGCTACCCATCGCTCATGCGATATCTGATCGTGGGGTGCGGCCGCGTCGGGTCCGCACTCGCGAAGCTCCTCGATGCCGACGGACACGAAGTGATCGTCGTCGACGAAAATCCTACCGCCTTCAAACGTCTCGGCTCCGCGTTCCGCGGCCACGTCGTGGTCGGCACGGGCATCGACTACGACGTCCTCAAGCGAGCGGGGGCTGCAACGGCCGACGGCTTCGTCGCCGTCACCGACGGCGACAACCGCAACATCATGGCCGCGCTGATCGCGCAGCGGATGTTCAAGATCACCCGGGTCGTCTGCCGAATCTACGATCCGCCCCGCGGCCAGATGTATCGCGAGCTAGGAATTCAGACCGTGGTGCCCACCACCGTCGGCGCGAAATTGATCCGCGACACCTTGATGGACACGCCGTGGGATCCGATCCATACGTTTGATTTCGGTAAAGTTACCTCGCTCTCGGCGATGGTTTCGGACCAGCACGCGGGCGTGCGCATTGCCGATATCGAGCGTCCGGGACGCATCCGCATCGCGGCCGTCCGCCGCGGTACGCGGGGCGTCGTCGTGGCCAGTAACGATTTCGTGCTCGAGGCCGGCGATCAGATCAACGCGGTCGTTTCCCCCGACGCGATCAGCGAGTTTGCAAAGATGTTCGCGGGCGCAAGTCCGCAGGCGGTCAACGCGTAGGTGTTCATTCTCATCGTCGGCGGCGGCAAGGTCGGATCGTATCTGACGCGCGCGCTGATCAACCAGGGCCACGAAGTCGTGGTGGTCGAGAAATACGATAAGAAAGCCAAAGCGCTGGACACGCTGATCGACCGTCAGGTCACGATGCTCGGCGACGGCTGCGATCCGATGGTGCTCGAAGCGGCCGGCGTGGCGCGCGCCGACGTCGTGGTCGCCGACACCGGCGACGACGAAGACAACCTCGTCGTCGTGCTGTTGACCAAGAAGAAGTCCAAGGCTCGCTGCATCGCGCGCGTGAACAATCCGCGCAACCGCCAGATCTTCGACTCGCTCGATCCGAACGATCCGGTTACCGTGATCTCGTCCACCGAGATCATCCTGGACGTGCTCAACGAGCACGTCAACGCCGCCAGCTACACCGCGGCGCTAGAGACGATGCATCTGTTCGGACGCGGCAACCTGAGCCTCGTGCGCGTTGGCATTCCCGACGACTCGCCGGCGGCCGAGAAGCATTTAGCGGAGCTTTCGCTGCCGCGCAACAGTGTGATCGTCGCGATTGAACGCGAGAGCGAAGACCAGATCATCATTCCGACCGGCGACACCTTGCTGCACGTCGGCGACCGTATCGTGGCCGTGGTCAAAAACGGCGCCGCCGAAAAGCTGCAAGCGGTCTTCACGCCGCGCGCCGGCGTTCGCTGACCGCGGCCTAGATAAAGCCCTTTCGCAGCGCGACCACCGCCGCTTGCGTGCGGTCGGCCGCCGAGAGCTTGTCCAAAATGTCGCGGATGTGCCCTTTGACCGTGCCCAGGCCGATGTGCAGCGCGGTAGCGATCTCGGTGTTGGCTTTGCCATCGGCGATCAGGCGTAACACGTCGACTTCCCGCGGAGTCAACGGCGAGGAAGACGCCGGTGCGCTGCGCGCAGAAAAGCGCGATAGCACGACGTGCGCGATGCGCGGATCGAAGTAGGCACCCCCGTCGCCCGCAATTCGCACGGCGTCCACGAGCACCGAAACCGGCGACGACTTCAAACAATACGCATCGGCGCCGGCCGCCAGCGCCGCGAGCACTTCTTCTTCCAGGTCGATCATCGTCATGATGACGACGTGCGTTTGCGGCGATGACGTTCGCGCCCGGGCCGTAAGCGCGATGCCGTCCATTCCCGGCAAACCGAGATCGACGACCGCTACGTCGGGATGCTCTCGTTCAATGAGCTCGATACCGGCGATCCCGTCGGCGGCTTCACCCACCACATCGAACGAACCGGCAAGCGCGGTATGCATGCCTTCGCGCGTGAGCGCGTGATCTTCGACGATGACGATGCGCAGGCGTTCGCTCATACCGTTGCACTGCGTCGCGGTAGTTCGATCGCGAAACGGCTGCCGCGCGGTTCCCGCGGTTCATACCAGGCACGTCCGTCGTATTTCTCGGCGATCCGGCGCACGATATACAAGCCCAGGCCCGTTCCGGCGCCGCCACGCGCGCCGCCGAATCGTTGAAAAAGTGCCTGCCGGCGCTCCGGCGGCACGCCGAATCCGTCGTCGACGACCGCGATGGTCACGGTATCGCCCTGCTGCTGCGCTTCCAGCCGCACGGTGCCGCCGGCCGGGGTGGCATCCAATGCATTGGCAACCAAATTCGTCACCGCCCGGCGCAATTCGTCGCCATCGGCTTCGAGCACGATCTCCGCTGACGGAAGCGTCACGTCGAGCGCGACCCCCTTCCCGTCGGCGACGACGCGCATATCGTCGCTCACTCGGCGCAGTAGCGCACCGATGAGCTGCGGGGAAAACGCGTGCGAATCTTCGCCGGCCTCGTAGCGTGCGACCAGCAGCAACGTTTCAACGAGCCGGCGCAAGTCGGCGTTCGCCTGTACGCTGCGTTCGAGCACGGTGCGGTAGCGGTCCGGCAGATCGCCGTATGCGCCGCCGAGCGCCTGTGAGAACGTGACGTCCGCGGCGACCAGCGGCGTGCGCAGATCGTGCGCGAGCGCGTAGACGATGTCCCGAATCACCGAACTGCGCTCGGAAAGTTCGTTGCGCTGGCGCGCGATTTGGTCGTTCTGTTCGGCCAAGCGCACGAACAGGCGGGCCTGCTGCACCGCGACGCCCAGATTATCGACGAAGTCGTCGATTGCCGCGCGCGCGCCGGATTCGGGCAGCGGGCCGACCCACGAAAGCACGAGCGCGATGTCGAGGCCCTCGACGATGAGCGAACCGATGAGCGCCGCCTCACCCAGCAGGCGGCCGAGCGGTTCGTCGTGATCGATGGCCACGACGCGATGCGACTCGCGCGCGCGTTCGAGCATCGATGCGACCTCCGGGCGCAGCGCCTGGCGAAGCACGCGTATATCCGCGGAGTCAGCAGTCAGTTCGTAGGTCGTCGGAACATCCAGCGAAGAGTCGCGGACGGCGACCATCGCGCGATCGGCTCCCGACAGCGCGCGGGCTTCGCGCACGGCCGATCGCAACACGAGCTCCATGTTCAAACTCGCGCGCACGTGCTCCATCGCGTGGCGCAACGCGCGTTCGCGATCGATCTGGCGGCCGCGCTCCGCCGCTTCGCCGGCTTGGCGCGCGCTGCGTTGCGTGTGGATCGTCAAGATACCCACCAATACGAACGACGCAGCCGAGAGCGTGCGGTCGGCCAGTGCGATCGTATCCCAGTGATGGCCCGCCTGCACGCCGTTGACGTAGCCGGCAACAATATTGGCAAGTTCGGCGAGCACGATCAGACGAACGGTGAGCTTGGGCTGCAGCGCCATCGTCGAAAGCGCGATCGGGCCGTTGAGCAGAATCGCGGCCACGAAGAGTTGCGGCGTCACCAAATCGATGAGCCACGCCAGCACGAGCAGCGCATAGCAACTGACCGCTATCACCTTTGTCGCCTTCACGCCGCTACTCGGCCCCCCCTCTGCCCAGCTTTAGGATGCGGGGCGCGTGTGCCGAAGTAGAGAGAACATGGAACGATCGACGCCCGAGCAGTTGCTGCGGGAATACGGCGAGCACGCGCGGCTGGTCGTCTACATCGCAGCCGCGCCCGGTGCGGGCAAGACGCGCCGCTTGCTCAACGACGCCCGGCGCCTGCAGGCCGCGGGCAAACGCGTTGCGATCGGCTGGATCGAGACCAAGGATCGCCCCGACCTCGAACGGTTGGCCGAGGGCTTGCCGCGCATCGAGCCGCGAAGCGTCGAGATGGGCGGCCAGCGCTTTTACGATTTCGACCTGAGCGCGGCTCTCGCGGCTAAGCCCGAGACGATCGTGCTGGACGAATTGGCGCATGACAACCTTGGCGATGCGCCCAACGGCAAGCGTTGGCAGGACGCGCTCGCGCTGCGCGAAGCCGGGATCAGCGTGCTGTGCGCGTTCAATATCGCGCATCTCGAAACGGTATCCGCCACGGCCGAGAATCTGCTCGGCTATCCGATCCGCGAGATCATCCCGTTCTCGTTCCTGCGATCCGCGGACGAAGTCATCGCGCTCGACGCGTCGCCCGAGTTGCTGCGCCAGCGCCTGTACGAAGGTAAGATCGTGCGCCGCGAGGACGTGACCCGTGCCGAAAACGGCGCGTTCAAAGAGACAACGCTGATCATGCTGCGTGAACTGTTGTTGCGCACGATCGACGAGGTCACACTTCCGATCGTGTCGGCAGCCAGCACGTCGGCCGCGGTCGCGATTATTCCCGCTGGGATCGACCCGCATCTGTTTCTCGAACGCAGCGCGCCGATTGCCGCCGCCTTCGATCTGAGCTTGGAGCTGCTGCCCGCACCGGACCTCGAGCCGCACCGGATCGCGCGCGAGGCGGCCGAGCACAATGCCGAAGTGCTCCCCGCACAACCGCTCGATCATGTGGATTTCGACCAACTGCGCGCTTCGATGCTGGCGATTCCCAATGGCAAGATCGCGCGCAAACTCGTCAACCTTCCGGTGGAACGCGACCTGTTCGTCGTCGATGCCGAGCAGTCGTACCTGGAACGGTCAACGTTTACCACGCCGCTCTCGGGGACGCTAGGCGATCGCATGCGCGTGGGCTACGGCAAGCTCACCGTATATCTGGGCGCTGCGGCGGGCGCGGGGAAGACCTACGCAATGCTCGACCGTGGCGCGCAATTGCATGCCGACGGCGTCGACGCGGTGATCGGCCTGGTCGAAACGCACAAGCGCCCTGAAACCGAGGCGATGGTCGGCGATCTTCCGATCATTCCACGCAAGACGATCGATGCCGAGGGCATCCGTTACACCGAGATGGATCGCGAGGCGGTTCTCGCGCGAAAACCGCGCGTCGTGTTGGTCGACGAACTCGCGCACACCAACGCACCCGGCTCGCTCGCACCCAAACGCTTTCTCGACGTCCTCGCGTTTCTGCGCGCAGGTATCGACGTGCTCACGACCCTGAACGTACAGCATCTCGAGGCGCTCGGCGAAGTCGTTTACCGGATGACCGGAACCCTCGTGCGAGAAACGCTGCCCGACGGCATCTTGCCGCTGGCCGACGAGGTGATCCTGATCGACGTCACCCCCGAGACGCTGCGCGAGCGCCTGCGCGCCGGGAAGATTTACCCGCCCGAGCGGATCGAAGCGGCGCTGGCCAATTTCTTCCGCACCGAGAACCTTGCATCGCTGCGCGAACTCGCGATCCGCGAAGCGCTGCGGGCCGAAACACGCGAACGCATCGCCGCGCCATTCGGACGCTTGCTGGTCAGCGTGGTGGGACGCGCCGAGGACATGCTGCTGGTCCGCAAAGCCGGCCGTTTGGCCGCGCGGCTGGAGGTCGATTTCTCGATTGCGCACGTCGCCGAACCGCGCGACCGCGTCGATGCCGGTCAGATCGCGCAGTTCGAACGCGCAGCGCGCTCGACCAATGCAGAATGGCTCGATCTGCGCGCATCCGACGCGGCCGCCGCGTTGCTCGAAGCGGCGCGATCGCGTCCCGAAACGGTCGTCGCGATCGGCGGCACGCATCGCACGCCGCGTTGGCCCGCACGCAATTCGTTCGCCCGGCGCCTGCTTGACGCGGGCGCGCGCGAACTGATCGTCCTCGCGCGTCCACATGCCGATGCGCCGGCGGCGCCGGACGAGGAAACGACCTAGCGCGACGTCATCGCATCGAGCGCGAGGTTGAGTTCGAGCACGTTGACCCGCGGCTCACCGAGGACGCCGAACGTCCGGCCCTCGATCGACCGGCGCACGAGCGCGTCGATATCCGCAATCGGCAGCCCGCGCGCTTTGGCGACGCGCGGAACTTGAAAGTACGCCGCATCCGGGCTGATGTCGGGATCGATCCCGCTCGCGCTGGACGTGATCAGATCGATCGGCACCGGTACGGTCGCGTCGGGATTGGCCTTGCGCAGCGCGATCAGCGTCGCCTTGGTCGCGTCCATGAGCTTCTTGGATGTCGGCCCGTAGTTCGTACCGCCCGTCGAAGTCGGATCGTAGCCGTTCTTGCCCGCCGCCGACGGACGCCCTTGGAAATCGCCCGGCTTGGTCCACAGCTCTCCGATGATCCGCGAGCCAACGACACGGCCGCCGGCGGAGACCATCGACCCGTTCGCCTGGCTGGGGAAGAGCAGTTGCGCCGCCCCCGTCATCGCAAATGGATAGATCAGGCCGAAAATGATGACGCTGACGATCGTGATGCGCACGGATGTTCCGAAATGTTTGAGCATGATGTCGTTCCTACGTGAGATGGAGCACGGTGAGCAGCAGATCGATCAGTTTGATGCCGATGAACGGCGCGACAAGTCCGCCGACGCCATAGATCAACACGTTCTGGCGAAGTACGGCGTTGGCACCCTTGGGCACGTAGGTGACCCCGCGCAGCGCCAGCGGCACGAGCGCGATGATGATCAGCGCGTTGAAGATGACCGCCGAGAGAATCGCACTCTCGGGCGTTGCCAGGTGCATGACGTTGAGCACGTTCATCGCCGGATAGGCGACGGCGAACATCGCGGGGAGAATCGCGAAGTACTTGGCGACGTCGTTGGCGATCGAAAAGGTTGTGAGCGCACCGCGCGTCATCAGCAACTGTTTGCCGATCTCGACGACCTCGATGAGCTTGGTCGGATCCGAATCGAGATCGACCATGTTTCCGGCCTCTTTGGCCGCCTGCGTTCCCGAGTTCATCGCCACGCCGACGTCGGCTTGGGCGAGCGCGGGAGCGTCGTTGGTACCGTCGCCGGTCATGGCGACTAGGCGCCCCGAGTTCTGTTCGCGCTTGATCAACGCCATCTTGGCTTCCGGCGTTGCCTCGGCGAGAAAATCATCGACACCCGCTTCCGACGCAATCGCCGCCGCCGTCAAGGGGTTATCGCCGGTGATCATCACGGTGCGAATGCCCATCGCGCGCAAACGATCGAACCGTTCGCGCATGTTCGGCTTGAGGATGTCCTTGAGGTAGATGACGCCCAAGACGGTGGCGTTACGCGCGAGCAGCAGCGGCGTGCCGCCGGCCCGCGCGATACGCTCGACGTGCTGGGCAAGCTCCCCGTGCGGCGTTCCACCCTGCTCGCGAACCCACGCCAGCACGGCATCGGGAGCACCCTTGCGAATGTTCACGCCGCCGGCCATGTCGACACCGCTCATGCGCGTGTACGCGCTGAACGGAACGAAGACCGTATCGGCGGAAAGGTCTTCCTTGACGCCCTGCTGCGACGCCAGCGTCACGATCGAACGCCCTTCGGGCGTTTCGTCGGAGAGCGATGACAGATACGCTACGCGAGCGGCGTCGAGGGACTCGACACCCGGCGCGCAGATGATTTCGGTCGCCTGACGGTTGCCCAGCGTGATCGTTCCTGTCTTGTCCAGCAATAAGGTATCGACATCGCCGGCCGCTTCGACCGCGCGCCCGCTCATCGCAAGCACGTTGCGCTGCATCACCCGGTCCATGCCCGCGATGCCAATGGCCGAGAGCAATCCGCCGATCGTGGTCGGAATCAAACACACCAGCAGCGCGATCAACACCGGCAGCGTTTGCCGCGCGCCGGCGTAGATCGAATACGGAAGCAGCGTCGCAACCGCGATCAAAAACACGATCGTCAGGCCCGAGAGCAGGATCGAGAGCGCGATCTCATTGGGCGTCTTCTGCCGCTGCGCGCCTTCGACCAGACCGATCATGCGATCGAGGAACGTTTCGCCGGGATTCGCAGTGATCCGAATCTCGATCGTGTCGCTAAGCACGCGCGTGCCGCCGGTGACCGCGCTGCGATCGCCGCCGGCTTCGCGTACGACCGGCGCGGATTCGCCGGTGATCGCCGACTCGTCGACCATGGCCGCACCATGCACGACCTCGCCGTCGCCGGGGATGACTTCACCGGCGGCGACGCGCACGAGATCGCCCTTACGCAGCGTACTGGACGAGACCAACTCCTCGGTATCGTCGCGCAGCCGCCGCGCTTGCGTGTCGGATTTGGTCCGGCGCAGCGTCTCGGCCTGCGCCTTACCTCGTCCTTCCGCAACCGCTTCGGCGAAGTTCGCGAACAGCACCGTGAACCACAACCATGCCGCAATCGCGAAGTCAAACCCGGCGTTCCCGGTATGCGAAATGAGATCGCGGGCAAAGAACAGCGACGTGACGGCCGCGCCGACTTCCACGATGAACATCACGGGGTTGCGCATCATCGGGCGCGGGTCGAGTTTGGCAAACGAATCGAGGATCGCACGAATGACGATCGCGCGATCGAACAGCGGACGCGCCTTCGGGCGGCGGTCCAAACGGCGAGATGACAGCATCAGAACGTTTTTCCTTGGAGAACGAGCAGATGTTCGACGATCGGCCCGAGCGCGTCGGCGGGCAGGAACGTGAGCGCGCCCACGATGACGATCGTGCCGAGCAGCAAAGCGACGAAGATACCGGAATACGTGGTGAACGTGCCGGTGCTCTCGACCACCGCCCTCTTTCCGGCCAGCGAACCCGCGAGGGCAAGCGCCGGAATAGCGACGGCGAAGCGGCCAAAGAGCATGTTGATACCGGTCGCAACGTTGTAAAACAGATTCGACCCAAGACCCGCGAAAGCCGAACCGTTGTTTGCGTTGGTCGACGTGAACGCATAGAGGATCTCGGAGAACCCGTGCGGGCCGGCGTTATTGAGCGTGGCCAGGCCCGCGGGAGTAAGGGCAGCAACCGCCGTCGGCACTAACGTAAGCACCGGTGTGACCAAGATGGCGAGGATCGCAAAGGTCACCTCGCGTCGTTCGATCTTCTTTCCGAGCAATTCGGGCGTGCGTCCGACCATCAGTCCGGCGATGAACACCGTAAGGACTACGAACATGATCATGCCGTACAGGCCGCTGCCGACACCGCCGAACACGATCTCGCCCAGTTGCATATTGACCAGCGGGACCAAGCCGCCGAGCGGCATGTACGAGTCGTGCATCGAGTTGACGGCACCGCACGACGTGTCGGTCGTGACCGTCGCAAAGAGCGCCGATCCGGCGACGCCAAAGCGGCATTCTTTGCCCTCCATGTTGCCGCCCGCGACTCCCATCTGGTGCACGATCGGATTTCCGGCGGCTTCGGCCCAATACGCCAGCGTGAATCCGGCGAAGAACAGGATCGCCATCGCCGCAAAGATCGCCCAGCCTTGGCGCGTGTTCTTGGCCATACGACCGTACGTATACGTCAAGCCGGCTCCGAGCGAGAAGATCAGGATCAACTCGACGAAATTGGTCAGTGGGTTCGGATTTTCGTTCGGCGATGCGGAGTTGGCGTTGACGAAGCCGCCGCCGTTCGTGCCGAACTCCTTGATCGCTTCCTGCGAAGCCATCGGTCCGCCGGTGATCGTCTGCGTAACGCCTTCGACGGTCGTGACGTTCTGGTAGCCCGAAAAATTCTGCGGAATCCCCTGCCACACGAAGAACAGGCCAACGACCACGCAGACCGGCAACAACACGTAGAGGCAGCAGCGCGTCAGGTCGACCCAAAAGTTTCCGAGCGTCTTGACCGATGTGCGCACCACACCGCGGATCACCGCGATCGCGATCGCGATTCCGACTGCGGCCGACACGAAGTTGTGCCACGCGAGCCCAGCCATCTGCGTGAAATAGCTCAGCGTGCTCTCGCCCGAGTAAAACTGCCAGTTGGTGTTCGTTAGAAAGCTGACCGCTGTGTTCCAAGCCAGATCGGGCGAAAGATTATCGAAGTGCTGCGGGTTGAGCGGCAGCCACTTCTGCGTGCGTAACAGCACGTAGAGATAGAGCAAGCCAACCGCCGAGAACGCGAGCATGGCCAGCGTGTAGGTGTACCATGCCATCTCTTCGTTCTCGCGCACACCTCCAAGACGATAGATCAAGCGCTCGGCGGGAACGAACGCCGGCGAAAGCCAGGTACGCTCGCCGGAAAAGACACGCGTCATGTAAAGCCCCAGCGGTTTGGTCAACGCCAGGACGATGGCAAAAAAGAAGATGGCCTGCAGCCAACCGATCGCAGTCATGATGCTCCTAGAATTTTTCAGGCCGCAGCATCGCGTATATCAGATACACGAGGCCGGCGATGGTGAGGATGAGACCGAGAATGTCGTCGAAGTGCATGGCGCCTTACACCTTCTCGCATCCGGACACATAGTAGTCCAAGATGACGAAGCAGACGATGGTAAGCAATGTCAAGAGAATCTCGAGCATGTTTAAAATTGAACCCCCAGCTCACCGACAACGCGGTTTTGATTGTTTGACGCGCCGGCTTTTCCAAACCCCAAGCCCGGCGTGAAGTCGTGCAGCGTTACGTTCGAGATGTCGACGCGTGCAAAAAAGGGACCGGGATGCCAGGCGGGTGTGATCGTCCAAGTCGTCGCAGAGCTGCCCGGCCCGTACCCGACGAGGTCGGCATTGGCCGAAAGATCGTTCGCCACGCTTGCATTTCCGTATGACTCAAAGCGAGCGCCTACGCTGTATGCGCCGCTGAATGCGTAGTTCGCCAACACGGCGACGCCGGTCGAATGCGCGCTGCTTGTGTATCCGAGCGTGCTCGACGCCGGCGACTGGACGAACAGGACGTACGGCAGCAGTTGCAGCTTACCGACTTGCTGCGCGAGCATCAGGTCGTACTCGCGCTTGTTGGCAACGCTCGCCGTCGCGTTCCCGGGCGTATCCGCTCCCGGCAACGTGAAGGCAAATTGCCACGACGTATTCGCCGAGGGCGACCATCCGGCCAATCCGTCGATCGCACGACCGCGGTTGCCCGAATAAAAGCCGTCGTCGTAGCCCAGATCGGCAGTGATCTTCCCGTTGGCATACGCGACGCGAACGCCGCGTGAAAACGTCGTCTCGGCGGCCCAGAGCAGGCCACGCTGAACGTTGATATTTTGGTAGGTGAACCCGCTCTCCTGACCCAGGAGCGATGCGAGTTGCCCCACGCTCACGGTGACGTGCGCATTGGGGACGTACGCAAGGTCGTAGGCGGGAACGTAGCCGTAGAGGGCGGTGTTAGCGCCCGCTTGCGTCGTAGACACGAGCGGTTGCCCGACGGTGGGAAACGCATACACGCCGGCCGTCACGGCAAAGCGAAGCTGGCCGCCGGTTTTGGTGAGCGTCAAAAGCCCGTTGCTCAGATCGGTCAGGCTCGTTGCATCCGGGCTAGTGTGCGCGCTGTAGAGCGAAAACGCACCGTCGAGGGTATAGGCGGGGGTCGGTGTGGGCGTAGCGAGCGTCGCCGCTAGCACAAGGGCGTGAAACATCTCGACCAGCGTAGAGCGCGGCGCCGGCGTCCGCCAGCCGCCGAACGGACGATCCGTTCGGACGGTTCTAGGTCACGGGTTGATCGAGGTCGAGCCTCCCGATGCGCCGGCTGTAGGTAAGTGTTCCAAAGAGCAGCGTGGCGATCACGACCGCAAATGTTGCATCGATAATCGTCGCCCGGTCTGGGAGCTGGTCGGGAATTCCGAGCGCCAGCGCGAGCGAGAGCGCTCCCCGCACGCCCGCCAGCCGCACGACGGTCTTCCAGGTCCGCAGCATCGGCGGCGCGATGGCCAGTAAGCCGTACGCTAGCACCATGCGCGCGACCAGTACGGCGCCGATCGTGATTCCCAGCACGCTGCGGACCGACCACAGATGTCCCGGCTCGACCGCCGCGCCGACCAAGAAGAACAACGCGGCGTTGGCCGCGGTCGCAGCGACGTGCCAGGCGCGTTCGACGCTACGGGCCATGCCGACGATCTCGTACCGGCGTTGCAATTCGCGCATCACGAGCGCGCACGCGATCACCGCGAAGATCCCCGACCACTCGAGCGACTCGCACGCAAAATACACAAGATACGCGGCAGCGAACGTGGCCAGCGTCTGGAGTAGCGGATGCACGTTGCGGCGCAGCGCGAACGAACCGAGATAGCCGACGACGGCGCCGGCGACGATGCCGGCCGCCGACCCCAGCAACGCGATCGTGCTCACCTGTGCGATCGAGGCAGCACCGGCCGCAGTCGTGACCGCGACGATGATCGCACGATAGGCGACCACGGCGATCGCGTCGTTGAGCAGCGATTCGCTTTCGACGATCGTCGCCAGCGCCGCGGGCACGTTGAGTCGGCGAAAAATTGCCGTCACTGCCACCGGATCCGTCGCCGATAAGATCGCACCAAGGACCAGCGCACCGCCAAGCGCCACGCCGCCTAAACCATGCACGATCAACGCGATCAGCGCTGCCGTCACCACGACCCCAGGCACGGCAAGTAGGACGATCGGCTGCCAAGAACGGCGCATCAGCCGCAGATCGAGTTGCCACGCTGCCTCGAAGATCAGCGCGGGAAGAAACACGTAGAGTGTCGCGCTGCGGAACAGCTCGGCCAGATATCCGGGCCGCGCTTCGCCGACGATCAAACCCGCCGCGATCAGCGCGGCAATATGCCAGAGCTTCAATGCGTGTGCGTGAAGTTGCCGACGGCAACGTGCGCGTCGCGGATCGCGGCGATTGCCGCGCGCATCCCGCGCGCGTCCTTCGGCCGCCCGACCGCGTCAAAATAGGATTCCGGGTCGATGTTGAGCGTGCGCGTTTGAATCATCGTGACGGGAACCTCACGCAGAAACGCGCGCATCGCCTCGATCTCGTCGGCGTCGTCGGTGACGCCGGGATGGGTGAGCACATTCAAGCTCACGCGCAATCCGCGCCGCGAAGCCAGGCGGATCGACGCGAGCACGTCATCGAGTTCGTAGCCAATCGGACGGTAGTACGCAGCGTACACGGTCGGCCGGAACGAGTTCAAGCTGATCCGCACCGCCTGGAGTCCCGCGTCGATGCAGCGCTCGAGGGCGGACGGCATGCTGCCGTTGGTGTTGAGGTTGATCGTACCGTTCGAACGGCGCGCGCGGATCTGCTCGATCGCGGCCGTGATTGCGATCGAGCGGAGCAACGGCTCGCCTTCGCACCCCTGACCGAACGAAACGATTCCGTCCTCGACGCGTTCGAGGTGGTGCAGCGCGATGCGGGCGAGCTCGTCGGCCGCCGTTTCGTAGGCGATACGTGTTTGGGGTGAAGGCAGGCCGGCGTCGGGCTCTTGTTCGGAGATGCAACCGATACAGCGCGCGTTGCACTTCGGCGAGACCGGCAATGCGGCTTCGCCACGTTCGAGAAAGACGTTCTGCGCCGTGAAACAGCCGTATTCGCGCGAGCAGAGCGCCACTTGCGCAAGCACCTGGTTCCCCGGATCCGTAGCCATGCGCCGGTCCAACAGCGCTTCTAACTCGCCGGCAGCGAAACGCCGCGGCTGCCAGTCCTCGCTCTCGTCGGTTTTCATGGCGGCGACATAGAGTTCGTCGTTCACGACGCACGCGAACGTATAGCCGAACAGCGGTAACGGCGGTGCGTCGGGACGACGATCGTAGGCCGGTACCAGCAACCGCGTGTATCCCGCCGGCAGCATTGCCGCAAGCGCGTACTGGCCGCGCACGCTTCCGGTCGTCGTCCGCGCGAGCCGCCCGGGCAAAATCATCTCGACGGTTCCCGGCGGCGCGGGAATCAACTCGTCCGGCGCCGCTTCACGTACGACCCCGCCATCGGCCAGCGGCGTACGCTCCTCATCATAGTAGATGCGTCCGTCGCGGTCGCAGTAGGCTAGCCCGATCATACGTCGACCGTCGTGTCGAAGACGTGCACGGCTGGTCCGGTCATAAAGGCATCGCCGCTCCCGTCCCACTCGATCGTCAGTTCACCGCCGGGCACATGACCAGAACGGGGCTGCGCACGACACCGCGATCGATCGCCGCGACCACGCAGGCGACCGCACCGGTTCCGCAGGCCATCGTTAGTCCGGCACCGCGTTCGTAGTGCCTCACGCGCAGCGAAGAGCCGTCGAGGATCGTAACGAGGTGGACGTTGATGCCGCCGGGGTAACGTGGATCGCTCTTGGTCGCTTCGCCGAGCGTCAGCAAATCGACCGCTTCGATGTCGTCACGAAAGAGCACGACGTGGCGATTTCCGGTCTCCACGATTGCGCTGTGCGCTTCGGTCACGTTGCGGCTTTCGATGTGCGGTGTTCCCATATTGACGCGCACCCGGTAGACCGGGCCGCGTTCGATCACGCGGGTTGCGATGATTCCCGCAAGCGTATCGATCGCGAACTCGCCGCCTTCGCCGCGCTCGTCGAGGTACCGGGCAACGCAGCGGACGCCGTTTCCGCACATCTCCGCTTCGCTTCCGTCCGAATTGATGACCCGCATGGAGACCGGGGCGCGCTCCGATGAGCCGACGACCAGCACGCCGTCGGCGCCGACGCCCGCGTGACGATCGCACGCGGCAACGGCAAACCCGGAAAGGTCGTCAACGGACTGACGGCGCGCATCGAGGACGATGAAATCGTTTCGCGCGCCGTGCATCTTGGCGACGGCTACGCGGCCGCTCATGGGCCGGCCGTCGGTGAGATCGTGGAAACTGCGTGTTTGTAAATCAAATGCGTCGCGCCTTCGTACTCCAGCAGCACCGTAAACGGGTCAAAGCCCTTGACGGTACCACGCAATACAAACCCGTTCATAAGCGAAACGGTGACGGTCGTGCCGTTTTGACGACATTCGGCGAGAAAACCGTCTTGAAGACTGACGGGCATAATAAGGTCCCCTTTACGACCAGCCGAGCTTTTCCCTTGCCGCTTGCTCGACCGCATCGGGCGCGGCCCAGACAATGCCCGGTTCGGAACGCAGCCACGAACGTTGGCGGCGCGCGTAGCGACGCGTCGCTCGCACGAGCGCGTCGCGCAACTCGGGCAGCGTGCTCCAACCGCGTAGAAACGCGACCGCTTGCGGATAACCGACCGCATTCGCCGCGACGGCGCCGGTTCCGATCCGCTCGGCTTCCTCGAGCAGGCCGCCGGTGAGCATGGAGCCGGAGCGAAGCGCAATGCGTTCGTCGATGCGCTCGATCGGAACGTCGAGCGCAATCTTCACAAACGAAATACCCGCATCGCCCAACGTACGTGAAGCGTCTTCGCGCGGTGGCGCGGGAGGCGCGAGCGCAATCTCGAGCGCTCGGATCACGCGATACGCATCGCGCGGATCGAGGGCGGCGGCCCTTCGCGCGTCGCGAATGCGCAGCCATTCCCACAACACTTCGGGCGGATGTACGCGCGCCTCGCGTGCGAGACGCTCGCGCAGTGCTTCGTCGTGTTGCGGCGCGAGCGCGATGCCGCCCGTTAGCGCCCGCAGATAAAATCCCGTGCCGCCGACGACGATCGCGCGGCGTCCGCGCGCGTGGATCGCTTCGATCGCTCGTACCGCATCCGCGGTGAAGCGCGCCGCCGAATACCGTTCGTGCGGATCCAAAAAGCCGATCAAGTGATGCTGCACGAGTGCCAATTCTTCCGGCGAGGGTGCGGCGGTGCCAACCGGCATCCCGCGGTAGATTTGGCGCGAATCCGCCCCGACGATCTCGGCGTCGAAACGTTGCGCGAGCGTGAGCGCGAGCTTCGTCTTGCCCGATGCGGTCGCACCGGCCAGGATCAGCACGCCCGGGCTCTGCGTCACAACCGCTTGAACATCTTGGCGATATCGGTGGGGTCCAGGCGCACCATCGTCGGCCGCCCGTGCGGACAGTGCATCGGGTTGGCGCACACCGCCAACCGCTCCACCAGCGAGGTCATCTCGTCGATCTCCAAACGCTCGCCCGCTACCGTCACCGAATGACACGCGAGCGACGCCCAGATACGTTCGCGCACGTCGCGAATCTTCGGCTCGTCGGTTAAGTCGTCCAAGAAGCCTTGCAGATCGAACGCCCGCGCGCCGTATCCGGCCGGCGTCGCCGTGATCCGATAGCTGCGCTCTCCGAACGGTTCGATCTCGAGGCCGCCCTCGCGCAGCAGCGCCGCGGCGCGATCCAGGGCGACACTCTGGTGCGCGTCCAGTTCCACCACGACCGGCACGAGCAACGGCTCGCTCGGCGCCGCCTCTCGCGCGCGTTGGACGATCGACTCGTAGGCGATGCGCTCGTGCGCGGCGTGTTGGTCCATCAGCAACAATCCGCGTCCGTCGCTAGCGAGAATGAACGTACGGTCAAGCTGCGCGAGGACGCGCATGCGTGGCCCCGGTACGTCGCTCGGATCGCCGACGGAATGTTCGAACAGCGATTGCACGTGCGCGAGGGATGTATCGATACCTTGCGGCGCAAGCGAGAGCGTCGTCCGCCCCGAGAGATCGGTGAAACGCGCGGCGGCGTGATGATGCAGCGTCGCTCCGATCGCGCGGCGGACCGCATCGAACACCTGCGTGCCGTACCGTAGTCGCACGTCGCTCTTGGTGGGATGCACGTTGGGATCGACGTGCTCGGGCGGCAGATCGAGCATCAACACGCCGTACGGCTGGCGGCCGATCATCGCGAAGGTCGCGTATCCGGCGCTCCATGCCCCGGCGAGCAGCGTGCTGCGCAGCAGCCGGCCGTTGACAAAGAGCAGTTGCATCCGGCGATCGCCACGATCGTAGCCGGGAGCGCTTATGTAGCCGCGCACGTCGCCGTCAAGCATCCGCGCGGCATCGGGCTCCAATGGGATCAGCGCGCTGGCCGCCTCTTTCCCGAACACCATCGTCAGGCGTTCCCGCGGGTCAGGCGCCGAAGGCATCGTCCACACGTCTTTTCCGTCGTGGCGCAGCACGAACGTCACGTGCGGATAGCCCAGCGCAAGACTGGTCAGCCAGCTCGAGATACGGGTGAATTCCGAGCCCGGGCTCTTGAGGTATTCACGCCGCACGGGAACGTTGGCAAAGAGATCGGTGACGGTCACGCGCGTCCCCGGCGCGCTTGCCGCGGGTTCGACCGGGCTCGCCGATTCGGCGTGCGCCACGATGCGCGAACCCACGGCGTTTGCCGCGGTACGCGAAACCACGTCGACGTGTGCCACGGCTGCGATCGAGGCCAAGCCCTCGCCCCGGAAGCCCAGCGTGCCGATCGATTCCAAATCATCGGCGCGCAGCAATTTGCTGGTTGCGTGACGCAGCACCGCCAGCGGCAGATCGTCGGGCGCGATGCCCGCACCGTCATCGATGATCTCGATGCGCTCGGTGCCGCCGCGCTCCAGGACGACCGTAATGCGCGACGCACCGGCGTCGAGCGCATTTTCCACCAGTTCCTTGACGATCGATTGCGGCCGCTCGATCACCTCACCGGCGGCAATCTGTCCGACGGTGACGGGGTCGAGCACGTGAATCGTAGACGCGAGCATGCCGGGCGGTATTCGCCCGGCATGCCGATTATCCGCGAAAGGGCGCCTCTAGAGCGGACCGACCGGAAGCGCGAACCAGACCAGACCGTTCCACGTGGGCTTCTGCTGCTGGCTAAACGCTTCTTCTGCGTAGACGTGGACGAAACGCATCAGGTGGTACGAGAGATCGATGTTGCCGATCTGCGTCTGCGTGCCCATCCCGTCGTTGGTGAACTGCTTACCGACCGACAGCATCGCCTTGGGACCGATGTTGTCGTAGAGTTCGACCGACGTGCCGTTGCTTGCCGCAGCCGGATCGCCGCCCCCAGGGTTCCCGTCATAGGCCATCTGATAGGTGACCAAAAAACCCGGGACGCCCTTGACCGGATCGCGCTGGGCGTAGAACGCGTTGACGTAATATTGGTCGGTGCCGCCCTCGGGGAGCGGAAACGAGCCGCGCGCTCCATAGTAACCGAACTCGAGCGGATTTGTCGGATTGGCGAACGCGAGACGGTATTGCACGGTCTTGTCGGTGTCGTTGGTGTAGTCGTTGAAACCATCGAGATCCGTACCGGATGTGGAGTAGGCGACTTCCGCGTCGAGCGACCCGCGTACATAGGCAAACTTCGTACCCCAACGGTTCGCGTCGAGATCGTAGGAATGTTCTCCAACCGTCATCTCGGCAGCCGCATTCTCCGATAGGCCCGTGACGTCGAACCACTGACTCAGCGGTGACGGTGCTGGCTCCTCGATTTTTCCGACGAAGAGGTGCCCCGAACGCCCGAAGAGATTATTGTACGACACCCATGCGGCATCCAAGCCGCCGGGTTCGTTGCCTTGCACGAGCCACTGCTGAACGTGATACGTCCAGTCGTTGGCAATTGCGCCATCGGCATGCAGCGCGACGTTGCCGCCTTGCCACACGGCCGCGTTAGGCGTCTGCTCGGTATAGGTCGCCGATGCGTCGATCCAGAGGGGATATTCACGTCGGAGCACGTGCGGATCGAGTGCGGCATAACCGGTGCGCTGAACGTACCGCCCGTAGGCGTTGAGCGCCGGCACCTGGGTGTGGCAGACGGAGCACTGCACGCCGTACGCCTGTGCGAAATTCGGCATCGCACTCGCCGTACCGTTCCCGGCTAGCATCGCAAAGACAATCGTTGCCACAAGCCGTAACCATATGGATTTGGTCAACATGTCGCCAGCCTAACCGGCGTGCGCGAAGGTCCCGGGAAGAAATGAAGAAGCGGCTAGCCCAAAAACGACAGCGGCTAGCCCAAAAACGACAACTGATGCGCTGGATCGGCGGATTTGGGGAGCCGGCGCCGCAGCGGTGCCTGGGTTTCAAGGTCTGGATGCCCCGAGAGCGCGTCGGCGATCTCTTGCGCGCGCTCCACGACCGCCGCCGGTAACCCGGCCATCTTCGCCACCTCGATGCCGAACGAACGCGACGAACTGCCGGGTTGCACACGATGCGAAAAGACTGGCGCGCCGTCGCGCGCGGTGTTCTCGACCGCGGTGATGTGGTAGTTGGCGACGAGCGGCCAATGATCGGCCAGTGCGCACAACTCGTGAAAATGCGTGGCGAAGAGCACCATCGGCGCCTGGTCGTCCAGCCCGAGCAGATACTCGCAGATCGCCTGTGCGATCGAAAGACCGTCGATCGTGCCGGTTCCGCGCCCCACTTCGTCGATGAGCAGCAACGAGCGGCGCGTGCTGCGGCGCAAGATGTTGGCCGCTTCGGCCATCTCCATATAGAAGGTTGACTGCCCCGAGGCGAGGTCGTCACCAGCCCCAATGCGGGTGAAGATACGGTCTACGACACCCAAGCGCATCGCGCGCGCCGGGACGAACGAGCCGATCTGCGCCATGATCGTCAGCAGCCCGGCTTGTCGCAGGTATGTCGACTTGCCTCCCATGTTCGGGCCGGTCAGTAGAATGAAGCGGTGCGTCGCCGGATCGAGGCGCAGGTCGTTAGGCACAAAATGGGTGTGCAACACCGCCTCCATCACCGGATGGCGTCCGTCTTCGATGACGATCGTGCTCTCGTGTCCGAACTGCGGTCTGACGTAGCCGCGCTCGGCCGCGCATTGCGCGAGCGCGCCGAAGACGTCGATACGGGCGAGCGCATCCGCCGCCGTTAGCAGATCGTCGGTACGCTGCGCAACACGCTCGACCAATTCAGAGAAGAGCCGCTCTTCCAGACGTTGCTGGCGCGACTGCGCGGTCGAGATGGCCAGCTCGAGTTCTTTGAGTTCCGGGGTGATGAAGCGCTCGCCGGTCGTCAACGTCTGCTTGCGTACGTAGTCGGCGGGAACGTTCGCAGCTTGACTCTTGCTGATCTCGATCGCGTAGCCGAAGGCGCTCGCATATTTGATTTTGAGCGTCTTGATGCCGGTGCGCTCGCGCTCGCGTTCCTCCAGCGCCGAGAGGCTCGCGCGCGCGTCGGTACGCAGCGCGACCGTTTGCGCTAGTTCGGCGTCAGCGTCGGGCCGAATGACGCCGCCGTCGGTAAGTTGCGCGGGCGGCTCATCAACGAGCGAACGCTGCAAATCGTCGTAGAGCGCCGAGAAGTCGCCGATCCGTTCGATCGTCGTCGCGAGCGCGGGCGGAGCAACTTGCGCGAGCGGTCGCATTACGTCCAGCGTGCGGCGCAGCGACGCGAGATCGCGCGGAAGCGCACGGCGGAAGTGGATCTTTTGCGCGATGCGTTCGAGATCGAAACAACCCGCGAGGATCTCGCGCATCGTTTCGCGCCGTGCGTGCTCGTCGATCAGCGTCTGCACGGCGTCCTGTCGCTGTGCGATCGCATCGGCATCGACCAGCGGCGCGAGGATCCATCGCGCCAGCATCCGCGAGCCCATCGCGCTCGCGCAGCGGTCGAGCGTTGCGAGCAGCGTCGCGCGCGGATTCTGACCCTGCGCTTTCGTCAGCTCCAAATGTTTGCGCGTAGAAGCGTCGAGTGCGAGAAATTCCTGGCGGCGATAGAACACAGCGCCGCGCATGCTTGCCGCCGCGCCTGCGACCGCCGTACGTTTGATGAATGCGCCCAGCACACCCAGCGCGCGGTGAACGGCGCTCGCTTCGTCGGCCGAAATGCTGTCCAGATCGAGATGCGCGGCGGCGTCGACCAGCCCGATGGCAGGCGCGGTGACGCGCGCCCCGGACGCTTCCAGCACCGCCGCCATCGCAGCCCGCACGCCGGGCGGGACGTCGGCGACGATCTCGGCCGGCGCTATACGCGCAAGTTCAGCCAGAACGTCGTCGAGCACGCTATCGCCTGAGATCGCGGTCGCCGCCGTTTCGCCGGTCGACACATCGGCGTACGCGATCGCAAACACGTCGTCCACGGCGCTGATCGCCGCGAGGTAGTTGTTGCTCTTGCCGTCGAGCAACTGCTCTTCGATCAGCGTACCGGGCGTCACGATGCGCACGACGTCGCGGCGCACGAGCTTGTTGGGAATAGGAGCTTCGAGTTGCTCGGCCAGCGCTACGATAAAACGCTGCGCGACGAGTTTATGCAGATAGCCCGAGAGCGCATGGTGCGGTACGCCGGCCATCGCGACGCGCCGTCCCGCGCCGGCTTCCTTACTGGTCAGCGCGATCTGCAGCGCCTGCGCGATCGTCTGTGCGTCGTCGCCGTAGGCCTCGTAGAAGTCGCCGACGCGCGATAGCAAAATCGCTTCGGGATATCGCGTTTTCATCCCGAAGTACTGCTCGAGCATCGGGGAGTATTTGACGGCGTCGCTCATGAGTCGTGAAGCAGCGGTAGTTTGCCGCCCCTTGTCGCCGCCCCTAGAGCGCATGATAGGATACGCATGGGGATAGTATGGAAATTCAGTATCGCACCGAGCCCGAGTTCATCGAATATCTCGACGGCGAGGCCCACCCCAAGGTGAGCCCGCGCGTTCGCCACGGCACCACCCAGGCCCGGATCGTATCGCTTTTGGAGCAGACCGCCGCCGGGCGCGGCATCATCGCGGTCGAAGGAGACGCCGCCCTCGGCAAGCTCGACGGCACCAAGACCAAGTTGATCCCCGACGTGTCGTTTTTCTACCCCGACCGCTTCGTCGGGCTGTCCTACGACGATCAGGACGAGCCGCCGTTCTCGCCGGACATCGCGATCGAAGTGCGCTCGCGCGGCGACAGCGCCGCATACGTACAGCGCAAGATCGCGCGCTACCTTGCCACCGGCGCGCAACTCGTACTCGACGTCGACTTCCGCGGGCGAACGATCGACGCGTACACGACGGCGGGACACACGTACTTCACGCAGGACGGGCGCTTTGCGAACGAGCCGTTCCCGTGGTTTACGTTCGCGGTTCGCGACGTGTTCAGCGTGCTCGACGGGCTGCCCGACTGGGTGGAATAGCGTAGCGCTACCCGGCAATCAAGTCGATGACGGGACGCGCGACGGCGGCGCCTTCGTCGGCATAGCGCGCGGCACGGCGCACGATGGTGCCGGTGCATCCCCAGACGCGCGCGGTTTCGATTTCAACATCCAGCCACGGCTCGCGAGCGTAGAGCGCCTCGTCGTAATCCGGCGGCATCGGCGCGATAACGGTGACATTGTCCGTCGTTTTTGCGGCAAGTTTGTTCGGGTCTTTTTTCGACGGCCCGGCAACCAGCGCGCGCACGGTCGTCCCGATCTTGCGGTCGTGGTAGGCACGTGAGGCGGCATTCTGCGCATCCATCAAGCGCGTGAAGCGCTCTGAAGCGATGCCGTGCGGAACTTGCTCCCAGCGCGCCGCGGGCGTGCCGCGCCGAATCGAATAGATGAACATGAACGCATTGGCAAAGACGCCGGTGCTCACCAGATCCAGCGTCGCCGCAAAATCTTCTTCGGTCTCGCCTGGAAAACCCACGATGATATCCGTCGTGACGGCCCAGTTGGGCAAGGTAGCGCCGGAAAAAGCCCAGCTTCTCCTCGAACTGCGCGCGCGTGTACTTGCGGTTCATCCGGCGCAGCATCGCGTCGCTGCCCGACTGCAGCGGCAGATGCACGCGCGGATTGAGCTGCGGCACCTGCGCGAGATCGGCGACGATCTTTTCGGTGAAATCCTTGGGGTGCGGCGAGATGAAGGTCAGCCGTTCGAGCCCGGGAAGGGCGGCAACCGCCTTGCACAGATCGCCGAAGTCCTGACCGTCGGCGGGATCGCGCCACGCATTGACCGTCTGGCCGACCAGCATGATCTCGCGCGCACCATGCGCGATGTGCTCGCGCGCTTCGGACAAAATCTCGCGCATCGGCCGGTGATCGAAACGGCCGCGCACGTGCGGCACGATGCAGAACGTACAATAGTAGGAACACCCGCGCTGCACCGTGACGAACGCGCGCAGATGCGAGAACGCATCGACCACCGCATCGGCCGTCCCGCCCATCGCCCGATAGAGAATCTCGCCGTCTCCGCCCCCGTCATCCTGAGGTGCGCCCGCAGCCGCCTCGAAGGACGCATCGGCGGACCAGCTCACCAATTGGTCGCCCAGTTGTGCAAGTTCGCTCGTGCCGAAGACCGCATCGACGTGCGGCGCCAAGGTCTGCATCCGGTCGCGGTCCTGTTCGGCCAGGCAACCCATCACCACCAGGCGCACGGCCGGATCGCGGTCCTTGAGCGTCTTGAGGTGGTTCATGCGCCCATACGCGCGGCGTTCGGCGTTGTCGCGCACGGTGCAGGTGTTGAGCACCAGGACGCTTGCGTCTTCCGCCTTCGTAGCGATCCGGTACCCAGCCGAGACGGCCCGGTCGGCGATGTACTGCGAGTCGGCCTCGTTCATCTGGCAGCCGAAGGTTTCGATGTAAATGCTAGGCATGGGCGTCGCGGGATGTTCGAGCCGGTTGCGCCTGCCTCCGCCATCGGGAACCGCCCGGGCGGGGGGCCACCCTACGAGGGCTCCGAAAGGAGAGCCGGTGCAAGAGACACCCATCGCGGACGGCAACATGCTGCGCCCCGCCACCGTCGCCATCGTCGGGCGCCCCAACGTCGGAAAGAGCGCGCTCTTCAACCGCTTGATCGGGCAGCGCCTGGCGATCGTCGAGGATACCCCGGGCGTGACGCGCGACCGCCTGTACGCCTTGTGCGAGTGGCGTGGCCGCACGTTTAGCGTGGTCGATACCGCCGGAATCGATCCCGATGCCGGGAGCGCGCTGGGCGAAGAGTTTGCCGACGCCACACGACGCCAAGCCGAAGTGGCCGCCCAAGAAGCCGACGCCGTGATCTTCGTGGTCGATGCGCAGGTCGGCCTCAATCCGCTCGATATCGAAGTCGCGCAGATCCTGCGCTCGACGCGGCGGCATATCGTGCTCGTCGCCAACAAATGCGAATCGCCCGCCGCCCTGGCCTCGGTTTACGGCGAATTCTCTCGCCTGGGATTTGGTGAGCCCGTCGCGGTGTCGGCTATCCATGGCGAGGGGACCGGCGATCTACTCGACCGCGTGGTCGACGCGCTGCCGCCCGACGCTCCAAACGCGGAGCGTGGCGACGAACTCGCGCTAGCGATCATCGGACGTCCGAACGTCGGCAAGAGTTCGCTGCTGAATTCACTGCTCGGCGAAGAGCGCGTGCTCGTCTCGGACGTTCCCGGCACGACGCGCGATTCGATCGACACGATCCTGCGCTGGCACGACCAGACGATTCGCCTGATCGACACCGCGGGTGTACGCAAAAAGCCCGAAGCTCACGGCGCGATCGAATACTACGCCGCGCTACGTTCGCTCAGCGCAATCTCGCGCTGCGATATCGCCATCCTCGTGTTCGATTCGATGGTCGGCGTCACGGCCCAAGACCGCCGCCTCGCGGGCCTGGTGATCGAGGAACGCAAAGGGCTGATCATCGTCGGCAACAAGTGGGATCTCGCGCTCGAGCAGCAGGGCGAATATAGCCAAGGCGAACTCTCTAACGTGATCCACGACTTGATTCCGTTCGCGCGTTTCGCACCGATCACGTTTCTCTCAGCCAAGACCAAACGGCGTCTGGGCAGCCTGATGCCGGTGGTGACGAAGGTCGCCGAAAACCTCGACCGGCGCATTTCGACCGGACCGTTCAACGCGTTGATCCGCGACGCCGTGGTCGCACATCCGCCGCCCGCAGCCGGCGGAAAAGTCTTCAAGATCTACTACGCGACCCAACCCGCCGTGCATCCGCCGGTGTTCATGTTCTCGTGTAACGATCCCGATCTCGTCCAGCCGTCGTACAAGCGGTTCCTCGAGAATACGATTCGCCAGCACCATGATTTCGAGGGCGTTCCGCTGACGCTGGAGTTCCGGCCGCGGCGCGAGGACGACCGCGAGGGCCACAGGTGATCGCTCCGGCCGCAGCCGTGCTGCTCACGGTTCTGCTCTCGTTTTTCATCGGGTCGATTCCGTTCGGTTATCTGATCGGGCGATTCGTGTACCGGACGGATATCCGCAAACACGGCTCGGGCAACATCGGCGCGATGAACGCGCTGCGCACGCTCGGCAAGCCCGGGGCCGTCGCCGTGTTGCTGCTCGACGCGGCCAAGGGCGTGATTCCCGTACTCGCCGCGCTGCATATGTTCTCCGATACAGCCACGCTCGCGAGCCTCGCGGGCGCGAGCGCCGTTCTCGGGCACTGCTTCTCACCCTGGCTGAACTGGAAGGGCGGGAAAGGCGTTGCGACCGCGATCGGTGCGATCTTCGCCCTATCATGGCCGGCCGGTTTGGTGGTGGTCGCCGTGTGGATCGTCGGAGCGCTGCTGCTCACCCACTATTCATCGGTCGGGTCGATGCTCGCAAGCGTGACTTCGCCGTTCGCGCTGTTCTTCTTCACGCGTGAGCCGGCACCGGCGGTGCTGGGCTGTTTCCTTGCCGTGCTGATCCTGTGGACCCATCGCGAGAACCTGGAGCGCCTGCGAAAAGGAACCGAGGGCCCCATTCGCCTATTCGAAGCCAGACGCTAGCGAAGCGCTTTACAAAGGGCGGGCGATGTCCGGCTTTAGCATCGAGAACAATCTGGCCGCGAACGAGGCGGATCTCCAACTCAGCGAGCATCAAGCCAAGCTTTCTTCAACGGTGCGCCAACTTTCGTCAGGCCTCCGCATTGCGAGCGCCGCCGACGATCCGTCCGGTAACGCGATCGCGACCACGCTGCAAACGCACGCCCAAGCCTTCGACACCGCGTCGCAAAATGTGACGACCGCGCGCGACGCCGCCATGGTCGCCGACGGCGCGCTTGCGGAAACGACCGACATTTTGCTTCGCATGCGCGCGCTCGCGATCTCAGCAGCGAGCACGATCACCAGCACGGGCGACCGCGCCGACATTCAGTCCGAGATCGATCAACTGCTTCAAGAGATCGATCGCATCGCGCAAAACACGAACTTCAACGGCGCGTCACTCCTCGACGGTAGCCACGCGGGGTTTCAACCCGCGCAACCCGCCAGCGCCACGATCACCGCCAATAGCGTGCTCTTCGCAACGGCTGCGCCGGCCGGCACGCCCAGTGCGCCGAGCTTCGTGCTCTCGAATACGTCGCTATTCACCGATACGATCGAGCCGACAATTGAGTTTCAATTGCAGCAAGCCGTCGCCGCTTCGCCGGCGCCGCAAACGGTCAAGGTCACCGAAACAGCCTACATCCAGCCCGGCTCGATCTTCTCGCTCGACGGTAAACAGGTCACCGTGCAATCCGTCGACACGGCGAACGGCACGATCACGGCGATCTTCGGCGCGAACGGCATCTCCGGCGACGTCGCGAATACGGTCGTCAATACGACGCTCACGGCACCGGTCTCGACCGGCACGCACCTCGTAACCGTTTCGAGCGGTTCTCAGCCGATTTATGCCGGCGAGGTTCTCCAGGTCGGTTACACGTCGTTTGTCACCAACGACGTGATCGTCGTGCAAAAAGTCGTCAGCCCCACCAGCTTCATCGCAACATTCAACAAGGCACAAGCCGCGGGCGTGAACATCTACGGGGGCAACCAAACGTTCATGCCCGCCAACTTCGGTCCGGGAACGTATACGTTTAATTACGGCAGCTCAGCGACGGATAGCGCTCCAGTCGGAACGACCGCGTACGTAATCGAGACGACGGCCGGCACATCGCCCTCACCCAATGGGACCACCAATCAAATCGTTGCTACGGGACCGTCGTCGCGGGAAGTCTCACCAGCGAGTCGGTCGAATTCTCCGCCAAAATACCCAATGATTTCGGCGGGAACTTTGAGCTGTGGTCGGCGCTCGGCTTGGGAAGCACCCCGTTGATCGATACCGTCGACGGCACGATCAAGCTCGCCGTCGTCAACCAAAGCGGCACGATCGGCGTCCAGGAGTCGTTCTACGACACAGCCACGCAAACGTCGGTCACGTCACCATTTCTCCTCGCTCCGAACGAACGGGCGATGCTCTATGACGGCGTCGTCACGACGATCGGAAACGTCACCGCCGCAGACGTCGGCTCGACAGCCTACGTCAAAGTTCTGCAGTCCACGGCCGCGCTGACCGGTGCGAACAACGCAGCCCTGACGATCCAATCCGGAGCCGACGAAGGCGACGTGCTCCAGCTCGGCATCCCGGCCATGAATGCAAGCGCTCTGCGCGTTGCCGACGTCACCGTCATCGTTGCGAGTGGTGCAGATCCGACGCTCGCAGCGCAAGATGCCATCGGACAAATCGACCACGCGCTTACCGGCGTGACCGCGATTCGCGCGCAGATCGGCGCGCAGATCATCAAACTCGGCATCGACGCCACCGACGACGACACGGCATCGGTAGCGTTTACGGCATCGCAGTCCGCGATTACCGATGTGGACGTCGGCGTCGCCAGCACCGCCTACACGCAGGAAGAGGTCGATATCCAAGTCGCTACCTCGGTTCTCGCGCAGGCTACTGGCCTGTCCGATACGATTTTGCGCCTCTTCCGCTAGGTGCCGGGGCCCAGGCACCAGGGAGACCGCCCGCCGGGCCCGTATCTGGGCGGGTCATGATTTCGTCGAACGACCTGCGCAACGGCGTCACCATCCTGGTGGACAACAACCTGTGGACCGTGATCGAGTTCCTCCACGTCAAGCCCGGCAAGGGCGCGGCCTTCGTCCGCACCCGCCTCAAGAACGTCAAGACGGGGACGACCCTGGAGCGGACGTTCCGCGCGGGTGAAAAGCTCGAGCGCGCGACCGTGGACAACCGCCAGATGCAGATGCTGTACAACGATGCCGAAGGCTTTCATTTCATGGACCAGGAGTCGTTCGAAAACATCACGATCCAACGCGAGGTCATCGGCGATCCGGCGGACTTCCTCAAGGACGGCATGGTCGTCGACGTCCAGCTCCACGAAGGCGTGCCGATCGGCGTCGATCTTCCGCCGCACGTCGAACTGCGCGTCGTTGAGACCGATCCGGGATTCAAGGGCGACACGGCGACCAACACCGGCAAGCCGGCGAAGCTCGAGACCGGCACGACGGTCAACGTTCCGCTCTTCGTAAATCCGGACGACCTAATCAAGATCGACACGCGGGATCGCCGCTACATCGGACGCGTCAACAACTAACCACCGCTCCCTCGGAGCGCCGCACGCGGCGCAGGAGGCTCGATAATGTCTGCACGGTTGCGCACGCTTTTCATTGCGGTGGCTTTAGGCGCGCTGGCTAGCCTGATCGGCATCGTGCTGCGAGTCGTGAACAACGACGCCATTCCGTTCGTGCACCGCGTCACCGATTTGCAGGCCCACTACGCGGGTCTTGGACTCTCCCAACGCCTCGGCTTAGGAACGCCGCGTTACGACAGCGCCGACGACAAGAACCCAAAACTCGGGATCATCACGATCGACGAGCTGAGCTACAACAGCAAAGTCAAAGCGCTCAACGTCTTTCCGTTCCCGCGCCGTGTGTACGGTACGCTGCTCGAGCATCTCGCGCAAGCGGGCGCCAAAACTGTCGTCTTCGATATCGATTTCATCGACCCGGCACCCAATCCGGCCGACGATGCGGCCTTCGCGCGCGGAATGAAAATGGTGCCCACGGTCCTTGCCTACACGCTCAACACGACGGCAAGCGGGCAGCTGGGCATTCAGCCGCCCACGCCGTCACTCGCGCCCTACGCCGCCGCCAGCGGATTCACGTCGGTCGACGAACCCGGTGGCATCTTCATCGGGCAACCGATGCGTATCACGACCGCGGGCAGCGGAAGACTGGCCAACGAGACGTTCTACTCGCTCGCCGCCGCCGCCGTGCAAGCCTACGAGCACAAGCGTATCGATTTTGCGACGCTACCTACCGATGCGCAAGGTCATTACCTGCTCGTCGCACCAAGCTTTCAAACCGAGCAAGACACCGCCGACAACGGCGCGAGCGTCGAAGAGCACAATCCGACCTTTCCGGGTCGCAGCGTGATCTCGTTCTCGGACGCCTATTCCGAGAAGATCTCCGACCTACGCCCGTTTGCGCAAGGCGCGATCATCTACGTCGGCAATACGGCCGCGGCGCAGGCGGACTTCGTTCAAACCGCGCGCGCGGCAAATACGCCAGGTCTCTTTACCAATGCGCGCCTGGCCGACCAATTGATGCGCGGGATTTCGATCCGGCCGTCGCCCCTTTGGCTCGACGTACTGCTGATCGTCCTCCTTCCGCTGCTCATCGCGTTTCTGTTCACGCTGATTCGTACGACGCTCGCCATCGCGGCGTCGCTCGTCGCGACGGTCGTCTATGCCTATATCAATATCGCGCTGTTTGTCGAGAAGCTGATCTGGATCGATCTGGTTCACGTCGTGCTGGCAATGGTGCTCGCGACACTGTTCGTCGGACTGTACCGCGTGATCTACGAAGGCGCGCAAAAGCGCATGGTGACCAACCTCTTCGGCATGCACGTGAGCCCGGCGATCGTCACCGACATCCTTTCGCACGAGGACCCGCGCAACGCGCTCGCCCTTAAAGGCAAGAAAGTCAAGGCGACGATCTTCTACAGCGACATCCGCGGCTTCACGGCGATGTCCGAGAACATGACGCCCGAAGAGATCTACGCGCAGCTCAACGAGTATTTCGAAGAGATGTGTGCGATCATCTTTCAGTACGGCGGCTACGTCGACAAATTCATCGGCGACTGCGTCATGGCGGTCTTCTCGGCACCGTACCAGACACCCGACGACGCGGCCAACGCGGTGCGCGCGGCCGTTGCGCAGCAGAAAAAGATCTTGGAGCTGGCCGAGAAGTGGAAAGCCCAGGGCAAACGCGAGTTCACCGTCGGTATGGGGATCAATACCGGCGATGTCGTTATGGGCAATCTCGGCGCCAGCTCCCGTATGAACTACACGGTCATCGGCGACAACGTTAACCTCGCGGCCCGGCTCTACAACGTCGCCAAGGCGGGCGAAATCATCATTAGCGACTACACCTATCAGGAGGTCGCGGATTTCGTAGTAGCCGACGAACTGGAACCGGTGACCGTCAAGGGTAAGAAAGACCCGATCCGCATCTACAACATTCGCGACGTCAAAGACGCCGTCGCGCAGACCGATGCAGCAGCCACGCTGCGCCCCGCTACCGCATAATCGAGGCATGCAGCACGGGCTGGAGCTCTTTGCCGCCGCGTTTATCGCCAGCGTTATCGGTTCCATGGTGGGCCTAGGCGGCGGATTCATTCTGGTGCCGCTGCTGCGCCTCGTGTTCGGCCTTCCGCCCGCCGAAGCGGCCGGCACGTCGCTGGTCCTAGTCACGGCCAACAGCGGCGCGGGTGCATTTACGTATCTGCTGCAAAAGCGCGTCAACGTTCGCTTGGGGCTGCTCTTTGCAGCGGGCGGCCTGCCGGGTAGCATTCTCGGCGCGGTCGCCGCGGCGCACATCTCCGCGTCACTCTTCGACTGGGCATTCGTGGTCTTCTTGCTTGTCGTCGCGGCGGACATGATCTTCAATGCCAAGCACCGCATGGCGGCGCGATCCGAACATCCGTCAGGATCGGGCAAGCCGATGTCGTATCGTGCTGCCGTCGCGCTGGGCTTCGGCGTCGGTATCGTGTCGAGTTTGTTCGGTATCGGCGGCGGGGTGATCGTCGTTCCGTCGCTGCTCTATCTCTCAAACCTTCCCGCGCATGCGATCAGCGCCACGTCGCACTTCGTGCTGATCCTCACCGCGCCCACGGGGTTGATCGTCCACGGGCTGCAGCACGATATCCTGCGCAGCGACGTGATACCGCTTGTTGCCGGGGGCCTGTGCGGCGGCCCGATCGGTGCTCGGCTCTCGCTCAAATTGGAATCGCCGCAACTCTTGATGTTCGTCGGAATCGCGCTCGTGCTCGTCGCTGCCTCGCTGGGGCTACGACACATCATTCACTAGAGCGCGGGCGGTCGGCGGTCGAACCACGGCCGCGCGCGTTCGAGTTGTCCGGCGAGCGCAAACAGTGTTGCGTCGTCGCCGGTTCGCCCCGCGAATTGTACCCCCACGGGTAAGCCGTCGGCCGTCCAATGCAGCGGCACCGACATCGCCGGCTGTCCGGTCAAATTGAACACCGGCGTGTAGGGCAGCCAATCGAACATCCGTGCCGAGATGTCGCGCGCGGCTTTTCGGATCAGCGACGGTGCGCGCACGCGCGTGAGCACGCCGATCTGCATCACCTCGGCGCGTTTGAGCGCGAGTTCCCCGATGCGCACCGGAGGCGCCGCGAGTGTCGGCGTGAGGATGATGTCGTAGCGCTCCATGAACGCGTCGTAGGCGGCCGCCAACGTGCGCTGCACCGCCACCGCGGTCGTCAATTCGTCCAGCGCGATCGTGCGGGCGATCGCGAGCATTGCGGACGCGACCGGTTCGAGTTCGTCGCCACGCGGACGGTGCTGCGGCGTGGGATTTCCGGCTCCCAGGTGCCAGCCGACTTGACTTGCGAACATCAACAACAATGCGTATGCCGCGGCGCCATAGTCGAGCCCTTGCGGTTCGTCGTCGATCACGGTGTGACCGAGCGACGCGCACAGCGCCGCAGCATCGTCGAGCGCCTCACGCGCCTCGTTGCTGATACCATGGCCCAGCATTGGTCCGCGCGCGATCGCGATGCGCAGCGGGCGCGGATCGCGCACTGCCGCTTCAGCGGCGCTTGCGCCCTCACCATTTCGTACGGCGTCAAAGAATGCAGCGCTGTCGCGCACGCTGCGCGATACCGCCAGATCGACGTTGGCTTGGCCGATCAATCCGCCGGTCGTTGGCGTTGCGCCGCGACTGGGTTTGAGTCCGAATAGGCCCGTGCAACTGGCAGGAATGCGGATCGAACCGCCCATGTCGTTGGCGTGCGCGATCGGAACGACGCCCGCAGCACAAAGCGCGGCGCTTCCGCCGCTCGAACCGCCCGGCGTTCGTTCGAGGTTCCACGGGTTGCGGGTTGCACCGAAGAGCACGGTCTCGGTGTACGGCAGGAGCCCGAATTCCGGCGTCGTCGTTTTAGCGAAGATGATTGCGCCCGCGCGCTTGACGCGACGGAAGAACTCGTGGTCTTCGGTCGGCACGTAATTCGCGAAGTAGCGGCTACCCATGGTCATCGGTAAGCCGGCCAGCGGCGGTCCGAGATCCTTGGCAACGAACGGCACGCCTCCGAACGGGCCGCTTGGCGCACCGCGCTCGGCTTCGACGCGCGCATCATCATAGCGGCGCGCCGTGACCGCGTTGAGGTGGCCGTTCACGCGCTCGGTCCGCGCGATGGCTTCGTCCAGCACTTCGCGGGCGCTGACCTCGCGCGCGCGAATCGCGCGTGCCAGTTCCAGGCCGTCGCTGCGCTCGTACAACGTACTGATGCTCACGCGCCGAGCTTGCGAGGGCGGCGGGTACATCCCTGCCGAATCGAGGCGAATGACAGATTCGCATACCGGGACGAGCGCGTCGCTCGAAGCCCCGACGATGGTCAGTTCCGCCGGCGGTGCGGCGGTCATGGCGATCATCGAATCCCTCTCGAGTTCGCAGTGCCGCATGCGCTCGGTCAACGCGTTCGACATCGGCGCGAGCGCCGAGTTCAACGTCGTGCTTCATGGTTCGCCGCCCATCGCGCTGAGCGGCACGATCGCAGACCGCAAGCAAAATGGTCCGCGCTATCAATACACGATTCGGTTGGAATCGACCGCCGCGCAGGCGGCCGCGATCAATCGTGCGGTTGAAGCCGCACAGGCGCGTGCTGCGGGCCGAGCTCCCGACCTCCAGACCGGTAACGGACTCACCCGCGGCGCACTGCGCATCCCCGTCGACTTCGACGTTCGCTACACGCGCGACGGCGGCGAGCCCAGCAACGCGCGCGCGACCAATATCTCCACCGGCGGCATTCTCATGAATTCGCCGGACCAACTCTCGGTGGGATCCGCGCTCGAACTTCGCTTTCTCCTGGGGTCGATTCCGGTGACCGTTCACGGCCGCGTCGTCGCCCATCAGGAAGCCAGTCCCAACTACAATATCGCTTTCTACGAGGTCCGCGAGGTGGTCCGCGAGACGCTAGCCCGCTTCGTCGCCGAACATAGCTGATGCAAAAAAGGGCCGACGCGATTGCGCCGGCCCTTGTGCTTTTAGCGAGAAGCGCGTTACTTGGGGTACGTCATTTCTTTGGGGATGACGTACTTGTCGAAGTCTTCGCTCGTCACGTAGCCCAGGCCGAGCGCGGCCGCCTTAAGCGTCGAGCCCTCGTGGTGCGCTTTTTTAGCAATCTCGGCGGCTTTGTCGTAGCCGATTTTGGGTGAAAGCGCGGTGACGGTCATCAACGACTCGGCCAGATACTTCGCGATCACCGGCTCGTTGGCCGCGAGCCCTTCGACCGCATGCTCGCGGAACATCGTGCATGAGTCCTTGAGAAGATGACAGCTATGCAGGAAGTTCGAGAGAATCACGGGGTTGAACACGTTGAGTTCGAAGTTGCCCTGCGATGCGCCGAAGCTGATCGCCGTATCGTTACCGAACACTTGTGCGACGACCATCGTCATCTGCTCGGACTGCGTCGGGTTCACCTTACCCGGCATGATCGAACTGCCGGGCTCATTCTCGGGAAGAATCAGCTCGCCGATCCCCGCGCGCGGGCCCGAAGCGAGCCAACGAATGTCGTTGGCGATCTTCATCAGCGCCGCTCCGAGCGTTTTGAGCGCGCCCGATGCAAACACGAAATCGTCGTGCGAGGCGAGCGCGGTGAATTTGTTTGGATGCGAGCGGAAGGGCAAGCCGGTCAGTTCCGCCAGCTTCTTGGCCATGCGCTCCGCGAACTCGGGATGCGCGTTGAGCCCGGTGCCGACCGCGGTGCCGCCGATGGCAAGGTCGTAGATGTGGTTGAGCGACTCCTTGATCGCGACCATCGCACGGTCGAGCTGATTCACATAGCCCGAGAATTCCTGACCGAGCGTAATCGGGGTCGCGTCCTGAAGGTGCGTGCGGCCGACTTTGACGATGTCCTTCCACTGCTTGGCTTTGACATCGAGCGCGTCGCGCAACGCCTTGACGGCGGGCAGCATCTCGACCATCGCTTCGGCGGCGGCCATGTGCATCGCGGTCGGGAACGTATCGTTTGACGATTGCGACATGTTGACGTGATCGTTGGGATGAACGGGTTTCTTGGAACCCATCTCGCCGCCCGCGATCTCGATCGCCCGGTTGGAGATGACTTCGTTGACGTTCATGTTGGTCTGCGTGCCCGAGCCCGTCTGCCAAATGCGCAGAGGGAAGTGCGAGTCGAGCTTGCCCGCGATCACTTCGTCGGCGGCCTGCACGATGAGCTTGGTCTTCTCGTCGTCGAGCTTACCGAGATCATGGTTGACGAGCGCGGCGGCTTTTTTGAGCCGTGCCATCGCAACGATGACTTGCTTGGGCATCCGGTCCTTCGGCCACGTGCCTTCACCGATGTCGAAATGGATGAGCGAACGCGCCGATTGCGCGCCGTAGTACTGGTCGGCGGGAACGTCGATCTTGCCCATCGAGTCGGACTCGACGCGCGTTTTGACCGCCCCGTTGGAGGTGCTATTTACAGTCGTCATGGCCCCCCTATCTTCGCCGTTTCCCGGCGATTCCGGCCTGGACTTAGGTCGGGGAAGGGCCCCCTTTCTGAGCGGCCCGCAGGCCGTCCACCGTGGTGCCGACCGCTTCCAAGCCGATGATCTCGTAGATCGTGAGGGGAAATTTGGGGTTGAAGCGGCGCTTGTCGCAGCGGGGGCAACTGGCGGGCTTGCCCGGCTTCTTGCGGCGTAGCGTCTCGAAGGCGCACTGCTCGCAGCGCAGGATGTAGCGTTTGGCCGACTCGTTGAACGGGCGCACGTTGCCCAGGTCGTGGTAGATCGACGTGAGACCGCATTCGCGCATCTTCTTCTTGAAGCGCGCGCCATGGCCGGTGTCGCGCCAGCGCGCGTAACACCACGCGTGGATCATCTCGTGGAGCAGCGTCTCCTCCAGCGCCTGCGGATATTTCTGAAAATGTTTGGGCGAGAGTTCGATCAGCAGCGGGTACCCGGAATACGTGATGCGCCCCGCGACGTTCGAAAAGCGCGCATTGTAACGAATGCGGCAATCAGGGATCTCCCCATTGAAATGCTGGTAGTTCAAGCGGGCGAAAAGCAGTTGAAGGTCGGCTTCCGACGGCGTCACGCATGATTCATTCGCGTTTTGTCCAAGCGATTCTTGGTGGAGACGAAGAACCGGGACTACTTTGCAAACGAGCGGACCTTTCTGGCCTACCTGCGGACGGCGCTCTCCTTTATCGCCTTTGGATTCGTGGTAGCCAAGTTCTCGCTCTTTGCCCGCGAGTTCTCGATCATCGCCCACCAGAGCATGCCCGCAACGCACCTCTCTACCGCATTCGGCGTCGCGATGGCCGCCGTCGGCATCCTTGTAGCCTTGTACGGAACGCGACGCTATGCCATTGCGCATGCGGCGATCCGCGAGGACAAGGCGGCACCGATGCCGCCTGCGGTGGCGATACTCAGCGGCGCGGTCCTGGCCGCGATCGGCCTGGTCGTAGCGATCGCTTTGTTCGCGTTCAAATGATTCGCTTTACCGTGCGTCCAAAACGTCGCGGGTGGCACAACAAAGCGGACGCGGGCTGCCGCCGCGCATCTACATTCCAATCGTCGCGGTGATTGCGGTCGGGTTTCTCAGCCTGATGGGCTACTTGATCGCGGACAGCTTCGGCGTGACCGGGTCGCTTTTCGGGCACAGCGCGGGCAGCGGAGCAAGCGCGATGACCGACACGTCGGGCACGAACGTGCAAGGCGGGGGACCGCCCGCCGCGGTGATGGAGCAGCTCTCGACGCTGCGTGCACGAATCAAGGCGCATCCGCGCGACGACGTCGCTCTCACCGAGTTGGGCGACATGTATCTGACGGTCGGGAAATACAACCAGGCGATTCCGCTCTATCAGCGGGCACTCGCCGCCAACCCAAAAAATGTCGCCGCGCAAACCGGCCTTTCCGAAGCCCGTGAAAGCCAGCGCGAAGCGAGCCAATGAGAGTCTACGTTAGCGCCGACATGGAAGGTACCGCCGGCGTTTGCTCGTGGGCGCAGGTCGACCCGTCGAACACCCACGAGTACCCGGTCTATCGTCGCTACATGACGCGCGAAGTCGCCGCCGCCATCGAGGGCGCACGCGTCGCGGGCGGCACTGAATTTCTGGTCAACGACTCGCACTGGGACATGCGCAACCTCCTCTGGGACGAGCTGCCGGGCGACGTGCGGATGATCTCGGGCGCGCGCAAACCGCTCTCGATGGCGCAAGGAGCGCAAGAGCGCTTTGATGCGGCGTTTTTTACCGGCTATCATGCGATGATCGGCCAAGGCAATGCGGTGCTTTCGCATACCTATAGCGACGCGACGCTCTACGACGTGCGCATCAACGGCACGCCCTGCACGGAAGCGCTGCTCAACGCGGCGATCCTCGGGCTGTACGATACGCCGGTCGTGCTGGTAACGGGCGACCGCACGACGATCGAAACCGTGCGCGCCTCGCTTCCGTGGATCACCGGCGTCGTCGTCAAAGAACCCATCGGGTACTACAGCGCCAATTCGCTTACGCCGGGTGCGGCCTGCAGCGCGATTCGCGACGGCGCGCGCGACGCACTCGCGTCGCTCCCGCATGCCAAGCCCTTTACCTTCGAGCCGCCGATCGAGCTGGTCATCGAAACCGTGAAAGCCGAACAGGCCGACTTCATGGAGTTACTTCCCCGCGTCGAACGGATCGGCGGCCGCGCCGTGCGCTTTTGCGACGATGACTATCTGACGGTCTTCCGCGCGTTTCTTGCCGCGATGCGGATCGGCGGAGCGGCGAACGCACCAGCATGAAACTCTATCTTTCAACCGACATGGAAGGCGTTGCCGGCGTGACAAGCTGGGAGCAGGTCGACGCGCGCACGCCGCATCCCGAATACGCGATCTATCGCCGGTATTATACGCTCGAAGTCGCGGCCGCGATCGATGGAGCTCGCCGCGCGGGAGCGACCAACGTGCTGGTCAACGACTCGCACGGCCCGATGCGTAACTTGCTCTTCGACGATCTGCCCGAAGACATTCGCGTGATCTTCGGCAACCGCAAACCGTACTCGATGGTGCAGGATGCCGACGGCGGCTTCGACGGCGCGTTCTTCATCGGCTATCACGGCGCCATCGGCGATCAGGACGCGGTGCTCTGCCACACCTACACGCCATCGGTGATCTATGACCTGCACCTCAACGGCGTGCGCTGCAGCGAAGCGACGATCAACGCCGCGCTGCTCGGATCGTACGGCGTCCCGCTGCTGATGGTCACCGGTGACCGCACGACGGTCGAGGGTATTGCGGCGCAGATGCCCTGGGTTCACGGTGTGATCGTCAAGGAGTCGATCGGAACTCTCAGCGCAAACTCGATCTCGCCGGCCGCCGCGCAGCGCGCGATCGCCGAGGGCGCCGCTCGCGCCGTCGCTAACGCATCCGCCGCTAAGCCATTCGTAATCGAGAGCCCGATCGAGATGCGCATCGCCCTAGCCAAGACCGAACAGGCTGACTACGTCGCAATGATTCCGGGCTTCGAGCGCAGCGGTCCCCGCGAGGTCCGTTTCACCGACGGCGACATTCGCACGATCTTCAAGGCATTCGTCGCCACGTTCCGGCTTGGCGCTCTGGCATAACGACATCAATGCTTCACGCGGAACTGAAGTGTTGATGCGGTATGATACCGGAATGGCTAAGGTTCATTCATCCCGCCGCAGCGCCGAACCCGACATCGCCGAGATCGGCGCGCTGATCGGTGACCGCGGCCGCGCCGCGATGCTCCTTGCGCTGCTCGACGGTCGCGATCTTCCGGCGTCGGAACTTGCCGCGCGGGCGGGCATGACGCCTCAAGCTGCAAGCGCCCACCTCAAGAAATTGCTGGGCGCCGGCCTCTTGACCGGACGCGCCGACGGACGGCATCGCTTCTTCTCGCTAGCCTCAAGCGACGTCGCGCACGCAATCGAAACGCTTGCGGCGATTTCGCGTCCCGCACGGATCGTCGCGTTGGCGCAAAGCACCCAATTCGAGCGCCTGCGGGCGGCACGTTCCTGTTACGATCACCTGGCAGGCAGACTCGGCGTCGCTTTGACCGACTGGCTCGTGCGCAACAGAGCGGTCGAGTCGTCCGGCACGGACTTCAAGCTCGGGCGCAACGCGCAGTCAGTCTTCGGCGATCTACGCATCGATCTCGAGGCGGCACACACGCAGCGGCGTGCGTTCCTACGCGCCTGCGTCGATTGGACCGAACGCCGTCCGCACCTCGCAGGCAGTGTCGGCGCAGCATTGCTTACATGCTTCCTGGACCGCGGTTGGATCGCACGCAACGTCGATGACCGCGCCGTGGCGATCACCGCGGCGGGACGTCGCGCGCTGGAACGCCGCTTCGGGATCGACACGGCATCCTTCACGCGCACGTGAACGACCGGTCCGCTATGCTGTGGACATGAACCCATTCCAAGCCGTCACCCACGAAGATCCCTATCCCTATTACGAATGCCTCGTAGCAAAGCGCCCGTTCTATTACGACTCGTCTCTCCACGCCTGGATCGCGTCGGGCGCCGCAGTTGTCGAAGCCGTGCTCGGACATCCGGCGCTGCGCGTACGGCCCGCCGACCACGTGGTGCCGGCTGCCTTGATCGGCACGCCGCTGGGCGACGTGTTCGCACGAATGGCGCGCATGACCGACGGGATGGCGCACGCCGGCCCGCGCGACGCGGCGCACCATGTCGTGGCCGGTATCGATCTTACAACGCTTGGGAATGCCGCGCACCACTTCACCGGTATCGCGATTCGCGAGCGCGACAACGACGCCGAAGCGCTTCTGCAAGCGGTCATGTTCGATGTGCCCTCACGGGCGATGGCCCACGTTTTCGGTGCGCCTCCGGAGCGCGCGAAAGCGATTCCCGCACTCGCGCACGCCGTGGCACGGGCATTTGCTCCTACGACGTGCCCGCAGGATGCCGTCGCGGGAAATACCGGCGTCGATTCCCTGGACGCATTGCTCGCTGGGTGCTTTTCTGCCGGCCTGGAACGCGCGAATGCAATCGGCTGCTTCTTTCAAAATTACGATGCAACGGCCGGACTAATCGGAAATACGCTCGTGCACCTCGGCAGCCGTACTCGGGCCGAGCGAAGGGCTGTGCTCGCCGATCCCGTGCTCCTCGATGCGTGCGTCAGCGGCAGCACACGGTGGGACCCGTCGGTGCATAACACGCGACGTTTTGCCGGCGAAGACGTCGAGATCGCCGGCGAACGCCTTGCAATCGGCGACATGGTCGTGGTCATACTCGCCGCAGCGAACCTCGATCCCGCCGCAGAGGGCCGCATCTTTACATTCGGGACAGGCCCTCACGCATGTTTGGGCGCGCGGGCATCAACCGTCATCGCGAACGCCGCGATCACCGCTCTCGCGCGCTCATTCGATCCGGGCGCGATCGCTCGCCACGGCTTCCGCCCGTCGCTCAACATCCGCGTACCCGTCCTGGGGACGCGCGCGCTTACGGAGGCCACCGCATGATCGCCGTGATTTTCGAGGTCTGGAACGAAGGCGCCGCACGGGCTGACTATTTGGATATTGCCGCAGCCTTACGTCCGCTGCTCGACGAGATCGAGGGATTCATCTCAATCGAGCGCTTTGCAAGCCTCACCGAGCCCAACAAGCTACTGTCTCTGTCCTTTTGGCGCGACGACGACGCGGTCGCTCGATGGCGCGCGCTCGAAGCGCATCGCGTGGCTCAGCAACGTGGGCGCCGGGAACTTTTTGCGAACTACCGCCTGCGCATTGGGAATGTAGTTCGCGATTATGGCATGAACGAGCGCGAGCAAGTACCGGCCGACAGCCGTCGGTTCCACGACGAAGGATGAAGAAAATCGGCCTCGTCGGAGGACTCGGCTGGCCGTCGACCGCCGAATACTATGCGATGATCTGCCGAATGGCGGAGCAGCAGATTCCGCAACAACCGCTTGAACTGTCGATCGAGTCGCTGGACTTGGGAACCGCGCTCAGCCTTATCGGCGGCGACGACGACGAATCGTGGAGCCGGTTTGATCGATATCACCGCGAAGCGGTGCTCCGGCTTCAAATGTCAGGCGCGCGTATCGCAGCACTCGCGAGCAATACGCCACATCACCGATTCGGCCCCATAACGAGCGGCATCGACATTCCGGTCATCAACGTGTTCGACAGCGTAGCGCAGGCGTGCGCCCGAAAGGGGATCGATGCACTTCTCGTGATCGGAACGCAAACCACAATGGCGTCGCCGATTATGCGCCGCCATTTCGAACGGAACGGTATACGCGTCGGGACACCGCCATCATCTTCATACGCGGAAGTCACCGCGTTGATCGAATCACTGCAATTCGCGAGATGCGAGGGCGCCCGTGAGCGTCTCGCGTTACTGGCCCGAGACTACCATTGCGGCGCGCACACCGCAGTAGCGCTGGCGTGCACGGAGCTTCCACTTGCGTTTCCGGGCTCCGAGCGAACGCCGTTTTTCGCCGCGGACGGCATCTACTACGCAAACACGGCAGCGATCCACGCTCAAGCCATCTTCGAGCGTGCAATCGGCAGCTAGGTGCCTACGACGCTTTTCGCTTCCGGGTAGCCGCAGCTTTTTTCGCTGATTTCTTTCGATCGGCGGCGGTTCGGCCCGTGCTGGGCTTGCGGCCAAGGTCGTGCCAGCTCGTTTCGCTCACCTCGACATCGTAGTACTTCGCAGCTTTTTTAATGTTCGCGAACGCGCGCTCGCGCTCGCTGTCGTCCACGCCCGTCGTCTGGTCGAAGCGGGCGATCGCATTGCGCACGTGCCGGGCATCGGTCAGCGGTTCTTTGCGCTCCTTCGGGTAGGCAAAGGCGCTATCCGGGATGTCGCTGCGCTTGGTCAGCTCGCCGTGCTTTTCGTATGGCTTCCATGTCGCTCTGGTCATGCGCGAATTATACCCGGCTCAGGCCCAGCGCACTCGGCCAAGCCGATGCAATGGCACGACCTTAGTCTTATAACCGTTATATTAGAATATAGTAATATATGCCAGTGATACGTCACTTCAAGGCCGAGTTTTTCCGTGGACTCTCCCATGCGACGCGTTTACGCATCCTGGATCTGCTGCGCGACGGAGAAATGACCGTCGGGGACATTCAGGAAGCGCTGGATGCAGAGCAATCGACCGTGTCGCAGCATCTGGCCGCGCTTCGCGCGATCAACTTCGTCGAGGCGCGGCGCGAAGGGACGTCGGTCTGGTATTCGGTCACCGACCCGGCAATCTGGAAGCTCCTCGATGTTGCTCGAGACATTTACGAACGGCAGCTTCGCAAGAACCAAGTCATGCTCGAAACGCTCGGATAACACCGTCATGATCGTCATGCACGCGATCCGGCCGATGCTCGACCTCGTCTTCGGCGTCGGCGCGCTCGCGTGGCCGTTCCTCTTCGCGATCGCGTTGGTCGCGCCGGCTGCCGCGCTCAGCTCGATCAAGCGCGGACGTGCGGACTATGCCTTTTTATTCGCGGTCTTCGTCGCAGCCATGATCGCGGTGCTCCTCGCGCGCAGCGTCGCGGCCTTCCTGCTCGCCTGGGAAGGCATGACGCTCACCTCGGCCTTTTTGATCGCCGCCCATCACGAACGCCGCTTCGTGCGTCGCGCGGTATTTTCGTATGTCGTCATGAGCCAACTCGGGACGCTCTGCATCCTGGCGAGCTTCGCTCTCCTCGGCGTCCATGCGGGGAGCTTCTCGTTTGACGGCATCGCCCGCGCGGCGGCGGCGCTTCCCGCGCCGACGCGGTTATGGGTTCTGGCGCTCGCGCTCGTTGGGTTCGGCTCGAAGGCCGGATTGGTGCCGTTGCATTTTTGGCTGCCGCGCGCGCATCCGGCGGCTCCGGGCGACGCGTCGGCCGTGCTATCGGGGCTGATGCTTGCCGTCGCGGTCTACGGTTTGGTGCAGACATCGCTGATTCTAGCCGCACCGGCGCCTGCAACATTCGCGCTCGTCGTCGTGGCGGCGGGATTGGTCACAGCCCTTGCCGGCGGGCTCTACGCCGCCGTCGATGCCGACATAAAGCGTTTGCTCGCGTACAGTTCGATCGAGAACATCGGCGTCGTCGTTTCCGCGCTCGGACTATCGCTCTTGGCGGTAAGCCTGGGAAATCTCCCCGTCGCCGCCGCAGCGCTCATCGCGCTGCTGTTTCATACGATCGCGCACGCCGTTTTCAAGAGCTTACTCTTTCTTGTCGCGGGGAACGTATCGGCGGCTTGCGGCACGACCGATCTCGAACATCTTGGCGGCCTCGTGAGCGTTCTGCGGTTCACCGCACCACTTGCGCTCGTGGGATGCTTAGCTGCTGCCGCACTTCCGCCGACCAACGGGTTCGCCTCGGAATGGCTCGTTTTTCACGCGTTCATTCAAGCACTGCTCGGCGGCGCAATACTGCTTCGCGCGACGGCCGCGATCTCGATCGCCGCGCTTGCGACGGGAGCCGGCTTGGCCGCGCTCGCCTACGTGAAACTGCTGGGAATCGGCTTTCTCGGCACACAGCGATCGGGTTCGCGCATCGCGGTCGAACGTTTCGATCCATCGGTTGGTGGACTCGCGTGGCTAGCGCTTGCCGCAGTCGCTTTCGGTTTGTTCCCCATGCTGCTTATTAGGCCGCTGGAAACGGTCGCGGCGGCGGTCGTCGGATTCGGCGCACTCAACGCAGGCGCACTGCCGGCGCTTCCCGCGGGACTCGCCGCGCTGCCGATCGCGGGCGCGCTGTGTGCGCTGCTCTACGCGGCCAAGCGCACTCGCCACGTTCCGACATGGACGTGCGGATCGCTGGCGGCCCACCGCGGGCAGTACACCGCGACGGCATTTGCCAAACCCATCGGCACCGTCTTCAAAAAGCTGTTGCTGCCGGCGCGCGAGCGCATTATCGATTCGGGTTCGTCGGCGTGGTTTCCACGCGCGATCTCCTACGTCACCTCCGTACGCTATGTGCCCGACGAAATCGCCCGCTCGTTCGCCGGAGTCATTCAACGCACCGCGCGCCGCACACGGATCGTGCAGGGTGGACTCTTGCGCGTCTATCTCGCTTATGCCGTGCTTGCACTCGTTGCTGCGATGGCGGCGGCGCGATGAGTCAGGCGCTGCAACTGCTCGCCATCCTTGCGCTTGCGCCGGCCGTACAGGGCATCATGACGTCACTGCGCGCGCGCTTGAACGGACGCCCCGGGCCTTCGCCGTTTCAGCCATATCGTGACTTGCGCAAACTGTGGAGCAAGGAAGCGCTGATACCGACGGGATGCTCGCCGATCGTCGCGGCCGCACCCGGGATACTCGCCGGCGCTGCCGTAACGGTCGCCGCGCTGGTCCCGTCGCTTGGCGCGATGCCGCGAACCGCCGATGCCGTTGCCATCGCGCTGACCCTTGGGCTCGGGCGCTTCGTCCTCGTTCTGGCGTCGCTCGATACCCGATCGTCCTTTCAAGGCATGGCCGCCAGTCGCGAAATGACCTTCGCGAGCCTGAGCGAGGCGCCGCTGATTCTGGCCCTGGTTTCGATGGCACTTGGTACGGACGCGACGCTGGCCGGCGTGCTCGCATGCGCCGCATTGTTGTTCGTCTGTCTTTCGGAGACGGCACGCCTGCCGGTCGACAATCAGGAGACACACTACGAGCTCACGATGATCCACGAGGGCACGCTGCTCGAGTATAGCGGCTGGCACCTCGCGCTGCTCGAGTACGCCTCGTACGTGCGCCAGCTCGCGCTCTTCATGCTCGCAGCGCTGCTGTTACCTGGCGGCGCGGTTGCCGTAATACTTTGGCTCGGACTGATCGCGCTCGCGATTCCCGTCGTCGAGCGAACCTTCGCGAAGCTACGATTATTCGAGGTGCCGCCGCTCTTTGCCGCGGCGACGATCCTTGCACTTAGCAGCATCGTCGTCCACCTGGTGGGGCTGGGCTCGTGATCGGCCTCGTCCTCGTCCTCTCGGCCGTCGCGCTGATGCTCGATGCGCGACTACGCTCCGCCCTCGTTGCATATCTGGTCTTCACGCTCGCGACACTGTGGCTGGCCTTCCCGCACGAACCAAGCCGCGGCGCGCTCGCGCTCTTTGTCCTGATCGCCGTCGTCAAACTCGTCGCAGGCCCACTGGTGATCGTCGCGATCGTACGGCGCTTTGGCGTTGGGGAAAACCTGCTGCCATCATTCAATCTTGCATGGCGCGTGGCCGTGGCGGTAGCGTCGGTCGCGCTCGGTTCCGCGGTCGGGCGGATGGATGCGTTCGTTCATTTGCCGTTGGCGGGCGTGGTATTCACGGCGCTGTTCGCGAGCGCCGCGATCGTGGTGCTGCACCGCAGTCTTCTGGCGCATGTCATCGGTTTGTTGGCGCTCGGCAGCGCGATCAGCCTCGCAGGTGCGGTCTTCGCGCCCGGCATTGCCGGAGCGACGGAACTGGCCGATACGTTCGATATCGTCATCGCAACGCTCGTTGCGCTCTCGATCGCACGGTCGCTGGTCGCGTTCGATCCTCATCTCGACGTGCGCTCCTTGCGAGGACTGCGCGGATGAGCCTGCTCTATGCGGCCATCGCCGCGCCGGTCGCCGGCGCCGTTCTCGCCTCCGCGGTCGGATCGCAGAGCGTACGGCGCGCGTTGCGCCTGCTCTTCGGCGCCGCGGCCGTCGTATTGGCAGGCATGGCACTGCCGGATCTCGACCGGCTTTCCGCAATCTTCGTTATCGCGGTAAGCGTCATCGCCTTCTTCGCGTTGCTGTTCTCGGTGAGCATCTTCCCCGCGATCGAACGGCCCGGCGCGCATTGGGCCAGCCGTCCCGCCTATTTCATGCTGCTCGGCGCGTTTTGGAGCAGCATGCTGCTATGCGTAACGTCGCCGTCATTTGTGGGCGTCTGGATCGGCATCTCCGCGACGACCCTCACGACGACGTTCCTCGTCAGCTTCAGCGGCGGAAAGACGGCGCTCGAAGCGGCCTGGAAGTATCTGATCCTCTGCAGCTTCGGAATTGCAATCGCTCTGCTTGGCATCTTGCTGTTGGCACGAGCCGGTATGGACGCCGGTCTTTCCCCGCAGTTCGGTCTGTCGTGGCAGGCGATTGCCGCGCACGCAGGGTCGATGCCGGTGCCGCTCTTTAAAGTCGGCACCCTGTTGATGACGCTGGGGTTCGCGACGAAGGCCGGCCTCGTGCCGATGCATGCGTGGCTTCCCGACGCGCATTCGAAAGCGCCGGCACCGATCAGCGCGCTGCTCTCGGGGCTGCTCGTCTCGTGCGCGCTCTACGCGATCATGCGCGTGCAATCCGTCACGGTCGGGCCGGCCGGCGATCTTCTCGACGCGTCACTGCTGATGCTTGGCAGCCTCTCGGTCATCGTGGCGACGCTGTTGATGCTCACGCAGCGCGACGTGAAGCGCTTTCTTTCCTATTCCACGGTGGAGCACAGCGGTCTGGTGGCGCTGGCGCTCGGCATTCATACGCCCCTTGCTGCCTTTGCAGCGCTCTATCATACGATTAACCACGCGTTCTCGAAGTCGTCGGCCTTTTTCGCGATCGGCGCTGTCCAACGTGCGCACGGAACCACATCGGCTGGATCGCTCAAGGGCCTGTGGCGTGAGGGATCCGGAAAACTCTTTCTCGCTTCCCTCATTGCGCTCGCGGGATTACCGCCGTTCGGCATGTTTTTTTCCGAACTTCTCATCGCCATTGCGGCAGTGCAGGCGCATCGTTGGGGCGTCCTCGCAATTGCGTTAATCGGACTGCTGCTGGGATTCGCCGCGCTCGCGAGGCTGGCAATCGAGACCGCATCCGGCCACGGTGCGCGCGATCCGGCTCTGCGTTCGCCCCGCCTTGCGATGGCCGCCGTCGGCGGTGTAGCGGCAATTGCGCTGCTCTGCTCGTTCGTGCCGTTCACACGGTTGCCGCTTCCATGAGCCATCGCGAAACATGGATCCCGCCGCACGCGCTCAAGCAGCGCGTCCTCCACGAGGCAGAGCACGCGCTTGCGTTGGGAGCACTAGCGTCCGATGAGCGCGCGAGTTACCTCTTTCTGGAGCAAGGTGGAATCCACGAACTCACTGCTGCCGTGGGCGACGGTGATGAGCTGTTCGCATGCTCTCCCGATCTTCCGCTCTTCATGTGGGACGAACGCGACATGCACGGTAAGCACGGTATTGCGCTGCGCGGGATGCCACAAGAAACGCCGGCGATGCAGGGGCGCGGGCTCACAACCATCGTGGTCGGCCCCGTCCACGCCGGAATCATCGAGCCGGGACGCTTTACGTTGCACAGCGGCGGCGAAACCGTCGTCCATCTCGACGTGCAGCTTGGCTTCAGCCACCGCCATACCGAAGAACGCATGGAGGGCCGCGGCGCGCTCGATGCCGCACCGTCGATTGCGCGCATTTGCGGCGCATGCAGCGTCGCACGTTCGTGGACGTACGCGCGCGCGATCGAACGTCTGGCGGGATTGGAGTGCGACGAGCACCTCGAACGGGCGCGCCTCGTATTCGCGGAACTCGAACGGCTTTACAACCATATCTTCGACCTCGCATCGGCATCGGCCGCCGCCGGCTACCAGCGCGGCCAGATCGAAGGCCTTCGATTGAAGGAACGCGTGCAGCGCCTCTGCGCCGTGCACGGCGGCCACCGTTTTCTCTTCGACACGATCGTTCCCGGCGGCGTCCGCGAAGGTGTACTTGCCGATCCCGCCGCGTTGCGCGCGGCACTGCGTGCGCTGCGCGGCGACGTGGAACGCTATGGTGCCTCGCTCTTCGCGACGAGTTCGTTGATCGGCCGCTTCGAGACTACGGGCGTCGTATCGCCGGCGATCGCGCGCGCTTTCGGCGCCGTAGGCCCGGCGCTGCGCGCGTCGGGCGGAAATGGTGACGTTCGCGCCATCGCGCCATACGGTGCGTATCGGGAAATCCGGCCGTCGATCCCGTCTGCACGCGAGGGAGACGCGCTGGCGCGCAGCCGCATAAAATACTCCGAGGCGCTCGATTCGCTGTGCCTGATCGACGCCGCGCTCGCAGAGCTCGGAGGACACGCGACGGCCAAACCGCACGGTATCGAACCGGTCAGTGGCCGGACGATCGCGGCAAGCGAAGGCCCGCGAGGAGCAGAGGTACTCTGCGTGGAGGCCGACGCGGGGCGTCTGCGACGCATTCATGTGATCTCGGCGTCGTTTCGCAATTGGCCGATCGTGGTCCGCGCGATGGAAGGCAACATCGTGCCCGATTTTCCGCTCGTGAACAAAAGCTTCAATCTCTGTTACGCGTGCGCGGACCGCTAAGACCGTGAAAACCTTTCAACGATCGCTCGGAATCCGGCATCTCTCTTGCGGCAGTTGCAATGCGTGCGAACACGAGCTGAACGCGCTCTCCGGACCCGACTACGACATCACCGCGCGCGGCTGGTCGATCGTCGCCTCACCCCGCCATGCCGACGCGATTACCGCGAGCGGCCCGATGACGCAGGCCATGCTCGAGCCCGCCGAGGTGACGATCGCGGCAACGCCGCGTCCCTATCTCGTGGTCGCGATCGGAGACTGTGCGATCGGAACCGGACCGTGGTCCCAGGACGGCTCGGGTGCGGGCTCGATCCTGTGCGCGAGCGTGAGCGTTCCGGGATGTCCACCGACACCCGAAGCGATCGTCGACGGCCTCGCCCGTGCTGCCGAGCTGCTGGAGCGGGATTAGCCGCTCATCCCGTGGCGATGGTCGACGACGCGAATCGCTTTCCCGACTGAACGCGGAATCGCGTGTGGTGCGACGATCTCCACGCGGACCGTCACGCCCGCATAGGCCTTAATCGTGGCGGCAAGCGCCCGCGCGCAATCTTCCCTGGTCGCGCTGTCGAACTCGCCATGCGTTTCGACGTGCAGCGTCGCTTCGTCGAGCGCGCCGGTCCGCGTGAGATAGATTTGGTAGTGCGGCGCAAGTCGTCCGTCGCGCACGATCAGCTCTTCGAGTTGTGACGGAAAGACGTTGACGCCGCGGATGATCAGCATGTCGTCCGAGCGACCGGTGATACGCTGTAAACGGCGCATCGGCCGCGCGGTTCCCGGCAGCAGACGGGTGAGATCTCGCGTGCGGTAGCGGATCGCCGGCAGCGCCTCTTTGGTTAGCGTCGTGAGCACGAGTTCCCCGAATTCACCGTCAGGTAGTACCGCGCCGGTCTGCGGGTCGATGATCTCGGGATAGAAGTAGTCTTCCCACAGCGTCAATCCGTCTTTGGTTTCGAGACATTCAGCCGCGACGCCCGGACCCATGATCTCTGAGAGACCGTAAATGTCGACCGCGTCGATATTGAGGACCGACTCCATCTCGCCACGCATTTGCTCGGTCCACGGCTCGGCGCCGAAGATGCCGATCTCCAAACTTGACGAGCGCGGATCGAGGCCTTGGCGCTCCATTTCTTCGGCAATCGCGAGCATGTAGCTCGGCGTAACCATGATGACGCGCGGGCGCAGATCGGTAATGAGCTGCACTTGTTTTTCGGTTTGGCCGCCCGACATCGGGATGACCGTGCAGCCCAGACGCTCGGCGCCGTAGTGCGCGCCCAAGCCGCCGGTGAAAAGGCCGTAGCCGTACGACACCTGCACGATGTCGCCCGGGCGTCCGCCCGCCGCGCGAATCGAGCGCGCCACCAGCGATGCCCACGTATCGATATCGCCCTGCGTATAGCCGACAACGGTGGGTTTGCCCGTCGTGCCGCTCGAGGCGTGCAGCCGCACCGTCTCTTCACGCGGTACCGCGAACAGTCCGAAGGGATACTGCTCGCGGAAATGCTTCTTCTCGAGAAACGGAAAGCGTGCCAAGTCGCCGAGTTCGCGAACCTCGCTCGGGTGCGCGCCCATGCGATCGAATCCCTCGCGGTAGAACGGCACGTGTCGGTAGGCGCGGGCGAGTACGTCGCGCAGGCGTTCGAGCTGCAGTGCCTGCAATTCATCGCGGCTCGCGCGTTCGATCGGATCGAGCTCGCTTTGTTTCATACGCGTTCCATTGCCAAAGCGATGCCTTGCCCCACCCCGATGCACATCGTGCAGAGCGCGCGCTTGGCGTTACGTTCGACCAGCTCGATCGATGCCGTCAGCGCGAGCCGCGCACCACTCATCCCCAGCGGATGTCCGAGCGCAATCGCACCGCCGTTCGGGTTGACGTGGGCGGCATCGTCGGGCAGCCCGAGCTCGCGCATGGTCGCAAGCGCTTGTGAAGCAAAGGCTTCGTTGAGCTCGATCACGTCGAAATCGCCCAGCGAAAGCCCGGTGCGCTCCAGGAGTTTTCGCGTCGCGTAAATCGGGCCGATGCCCATGACACGCGGATCGACACCGGCGGTCGCCGCAGCGACCACGCGTGCACGCGGCGTGAGACCATAGCGCTTGATTGCCCGTTCGGATGCAACGATCAGCGCGGCTGCCCCGTCGTTCACGCCCGAAGCGTTGCCGGCGGTCACCGTGCCGCCCATTCGAAACGGCGTCCCGAGCGACGCCAGCTTCTCGAGCGTTGTCTCGCGCGGATGTTCGTCGCGCTCCACAGTCGTCGTCTGTTTGCCGCTGCGTACCTCGACGGGAACGATCTCACGCGCCAGTCGTCCCGAAGCGATTGCCGCCGCGGCACGTTGCTGCGAACGCAGCGCGAACGCGTCTTGATCCTCGCGGCTCACGGCAAACTCGGCCGCGACGTTTTCGCCCGTCTCGGGCATGCTCTCGATGCCGAAGCGCTCCTTCATCACCGGATTGACGAAACGCCAGCCGATGGTCGTATCAAAGACCGCGTTCTCGCGCGAGAACGCCGACGTTGCTTTCGGCATCACGAACGGCGCACGGCTCATACTCTCGACGCCGCCCGCGATCGCCAGGTCGATGTCGCCCGCGGCAATCGCGCGCGCCGCGCTGGCGACGGCATCGAGGCCCGACCCGCACAGACGATTGAGCGTCGAGCCGGGCACGCTTACCGGGAGACCCGCGAGCAAAAGCGCCATGCGCGCGACGTTGCGGTTGTCCTCGCCGGCCTGATTCGCGCAGCCGTAGTACACGTCGTCGATCGCGGCCGGATCGAGGTTCGGATTGCGTGCGAGCAGCGCGGCCATCGGCAGCGCCGCTAAATCGTCGGTTCGCACAGCGGCCAGCGCGCCTCCGTATCGTCCAATCGGGGTGCGGATGCCGTCACAAATAAACGCTGCGTTCAAGCTTGGGGTTCCTTTCCGTTGATGACCGAACCGCGCACGGCGGCGGAATGTCCGCGAAAGACGGCGACCACACGTCCGTCTTCCCCGGTAACCGTTGCGTCGTACACGCCGAATCGTCCGCTGAGATGATTTTCGCGGCACTCGGCAAAAAGCTGCTCGCCCTCGCGACCCGGTGAGACAAAGGTAATCGAACAATGCTGCGCCACGCTCGCGACATCGCGCGAATTGCAGGCGAACGCAAAGGCACTATCCGCGAGCGAGAAGATCGCACCGCCATGCAGCGTCGCGTGCCCGTTGAGCATCTGCGGCAACACGATCATCGAGAGCTTGGCGTATCCGGGGCCTACGGCTTCGATCTGCATACCGGCAATCTTGGACGCGGAGTCGCGCGCGTACATCGCATCGGCGCAGCGCTGCGCGAGGTGCTGGGCGTCGTCGCTCATCGCCCTTCGAACACCGGCGGCCGCTTGGCCGAAAACGCTTCGACCCCCTCGCGATAGTCATGCGTGGCGCCGAGCACCCGCTGGAGATCGCGCTCGCTCTCGAGCGCCTCATCCAACGAGCGCGTCCAGCTTTCTTCCAGTGCCGTCTTGATCGCACCGAGTGCACGTGTCGGAGCCTGCGCAAGGGCCTGCGCGATCCGATCGCAGGTCTCAACGAGGGCTTCGTCGGCGACGACCTGCCAAATCGCTCCCCACGCGTGCGCTTGCTCCGCGCTGATCCGTTCGCCGAGCATGGCCCAGCCTGCTGCGCGCGCGTGACCAACCAGACGCGGAAGCATCCACGTACCGCCCGAATCCGGCAGCAGTCCAATGCGCGCGAACGACTCGATGAACGAGGCGGAACGCGCCGCGACGACGATATCGGCCGCGAACGCCAGGTTCGCGCCCGCGCCCGCTGCGACACCGTTCACCCGCGCCACGATCGGCTTTTGCAAGCGGCGCATCGCGCGAATGAGCGGATTGTAGTGACGCTCGATCGTCGCCCCGAGATCGCTGCCCGGAGCGACGCCGGGATCGGCGAGATCTTGGCCCGCGCAAAAGGCGCGCCCGTTACCAGCCAGGAGCACCACCCGCACCGCCGAGTCGTCGGCTGCGCGCTCGAACGCTTCGCGCAGCGTTTGCGCCAGCGACGCATCGATCGCGTTGAGTTTATCGGGCCGGTCGAGCGTGATGCGCAGGATCCCGTCGGCGACGGCGGCGATGACGCTCATACGAGCTGCGCCGCGATCGCGTCGACGTCGAGGGTGAGTTCGTCGCTGACCGGATGGCTCTGACACATCAGCACCACGCCGCTGCGAACTTCGTAATCCTCGAGCGCGAAATGCACGTCCATATCCACTTCTCCCGATGTCAATTGCGCGCGGCACGTCGAGCAGACGCCGCCCTTGCACGAAAACGGCAGATCGATCCCTTGCCGCAGCCCGGCATCGAGCACGGATTCCGTGTCCTTGCGAACTTCGAAGGTGCGAACCGTCCCGTCCAAGATGACGCTGGCGTGCGCGATCCGTTCGGGTTGCGTGCGCGCTCGCTCCTTGCGTTCGCGCGCCACCCGGCCGTCGGTAACGAAACGCTCGACGATCACGCGCTCGCGGGCGAATCCACGCGCATCGAAAGCCGTGCAAACCCCATCCATCATCGACTCCGGCCCACACAGAAATGCGTAGTCGACCGACGCCAGATCGATCCAACCGTCGCACAGCGTCTCCATGCGTTCCCGGTCGATCCGGCCGTTGAACGCATCGATTTCCTGCCGTTCGCGGCTGGTGATGAAGATCAACGCGAAGCGATCGAGGTGCCGATCCTTGAGGTGCTGTAAGTCTTCGCGAAACATCGTCGAGGAGGCGGAACGGTTACCGTAGACCAGCGTGAAGGTGCTGTGCGGTTCGGCCGCTAGTGTCGTCTCGATCAGCGAGAGCACCGGCGTGATGCCGCTGCCCGCCGCCACGGCAAGGTAGTGCCGCCGGTTCGCCGCGTCGAGCGTAACGAAGAACCTGCCCTGCGGCGGCGCGACCTCGAGGTGTTCCCCCGCACGCAGCGCTTCATGTGCCCAACCCGAAAAGATGCCGTCGTCGACACGTTTGATCGCGACGCGCAAGCGGTCGCGGGGGCTCGCGCAGATCGAATACGAACGGCGATGTTCCTCACCGTCGATCGTCGTTCGCAACGTCAGATACTGCCCTTGCGTGAACGAAAACGCCTGGCGCAGCTCCTCAGGAACATCGAACTCGACGACGATTGCGTCGCGCGTCTCCTTGCGCACCCGCGCAACCGGCAAACGATGAAACTCCAAGGTGCTCCCCTAGTGCGGCTTGACGTAGTCGAAGGGTTCGCGACAGTCGTCGCATCGGTACAGCGCCTTGCATGGCGTCGATCCGAACCGGCTCAGTTCGCTCGTGCGCGAAGACCCACATCTTGGACAGCAAACCGCTTCGGTCAACACCACGATCCCATCGGCCAGTCCGCTGTTCGGCGGAGCGATGCCTTCGGCACTAAGCCGGCGGCGGCCGCGCGGCGTGATCCACTGCGTCGTCCATGCCGGCGCCAAGCGCTGCTCGATGCGCACGTCATTCACGCCGTGTTCGCGCAAGGCGCGCGTCACGTCGGCGGCGATTACTTCGGTTGCCGGGCAGCCGGCATACGTCGGCGTGAGCGCCACGATCACCGTGTTGCGATCCACGCGTACGTCGCGAACGATGCCAAGGTCGGTAATCGACACCGACGGCAGTTCGGGGTCGGGCACTTCGTCGAGCCATGCGAGCACGCGTGCCTGAAGATCCGTGCTCGTTACCATACGGCCTCCGGCTGGCTACGCGGCAAGACTTGCATCTCCGCCAGCAGGTAGCTCAGGCCTTCGGAATGACGCCCTTGCTTGCCGCCGCGCTGCATGTAGCCGTCGGCAGGACGCGTCAGCGTCGCGCGCGCCAATCCGCTATCGATCCGCGCGTTCCATTGGTCGCGCAGCGACGCCGGATCGACGCCGATGCCTTGCGCAGCCATCGCAGCATCGATGTCATCGCCCAGGAACAGCTCGCCGGTGAAGCGCCACAACGCGTCCACCGAACGTTGCGCGCGCTCGTGACTGAGGTCGGTGCCGTCGCCCAGGCGCACCAGCCAATCCTCGCTGCGCTGCAGATGGTAGGCCGTTTCTTTGAGTGACTTTGCCGCGATAGCCGCGATGCGCTCGTCGGCCGAACGCGACAGCGCGCCAAGTTGAAGGTAAGCAAACGCGTCGTAAAAGTATCCGCGCACGGTCGTCGCGCCGAAATCCCCGTTGGGCTGTTCGACGAGCAGTACGTTACGAAAATCAACGGCATCGCGATGAAAGGCCAGCCGATCGGCGTCGCGCCGCGCGCCTTCCAGTTCGCCCGCGTACTCGAGCCACATCCGCGCTTGGCCGAACAAGTCGAGCGCGATGTTGGCCAGTGCGACGTCTTCTTCCATAATCGGCGCGCGTGAAACCCATCCAGCCGTCCGCTGCGCCAAGATCAGTGCATTGTCACCCAAACGCAAGACGTATTCCAGGTGCGAATTCACAGGTGTTTGACGCCTTCGGGAACCTGGTAAAACGTCGCGTGCCGGTACGTCTTGTCTTCCGAGGGCGCAAAGAGCGCGTCGCCCTCCGACGGATCCGTGGCAACGATATCGCTCGAACGCACGACCCAAATGCTCACGCCTTCGTTACGTCGCGTGTAGAGATCGCGCGCGTTCTGCACGGCCATCTCCGAATCGGCGGCATGCAAGCTGCCCACGTGCTTGTGCGCAAGGCCGTTTTCGCTGCGCACGAAGATCTCCCACAGCGGCCACGTCGTACTCATGCGGCGCTCCGATCGCCAGCGCGCTTTTCCGCGTGCGCGACCGCGGCTTCACGCACCCACGCACCGTCTTCCCACGCATCGACGCGCGCCTGCAGGCGCTCTTTGTTGCACGGGCCATCGCCTTTGATCACGCGATAAAACTCGTCCCAATCGATCGCCCCGATCTCGTAATGCTGGCTCTGCTCATTCCAGCGCAGGTCGGGATCGGGCACCGTGAGGCCCAGTTGCTCGGCCTGCGGAACCGTCTGATCGACGAACTTTTGGCGCAGGTCGTCGTTCGTGAACAGCTTGATCTTCCAGCGCATCGACTGCTCGTTGTGCTGCGAGGCAGAATCGGGCGGCCCGAACATCATCACCGAGGGCCACCACCAGCGATCCAGCGCATCCTGCGCCATGGCCTTTTGCGCGGCGGTACCGTGCGCGAGCTTCCACATCACATCGAAGCCCTGACGCTGGTGGAAACTCTCTTCCTTGCAGATCCGCACCATCGCGCGGGCATACGGTCCATAGGAGCAGCGCGTGAGCGGAATCTGATTGATGATCGCTGCGCCGTCGACCAGCCAGCCGATCGCACCGATATCGGCCCACGTGAGCGTCGGGTAGTTGAAGATGCTCGAGTATTTGGCTTTGCCGGTGAGCAACGCGTCGACCATCCGATCGCGCGGCGTTCCCAGCGTCTCGGCCGCGCTGTACAGGTAGAGGCCGTGTCCCGCCTCGTCCTGCACCTTTGCCAGCAGGATCAGCTTGCGCAGCAATGACGGTGCACGCGTGATCCAGTTGCCTTCGGGGAGCATCCCGACGATTTCCGAATGCGCGTGTTGCGAGATCTGGCGCACCAGCGTCTTGCGATACGCCTCCGGCATCCAATCCGTCGGTTCGACCTTAAGCGCGCGATCCAACCGTTCGTTGAAGCGCGCTTCGCGTTCGTCGGGCGCGCCGCCGGTTTCGCCGACGATCCCATCGCTGATCGAAGTGTACATGATAAAACTCCTTACGCCGTCGCGGGCTCGAGCGAGGGAACGTGCGCGCGCGTCGCGTTCATCGTGAGCAGATCGTAGGTCGCGGCAACCTCGTCGTCTTGGTTGAAGACCGTCACCGACCAACAGACTTCGCCATACTCGGGCTTACGCGGCCGCTTCTCCTTGACGGTAAGGCGCACGCGGATCGAGTCACCCGGATAGACCGGTTTGACGAACCGCAGATTCTCCAAACCGTAGTTGGCGAGCACCGGCCCGAGTTGCGGACGCACGAAGAGTCCCGCCGCGAACGAAAGTACGAGATACCCGTGCGCGACGCGTCCTTCGAAGAACGGACTGGCCTTGGCGGCCGCTTCGTCCATATGCGCATAGAAACCGTCGCCGGTAAATTCGGCGAACTTTTCGATGTCGGCAATCGTCACCTCACGCGCAGGCGTGTTGAACGTCCCGCCGACCTCGAGGTCTTCGTACGCAACGTCGAACGGGTGGCGCGCGGCGCTCTTCTCGATCGCACCGGGACCCCAGACACCCGTCACGGTCGCGAGCCGCTGCGGCGTGCCTTGTACGGCCGTGCGCTGCATATAGTGATAGACCCCCCGCACGCCGCCCATCTCCTCGCCGCCGCCGGCGCGCCCCGGGCCGCCGTGAACCAACGGCGCAAGCGGCGTACCGTGACCCGTTTGTTCTTTCGCGTCGTCGCGATCGACGACCAGCACGCGGCCGTGGAACGGCGCAATACCGAGCACGATCGCATCGGCGGTTTGCGTATCGTACGAAAAGACCGACGCGACCAAACTTCCCTCGCCGCGGTTGGCGATTTCGATCGCCTCGGCGATCGTGTCGTACGGCATCAGCGTCGTCACGGGACCGAATGCCTCCACTTCGTGCACGGCGGTTGCTTCGAGCGGCCGGTCACAACGCAGCACGACCGGCGCCATGTAGGCACCCGCCTGCGCATCGCCGCCGCGCAATTCCAGCGGTGCCGACGGATCGCCGTACACGATCGTCGCTTCTTTGGCGAGTTGCGCGACGCGCGCGCGAACGTCGTCGCGCTGCGCGGTGCTGATCAGCGCGCCCATCGTCACGCCTTCGCCGCGTGGGTCGCCCAGCGTCGTGCGTGCCAGGCGCGCGGCCAGCGCGCTCTGCACGCGATCGATCATTGCGCGCGGCACGATCGCGCGACGAATGCACGTGCAGCGCTGCCCCGCCTTGGTCGTAATCTCGCGCGCCACTTCCTTGACGAACAGCTCGAATTCGGGATCGTCGGCGGCGATGTCGTCGCCGAGAATCGAGGCGTTGAGTGAATCACGTTCGGCGATGAAGCGCACGGCGTTTTCGTTGATCGCGCGCGTCGCACGCAATTTGACGGACGTGTCGCGCGAGCCGGTGAACGAGACGACGTCCTGCCCGGTCAAGCGTTCGAGCAGATCGCCCAGGCTACCGGCGACCAACTGCAGGCTGCCTTCGGGAAGAATACCCGACGCGATGATGTCCTGCACGACGGCTTCGGCGACGTATGCGCTCTGCGTGGCCGGTTTGACGATCGCCGGAACACCGGCGATGATCGCCGGCGCAAGCTTCTCGAGCATGCCCCAGCACGGAAAATTATAGGCGTTGATGTGCACCGCCGCGCCGCGCAGCGGCGTCATCACGTGACGCCCGATGAACGTGCCGCCCTTGGACAGCGGTTCGATGGCGCCATCGACCGCGACGTGCGCATCGGGTAGCTCGCGCCGTCCCTTCGACGCAAACGCGAACAGCGTCATGATGCCGCCGTCGACATCGACGAAGTTGTCCTTGCGGGTGCCGCCGGTGTCGTAGGAAAGCTCGTAGTAGTGCTCTTTGCGCTCGTTGAGATAGAGCGCGAGGCGTTTGATCGCATCCGCGCGCTGATGGAACGTCAGCGCCCGCAGGGCCGGCCCTCCGACCTCGCGCGCATGCCGCAACACGCCGCCGAAATCGACGCCCCGGCTCGACACTAATGCGACCGTCCGGCCGTCGATCGCCGAGGCGACCTCGACGAACCCGTCCGCCGCCTCGAACCAGCGCCCCTCGACGTAACTGCGCAGCTTCATCCTGACCGGCCCCCTTCGCTCCCTACCAAATGGTAGGCTAACCTAAAAATTGTACGGTGCCCCCGGCCGGACCGTCAAGCGCCCGCGATGCCTTTGCGGACGATCGTCTCGATGGCGCCGGCGATTTGCCCAGCCGGCATGCGCCCGCCGGGCCGGTACCATTCGACCAGCGAGTTCGACATGCCGAAGACCAGCCGGACCAGCAATGCCGGATCGATATCGGCGCGGATCTCGCCCGCCCGCTGGGCCTCACGAACCAGCTCGCTCAGCAGCGCGTCGAAGCTGCGCCTGCGCTCCATGGCCGCAAGCTCGGTCGCCGAATTGCCCCGAACGCGGAAGAGGACGCTGACCTCGGCCTGCAACGACATCGTGATCTCCGCGGCCCGTCGCAGAATCGCCGCCACGCGGTCGCCCGCCCGGCCCTCCCGAGCCGCCGGCTCCTCGAGCACCGCGAAGAGCGCTTCGAGCGCCCGATCGAGCCCGCGGGCCAGCAGCGCCTCTTTGCTCGGGACGTGGTGGTAGATGCTCGCCTTGGTGATGCCGGCCGCCCGCGCGACGTCGTCCATCGAGGTCGCGTCATAGCCGCGCTCGGCAAACACGCGGAATGCCACGTCGGTAATGGAGTCGATGTCATAGGGGCGGCGCGCTTCCATGCACGGATATGCGGACCGCCGGCGCGCAGACCCTTGTGCGGCCCCGAGGGGTCGGACGCGCGCGCGTCGCAACGAAGGCACCGATATGGCTTCCAAGGAGCAACTGGTCACACTGCTCGGCAACATGCTGCTGCAGCGCGCCGTCGACAACCGCGGCTTTCAACTCAACCGCCAGGGCAAGATCGCGATCGCGATGGGCTCGGAAGGGCACGAGGCCGTACAGGCGGGCGCGGGCTTAGCGTTCGAGCGCGGCAAGGATCTGCTCTATCCGTACTACCGCAACACCGGCATCACGCTCGCGTGCGGCTTCGCGCTCGAAGACGTGTTCCGCTCGCAGTTCGCGCGCGCGACCGATACGACCGGCGGAAAATCGATCATTAACCACATCACCGACAAGAAGAAAGGCATCGCCTCGATCTCGTCGATTCTCGCCGCGCAGTGTTCGCACGCCGTCGGTGCGGCGTATGCCTTCGTCCATCGCGGCGAACGCGATCGGATGGTGCTCTGTCAATTCGGCGAGGGCTCGACCAGCGAAGGTGAGTGGCACGAGTCGGTCAACTTTGCCGCGATCCATCGCTTGCCGGTCGTCTTCTTGTGCGAGAACAACCAGTGGGCGATCTCGACGCCGATCTCCAAGCAAATGAACAATCCCAGCGTCGCCGCGCGCGCCGAAGGCTACGGCATCGAAGGTGTGGTGGTCGACGGATTCGATCCGGTTGCAGTGTACGAATCCGTAAAGCGCGCACGCGAACGCGTGATCGCCGGCAAAGGTCCAATCATCGTCGAGGCCATGTGCTATCGCTTTCTCTCGCACACGACCGACGACGACGAGCGCACGTACCGCACGCGCGAAGAAGTGGCCGAGCAGCGAGTTAACGATCCCGTTCCACGCTTCGAAAAGCGCCTGATCGACGAAGGCGTCCTGACCGCCGAACACATCGAAACGATGCGCAAGGAGACCGCCGCACGCGTCAACGCAACCACCGACGCGATCGAACAAGAGCCCTCACCCAATCCCGCTACCCTCTACGACGCGGTCTACGCCGGCTCACACGAACCCTGGCTCAACTAGAACGCGGAAGGGGACCTCTCGGGTGGCTCGAGGTCCCATCACACGTCGCGCCCGCGCACGCCTTACGGCCGGCAGACGACGCCGTTATCGCGACTCGCCCTCAGGCGACGCGTGTGCTTTTCGAAGGGTCGATTGCGGCGCGCAGCGCTTCGACGATTGGTTGCGTCGCATCGTGGGCGGCCCCGTTCATCGCGCGCAAAACCGCACCGGCAGAGGCCGAATGCCCACTTGCGTCCGGTAGGATACGTTCGGCGAACTGTTCGGCGACCGCAGTGATCAGCGTCAGGGTACAGGGGTCGGTGGCGCCCTGGAGTGCGAACGACTGATATTCGCGCACGTATCCGGCCAGATGCGCCAGCTCGCAAATGCGATCGAGCGCGTCGGGATCGACATCGCGCAGCACGCCGACGCGGCGGGCGAACGACGGCTCCGGCCCATAGGGAAGCGACGCCGCGATGCGCGCGCACCATTCGCCGGTATGCCGCGCTAGGGCGACGGCTTGCGGATCGCCGCCCAAGCTCACGGCCAGAACGGCGTCGATGACCGCTTCCACCTGAGCCTCCCGAGCCCAGGTGCTCTCCAGTAAGTCTGCCGGAATAGAACGCAATTTGCGCTCGGCTTCGAGCCGGCGGAGTTCGTGAAGCGTCAGTTCGTCGTCCATGCCCCCAGCATAGGCCCGGGGCGCCTACTGCCGGTATGGCTAAGATTCAGTAGAGATTTCTAGGAATTTCGCACCAAGGCGAGAGTAAATACAAAAAAGTGCTCAAACACTACTCGGTGGCGGGTATTCCCGCTTCTTCACTTTCTTCGAAGGAGCTTCCATGCTATCGATCTTCCTCGCGCTCTTCATCCACATGCTCGGCTACCACGCGCTTCCTGCAGACGCGACGAGCGGTCCGGCAGACCGCGCTGCCGCCACGCAGCACATTGTCCCGCCGGGAATTGGCGGCCATCATATGCATACGTATGACACGGCGGGCGGCCCAGCCGACTAGCTAGTCCAAAAGGCCCATGTACGGCGCGGGAGCGTCAAAGGGCGACTCTCCCGTAGCCGTGAAACTCGCGTCAATATGGATGCAAGGATTGAGATCGCGCGGGCGTGGGATCTCTTCCGCGAGGGTGCGTTTACCGAAGCGGCAAGGTCTCTCGCGCCCCGCACCCTGGACCCAGAGGCCGCACATGTCCTCCTCTGGATCGCGCTCCGCAAGGGCGATACCGAAGCAAAGCGACAACACGGCGCGTGGCTGGCGGAGCATGCCAACGGCGCGTTGGCCGCTGTCGGACGTGCGCATGAAAACGTTGCGCTCGCGACATCTCAATTGCAAATCAAATCGTGGCTAACTTCGACGTCAAAATGGGCCCTCTCTGAAATTGCCTACGCTCAAGCCTTGATCGCTTTTATAAGCGACGAGGCTCATGCGGCACGCGACGCGCTCGCGGCAGCCCTTCCACAAACGTCCGAGCAGCGCGTCCGCTATGCGCAATTGCGAGCTTGGATCGTCGGAAGAGACGATCGCTTCGACCGCCAAATAACCTATTTGATGCATGCGCTTGCACTGGCGATCAAAGAGCGCGTCGACCGCGGCCTTATCGCTAGAATCGCAGAGTCGCTAGCCCCGCTGGTTCGCGAACTAGAACTCGGCGAGCTTGGCGATCACGCGGAGGAACTGCTTAGCTCGGTTCCGTGGCCTCGTGACGCGACCACATACCGTTTCTATACCCAGCGCGCCCTTGCATGGCGTCATGCTGTGCGCGGGGATTGGATCCGCGCTACCGGACTATTAGACGCCACCGTTGCTCTTGCTCCCGACAATGTCCGCCGGGCGCTCCTTTTCGCCGACCGTTCGCGCGTCAGCCACGCCGTTGGCGAATCCGTCTCCGCGCTATCCGCATGCGCGAACGCACTGGAGTGTTTTTCCGATATCGACTGGACATCCGATCTCAGGGATGAAGCAACAATGGTATTCGGTGCAATGGATGTGTTGCGGTCAGATCGCGAGCGCGCGCAGTTGCTCTTCGAGCGAGCAGCCGCTGCCCAAACCTCAAAAATGAGCGGTATGGGTCACGGCCGGCGTCTTGCTGCCTTCAAATCGTTTGCGCTCTCACACCTGACCGATGGCGACGAGGCGTTGCAGCACGCACACGATGCGTATAAGGCCTTCAAGGAAATGAAATACGTGCATCGCGCTACAAGCTGCGCTCTGCGCGCGGTGGAGCTGGGTGGCGGTGCTCGTTGGCGCTCTCGGGTCGAGCGGCTGATCGCGCCGTATCCGCGTTCCCTCGAAGCGCGTCAGTACGAGCAGATGAATTCGCCGCTGAACAGAATTCAAGGGCGCAAGCGCGAGGTCGCGCAGTTGCTCGCAACCAGCAACAAAACCGCGCGGGAGATCGGTGAGGCGCTCGGCATGGCCGAAGGCACCGTGCGCGTGCATATCAAGCACATCAACCGCATCCTGCACACCGAGAATCGCGCGCAACTCGTTCGGCTCGTGATGGGCGCGACGGACGCCGCCTAACGTTTTACAGGCGCGCGGCTTCCTCGTCGCGCGGTGCGAGTCCGGCGTCGCGAGCCGCGCTGGATTGTGCGTGGCGCGAGTAGACGCGTAGTTCGGCGATGTCACGCGGAAAGAGCAACTCGAGCGTCCAGTCGAATGCGACGCGCAGCTTGCGATCGAGCCCCGGCAATCGCGAAAGATAGTACGTTCGCCACAGCAGCCACGCGAGGAACCCGGTGAGCACGCGGTTTCCCGGCAATTGCGCGACCGCGCGCCGAGCGCCCAGCGACGCCATCATTCCCAGCGACGTGAAGGCAAAGGGACGAAGCGGCTCGCCGCGCAGTGCGGCGATGAGGTTATCGCCCAGCAGCGGGCCTTCACGAATCGCGTGCTGCGCCGTCGGCGGATAGAAACTGCCGTTGCCGTCGGGAATCGCCGCGCAATCTCCCAATGCCCAGACGTCGCTCGTACCGTCCACGCGAAGGTCGCGTCCGACGACGATCGTTCCGCGGCGCGTCAGCGGCAGGTGGGCCTCGGCCAGCGTCGGGCTCGGGGCCACACCTGCGCTCCACACGATCGTCGCGGTTTCGATGCGATGTCCGCTTTGCAGCACGATGCCGCCGTCGTCGGCGCCCGCGACACCGTCGCCGGTAAGAATCTCGACGCCGCGATCGCGCAGATGCGCGGCCGAATAACGGCCCATATCATCGGGCAATCCCGGCAGGAGCGCCACACCGCCTTCGATCAGCACGATGCGCACGCCGTTGGGGTCGATGCTGGGATAGAAATGCAGCACGCTGCGAAACAGTTCGACCAGTTCGCCGGTTGCTTCCACACCGGTAAAGCCGCCGCCGACCACCGCGATGGTGAGATAGCGCTGCCGCAAAATCGGATCTTCGGTCGCGTCCGCGAGCTCAAGCAGCCACACGAGACGATTGCGCAAAATGCCGGCGTCTTCCAACGTCTTGAGCGCGAACACGCGCTCGGCCACGCCCGGCAAACCGAACGTCGAGGTCGACGAGCCGAGCGCGATCACGAGCTGATCGTAATCGATCGTATCGTCGCGTCCAGTCAGCGTATGCGTGTACGCGACCCTGCGCTGCGTCTTGTCGAGCGAGCGCACGTCGGCGAGGATGAAGCGCGTGCGTCGCAGTTGAGAGCGAATCGGTGTGACGACATGCCGCACGTCAAGCGCGCCCGAACTCACTTCGGGCAACATCGGGGTGAACAGGGAGAAGTTCTCGCGGCTGATCAGCACGATCTCGGCTTCGCCCGGCCGCAGCCGCCGTTCGAGGCGCTGCGCGACGGCGATACCGCCGAAACCGCCCCCAAGGATCACGATTCGCGCAGGACGTGGCGAAGGCGTCATGTGAATGCCCTTCTGGCATGCATCACGGTGACCCCGCCGAAGGCGACTATCTCCCTCCCTCAAGCGAGCCGCCTAGGCTTGGGCCTGCGCCACGCAAGCGTCGCGGCGGCCTGCTCGGCTCACTGGGCGCCGCAGTTGCGCTCGCGCTAACCAAACTCAAGGCGCTGCTGCTAATCCTCGCGCAGTTCAAGTTCCTGGCGATCGGACTGAAGGTCATTGCGGGCAGTTGGACGTTCTTGCTCTCCCTCGGCTTATACGTCGCGTTCTTCGGCTGGCGCATCGGCATCGTGCTGATTCTGGTTCTTACCGCGCACGAATTGGGCCATTACTATGCGTATCGCGCGCATGGTCTGACGGCACGCTTGCCGGTGTTCATCCCTTTTTTCGGCGCGTACACTGCCGGTGCGATCGCGCCGGACCTCGAGAGCGATGCATACATCGCGCTCGCCGGTCCGATCGTAGGCCTGGGGCTTGCGGCCGCGTGCTACGGCATCGGCGTGTATAGCGGCGATCGCTTCTGGTTTGCGTGCGCGGACATCAGCGCGTTCTTGAATCTCTTCAACATGCTGCCGATGCTGCCGTTCGACGGCGGCCGCGTGATTGGTGCGATTTGGCCTCCGCTGTGGGTCGCCGGGATCGTTTTCTTCGTCGCAGCGTCGATCTGGCTGCACGTCCCGCTGATCTTCGTGCTGCTCATTGCGCTGCTCGGGTTGCCGGCGATGATTGCCGCGTTCCGCGGGCGCGTCGATCCGCGCGCCGCATCGATGACGCTCGCGGCGCGCATCCGCGTGGGTGCCTGGTACGCGGCGACGCTCATCGCGCTCGCGGTCGTCTTAGGCCAAGCGCAGCACGCCCTTCCCTCGAACGGCGTCTTATGAGCGAGCCGCCGGATTTCGCGATGATGCGTGCGGTCGAGATTTTGGCCGGCATCTACGAACGTCAGCAAAAGATCGACAATACGCCCCCGCCGCCGGCCGACAAACCGCTGCTGCTCTTTAGCGAAAACCTCGCGCTGGACGTCACGACCACCACCAAACGCGATGTCGAACGCGCGCTCGGTCTGGCATTTCGTTATCCCGCCCCCGGGTGGCACACGTACGGCGTGCGCGGGTCGAAGAGCCCTCGGCTGCTGCTGAGCATTTTCTATTCGAAAGATCGTCTTGCATCGGCGGAACTCTACGTACCGAAAACCGATCGCGCGCCAAATCTGCAGCCGCAGGACGCGCATTTCCGCTTGGTTCCGGGCGAGATCGAATGCGGCGCGTTGATCACGACGCTCCCCGAACACTTCGGGCGCATGGCCGGCATGCCGACCGAACTCGGCGCCTATGGCGATATGTTCGAGGCACGCTTTCCCGGCGGCGCGGCCTACGCGATGGGGAACGCCGGCATCATCGAGCGTCTCGCACTGTACACACTCGTCGCATGAAGCGGCGCATCGCCTGCGCGGGCGTTGCTGCAGTATTGATCCTTCTTGCATTCACCGCCCTACGTCCGCCGAGCGCACCTGGCGGCGGCGCGCGTGATTTGCAAGCGTATCTCGCCGCCGGACATGCGTACGGGCACGGCGAGGATCCGTACAGCACGCGCGTCGCGCGTTACGAACCAGCCCTTGCTGCGCACCCCGGAGCGATGTTGCCCTTCGTCGGGACGCCCGCGAGCCTTCCGCTCTGGGCGCTGCTCGCGCGCTCGCCGTATGCGGTCGCGGATTGGATGTGGGAGGGATTTCTCGTGCTCTCCGTCGTCGCGCTCGCACTCGCTTCAGTGCGGCTCGCGAGTGCGCGGTCGGGATTCGATGCCGTGTGCGCCCTGCTGCTTACGCTTTCGTTCGCACCGGTCGACAGCGCGGTTGCGCTTGGACAGACCGCAATCGTCGCCGCCGCTGCGGCGGCCCTCGCCGTTGCGATGGCGTCGCGAACAGCGCTCGGACTCGGATCGTTTGCGGCGCTCGTGCTCCAACCCAATCTCGCGCCCGCGGTTCTTGCCGCACTGCGACGGCGCCGCGCAGCACCGTTCATTGCAGGCGCCGCCGTCCTCTTCATGCTTGCCTGTCTTGCCGCCATTGGTCCTAGCCGTCTTTTCGCCTACGCGCACGTGCTTCGAGCGCACGCGCGTGCCGAATCGGGATCACTCCTGCAATTTACCCCGGCGGCGGTCGCCGCTTCGCTCGGCCTTTCGGGCTCGCTGCTCGCGGTTCTCGCAATCGCCCTGGGCGTTGCCGCCGCATTTTTCGTGATCCGCACGATGCTCGGCACGCGCGATCCCGGCGCAGGGTTTGCCGCACTCGGACTGTCGTTACCGTTTTGTACCGGCTTCTTTCACTTCCACGACCTCGCGATCGTCGATGCCGGCGCGATCTTCTGCCTGTGCCGAGTGCCCGCGCGCTGGTTTGGCCCGGTATTGCTGGCTGCGGTAGCGGCCGGAACGAACTGGCTTGATATCGCGCAGTCGCCTGCAGCATCGCTGCAGGACACCGCGCTTGCGTTTGCGTTGATCCTAGCCGCTTGCGCGCTGCGCGCACAGCTCGACCGCTCGGCAATACTCTACGCGCTCGCAGCCGCCATGCTCGTCGTCTGCGGTACCGCGATCGCGCTGCACGATCCGCTCCCCGTATGGCCCGACACGATGCGGGCCTTCCATCCCGGCCCCGGGCTCTCAGCCGCACAGCAATGGCGTACCGAACTTGCGCGCAGCGGACTGCTCGTACCCAATGCCGGCAGTGCGCTCCTACGAGCGCTCGCGCTAGCAGGCTGCGCCGTGCTGCTCCTCGGCGTCAAACAAGCGTCAGATGTCGACGTTCATGATCGAGTCGAACGGTGAGACGCCGTTGGGGTCGAAATTCTTGAGGTCCTTGTTGTAGATGTAGCCCTCTTGCACGCCCATATAGGTGATCTGCGGGCGGTCCTTGGCCAGTTCCTGGAATAAGATGCGATCGTCGGCGTTGCGCTGCGCTTGATCGTAGTGCCCCCACACCGCATGCACGGCTGCGTTGGCCTTGGGGTCGCACCAATGCAGATCGTTCTGCCCGTTGGGTGGAATTTCGTCGCATCCGTAAAGGAACGAGAAGTCACCGATCGGATCGTCGAACCAATTGAACAAGATCGCGTCGAATTTTCCGGTGTAGAGAATTCCGCCATCGGCATACGTGCCGAAAATCATCGGGACGGGGTACTTTTTCAAATTGATTTGCACGCCGATCTTCTTCCAATCGGCTCGCAGCAGTTCGACTTGGTCTTCAACATTCTGCGATCCGATCGGTAGCACGAAGTTGAGGATCAGCTTGAGGCCGTTCTTCTCGCGCACGCCGTCTCTTCCGCGCACCCAGCCGTCGGCGTCGAGCAGCTTGTTGGCCTGCGCGATATCGAACGGCACGAGCGGGATATTCGGATCGTAGTAGGGCGCGGTGCGCGGCGCGATGCCTTCCTGGAGATAGCCGGCGCCGCGCGCAAATTTATCGATCAGCGTGCGGCGATCCGTGGCGAGTTCGATCGCGTGACGCACCACCGGGTCGGCCACGACCGGATGCGCAAGATTGAAATCGATATGGCCCCACTGATACGCGACTTGCCGAAGCACCGCGTAGCCGGGAAGATCGTTGATACGCGCGCTGTATACGCCGCCCACGTGCGCCCACAGGTCGAGCTCCTTCGCCGCGAGCTCCGTGAAGATCGTGTCGCGGCTGGGGATGATCTCAAAGATGATCTCTTTGAGCTTGGGCTGACCGCGGAAGTAGTACGGGTTGGGCACCAGCACGACACGCTGGTTACGAACCCACTCTTTGTACTCGAACGGCCCGGCGCCGACCGGAAGCGAGTTGAACGAAACGCGATTGATATTGGGATACTTCGCGAGCAAGTGCTTGGGAAGAATGGACGGATTGGCGCCCGCGCTAGAAAAGAACGTGACGATGAACGGCGAGTATGGTTTGCGCAGATGGAATACGACCGTCGTCTTGTTCGGTTCGGCCACCGAGGCGATCAGATCCCAGCCGGCTCGCGAGGTCACGTTGTTGGCTGGGTTCATGATCGCGTGATAGGTCCACACGACGTCGTCGGCGGTCAGCGGCTGGCCGTCCGACCAGCGCAGCCCCTTGCGCAGATGGTATGTGATCGCCAACCCGTCTTTGCTTACCCCGCCGTTGGCCTGCGTCGGTACCGCTGTCGCGAGTTCGGGATAGGGAAGATTGTGATGATCCCACTTGATCAAGAATGCCGCCGTCATCGACGATAGGTAGCCGACCGTCTCTTCCTGGCTAAGCATCGGGTTGAGCGTACTGATGTCCTCGGCATTAGCGAAGCGCAGAACGTGCGGTACGGTCCAGCCATTGATGCGGCCCGACGATGCGGAGGGACCTACTTTGCTGCAGCCCGAGGCGAGCAGGGCGCAAGCGAGGAGAGCGACGAGCGAGCGTTTCAAATCGAATACTCCCATGGATTCCAGAACGGTGCGACGGTCGGTGAGGGATCGAAGCCTTTGAGGTCGCTGTTGTAGACATAGGGCAAACGGCGAAAGCCGATGATAATCGTCGGTACGTCGAGCGCGAGTTGCTGCTGGAATACGACGTAGTCCTGTTTGCGCCGCGCTCGATCGACGGATTGCAACGCGTCGCCGAGCGCTTTGGTCGCAATGGGATTGACCCAGAACAGCGAGTTCTGGCCGCGCGGCGCCAAATTGTCGGCCGAATACAGCGGATCGAGATCGGGATCGGGCGCGCCCATCCAAGCGAAGGTCGCGGCATCGTAATGGCCGCCCTCGAGCGTCCCGCTCATGCCGTTGGCGAACATCTCGGCCGTAGGATAATTTTTGATGTCGGCCTCCACGCCGATGTCGTGCCATTGCCGCTGCAGCACCTCGACCAGCGCCTTGCCCAGCGTCGATTCGGTCTGCGTGCTCAAGTTGAACGCAAGGCGCTCGCCGTTCTTGACGCGGATGCCGCCGGTCTCAACATGCCAACCGTCGGCATCGAGCAGCGCCCGCGCCTTGGCCGGATCGAACGGATAGTGCACGGTGTTATCCGTATACGCCCAGGAGAGAAGCGGATTTTCCGGCGACGACGACGCGACGTCGGCGCCGTGCATGATCTTGGCGATGATCTCGTTACGATCGGTGGCGTAGGCGAGCGCGCGACGCACTTGGCGATCGCGGAGGATCGCATTGTGCAAATTAAAGTCGATGTGGTCGTACGCAAACGAGTTTTTCGCCATCGCGTCGATAGTGCCGTTCGAATCGGCCGCCAGATTCTGATACCGCAACCAGTTGATCGCGGTACCGCGCGCGAGCAGATCGATCGCGTGGCTCTGCAACTGGGTTTCGAGCGTGTTCTCGTCGGGTTCGGAGTACAGGTCGATCTCGTTGAGCTTGGGTCTGCCCAGAAAATAATGCGGATTGGCGATCATCCGCACCACGGTTCCACGCTCCCACTTGACCACGCGGAACGGTCCGCTTCCGATCGGCATCGCGTTAAAGGGCGCCGTGTTCTGCGTGCCTGCCGCCAGATACGGCGCAAGAATGTGCGCCGGGAGAATCGGTGCGTTGCCGTTGATGCCCCACAACTGCTGCAAAAACGGCGCGTACAGTTTCTTCATGTGGATCACGGCCGTAAACGGATCGCGGCAATCGATCGACCCGATATCGCGATAGCCGTCGGTCACCGCAACGTTGGTCTTGGGATCCATCACGTAGTGCCACGTGAAGACCAGATCTTTGCACGTGAGCTTGGGCCCGTCTTGCCAGGTGATGTCGTGACGCAGCTTATAGATCAGCGTGAGGCCGTCTTTGCTGACGTCGCCGTTTGCGATCGTCGGGATCTCTGAAAGCGCATCGGGCACGGGATGACCCTGACCGTCATACCGGATCGCGTACGAAAAGACGAACGTCGAAACGTCCAAGCTGATCGCGCTGCCGTCGAGCACCGGGTTGAGCGATTTGACATCGTATGCCTCGCCGATTCGCAAGACCCCGGGCTTGGTCCATGGGTGGCTCTGCCCTTGCTTCGTGGCGACTTTCGTACACGCGGTCGCGCCGAGCGCCGCCAGTGCCAAAGCCAGCGTTGCGATAAACAGCCGTTTCAGAGCGTAACGTCCTTTCGAATCGGTGGTTACTCGCGCATCGTCTCGGGATCGATTCCGTACTGCGCACAGAACTCGCGATACGCTTGAGGCGAGATTTCCGACGGCTTGATCTCGCTGCGGCCACCCCAGAAGACGTTGGTGTACGAAAAGCCGATCCCGGCCTCGCGTAGATGCTCGTCGATCGCGGCTTTGTGCTCGAGCACGCGTTCTTTTTCCATTCCGTGCGCGACCGCCATCACGTTGACGTTCTTGAACTCCGGGCCGCCCTCACGCCAGTACGCGTGGGTGATGACGAAATGACGTCCGACCTCACGGCCTGCGTCCATCTCGCGGCCCTGCGGCACGGCCCAATGAAACAGCGCGTTGTAGCGTGTGACGCGTTCGTTGTTCGCATCGGGCTTGACGTGCTCGAGGAACGTCGAAAACCGGCCGATCACGACCTTGCGCGCGTTGAGTTCGCGGGCGACACGCGCGAACTCATCGAGCGAGACGCCGGCTTGCGCGGCGCGCTGCGCCCACAGATTCGGCGTGATCTCTTCGGGCATAAACTCGCGTTTGAGCGTCGTTCAGCACGCGCCAGTCGAGCTGCGAGAGTTCGACGATCGCGGTGTTGGTCGGCTCGGCCAGCGTTTCGGCGCGGCGCGCCGGGTTCGAGCCCACGCCGGCGCACGTGTCCGACGCCCAGCGCGAAAGACCATCTTTGCGGGCATCAACCGGAAGTATTCGGCGCCGACGCGGTTCGCGCAAAAACGCCGCGTGCTTCTCCAGCGAATAGCCCTGCGGAACTTTGAGCGTGGTCCACAAGCGATAGGTGCTTCCCGGCGTCACCGCATCGGTCGCTGCGAATGACCACATGTCCGGAAAACGGGTCGTCGTGGACCATGAACTCGAACGCCGCGTCGAGCTTCTCAGGCGGCACTTGCCAGGCGCAAAGCGCGCCGCGGGCGAGGTTGGTGGACATCAGCGTCTGGCGAACGCGCCGGATCGTTCCCGCGCGTAGCATCGCTACGATCCGCTCGAGCACGGTGTCCAGAGGGACCCCGCTGCGCGCGGCGATCTCGCCGAACGGCTCGTCGTAAAAGCCCTGTAGCCGGTCTTCGGAAACGGCAAGGATCGCCGCGTTGACCGGATCGGAGATCGAGCTTGGGACCGTGGGATGAACGGACATGATGCGGACTGCTTTGACAGTCCGCACCCCTAGGCCCCTTGCCGGCCGTTCGTCAGAGACGTAAGTCGCTGGCGCCCAGCACGTACGCGTAGTTTTCTTCGGCCAGTCGCTCACCGTACAAGGCCGCGACGTAATCGCGCTGAGCCGTAGCCAAGTTGGCTTCGGCCGTGACGATCGCGGTGATCGTCGAAGCGCCCACCTTGTACTGCGCCTGCGTGGCCTGCAGGCTCACCGTCGCACTGGCAACTTCCGAGCGGGCCTGCACGAGCGTCGCGCGCGCCGAGATCAAGTTCGCAAGTCCGCCGCGGACGTCGGATTGCACGAGCAGCCGGGTCTGACGTCAACGCGTCCTTGCCTTGATCCAGCGTCGCGGCGGCGACGGCCACGTTGTAGTTGGTCAGACCTTGATCGTAGATTGGAATCGAGATCGTCGCGCCCAGCGAACGCGTCGACGAGAACGGCGTTGCCACTGCCGGCGTCTGGATCAACGTACGCGAGGTCCCGACACTCGCATCCGCCGAGATGGACGGGAACCGCGCGAGCTTGGCATAGCGCAAGTTTTCCTGATCGGACTCGACCGTGTACTCCGCAGCCAGAAAATCCGGCCGCAGCGCGTACGCTTCTTTGAGGGAATCGGCATACGTCAGCAGTTTGACTTGCGAGGGAGAGCTCGAGAGCGGCTTGGGTGCGACCTCGGTGTCGGCGTCCAGTCCCAGCGTCGTGGCAAACGACGCTTCGGCAGCGATCTCCTGACCTTGCGCCGTGACCAGAAGCCCGCGCGCCTGCGCGGTTTGGAACTGCGCCGCAGCAAGATCCGAACGCGCTGCCGCGCCGGTGCGAATTTGCGCCGACACGTACTGCTCGTTGATTTCGAATTCGCGAACCAGCGCGTTGTCCGACGTGACGCTGGCCCGGTCTTCGAGCAAGGTGTAATAGACGCCGGCCACGCTGTATGCAAGGGCTTGAAGTTGCCGCAGCAGCGTGTCGCGGCCAGCGGTGTCGGCTTCCTTGGCGCTGCGAATGCCCGCAATCACGCGTCCGCCGTCGAAGATCAACTCGCTGAGCGAGACGCTGCCCGATTCGGTCGTATACACGTTTGACGGTGCGTTGGTGGGCGCCGGCGACGCATTCGAATTGTTGTTGCCGTTCGACGTCGAGCCGTATTGACGCTGAATCGATCCGCTTGCCGAGATGTTGGGCAACAGTGCGCCCTTCTCGGAAGAATAGCGCGCGGCGATTTCACGGTAGGCGGCGCGCTCCGAGGCAAAGGATGGCGATTGTGCGACCGCGATGTCGATCGCTTGATTGAGCGTAAGCGTCGTCGGGACGCCCGGACGCTCTTTGAGCGTGGCGACGTCGGGCGCGGGCGTTCCGTACGCCGGGTACGGAATCGGCGTTCCCGACACCGTTGGCATTGGCGCCGGCGTCGGGACCTGGATCGGCATCGCTGCCGGCGAGGTTTGGGCGATGGCCGCGAGCGGCGCACCCAAACCCAACACGATCGCAACGGCGAGCGATCGCGCGGTGAAACGGCGAGGCAATGTCATTGCGAGGTGCTTCCCCCCTTGGAAGGCGATGAAACCGGCGGGTTGCCGGAATTGACGGCGACCACGCTGCCGTCGTGCAGCGCGTCCGGCCGAGTTGTGATCACTTTGGTTCCGGCTTGAACCTTGGGCGACGTCACCTGGGAAAGGGTGTCGGTCTGGATCCCCAACTGCACTGGAACCGCCTGCGCCTTGTTGTCGGCACCGACGACGAACACGACGTTACCGGCCTGGGACTGCGCGACCGCCGAACGCGGCACGACGATGGCGCCGATGTGCGACTGTTCGACCACCGTCGCCGTCACCAGCATGCCGCCGCGCAGCTCTCCCCCCACATTCGGCATGCGGATGCGCGCCAAATACGAGAGGGTGCCGCTGGTCGGAACGGCGTTGACCGTCTCGATGCGCCCACTGAATGTGCGGCCCGGCAGCGACGACGAACTGAAGGTTACGACTTTTCCGGGTTGCATGTAGGCAAGGTCGGTGTCGGGGACGTTGATGTTGATCCACAGCGTGTTGATCCGCGAGAGCGCCAGGACCGGCGCTTGCGGTCCCGCGTACGCACCGGGATCGAGGAGACGCTGCGTCACGACGCCGTCGTACGGCGCGTACAGCGTCGTCTGCGCAACCTGCGTGCTCAGCGTGTGCGCGTTGGCCTGCGCGGCCTGTGCGGCGGCGACCGACGCCTTGACGTTCTCCGCGCTCACTTGGCTGTTGCGAATGCTGATCTGCGCGGTACTGGCTTGACTCTGCGCCTGGACGTAGGCCGAGCGCGCCGATTCCAGCTGCGATTGCGAAACGTAGCCGTTCTTATAGAGCTGCGTGTCCTGATCGTAGACCAGTTTGGCGTTTCGCAGAGCCGCCTGTGCGGTTTGCAGCGCGGCCTGATTCGACTCGACCTGCACGGGGAGACCGACCTGCGCGCCGTTTGCGGTCGCGGCTTGTTGCGATGCTTCCGCCCGCGCTTGCGCGAGCTGGGCCCGCAGCACGGAATCGTCGATACGTGCGAGCACTTCGCCTGCATGCACGCGGTCGCCGACGTTGACGTAGATCGCGGTGATCGTTCCGTTCTGCTGGAACGCCAGCGTCGACTGTTCGAGCGGCGCGACTTGCCCGTCGAACGACCCGTATGTTGCAATGTTCTGCCGCGCCGCGGACGCGACATCGACACTCAACGGGGGCATTTGAGGCGGCGGCGCGTGGCCACAACCGGTGAGAACCAGCGCCGTTCCAATCAGGACGACGGCGGCTCGCTGGTAGTTCATGATTCTCCTATTACTGCGGTCAAGGTTGATCCCGTCCGGGCTCGCATGCATTCACCTACGCGCGAGCGGCTCACTTTGATTCACTACGCTGACGGGGAATCCTGATAATACGCTGCGCCTGCCAACCAACCGCCGAGGAGCGCGGAGGGTTTCCGCGTATTCTCCCCCTGCATGAGCGCGAAACTGGAAATCGGCCGCGCGTACAGCCTTCAAACCCGGGTCGAAGAATGGATGACCGCCGAAAAGGCGGGAAACAAGGGGGTCGACGTATTGGCGACCTCGATCTTGGTTCAATTCATCGAGAACGCCGCGCTGGCGTGCATGGAGCCAGTCCTGGGACCCGATAGCGTTTCGCTTGGCACCCACATCGATTTGGAACATCACAAGCCGGTTCCGGTCGGCTTCATCGTGCGGACCGAGGTCGAGATCGTCATGGTCGACGGCCCGCGCATCAGCTTCGCCGTGGCCGTTTTCGACGAACGGGAAGCCGTGGCCGAGGGCACCCACGAGCGCTATATCATGGATCGCCCGAAGTTCCTCGCCAAGCTCGACGAAAAGCTGGCCTCGGGGTAAGGTAAAGAAACCTTCAAGAAGCCCGGGTGACACTGCAGGGGGGGCAAACGGCTCCCCGAACCTTGTGAGGGATTGTCGTGGGGTAGGCTATGCCTGTTTGCCCGATGGGGCCCTCATGCAACGGAAGGTTTCACAACTCATCTCTAGGAGGATACTTTGAAGCGACTGAGCACCGCAGTCCTCGCCTCACTGTTCGCAGTAGGCCTGGGACTCAATGCGGTCGCAGCTCCGACCTCCGCGTCGCATGGCAACATTGGACCCAACGCGATTGCGCAGGACTCGAGCTCGATGACCGCGGCTCCGCCGGCGAACTTCGGTTCCCCGCCGTCGGGGCAAATACCGATTCTCTTCAACGACCATCACGTCTACACCAAGCCCGACGTTCTCAAGCAGGGCCGCGTTCTCGCCGCCCTCGTGCGCGGCGGTACCGTGCTCATCCCGCTTCGTTCGATGTTCGAGCAAATGGGTGCCACGGTCTCGTACGATGCTTCGAGCAAGACCGTCGACGTGAGCAAACCGGGAGCGGACGTCAAAGTGACGGTCGGTAAGCCCGAGGTCGTCATCAACGGCGAATCGCGTCCGCTGGACGTGCCGCCGATGATGTACAAAGGCCACGTGCTCGTTCCGGTTCGCGTGATCTCGGAAGGCATGGGCGCCTACGTTCTGTGGGTTCCAGACAAGCAGGTTGTCGTCGTGCGGTACATTCCGCCGACGCCTCCGCCGACGCCGGTCCCCGAAACCCCGACCCCGGTTCCGGCCACCGCACCGCCCACGCCGACCCCGGCTCCGGCAGCGACGCCGTACCACGATCTGTTCGTCGCCGGCGACTATCTGCTCTCGCCGAAAGTCTACGACGAGTTCAGCCCCGGCAACACCAGCTCGGCTAATCAAGGCAACGGCTTCCCGTTCGCAATTCGCGGCGCGGCGGAGTTCAATGTCTTCAACCTGCCGTGGATGATCGAAGGCGACTATCGCCAGATCAACTATCCGCACAACTGCACCGGCGGCACGGCAGCCCCGACCGCCGACTGCTACGTGACCACGATCGGCGGACAGGGTTCGACCGCGGTTCCCGCGTTCGAAGTCCGCAGCTACGATCTCGATGCGCGCCTAGCGCTCAAGGTCGCCAATCCGCGCATCTACATCGGCGTCGGCTACATGTGGCGCGGCAACAACGCCGGCTACCCGAAGATGTCGAACGTCGGTTTCGGCCTCGAGAAGCTGCCGGACCTCAACCACCCGTTCTCCATCTACGGAAGCGTGTGGTATTACGGTAACGTGAAGGGCACGTTCACCGATCCGGTCGGCAACAACTACCAGCTCGCGTACAACGTCCTCAAGGCAGAGCTGGGCCTGGCCTACTCGTTCCAGAACAGCCCGCTCTTCATCGAAGGCGGCGTGCTGGGTGAGTCAGCCAAGAACAAGACCAATGCTCCGAGCGACGCTTCGAATTTCGGACCGTACGTCGGCATCGGCCTCAAGTTCTAGAGACGGTTCGACCCGGCGCGCTTTGCGCGCCGGGTCGCGCCTCCTGCGCTCCGAACCTTCAGCCGCCTCCAGCGGCTCGACGGTATGAGGTAAGGGAAAAGAAAATCGCCTCCGAGATTTCGGGGGCGATTTTTTTGTTGGCGTGGGGATCGCTTAGGGCTTTGGGGTTGGCGTTGGGGTGGTGGCTGGGGTGTCGGTTGGGATTTCGGTGGGGAGAGGGGAGGGTTGGACGCAGGGGGGTTGGAGGATTTCGACTTTGGGTTGGCCCGGTGCGGGCTGCGGAGTTGCGGTCGCGCTGGGCGTGTTTTCCGGTTGAACGCCGCTGGGTAGCGGGGTTGGACACATCTGCGGATTGGCGAAGTAGTGTTCGGTGAATCCACGCGCGAGGTCGGTCTTTTCGAGCTTGCCGAAATACGTGTTGCCGAAATGGGTCGTCAAGACGTGCATGTACTTCCATGCAAGCTCTTGCCCCGTCTGCGTATAGATCTTCTTGTAGACGCGGATCGCCAGAAAGTAGGTGCGCGCAAGTTGCGGGTCGTCGGGGTACTTGTGCGCCCACGTCTCGAGCGCTTCGTTCGCAAATCCGACATTGCTGATCAAGCCCGGATTGGTCGTATAGTCGCCCGCGCGAATCGTATCGTCACGAAATGTATTGTTGATGCCGAGATAGCTCAGCTTCATGCGTCCGAAGTATTCGTCGCCGGGTGCGGAGTGCGTGTACTCCTCGCATTGGAGCCGGGCCCATTTACTGGGCTTGCTCGCGCACGGATCCTTCGAGACCTTGACCGATTTGGCGGTCTTTGCGGCCGGCGCGGCGGCACCGGCCGGCCCGGCCGCAAACGCGCCGGCAACAACGGTCATCGCTAGCGCGGCATAGAGCAAACTGCGTTTCACTACATTTTCTCCTAACAGGGGAACGAAATCGCACGTTGCGACCTACCTTTTGCAAGGCCAACACAGGCTCCCGCGTAGAACTGCTCGCTCGTGTCACGAACGCTTCGTATCGCCGCGCTGCAGTTACGCGCGCATGACCGGGCCGATTTTGCGCAACGCCTCCCTGACTTAACGAAGGTCATCGCCGAAACGGCACGCGAGCACGACCTCCTCGTCCTTCCCGAGGGCACGATGCCCGCTTATGTCCTGGGCGACGATCGCGTCGACGACGGCCTGCTTGCTCGCGCAGCAGAGACGCTGGCAGCGGTGGCCCGCGACGAACGCTGCGTGATCGTTGCCGGGACGGCGCTGCGACGCGAGGGCATCCTCTATAACAGCGCGCTGGCGTTCGACAACGACGGCAGCATCGCCGGACACGCCGAGAAGATCTTTCTGTGGCATTTCGACCGGCAGTGGTTCGCACCAGGAGAGTCACTCTCGCCGATCGTGACGTCGATCGGCACGCTGGGCGTGCTGGTCTGCGCCGACGGACGAATGCCTGCGATCGCTGCAACGTTGGTGGATCGCGGTGCAGAATTGCTCGTGATGCCGACGGCTTGGGTAACCTCGGGCCGCGATCCCTCGATGCTAGAAAACATCCAGGCGGATCTTCTCGGTCGGGTGCGCGCCTTCGAGAACAACGTACCGTTTATCGCGGCGAACAAATGCGGCATGGAACTCGAGATGGTAGCGTACTGCGGAAAATCGCAAATCGTCGACGCCGCCGGAGCGATCCTGGCCATCGGATCCCAGAACGACCAGGCCGTTGTGAGCGCCATGGTCACGTTGGATCGCGTGCATCCCCATCGGCATACGGCTGCGCCGCCGCAACCGCGACCGCCGGCGCCCGACACGTCGCTACGCGCCGCGATCTCGATCGGTCCGCTTCCCGCCGACATCGCCGATCGTTTGCGCGTACTCGAAGCGAATGTCGCCCTCGCTGCGATCGGCTCCGACGATTTCGCCGCGTTCGACACTGCGGTCAACGCGGCACGGATCGATCTTGACGCCTTTTTCGATCCGCGAACGCTCGTCGCGTACCGTCGCGCCGGGTACCGCGCCGTCGTTGTCGACGCCGATCGAACGCATCCGTGGCTCGAGCGCGTCGCGCGTGCGCGCGCTGCCGAAGTGCGGATGTACGCGATCGTCTTCGATCGACAAGCCGAGCGCGCGTATGCGGTCGATCCGGACGGCGCCGTCATCGCGGGAACGTTCGGCGATTACCGTATCGCGAGCTTCCCTCTCGACCTTCGCCGCACGCACCAGACGATGGTCGCGCCGGGCACCGACATCGCGGCGGGAATCGAACGCGTGCACGGACTCGAAACGGCGGAGCGCTCGTGAGCGCGCCCTCCCATGCCGCCACCGGTCACGACCGGCTCGTTCCGTTTTTCACGGCGATCCTTGCCGTGCTGGCTGCGCTTGGTACGCTGTACTCGCATCATCGTTCGATCAGCGCGCTGTCGATCCGAAATCAGGCCATCCTGGTCACCGCCAAAGCCTCGGATCAATACAGCTACTACCAGACCAAGCAACTCAAGGTAACGATGTATCAAGCGCTACTCGCCGCCAATGGGTCGTCGTCGCCGGCGCAAGTCCGCGCGCTGCGCAGTGCAATGGAAGCCGAACAACGCTCGTCACTCGCCGTCTTCGCACAAGCCAAGCAACTCGAACGCGAAGCGGCCGACGATCAATCGCACGCCGAATCGCTGCTCGCGTCGTTCGAAACGCTTGAGATCGCGACGACACTATTTGAAATATCGATCGCCTTCGCGTCGATCGCCGCGCTGACCGATGCGCGCATCGCCCTGGTTGCCGGAGCGGTTCTCAGCGCGATCGGCCTGGTGCTGGGCATCTTCGGATACCTCCAAGCGCATTGAAACGTCTGTTGGCCGCGCTCGCGGTCCTGATGACGCTCGCCGCGGTGCAACGCGATCGCGCGCCGCGTTGGGCCGTGGGCACGATCGCAGGCGCGCACTTTCCGTACGTCCCGGGTAGCCTGGTCCGCATTTCGGTTGACGGTATCCCCACGCCCTACGGACTGACCGCGATCGGTCCGGGTTCCATCGACGCCGGTCTCCTGCGGTTCGGCGACAACGGCGGCGCTGGAAGCACGACGGTGATCGCCGCCGCGCGCGGCGGCCTCGCGATGCGTGCGTTTTCTCTGGCACCTCCGCCCGATCCGACGCGCCCGTTCATCGCGGTGGCAAGCTACGACGACGGCGTGATCTTCCACCGGGCTTCGGCGCCGTTCACCGCGACCGCGGCCTTGGGAATCGCCGGCGCACCGGCCGACGTCGTGATCTCCTCGCGCGGCGAGGTCGCGTCGGCGAACACCGACGGTCTGACGGCGACGATCGCGCAACTGCAGCCGTGGAGCGTTCACACTTTCGACGGCGTCCCGTTTACCGACGAGCTTGCGTTCGACGAACGAACCGGCGCCTTGTTCGCGACCGACCGCGACGTGAACGGTTTCGGCGCGATCACGCGCATCGGCCGCGACGGAGTTGTGTCGCGCCGCGTGCTTGGTTTGACCTCCGAGGGATTGGCCGTCGACGCTGCGCGCGGGCTCATCTATGTCGCCAACGTCAACGACGGTACCATTTCGGTCGTCGATGCCTCGACGCTGGTGGAGCTGCGCCGCTTCCACGCGATCGATCGCGTGTTCTCACTTGCGCTCTCACCGGACGGGACGCGTCTCTATGCGGTCTCGAACCAAAGCGTCGATTCGCCGTTCGCTGCTGCGGGAAGCGTGGTGGAGATCGACGTGAGCGGCAGCCGTTCACGTCGCCTCGCACATAGCGACCCGCTCTCGTTCCCGATCGGCATCGCGTTCGACCAGCGCCATCGGCGCGTCTATGTCACCGACGAAAACGACGACGATGTCGCCGTGCTCGACGCCCGCACGCTTGCCGCCGTCCATGCGCCGTTGCGGACGTGCGAAACGCCATGGAAACCAACCGTCGACGGCGACCGCCTCTACGTGCCGTGCGCGCGGAGCAACCAGATCGACGTTTTCGACACCGCGACGTTGCGGCGTGTGCCCGGCGCGCCGTTTGCGACAGGCGGGTATCCGCTCGCCGTAGCGGTATGGCACGCAGCACCGCGCGTCGTACCGTAAGGCCGACATGTTCGCCGCTCTGCTCCTGGCCGCGCTCTTGCCGGCGCACCTCCAACCCGCTGCGCCGTTTCCACACATTCTCACCGACGCTCCCACCATCGAACCGGTCGCCCCCGGTGTCGACTACGGAACCTACGATTTGCTCACCGACGCGGGGCCGATCGTGGTCCACGCAATTGCGGTGCAAGCCCACGCGCCCAACGTTCGATTGGATTCGGTGCTCGCAGGCGACGCACTCGCGTCAGGCGGCGAAACGATCTCGTCGATGGCGCGCCGGACCGATGCCATTGCCGGCATCAACGCCGATTACTTCGACATCGGCAACACCAATGCGCCGACCAATATCGTGGTGAGGAGCGCCCGGCTCATGCGCACGCCGCGTAAGCGCTACGCGCTGGTCATCACCGCCGACGGTTTGCCGCAGATCGTCGAAACCTCGTTCACGGGAACGGTGACGGTTGGCAGCCATACCGTCTCACTCGATGCGATCAACGTCTTTCCGCCGCCGGGCGGCGGAACGTCGCTGATCACACCGGCGTTCGGACCGGTGCCTCCCAAAGAGAATCTCACCCTCGTCGGTCTGACCCCGGCAAGCGGCACGACGCCGCTGGGCAGCTACACCGTGACCGATCTGCTCGACAACACGCAACGCCAGAGTCCGGGATATTATTTGGCGATCGGTATCAACGCCTACGGCTCGGCCGGCGTTCCGAACCCCGGCGATCGTGTCGTCGCGTCCGGCGACCTCGCGCCGGTACCGCTCAGTGACGTTGCCGCCGCGGTCGGCGGCGGTCCGCTGCTGCTCGACGGCGGCGCTTGGGTCGACGATCCCGACGGTCCGTCGGGCCCAGAGTTCGCCCTGCGCATCCCCAGCAGCGGCGCTGCGATCGGACCGGACGGCACGCTCTATCTCATCGAGGTCGACGGGCGCCAGCCCGAAGAATCCGTGGGCGTGACGCGCCCCCAGTTCGCGGCGTTGATGCGTGCGTTCGGGGCGATGCGCGGCATGGCGTTCGACGGCGGCGGTTCATCCGAAATCGTCGCCCGAACGCCAGCCCAAACGCAAGCCGACCTGCAGAACGCGCCGTCCGACGGCCACGAACGCAAGGTCGCCGACGGCATCTTCGTCTACGATACCGCAACCCCAGGTCCGGCCGATCAACTCGCCGCCGCACCGCAGTCGATCCACGCCTTTCCCGGCGGAACCGTGCCGGTGACGGTGGCACTGGAGGACGCGGCCAACCACGTCGTCGGCACGCCGCCGAGCCTCGACGCGCGCGTCGTGCCTGCGGATCTCGGAACGATTCACGACGGCGCGTTCGTCGCGACGCAGGCCGGCGACGGTTCGATCGTGCTGCGCAGCGGGGCGTTCTCGCGCTCGATTCCCGTACAGGTTGTCGCCGATCCCGCGCGCATCACGATCCTGCCCGGCGATCCCAGCGTCCAGACCGGCGGCGAACTGCATGTGCGCGCTCGCGCGTTCGACGCGCAAGGGTATGCGCTCGCGCTGCCGCCCGATTTGCCGTGGCGGGCGCTGGGTGGGACGATCGATACGCGCGGTAACCTGCACGTGGGATCACACGATGCGCTCGTCTCCCTTTTGCTCGGCGATCATGTCGCAAACGCGCAGGTCGTCGTCGGCTTTCACGACGTTCCGATCGACGCAACGGCGGCACGCTTCTTCACCGTGCCTCGCGGCGGCGAGGGCGGCGTGAGCGCGGATACCCCATGCGCTGCCTGCACGCAACTGCAGTACGCGCTCGGCCCCGGCGAACGCGCCGCGTACCTCATGCTCGAAACGCCACTCCCCGCGCATAGCGTCGCGGTCGCATTCGACGTGCTCGACGACGGCAGCGGCGCGCTGCTCAAGGTCGCGCTGCGCAACGCGATCAACGAAGACGTGCTGCTGATCGCGGGCCGGCTGGATCGGCCCGGCTGGCGCAGCGTCGAGGTCCGGCTGCCCGCCACGCTGGCCGAGCCCGCGAAGCTCACCGGAATCTACGTCATCGGCCCCTCGGGTGCCGCGACGATCTCCGGGAGCATCGCGATACGCAATCTGCACGTGGTGGCGGCAGGCACGCCGGACGGACGGCAGTAACCTACAGACGCCATGGAGTTTGAGGCTTTCGCTCGCCGCGCACTAGACACGGCGAGCCTTCGTGGCGCCCAATACGCGGATATCCGCTTCGAAAACGTTCGCAGCGAACGCATCGAAGTGCGCAACGGCGTGGTCGCATCGCTCGCCGATACGCGCAGCACCGGCTACGGAATCCGGGCGTTGTTTTCGGGCGCGTGGGGATTTGCCGCCAGCAGCGACATGAGCGACGCCGGAATCGACGCCGCCGCCGCCCGCGCCGTTGCGATCGCAAAGGCCGGCGCGTCGATCGCACGCGAGCGCTTTGGCGCACCGCCGCCGCGCGCGTACGTCGACACGTTCAGTACGCCGCTGGTTCGCGATCCCGCCGATGTGCCGCTCGGAGAGCGCGTCGCGTTGCTGCTCGAAGCCGAGAAGCTCGCACATGCGGACGCGCGCATCGCAGTCGCGCGTGCATGGCTCGACCTGTGGCGCACGCAGAAGTATTTTTTCAGCACGATCGGCTCGGCCATCGAGCAGACGATCGTCCAGACCGGCAGCGGCGTCGCGGCGATGGCTGTAGGAGACGGCGACGTGCAGACGCGCACGTTCCCGGGCGACATCGGTTTGTACAAAGCCGGCGGTTGGGAGATCGTCGAAGAGGCGCAACTCACCGCCAACGCCGCGCGAATCGGCGAGGAAGCGGTCGCGCTGCTGACCGCGCCGCAGTGTCCGAGCGGCACCTACGACGTGATCTTGGGCGGCTCGCAAGTCTCGCTGCAGATTCACGAGTCGTGCGGGCATCCGGCAGAGCTCGATCGCGTGATGGGCTGGGAGGCCAACTTCTCGGGCACGAGTTTTCTCGAGATCGATCAGCTCGACCATCTGCAGTACGGGTCACGCGCGGTGACGATCGTGGTTGACAACACGCTGCCCTTCGGCATGGCAACCTGCGGATACGACGACGAAGGGACCAAGTCGGGAACCTCCGACATCGTGCGCGACGGCGTCCTACGCGGCTACGAGATGAGCAACGATACCGCGCGCGCAATCGGGCGCGAAAGCAACGGATGCGTTCGAGCGCAGAGCTGGGAGTTCGTACCGATGATCCGCATGTGTAATCTGAATTTGCTGCCGGGGGACGCGCCCTTCGAAGCGCTCTTTGACGGCGTGCGCGACGGCATCTACATGGAGAGCAATCGCTCTTGGTCGATCGACGACCGACGGCTGAACTTTCAATTCGGCTGCCAGATCGGTTGGGAAGTCAAGAACGGAAAGCGCGGGCGCATGCTCAAAAATCCCACGTACGCTGGCATGACGCCGCAGTTTTGGAACGCATGCGATGCGGTCGCCGACAAGGACTCGTGGAACGCGTGGGGCACGCCGAACTGCGGGAAAGGCGAGCCGATGCAAACCGGCCGCACGACGCAAGCCGCCGCGCCGGCACGCTTTCGCAACGTGACCGTCGGCGTGGGGTATCAGGCGTGAACGCCCGGGAACGCGAAGCGCTCGCACGCCGCGCCTTAGAACGCTCGCGTGCCGACCAAACGGAGGTTTCGGTGACTCGCCGGTGATCAAGCACTCACGCGGTTCACGCACGGCATTTCCAATCAGAACGTCGCTTCGCACGACGTGACGATTTCCGTACGCGCGATCGTCGGAAACCGTACCGGCGTCGCATCGTCCAACGATCCGCGTGAGACGTCGGTTGACGCCTTGGTCGAACGCGCCGCCGCGCTCGCCGAGTTGGCGCCGCCCGATCCCCTCGTTCCCGTGCTTCCCGCGGGCGCTGGCGTGACAGAGCCTCCCGGCTGTTACGATGCGCGCACTGCCGACGCCGAACCGTCGCAACGCGCGGCGCGCTGCAAAACGGCCGTCGACCTTGCCGTCGCCGCCGGGTATTGGTCGGCTGGATACGTCTCGACCGCGGCGCAAGGACTGACCATCGCGAATAGCTCGGGCGCGCTCGCCTCGTTCGACGGAACCGGCGCGGCGATCAACGTCAAGGTCACGGCCGCCGATTCGACCGGTTATGCCGAGCAGTATGCGGCGGCGATCGGGGACATCGATGCGGCTGCGGCCGGCGCACGCGCGGTCGATAAGGCGCGAGGAACCGCTGCACCGCGATCGGTCGATCCGGGCGAATGGACCGTGATCCTCGAACCGGCTGCGATCGGTGAATTGCTCGCGTACTTGATCGCGCACTTCTCGGCTCAGAATTTCAGCGACGGGTCGTCGTTTTTTTCAGGCGGGCTCGACCAAACGTACTTCGACGAGCGTTTTTCGCTGCACGACGACTACGCCCACCCGCTCGCGCCGTCGACACCGTTCGACTTCGAAGGCCAGCCCAAAACCCGCGTACCGCTCGTCGAACACGGCGTCGTTCGCAACATCGTCACCGACAGTTACTACGCCAAGAAGCTCGAACGGCCCAATACCGGGCACGCGCTGCCTGCCCCCAACGCCTACGGGCCGCAGGCACTCAACGTCGTGGTCGCGCCGGGCAGCCGTTCGACCGCCGAACTGATCGCCTCGACCGCGCGCGGCTTGCTGATCAGCCGCTTCTGGTATATCCGCACGGTCGATCAAAAACGCGCGATCGTCACCGGCATGACACGCGACGGCACGTTCCTGATCGAGAACGGAGCGATCGCCGGCGGCGTTCGCAATCTGCGCTTCAATCAGAGCATCGTCGAAGCGCTGCGCGGTGTGGAATGCGCGAGCGATCTAGTGCGAACCGGCCAGTACTCGTATTCGCTGGTCGTTCCCACGGTCAAGATCGACCGCTTCTCGTTCACCAGCACGACCGAATTCTAGCCGCCGCCGCCGGCGGCCATCACGGCGCGCATCATCGCCGAGCGAAAGCCGCCCTCCTCGAGCGCCGCAATGCCGCGAATCGTGCGACCTGCCGGCGTCGTGACTTCGTGTTTGAGGACGCCCGGATGGGCCCCGCCTTCGAGCAGGAGCTGCGCCGATCCCAGCACGGTTTGCGCCACGAGGATGCGTGCAAACTCGTACGGGATGCCCAGTGCAATCGCCGCATCGATCATCGCCTCCATCGCAACGAAGACGAAGGCGGGCCCGCAACCGCTCACCGCGGTCACCGCGTCCATCAGCGACTCATCCATCACCAGCGTCTTGCCGAAGGCGTCAAATAGGTTACGAGTGCGTTCGAAGGCGTGCTCGTCGCTGTCGCCGGTGCGCGCGAGCACCGTCATCGCCGACGCCACGCGCGCCGGCGTGTTCGGCATGACGCGCACGATCCGCGGGAGCGCCCCGCTCCAATCGCGCAGCGACTGCGTGTTTACGGCGGCGACGGCCGAAACCAGCACGTGGTCGCCGCGCAGTGCCGGCGCGATCTGCATACACACCGAGGCCGCGTCACGCGGCTTGACGCACACCACCACGACGTCGCTCTCCTCGACCACGTCGCAGTTATGCGCGGCGGTCGCGCGTGTCGTCGATCGGACGTTGCGCACGTCCGGGTGGTGCTCGAAGCCGCGCGCGAGCGCGCCTCCCAGCGTACCGCGGCCGATGATTCCGATGCGCATGATGCTCCTCATTTACGTACAAAGGTCGAGTGGAACAAAAGAAAAGCCGCCCCGGTGTGCGGAGCGGCTCGTTTTCATCTGTTCGATGAACGCGCGCTACCGAACCGGCATCTCCTGATGCGGCTGCGGCGGGCACGGCGGGATAACAAATCCGTGGATCATCGTTGCGCGATCTTACCCCGGCTGCCGTCTGCGCGTCAAGAGCAGGCCCCCGGCAATCGCCGCCAGTCCAAGGCCGACCACCGCCAAATCCGGGATCGAGATGATCTCCACGGCGGGATAGATTCGCACCGTGGGTGTGAGGCGGACACCGCCGACTTCGACCGTTCCGCCGTCGCGCGCAATAGCGATTCCGTGAGGCAGCGACGCGCCGGTGTCGTCTTCGAGATCGAAGAGCACGACCGGACCACCGGCCTGAGCGAGCGCCGGCATCGAAGCGGCCTGCTGCGCCGAGAAATAGACGGCTTTGACGATCCGGTGCACCGCCGGAAGCGCGAAGGAGTCATACGGCAGCGAGAGGCCGTCGATCGTTTGCTCTTGCGTGAGCAGCAAAACCGGCGAGAGAAAGACCGACCCGCTGGGCTGGGTAATCGTCAGATGCGCGCCGCGCGTGTCGCGCGCGTCGATCGAGATGACCGGGCGCGGAATGCTGCGCAGGTATGCCGCGGCGGTATACCGCTGCGGTCCGATTGAACTCGCGTTGCTGCCTCGCTCGAGCATGACCTTCGGATCGCCGGCATCGGCCAGCGGAAAGACCAACGAGCCGCCCAGTTGCGGATCGGCCAGCGTCGACCCCGGCGCACCGACCACCGTGCGTGGGGAGGCGCCCAGCAATCCGCTTGCGACGCCGGCGAAGACGATCGCGACAACCCCGAATCCCGCGAGCCACAGACCGGATCGCGCCCGCACCGTTTCGATCGCGCGGACGGAGCGTCCGATCGAAAGCAACGTCATAATCGCGAAGGCGGCGAGTACGACGTTATACCACCCGGCGTTGTAGAGATCGCGTCCCGGCAGCGCGATCTCCACCGAAACCCCGAGCACGGCCAGCGCCGCGATCAGGAACGCAGCGCTCACGAGGCGGAGCGGACCATCGGGGCGACCGCAGCGCGCATCTGTTGAATCGAGAGCGCGCCGTCGAAACCGCGTGCGACCACACCGCTGCGATCGATAATCACCGTCGTCGGTAATCCTAGCGCCGCATAAACACGGCCGTAGCGCTGCGCGTCGTCGATCCAGATCGGAAACGTGATGCCCAGCGACTGCGCGAACGCGGCGGCGCGCTGCGGCGACTCGCCCTGATTGACGCCGACGACTACGATACCGTCCTTGGCGTATTCACGCGCGAATGTTTGCAGATCCGGCATCTCGGCCCGGCATGGCGGGCACCACGACGCCCAAAGATTCATCACGACGATCTTGCCGCGATAGCTCGCCAGCGACACGTCCGCGCCCCGATCGTCGTGCAGCGTAAAGACCGGCGCGGTCTGGCCGACCATCGAGGTGGGTCCCGACGCGTGCGCCGTTCCGTTGCGAAACAGGGGCACGATCACGATGGCCGCAAGCGCGAGTCCCGCCGCCGCGAGTAGCAACGTGCGCAGTCGTGCGTTCACCAGTCACCCATGCGATCTTCATCCACCTCGCCCTCGAACGCGATCGTTCCCGCCGGGAGCACCGCCGCGAAGATCGGGATGCCGCGAAAGCGCACTTCGCGCTCGCGCGCCGCATCGGCGCCCGATTCGAAGAGCCGGCAATAGCGCTCGAGTACGTCGGGGCTGCAGCGCGCGATTTCGGGCGCCACATTATAAATCTGGACGAACCGGTCGAATGCCCGTTCAAAGGCCTCGGCCGCGAAATTCGAACCCAAGCGCACTTCGCGCCGCACGCGTTCCAGGGTCCTCTCCTCCTCCTTGGCGAAACCGCGTCCGCGTGTCCGCCTTGCTGCTCGACGGCCGCGCCCTCGCGGCCGAACTGCGCATCGATCTGCTCGCTCGTACGAGTGCGCTACGCGATGCGGGGATTCATCCCAAGCTCGTGATCGTTTTCGTGGGAGAAAACGAATCGAGCGTAGCTTACGTTCGCAATTTGGTACGCACCGGCGAGAAGGTGGGGATCAGCGTGGAGGTCGACCGCCTTGCCGCGACTGCGACTTTACTCGACGTTCGCGCGCATCTCGAACGCCTGCGTGACGACCATCACGTCCACGGCGTGATGCTGCAGCAGCCCCTCCCGGCGCATCTTCCGATCCGAGAAATCGCCGACGCCATCCCCGTCCGCAAAGACGTCGACGGCGCCCATCCGACCAACCAGGGACACCTGGCGTTCGGCAGCGGCACCGAATTCGTGCCCGCGACGCCGGCCGCGGTCATGCTGCTGCTTGAGCGCAGCCCGCATTGGCCGCTGCGCGGGCGGCGAGCCGTGATGATCGGGCGTTCGATCGTGGTCGGCGCCCCGGTCGCGATGTTGATGCTGGCCCAGGACGCGACCGTCACCGTGCTCCACAAAGAGAGCGAGAGCCTACAGCCCTACGTCAAAATGGCCGATGTCGTGGTCGTGGCAACCGGCGTGCCCGGCTTGATTGGGGGCGACGACATCGCGCCCGGTGCGACGGTGATCGACGTCGGTACGACCGTCGTTAACGGTGTGCTCAACGGCGATGTGGCATTCGACTCCGCCGCGCGCGTCGCGGGCGCGATCACGCCGGTTCCCGGAGGTGTGGGGCCGGTCACCAACGTCGCGCTGCTGGCCAACGTGGTCAAATCCGCCGAACGCATGCACCGCGTCGCCGCGAGCGCCAGGGATTAGCCTGAGCCTAGGCCGCGGCTACAGCCTCAAGAAGGTAAAAGCTTGCAGCAGTTGGGCGCGCACGTCGTGGTCCAACGGCGTTCCGTGTCCGACGATGATGCGCTCGGGATTCCACGCGAGAATCGCGCGGGCCGCATCCGCGCACCGGCGGCGCGTCTGACCGAACCAACGAAGAAGCGGAAAGACTTTGAGACTCCCATCGAGCCGAAAGAGGCGATAGCCCAGTTGAGTAAATAGCGGCAAGTCGTCACGCGCGGAGGCGTTCATCAAGAAGTCGGCTACGACGAGCGTCCGTGTCGGGATGTGATAAAAGATGCTTTCGTCGAACGTGAGCAGACCGCGCACGGTAATGTGCGGCATTTCGGCGCGCCATCTCGGCTGCGCGCCGCCGTCGAGTGAACGATCGATGAGCAACCGATGTTGACGCTGCAGGAATGCCGGCCCCCAGAAGATCGCATCGGGATACATCGCTCGATAGTCGTCAAGGTACAGATCGTGAAACCAGTTTGGTGCGACCACATCGGTGACTCGCCCGAGTACCGCGATCGCCTCTCGCAATTGGCTTGAGGGCCGGCACGGAGAGTGTAGCAGTATACCTTCGTCGGACAGCCTGAGCGCGGTCATTACGTGGGGCATCCACGTAGCGGCAAAACGAACGGCGGTGCTCGCCGCCCACACCCCATCGGCGAACGGAACGAGCCGGCCATCACCAAAACCTTTCGGTTCATTCATGATACCAACGGCGCCCTCGTCATCGTCCAGGATTCCCCAGTCAATTCAGCGAGAAAAATTTTCCAAAAAACTTCTCTTGTTCGGCGCGATAGGCGTGGTCTTCGCCGCGTTCGCGCCGGACTTGCCGCTCGCGGCTGCGGCGTTCGAGCAGATGGCGCAACTGCGGCAGCAAGCGTTCGAGAAAATCGAACTCCGCGCGCAGCCGCGATTTCGTGTCGTGCAGTTCGAGCAACCGTTGTTTGACGCGCTCGGCGACCTGCAGCGTATCGCCGATCAGAAACGACGTGCTTGCGGCGTCGTCGGGGAGATCGATCGCGCTTTCCTGGCCCGAAAAGGCAACCAGCAACGCCAGGTACTCTTCGAATAGCTCGCGCACGGCCGGCAGCAGTTCGTCGATCTCGCGATCCGGCGGTGGTTGGGCCTCTTCGATCAGCTCGACATCGGCAATCAGATACGGCTCGCGCGCAATGACCTCGCGAATGCGAAACCGGTCGCGCCCCACGGTCGAGACATAGTAGCGTCCGAAGGGCAGCGGCTGCACGTCGACGATTTCAGCGATCGAGCCGATATCGTGCGGCTGCACGGCGGGATCGCCCGCCTCCGCGCCGTCGGCGATCAGTGCGACGCCGAAGCCTTCGCCCGCCTCGAGACATTCGGCGATCATCTGCTTGTAGCGCGGCTCGAAAATATGAAGGTTGAGCACGGCGCCCGGAAACAGGACCGAATTGAGCGGGAAGAGACGCAATTGCCGAGTCATGGCTACCTCGGGATTTCGAGCAGGTTGGGAGGGGTTCCCCGCTAACTTGATGAGGTGACCATGAACGAGTTGACGCGCGCGCTCGACGCCCTGCATCCCGCGCAGCACCCTCTGCTGCTGGAACTCGAACAGCACGGCCGCAAGGACGGCGTGCCGATCGTTTCGCGCGAAACGGGCCGCTTTCTCTCGGTGATGGTGCACATGATGCAGGCCAACCGCATTTTGGAGATCGGAACCGGGTACGGATATTCCACGCTGTGGATGGCGCTCGCCCAGCCGCCGATGGGCAAGATCTGGACGATCGACGAAGACAGCGAGCGCACCGACGTGGCGCTGGGTTACTTCCGCCGTGCGGGTGAAGACGATCACATCACGATCTTCAACCAAAAGGCCGAAGAATTGCTCGAGAATTTTCAGCAGCGCAATTTGGATGTCGTGTTCATCGACGCCGAAGAATCGCATTACCGTGAATATCTCGATCTGGCGATTCCGATGCTCAAACGATCGGGAATCGTCGTCATCGACGATTGCCTCTTTCCGGGGCTCGAAGAGTTCAACGACTACTTTCTCTCCCACCCCGCGCTGGATGCCACGATTCTTCCGATCGGCGGAGGAACCGCCATCGGCGCGCGTATTTTGTGACGCAGCCCGATCTGCGGACCGCGTTCAAGCGCGTCATGCGCCGTCATCCCACCGGCGTAACGGTCGTCACCAGCCTACGCGAAGGACAGCCGCGCGGCATCACGCTCAGCGCGTTTACCAGCGTTTCGGCCGAGCCGCCGACGGTGCTGATCTGCGTCAACCGTGAAGCGCGCAGCTATCTCTATATCTCGACCTCGCGCATCTTCTGCGTCAATTTGCTCGCCGCCGGGCAACAGGAATTGGCCGAGCGATTCTCAGGCCGTGTTCCCGACAATCAATTCGAGAGCGTCGCGTACCACACCGGCGTGACCGGGGCGCCCGTGATCGAGGGCAGCATCGGACATTTCGACTGCGAAGTCACGCACGAACATCACGCCGGTTCGCATTCGATTTTCGTCGGCCTCGTGCTTGCCTGCGAAAGCCGTCCCGGCAGTCCGCTGGGCTACTACGAAGGCGGGTTCCACGATTTCGTGGCCGACGGAGTGCGCGCATGATCGTCGACACGTTTGCCGTCGGGGCATTAGCGTGCAACGCAACGATCGTCGGCGACGAGACGACGCGCGAAGCGATCGTCATCGACGGCGGCGACGGTGTCGACGACGTGCTTAAGCGCCTCAAACGGCACGGTCTGCGCGCCAAATATCTGGTTCACACCCATGCGCACTTCGATCACATCGCCGATGTTGGGCGTCTGCGCGAGAACACGCGCGCGAGCGCGCTTTTACACCCGGCGGACCTGCCGATCTATCGCGATCAACCGCGCCTCGTACGAATCTTCGGCTTACCGGATATTCCCGAACCGATCGACCTGGACGGCGATCTGCTCGACGGCGACCGGCTCACGGTCGGCGGCGTGCACTGCGATGTGTTGCATACGCCGGGCCACACGCCGGGCAGCGTCTGCTTCGCGATCCACGATGACGACGCAACGACGTTGTTGACCGGCGACACGCTCTTTGCGGGCGCGATCGGACGCTGGGATATCGGTGGGACGTCGATGGAAGACATCGTCGCGTCGATCCGTCGCAAACTGTTGGACTATCCCGACGCAACCACGGTCGTCCCCGGACATGGGGCGTTTACGACGATCGGCCGTGAGCGCGCCGCCAATCCGTATTTAGTCCGCTAGCACGCTTCGTTCAGGGGCGCCTAAAGAATCTCAGCTAGAAGGCTGCAAAGATCAATACGATACCGATATTTGCCGCGAGCCGTTCCCAAAATCGGTTTTTAAAAGAACGTCCGTTCAGCGTAAGCGAATGAGCACTTTGCCGTCGTCGGGCGCGGGTGCCGCAGCGGACCCAGGCGCAGGTCGCGGTGCCGCGGGCATCGCGCCGAAATCGGGAACCGCACCGCTGCGGACCTTCGCCTGATAATCCTCGATCGCAACGCTGAGCGCTTCGAGCGCGCGCTCGGGATAATCTTTCTTCTTCTCCGGGTAGCCGTCGAGTTGCGCTTCGATCTCCGAGGTCGTCAGCGCGCGCGCTTCGTCGATCGTCTTGCCCTTGGCGAGCTGGACGACCAAACTGCACGTCGCCGTACCGAAACCGCAGCCGGTGGTGAAGTACGAGATGTCCTCGATCACCGCGCCGGGGCCGATTTTGAGGAAAAAGCTGTACATATCGCCGCACGAGTCACTGAAATACTCGCCCGACGCCGTCGGTGCGTCCATCGTCTGGAAGCCCGGACGGGCTTCGACCAACTGTTGAAACTTAGGAAAATTCACGATACGGCCTCGACCCCTTTGAGTTGGAACGTGCAGCTTTTTCCGCCGGTAGCGAGCGACTCGATCTGCTCGTGCTCGCCGCCGATGGTTTCGTCGATGACCTGATGGATCACCGAACAGACTTCCGGATGTTCTTTGACCACGCCCGAGTACGGGCAGGTGTGTTCTTGCAGCAAAAACCCGCCGTCGACCAAACTGTATTCGGCCACGACGCCTCGGTCGCGCAGCACTTGCGTGAGCTGAGCAACCTTGCCTTCGGCGTCGGTCGCGGTTACTTTGGTCTTGGTTTTGTCGACCGCACGGCGCGCGATCTGTTCGAAGATTGCTTGCACTGCGGGCGCCCCGTAATGCTCCTTGACCTCGCGCAGCACCGCCGAGAGCATCTTGTCGTACTGCTGGGGAAAGAGCGAATCGGCTTTGGGCGTGAGCGAGAATTCGAGCGTCGGCTTGGTCGGGCCACGCCGGACCGCTTGCTCGGCGACCAGGCCATCCCGTTCGAGCACGACGAGTTGCTGACGCACCGCGTTGGGCGAAAGGCCGAAGAGGGCGGCAAGCTCGGCGGCGGACGCCGTCCCGCGCTCGCGCAACTGCGGCCACGATCTTGCCGCGGGTGGACTGGAAAAAGCGGTCGACCTGCATGCTATTCGCCTCGTATCCTATCACGCAGAACGGCAGATAGTAAAGTAAATCCTTGACTTTCTATCGCGGGGTGACCTAAGCTACTTGAGCCAGTTCATTCTATTTCAGGAGAGCACGCACCCATGGCGGATCAGGGCCTGCGCATCGACGGACTGCGCTGCAGCGTCGAAGGCAACGAAATTCTCAAAGGGATCGACCTTGTCGTCGAGCGCGGTAAGGTCCATGCGCTCATGGGCCCCAACGGCAGCGGCAAATCGACGCTCGCCTTCTCGCTTGCCGGTCATCCACACTACGACGTGACCGCCGGCACAGCCAGCCTGGACGGTGAGGATCTGCTTGGCGCTCGCGCCGGACAAGCGCGCTCGCGCCGGACTGTTTCTCTCCTTCCAATATCCCGGCCGCGATTCCGGGCGTCAAGGTCCCGAATTTTCTGTACGCCGCGCGCCAAGCAGTGCGGCCGGGCGAACTGACGCCGGCGAAATTCCGCGCGCTGCTGCTGGAGAAAATGGACGTGCGTCGGGATGGACGCATCGTTCCTGGGACGTTACCTCAATGACGGCTTCTCCGGCGGTGAAAAAAAACGCCTCGAGATGCTTGCAGATGGCCGTGCTCGCGCCCAAGTATGCGATCCTGGACGAAACCGACTCCGGCCTCGACGTCGACGCGCTCAAAGACGTCGGCGAAACGGTCACCGCGCTGCGCGCGAGCGCCGAAGGTGCGAACACCGGCTTCCTGATCATCACCCATTATCCGCGCATTCTGCAGCACATCACGCCCGACGTCGTGCACATCATGATCGACGGACGGATCGTCAAGACCGGCGGTCCGGATCTGGCCAACCGTATCGAACGCGAGGGCTACGACGTGATGCGCGAGGAGACGCGCAGCCTTGCCTAGCCTGCTCTGCGCCGCGGAGCGTGCCGCCGAGCTTGGACGCATTTGCGTCGACGCCGAGCGGACGCGGAAAACCCGGCCAATATTGGAAGATCGACCTCGAAAGCCTCGGTACCGAATGCGCCGGCAACGTGCCGCCGGTGCGGTCGCCATCGATACCAAAGACGCGCGCGTCATTGCCTGCGATCTCGACGACCGCGGCGCGCGACCACGCCGCGCTTTTTGCGCGCGCGTTTCGCCGGCGATCGAACCGCATCAGAAATTCGCGCATCTTGGCGCTGGCAAACGCGCGCCTGGGCGCGTTCGTCTACGTGCCGCCCGGCATGCGCAATCGACGAGCCGGTCGTCGTGCGCTATCAGCGCTGCCGGCGGCGAGATCGATCTATCCCTATACGGTCGTGCTGATCGACGACGGCGCGCGCGCCGCGGTGATCGAGCGTCTCGATCTGGCTGCGGGCGCGTTCGCGTGCGGCGTTGCCGAAGTCGTCACCGGAGAAGGCGCCGACGCGACCTACGCTTCCGCGCAATTTGCGCCGGCAGACGTGCGCGTGCTCTTTACGCGCGTCGGCGCGGCCCGGCCGCGATGCGCGCGTCACGTGGGCTAACGCCGAGCTCGGTGCCGAGCTTTCGGTCAGCGAGGTCGGCGGTCACGATCGCGCAGCCCGGCGTCGAAGCGAAAATTGCCACCGTCTTCTTTCCCACCGGCACGCAACACGTCGACATCATGAGCAGCGTCGACCACCGCGTCGGCGACTCGACGTCGACACGCTGGTCAAGAGTGCCGCGGCCGGCCGCGGCCAAGGCCGCTATCTCGGCAACATTCGCATCGCCGCGCACGCTCAGCAGAGCGACGCGTCGCTGCGCGACGACGCGTTGCTGCTCTCCAAAGACGCGCACATCGATTCGATTCCGGCACTCGAGATCGCCGCCAACGACGTCAAGGCCTATCACGGCGCGACCGTCGGCGCGCTCGACGAAGACGGACTGTTCTACATGACCAGTCGCGGCATCGAGCGCGCCGCCGCCGAGCGCATGATCGCGCTGGGATTTTTCGAACCCGCGGTCGACCGGTTCCCGACCGAAGCGTTGCGCGACGAACTGCGCGCGGTGCTCGAAGAGAAAGTGAGCCGGTAATGCTGGACGTCGCCGGCACGCGCCGAGACGATCGCGTCCGATTTCCCGATCCTGCACCAGCCGACGTCGCGCGGCAAGCGCCTGGTCTATCTCGACTCGGCCGCCACATCGCAAAAGCCTCAGGCGGTCATCGACGCGCTGGTTTCGTATTACACGCAGTACAACGCCAACATTCACCGCGGCGTCTACGAGATCGCCGCGCGCGCAACCGAAGCCTTCGAAGCGGCGCGCTCGACCGTTGCCCGCTTCATCAACGCCGATGCGCGCGAAGTGATCTGGACGCGCAACGCGACCGAAGCGATCAATCTCGTCGGATATAGCTGGGGCCTGACACAACGTCAAGCCCGGCGACGTGATCCTCACCTCGCAACTCGAACATCACTCCAACCTCGTGCCGTGGCAACTTCTCGCGGAAAAGACCGGCGCGACGCTACGTTTCATCCCAGTCGACGAGCGCGGCGTGCTGCAGCTCGACGACCTCGATCGCCTGCTCGACGGCGTCAAGCTGCTGGCGATTTCGCACGTGAGCAACACGCTGGGCACCATCACGCCGCTCGAACGCGTCATCCCCGCAGCGCGCGCGGCCGGCGCGACGATCCTGGTCGACGGCGCGCAGGGCGTTCCGCACCTCGCGGTCGACGTGACGCGCGCTCGACGTCGACTTCTACGCCTTTAGCGGCCACAAGATGCTGGGGCCAACCGGCATCGGCGTACTCTACGGCAAGCGCGAGCTGCTCGAAGCGATGCCGCCGTTCCTCGCCGGCGGCGACATGATCCGAAAGGTCGAGTACGAGCACACGACGTTCAGCGAGTTGCCCTGGAAGTTCGAAGCCGGCACCAGCAACATCGCCGATGCAATCGCGCCTAGGGGCCGCCGTGGAATATCTCACCGGTGTCGGTATGGATTGGGTGCGCGCGCACGAGAGGCGCCTTCTGGGATACGCGCTCGAACGCTTGGCGCCGCTGGAGCCGCGCGGCCTCGCGCTGTACGGTCCGCGCGACCCGCAGCTCGCCTCGGGCGTGCTCTCATTCAACTTCGCCGACGTGCATGCCCACGATTTGGCGTCGATCCTGGATACCGAAGGCATCTGCATCCGCGCCGGCCACCATTGCACGATGCCGCTGATGGAAAAGATGGGCTGGCCGGCAACCGCGCGGGCATCGTTCTACATCTACAACACGGAGCGCCGACATCGATGCTCTCGCCGAGGGCATCGAAAAGGCCGCACGCGTCTTCAAACTCTAGAGCACGATGGACGATTTTTACCGCGATTTCATTCTCGACCACTACCGCAATCCGCGCAACTTCGGTCATCTCGATCAGCCCGCCGCGGCCTGCGCCGAGGATCTCAACCCGCTCTGCGGCGATCACGATCCGGATGGAACTCGACGTCGCAGGACGGCATCGTGCGCGACGTGCGCTTCTCGGGCAAGGGCTGCGCGATCAGCCAGGCCTCCGCGTCGATGCTGACCGAGAGCATCAAAGGCATGCCGCTCGAAGAGGTCGCGAAACTCTCCAAGGACGTGGTGCTCGAAAACGTCGGGATCGGCATCAGCCCGACGCGGATGAAATGCGCGATGCTCGGCCTGCGCGTGGCCAAGAGCGCCGCCATCGGCGAAATCGCCGGCTGGCCCGACGAAGACTAGCCGGGATGGTCTTGCGCCCGCAGCGAAACGGGCGCCAATGCAGCACCGCCATTTGACCGCCAGTGAATGGGACGCGCTCGCGAACGATCCGCAGTTTCTTGCATTGTTGCGTGAGCGCGCGGCGCTTCATCATTCCGTCCACGATCTTCTTCATCGCGTTCTATCTCGCGCTGCCGCTCGGTATCGGCTTTGCGCCTGCGGTGATGGACCGCCCGTCGCCGGACCTTGACGCTGGCCTACGCCTTCGGGCTGCCCAGTTCGTGATGGCGTGGGTTCTGTTGGCGTTGTACATGCGCGCTGCCAAGCGTTCGACCGCGACGCGCAAGCGATGGTCGACGCGTGTGATGACCGAGCCGGCCTCATGACCCAAGCAACGCTCGTGATGTTCGCCGTCTTCGTGGCGATCGCGCTGGTGATCACCTATTGGGCCGCCGGGCGCAGCATGTCGCGGCGCGGATTCTATGCCGCGCATCGCGAGATCAGCGGCGTGCAGAACGGTTGGGCCATCGCCGGCGACTACATGTCGGCAACGTCCTTCCTGGGCATCACCGGCCTGATCGCATTCTACGGCTTCGACGGCTTCCTCTATTCGATCGGTTGGCTCGTCGCTTATCTGACCGTGTCTGTTTGCTTCTCGCCGAGCCGCTACGCAATACCGGGCGCTATACGGTCGCCGACGTGATTGCGTTTCGACTCGAAGGGCGCGCCGTGCGCGCCATCGCGGCCGTCACCACGCTGATCATCACGCTCTTCTACATGATCGCGCAGATGGTCGGCGCCGGTTCGCTCATCAATCTTCTCGTGCAGCGCATCAACGGAACCGTCGCGATCGTTATCGTCGGATTGCTGATGCTCATCTACGTGCTCTTCGGCGGAATGCTCGCGACGACGTGGGTGCAGATCATCAAGGCCGTCCTTTTCTGGCTGCCTCGATCGCGCTGAGCGTACTGGTTCTCGCGCATTTCCATTTTTCGGTGTTCGCGCTGCTCGGCGCCTCGATGTCGGTGCACAGCGGTACGGCAACGATCAATCTGCTTGCACCCGGCCACTTCTTCCGCGGTCCGCATGGTTCGCTCGATCTCATCTCGCTCGGCCTTGCGCTCGTGCTCGGCACGGCCGGATTTACCGCACGTCTTGATGCGCTTCTTCACGGTGCCGACCGCTAAGCGCCGCGCGCATTTCGGTCGGATGGGCGATGGCGCTGATCGGCATCTTCTATCTGCTGACGACGCTTCATGGGGCTGGGCGCCGGCACGATCGTCGGGTCCCGATCAAATCGGCAAACATCTACGCGATACCCAAGCGATCCGCTACATCGTGCACCATCCGCAACAGGCGCACGCGCTCAACGCACAAGTTGTCGCGCGACGGCTTCATCGTGCCGATCAAAAACGACAACGTCGCCGCTCCGCTGCTCGCGGACGCCCTTGGCGGCCCGCTCCTCACCGCGTTCGTCGCCGCGGTCGCATTTGCGACGATCCTCGCCGTCGTCGCCGGCTTGACGATCGCCGCGTCCTCGGCCTTCGCGCACGACATCTGGTACAGCCTCGATGCGCAACGGCTCGGGCACCGAGCGCGAGCACATTTTCGTGGCACGAACCGCAGCGCTCGTCGTCGGATTCGTCGCGATCTTCCTCTCGGTGCGATCTACGCGACGTCAACGTTGCTTTCTTGGTTGGTTTGGCGTTTGCGGTAGCCGCAAGCACGAACGCCCCCGCGCTGATTCTCTCGCTTTCGTGGCGCCGATTCTCGCGCACGGGCGCGGTTTGCGGCATGCTCGCGGGCCTGATCTCCTCGCTCGCGCTTATCGCGCTCGGCCCCGACGTCATGCACGAACACGCGCTATTTCCGCTGCGCAATCCCGGGCTCGTTTCGATTCCGCTGGGCTTTTTCGCCGCGATCGTCGGTACGCTATTGTTCCGCGACCCCGAGTCTGAAGCAAAGTTCAACGAATTGACGGTGCGCGCCGCGACCGGCATCGGAGCCGAGACATAAGTCGCAACAGGTAGTATCGGCCGTCTTCTTCGTTCGTTCACACGTACTTCCACTTTCCGCTGTATCTCTATATATGGAGTTGCCGGAAACGGCGGAAGGACCACATTGTGAAGCTACCTCGGATCTTGATCACCGCGACATTCGCCCTCGCAGCGATGTTTGCAGGAGGCGCCGCGCTCGCCGATACCTCCACGGCGCAATCGATCACCATCACCGCATCGAATTGGAAGTTCACCCCCGGCGAAATCACCGTCCATGTGGGACAGCCCGTCACCCTCAACCTCACCTCGGCTGAAGGCGTGCACGGACTGGCCTCGAGCGACTTGGGAATCCCGCAGACCATGTTGGTTCCGGGGAGCCAGAAAAGCGTCACCTTCACGCCCTCCAAAGCCGGAACGTACGTGCTGCACTGCACGATTCCGTGCGGACCTGGGCACGCAAACATGAAGCTTGTCATCCACGTCGTGTCGTGACGAGAAAGTACTACAACGCCATGTTCGTCATCTCGCGGGCGCGCGCAGCCACCATGGCTGCGACGTCCGTTTTACTTCTGAGCCTCTGGCCGCATCCGGCGCTCGCGCTGCCTACCTTTGCGCAGGCCTATCACATGGACTGCAGCGCGTGTCATACGATGGTTCCCGCGCTCAACGCCTACGGCCGCTACGTCCAGGCAACCGCGTTTGGCGCGCTCGATCCCACGTTGATGAAGAAAGCACTGCCGCTGGTGGTACGTGAATCGGTGAGCTATCGAAGCACCGGTAAACTCGAACGTACGGAACCGGCATACAAGGCCACCTATGTCAACTTGTCCGTCAATCTCGTCGGCGTGCTCAGCAAAGTGATCTCCTATCGCCTCGAGCAGACGCTCTACAGCAACAACCTCGGCGGCGGAAGCACCGGACACTTCTGGGTCGCCGACAACCAGCTCTTCGCCGGCAACGGGCATCTGATCGTCGGTAAATTCGATATGCCCGCACCGCCCGCGTTCAGCTACTGGTCCGACGCCAGCGGCTTTTCGAGCGGCAGCGTCACCGTCGGGCAGCACGCCTACAATCTAGGCGGCGAGCGTTGGGGCATCGGCTTCAACTACGTGCCCATGAACTACGAGAAACAGCCCTACAAAGTGCAACTTGCCTATGTGGGCAACAGCCCGTCGATGTACAACTCGACGGTATGGTCCAGCACCAATCCGTATGCGCCCTACCAATCGGGAAGCGACAAGGCGTTTGCGTACAAAGCCGCGTTCGCGCGTCCCGACAACCCGATCGAAGCGGGCGTCTACGGTTCGGCGGGCAGCTACATCCTGGGCGGCGGTTACGTCAATCCCGTTGACGACTACCAGGCGCTCGGCGTGTACGCGCAACGCGATCCGGTCAAGGCATTCCCCGGACTTCTGGCCTTCTATCAGCGCACGTCCGACTCGAACGTCGGCCCGGGCAAAGCGGCGCAGGCACTGACCCAGTCGGCGACCAGTTGGGAGTACGCGTTCGAACTGGACGAATCGCTCTTCAAGGGTGACGTGATGCTCGGTATCCGGCCGGTGGAATACATCGGCGGTCTTCAAGCTAGCAAGAACGGCTACGACACCTCGACCACCGCGCATCCGCACTACGGGACGTTCGATCTCGTGGCCCGCGATCCGCAGTTCACTCCGTACCTCTACCTCGAGCTCGAGTCGGCCGTGGCCGGTGCGTCCAATGCACCATTCGGTCAGCCGGCCTGGCGCGCGTCGCTCAAGTGGGCATCGCCGCTAGCCAAGCTCCTTCCCTAGCGGGTTCGTCGAACGGGATCGCAACGCGACGCGCATGCTTACATGCGTGTCGCGTTGTGATCGGTGATCTGCATGCCGTATGGGCCGGGCCGCAGCGTGAACGTCTCGAGATAATTTCCTTTCGACGTTGCAATCTGCGCGGTCACCGTGAAACTGCCGTCGCCGTTGCGCGCCGTTTGCAGTTGATTCACGCTGACACTGACATTGGGATTGATGAACGACTCGCTGGGAAGGCCGCCCGCTAAGTAGCCGGCGGCGGTCGCAGAATCACCGCGTGCCAGCGCCGCTACGTACGAACGCACGATGGCGCCGGCGTGGTCGGCGGTCGCCGCCCCGGTAATGAGCACGGGTGTCGGCGTGACCGACGGCTCGCGCGTCGGCGCGGGGGCGGGCACCGGCGTGGCCGGCCGGCCGGGCGAGGGCGTGATGAAGATCACGGTGGGAACCGCACGCGGGACCGGCGAGGAGCGATGCGCGGAGGTGGGGTGCGCCGTGGGGCGCGCCGTCGGCTTTACCGTCGGCGCGGGCGTCGGCCGTGGCGTCGCGCTCGGCTTCGCTGTAGGCGTCGCCGTCGCGGTGGGATGCGGCGAGGGCGTACGTCGCGGCGATGGGCTCGAGTGCGGCGTGTGATGGGGGCGCGGCGATGGCGAAGCGGTCGCGGGGACGACGGCCGCGCTTGCTTCGGGAAGCGGTGTAAAGCTCGGAACGGAAACCGGCTCGTGCGTCCCCGACGCGCTGCCGCCGAAGAGTTTGGTCAATAGCCCGCCGAGCAGTAGTCCGCCCAGAATTACCAGCACGACCAATGGTACGATCGGCAAGCCACCGCGTTTTGGCGGCTCGGGTTCGAGTCGCCGGCGACGTGGATAGTCGTTCAAGGCTTACAGCGAGCCCGTGATGCCGGCGACGAGCGACGGCGGCAGACCGGCCAGTTGATCGGCGTGGGACTCGGCCAAGCGCATCAGCGCGTCTTCGAGCAGCCCGGCATTGCCGTGGGCATACTTCACCAGCGAGCCGACGGCTGCGGGATCGTAACGTTCGATATCGGTAAGCGGCGTCTCGGCGCCCTCGGCAGCGTCCTCGCTGGATTCACCGCGATCGCGGAACGCATCGAAGATCGACTGCACCAAGGCGGCGATCGTCGGCGCGGGCATCATCGTGAGGCCGCCTTGCAACAACGCGGCCAGTTCGTCGTCGTCGAGCGAGCCGACGTGTTTTTCCACCGCGTCGACCAGTGCTTGTACCGGTATATTCCCAAATGGGGACATCGCCATTACGGTACTCCCTCATGGCAGGCGGCTCCTCGAAGCACGCCAAAGAATCCGGCGTGATCCGCGTCCGCGTCCCGCTCGATCTCCACGCCGTCAGCACCACCGGCTCGGCGGCGTTTGCGTTCGCGACGCCGCTGCGGGTTCGCGACGTGCTCGCGTTCGCGGTGCGTGAAGCGATCGGCGCGCGTGCCCCGCACGACAAATTCCAACGCACGATGAAGTCCATGCTCTCGGCAATGGCAGCCGGCGATTTCACCGTCGACATTGATGGACGCTCGTACAGCGAAGCTGACGCCGTCGTGCTGTGTGAAGGAACCGCGATGGTGCGCTTCTTCGTCAGCCGCGCGACGCCGGCCGATCTCGAGTTTCAGCCGTAATCCCCCCGACAGTTCCGCGCGTCTCTCTCCGAGAGCTAGCCGCGCGCACGTTCGCTTCGGTCGTCCGGCACGCACCGCTCTACATACCGTGCGCGCTGGTGTTTCTTGCTGCGCTGGCGATCGCGGCGATCGTTTCCCGCACGGATGTGCTGTGGACGGTCCTTGCCGAAGTTCTCGGTGGTCTGTTCACCGCGATTGTGACGGCGACCGTGATCGCCGACGCGGGCGAGGCGCGTGACCCGCGCGCGTTGTGGGGTCACATCTTCGATCGCAGTTGGGCCGTGATCGTGATCGGATTTGCGACCGATCTCTGCGCGACGGCGGGTTTGGGCGGCTTGGCAGCCCCAACGGTACTCGGCAAATTGCTCGCCGCCGGCGTCGTGCTGGTCGCGGTATCCCTCACCTTCGCCCCCGTCGATGCGCTCGTGAGCGAAGACCCCTGGTACGCGCTACTACCCGGCGCGCTCGCGCGCAGCATGCTCGTCGCATGGCGCGGCGTGGTCTTCTCGCGCGCATTGATCGCGTTCACCCTGGGGTATGTCGGCGCGATCTGGGTCTACCTCGGACTCGGGGCCGCGCTCGGGCATCTTCACACGCCGCACGTTGGCATGTGGGCAAGCGGGCTTTCGACCGTCTTGCTGCTTCCGCCGGTTCAAACGTTTGCCGCCCTCATTTATCTCGACGCGATCGGGTACGTTCCGCCGCGCACTTGCGGTCGATGATACTGTTGTAGAGACAACATGCAATCCCGAATACGAATCGTTGCGACGACGGCCGTTATCGTCGTGCTTTTGACAGCCGTTGCGCGCGCGGATCAACGGTACACCGTTGCCGGCGACGACCGTTATCGCGTCGGCACGACCCTTGAATCGACCGACATCACCTACCGGGGAACCGAACGCCTCTCGATCGCGCATCGCGGCACGAGCCGGCGTTACGTCTCGGACATCACGTACACGCGCAGTGACCCGAGCGGCAAAGCCGTCGTCCACGCCCGGTTCGTCCAAGACATGGACCGCGACGGCAATTTCGTCGATCGCAGTGATGAAGATCCCGACTTCTTGACGCATCCTCAACCAGCCGTTCGCGATCCAGCTCGACCCCGTGACGATGCGCGATCTGCAGCACCTGCACGGGATGGTCCCGTTCGCCGCGGCCTCGCCGCTTGGCGGAGCGCAGTTGCGCGGCTACTTGCGCTCGGCTCCGGCGGGCGACTGGTAAGCGGCGAACCGGCCGTCGGCGTTCGCTTCGAGGCCGACGGACCGATGGACGGGAGCCTGCCCTCGCATCCCGGCGCCGTAGCTCGCCGGAACGATGCACATGAACGGCACCGCGTACTACGCCGCTCGCGGCGCGTCTGCTACTCGAATTCGACGCGACCCTGACGATCGACGGCAGCCTGCGCAACGGCACGGCGGGCGTTCCGGTAAAAATCACCTACCGCCGTACGATCGCGCCCGGTGCCGGCCGCCGATCAATAAGCGCCGACGAGTTCGACGGTCAGCGGATGCCGGAACGGCATCTCGCTGAGCTGCGTGATCGGCGTAAACGCGAGGTGGCTCTGATGGCAATCGATCAGCATCTCGATACCGCGCTTGACGCTCCCGGTCTCTTCGATATACTTCGAAAGTTTTTTCGTGAAATACGAATGCGGATCGTGCAAGCACTTTGGCGTAATACGGATCGCCGGTGAGACCAACCGCACTAATGCCTTCTTTGGGAACGAGCCAGACGAACCACGGATCTTGATTGCGACGGTACCCGATGAGCACGAGCGGAACCGCTCGCGAGGAATCCAAGTCGGGAAGGAAACTGCACATCGTGTATGCGTCGAAAGAGATCTCCGTTGGTTCGATCGTCTGGTGCATGGGCGTTCCTCTCTCGCCGACGCCGTAAAACAGCGACCGCCGCATCGCAATCGAGCGAGCGGCGGCCGGTGGTTACGGTGCGAACGGCACGTATAGTACCATGACGAGAATTTCGCCGGTCCCGAGGCCGGCCCTGGTAACCTCGCTTGAGGATTTTGCGCACCGGGCGTGAAACCCACGCTCATGCTCGGAGTGGTCATCAGATGCCGTATGAGCGCGCTCGCACCACTCCTTCGGGGAGTTCCCGTGCCACCAGCGGTTGAGCAGCCGAAGCTTGCGTCTAGCCGGACGCCGGCCAAGGCGGCGCCGAGCATCGAAACGTTCGATCGGATCGTCGACGACTATCAGCGGCGGCTGTATGGATTTCGCCCTGCGCATGACCGGCAACCGCGAAGACGCCGAAGAGATCGTCCAGGACGCCTTCGTGCGCGCCTATCGGGCGCTGGGCAAGATGTCCGACGAGCAGCGCTCCGAGCTGCGCCTGCAGCCCTGGCTCTACACGATCACGCTCAACGTGACCCGCAACCGCCTGCGCAGCAAGCGGCCGACCAACGTCGCACTCGACGCCTTGGCCGATCCCGACGCGCTGCTTGCGCGAGTCGCAAGAGGGGCCGCCGCGCCCCGAAACGATCGTCGAGCAAAACGCCGAGGTCGCGCTGGTCGAGCGTGCGCTGCTGCAGCTCCCGATGCATTTCGTGCCGCGGCGACGCTGCGTTTCATCGAAGGCCGCAGCCATCCCGGAGATCGCCGAAATCCTCCATCAGCCGATCGGCACGGTCAAATCACACGTTCATCGTGCGGTACGCATTCTGCGCCGCATTCTCGGTCCGCAAATCGGCCGCATCGTCCCCGAAGGAGATCCAATCCATGCGCTGCCGTGACGTCGACGAACTTTGGGACGAAGTGCGCGGGGATTGCCAAGAGTCGCTTAAAGAAGCCGTCGACATTCACTTGCGCGCGTGTCCGCCGTGCCAGGAGCTCTACGAGGAATACGAAGGCGTCGCGTTTTGCCTCTCCTGTCTGCCCGCACCCGATCCATCGTGCGATCTCGCCAAGCGCGTCGTCGAGCACATCGCAGCCATCAAGCAGCGGCGAACGCACGACGCCGGTCGATCTTGAGCAGCGTTCAAACGCCGATCGGCCGGCTCTACGTCGGTATTCAAAGAAGACAAGATCGCCTACGTCGGCATCGATACCGGCCTCGGCGCTCGAAGAGGTGCGCGGCGAGTCGAAAGCCGTCTGCGCCGCCCCGTCATCGCGGGCGAGGCGCCCCCGTGGCTGCAGAAAAACGCTCGAACAATATTTCTCGACCTGGCGCGTCGACGACGGCATGGTCGACATCGAAGACCTCACGCCGTTCGAACAGGCCGCGCTGCGGGCCGCGGCGCAGATTCCGCCCGGCGAGGTGCGTTCGTACTCGTGGGTCGCCTCGCAGATCGGCCGCCCGCGTGCCGCCCGCGCCGTCGGACAGGTCATGGCCCGCAATCCGCTCGCCGCTGCTCTTCCCCTGTCACCGCGTCGTCGATGCGTCGGGCGACCTGCATAATTACGGCTACGGTCTGGAGATGAAGGCGCGCCTGCTGAAGATGGAAGGCTACGGCGCGCGCAAACTCTAACCTACCGCGCCGGTGGCTAAACGCATCCTCATCGCGGGGTTCGAGCCCTTTGGCGGTGACAAGGTCAGTCCGAGCGAGATGGTCGCACGGAGTCTCGAGGGCGCGATGCTTTCGGGGCGAACCGTCGCGGCGCGCGTCGTGCCGGTCGAAACGCGCAACGTGCGCGAACGATTCGAACAAGCGCTGATCGCCGACGATCCCGACATCGTCGTGCTGCTTTCGCAATTCGGCGGGCGCACCGCGCTCTCGCTCGAACGCGTCAGCGTCAACGTGCTGGATTTCGAATACCCCGACAACGTCGGCGTGATGCGCAAAGGCGATGTCGTCAGCCGCGGCGGTGCCGAGGCGCGGCATTTCGAATCTTCCGTTCGAACGCATCGTCGAGGCGTGGCACGGCAGCCGGCGTTCCGGGATACGTCTCGAATTCGGCCGGAACGTTCATTGGGAATCAAGCGCTGTACGAAATGCTCGCGCTGACCGAGCATGCCGATGCCGCCGGCCCTCGTCGGCTTGGTGCATCTGCCCTATCTTCCCGCGCAGGCGATTGCCGCCGGAAGCGAGTCGAATCCCTCGATGTCGTTCGACTTGATGAAAAAGGGCATCGAAGTCATGATCGAAGCACTCGTACCGTGGGTGGAACAGCGCTCGACGTCCGACGCCGGGAAACCGCGCGCCGCGAGCAAGTCGATGTGGATCCCCCGTGGTGTAAAGGAAGTAGAACGCTGAGCGACCCTCGTATTGCCGCGATCCCCGACATCCACGGCCACGCCAAGGGCGAACATCGCCCCTTCGCGGAGGAGCGGCCGATTGCGTATTCCCCGCGGATGCTGTTCCTGTGGTTCTATCATGCGTGCCGCCGCAATTCGCCGCGGTTTCTCATGGTCAGCGACCATATCAATTATCTGACGTTCGAAGATCCGGGCGCCATCCACACGGTCCGCCGCGCACTCAAGCTCGCGCATGCGGGCGACCTCTACGGTGCGGCCGAGACGGCCGGCGTCGACGTTGCGCACGCCGCCGTTGTCGGCGAAGCACTGCGTCGCGGCATGCGCTATTCGATCGGTGCCGAGGTCGACAACGATCCGCGCGCCAGACCCGACGCGCAGAACATCGTTGACGCGATGCGGCCGGACGGCATCATCCGTTCGGTCCATTTCTCTGCCGATCGATCATCCCGAAAAGGGTGCCGATTTCATGTGGCCCTACGACAACCCTGAGTTCGCGTCGCTCTTCGATCACGTCGGCGTCGATCGGACGTGGGAACTCTACACGGCGCGGCTCTTCGACGACATCGAGAAGCTGCCCGGACATGTCGTCGGCCATTTCTACCGTCCGGCGGGCTTCGGCCATTGGCCCGATCAGGCCAAGCTCGAAGCCTACGAAGATCGCTTGCTCGAGCTCGCACACGCGCGCGGCATGGCAGTCGAGATCAATTCGCGCGGCATCTACCGCGCCGACGACGACGTCCAGCGCGCAAAGTACATCGAGGCCAACAAACGCCTGATGCGCAAGGCCAAAGCCAAGGGCGTCGGCATCGCAATCGGTTCTGACGCGCACAGCCCCAAAGACCAAGGCGGTTCGTTCGACGTCGTGCTCCAAATGCTCGACGACTGCGACATCAATGAAGTCGTCTTCCCCGTCGGCGGGCGTCTGGCACGCGTCGTGCTGCGCGCAACGCGCGAGCATCTCGAAGCCGCACGCGCAGCGCTCGCCCGAGCCGGTCCAGCCCGGCAGCAGCATCAGCGGCCTCTCGCGGGCCGAACTCGGTCTTCCCGAGGAGCCCGAACTCCGCCAAGCGCGCACCGCGCGAAGCCAAGACCACGCGCGACGTCGGTCCCAAGAAACGCGCCAGCAGCCCCGAGCGCACGACCAAGCGCCCGGCCGACGGTCGAAAAACCCAAGAGCAGCTCTAAACGGACGGCCGAATCGGCCGCCTCATCCGCCAAGAGCAAGGACCGTAAAGAGAGCCCGGAGCCGCCCGCCAAGGCGCCGCCCCCCAAGAAGGCCGCGGAAACGGTCAAGAAAGCTCCCGCCAAACCGGCGGCGGTGCCGAAAAAGGCCCCGGCCAAAAAGGCCGCGCCCGTCAAAAAAGCGCCCCCCGCGAAAACCACTGCGACCAAGGCCGTCCCCGCCAAGGCCGCGCCGGTCAAGAAAGTTGCCGCCGCCAAAAAGGCGGCCGTCACGGCCAAGAAAGCCGCTCCAGTGAAGAAGGCCGCGGCACCGGCCAAGAAACCCGCGCCGGCCAAGACCGTCGCAAAGAAGGCGCCGGCCAAGAAGGCTGCGCCGGTCAAAGCGACGGCAAAAAAAGCCGCGCCGGTAAAAAAAGCCGTCGCCAAGAAGAGCCCGCCGGCCAAGAGCGCGGCGGTGAAGAAAAGCGTCAAACCGGTCGCAAAATCGTCGAAAGGGACGAGCAAGAAAAAAACGACAAAACGCCGCTAGGCGAGTGGAGAGTGCCTCATGCAGATCGAGCGTCAGCGCAACATCGCTTTCGTAGGCCCGCATCACGCGGGTAAGACTACGCTCGTGGAGGCCGTGCTCGCACACTGCGGCGCGATCCCCAGACGCGGCTCGATTGCCGACGGCAACACCGTCACCGATCACGAACCCGAAGATGTCGCGCACGTCCAGACGACGACCGCCGGGTTCGCCCACTGCACCAAAGACGACATCGACATCACGATCGTCGACGCGCCCGGTTTCGTCGACTTTTTCGAAGATACCAAACTGGTGCTCGCCGGGGTCGACGGCGCGGTCATCGTAGTCGAAGCCGACCCCGCGCGCGTGGTGCAGACCAAAACGTTGGTCGACTATCTCGAAGCGCGCCGCATGCCGCACTGCTTCGTCGTCAATAAACTCGACCGGCCCGGCGCCGACTTCGAGGGGACGCTGGCAGCGTTGCAATCCTTCTTCGGCCGCCACGTCGTGGCCGAGCAATGGCCGCTCTTCGCTCGCACGCAGGCATCGGAAAAGAGCAGCGGATTTAGCGGTTACGTCGATCTTGCGACGATGAAAGCGCAGGCCTTCGACGGTGAACGCGAGCGCGAAACGGCCGTCCCCGGCGACGCGCTCGAACGCGCGCAGCGCGCGCGCGGCGAATTACTCGAAGCGATCGCCGACTTCGACGATCATTTGATGGAAGAACTGCTCGAAGGCATCGAGCCGCCGCCCGATGAGGTCGAACGCGATTTGTGCGATGAATGTTCGCACGATCAGATCGTTCCGGTGCTGGTGGCGGCGGGCAGCAGCGGCGCCGGCGCGGCCGCGCTCGTCCGCGCACTCGCGCGCTGGTTTCCCTCCCCCGCGCAAGCCGCGTGCGTCGACGCCGAAGGGCGACCGATCGCGGCCGATCCTGCAGCACCGCTGGTCGCGCACGTCATCAAGACGACGATCCATCCGCAATCGGGGAAGCTCTCCATCGTGCGCGTGCTGTGCGGAACGCTCAAAGCCGACGCGACGCTCACCGATGTGTCGCAGAGCGATGAAAAGGTGCGCTCGGGCGGACTGTACCGCTTGCAGGGCAAGAAACAGGAAGCCGTCGCGCAGGCCGGTCCGGGCTCGATCGTGGCCATCGCGCGGTTAGAAGCGGTAAAAACCGGCGACGTGCTCACGACCAACGGGCACAAGACGCTGCTCCCGCGCGTGCCGGTCACGCAGCCGTGCTTTGCGATTGCCGTACGACCTAGGGAACGCATCGACGAAGCGAAGATCTTTGGGATGCTCGCGCGCATCGTCGACGAAGATCCCTCGCTGCGCCTCGCGCGCGCGGAGATCACCGGCGAATTGCTGCTGCTGGGGTGTGGAGAACAGCACGTCGCCATCGCGGTCGAGCGGCTCGGCGCGCAAATACAAAGTCGACGTCGAAACGAGCGCACCCCAGATCCCGTATCAGGAAACGATTACCGCGTCGACCGAGATTCACTCGCGCTATAAGCATCAAACCGGCGGGCACGGACAGTTCGGCGACGTGTGGCTGCGCTTCGAGCCGCGCGAACGCGGCGCCGGCGTGACGTTCGCCGAGACGATCGTCGGCGGCGTCGTTCCAAGGAACTTCATTCCCGCCGTCGAGAAGGGCGTGCGCGAAGCGCTTGCCCGCGGACCGGGCGGCTATCCGGTGACCGACGTGCACGTCACGCTATTCGACGGCTCGTATCACGACGTCGATTCTTCCGAGCAGTCCTTCCGAACCGCAGCCGGCATGGGCGTGCGTGAAGCGCTGCCCAAATGTCAGCCCGCCGTGCTCGAACCCGTCTCGCGGGTGACCGTGACCGTGCCGACGGCCTATACCTCGACGGTGATCCAACAGCTCACCGGCAAGCGCGGTCAGATCCTCGGAATGAATCCGGCGCAGCAGCCCGGCTTCGACGCGATCGAGGCCGACGTACCGCAGGTCGAACTCTCCCGATACATCACGGAGCTTCGGACCGGAACGCAGGGCCTGGGAAGTTTCTCCGCGCGGCACGAGCGTTACGATCCCATTCCAGGAAATCGCGCCGCCCCCAAAGCCGCCGTCTGAATCGCGGGCCTAAGGCGGGTCTGGGACCCTCCCAGCACAAAACATAGGGCGGTTCATCGTCGCTTTCCGTGGGAGGTTTATCGCTCCAGTGAGACGTTTTTTGGCTCTGGCCATACTTTTGGCTATGGTTACCGGCTGCTCGAAGGTCGCGACCACGAGCGGCGGAGACCATAGCTGGACCCTGCCCGGCACCTTGCGCGTGGCAATTCAAAGCGAGCCGAAAAACCTCGATCCCCTGCTCAACTCCAACACGACCGACGTATTCATCTCGCGGTTCATGTTCTTGCCGCTGATCCAGCCCAACGCTCAAGGACGTGCAGCAGCCGCTGCTCGCGACCGCCGTACCGTCGATGCAAAACGGCGGGCATCAGCGCCGACGGTCTGACGATCACCTACCACCTGCGCAAGGACGTGAAGTGGAGCGACGGCGTGCCGTTCACCAGCACCGACGTCAAGTGGACCTGGCAAGCGATCATGAACCCGGACAACAACATCGTCTCACGCCACGGTTACGACATCATCAAGTCGATCGACACGCCCGATCCGTACACGGTCGTCGTTCATCTCAAAGAGAAGTTCTCACCGTTCGTCAACACGTTCTTCACCGATAGCGATCAGCCGTACGGCGTGGCGCCCGCGCACGTGCTCGCGAAATATCCCGAACATCAATCAAATTCCGTTCAATAGCGAGCCGACCGTCTCGGACGGCCCGTTCCGCTTCGCCGAGTGGGTGCACAACGATCACATCGCGCTCGTCGCCAACGACAACTTCTTCCTCGGCAAGCCGGGACTCAGCGCATCGACATCAAGGTCGTCCCCGACGAGAACACGTCGGTCGAACTGCTTAAGACGCATGCGATCGACTGGATCTATCCAAGCGTCGATCCATCTCTATCCCCGAGGTCAACAGACACGCCCGATACCAAGATCGTCTGGATGCGACGTCAACGGCTACTACGACATCCAGTTCAACACGGCGCAGCCCCGCGATGAAGAACATCCTCGTGCGTCAAGCGATCGCGTCCGCGGTCGACAAACAGAAGATGGTCAAGACCACGATGTACGGGCAAGAGAGCCGTCGCCTCCGAGGATATTCCCGACTGGATGTGGGCCTTCGATCCGAACGTGCGCTCGATACCCTACGATCTGACCAAAGCCAAGGCGCTGCTCGCGCAAGCCGGCTACACGCCCGGCCGCGGCGGCATCATCGAAAAGGACGGACAGCCGCTCTCGGTGCTGCTGGTCACGGAGAACTCGGACGCGACGTACAAGCAGCTGGCGATTCAGGTTCAGGCGCAATTGCACCGCATCGGCATCCAAACCCAGATCAAACTGTTCCCCGGCGCGCAGCTCTACGCGCCGGCGGGCGAGGGCGGCATCCTTCAGAACGGGAAGTTCGACCTGACCGTCGACGGCTGGTATGCCGGCATCGATCCCGACGACTCGGCACAGTTCATGTGCAAGAACGACCGCCCGGCGGGTATAACTACTCCCGGTACTGCAATAGCCGAAATGGATGCCGCTGAAACGATGGCGCTTACGCACTACGATCAAGCCACGCGAAAACTTGCCTATGCAAAGACGCAAGCACTCCTGGCACGCGACGTACCCGAGATCTTCTTCAACTATCTGCGCCAGATGGAACCGATCAGCGTGGACTTCAAAGGGCTCGACCCCAACCCGGTGGTCGAAGAACTGGAATGCATGGACAATGGAGCATCTAGGACGCCCCGATCAGCCCGTCGGGCCGATGCCCGAAATTGCTGTGGCTGCGCAAAATCATCGTCGAACGCGCGCTCACGCGCGGCGACTACTGTTCTCCGGCGGCGTGCGCAGCGATTACTACATCGACAAGTTTCGTCTCTTCTCCGATCCGCAAGTGCTGCGCCGCATCGCTCGCCTCTTTGTCCCGCTCCTAACCGAGATCAATCCCGACCTCATCGCCGGCACGGAACTCGGCGGCGTCGTCATCGCCACCGCCGTCTCGCAGATGTCCGGCCTCCCGCTGCTCGCCGTGCGCAAATCCCCCAAAGGCTACGGCGCCTTCGCCGACGAGTACGTCGAGGGCCCGTACGAAAGCGGCCAGCATGTCTGCTCCTCGAGGACGTCGTCACCAGCGGGCGCGAACTGCTCGCCGCCAAGACGCGCCTCGAAGAACTCGGCCTCCAAGTCACGCCCTGCGCCGTCGTAAGCCGAGGCCTAGCGCCAGTCCGCGCACTCATCCAATTCTCGCTCCCCCGCGATCAAGCTAAGACGGATAACTAGGCGTCGCGTGTCTGTCTAAGGGGCGCGGTGAAAGGGATACAGCACTGACGACCCCCTGCCAGCCTCCATGTCATCCAATTTAAAAAACGACGGCATCGAATTCGATTCGCTAACGCGCAGATAGGCTTTTTTTGCGGGCTGATGTCGCGTGCATGAGGCGGCGTGGGGCGTCTGAGAATCGGCCGGAGCCAGGAGGATGGCGGCACGAGGCCGAATTCAGCGAGTAGCGTTTTTACGAGGGATGTACAAAACGCGGGCGTCCCCACGCACGACATGCACGCGCTGATCGGCCTCTCGGCCAAAAAAAGCCGGGGTCCCCGCCTAGATCGTGAGTTCGGTGCCGTCGTCGGCGACTGCGCAGGGGCCGTGGTAGACGTTGCGGGCGGCGTCTTCGAGTTCGCCGGGGGCGAATTCGGTGCCGTAGTGGGTGAGGACGAGGCGGCGGGCGCCGGCGCGCTGGGCCATTTCTCCGGCTTCGACGGCGGAGAGGTGACCGCGTACGGGGCCGGTTTCGCTGGCGAGGCCGAGGGCGGCTTCGCACAGGAAGAGGCTGCAGCCGCGGGCGAGACGTTCGACATTTACGCAGGGTGCGGTGTCGCTGGAGTAGCAGACGCTGGCGCCGTCGCGCTCGACGCGGACGGCATAGGCGTCGACGTAGTGGATGGTCTTGGCGAAGGTCACGGTCAGCTTTTCGATCTCGAGTGTGGCGTTCGGGTCGTATTCGTTGACGTCGAAGACCTCATCGAGAAAGTCGGTCGGGCCTTCGCTGGAAAATGTTTTCGCCAGCGCACGCAGTTGTTGTTCGCCGCCGGGCGGGAGCCAGACCGGCATGCGGTCGTCGCGCAGCAGCGGGCCGTATTTGAGACCGTAGCGCAGCGGGATCAGATCGAGGAAATGATCGGCGTGCATGTGGGTGATGATGATGGCGTCGAGGTCGGGGTAATCCATGACCAGACGCAGATTCGCGAGCCCGCCCGTGCCCATGTCGAGCAAAATGTTGGTTCCGCGCGCGCGGATCAGGTGACAACTGCACGCGCGGCCGGGGCGCGGTACCGATGCGCTGGATCCCACCACGCGTACCCGCATGGCGGCGGCCATTACGGTAGCGATGCGAGCACCTCGTCGGCGTGATCGTCGACTTTGACCTTGGGCCAAACGTGACGATCGTGCCTTTGGCGTCGATCAGGAACGTCGCGCGTTGGATGCCCATCGATTTCTTACCGTACATGTTCTTCTCCACGATCACACCGAAAGCGTCGCAGAGTTTTGATTCGGTATCGGCCAGCAGCGTGAACGGGATCGAGAATTTCGTTTTGAATTTCTGATGCGAGGCCGCACTGTCGCGGCTCACGCCGACGACGCGCGCGCCTTTTCTTTGAAATTTCGGGTAGAGATCGCGGAACTGCGAGGCTTCGCTGGTGCAGCCCGGCGTGTCGTCTTTGGGATAGAAATACAGCACGAGCGAGCCGCCCAGCAGATCGTGCGTCTTGACCGTGTTGCCTTCGTCGTCGCTAAGCGTGACGTTGGGGAGCTTATCGCCTACGGCGAGCATCAGGATCCTTTCCCTTGGCTGAACTGGTCGAGAGGTACCATGAAGAGCAGCCGGTCGCCTGGTTGGACGTCTTCTGCAAACTTGTGTACCGGCAAGGCAACCCCTTTGCCGACGCCCTGTTCCCGCCACACGTAGAGGGGTATCCAACGGACTTTATACCCGGGCCGCTCGGGGGGCGCCGGCGGCGGCGAGTTCTCCGCGCCCTGGAAACGTTCGGCGAGTTGGAAGACGCGCGCGTACGGCTTGCCGGCGAAGATCGCGAAGCGCCCGCGAGTACTTTCGAATCGCGCGAGGCCGGCGATCGTCGGGCGCGGTCAGCTCGGTCGTCGAGAACGAGGTCGATCGCAAAGTGACGCTTGATCGACGCGCCGAACGCGAGGTCGTCGATCCGCAGCACGACGTGCATGTCCGATCGTGCGTGTTCGCGCAGGCGCGTCCGCGCGCCCAGCGCGACTTCCAGATTCGCGGTGTCGCTATTGGTGATGCCGACCAATGCTTTCGCGCGTTCGGGCGAGCAATACGCGATCGTCTCGTCGTTGGTCGCGTCGCCCGTCAAGAGATCGATCTTACGATCGCGCGCAAGCTCGACGAGGATCGCGTCGGGATTCTTCTCCACCACGACGACGTCTTCACCCAGCTCGCGCAGATATTCGATGACCAGCGAACCGACATTGCCCGCACCGCAAACGATCACATGACCCGAGCGATGAATCGGACGCAGCCCGCGCGTGCGCCGGGTTGTCGCCGCGTTGAGCGCCGACGTCACCGTCGCGGTGAAGACCGCGAAGATCGTGACGCCCACGAGCATCGTGACCATCGCTACCATCAACGACGCGGCTTCGCCACCCCCGATCGCCTGCGTCGCGCAGTGCTGGCACGGCGGTGATGTCGCCGTAGCCGACGGTCGTCATCGTCGCCATCACGAAATACAACGCGGCAATCGGGTTCAGGTGCAGCATCATTGCAAAATAGGTTGCGAAGACCAGATACGCGACGAGGGCGGCGCCGAAGACCGTGCGCAGGATCGGCTCGGTGCGCCGCGCGGACAGGCGCAGGTCCCGCAACGTTACGGCCAAGCGCCGGCGCCAAGAGATTTCGCGCCGCCGTTCACCTTGCGGCCAGGAACGTTTGACGTGCAAGGTGGGACCGAAAACGCAGACCTGCGCGTCGGCATCGATCGGCGCGGTCAGCAGCGCCTCGCCGGGCCGCTCGTCCTCGCCGTGACAGAGATACGGCGCGTGCCCGTCGATCGACACGATTCTTGCGCGCAAGTGGCGCTCGGCGGCGGGAACATCCATACCGGCGATCCCGAAATCCGCCGCACGCCGCTCGGAGAAACCGAACAGACCGGCGGCAATTGGGTCATCGTCGGGTTCGGACTTGTGGCGGTCGCGCCGCTGCGTCGCGCGCGTCACCAACGTTTCGAGCGTAGGGAACGGTAGCGCGTAGTAGCACGACGGATCGACCGCGCATGCCGCGTACGTCGCCGCGGCGTGCGCGGCGGGAGAGATCGCGGTGCAGTTGTATTTGAGGCCTTCTTGGATCTTGTGGCCGAGCACGGGATTGAACTGACGCAGCGTGACGCGCGTGCGTTCGTTGATGTCGCGCGCAAGGAGCGCGACCCGCAGATTGAGCCGGTCGTCTTGAGCCACCGCCACGATACAGAAGTTGGGTTGATCGGGACGCTCGCCCGCCCGCTCGAGTCCGGCTTCGCGCAGGCTGTCGGCGTCAGCCGGATCCAAGGCGAAATGTTCGAACGTCGCTGGAAACTCGCGCCGGAATTGTTCGACCGTGTTGGCCAGGAGGCGCGCCGGCCGTTCTTCCTCATGCTTCCACACCAAAGCAACGCGCTGCCCGGCCGTCTTCAAAATCTCGCGACAGATTTCGTATGCCAGGTAGTCACCGCCGACGACGATAATCAGCGTCTCGGTTGCCATAGATGAACCCAGATTCGCCGCACGCCGCAGACCGCCCGCCCCATCCGCTCGCCATCGCCCTGATCGAGCGCCTTGCCGCGCGCCCCGGAGCTCGCGTCCTGGAAATCGGTGCGGGCAGCGGCCGCAACACCGCCGCGCTCACCCGGGCAGGTTTTACCGTCGTTCGCCCGAGCGAAGCGTCGCCGGCCTCGTGCGCGGCCGCGCTGACAACACACGCGCTCTTGCACGGCACACCGTCCACGGTCGTCGAACAGCTCGCGAGCATCGCGACGGCGCTGGAACCGGGCGGCCTAACGTACGCAACATTCGGTTCGACCCACGACGCGCGTTACGGCCTCGGTGAACAACGAGAACCATTCGTCTTCGTCCCACTCGATGGCGACGAGGCCGGGATCGCCCACACCTACTATGACGAAACGCGCCTACGCACCGCACTCGCCGAGCGCTTCATCATCGAATCATTACAGGAAACGCCGGTCGACGACGTTGCCGGAACATGGGCCCACCCAAATGCCCCCCTGCACGGCGCGATCCACTGGTTCGCCCGTCTACGGCGCCGAGCCTAATATCGCGCGAGCGAAGGATCCACGCGCTCTGCATAGGCGTCGATCCCGCCTTCGACATTGGCGACATCAGTAAAGCCGCGCGCAATCAAAAATCCCGCCACACGCTCACTGCGCCCGCCATGATGGCACATCACCGCAATCGGCGCATTCGCATCGAGTTCCCCGAGCCGCTGCGGAATCTCGCGCATCGGAATCCACCGCGCCCCCTCGACTTTCACCGTCGCCAGCTCATCGGGCTCACGCACGTCGAGCAACACAAATGACGAATCCTCACGCAGCCGCTTCGCCACGTCCTCAACCGAAATCTCGCGCATCAACCTTCCTTCGTAACAATCAAATCGCGCATCGGACTCGAAGCGTTCGCATACAATCGCTTCTCCATCCGCCCCGCAAGAAACGCTTCACGTCCCGCAATAACGGCATATCTCATCGCCGTCGCCATACGAGCCGGATCCCGCGCCGCCGCAATCCCCGTATTCATCAAAAGCCCGTCAACGCCCAACTCCATCGCAATCGCCGCATCGCTGGCCGTACCAACGCCAGCATCCACGATCACCGGCACCGTCGCCCGCTCCTTGATAATCGCAATCGTATACGGATTACACACCCCAAGCCCACTGCCAATCGGCGCCGCCAAGGGCATCACCGCCGCGCACCCCAGCTCCTCGAGTTGCTTACACGCCACCGGATCATCCCCAATATACGGCAACACCGTAAACCCATCGTTCACCAGCGCCTCACACGCCTCAAGCGTCCCCCGCACATCCGGATGCAACGTTTGCGCATCCCCAATCACCTCGACCTTGATCAAATCCGTCTCGAGCAACTCCCGCGCCAGCTTCGCCGTCAAAACGGCATCCTTAGCGTTATAACACCCAGCCGTATTCGGCAGAATCCGCATCTTCGCCCGATCGATATAATCGAGCATCGTCTTCCCCGTCGGATCATCCAGATTGATCCGCCGAATCGCAACCGTGACCATCTCGGCCCCGCTCGCCTCATGCGCCGCCCGCATCACATCCATCGAAGGATACTTCCCCGTCCCAACAATGAGCCGTGAAGTAAACTCATACTTTCCGATTTTGAAGGTGTCGTTGGTCATGCTTTAGCTTTCCTTGGGATGCCGCATCTTTTGAGTCGGCCTACACACACTTGGTCTGCGGGGACGCCCGCGTTTTCACATCGTGTGAAAACGCTACTCTCTGAAATCGGCCTCTCGCCATCCTGGCTACAGCCGATTCTCAGAAGCCCCGCAGACCAAGTGTGTGTAGACCAACTCAAAAGATCACCCGCCTGCCACTGCCTTAATAATCTCAACGCTGTCACCCGCGGCGATTACGAGCGTTTCGTAGTCGCTGCGGCGGACGACGTTTTCGTTGCGTGCGACGGCGATGCCCGATCGCGCGGCGCCCAGCGATGACAGGAGTGACGCGACGGTCGTTCCCTCGGGCAGTTCGCGTTCGTCGCCGTTGATCGTTACTTTCACGCGGTTGCACTTCGACTTGCTTCATCGCGCATCCTGAGCGGCGACCAGGCGTGCAGCGGTCGCGCATCGCCGGTTTCGACGAAATCGGCGACCAACCGGGCGGTTTCCGGGGTGAGCAAGATGCCGTTTCGGTAGTGGCCGGTGGCAGCGATCAGGCCCTCGATCGATGTGGGGCCGATAATTGGCCTGCCATCAGCGGTGCCGGGGCGTAGGCCGGCCCAGGATTCGGTGATGGTGAAGGCGCCGAGGGATGGTGCTGCGGCGAGTGCCGCATGTAAGAGTTGGTAGGTTGCGGCGGCGGTGACGCGTTCGTCGAAGCCGGCGTCTTCGCTGGTGGCGCCGATCAGGAGGCGACCGTCGGGGCGCGGGACGAGGTAGGCGCCGGGGACCCATGTCGTACGGCGTAGGAAGCCGGTGGGGGCGGCGAGGGCGAGCATTTGGCCTTTGACCGGCGTTACCGCCGGGCGCGCCTGCGGTGGGAGGCCGTCGATGGTTGCGGACCAGGCGCCGGCGGCGTTGACGACGGTTGCGGCTGGGGCGAAGCCCAGCTCGGTTCGTATGCCTAGGACGCGGCGTGCGTCGCATTCGACGGTGAGGCGCGCGACCGGTGCGTGCAGGGTGACACCGCGGCGGCGGCATGCCTCGAGGAGCGCGCGGCCGAGGCGGCGGTTGTCGATGTAGCCCTGCCCGCGGACCAGCAGCGACCCGAGGAGGTGGGTGCCCAGCGACGGTTCGGCGAGCAGCGTTTCACGGCGGTCGAGGAGGTCGGCGGAAACGCCGAGGGTTGCCAGGCGCGCGGCATGATCGCGCAGTTGCTGCATGCGTGCGTCGTCGAAGGCCGTTTCGACGATGCCGTCGAGCGAGGGTTCGATCGCGAGGCCGCCGGCGCTGACGCGGGCGGCGAATTCGGGGTAGCGGTCGAGCGAGGCGCGGCAAAGGGCGAACAGATCCGCGTCGTCGATGTGCTCGGTAAACGGTGCGAGCATGCCGGCGCCGGCCCAGGACGCGCCGCGGCCGGGCTCGCCCCGGTCGTAGACGCGCACGGTCGCGCCGCGCTCGGCCAGCTCAAAGGCAATCGCCAGGCCAATGAGTCCGCCGCCGACCACGATGGCGTCTCCGCCCGTGCGATCGCTCATAGAACCAGCCTACGACGGGCGCGACGGCGAGTCCTGAGACGATTGTCGCTATTCCTGAGCGACCGTGCGTCCGAAGGTAATGACGAGAGGAGGTGAAGATTTCTATGACCCCTACCCAACCCACGCTACCGCTTGCCTTGGCGCAACAGCTCGGTCTGGTCACCGGCGCAACGTCCGCGGCAAGTTCCGCGAGCGCGACGTCGGCGATCAATACTGCGCCGTTTTCGGAGATGCTCAAACAGATGCATCAGCATCATCACACGGGCACATCGAAAGCGGGCAGCAGCGCATCGTCGCTCACGAGCGCAAGCGATGAGACCAGCGATACCGATGCATTCGGTGTATCGTCGACGACATCGACGGCGGCAGCCGACGCACTCGGCGTCTCCAGCACGACACCGAGCGCATCATCGACGCTGCAGTCGATGCTGACCAATCCGTTCTCGGCGATCGCTTCAACGGCGCAAATTCAGGCGCAATTGCAGCAAGTTTCCTTGGAACTCTAAGACCCACGGTTGGACCGCAAGGAAACCGCGAGGCCCGCTTCGATAAAGCGGGCCTCTTTAATTTCTCGCGTGCAGCCGATTCCTCACATTCCGATGTAGACGGGGCCCTCGCCGCCCTGGGGCGGGACCCAGGTGATGATTTGATAGGGATCGGCGATATCGCACGTCTTGCAGTGCACGCAGTTGGTGAAATTGATCTGCAACCGTCCATCGATTTTGCCGTCGCCGTTTTTCTCAAAGAGCGGTTCGTACACTTTGGCCGGGCAGAAGTAGGCGCACGGGTTTCCGTACTCAACCGTGCACCGGTCGCGGCAGATATTCGTATCGGCAACCTTGAGGTGACAGGGTTGATCTTCTTCGTGGATCGTGCCCGAGTTATACACGTCCGTAAGCTTGTCGAACGTGAGCACGTTGTCGATCTTCGCGCGCGGTGTCTCGGGCGGCTCGTAGCCCGCCTTGCGCATCTTTTCGTAGCCGGGTTTGGACGGCAGCTTATCGATGAAGCCGAAGGCGCGGCCACCGGTGTAGGTCGCCAGTCCCGCGTTAAACATGCCGGCCCACATTCCGTGTTCGAAGCCCTGGTGGAAATTGCGCGCGCCGCGTAGTTCGGTGTACGCCCACGAGTTACGGAAACGCTGTTCATACGCTGCGAGCTGCGCGGCATCGTACTTCTCCGCCGCAAGTGCGTCCCACGCGGTTTCCGCGGCCATCATGCCCGATTTCATCGCGAGATGCACGCCCTTGAGACGCATGCCGTTGAGGAAACCGGCCGAATCGCCGGCAATCATCAACCCGTCCGCATACGGACGGATCATCGCGAAGAGACCGCCTTCGGGAATGGCCTTGGCGCCGTACCGAATCAGTTTTGCACCCTCGAGCATCTTGCGAATTTCGGGATGCTCTTTCATGCGCTGCAATTCGTTGTGCGGATCGGTGGTGGGATCGGCGTAGTCGAGCCCGGTGACGTGCCCGATGTCGAGCACGCGGTCTTTCATCCCGTAGATAAAGCCGCCGCCGAAGGTTTGCGGCGGAAGCGGATAGCCTAACGTGTGGATGACACTGCCCGCTGGGAAACGATCGTCGGGAAGCTGCCACAACTCTTTGACGCCCGCCGCATAGACTTGCGGCTCTTTGCCGTCGTCGAGACCCAGACGCGGAATCGCCTGCTTGGCGAGCGAGCCGCGCGGGCCTTCGCCCAGTACGACAATCTTGGCGAGCAGATCGGCGCCCGGCTCGTAATTGGCTTTGGGTTTGCCCTCGTGATCGACGCCCTTGTCGCCGGTGCGCACGCCGATCACTCGATCGCCGTCCCACAGCAGCTCTTGCCCGGGAAACTCGCCGAAGACTTGAACGCCCAGTTCCTCAGCCTGCGCCGCCATCCACTTGGTCACGCGCTGCAGCGAGGCGACGTACTTGCCGTGATTGTTGAGCGGCGGGGGCGTGAACGGCGCTTTGATCTTGCCGCCCTTGGTCAGGAACCACAGCTCGTCGCGTCCAACCGGCGCGTCGACCGGTGCGCCGCGTTCGAGCCAATCGGGCATCAGCTCGCTAATCGCGCGTGGATCCCACACCAAACCCGAGATGCCGTGGTTGCCGATCTCGGCGGCCTTTTCGATGACGAGAATTTCGAGTTCGCGCCCCGCCGCTTTGGCAAGTTGTCCCAGACGAATTGCCCCCGCGAGCGACGCGGGTCCCGCGCCGACGAAGAGGACGTCGACTTCTAATTGATCGCGCTCTGCCATGCCCGACCCATTCTCGGATACCTCAAAATGATCATTTTACAGTAGTCTGAGAATGATCCGGGCTCACTGCGCGCCACGGCCGACTTCGGAGTCTATCGCAGCCTCGACGTCAACGAGCGATCGGGCGAGTTCGCCGATCGCCGCCGACAGCGCGAGACGATGTACGTCGACCCGCTCGTGCAGCGCGCGCGCGCTCGCCGTCTCGAACGTCACCGTCCTCCGCGAGGCGTTGCGGCATAGCAGCAACGAGAGCGAGAGACCGCCGATCTCGATCGCTTCGGCAGCGGGATCGGGCCGCAAGACGCCGCGCCGGTCGATCGCGAAGCCGCCGCGCGCGACCGACTCGAGCGCACGCTCGGCGGCACCGGATTCGCCGTAGGCGTAGGCATAGAAGCCACCCGCTTCATCATCTTCGTGCAGATCGGCGGCGAGCACGTACTTACGGTCGCGGTTGGCCATGACGATCGCCTTGGCTTCGGGTGAGCCCCCGCCGCGGCCGAAGGTCCGGTTGATATCCAAACCATCGACGCTCTCCCGCGTGCGCGCCTCGAACCCCGTCGGGTTCATGCAGGGCCAAATGCGATAGGAAAAGCGCGTATCGAGCTCGCGGTTCTCGACGGCAAGAAGCAGCGCAACTATGCCGGCGGGTTCGTCGCCATGCACGCCCGCCGAGAGGTACACGCACGGCTGCGAAGAGTCGCCGAGTTCGACGCAAAGCAGCGTGCGCGGTGCGCCCACAGCGGCCACCTCTCGGACGCGCGCGTCGTGCGTGGCACGCAGCGACTTCCAACGCGCGGCAAGATCCTGGTAGGTGAGCGTCTCGTCAAGCATAAATTGATCTTCTCATGAAGCACCGCAGTTTCGCCAGCGATAATAACGCACCGGTGGCGCCGGATATTCTCCAGGCCATCATCGACGCAAACGACGGCGATGCGGTCGGGTATGGAGACGATCCGTGGACCCAGCGCGCGATTGCGAAATTCAAGGCGCATTTCGGCGAAGAAACCGACGTCTATTTTGCGTTCAACGGCACCGGCGCCAACGTCGTCGCGCTCAGTTGCGTGACGCGACCGTGGGAAGCGGTGCTCGCTCCGGCCACGGCCCACATTCAAACCGACGAGTGCGGCGCCTTCGAGCGTTTCACCGGTTCGAAAGTCATTCCGATTCCCACCGCCGACGGCAAACTGCGCATCGCCGACCTCGAACCCTACTTGCTGGGCGGACACGGCGAGCACTTCCCACAGCCGCGGGCCATCACGGTCTCGATGACGACCGAATACGGTGACGTCTACGAACCGGAAGAGTTGCGCGAGTTGTGTACCTTCGCACACCGCCGCGGGCTGATCGTTCACGTCGACGGCGCCCGCATCGCCAACGCCGCCGCAGCGCTGGGCTCGACACCACGCGCGATCACCAAGGACCTCGGTGTCGACATTCTCAGCTTCGGTGGAACCAAGAACGGCCTGATGGGCGGGGAGGCGATCTGCTTTTTCAATCCCGTACACAGCGCGCAGGCGGCGCCGTTCGCGCGCAAACAAGGCATGCAGCTTGCCTCGAAGATGCGCTATATTTCGGCGCAGTTTGACGCTCTTCTCACCGACGACCGTTGGCTGCGTTTTGCCTCGCACGCCAACGCCATGGCGCAGCGTTTGCTCACCGGCGTCCGCGACATCGCCGGCGTCGAAATCACGCGACCGGTTCGAGCCAACGCGATCTTCGCCAAGATGAACCGCGCTGCGATCGAGCGCGCCCAGGAGTCGTTCTTCTTCTATCTGTTCAACGAAGCACTGCCCGAAGTGCGCTGGATGACCCACTGGGCGACGAGCGAGTCCGACATCGACGCGTTCGTCGCCGCGATCCGCGCTGCGACGGCGTAAGCAACTTCGCGAACTACGCAGTCCATTCCAGCATGGCTTGCCATTGCGGTTTGGGAAAGCGCTCTTTGCTCTTGATCGCCTCGACGTACTTGCGCTTGCCCGCGCGATTGCCTTTGCCCAGCATGATGCCGCCGACGAGCCGGTCCTGCCAGAAAAAGAGCGCGCGATACCAGCCCTTGTCGCGATCGATCGTTCGAGCGACCTCGAGTTCGGGCTGCAAGTCGGGGGAAAGGCCGAATTGCGTAATGGTCTGACCTTTGAAGAGCAGCGAGGAATATTCCGGCACGTCGTGATAGAGTTCGCTGCCGCCCATCATGTTCTGCGCGACGACCTTGCCGTGCGCACCCGCGTTATTCCACGTTCCCATCCGGTATCGCATCTCGAGAATCGGATCGAAGAAATCCGCGATGTCGCCGGCGGCAAAGATGCCTGGAATGTTCGTCTCCAAGCGGTCGTTGCAGACGATCCCGTTCTTGCTCGCTTGAATCGGCGTGTTCTCGACCAGATCGGTATTCATCGTTAGACCGAAGCCCACGCCGTAACAGTCCGCCGCGATCTCGAGTCCGCTCTTGGTGCGAACTTTGGTTACGACGCCGTTCGAACGCACGAACTCGGCGACTTCCTCACCGTAGTGCATGTGCACACCGTCCTTTTTAGCCGCATCGTCGACGAACTCGCCGGCGACTTCATCGAGCAGGCGATGGAGCACGCGCGGGCCGCGAATGATCCAATGTGTCTCGATCTTGCGCGCGGCGAACGCTTCGGCAAGTTCGTACGCGATGAACGAGCCGCCCACCGCGCACGCGCTCTTGGAGCGGTCGATTTGTTCTGAGATCGCGCGCGTGTCATCAAGGTACTGAAAGTTGTAGACATTGCGCGCACCGGCACCGCCCGGAGCGGGCGCCGGGTTGGGGCGCCCGCCGGTCGCCAGGAGCAGCGCATCGTACGGATATTCGCGGCCGCCCGCCACCACGGTCCGGCCTTGCGTATCGATCGCTTCAACACGCGTTTGCAGCCGCAGATCGATGCGCGCCTCTTCGTGATCGGCGAGATCCCGCATCATCACTTTCTCTTCCGGGATCTGCTTGCGCAGCATGGGAGGCAGGGAGATGCGGTTATAGAGCGGATAGGGTTCGTCACCGAACAGCGTGATCTCGCACGACGCATCGTGCTTGCGCAGTTGCTCGGCGGCGGTGGTTCCGGCAAAGCCGTTCCCTACGATGACATAGCGTCGCACATCCGAAAGCGGCATAATGAGAAGGTATATGGACGTTCGGCTGGTGCAACTCCTTGGTTCGTTCATCGCGGCACGCGGTGAGTACGCGCTCGCGCGGCTCGAGTGCGCGATGCACGATCCGCAGTTGCCCTCCCCGCCCGTGATCGAGCGCCTGAGCGATGCCTCCGAGCGCACGCTGCGCGAGGAATGGCCGTCGGTCGAACGCCAACTCGACGCGGCCCTGGCGTTTGGGAAACTTCTGGCCCGAAACCTCGGTACACGCTGGCAAGAGGATGGGGCGTACCGTGCCTACGACCGGGCGCTGCGCGAACTGGACCAGTACGCGCGCGCCATCCGCTGGGTCTTGACCGTCACCGAAAGCGAGGATGCGACGTGAACAGCGACGACTTCATGGAGAAGGCGATGCAGCAGGCCCGCGAACTGCAGGCCCGGATCGCCCAGGCCCTGACCGACAGCGACAAGCTGCGTGAAACCCTGATCGAACAGGCCCGCGTCAGCGCCGACGCCACCAGCGAGCAAACCAAAGCGGCCATCGACAATCTCGAATCGGCCATGAAGACCGGCTCAGAATTTCTGCAGCGCTTCCTGCGCGACGAGCAATGATCGCCGCGGTCGTGCTGGCGCTTGCCGCAAGCGCCGGCGACACCGCATTTCGGACTGGAGATTTCGCGCAAGCACAGCAAGCGTATGCCGTGCAATGGCAGTCCGACCGCAACGACGTCGACGCCGCGGTTGGACTCGCGCGTCTAGCTCTCTACGACAACCGCTTCGACCAAGCGCGCCGCTGGATCGCGATCGCGCAAGCCCTCGCGCCGAACGACGCGCGCGCCGGCACCGCGGCCCACGTGCTCGCAGAACGCACCGATCCCAATCTCGATCGCGTGGCCTCGCACGCCGGCCCCGCTCGCGCGACGTTCGTCCAGACCGATCCGCTGCCGATCGTACAGGCGACCATCAACGGACGCTCGGCACGGTTGCTGATCGATACCGGCGCGCCGAGCATCGTGCTCGACAGCCGCTTCGCGGCGGCACTGGGAATCGCGGCCAGCGGCACGCAACAAGGCACCTTTGCCGGCGGCAAACACGCACAAGTCCTCGAAGCGTCGGTGCGGCGCTTGGAGGTGGGCGGATGGAGCATCAGCGACGTGCCCGCCTCGATTCTTCCGGTACGCGACATCATGGGCGAACGTTCGCCGATCGAGGGCATCATCGGAACCGGCTTGTTCAGCCGCTTCCTCACCACGGTCGACTATCGCAGCGGCGCGCTGATTCTACGCGATCCCGATGACTCCGCGGCGTTCGAACGCGAGGCTGCCGTTCGCGGTGCGACGATCGTGCCGATGTGGCTCGTCGGCGATCACTTCATCTTCGTGCGCGCCCGGGCGGGCACCGGTCCCAGCGGCTTGTTCAACGTCGACACGGGGGGCACGTTCGGCGTGCAGTTGACGCAAGAGGCGATCGAAGCCGCCGGTATCACGCTTGCATCGGACGACACACGCTCGGGCGTCGGCGGCGGCGGCGCGACCGCGTTCGTGCCGTTTCAGACCAACGTCGCGCTTGGCTCGCTGGTAGAAACCGGCGTTGACGGCGTGTACACACCGCAGGGTAATCAGTACGGCATCTTTCCGTTCGACGTGACCGGCACGATCTCGCACGAGTTCTTCCGCAAGACGACGCTCACGTTCGATTTTCGCGCGATGCGTCTGGTCATCGAATCGGACTAGCCCTCGAGCGCGAGCCCGACCATCATGCGATAGCCGACGTCGAGTGCTCGTTCGTCGATATCGTAGCGCGCGGAGTGCTGCGGCTCGATGCCGCGTTCTTCGCCGCGCACACCCACCACAAAATACGCACCGGGACGCTGTTCCATCATGTATGACATGTCTTCGGCCCACAGCACCACGTCATGGGGATCGGTCACGTTCTGCGCGCCGATCGTCTTGGCCGCAACCGCGCGCACCACGTCGTTCATCGCCGGATCGTTGACCGTCGGCGGATACCCCCAGAGATATTCGAATTCGTAGTTCAGGCGCATCGCGTCGCACACGCCCTCGATCATGCGCTCCATCCGCTCGGGAATCGAGCTGCGCACATCGTCGTTGAAGGCGCGAACCGTTCCCGTGAGTTCGGCGTCATCGGGAATTACGTTGAACGTCGTTCCGGCATGCAACGTTCCCACGGTGACGACCACGGGATCCTTCGGCGCGATCTCGCGGCTGGGAATGGTTTGCAGCATCGTGACCAGCTGCGAGGCGGCTACGATCGGATCGACCGACATTTGCGGCATCGCGCCATGTCCGCCGCGGCCCTGGAGCGTAAGCGTGAAGCGATCGGACGAGGCGAAGAACGGGCCGTCGCGCACGCCGATTTTTCCGACTTCCAGTCCGCTGTACAAATGCAACGCAAAGCATCGATCGACGCGCGGATTCTCGAGCGCGCCGTCCTCGATCATCAACTTGTTGCCGGCGGGTCCTTCTTCACCAGGTTGAAAGCAGAAGACCAGCGTGCCCGGAATCTGATCGCGCATGCGCGAGAGCGAGCGCGCGGCCGCCAGTAAAATCGCCATATGGCCGTCGTGCCCGCAGGCGTGCATCGCGCCTTTGCGGGTGGAGCGGTACGGCACGTCGGCAACTTCGTCCATCGGCAGGCCGTCCATATCGGCGCGCAGCAACGTCACCGGCCCCGGGCGGCCGCCGCGCAACGTCGCGAGAATTCCGGTTTGGCCGACGCCGGTGCGGATCTCGTCGAACGCGCAATCTCGCAACTCCGCTTCGATGAACGCTGCCGTCTCATATTCGACCAGCGAGAGCTCGGGGTTCGCGTGAAAGTGACGCCGGTAACGGACCAGTTCGTCATGCGGGACTTCGATGGCGGATGCTGCGGTCATACACACGCTCTTAGCTACGCGCGGACCGGCTTGTCCTTCTGGTCTCCGAAGCGGAAAATGAGCTGGTACTCGCGCGATTCGCCCGCCGCGAGCATCGGCAGGGTTCCGGCTTCGCGCGCCGCGACCCGGCCGGCAATCGTTGGACAGTTCGCCGGTTCGACGGCCATTACATACCTGCGCACGCCGAGCATCCGCCACGAAAAACACGCCGGCAATTGATCGGGCCGAAATCCGACTTCGAACCAGAGCCTTCGCTCGCGATTCTCGATCCGCGCCGTCGCCCATCCGTCGTCGTCCGCAACCGGATCGTGGATAAAGACCTGTTCTTTGAACTGCGGGTCGGGTGGCGCTCCACAGTCCCACACGGCAAGCCCCGCGCGAGCTTGCTCGTCACGCGGACGCACTGCGGTTTGCGAAATCGAGACGCGCGTCGATTCATCGAGCAGCGGATATCCGGCATTGCAATGGTAGAGCAGCATGTGCGGGACGGCCGTCCCGCCTTCATTGGTGATCCGATCGTTCAAACGCAGCACTGTACCGCCGCGCGACATCGTCCAAGTGCGATCCAAACGCAGACTCTCTCCAAACATACGCGCTTGCCGAATTACGCCGCGCAACGTCACGAACGCGTCTTCACTCTCGATGTCGACGCGCATCTCGATTTCTTCGGCAGCGCAGTGATTGATGTGCCCGTGCTGACCCCAAGAACCGTCGACATCGCTCCCCGCCGGCCCGAATGCGCCCAATCCGCATGTCGTTACCAGGCCTCCGAAAAAGCGCCGCTCGAATGTATCGTCGTTCATCGTGCCGGGGTGAGGCGGCTGGATGCCGCCCGGCCCATGCCATACCAGCGGAACGCCGCCAAAGGCGCAGTGCGCGACGTCCATGGCCCGATCCAGCACGATCAGTGCATCGATGCCGCCGCAGCTCGTGATCTGCGCCGCGCGCACGCCGTTGTCCAGACGAACCGGCATGATGCCGCCGATTTGATCGTCGCGGCCAACGCGTTCCCGTATCACCCAGCGGTTATACCCGTCGCGAGCGCCGCCAACGAGCGGGCGCGCGGTCGCAAAGAGGGGCGTCTTGCGGGTATAACGCGCCAATATGAGGTGGTTGCGGTCGACTGGGCGATGGCTTCTCTGGGCGGCGCTGCTCGCCGTCGCCTATGCGGTGCTCGAAGACTCGCCGGTGCGCGGCGAGCTGATCGCGGGTTGCATTCTTGCGCTTGCGGCCGCCGCGATCATCGTTCGCTTGCGTTCGGTTGCGACGATTACGTATGCGGGCGGCTGGAACCATCTCCAACGCCTACGCGGCGTTCCGCTTTCGGCCGTACGCAGTGTGTTCGTCGTCGCTGCCGAGATCATGCGCTCGCTGTGGGATCCGCACGCGCTCAAGGGCCACGTCGAGGAGCTCCCCTTCGAGTTCGGAACGTCGACGGATCCGAACGACGCCTTCCGTCGCGCTCTCGTCACCTACGGAATCTGCGTTGCGCCCGGCACCGTCGTATGCATCATGGATAGAGGCAAGCTGGTGCAGCATCGGCTGGTCGGTCGCACGCGCACCGCCCGATGGGACGAACGCTGGCCGGTATGAATCTCTGGCTCGACGCCGGCAACGGCATGATGATCGTGATGGCCATCGCCCTCGTGTCGATCTTGCGCGACAGCGCCGTGCGGCGCATCATCGCGCTCTCGGTCTTCACGCTGTTCGGCTCGGTAGCGCTGACCCTGTATGCCATTGCCTTCGAACGCCCGGGCTTCGCCGATCTCGGCATCGCGCTGGGAATTCTATCTTTTGGAGGGACCCTTGCGTTTGCCCATGTGTACGAGCGGTGGTTATGAGCGCGCGCATCGCCGTTGAGATTGCCGCGATCGTGCTGATGCTCGGTGCCGCGTTGCTCTCGGCAATCGGGCTGTTCCGGTCGCGCGACGCATTGGCCGCAATCCATTGCGCGAGCCTGGCAAGCATGGTCGTTCCCGTGATGCTTTTGATTGCCGTCGCGGCCGCCAAACTGGACGCGGAGGCCACGGTGAAAACCGTTATCCTTGCAGCCGTCGTCGTCACGACCGGTCCGATCGCAAGTCACGCCCTTGCTCGCGCCATCTATGTACGGAGCCTCAAATGAACGCAGCGATCGGCATAGTTTTTCTGATGATCGCCGCCTGCGGTGCAGGCGTCGCGCTGACGCGCGATCCGCTACGCCAGTTGGTCGTCTTCGGGGCGTTCGGCGTCTCGCTCACGATCGCGTTCTTCATTCTGGACGCGCCGGACGTCGCGCTCTCCGAACTGGCGGTAGGAACCGTCATCGTGCCGCTCATCACCCTCATCACGATCGCGAAGACCACGCGAACGCAGCGATGAACGAGAGGACGAAGCTCGGCGTTGCGATCGCTGCCGTGTGCGCCGTCGCAGGATTGATGCTCTACGGGACGTCCGGACTTGCACCGTTCGGCGCCTTCTCCGGGCCGTACGGTGAGATCATCGCGCCCGTCGCGGTGCTCGAGCGCCATGCGCTCAACGTTGCGACCGCAGTGAATTTCGACTATCGCGGCTTCGATACGCTGATCGAGGAATATATCTTGTTTACGGCGGTCGCGGGCATCACGCTGCTCTTTCGCGAGCAAGTCGGGCAGCACGAACGCGTCACCGACGAACCCAGCTACGATCGCAAGATCCCGCCGGAGAGCGACGGGATCGGCTGGATGGGATACGGTTACGTGGCCGTCGGCATGCTCTTTGCCATGTACCTGGCAATTCACGGACAGCTTACCCCGGGGGGCGGGTTTCAAGGCGGAGCGATCGCGGGCAGCAGCTTCGCGTTGGTCTACCTCACGCTTCATTACACGACCTATTTCCGGTTCGTCCCACGCAGCCTCAGTGACACAGTCGAGGCGATCGGTGCGGGCGGATACGCGCTGGTCGGTATCGCAACCGCCGCCGCATCGGGCGTCTTCCTCAAGAACGTTTTACCCCTGGGCACAACCGGCGATCTGGCTTCGACCGGAACGATCGCGGTCATCAACGTCTGCGTCTTCGTCGAAGTAACGGCCGGCCTCATCGTGTGCTTGGAATTTTTCTTCAAGCAGACCCGCAAGCAAGAGGAGCAATGAGCGCCCATCTTCCCTATGCGCTCGCCGTGTGGCTCTTCGCGGTCGGAGCACTCGGGATCATTCGCAGCCGCAACGTGATCCACGCGGTCCTGTGTTTGTCCGTCATGCAGTCGTCGACGTACGTGCTGCTCCTGGCGATCGGCTACAAAACGCACGCCTCCGCTCCGATTTTCAGCAGCACGGTCCGGGTCGGGACGCCTACGGTCGATCCGATCGTGCAGGCCCTCACGCTCACCGATATCGTCGTGGCAACGGTTGTTACCGCACTCTTGCTCGCGATGGCTATTCAAGTCTATCGCAACTGCGGTACGCTCGATCCCGAAGAACTGCGGCCGATGCGCGGATGATAGAACGCGATCTCATGCCGCTCGCCGTTGCGCTGCCGCTGCTGCTCGCGGCGGCGCTGCTGCCGTTTTCGCGCATCGTACCGCGACGCATCGCCGACGCGCTCGCGACCGCTTGCGCGGCCTTCGTCGCTACGCTCTGCGGACTCATCGCGCTCGCCGCGCGATCGGCCCCAATCGACTATTGGTTCGGCGGTTGGAACGGCGCACACGCGATGGCGCTGGGCATCGAATTCCACGCCGATCCGATCGGCGCCGGCCTGGCCAGCTTTGCTGGCCTCTTGGTAACGCTGGCGTTCGTCTACTCGTGGAGTTACTTCGACTCCGCCGGCACGCTCTTCCATGTCTTGATGCTCGTGTTTCTCGGGGCGATGGCGGGCTTTGCACTCACCGGCGATCTCTTCAATCTTTTCGTGTTCTTCGAACTGATGAGCGTTGCGGCATTCGCGCTCACCGGATACAAGATTGAAGAAAAGCAAGCGATCGCCGGCGCTCTGAACTTTGCGGTGACCAATAGCATCGGAGCGTTTCTCGTGCTCATCGGAATCGCGCTGCTCTACGGGCGAACCGGCGTACTCAACATGGCGCAGATCGGTTCGTCCGTCGCCGGTCACGCTCCCGACGGACTGCTGGTCGTGTCGTGCACGCTGATCGTAACGGGTTTTTTCGTCAAAGGGGCGGTCGTGCCGTTCCACCTGTGGCTCGACGACGCGCACGCGGTCGCCCCCACGCCGCTCTGCGTGCTCTTCTCGGGCATCATGGTGCAGTTAAGCATCTATGCGGTCGCTCGAATCTACTGGGTAATCTTCGAGGTGCCGTTTCACGCGCACGACCATCTCTTTCGCGTCCTGCTCGTTTGCGCCGGTGTGGTGACGGCTTTGACCGGCGGCATCATGGCCTTCACCCAACGTCACGTCAAACGTCTGCTCGCGTTTTCCACCATCAGTCATTCGGGTTTGTTCGTGTGCGGCTTGGCGGCAATGTCGCCGCTCGGTATCGCGGCTGACGCCGTCTTCATCGTCGCGCACGGGTGCGTAAAAGCGGCGCTCTTCATGGGTGCCGGCAACATTCTGCAGCGGCAGGGTTCGCTCGACGAAATGGAATTGCGTGGACGCTGCGGCGGCATGATGTGGACGGCGGGGTTGTTCGTAGCGGGAGGGCTGGTGCTCGCGGGGATGCCGCCGTTTGGATTGGGAGCCGGGAAGGCACTGTTGGACGACGCGATGCGCGGGGCGGGATACGCCTGGCTCCCCATCGTCTTCGGTGCGGCATCCGCGCTTGACGGAGGAGCGGTCTTGCGGGTCGCATGGCACCTTTTCTACGGCAAGCGCACACCCGGGCACGATCGGGCGCATGCGGATTCTCCAAAGAGCGAAAAGCGTGAAACCCATGGATCGGATGCAACGCCGCCTTGGATGATCGTGGCACCGTATGTCGCGTTGGCGCTTGCGCTTGCCGGCGGGGTCATAACGGTATGGACCGCCTCCGCGCAGCACGCGGCGGCATCGTTCGTTCGCGACCCGGCGTTCCACCCGCACGTCGTGTGGAAGCTCGGCGCGTGGCTGTGGGACGGAGCCGCCACGATGGCGGCCGTGGCGCTGGCGGGAGCGGCGATCGTGGTCGAGCGGCGGCGCGGCGAAAGCGAACGTCCCCAGCCGTCCCAATGGGAGCGAACCGCGGCCGTGCCGATCGAGCTGCTGCGCTCGTGGCATAGCGGCGTCTTCACCGATTACGTCGTCTGGCTGGTCGTGGGCGTCGCGGTGTATGGGGCCTTCCTCATCCCGATCGGCCGACCGTAAGGAAGCGGCCCGGTCGCGCCGGCAGGAGAGGATTTCCCTTCGTCCGAGAGCACTAAGGGTACGGCGTGGCGTGCCCGGCCTTGAAGCGTTCCGCACGGGCTGAGGCGAACCAGAGCCACGACCATTTTCTCTTCTCCAGGGACGTACTGATGGCAAAAACCGACACGAAGGCCAAGGGTCTGGATCGTCGCGGGCTACGCGACGAGCAGTTACGCCAGATCCTTCGAAACATGCTGCTCCAACGGCAGCTCGACAATCGCGGGTTCCAGCTCAACCGACAGGGCAAGGTCCCGTTCGCGCTGGGCAGCGAGGGCCATGAAGCGCTGCAGGCCGGCGCTGCTATGGCGTTCGAGCGCGGCAAGGACATCCTCGCACCGTACTACCGCGATTTGGGCCTCGCACTCGGCATCGGCCTCACGCCGTACGAGATCCTCCTCTCACTCTTTGCGCGTGCGGCCGATCACAACGGCGGTCGCCAGTTCCCCAATCACTACAATTCGAAATCCGCCGGACTAATGTCGTTCTCGTCGATCCTGGCGGCGCACATTCCGCACGCGGTCGGTGCGGCGTACGCGATCAAATATCGTGGCGAAGCCGGACGCGCGGTGCTCGTCACCTGCGGCGACGGCACGACCAGCGAAGGCGAATGGCACGAGTCGATGAATTTCGCCGCCGTGCATCAACTGCCGCTGGTGATGTTGGTGGAAAACAACGAGTGGGCGATCTCGACGCCGCTCGACAAGCAGATGGCGCAGCCCGAAATTTGGAAACGCTCGGTCGGCTACGGCATGCCGGGCAAGCGCTTCAACGGCTTCGATCCGATCGAAACGTACGCAGCCGTCAAAGAAGCGCTCGACCGCGCGCGCAGCGGCGGCGGTCCCACGCTCCTCGAGGGCACGTGCTACCGGTTCCTCGCGCACTCGACCGACGACAACGACATGACCTACCGCACGCGCGACGAGGTCACGCGCGCATCGCAAAAACGATCCGGTGCCGATGTTCGAGCGCGTGCTCACCGACGCGGGCGTGATCGACGCCGCCGGACTCGAGGCGCTCAAGAAGGACATTCTGCGCGAAACCAACGACGCGACCGATCGCGCCGAGGCGATGCCGTATCCGCAAGCCTCCGATCTCTATACGCATCTTTACGAAGGAGCATGGCAGCCGTGGCAGTGACCGCCGGTTCGAAAGTTCTCAATAACGTCGAGGCCGTACGCGAAACGCTGTACGAAGCGCATGAAGGCCGACGACCGCACGATCATCCTGGGCGAAGACGTCGGCGCGCGCGGCAACGTGTTCCTGATCACCAAGGACTTCATCAACGAGTTCGGTCCGCAGCGCGTGATCGACACGCCGATTGCCGAAGCCTCGATCGTGGGTATCGCGATCGGCATGGCGATGGAAGGCCTGCGCCCGATCGCCGAGATCCAGTTCGCCGACTTCATCTACCCCGCGTTCAATCAGATCGTCGGTGAGGCGGCCAAGACACGCTATCGCAGCAACGGCGAGTACACCTGTCCGCTGGTGATCCGCACGCCGTACGGCGGCGGTGTTCGCGGCGCGCTGTCGCATTCGGTTTCGATCGAAGCGCTCTTCTATCACGTGCCGGGGCTCAAGATCGTCGCGCCGTCGTTTCCGGCCGACGTCAAAGGCTTGCTCAACGCCGCGATCGACGATCCCGATCCGGTGCTCTTCCTCGAACACAAGAAGACCTATCGTCTGATCAAGGGTGAGGTGCCCGAAGGGCATTACACGATTCCGATCGGCAAGGCCAACGTCGTCAAGGAAGGCACGCAACTCACCGTCGTATCGTACGGTCTCTACGTCCACTGGGCGCTCGATGCGGCCAAGGCGCTCGAGAGCGAAGGCATGTCGGTCGAGGTGATCGACCTGCGTTCGATCCGCCCGATGGACCGCACGACGATACTGAACAGCGTGGAGAAGACGCGTAAGCTGCTGATCATTCACGAAGACAACAAATTCGGCGGTGTCGGTGCCGAAATCTCGGCGATGGTCGCCGAAGAAGCGCTCTTCTCACTCGATGCACCGATTCGTCGTCTCTGCGCGCCCGACGTTCCCGCGATGGGCTACGCCGAGCCGCTCGAACACGAGTTCATGTCCTCGCCCACCAAGATGGCTGCGGCGATGCGGGAGTTGGTAACGTTCTAATGGCCACCACGATTACGATGCCGCAACTGGGCGAAACCGTCACCGAAGGTACGGTCGCGCAGTGGCTCAAGAAAGTCGGCGACTCGGTCGAAAAATACGAGGCGTTCCTCGAAGTCTCGACCGATAAAGTCAACGCCGAAGTGCCCTCGCCGGTCACCGGCGTGATCAAAGAAGTGCTCGTCAAAGAAGGCGACACCGTGCCCGTCGGTACCGCGATTGCGGTGATCGATGAGGTCGGCGCAGCTTCGGCGACGGCTCCGCCATCCACGCCCGACGCCATGGCGGCCAGCGCGAATGCCGAGCCCGTTCCCGGTTTCAACGTTCCGCAACTCGAAACCAAACCGGCGAGCGCAACCAACGGTCATGCGCGCAGCGAGAACGTCATCCCCAGCTCCTACGGTGCGCCCGGCGGCCTTGCCGCCGATGCAGGCGCCGAAGATGCGCTGCGCAAGGCGTCGCCCGCCGTACGTAAGCTCGCGCGCGAACATCACGTGGACATTCGCACGCTGCACGGCAGCGGGGCGAACGGGCGCGTGACCGCCGACGACGTGCTCGGCGCGGCCAACATGGGCCCCGCCGCCGCCGTCGGCCAGGCGATCGCGACCGGCACGAATTTCGGGGCGACGCCGCCGCCGAGTTTCGCCGCACCGCCGGCTGCAGCACCTGCCGCTTCCGGAACGTCGTCCTACGCCAACCCGATTCCGGGCACCGTGATTCCGCTCACGCAGGCGCGGCGGATCATCGCCGAACGCATGGTCGAGTCGATTCATACGGCACCCCACGCCTGGACGATGACCGCGATCGACGTCACCAACGTTTGGAAGTGGCGCGCGAAAGAAAAGGACCGCTTCGAACGCGAGACCGGCTACAAGCTCACGCTGCTGCCGTTCTTCATCCGCGCGGTCGTCGAATCGCTCGCTGCCTTCCCGCTGATGAACGGCAAGTTTACCGCCGAGGGCCTCTACGTCAACAAGGACGTCAACATCGGAATCGCGATCGGCTTGCCGACGACGCTGATCGTTCCCGTCATCAAGGGCGCCGATAAGCTTTCGATCAAGGGGCTGGCCATCGCAGGCGGCGAGTTGATCGATAAAGCGCGGCGCGGCAAACTCGGCGCCGACGATCTTGCCGGCGGCACGTTTACCGTCAACAACAACGGCGCGAACGGTTCCTGGGCCTCGGCGCCGATCATCAATGCCGGACAAGCCGGCATCATCACCATGGAAACGGTCGAAAAGAAACTGCTCGTGCGCGACGACGATTCGTTCGCGCCCCGCTACGTGATGAACTCGTGCCTCTCGCTCGATCATCGCGTCGTCGACGGCTACGTCGCGAGCGGCTTCCTCGCCGACCTCAAAAAACGCATTGAACGCATGACCGCCGACGGAGCACTCTAAAACACATGGCTACGACCCACGCAATCAAAGAACTTTTGCGCCTGCCCTCGCCGGCGCCGCTGCCGCTCGGTCTGGCCGCCGACGGCAACACCCTCTGGATGGCCAGCCGCGAAACCCACCGTCTCTACGCGATCGACATCGCGAAGTGGACCGTCGGCGAAGAAGCGCAATGCCCCGGCAGCCCGTTCGGCATGACCATGGTGGGTGATGAGCTTCGCGTCGTCACCGGTTACGGCGAAAAAGATCACGACCGGTACATCGAGCGTTTCATCCCCGGCCACGGATTTAAGAGCGAGAAGATCGCGTGCCCCGATCTGACCGGCGCGCACGTCGCGTTCGACGGCGACACGCTCTTCTTGTCACAAGCCCACTACCGCAAGATTCTCGCGCTCGACGGCCAGGGTGCCGTCGTCCGCGAGATCCCGCTCGAACGCGTGCCTCTCGGCATGACGATCGCCGACGGCTGCTTCTACCTGCTCACCAGCGACGAAGAGTTCGAGAACGTGGAGTTCTGGAAACTCGACGCACGAACCGAGACGCCGCACGTAACCGTGCTCGCCTCGGTTCCGTTCGACGCGCGCGGCCTGACGTATGACGGCACGCGTTTTTGGACCAGCCACCGCGACGACAATCAAATCGTGGCCTTCGAAAAGCCCTAGCCTTTCGCCAGAACCGCTTCGAGCTTAGACATAACGCCATCCCAGCCGTTGTGATGGCGGTCGCGCTGCGCGGTGTCGCGGAAGTTCTCGTGCGTGAGCACGAGTTCGGTCCCTTCGCCGCGAGCGTAGAACTCGAGCGTCAGCACCGTCTCCTGTACATCGGCTGCATCGTCCTCTTCCCACGCCCAGCTGCAGACGATACGGTCCGTCGGCGCGACCTCGCGATAGACGCCCTGCACCGACCACTCCTTGTCCTGGGCCATGAGCATCGTGATGCGGTAGGCACCGCCGGTGCGAACGTCGGCCTCGACCCGCGCCCGCATATCGCCCGGCGCGATAAACTCACGTAAAATCTCGGGCGAACTCCACGCTTCGAAGACGCGTTCTTGCGATGCATCAAAGACGTGACGCATGACCAGCGTTGTGGGCTGCGTCGTTTGGTCGATCATGATTTTTTCCTTTCGGGATGTTCGGCAAAGTAGCGGTCAAGGCGTTCGAAGGCGCCGTTCCAGAAGCGCTGCTGCGTTTCGATCCAACGTGCGGCGCGCTCCATCGCCTTGGGATCAAGACGGCAGTGATGCACGCGCCCGTCGACCTCGCGTAGAAGCAGGCCGGAGCGCTCGAGCACTTTGAGATGCTTGGAAATCGCCGGTTGCGACAGCGAAAACCCGGCAGCGATTTCGCCGGCGGTCATGCCGCCGCGCGCAAGGCGCGCGACGATCCGCCGCCGCGTGGGATCCGAGAGCGCAAAGAATACTCCATCGAGGTAGTCATTATTGTTAACCACTTGGTTATATATTAGCTCGCGAACCGCTCTTGTCAAGGGGCTTTGCGGTTTTACACCGGCGTGAGGGTGACGGGGATACCGGAGAAGGCGGCGTTCCCGGTAGCTTCGTCGAGGAAGCCGCCGGTGAGATCGTTGATGCTCACGCCCGCGTGGTCGCGCGCGACCCGCAATTGCACGCCGTCGCGGCCGTGGCCGAACCCATGTGGCAAGCTCACGACGCCCGGCATGATGGCGTCGGTGATCTCGGCGGGAGCGACCACGCTACCGTTGCCGCTAGTGACCTCGACGGCCGCACCGTCCGCGATTCCAAGCCGCTGCGCGTCGCCTGGATTGACCAGCAGCGTGCAGCGGTCTGCGCCGCGCATCAATCGCGCGGTGTTGTGCATCCACGAATTGTTGCTGCGTAGTTGCCGCCGTCCGATCAGCGCGAGCGCCGGGACGCCGGCATCGAGCGTCTTCTCCAAACGCGCGAGATCGGCGATGAATCGCTGCGGCGCGAGCGCAATCTTTCCGCTTGCGGTCAAGAGGCGCTGCGGCATGCACGGTTCGAGCGCGCCGTAATCGACGCCGTGCGGATGCGCGCGCAATTCCTCGATGGTCGTCCGGCGCGGCCCGCGCGCCAGGCCGGCCGCTAGCCGCTCGCGCGGAGGCGATGCGGGCTTCCCGGTCATCCGCTCGGCCAAGGCGCCGAAGATCTGCCAGTCATACCGCGCATCCGGCGCGATCGCAAACACCGGCTCGTTCAAGCGCGCGGTGTTGCGAACGGCAAGTGAATGAAAAACGACATCGTAATGTTCGACTTCCAGTCCGAACGCGGGCGGCAAGATCACATGCGCGTGGCGGGTCGTTTCGTTGATGTATGGATCGATCGCCACGACGAAGTCCAGCTTTTCGATGGCGCGTTCCAGCCGTGAACCGTTCGGGGTAGAAAGCACCGGATTGCCGGCGATGACCACCAGCGACCGCACCTGTCCCGCACCCGGTGTTTCCATCTCGTCGATCAGCGTTGCGACCGGGAGCTCGCCGTTGAACTCGGCGTAGCCGCGCACGCGCGATTTCCAGCGCCCTTCATGCACTTCGCCGGGCTTGGCGCCCTGCAGAAGGTCGAAGGCAGGCAGCGTCCACATCATGCCGCCCGGCTCGTCTACATTTCCGGTGATCGCGTTGAGCGCGTTGACCAGCCATTGGCAGATCCCGCCGAATGCCTGCATCGAAAGCCCCACGCGGCCGTACGCTACCGCACTCGGCGCTGCCGAAAACTCACGCGCAAGCCGCCGGATGCGCGCCGCGTCGATGCCGGTATGCGCGGCGACGCGTTCGGGCGTATACGGCGCGGACGCCGCACGCAGCGCGTCGTAGCCATCGATCACCGGTTCCAGCCGCCGCAGCGTGGCCAGGCCTTCGCTTACGATCACGTTGACGAGCGCGAGCAGGAACAGCGCATCGGTTCCGGGCCGTATGAAGAGATGTTCGTCGGCGGCCTGGGCGGTTTCGGTGCGGCGTGGGTCGATGACGATCACTTTGCCGCCGCGCTCACGGATCGCGCGGATACGCTCGCGCATTCCCGGCGCGGTCATGATGCTTCCATTGGACACCAGCGGGTTGGCGCCCATGATCAGAAAGTAGTCGGTACGGTCGACGTCGGGAACCGGCAAGAGCATCGGATGGCCGAACATCGCGTGCGCCGCGACGTGATGCGGAAGTTGATCGACGCTGGTTGCGCTGTAGCGGTTGCGCGTGCGCAGTGCACGCAGAAATCCGCCGGAGCTGAGCATCGATCCGCTATTGTGCACCGTGGGGTTGCCGAGATAGGTTGCGATGCTGTCGGGCCCGTGCTCGGATTCGACCTCGCGTAAGCGGGTCGCGACCAGGTCGAAGGCGTCGTCCCACGCGATCGGCTCGAAGCCGCCGCCCGTGCGGCGCAGCGGCGTTCGTAGGCGATCCGGATCGCCGTGGAGGTCGATCAGCGCGGTCGCTTTCGGGCAGATCGCCCCGCGCGAGAACGGATCGGACCGGTCGCCGCGAAGATCGGTCACCTGCCCGTCTTCGACGGTAATCTGCAGGCCGCAGATCGCCTCGCACAGATTACAGGCACGGTAGTGGACGGCGGCGTTGGCGCTCATGGAGCTCGCTTCCGCCCGAAACATCGTCGCCCTGCCGCCCGTAGAGGAGATATGATGACCGTTCGTCCGCACCTTGCCATCTATGCCGCCGTGACGCTCCTCGCGCTCTTGCCGACCGCCGGATGCATCGGCGGGTCTTTTGGAGCGCACGCGTCGCAAGAGGTGCACACCCGTGTATCGCAAGCGCCGCAGGTGCTCGAATTGCACGATCCGGTCGGGTCGATCACGCTCGATGCGTGGCAGAACGCGTACGTCCAAATCGACGCGCGCAAACGTGCGCCCAGCGCGGACGACCTCAAAGCGATGACCATCTCCGTGCAGCCCGATGGTGAAAAACTCGTCGTAACCGGCGATTTAGGGGGAAGCAACACCACGAACCGTTCGATCGATTTCACGATCCATGCGCCGGCCTCCACGAACCTCGACGTGCAAACCAGCGTGGGAGGTCTGAGCGCAACCGGATTTACCGGAAGCGTCGATGCCGACGTGAACGTGGGCGGCGTCAAGCTCACGATGGCCGCGCTGCGCGGCTCGCAGCACGTGAACGTGACGACCAGCGTGGGCGGCATCAAGCTCGATCTTCCCGCCAATGTCGATGCGACGTTCGATGCCGATACGTCGGTCGGCGGCATCTCCAGCTCGGTTCCACTCTCGATCGAGCGCAAGACGGTGGGCGCCAGCGCCCAAGGCCGGGCCGGATCCGGTAGCGCGCGGGTAACGCTGAAGGTTTCGACGGGCGGGATACGCATCAGCAGCGAATAGCGCTGCGCGATGGAGCATCCCGAACACGCCCTCGAAACGCAACTCGTTCACGGCGACCGGACCGCCTCCGGCGGATCCGAGGTCACCCCGCCGATCTACCAAACCTCGACCTTTGCTTTCGACGATGCCGAGTCGATGGCGCAGGCCGCGCGCACGCCGACGTTCGAGCGATTTTACACCCGTTACGGCAATCCCAATCACGGTGCGGTCGAACGCATCCTAGCATCCATCGAAGGCGGCGAGGCCGCCATGGTCAGCGCTTCGGGAATGGGCGCAATCGCGTCGACGGCGCTGGCGCTAACGGCTGCCGGCGATCATGTGGTCGCGCAGACGATGATCTACGATGGCACGCGCGTGCTGCTGGACACCGTGCTTGCGCGCTTCGGCGTCACGGTAACGTACGTCGATCAGGAAGATACGGCCGCCTTCGCCGCTGCGATGCGTCCGTCCACGAAGCTGGTGATGCTCGAATCGCCGAGTAATCCGCTGCTAGGGATCACCGATATCGCCGCGGTATCGCGCGTCGCACACGATCACGGTGCCCTCGTCACGATCGACAACACGCTTGCAACGCCGATCAACCAGCGCCCGCTCGAGCTCGGCGTCGATCTCGTGCTGCACAGCGCGACCAAGTACCTAGGCGGACACTCGGATCTGCTGGCGGGCGTCGTCGTCGGTTCGCGCGAACTCGTGGCGCGCGTGTGGGAGACGCACCATATCATCGGCCCGGCACTCGGGCCGTTCGAAGCGTGGCTGCTGCTGCGCGGTTTACGCACGTTGGATCTTCGCGTCGAACGGCACAATCGCAACGCGCAGGCGGTCGCGGAATTTCTCGCCGCGCATCCGCGCGTGACGCGGGTCTACTACCCAGGGCTACCGTCGCATTCCAACCACGCGTTGGCGAAGCGGCAAATGCGCGGATTCGGGGGTCTGCTCAGCGTCGAGATCGACGGCAGCTTCGACGAGGCGCGCGGCGTTATCGATCGCTTGCAGCTATTTCATTCGGCGGCGAGCCTGGGCGGCGTCGAGTCGCTGGTCGCTCAGCCGGCAGCGATGTGGCCCGCTTCGAGCACCTCTCCGCAGGCGCGCGCCATGGGAATCATCCCGTCGCTGTTGCGCCTTTCGATCGGCATCGAAAATGCCGGCGACCTGATCGGCGATCTCGACCGTGCGCTGAGGTGAGTCCGCTGTGGACGCCCGAGCTGGCTGTCGACGAGCCGCTCGCGCAACAACTCGTGGCTGCACAGTTTCCGCAGTTCGAAGCAACGAGCATCCGCCGATTCGGTTCGGGATGGGACAATGCCGCATTTTTGCTCGACGAGCGCATCGTCTTTCGCTTCCCGCAGCGTGCGATCGCCGCGCCGCTCTTGGTCAAAGAGCTGGCGGTTTTGCCGCGCATCGCCGATCGTCTTCCGAGGGCGGTCCCGAGCCCGATCTACGCCGGGCGGCCGAGCGACGATTATCCCTGGCATTTTGCCGGCTACGAAGTGCTGCACGGTGCGACCGCATGCAGCCGCGAACTCTCGGACGACGAGCGGCACGTGCTGGCGACCGATCTCGGGACGTTCTTGCGCGCGCTGCACGACATCGACGTCGCTCCGCTTCGAGCCAGCGGTCTTCCCGGCGATGTTATCGACAAGCTTGCGCCCAAACGGCTGGGCCTGGACGAGCCGCCGCTCGACGGCGATCTGCGCGTTGTGCATGGCGACCTCTACGCGCGCCACCTCTTGCTCGACGACGACAACCGGCTTTGCGGGGTGATCGACTGGGGCGACCTCCACGCCGGTTTACCGGCGGTCGATCTCTCCGTCGTTCACATGATGGTGCCGCCGCGCTTTCAGGGCGCTTTTTTCGCCGCGTATGGAGCCGTCGACGAGCGCGCCTGGCGTTTCGCACGCGCCCGCGCGCAGTGCCACGCCGCCTATACCCTCGAATACGCGCAGGCCATCGGCGATCGGGCGCTCGAAGCGGCGTGCGCGATGACCGCGGCGTTTAGTGCACTTTGAAATAATTGGCGAGGTTGGCGCGCTCGTCGACCACGACTTCGATTGCGCCTACCGTTGACGTGAGCAAGGTCGTGACACCCGGACCGTGACCGGCGACGAACGAACGCCCGTGTACCACGACACCAACCGAGATCGCGCCGCTGCGGTAAATGCGACCGTACGAGTTGTCGGCATCGGAAATTGCCACCAGATCGCCGAGACGCAGTTCGCGCAAGCCGTATCGCGCCGCCATCTCGTCGTCGAAGGTTTGGATGTCGTAGTCGCCACGCACGACCGTCGAGCGGCCTAGTCCCGACCCCATGACCGTCGCAGGCACGATCCGCGCGACGCGTACGTGTAAGCGCCCGCCGTGCATCTCGGCACCCATTCGATGCAGCAGGTCGGGATCAGTGTTGAAGATTTTCACGTCGGGCGTATCGAGCAGACGCATGCCTAGTCCACAGGCCCATACCGTGATCGCGTCGCCGATCGTCATGCGGCGCATCGCGTCGACGGAGAAGTCGATCATCACGTGCTCGACGCCGCCGTGTTTTCCGGTTACCCGTCCGCGCTCGCCCTTGGCATCGCCCGACGTGACGACCGCTTCGTTCCCAATGCAGGCCAGCACGTTGAGCGTGGTGTTGAGCCGCTCGTCGGGATGCTTGACGCTGACCCCGGGTTCGATATGGTCGGCCATGAACGCGAAGGCGGAGTCTCCGATCCGCACGTTGGGCGTGATCCCGCCGACCGAGGGAACGATGAAGGGCTGCCCGTCGAAACTTACGTCGTAGAGGCCGCTGTTGACCAGCATCGGGGCGATCTCGCCGGTCACGGCTGAGAGCACCAGCTCTTCCCGGTTGATATGTACGGACACGTGCCTATTCTACGACTCCTGTAGCACCCGCGCAGGAACGGACTCGCTGCGCGCGGGCGCGAACGATGACCTCTTCGACACGTTATGCAAATCCGCAAACACTTCCGCTTCGAAGCGGCCCACGTTCTCCCGTACCATCCGGGCAAATGCGCCCGGCTGCACGGCCACTCATACCGCCTCGAGGTCGCGATCCGCGGTCCGTTGCACGCGGACGGCCCGGCGCGCGGGATGATCGAGGACTTCGACACGGTCAAACGCATCGTCCGCACCGAAGTGATCGATGTGCTGGATCATCAAAGCCTCAACGAGCTGATCGAAAATCCGACCGCCGAGCAGATCGCGATGTGGATCTGGCACCGGCTCGAGGCGCAGCTCCCCGGTCTGGATGAAGTGACGCTGTGGGAAACTGCGACCAGCGCCGCCGTGCTTCGCCGTTCGGACTTTGGCCCCGGAGCCTAGGCCGTGTTGCAGATCGCCGAAATCTTTTACAGCATCCAGGGCGAGGGGACGTGGAGCGGAACCCCGGCGGTGTTCGTCCGTTTGGCGGGATGCAATCTGTCCTGTGATTTTTGCGATACCGACTACGCGGTCAAATTCTTCGCGCCGGTCTCCGCCGTCGTGCGCATGGTCGGTGAAGCCGGCGGCGATTGCCCGATGGTGATCTTGACCGGCGGCGAACCGCTCGCTCAAGGAGCGACGCAAGAGTTGATCGAGGCGTTGCGCCGCGACGGCCGCCGCGTGCACATCGAATCCAACGGCACGATCTTCACGCCGCTTCCCGATGACGTCTGGCTTTGCGTTTCACCCAAGGAGCGCGTCGATGCGCGCATGGCCGCCCGCGCGAACGAAGCCAAGTTCATCGTCGATGGGCGCGTGCCCGAAGAGCATCTCGCGCTCTTTCCCACGCTGCCGACGATATTGCTTCAGCCCGAAGGCAACAAAAAGCCCAACATCGATCTTGCGCTCACGTATGCCAAAGCGCATCCGCAGCGCTTTCGCCTTTCTCTACAAACGCATAAGATGATCGGAGTCCGATGATATTGATCGTAAGCGCCGTCGCGCAAGAACTTTCGTGGCTTGGTCCGCGCGCCGGCGTCGAGACGCTGGTCAGCGGTATCGGCCCCGTCGACGCGGCAGCGCGCGTGGCCAAGGCGCTGGCTGCGCATCGCTACGACGTCGTCATCAACGCGGGAATCGCCGGAGCGTTTCCGGGCATCGCGAAGGTCGGCGATGGCGTGGTGGTCGGCGAGGAACTCTACGAACTCCATTTAGAAACCGGTGGCGCGCTCACCCTTCCGCCCGGCAATCTGTTGGCCGAGCGCGTTCCGGCCGACCCGCAGTTGATCGAAGCGATAACAGCGCTGGGATTCCCGCTCGTGCGTGGCATCACGGTATCGCGCGTCACCGCGACCGACGAGACCGCGAAGCGTTTGAGCGGACGCGGTGCGGAAGTCGAGACGATGGAGGGCTTTTCGGTTTTGCGCGCGGCGCAACTGGCGAGCGTTCCGGCGATCGAAGTGCGCGGAATCTCCAATATCGTCGGCGATCGCGCTGCGAGCGGCTGGAATTTTGACGCCGGCGTAAACGGCCTGCGGCAGGTCCTCAATGCAATCCTCGATCTGCTCCACACGATGCCCAGCCATGCTGAGTGAGGTTCAAACCTACACGCTCGCCTATTCGCCGTGCCCGAACGATACGTACATCTTCGCGGCACTGACCAACGGTCTGCTCGATCGGGCGCCGCGCGTACGCGTGCACTTCGCAGACATCGAAGAGCTCAACGCGGCTGCTGCGCGCGCAGAGCACGAACTCACCAAAGTCAGCTATGGCGCGATTCCCTATCTCATGAACGACTATCGCATTCTACGCAGCGGCGGAGCGCTGGGACGCGGCTGCGGACCGCTGGTGGTCACACGACCGGGCGTCGCCGAGAATCTGCGCGACGTGCGCGATCTGCGCGTTGCGATTCCCGGCGAACGCACGACCGCGTTCATGTTGCTGCAACTCGCGCTGGGCGGCCGCCCACAGGTCGAGCAGATGCGCTTTGACCGGATCATACCCGCCGTTGCCGCCGGTGAGATCGACGCCGGGCTCATCATCCATGAATCGCGCTTCACCTACCAGCAATCGGGGTTGGTCAGCGTTGCGGATCTGGGCGATTGGTGGGAGTCGGTATCCGGCATGCCGATTCCGCTCGGCGCCATCTTGGTGCGCAATGACCTCGACGACCGGCGAGCGTCGCAGATCGACGACGCGATCCGGACCAGCCTGCGCTTCGCACGCGAGCACGAAGCGGCGATCATGCCGTTCGTTCGCGAGCATGCCTTCGAGATGAGCGACGACGTGATGCGCAAACACATCGAGCTCTACGTCAACCGGTACAGCGACGACGTCGGAAGCGACGGCATGCAGGCCGTGAACGAACTCTTCGCCCGCGCGCGCAAAGCCGGGATCCTGGAAGCCGATGCGGCGCCGCGCTTTTCTCGCTGATCTGGTGGCGCTTGGCGCCGCCTCCACGCTGCCCTTGCATGCAGCGCCGCTTCCGACCGCCGCGGTGCGACTCGGCGACGACGTATTTCTCGAACAGACGTGGCATGAACTGCGATCGCGCCCGGTGGGGATCATCACCAATCAAACCGGCGTCAACGGGCAGATGCAATCGCTGGTCGATGCGGTGCGCCGCAACCCGGCGATTGCGCTGCGCGCGATCTACGCACCCGAGCACGGGTTTCGTGGCGACCGCACTGCGGGCGCGTACGTGCCATCCTACGTGGATCGCGAGACCGGCCTGCCGGTCTACAGTTTGTACGGCCCCACGCGCCACCCAAGCGCCGAGATGCTGCGCGACGTCGACATACTGCTCTTCGACATCCAGGATGTCGGTTCGCGCGCCTACACGTTCATCTCGACGATGGCCTACGCGATGCAGAGCGCCGCGAAAGAGGGCAAAGAGTTCTGGGTGCTCGACCGGCCCAACCCCGTCGGCGGCGAGTTGGTCGAAGGACCGGTGCTCGAGCCGAGCGAGGAATCGTTCATCGGCCTCTATCCGATTGCGATGCGTCACGGCATGACCGTCGGCGAGCTGGCGCAGCTGTTCAACGACCATTTCGGCATCGGCGCGAAGCTGCGCGTGATCGCGATGCACGGCTACGAGCGATCGATGGTCTGGCCCGACACCGGTTTGCATTGGGTGCAGAGCTCGCCCAACATTCCGACCTGGGAAACGACCTTTCCGTATTTGTGTACCGGTCTGATCGACAACGCGAACGTCAACAACGGCGTCGGAACGACGCGTCCGTTCTTCTACGCCGGCGGTTATGGTCTCGACGGCGCGGCCCTAGCCCAGCGACTCAATGCGCGCGATATCCCCGGCGTGCATTTCATCCCATCCGCGTGGTCGCCGATCGCAGGATTCTGGACCGGAAAAGAACTGCAGGGCGTCGAGCTGGTAATCTTCGACCGCCACACCTTTCCCGCCGTTCGCAGCGCGGTTGAGATTCTGTGCGCCGTACGTGAGACCGCTCCGCATCAGATCGAAATCAAAGAACCCGCCGCGCTCGATCGCGACTGGGGTACGACCTCGCTGCGCACCGGCCTGACTCGGGGCGCTTCGCCGGACGCCATCGTCGCACAATGGAGCGCGCGTCTGGAAGAATTTCGTCGCATTCGCGCGCGCTATCTTCTCTACTAAAGCACGTCCTCAGCCGCCGAGCATCGCGGCGATCCGCTGACGCACCGCCGAGGTGAGATCCACGGCGCCGGACGTAGGCCTATCTACGTACCGCAGCCCGCGCGCCTGGGCAATGGCTCGCGCTTCTGCCTGCACCGACGCGGCGATGCGCGCATAGAGCGCGGTACGCGCCGCTTCGAGGACATGCATCTCGCGCGTAGCGCCGGCGGTCGCGGCCGCGTGATCGTCCCCAATCGTCGCAAGCCGCTGTGCAACGTTCGCACCCATTACCGTGAGATCAGGCGTCACAGGCGGCCCGGCCAACGACTGCGCGGCCTGGTTCATCGCGGAGCGGTACCGATCGCCGGCGATTGCGGGAAGCGCGACCGGCGCACCGGTCTGTGCTTGCGTAACCCGTTTGCGTACTTGCAGATTGGCCTGCGCCTCGCGGCCGAGCATCGCAACGGTCTGTTGCTGCTCCCGCGCCGCCGCCTGTTGCAGCACCCCGCGGTACGCAGACAGCTCGGCCGCATCGCGGCTGCGCTGCGCTGCAGCTTGACGGGCGAGCCGCGAAGCTATGTGGTCCAAATGCGCACGCAGTGCGGCCTTCGTGCTCGCGTTGGTGGCTATGGTCAATGCGATGCGTAGCTGCAGTTGCTGCGGCGCAACCGCTCGTTCGCGCGCCGCGGCAGCGTCGGATGCCGCCTCGGCCAAACGTTGCGCTCGCGCCGCATACGAACGCTGAACGCGCGCGTTCAGCGCCCCCGCCAGCGCGGCTGCTGCCGCGCGGCGATGGGCGTCGAGCCCGGCGGCAAAGCGCGCACCCGCATCCGCGGCGCGGCCTCGAACCACGGCCGTTTGGCCGACATAACCACGTCGGATCGATGCGACGAGAGATTCGACATTCTCCGTATGCTGTTCGCGGGCGCGATCGGTAGCGGAAGCGCGGATGGCGTAGGCTTGCGTTGCGGCACCTGCGGTCGCTTCATGAAGTACTAACGCCGCCGCGCGCCGGCTCCGCTCGGCCGCGCCGGCAAGGTCGGAATCCGCCCGCGTCGCTCGCAGGGCCGCGATCTGGCGGTCGTACACGCGCACCGTGCCGTACAGGGGATGCGTCTTCACCAGCGCGGGAACATCGACGTAGGCGGCGCCGTGCGCCGGGCGCGGCGGCGCCAAAGGTCGTGCTTGCGCGGCGCACGCACACAACGTCAAGAGCATCAGCATGCCGAGCGCACGCATTACCAAAATCTCCGTACGTATTGTAGATCGACACCGTTGGTGCCGCTCATCGGCTGGAGCAGCATCAACTCGGCGGCTCCGGTTTCACCGGTCGGCAATTGCGACGGCGGCCGCGAGAGCGGAAAGAGCGAGATGTCCGGCTGCGAATAGAGGTCGGCCCGAATCGACGTTCCCGCGTTCGGATTTGCCTCGAGGGTGAAACTCGAGCGTTGCGGATAGCCGAAGCTCTGCGCGAAGATGGCGTGCAGACTATGGCCGAATGCCTTGACGACGCTCGCGCCGTACTGACCCTGTGCGAGATTGCTGGTTAGTTGCACGTTAGCAAAGCCCAGCGTGCTCTGCAGTGCGCCTGAGAGCGGCTCGAGCAAATTCCGCGTGAAGAGCGTGTTGAGCTGGCCGGCTGCGAGCGACGTCACGGCGCCGGTCGCGGAAAATCCGCCGCCCCCGGTCGCCGCCACACCTTGCACGGCGCCGAACTGCTGTGCACCGACCAGCAGACCGAGGATCTGCGCGCGATCGTAGCCCGGTTGCGATGCCAGGCCCAAGTTCATATTGGTCGCGGGTCCGGTAACGTGCAGCCGAATTTCCGTGCTGGGATCGGGAACGTAGGTGGTCGCCACCGCGTTGACGTCGGGCACGATGCCGCCTTGCGATGAGAACGCCACGCTGGCCCGTTCCACCGTGAACGTACGATAGAAGCTGATCGTGCCGCCGGTGGAAAGAAAGCTTCCCGACGGCGCGAGCTGCGCGAGCGTTCCGTTGAGCGTCAGCGATCCCTGAGCACCAACGTCGACGTTGGAACTCTGCACCCGCACGTCGTTGCCGGCCGCGATCGTGAGCCCGTCGAACGCCACGTTCAGCGGCGCACGCTTCGTCGCATTCTTGGACGAGGCCCCGAGAAAGGCGTTGAGCGGTATGCGCGCCGACGATAACGTCGTAGTCCCGCCGAGCGTGAGCGGACCGCCCGGCACCTTCGCGATCGCGACCGAGCCGTCGATGCGGCCGTTGTAGTATTGCGGAAGATCGAGCGTAGCGTCGCGCGCCGTTACGCGCGCGGTGAGTGCGACGCGCTGCAGATCGCGGATCGAGGGAACCGAAGCCGCGCCGGTTGCGACCACGCTGCCGTCCCCGACGTGCAGGAGAGCGTTTTGGAGATCGACCTGCTGACCGGCGAATGCGAGTTGCGCACCGCCCGTGATCGGCGTACGCAGTTGTGGACTTGCATACGAGAGCCCCGCAAGGGTCAGCAGTCCGGTCAATTGCGGGTCGTCCACGTCGCCGCGTGCATCGACGGTGCCGTCGATCCGCCCGGCAAGTTCAGAACCTTGGGGAAGCATCGACGCTGCATCGGAAAGTTCAACGTCGGCGGCGGTAAGCGATGCCGTGAACGGCGCCGCTCGCGGAACGCCGAGCGGCGAAACCGATAGCGGCAGTACGGCGTTAGCCAGCAAACGGCCGTGCGAGAGGTTGATCTGTAGTTGCCGGACATCGATGCGGTGGCTATCTGCTACGACTTGCGCTTGCGCGAACGGGACGTCGAAGGTGCGGTAGCGCAGGTTGCGCAACGTCGTGCTCGCCGTAACGCTCGGTTGCGCACGTGTTCCCCGCAGCGTTGCCGTCGTTTGCAACGCACCCGTGAACGCGCTCTTGGTTCCCGTCATCTCGGCGTAGAGCGAACCGATATCGGGACTATTCGCATCGAGCGTCAGCGCGAGTGCATCACCGGGGTGAAACCCGAACGTGCCCGAGAGGTTCGCGGTCGCTCCCGGGACCTGGAGGTTTGCCGCATCGATCCGACCGCGGCCTCCGGTCGTATGCAGCGCAAGCGTCGCACGCTCGAGCACGAGGGTGCCGATGCGGCCGCCCGTGACGCCCGCGTTCACCGACGAATCGACGTCGGGAAAACGGCCGGCAGCCGTCGCGTTCGCATCGAGATAGCCCGTCACGGGTTCGCTCACGCCGAAGGCAGGCATCCATTGGGCGAGATTCAGACGCTGCAAAGCAACGGTTGCGTCGATTGCGCGCGAGATCGGGTCCACGCTTGCGCGCAGGCGGAGCCGGCCATCCGGACCTGCGGCCGAGGCACCGAGCGCAACGGCGTTGCCGCGCGACGACCACTGCGCATCGACGCTCCCCAGCGGCAGACGCGCGTACCGTACCGACGAGAAGACCGCGCTGCCCGACGATGCAATGTGGCTCGGCGCATACGCCAGCGTCGCCCGAAACCGCCCGGTCCCCGCGAGCATGTCCCCGGCGGCGAAGAAATCGTTGAAGTCGGCAAGGTTCGCGCTCGGCGCGCTAGCCGTCACGTCGAAGCCGCCGCCGGAGGAGGTCGATCCGTCGAACGCAACGGCGGTCGAACCGACGTCCATGCCGCCGTTGCGCACGGCAATCGCGCTCGGTCTCCCCCCAAGCGATCCGTGCACATCGGAAAAGGACAAGCCATTGACGCTGCCTTCGGGCATCGCGAACGTGCCACGAACCTGGGCGCTGGTCCCTTGACCGCGAACCCGCAGATCCGCATCGATGCTACCGGTGACGAGGCTCGCTTTCGCGGGCTCGACGAGCGCGACCATTTGCGCGGCGTCGAGCGCGCGAATTCGCGCCTGGAAGCCGTAGGTCGGATGCATCGCTCGTCCGGGAACGATGCCCCGAGCAACGCCGTTGAGTGCCACGAACGCGGGCCCGACGCCGAGGCTGGCATCCGCGATTGTCAGCGTCGTGTTCGCCAAACGCAGCGACGCGACGCCCGAAACCGCAAGGTGATGATAGCGTAGACCCTCGGCGAGGACGGTTGAGGCAATCGCGGGCGCGCGCAGCGTACCGTGCAGCAGCGCGCCGGCACTGACCGTGCCGCCCAGTGCATGCAGCCCGGTCGCCGAGAGCGCCACACCGTTCGTGCGATCGGCGATTCCGCGAGCGAGCGCTTCACCCCCCCGCACGCGGACATACGCTGAAAACACATGCACGTCACCCGGCCGCAGCGCAACGGTCGCCCCCGCGTCTTGCAGCGCGATCCCGTAGACCGACCCATCGTGGAATCGGGCACCGTTGACTTGAACGATCGCGCGATTTCCGTCGGCGAGCAGTGCAAACGGTGCCGTCACGCGGCCGCGAGCGTTTGCCGGCGGATCGAATGTGTCCGCTACGCCCAGCGGCAGCGCAAGACGGCCGCTTCCCATTGCGAGCGCCCGGCCGTGGACGAGCGCACCGAGCGCGGTCGCATCGAGCGTTCCCCGCAGCGGCGGAAGCACCGGCAGTGAAAATCCCGGTAGCGGCGGCGTTCGCGTCGCCGCAATGGTAAAATCGCGAGCGCGAAGAAATGCAGCGTGCACGCCGTGCGGATGATCCAGCGATGCGCGTGCGTACAGGCGACCGCGCGAACCGGTGATGAGTACCGGTCCCACGCTTCCAACGCCGTCGCTGCGCACGGCAAATACCGCAGCGAGCCTTTGCGTCGCGTTTCGTCCGGCGAGCACACCTCGCGTATCGATCAATTTGGGATTCGAAGCCGTGGCTACCAGCGTCCCATCGAGCGGCATGCCCGGAACGAGATCGGCCGCATACGGCACCGTGTCCGCCGGCGCGCTCGCGTGAGCGACCAGCGCGATCGCGTTCGGAGCATCCGAAAACCCGATATGACCGTGTGCATCGATGCGGAACGCAGCGTACGATGCCGAGCCGTCGATCACATCGAGTCCAGAGGTTCGGACCGCCACAAGCGCGCGCACGTCGCGCACCGGCGCGCGCAGATATCGCACCGAAGGCGCGCGAAGCGACGCCAGAACGAGCGGCGATGCGAGCGAGCCTTCGACGAGCGCTTGAACGCCGATCTCACCGCTCATCGGCAGCCGCGAGGCCTGCGCGACGACCGTACGTACGTCTTGCAGCAAGCCGTGTGCCCGCAACGCCAAGTGCAACGTCGGATGCGTAAAATCGAAGATACCGCCGACCGCATGAATTGGAATGCCGGCCAGCACTCCGTCGAGACGTTCGAATATCGCGCCCTGCGACGACAGATCCAGCCTGCCGTGCATGTCACGAAGCGGACGCGCCAACGCGGAGCTCGTGATGACACCGCCGAGAATCGAGGTTGCACCAGAGACCGTCGTCACCATCGCACCCGACGCGTCGGGCAGCGCGGCGATTCGCAGTTCCGCGCCGCTGATGCGCCCGGCGGCGATATGCAGATTGCGATTTCCAACGGCGAAATCCGCCAGCCGCGCTACCGGCATCGGCGGAACGTGCCAACGCTGCACCTCGTAGCCCGCCGGAACGTTGAGATCACCCTTGCCGGAGATCGGGTAATTCGCTCCGGCCTCGCGATAGATCATGTGCGCGTCGTAGCGCGAGCGCGCGGCCGAATTCCAAGCAAACGTCACCGCAACGTGATCGACGCGCAACGCCGGCGCCGACTCCGGCCAAGCTTGGTTCACCGCAGTCACGGTACCGTCGACGATCCGCCCCCTGACGATCAGCGGGGCAGCGCCGGGTTTCTTCGTGCCGCCCAATTTGGGAACCGGAATGTTGAACGATCCGTTACGGCGGCGCACGATCGTGACCTGCGGCGCAATGATGTCGATCGTTTTGAGGCCGTACGCACGCTGCTTCCCTGCGATCGCATCCTTGAGGTCGTAGGTGAGATCGATGTGCGCGATGCGCGCGATCGGCTCGCCCTTCATCGAGCTCACGACGATATCGGACAAGCGTGCGCTCGACCATCCCACGTGCGCGCTGCCGATTGCAACGCTGGTCCCGCTGAACCTGCCCGCCGCCCACCCGAGCGCCGCCTTGACGATCGCTCCGGAGCTCGCAAAGGTCAGCAACGCAGCGGCGAGGACGCCTGCTGCGAGCCACCACAGCCGCTTCGCCCGCGTTTGACCCATGCGTGATTTGTTCCGCCAGGCGCTAGGAGCTAATCACCACCGTTCGCTTCCTTGATGTGTCCTAACGAACGGTTAGGCGGCGGCGCCGGGGATTTCGTCAACGCGGCGGATGATGCGCAGCGTCTGCTGCTGCTCGATCGAGCGCAACGCGGTGACGACACGATCCTCGAGTGCGACGCACGAAATGCGCGCGCCGAGCTCCGATGCGCGGCGCAGCAGCCTCTGCAACGCCGCGATCGTCGCGTCCTCGAGATTGGGGAACGTGTCCATGACGACGACCAGATTCTTGCGACCCAGTTCGACGAAGCTCTCCAACTGCGAAAGCAGCGCCGATTCGAGTGTATCGCCTCCACGCGTATGACCCGTGATGAACGCAAGATTTTGCTGTGCCATCGTAGCTCTAGGATAGAGGGTCCTCATCCAAGGCGCATTAGCCATGCGGTAAAACGGGCTGTACAAAGGCTGGGCAGTTGTCGTATAGTGTCTCATGGCTCGAACGCTAGTGGATGCCCGCTACGATCGTGACGCTTGCGGCGTCGGCTTCGTGGCGGCCCTCGACGGACGCCCCCAACGCGAGATCGTCGAGCGCGCGCTCGAGGCGCTCGGTCGCCTCGGACATCGAGGCGCCGTAGCCTCGGACGGCCGCAGCAGCGACGGCGTCGGCCTCATGACGCAGATTCCCAAAGACTTCTTCCCGCGGGCGCCGCTTGCCGTAGGCATGTTCTTCCTTACCCCGCGAACCAGCGATGCGGAAACCGCGGCCTTCGAGCGACTTAGCGCCGAGCACGGGTTTCAGATTATTGTATGGCGGGAGGTACCGATCGACCCGTCGCTCCTTGGCCCTAAAGCTCGAGATGGATTACCTACGATACGGCAAGCGCTGCTCACGACAGCAGCACCGATCGAACATCCATCCAGAGACGGCGCCGAAGAGATCGAGCGCCGTCTCTGTATCTTACGCAAGGCGTTCGAACGCGAGAGCACCGGATACGTGTGCTCGCTCTCGTCGAACACGATCGTCTATAAGGCGCTGTGCGCAAGCGGCGATCTGGCGGCGTTCTATCCGGATCTCTCGGATGCACGTTTCCGCTCCGCGTTCGCGATCTTCCACCAACGCTACGCGACCAACGTGCTGCCGCGCTGGTCGCTGGCGCAGCCCTTCCGGCTGCTTTCGCACAACGGCGAGATCAACACGATCTGGGGAAATCGCGCGCGCATGGAGGCCCGCCGCGCCGGCCTGCCTGCGGCGTTCGAGCCGCTGCTCACCCCCGACGTCTCCGACTCGGCCAGTCTAGACGAGATCGCCGAGTTGCTCTCGCGCCACGGACGCACGGTCTGCGAGTCGGTTCGCATGCTGATGCCGCCGGTCGTCGAGCGTCGCGAATCCTCGTTCCATCGGTATCATGCCGACGTCGTCGAGGCGTGGGACGGTCCGGCTGCGATCGCGTTTGCCGACGGCCGTTACGTCGGCGCCGCGCTCGACCGCAACGGTTTGCGGCCCTGCCGCTTCCTGATCGACGACACCACGATCGTCGCGGGCTCCGAGGCCGGTATCGTCGACCTCGATCCCGAGCGCGTCGTGTGCAGCGGACGTCTGGGGCCGGGCGAAATGATCGCGCTCGACCTCGAGGCCGGGCAGGTGCTCTTCGATGAAGATCTCTCGCGCCTGCTCGACCAGCGCACGCCGTACAGTGCGCTGATCGAGGAATCGACGCTCGAACCGGTCGACGCACCACCGCTGCAAGCGACGCAACTCACCGAACTGCAACGTCAATTCGGCTACACCCGTGAAGACGTCAAGATGGTGCTCGCACCGATGGCGACCGACGGCAAAGAGCCGCTGTGGTCGATGGGTGACGACACGCCGCTCACTGCGCTCTCGCACTCGCCACGCGCATTTTATACCTATTTCCGCCAGCGCTTCGCGCAGGTGACCAATCCCCCGATCGATCCGTTGCGCGAAGCTTGCGTGATGACGCTGCGCACGCGCCTGGGCCCGTGGCCGCATCTGCTCGATAACCACGCCCGTCTACCCGGATTGACGCTTCGCTCGCCGATTCTTTCCACCGGGCAAATCGCCGCGCTGCGCGGCAACGTGCCGGCGCTGGATTGCACGATGAGCGGCGACGAATCGCTCGAAGAAGCGATCGCACGTCTGTGTGATGAGGCGGTCGCATGCGTGCACAGCGACGCGCCGCAGATCGTCTTGCTGACCGATCGCAACGCTTCGCCCGATCGTCCGCCGATTCCAATGGCGATGGCGGTCGGCGCGATCCATCACGCGTTGGTTGAATGGGGGCTGCGCACCAAAACGGGCCTTGCGGTGGAAGCCGGCGATTGCCGCGACGTCCATCACGCCGCGGTGCTGATCGGTTACGGTGCGGGCGCCGTGTGCCCGTGGCTCGCGCTGGAAACGGTGCGCGCACTCGGCGGCGACGAGGCCGAGCCGCGCGCGATCGCCGCGCTCGACGCCGGCATCGCCAAGATCATGTCCAAAAGCGGTATCTCGGTGCTCGATAGCTATCGCGGCGCACAGCTCTTCGACGTCATCGGCCTGCACGAATCGCTGGTCGAGCGTTGCTTCTCCGGTTCGCCCTCACCGCTGTCGGGACGCACGTTTGCCGATATCGAAGCCTCGGTTCGCGCACTGTGGCAGCCGCAAACCGCCGCGGTGAAAGAGCTGCCCGATTACGGCTGGGTCCGTTTTCGCCGCGACGAGCTGGCCGAGTTGCACCACTGGCAGCCGGGCACGGTTCGCGCGCTGCAGCGCGCCTCGGGCGTCGCTCGCGACGCGAAGCTCGACGCGCTTCCGGAAGCCTGGCGCACGTATGCCGACGCATCGCTCGGCGCGCCGACTCACGATCTGCGGGACATGATGACGATCCGCGCCGAAGGACCCGCGGTCGATATCGAAGACGTCGAGCCCGTTGAGAAGATCACACGGCGCTTCGTCGCAAGCGCAATGTCGCTGGGAAGTTTAGGTCCCGAAGCCCATCAGGCGATCACCGACGCGATGAACGAAATGGGCGCGCGTTCGAACACCGGCGAAGGCGGCGAGGGTGCACCCTACGACAACAAAATCAAACAGGTCGCGTCCGCGCGTTTCGGCGTGACCGCAGCGTATCTGGCGCACGCGGAAGAAATCGAAATCAAGATCGCTCAGGGCGCCAAGCCCGGGGAAGGGGGCCAACTCCCGGCCCACAAGGTTACCGAGCTGATCGCACGCTTGCGCCACGCGCAGCCCGGCATCGCGTTGATCAGTCCGCCGCCGCATCACGACATCTATTCCATCGAAGATCTCGCGCAGTTGATCTGGGATCTCAAGCGCGTCAACCCCGCAGCCACCGTCGGCGTCAAATTGGTCTCCGAATACGGCGTCGGCACGATCGCGGCCGGCGTCGCCAAAGCCTATGCCGATTTCATCACGATCGCCGGGCACTCGGGCGGGACGGGCGCCTCGCCTCTCTCGTCGATCAAATATGCCGGTAATCCATGGGAAGTGGGGCTAGCCGAAGCGCAGCAAGTCCTGATTCACCATGGCTTACGCGACCGCGTGCGACTGCGTACCGACGGCGGGATCGCGACCGCGCGTGACGTCGTCATCGCCGCGCTGCTGGGCGCCGACGAGTTCGCTTTTGGTACCTCCATTCTCGTTGCGCTCGGCTGCGATATGGCGCGCCAATGTCATCTCAACACTTGCCCGGCCGGTATTGCGACGCAAAAACCGGAGCTGCGCGCAAAGTTCCGCGGCAAGCCCGAGCATGTGATTCGCTTTTTCACCGACCTTGCGCAAGACGTGCGCACGCTGCTTTCCAAGTTGGGCCTGCGCTCGCTGGACGAAGCGATCGGCCGCGTGGACCTGCTCGATCAAGTTCGCGATGACGGCGGCATCGATCTTAGCGCGATGCTCGCGCACGATCTCTCCGGCGCGCGCCGTCACGGCGGTGGCCGCAACGACCGTCCCGTCGACCGCATTCCGATCGACGATGCCTGGGTCGCTCCGTCGCTCGACGCGGCACGGCGCGGCCTGTCGTTCTCGCTCGAAACGCATGTTGCTAATGCGGATCGTACGCTGGGCGCCCGCGTTGCCGGTGCGCTCGCGCACGAGGGCGTCGCCGGCACGCCGCTGCATTTCAAGCTGCACGGCACGGCGGGACAATCGTTCGGCGCGTTCGCGATCGACGGTATGCGTCTCGAACTCGATGGCGCTGCCAACGATTTCGTCGGCAAGGGGCTCTGCGGCGGAGAACTCGTACTGCGCCCCGTCGGTGCCCTCGCGCGAGCCGATGAAGCGGGCGTCATCATGGGGAACGTCGCGCTCTACGGCGCGACTGGCGGCGCGCTCTACGCGGCCGGCAGCGCGGGCGAACGCTTCGCCGTGCGCAACAGCGGCGCCGTGGCGGTCATCGAAGGCGTCGGGCAGCACGGCTGTGAGTATATGACCGGCGGCACCGTGCTCGTACTCGGCCGCGCCGGCATGAACTTCGGCGCCGGTATGACCGGCGGCGTCGCCTACGTCTACGACGAAGACGGAAGCTTCATCCGCGAGGGACGTTACAATGCCGAATCCGTGATGGTGCACGCCCCCAGCGCGGACCACACCGAAGAGGTTCGTGCGCTGCTGCTCGCGCATTGCGAAAACACGTCGAGTCTGCGCGCGCAGCGTCTTCTACGCGATTGGAAAGCAACGGCCCGCGCGATCGTCCGCGTTGCACCACGCGACGAAGCGGCGCAAGCCTCACGCGCATCACTTCTTGGCTTCGTTGCGCAGGCGAATTTGGTGGAGTTGCCAGAGATGGATGAAGCGCTGTAGTTCTTCTTTCGTCTCGGGATCGGGGTCCACGAATTTGAGTCCGTGCGCCAGCGTCTTGGTCGCCGGAAGGTAGAACGTCGAGAGCACGGTCGCGCGCATCCGCATCGGTGAGAACGGCGCGGGCGCGGTCTTGACCGTTTCAGGACGCAGGCCGAACGGCGTCTGTTTGAAGACTTCCTTTTCGATCGTCAGATCCGAGATGAACGCGTCGGGTAGCGTGAAATCGAGCTCGAGCATCGAGCCTTTGAGAAAATCCTCGTCGCTGGAAAGACGTAAGCCACCGGCCGATAGGTCGTTCGCGACGCCATGCCGCCGGCCCGATCGGTCGGCCAGCGCATAGAGAACGTCGAACTCGACGGGCATGCGAAACGACGAGCGTTTTTGCGCCGGCGCGGCCTTTGCATCGTTTTTCGCCGGTTCGGCTTTCTTGCGCCGGAAAAAGAACACGTCGCTTGGCGTTGTCGCGGGCAGGCCTTGCTTCCTGCCCACGGTAAGAGCCTCAGGCGATGCTTGCGGAACGTTTGATCGACGCGCTCGGCCCCGATGCGGTGAAGACGGCTCCCGAAGACCTGCGCGTCTACGCCTTTGACGGCTATACGGAGGGCCGCTTTCCGACCGCCGTGGTCTTGCCGGCCGACGTTCGCGAAATCAGCGCCGTCGTCAAGATCGCGCGCGAGTTCGGCGAACCGGTCGTGCCGCGCGGCGCGGGCACGGGTCTGTGTGGCGGAGCCGTTCCGGTCGAAGGCGGCATCGTCGTATCGTTCGCGCGGATGAATCGCGTACTCGCCTACGAACCCGGGCGGCGACGGGCGTGCGTGCAGCCGGGACTGATCAACCTGGACCTTTCCAAAGCGACCGCCGGCGACGGCCTCTTCTACGCCCCCGATCCGTCTTCGCAGAAGATTTCGACGATCGGCGGCAACGTGGCGACCAACGCCGGCGGTCCGCACTGCCTCTCGTACGGGACGACCGTCAATCACGTCCTTGGCCTGGAGATCGTGGACGAGCGCGGCGAGGTGTTCACGACCTCGATCGACCGGCCCGGCTACGACCTTACCGCCGCCTTCGTCGGAAGCGAAGGCACCCTGGGCATCACCAGTGCCGTCTGGGTGCGCCTGATGCGCCTGCCCGAGTCGGTGCGCGTGTGGCTTGCAACCTTCGCCGACGTCGAATCCGCGTCGGACGCCGTTTCCGCGATCATTGCCGCCGGGATCGTGCCGACCGCGCTGGAAATGATGGACGCGGTCGCAACGCGCGCGGTCGAGGCGGCGTTTCACGCCGGGTATCCGACCGATGCGGGCGCCGTGCTGCTAATCGAGCACGCCGGACTCGACGATGATATGAACGCCTACGAAGCGGAGATCGCGCGCATCGCACGCGCGCACGGCGCGAACTCGTGGCGCGCCGCGCGCTCGCAGGCCGAACGCGACGCGCTCTGGGCCGGACGCAAGGGCGCGGCCGGCGCCATGGGCCGCCTCTCGCCCAACTACTATCTCCAAGACGTCTGCGTACGCCGAAGCTCGCTCCCCAAAGCACTCCACGCGATCGAGTCGATCGCGCGTGAGTACCGGCTGACCGTCGCCAACGTCTTTCACGCGGGTGACGGCAACTTGCATCCGCTGCTCTGTTACGACCGGCGCGATGCGCGGCAAGTCGCCGCAGTTATTGAATCGGGCAACGAGATCTTGCGAATGGCCGTCGAATTGGGCGGTACGGTTTCAGGCGAGCACGGAATCGGGTACGAGAAGCGCGACGCGATGACCGCAATTTATTCCACCGAAGACTTGGCGACGATGGCCCGCGTGCGCGACGTATTCGACCCGCGCCGCGCATTCAATCCCGAGAAGATCTTTCCGGCCGGTACGCGCTGCGCCGAAATCGCGTCGGTCGCGTGACCGCCGAAACGATCGCTCAAACGCTCGCGGCGTGCGCCCGCGACGGGCGAGCCGTGGTGATCGAAGGGGGCAAGACGCTGCGCGGCATGGGCTTACCGCCGCAACGCACCGATGTGACTCTCTCGACGCTGGGACTGAACGCTATCGTCGAAGACGCGCCCGCCGATTTGACGATCGCCGTGCAAGCCGGCGTTACGCTGCGCACGCTCGACATCGCGCTCGCGCGTCACGGCACGCACGTTCCACTGGACGCACCGCACGCGGCCGACGCCACCGTCGGCGGCACACTCGCGGCCGGGTGGCTCGGCCCGCGCCGTCATCTGTATGGGCGCCCGCGTGATTTTGTGATCGGCTCGATCGTGGTACTGGCCGACGGAACGATCGCGCACGCCGGCGGCATGGTCGTGAAAAATGTCTCCGGATACGACATGAGCCGGCTCTACGTCGGCTCCTTCGGTACGCTCGCGGTACTCGTCCAAATCAATTTAAAAACGAGCGCCGCTCCGCCGTCCGCGCGCATGTTCCACGTTCGCCTTCCCGAGGGAACGCGCGCGCGCGCGCTCGCACAGATGCACGCCGTGGCGGTGACGCCGTCGGCGGCCTTCTGGATCGACGGCCACCGCGGCACGCTCGACGGCGATGACGGACCGGAGGGGCGCATGTCGGTGCTGATCGAGGGAAGCGACGCGGTGCTCGCGCGCGCGACGCGCGATCTGCGCTCGGCGCTCGGACGCGCCGGCGTTCCCGAGACGCGCGTCGTTGATGCCGGCGCGCGCGAGTCGTTCGAACGGATCGTCGACGCCTACGTCGCCGACGTTGGCGAACGCTCGATCACGTATCGCATACCGGCCTTCCCCGACGACGTGCTCGCGCGCGTCGATAGTCTCGCACGCTTGGCCGAACGCTTCGAATTGCGCAGCGACGTCATCGTCGATATGATGAACGGGGATGCGATCGTGCGGCTCTGCGACCTCGATTCGCACGCATTCGGAACCAAGATCGAGATGTTCGACGACGCGCTGCACGACCAGGAACCGTCGGCGATCGTGATCGCCGGCGCGCATCCCAAGCGCGACCACCTGGCGGTGTGGGGCGCGGCTCCTCCCGAGCTCGAGCAGATGCGCGCGCTCAAACGGCGTTTCGATCCGGCGCATATTTTGAATCCCGGCCGCTTCGTGGGCGGTTTATAGCGCACGTGCTCGACGAAATCACCTCCGCGCTGCGCACCGTGCTCGGCTCACCCTTGCGCTTGCGCGCCCTTTTTGCCCAAGGCCCGCGCACCGTCATCGAGCTGGTTGGATTTCTACGCCGCGTCGTGCCGCTTTCGACGCAAGCCCTCGCGCAAATCCGCGCCGAGGCTGCGGAGATCCCCGACGATCTCATGCGCGGTGAAGCGCTGGCCAGCGTCGACGGCAAAGCCTTCCACGTTGCCGGCGCGTGCATTCTCGCCACGTTCTTGCCCATCGACGCCGCGCGCCGTTACGTTGACGTCGTCGCGCCGCTTGAGAGCATTTACGACTACCTCGACAATCTCTGCGACCGTCATCCCGAAGTCGGCGTCGAGGCATACCCGGTCCTGCATCTGGCCATCGCCGATGCGCTCGACCCATCGGCGCCACCGCGCGACTATTACCGGCTCGGACCCCGCGGCGATGACGGCGGCTATCTGCGCGGCTTGGTCGCGCGGACGCAGCGCGCGCTTGCGGACGTACCGCACCTCGACGTGCTCGCACCACATTTCGCGCAAGCTGCGGCGCTCTACGGCGAGATGCAAACGCACAAGCACTACCCCGCCGGCGAACGCGAGCGGCGTTGCGTAGCCTGGTATGAAGAGCATCGCGACCGCTATCGCGACATCGACTGGCACGAGTTCGCGTGCGCGGCCGGATCGCAGTTCCACGTGTACGGTCCGCTCTACGAGGCCTTCGCGGGCCGGCCGCAAACCATTGAAAATACGTATGACGCCTATTTTCCGTACGTAAGTGCGCTGCACGTGCTGCTCGATGCATTCATCGATCAGGCCGAAGACCGCGAGCACGGCGAACTCAACTTTAGCCGCGTCTACGGCGGCGCGAGCGCAATGCGTGTGCGAGCGCGCCAGCTCTTCGAGGGGGCCAAGGTCCGCGTAGGCCGGCTCCCGGTCGAGCACGCGCACCGCTTCGTGCTCGACGTGATGACGCTCTTTTACTTGAGCCATCCCAAGATCGCCGCGCAGGGGCTCGAACGCGAGGCGCAGGGCCTCTTACGCGCGAACGCCCCCTAAACGACCAAGGAGGGCTCCAAGCTGAATCGCTCGATCGCCGCGCTCCTGAGCGCCTGTCTCCTCTGCTCGATCGCGAGCCCGGCGCGTGCCGACGAACGCGCGATGGAACAACTTCTGCTCGACGTTCCGACGACCGCCGCGGCCGAGGCCGACGCGACGCGCATCAACCAAGAATCGCATTACGCAAGCACGCCGGGCGACTACCATATCGCCGTTTGGATGCGCGATCAGCTTGCCGGCGCCGGCTTCCATGCAACGCTGGAGACCTTCGAACACGACGTGCCCTTCTACGGGCGCATCACGCTGTCGATGGTTCCCAGACCCGGACACGACATCGCCTTGGACATGCGCGAACTTCCGATCCCCGAAGATCCCGACGGGACGCGGCGCGACGCCGGACGCGCCTTCAACGCCTGGAGCGCAAGCGGCGTCGCCTACGCAAACGTCGTCGACGCGGGGCACGGCTTGGAATCCGATTATCAAGCGCTGGCGGCACGCGGTGTCGACGTGCGCACGCGCATCGCGCTGATTCGCTACGGCCGCGAGTTTCGCGGAACGCTCGCCAAACGCGCGCAAGATCACGGCGCAAGCGGCGTGATCTTCTTCTCCGATCCGTCAGACCGCGACGGCTCGCGCCACGGTCCCGCGTACCCGAACGGTCCCTATCGTCCGCTGGGATCGATTCAGCGCGGCGCGCTGATCGAAGGCGCAATCACGATTCCGACCGTGCCCATCAATACGCTTACAGCGCAGCGCATTCTCGGTACGATTTCAAATGGGATCAGCACGATGCCCTATCGCCTGAGCGTGAAGATGGACGTCAAACACAACGTCCGGTTGTGGAACACGGTCGGCGTGCTGAAGGGAAAGATCCTACCCATAGCGTCGTACTCGGCGCGCATCGTGACGCGTGGGTCTACGGGGTAACCGACAACGGGTCGGGCATCTCGGTTGTACTGGAAGTTGCGCGCGCGCTCGGGTACCTCTACCGCAGCGGCTGGCGCCCGCAGTATTCAACGTCGTGATCGCGGGATTTGACGGCGAGGAAATCGGCGAAGTCGGTTCGCAAGCGTACGTGGCCATGCATCGCGGCGACCTCGAGAGCGGCTGCATCGCCTATCTCAACGCCGACGAGATCACAACCGGTCCGTTCTTTGCCGCGAGTTCGGTCGCGGCGTTGCGCGAGAGCATCGTGCCCGCGTCCGAGAGCATTCCCGATCCGTCCTCACCGACACAGACCCTCTATACGCGCTGGCTCGCGCAGCCAGGTGGAACGACGGTCCGCGGGCCCGGCGGCGGATCCGATTTCGAACCATTTCTCTATCAGCTCGGCATTCCGATCGTGGAGCTGGGATTTTACGGACCGTTCGGCGTCTACCATTCGGGCTTCGACGATCTTCGCTACGCGCGCACACAAGCCGATCCCGGCTTCATCGCGCATCGCGCGGTCGCGCAGATGGACGCGCTGCTCGTCATGCGTCTGGCCAGCGGCATCGTGCCGTATGCGCTCACGCCGTACGCTGCAACTGCTCGGCAGCGACGTGAGCGCGCTCGGACATGCGGGGCACGCCGCCGATCTCGCGCCGCTCGCCGCCGCAGTTAAGCGCTTTACCTATCGCGCGCAACTCGCCGACCGGCACGGCATGGACGGGAACGCCGAGATCGCCGTCGTCCACCGTCTCGACCTCTTTGCCTACGGGCGCAACGGATACGCGCCGGTCGCGCTTCCGGGTCTGCGCCCCGCGCTGGACCAAGGCAACGCCGCCGCGATCTCCGCAGCAGTCGGGCGCAGCGTGCACGATCTCGACGACATCACCGCCGCGATAACGCGCGCGACGTTGAAGTAAACGTCCATGCGCATTGGAATCATCGGCGGCTCGGGTTTTGTGGGGCGACAACTTTCGGGGCGGCTGCGCGCACGCGGCGATGAGGTGATCGAGGCGTCGCTGCGCGATCCCGCCGCCGCAGCCGGCAACATCGCAACTTGCGATGCGGTCGTCAATCTCGCGGGCGAGCCGATCGGTCAGCGTTGGACCCCAGCCGTCAAGGAACGTATCCGAGCCAGCCGCGTCGACGCACCGCGCGCGCTCCTCGACGCGCTAGCCGCCAGCGATACGAAGCCCGCGGCCTACATTTCCGCATCCGCCGTGGGTTACTATCCGCCGAGCGAGACCGCGACCTACACCGAAAGCAGTCCGCACGGCACGGATTTTCTGGGTGAGGTGTGCGCGGCGTGGGAACGCGAGGCTAACCGCGCCGCCGAGCTCGGCATGCGCGTATCGATCGTACGAACCGGCGTTGCGCTTGGCCTAGACGGCGGCGCGCTCGCACAGATGCTGCCGCCGTTCCGGCTCGGTGCCGGCGGCGTAATCGGAAACGGCAAGCAGTGGATCTCGTGGATTCATATCGAGGACCTGACCGGCGTCTATCTCCACGCGATCGACGGCGCAAGCGGCGTCTTCAACGCGACCGCACCGCTCCCGGTCACCAACGCGGAGTTCACCCGCACGCTCGGCCACCTATTGCACCGCCCCACGTTTCTTCCAACGCCAACCTTCGCGCTGCGTGCCCTGCTCGGCGAAGGCGCCGACGTGCTGCTCACCGGCACTCGCGTGTTGCCCGAGCACACGACCGCAGATCGGATACCGCTTCGCTTACACGGAATTGGAAGACGCGCTCAGATCGCTGCTTCGGTAACGGCGAACTCGAGCGCTTCGAGGTATTTCTCGGCGTCCATCGCGGCTCTGCACCCGCGCGCCGACGCGGTGATCGCCTGTTTGTAGCGTAGATCGTTCACGTCGCCCGCAACGAAGACGCCGTCGATATTGGTCGACGTGCCGTCGGGCGAAACGATATAGCCCGGCTTCGTCGAGATCGAGCTGATCTCGGAAGATTCCGGTGTTGGGCGTATGTCCGATCGCAATAAACAGCGCATCGGCTTCATATTCCATCACGCTGCCGTCGTGCACGTTGCGCAACGTCAAGCCCGTCATGTGCGTGTCGCCCAGCACTTCGTCGACGACGGTGTTCCAAATGAAATCGATCTTGGGATGCGAGCGCGCGCGCTCGGCCATGATCTTGCTGGCGCGCAGACCCTTCGCGGCGATGGATCACGGTCACCGCCGGCCGAAGCGCGTGAGAAACAGCGCTTCTTCCATCGCCGAATCGCCGCCGCCGACCACCACGATATGCTTCTCGCGGAAAAACGCGCCGTCGCACGTCGCGCACGTCGAAACGCCGCGCCCGCGCAGCTTCTCTTCGCCGGGAATCTCGAGCCACCGCGCGCTCGCGCCGGTGGCGACGATGACCGTCTTGGCGTGATATTCATCGTCGGCGGTGCGTACGACAAACGGCTTCTTTGAGAAATCGACGAAGGTTGCATCGACGTTTTCGATGCGCGCGCCGAAGCGCTCGGCCTGCTCGCGAAACTTGATCATCAGATCGGGCCCCATGATGCCCTCGGGAAAGCCGGGGAAATTCTCGACCTCGGTCGTCAGCATCAACTGGCCGCCGTAGAGACCGCCCGCCAAGACGAGCGGATGTGAGATTTGCGCGCGCCGCATAAATGGCGGCGGTGAGTCCGGCGGGGCCGGAGCCGATGATGAGAACGCGTTCCATGATGGTTGGTCCTTCGACCCCTCCGGGCGTGGCTCCCGGTTGCGGGGAGCGGGCGGCGTTGTCGAAGCGCCCGGAATGAGCACGCTGGCCGGATATCCCGCTCGAAGACACGTTCGGCGACGTCTGCGCAAAGCGATGCGCGGCAACGGCCTGAGACGCGCGGCGCTGGCCGCGCGCACCGGCATCGACGCAAGGCTGAGATCGCGGCATGGCTGGCCGACGACGGCACCGCATCGGACGCACAAGCGCGCGCGATTGCGCCGAATCTTGAGTTGGACCCCGAGCAAGCTTCGTCGACACGCGCCGCCGACGCGTGGCATCCGCCCGCGATCGTGATGCCCGACGTGCGTCATCACCCGCAGGATCCGCATCCGACAGCAACGGCTACGTCTTCTTTCTCGAAGGCGACCGCAAACGCGCCGCGCTGGTCGATCCCGCCGGAATGCCGCGCGAATTGCTGCGATCGTGCTGCGCGAAGGCGACTATCGATCTGGAGTACATTCTGATCACGCATAAGCACGCGGACCACTGCGACGCCGCGGCGGACAGTCGCCGCAGCGTTTCCCCACGCGCAAATCGTCATGCATCGAGCTCGATGTGCCCGCAATCGGCGCACTCGCGTCCAAGTCGCATACGCGTGCGCGACGGCGAGGAGCTGCCGTTCGGCGACGACGCGCGCATCCGCATGCTGCACACGCCGGGTCACACCGACGGCTCGTCGTCCTATCTCTTCAAGTCGACGGTCTTTACCGGCGATACACTTTTCGCGGGAAGCGTCGGCGGCGTCTTCGCGGAGACCAGTACGTACGGGGATATCCTGCGGAAGCATCCGCACGAAAGATCTTCACCCTGCCCGACGATACCGTGTTGATGCCCGGGCACGGGCCGCCCAGCACCGTAGCGCTCGAACGCGCGCACAATCCGTTCTTTCCCGACTAGGGAATGACCGGCGCGGCTTCCGTCGCTCGCGTGAATCGTCACACCCGTGTGCTGGCGCGTCATCGGCTTCGCGAATCAGTTCGAATTGGATCACCGCGCTCCCCGCGCGGAATCGTCTCGCGTACTTGCCCGGGCGAACAGACGGTCATGTTGCAGAACGCCGCGATCCAGCCTTTCGCCAAGCCGCTGGTGGTGAGGTGGACGTCGAGCCCGGGGTCCCGGTGAGCGCAACGCGGTATTTCGCGGCTGCCTGCGTTGCCGTCGGCAAATCGTGTCCGGTCCAGGGCGAAATCGCGATCGCGGCGAGCAGGAACGAGAGCATGCGTTTCCTTCCGCTGCTACGTGCGCAGCTTATACCCCAGCGCCATCATGCGCAGCGCGATGCCGAAGCGTAGCCGCAGCGAGCACGCGCGATGGCGCTTACCGAGATCCAGAAGTGGCAGATAGCTCGCGCCCGTATAGCTGTAGCGGAACGCGTCGATCGTGTAGAAGATCGGATTGAACAGTTCCAGGTTGCGCAGCACCGGCGGCAGCATCTGGGCCGACGTGAAGACGCCGCCGACAAACGTGAGCGGCGTGATGATGAACGTCGTGAGCACCGCCAGGTGGTCGAACTTCTCGGCCATCAATCCAAAGATGATGCCCAGCGACGAGAACAGGATCGAGACCAGCGTAAGCACGACCAAATAGAGGAACCAGTTCGTGCGGCCAGGCGTGCACCAGCATCGCGCCGAGCAGCGTGATCAATGCCGCGATCACGTACGTTCGGCCAGCGACCCCAGCACGTAGCCCAAGACGATCTCGATAGGCCGACATCGGCGCGATCAGCATCTCCTGGATCGAGTTCATGAAGCGGCCCTGAAACACCGAACTCGAACATTCGCCGTACGACGAGTCGATCGCCTGCAGCATGATCAGACCGGGAATCAGAAACTGCGCGTACGAGACGCCCTGCACGGTCGGGATGCGGCTGCCCAGCGCCAAGCCGAAGACGAACACGTAGAGCAGCGTCGAGATGATCGGCGGCCAGATCACCTGGTTGATGATCTTGAGGCTGCGGATCATCTCGCGTTTGATCAGCGTCCACAGTGCGATGCGATTGAAGCGCGCGACGGCGATCATGCGCGGGTCAACTCCAAGAAGACGTCCTGCAGACTCGCGCCGCTCAGCGATCAGTTCGCTGGTCGGCTTCTGCGCCACGATCCGTCCCTGTCGCACGATCGCGATGTCCTTGCACAACTCTTCGGCTTCTTCGAGATAATGCGTGGTCAGAAAGATCGTCAGCCCGTCGCCGTTGAGTTCGCGCAGCAGGTTCCACAACTCGAGCCGAAGCTCGACGTCCACCCCCGCCGTCGGCTCGTCGAGGATCACGAGCTTGGGCTCGTGGATCAGCGCGCGCGCCAGCGTCAGCCGGCGTTTCATGCCGCCCGAGAGACGCGTGTACTCCGACGTTGCTTTTGCTCGCCAGGCCAAATCGTTCGAGCAGCATGTCGGCGCGGTCTTTGACCGCGCGCCCGTGCAGACCGAAATAGCCGGCTTGAAAGATCAGAACGTCACGAATCGACAGGTAGCGATCGAAATTGTATTCCTGCGGCGCAAGGCCGATCCAGCGGCGCGCTTCGCGCCAGTCCACTTGGTTGTCGTACCCAAAGACCCGGATCGTGCCCCCATCGGGCTTTGCCAGGCCGACAATCGCGTTGATCGTCGTCGTCTTGCCCGCGCCGTTGGGTCCGAGAAACCCGAAAAATTCACCCGCTTCGACGCGCATCGAAATGTCGTCGACGGCGGTGAAGTCGCCGTAGCGTTTGACCAGGTGCTGGATTTCGATGGCAGGAGTTACGGTACGAATCCTTTGAGGCGTTTGTAGCGGTGGCGGCGCAGCGTGGCAATCAGCTCGCCGCTCTCCGGAATCCCGCAATCGGTCAATTGGGTTGCAACTTTTTTCACATCGAACTCGACGCGCCGGTGTTTGACTTCCCATCCGCCCGGACGCTCGGTGAAAATCGCGTAACCGGCGCGGGCATCGCCGTCTTTGGGAAGCCCCGCGGAAGCGACGTTAACCAGCATTTTCCCGCGCCAAATGCGCACGTACGGAAGATGCAGGTGTCCGAAGGCGATCGTCGTCGCGCGCTCGTCGCCGATCAACCGCGTCAGCGTTTCATCGTCGGCGTCAGGCCAGAGATGCTCGGTGTCGTTGCTGGGATTGGCGTGCACGACCAGCAGTTGGTTGTCGTCCTCACCGATGCGAATCGCGAACGGCAACTCGGCCGAGCCACGCCAGCCACTTCTCGCCCAGGTCCGTGCGCGTCCAGTCGAGGTGCAGGTGTTCGGGTGTTTCGAATTTCTCGTCGCCGGGATCGCTTAGGTAGCGCTCGGTGTTACCGCGGATCGGCCTGCGCGCCGACTTCTTCCAATCGCTGAAGGACCTTCTTGGGCTTAGGGCCGTCCAGGCAGAGATCACCCGCCGCAACGATCGCATCGGCGCCGCCTTGCCCGTGCAGATCGGCCAGGCACGCGTCGAGCCCGACCAGATTGCCGTGAATGTCGGAAAAGACCGCGACGCGCATGCGCGGCTAATCCCGTTTCAACGCAAGCGCTAGGAGCGACGGAGCGATGCCGACTTTCTCGAAGTCGTAGAGATCGATGCCTTCGACAACAATGCCCGCCTTACGTAGACGCGCGAGCGCCGTGCGGTAGCGCACGTCGGCAATGCAATGGCGTTCACCCAGGCACACCACACCGGCAGCGCGTTCTTCGCCGCGCTCGAGTTCGATCGTCGTAAATCCGCGAAACGCCGAGGCATCGAGTTTGTGCGGTGCAAGCACGATCGTGTCGCGCGCGACCGCGTTGGCTACCGATCGCAGCGACGAAACGTCGGGCGCGAGCGCCACTTCGACAACCGTATAGCCGTGCGCGCGTGCAACCGACGCAAAACCGGCGCGCCCGAGCGCATTGCCGCGCGTGCCCGCACCGATGAACGCGGTACGGTCGACCAGGAGCACGTCACCGCCGTCGAGCAGCGCTGGCGGCGCGATGTGTCCGGCCAGCGGAACGTCGAGCCGCGTGAGCTCGCTTTCGATTCGATCGGCTTCGGCGCGGCGCGACATGGCGCTCGGCCGCATGATCGTCACCCCGTCTTCGAAGGCGACGGCCGAATCGCCGACCGCAGTCTCGCCGGGATCCTCACCGCGCGGTTCGACGACGATCGTCTCCACGCCGAAATAGGCCAGCGTCTTGCGCAGGATTTCGTGCTGTTCGAGCGCGCGCGGATAGACCGCGCCCGGTTCGCCGGGCAGCGCCGGCGCGCGCTCGATCGAAGCGGTCGGTTTGATCAGCAGCGCGGCGCGCAGCTTTCCGGTAGGCGTGCCTACCAGGCGCGGACCGAAGTGGATCGCGTCGTTCGTCATGGCTCCCAAATACTCGTTACGGAATGGATTGGTATGGCGACGGATACGGGACCTGTCCGAAAAACTCCGCCATATCCCCGGCAAGCAGGTCGGCCAGCGAGAGCGGCGGGAGCCCCAGCAGCTCCTCTTCGGTCTTCAGGACGCTGGCCAGACTCAAGTGCGCATGGCCCACGAACCCCGGTTTGGCCAGCGGCGAGACGACCAGCGCGAAGCTGCGCGCCTGGTTCACATGGTCGCGCGGATCGACGATCGAGTCCCCGACGATGAAGACGGCGGTCGAGGACCAATGCGGCGTGTGGCTGAGGAAGTCGACGGTCCGGCCAACCGCCCGGTCCACGTCGGCCATACCCTTGGTATCGGGCAGCCAGACGTAGGTGAAGGCCGGCTCCTGATCGCTCTGCGTCAGCGCGCCCATGTCGCGGATGAACTCGGTGGCCCGCGCCTGGTCGCTGACGGTTGGATTCCAGCCGGGGTAGTCGAGGTCGACGTGACCGCCCAAGGCCGCCAGCGCCGGAACGTCCATCGTGAATCGGCCCCCCTAGGCCCGACGGCTTCTTCGAGAGGTCGGCCCGGTAGCCCGAGAGTTCGAGCATGCCGCCGTAATCCCGATAGCTAAGGCCGGCTCGCGCCAGGGCGTTGAAGAGGTAGCCGGCCCGCGGATAGTCCTCGGGATCGTCCCCGTGGTCGTCGAGCGGGGCACGTCCGGTGTTGACCGGGGTCGCGCGCAGCGCGTAGAGCGTGGGCTCCCCGCCCAGCGCGCTCGCCTGGCTGAGATCGTGTCCGCGATGTTCGAGATAAAAGTTATCCGCGATGCCGTAGGCGTTGGCCAACGCGTGCAGATTCGGCGTGGTCGCCGCGCCGTCGGTCACGTACTGCGGATCGGCGTCGCCGCGTCCAAGATCGCCGAAGATCGCGTCGAACGAACGTCCGCCGACGGCGATGTATACGACGTGATCGATCGCGCTGCTGCGCAGCCCCGAGCGAAGTGCCGGCACGACCGTGTCGCGGCGTGCATCGGCGACACTGCGCGAGTACCGCAGTGCGGAGAGCGTCACCGATTCGAGCGGCAGATGACGCAAATCGACGCGTTGCAATTCACCCCATCCGTCGACGCCCTGCGCTGCAGTGACGTAGAGATAGCGTCCGTCGCGCGAAAGCGCGAGCGCCGAGGGATCGGCGGCGGTCGGAATCAGTCCCAGCCGGTGAAGTTTGGCGGGATTGCGCGCGTCCAGCACGGCGACCGCGTTGAGGCCGGCGAGTGCGACGTAGAGCCGCTTGTCATCGCGCGACAGCGTTTCGGCACCCGGACGCGTGCCGTACGGCGCGTCGACGAACAGACGAAGATCGAGCCCGGCGACGACGTGCGCGTCGCCTCGCAGCGAGATCGTCGCGACACGATCGACGTTGGCGAGCGTGACATAGGCAAACGCCCCGCCGTGCCGGACCGCAACGTCGTCCGGCCGCGCACCGCCGATGGCCTCGATACCGTTCGGCACGGGATCGAGACGAACGTTCGACGCGCCGGTCTGCGTGCCGATCGCCCCACGCGCATCGAGATCGACGATAGAAAGTGACGAGGATTGATACGGATCCGCCGCCGGCGCCCCAAATGAGGGTACCGGCTGCGACGGCTGCGCGTGATAGATCGCAAGCCCGCCGTTAGCGACGTACAGACGATCGCCCGCAACACCCGCGCCGAACGGAAAGTATCCGGTGGACGCTGTTCCCGCAAGGGTACGCGAGGCAAGATCGACCGCGCTGACTTGGTTGGTGAGCTCGCTCGTCACGTAGGCCATGCGTCCGTTGGGCGAAACGTCGATAAACGACGGGTAGCCCGGAATCGCGATCTGCGTCGCCGGCGTAAGCGTACCGCCGTCACCGAGCGTAAAGATCGCAAGCGAGCCGTGTGCACCGTCGGCCGCAAGCACCAGCGTCTGCGACGAGTTCTCCGGATCGGCGACGGCCGCGATGCCCGCGTAGAGCGCGAGCGACGGATCGGTATAGACGCTGACGACCTGCATCGAACGCGTGTCGACGACCGCGAGTGAATACCCGCTCACGACCCGCGGCGAAGAGGGCGGAACGCCCAGCGCAGCGGCCGGATTCTGCTGCGCGTTTGCAACGATCGCGTAGCGCCCGTCGGGCGAGAGCGCGATGCCCAGCGGGTTGGTTCCCACGAACACCGACGCCCCGGCCGGCGCGGCAATACGCCCGTCGGGGAGGACCGCATCGGTCGCACGTTCGCGCGAGGCACCCGCGGGCCGCATGGCAGCCGGGGCGGAGTAGACGGTAAGCCGTGCGGGACGCGCACCCAGCAAAACGGCGGCCAATGCCGCCGCGAGAAAACCTCGGAGAATCACGTCTCTAGGCTACGGACGGCGGCTAGCGGGAACCTGCCCCCCACGAATCCTGGGAGGCCGTCTTCGGGGAGGAGACGAGCGACGGTAAGGCGCGATCCGCGCGAAACTTGCGGCCGGCGCCGGGCGTAGATACGGCATGCAAGCCGATGCCGATTACGCTCGCGTCCTCGAGCAACTCGCGAGCGCACGCCTAACCCCCTTTGTCGCGTACGACTCGCGCGACAGCGTCAACGGCTTGGGCGCTGGTTCCACCGCCGTCCACGTTGTCGTGCGCGTGCGTGACGGAAAGGTCATCTCGGGCACGACGCATTTCAAGGTGCAGACCGACCCCTATGACGCCTCCGATTCCAATCCGGTCAGCGCACCGATTTTCGACCCGCGCTGCTATCACGCCGTCGCCGAGTCCCCAGCAAGTTTCGAAGGCGTCGATGCGCTGCGGCTAACACTCGCGCCGGTATGTCGAGATGCGCATCCCGACGATCACAACTATCCCTTCACCACGATGTACGTCGAACGCACAACGCTGCAACCGCTCGATGTAAGCGGTAGCGTGCCGCCCGACGGCGACAGCAAAAACGTCGCGGTCAGCCTCGATCAGCGGTTCGGCATGTTCGATGGGCGCGTCATGCCCACGTCGATGCGTGTGGACGTGTCGGGATCGGGCTTGATGTTCTGGCTTCAAGTACACGTGCGCGAGACGTACTCGGACTACCGGTTCCTCAATTCGCCGAGCGCGTGACCCAAATGCACGACCGCTTCGCGCGCGGTTGCCTCGTCGATGTGTCCAAACGAGAGACGCAGCGCCGGCGCCCCGTTGCGCGTGGGATAGAACGGCTCGGCCGGCATCACCAACACGCCCTCGCGAGCGCATGCATCGAACGCCGCTTGCGTCGAAATCCGCGCGGGGAGCGGCAACCACACGTTGACACCCGCTGCCGGCGGCCGCAGGTCGGCCCAGGGAACCGCGCCGGAAAGGGCATCGATAAACGCGTCACGCCGGTTACGATAGAGCGCGCGCGACGATCGAATGTGGCGCGCGTACGCCGGTGACTCCATGAACCGCCAGAGCGCACGCTGCGTCAGCGTCGAGGTGAAGACATCGGCGCGCACCTTCGCAACTTCGAGCGCCTCGGCGATCGCACCGCGCGCATAGAGATACCCAATGCGCAGCGCGGGAAAAATCGATTTGGACAAACTTTCCATCACGATGACGCGCCCATCGGTGTCGAACGCAGCTAGCGGCTGCGGCGCGCTCGCGTCGTAGGTTAGCTGCCAACCGGTTTGATCTTCGAGCACCATCACGTCGTACCGGCGCGCGAGCGCGACGATCTGCTTTGCGCGGCGCGCGGGAAGCACGGCGCCGGTCGGATTCTGCGCGATCGGATTGACGTAAAAGAGGCGCGGCCGGTATTCGGCGAAAACGCGCTCCACGTCGTCTACGCGCACGCCGTCGGCATCGCTGCGGACCTCGACGTAGGTGACGCCGCGCGCGTCGAAAACGCCGAGCGTCCCCGAATACGTCGGGCTCTCGCTCGCTACGACGCTGCGATCGTCGAGGAGCACTTGCGCGACGAGATCGGCCGCCTGCTGAGCGCCGCTGCACACGATCACATCCTGTGCCGACGCCGGCGTACCACGCGAGCGCAACAATTCGGCTAGCGTGGTGCACAGATCCGGATCGCCGGTCGAGGAACGGTACTGCATCGCTTCAGGCGGATCGTCGAGCAGCGTGCGGTGCATGGCCCGTCCAAACTCTTGCATCGGAAACGTCTCGGGCGCCGGATGTCCGGTGGCCAGCGAAATCGCGCCCGGGATGCTCGCGCGCGTCAGTTGTTCCATCACGCCCTCGAGACGCTGCGCGCGGGCGAATCGCGAGATATCCGGTTCCCAGCGCCGGGCGAACGGTGCGTTCGCGTCGGCCGGCGGGGCGACGAACGTGCCCTTACCGACGCGGGCGATGACGCGGCCACGCGCTGCGAGCAGATCGTAGGCTTGCGAAACCGTAACCAGCGCGCAATGCAGATCGCGCGCGAGATCGCGCATCGCGGGCAATCGCGCCCCGGGCGCAAGCGCACCGGATTCGATTGCAACCGCAAACTGATCGGCGAGCTGAACGTACAGCGGCCGCGCATCGCGCGCGTCGAGCGCGATACTACCGTTTGTCGAGACGGTACCCGATTCCGCGGACGCTGGAGATTTCAACCGGGGCATCGATTTCACCCAACTTCTTGCGCAGGGCGGCAACGTGGACGTCGACCACGCGGGTGGGAACCCCCGAGGTGTCGTTCCACACCTGCTCGAGAATCTGCGCACGGGTCAGCAGGCGGCCTTCGGCCTCGCCCAAGAACCACAGCAGGCGAAATTCCAGTGCGGTGAGCGGAACGTTCGTTCCGTCGTTGAGTAGCGTATGGAAATCGCGATCGAGCGAAGCGGTGCCCAGCGCGAGGATGTTGTTGCCTTCTTTTTTTTGCGAGAACTTCTCGCGGCGGCGCAAGAACGAGGCGATTCGCGCTACCAATTCGTTGCCCGAGAAAGGCTTGGTGATGTAGTCGTCCGCGCCCAAGCCAAGGCCGAGCAAAATATCCTGCTCGCGCGAATGACCGCTGACCATCAGGATGAAGCAATTGTTCGAGTTGGAGAGCGAGGTACAGACGTCCAGGCCGGAAATGTCCGGCAGCCCGACATCGAGCACGACCACGTCGGGCTTGTAGCTATCCGCCAGCTCGAGGCCCTCGGCTCCGCTCGAGGTCACCTTGACCTCGTAGCCGGCGCGCTCGAGGACGGTCTGCTCCAAACGGGCGACATCCTCGTCGTCCTCGATAACCAACATCCGCGCTAGGGCCATTGAACGCTCACCTCCTTGCTTGCTTTTCCAGAGACCTACACCTTAATGTCGATCTCTTCGTCCTCGTTCTTTACCAGCGCACGTCGCGCGACGCCTTCGTCGACGGCCGCCGTGCCCACGGCTTTGGCGACGGCGACGACCACACGGGGGTCGAAAACGCTCGGAATGATGTACTCGGCGCTGCGCTCTTCGTCGGTGACCATCCCCGCGATCGCATAGGATGCGGCCAGCTTCATCCGCTCGGTGATCCGGCTGGCACGGACGTCCAGCGCGCCGCGGAAAATGCCCGGAAACGCGAGCAAATTGTTCACTTGGTTCGGAAAATCCGACCGGCCGGTCGCGACCACGGCGGCCACGGGCGCCGCCACGTCGGGCATGATCTCGGGCGTCGGATTGGCCATGGCGAAGATGATCGGGTCGCGAGCCATGCCCGAGATGTGCTCGGCCGTCAAAATACCCGGCGCCGAAACGCCGATGAAGACGTCGGCTCCGCGCAGGACATCGCCCAAGCTTCCCCGCCGATTCTCGCGGTTGGTGTGCTCGGCGAGCCAGCGCCAGTGGGCATTGTCGTAACGGTCCTCACGATTGAGCGCACCGTTGCGATCGACCGGGATCACATCGCGCACGCCCGCCTCGAGCAGCATCTTGATCGTTGCCGTGCCCGCCGCGCCGCTACCGGAAACCACGACCTGCAGGGCACGTAGCTCCTTGCCGACGACTTTGGCGGCGTTGATCAGCGCGGCCAGAATAACGACCGCGGTGCCGTGCTGGTCGTCGTGCATCACCGGAATGTCCAGCCGCTCGATCAGACGCTGTTCCACTTCGAAACAGCGCGGCGCGGAGATATCTTCCAGGTTGATCCCGCCGAAGACCGGCGCGATGCGCACCACGGTCTCGACGATCTCGTCCACATCTTTGGTATCCAGACAGATCGGAAAGGCGTCGATGTCGGCGAACTGTTTGAAGAGCATCGCCTTGCCCTCCATCACCGGTAACGCACCGAGCGGCCCGATGTCGCCGAGGCCGAGCACGGCCGTGCCGTCGGAAACGACTGCGACCGTGTTGCGTTTGATCGAAAGCTGAAACGCCTTGCTGGGATCGGCCGCAATGGCCATCGAGACGCGCGCCACGCCCGGCGTGTAGACGACCGAAAGATCCTTACGCGTCTTGACCGGCATCTTGGGCTCGACCCGAATCTTCCCGCCGAGATGGGCCAGAAACGTCGAATCGGAAACCGAGATCACGCGAACGCCGTCGAGTTTTTCGACGGCGCGGCGCACGTGCGTGCCGATCACGTCGGAGGTGACGTTGATCGTGACGTCGCGCACGACGCGTGAACGATTGACCGAACGCATATCGACTGCCTCAATCTGTCCGCCGGCGTCGCCGATCGCGCTCGCGAGCACGCTGAACGCGCCGTTCTCGTTGGGCATTTCGACCCGCATGATCAGGGTGAAACTTATCGCTACCTCAGGCATGACTATCAATTCCCGCTGACGGTCATCTCCGCGACGCGGAACGACGGTGAAACCGTCGACCCGTCGAAGCGCAGATCGCTTCCTACCGCGTCGACGGCGCCCAGCATGGCCGCGAAGTTCCCGGCCACCGTGAACTCGTCGATCGGGTACGCTATCTCGGCCCGATTCGATCATGAAGCCGCGCGCTCCCCGGCTGTAGGTCCCGGTGGCGTGTTCGGTGGCAAATCCGATCGTGTCGAGGATCAGGACGCCACGCGGCGTCGCCGCGATCAGCTCTTCGAGGCTCTGCGTCCCGGGCTCAAGGTAGAAATTGTTGGTCCCGATGCCGCCGCCGGTGGAATTGCCGGTCGTCCGGGCACCGAGCTTACGCGCGTAATACGTGTCGTATAAGAACGTGTTAAGCACTCCCGCCGTCATAACAGGGGTCCGGCGCGTCGCGACGCCCTCGCCGTCGAACGGAGCACTGCCCAACCGCCCGGGCATCGTTCCGTCGTCGACGATCGTGACCAAGGCGCTGCCGATCTGCTCGCCGATCCGACCGGCCAGCCACGAGTTGCCGACCGCGACGTTGGAGGCGGCAATCGCGCTGAAGATGTCGTCGAGCACCGACGCCGCAACGTCGCGTTCGAAAATCACGGGAACGCGCATCGTCGCGGGCTTACGCGCGCCGAACATCTCGACGGCGCGGCGCGCCGCGATCGCTCCGACGAGGCCGGGTGCGTCGACGTCGCGCATGAAACGCCCCGCGCTTCCGTAGTGCGCCGTGCGTTTGATCTCGCCGTCCTGCGCGACCGGACCGGTCGAACGCGACGCGCGCGTGGTCGTGTATACGCCGGAGAAACCGGCGGAGTTCGCGAGCACGCTGGTGATGACCGCGTCGGAATAGTGCGATCCGCTCGAATTGACGATGCGCGGATCGGCGCTGCGCACGGCACGTTCGAGCGCGAGCGCGTCGGCGATTTTCTCCGCGTCGTCGCGATCGGCGACCTGCGTATCGTACAAGGCAAGTTCGCCGCCGTAGCTTGCGCAATCGTCGGGAAGCGCTGCAAACGGATCGCTGGCTACAAACCGCGACTGTTCGAGCGCGCGCTCGATCGCGGCCGCAAGCTCAGAGGTCCGCACGTCTGATGTCGAGAGCGACACACGTCGGCCGCCGTTCCACAGGCGCATGTGCAAGCCGCCGCCCGTCGTGCGTTCGAGCTTGCTGATCGTGGTGTCGCGCGCTTCGACGTGCACGCGTTGCGAATACCCGATACGAAGCCTCGGCGCCGTCGGCGCCCGCCTTCATCGCGCGTTCCACCGCCGCCGAGGCGATGTCCAAACCGTCAGGCTGCGTCATCGCTGGTGCCTCCGACCGTGATCGAGGAAATTTTTACCGTCGGCATACCGACGCCGACCGGCACGTGCTGTCCGCCTTTGCCGCACGTGTAATGACGGCGCGCGAGGCGGCTGTCATTTCCGACCGCGACCACTTTGGTCATCGCCTCCGGGCCGTTGCCGACGATCGTCGCGTTTTTCACCGGAGTCGTGATCTTGCCGTTTTCGATCAGATAGCCTTCGGCGACCATAAAGACGAAATCGCCCTTGCTGATCTCGACTTGACCGCCGGCGAACGATTTTGCGTAGAGCCCGCGTTTGGTCGAGGCGATGATATCGTCCGGCGACGCATCCCCGCTGGGCATGTAGGTATTGCACATCCTCGGCTGCGGAAGAAACCGGAACGACTGGCGCCGTCCGCTTCCGGTCGGTTCGCTGCCCATCAGACGCGCATTGAGCGTGTCCTGCATGTATCCGCGCAAGACGCCGTTCTCGACCAGCACTTTGTGCTGGCCCGCGATGCCCTCGTCGTCGACGGCGATGCTGCCGCGCTCTTCGGGGAGATTGCCGTCGTCGTAAATGGTGACCAGTTCCGAAGCGACGCGTTCGCCGATACGTCCGCTGTAGAGCGACGTGCCGCGCCGGTTGAAATCGCCCTCGAGGCCGTGGCCGACCGCTTCGTGCAGCAGCACGCCGCCGCCGCCCGGCCCCACGACGATCTCCATCTCACCGGCCGGCGCCGGCTCGGCATCCAAGTTTACCGCCGCGATTCGCGCCGCGTCCGAGGCGAGCGACTCGGGCGTGTGGTTGTCGAAATAGGCGATCGACGTGCGACCGCCGTCGCCGACGTATCCCGATCCGCGCTCGCCGCGCGCACTGGCCACGACCTGCATGCCCAAGGTAATCATCGGGCGATGATCGTGTACGAACCGGCCGATCGCTCGTCGCGATCCAAACATCTTGGATTTCATCGGTGACGTGCGCGTTGACCGCGCTGACCCGTGCGTCGTATGCGCGCGCGCTACGGTCGGCGCGCTCGAGCAGCGCGACGTACTGCGCCGCCGGCGCGTGCTCCATACGCTGCGGATCGTAGAGCACGGCCGGCGACCGTTCGCGTAAGGTCCGCGCGTCCGATCCGCTGCGCGGGCGCGCTCCGCGCGATCAGCGATGCGGCATTCGCCGCGCGCGAGCAGCGCTTCGAGCGAAAGGTCCTCCGAGTATGCATAGCCGGCTGACTCGCCGACGACGACGCGAATTCCCACGCCCTGCGCGATCGACGTCGATCCGTCGTGGATCGCGCCCTCGACCAGGCGAAAGGCGTAACTGCGCCGGCGTTCGCAAAAGACGTCGGCGTAATCGCCGCCGTGTCGCAGCGCGCGGTCGATGAGACGAGCGAGCGTCTCTTGGTCCAATAGGTCGGTGTGCGGCATCGCAGCTTTCTAGAACTCGGAGAGACGGTCGACGGCGCGCACATACGCGGCGTCGGGATCGCCGGGTGAATCGTTGATCATGAAGGCAAACGCCAGGCGTCCGTGGTGACGGTCGTGACGTACCCGGCAAGCGAGTCGGCGTCGCTAAGGTGTCCGGTCTTGGCACGCACGCGTCCGAGCGCGGTCGTGAAATCGTAGTGTCGTCAGCGTTCCGTCACGACCGCCTTCGGGCAGCAAGCCATAGAGCTGCGTGCCGCCGCGATCGTCCAGTTCGGCGTCGCTGAGCATACGCGCAAGCGTGATCGCCGGCACGCGATCCGCCTCGGCCAGACCGCTGCCGTCGACGGCGCGCAGTCCGGGCGCCGGGATGCCGGCCGAACGCAAGAAAATCCAGTTCCGCGGCAAGGCCGTTCGGCGTCGCTTCCGGCGTCCGCCCGCCTCGACGCCCAGCGTACGCATGAGTTGCTCGGCATAGTGATTGTCCGAGACGTAGAGCATATGGCGACATAGCGTGCGCAACGGCGCCGAGCGATGATCCCACAGCACGATCGTATCGAGCGGCGCGTTCGGAGACGCTCGGCGGGCCCGTCACGGTAGAATTCCCGCTGCGCGCGCCATGGCGGTGACCACGTCGCCTGCATAGACGGGCATGTCGTGCACGGGAAGCCAGAACTTCTCTTCGGTGTCTTGCGGAATCGTGCCGCCGAGCCGGAATACGTCGGGAGCATCGGCGGCGATGATCACCGCGTCACTCGACGAACTCGGTCGATCACCGCGCCGCTCAACTGCAGCGCGCGGCTGGCGGGAACGCACGACGACGCGCGCGGGCTGCCCGGCGACCGACCGTAGACGTCGGAACTCGGCCGTATCGTCGTCGATCGAGATCGCGCTGGTCGGCGCTTGAAAATCCTCGTTCGCGTCAGCTCGGGATCCCAGTGCGGATTGATCTCCGGTCCGGGCATCTCGTGCGCGTCGACCGCGATGGAGCCGTCGATGCGGCGCAATGCCGGCTGCGGGCGAGTCGCGCGACGCCGCGCGCGCAAGTCGTCACTGCGCAGCGACGGATCGCCCGAACCGACGAGCCAGAGATTCCCATCAAGCGTCCCGTCCGCTCGACGGAGCGCGTTGCGCGGCGAAAACGGTGTGAAAACGATAGCGCGGTCCGAGACGTCGCAACGCTGCGTCGGCGACGATCAGTTTTTGCACCGAGGCCGGCGTTACCGCACGCGTCGTCGTCGTCGCGCATAGATCACGCGGCCGGCGCATCGATCACCGCCAGACTGTAGCGATCGCTAAGCGCCGGCGCAAAGGCATCGCCCAGATCCGCACGCAAATCGGACAGTTCGCGTCGCCGTCCAGGCGGGCGGGCGCGGGTCGGTGCATCGCACGGGCGGTACGCGCACGGCGGTAACGTCGTGCTCGCTCGTCGCGCGGGCGTGCGGACGCAGCGCCGACCACAATGCCAGCGCGACGACGACCAGCACGACCGGACGACGATGCGGCGCTTACCCGCGCGTGAGCGCTTCGATCTTCTCTTGTAACGTACGCTGTTCTTCACGAAGATTATCGAGATCCGAGCGCAGAGCGCTCACTTGAGATGGAACTTTCTGCCGCCTCGCGGATACGAATCGCGGCTTCGGCTGCATCACGCCGGATACGGCCGTCGAATCCGCGCTTGCAAGCCGATCGAGCGCGCCGAGCACACGATGCGTCTTCGAGCCCTTCGGCCGCGGCAATCGCGGCGAGCTGCACCAGGAACATCGGATCGTCCAAGCAGTTGCACGAGCGCATCGACGATCCGCGTGCGCTCGGGGCATTCGAGCAGCTCGCCGGCTCGCGCGAGCGCGCCGACCGCGACGCGGCGCAAACCTTCGTCGCGACCGAGGCGCGTCGCATCGATCGAGCAGCATCGACCGCCCGCGCATCGGCCAGTTCCGCCAGGCCGCGCGCCGCGCCGGCTTCGATCGTTCCGTTCCACGATCGCCGCCGCGATCGCTGCGATGCAGCGCGTCGAAGGCGCGCGGATCGCGCGTCTTTCCCAGCGCCGCAAGCGCCGCCGCGCGGACAAAATACGAGACGTCGTCGTCGCGCAGCGGACCGAGCAACGCGCTCGCGACATCCGCGCTGCGGAAGTTCCCTAGCGCCGCCGCGACCGCGCGGCGAACTTTGGGATGCTCGTGTGCACGAGGGAACCGAGCAGCATCGTGCGCGCCCACGGTGCGCGCGTTGCGCCGACCGCCGCTGCCGCTTCTTCGAGCACGCCCCAGAACGGATCGCGATCGAACGCGGCCTGCAGTGCCTCCCGCGCCGTCTGCGAGCCGTCTTTGGCCAGTTCGCGCGCAGCGCGAATGCGCGCCACCGGATCGGGATCGCCGCGCAGCGTCGCGCGGCAAAGGTCGCGCCGAGCTTATAGGTGATGCTGCCGAGCAGCCATGCGCCGGGATCGAACCGCACGAGTTTCGGCTCGAAATCCAGCGGTACGTAATCGTCTCGTGCGCGCGTTCGATCTCGACGTGAATGCGGCGTCTCGCCCGCAAGCGGGCCCGGACCGGCGATCGGCCGCGGCACGGCCGGCAGCATCCGCGCAAAAGCCGAGGTCGACCCGAAGCGATACGGCGGGTGTTCGTCATCGATCGTCTGTTTTTGATCGATCGTCACCGTTGCCGCCTTGCGCTGCGCGTCCCAGGCGACGCTCACCTCGATCTCGGGATGGCCGCCGCGAAAGACCCACTGGTCGAAGAAACCGCGCATGTTCCGGCCGGTCGCTTCTTCGATCGCACGGATCAAATCGATCGTCTCGACGTTGCGCTGCGCGTTCTGCTCAACGTAGTGCCCGATCGAGCGCCAAAAGCGCGCATCCCCGAGTTCGCCGCGCAGCATGTGCAGCATCGCGCCGGCCTTTCTCGTAGAGATGGCGATCGAAGACCTCGATCGGATCGCGGAACCGATTGCACACGATCGGGCGACGATAGCGCTCGCCGTCTTCCTTCGAGATATCGCGAGACACATCCAAACACGTCGTAGAGGTATTCATCGTAGCCCAGATCGACTTCGCGCCAAACGCATTCGAAATACGTCGCGAAGCCTTCGTTGAGCCAGGCATGCGCCCAATCGCGGCAGGTGAGCAGATCGCCGAACCATTGGTGCGCGAGTTCGTGCGACACGAGCGGGTCGCTGGAAAAATCCAGATGGGCGCGTTCGTCATGCAGGGTGCGATCGGTCTGCGTCGTCGCCGACGTGTTCTCCATGCCGCCGAAGATGAAATCGCGTCACTGCGATCTGCGAATAGCGCGCGTACGGATACGGCGTTCCGATCCGCTGCTTCGAAGGCTGCGATCATACGCGGCGTGTTGCCGAACGCGCGCTCGCCGTCGGCATCGCGGCCGGGAAGCACGTAATAGAAGACGGGCACCGTCGCGTTCGCCCGCATCGGCTTGTCGCGCCTCCGAAAAAGGCCCGGCAACAAGCGTCATCAGATAGGTGCTGTGCGGCAATCCTTGGCGATAGGTGAAGATCGTGCGATCGCCGTCGTCGACGACGTTCGATCAGTGTGCCGTTTGCCAGCGCGAAAATTCCCTTGTGGCACCACGACCGTCGTCTGCGTGGTCTGCTTTCCGTGCGGATAGTCGAGCGAGGGAAACCAGTAGCGCGCGTTTTCGTCTTGGCTCTGCGTCCACGCATGGCGACCTTGTCGGGATAGTCCGCGCGTCGGGTCGACGAAGAACAGCCCGTGACGCGGCCGGTTGGCGCGATAGACGATGCGGAACGCGGCGCATTGGTCGGGCGCGAGCGGCGGATCGAAGTGATTGCGAGCATATCGTCGCGCAGCGCAAAAGCGCAGCGGCTTATCGCCGCGTTGCCACCGAGGTGATCTGCGAGATCGACCGCGTCGAGCTCGAGCCGCGCGACCGGTTCGTCGAACGGCCGAACGGTCGTGGTGCAGACGCCGTCGAGTGCGAGCTGTTCCAGATCGGGTTCGAGATAGAGCTCGATGTGTTCGACGTCGACGATCTTGTCTGGGCCGTACTGGAAGCGGGCGCCGGGCAGTGCAAAAGCGCGGTGGCCCCCGAATCATCGCGGAAATTTCATGAGTGGGTCGCGTTTCGCCCGTCAGCCTGCGTCAACCCCCCGGTCACGCCGATAACGGCCCCCGTGATAAAATCGCGTTCGGGCGCGATTAGGAAGCGCACGACGTCAGCCACGTCTTCGAAGCTGCCCGGCCGTCCGCGCGGGATCGGGCTCGGCGCTGCGCGCGCCGACTCACGGCTCGACGCTTTGTCGCGAATATCGCCCGGCTCGATCACGTTGACGGTCATGCCGAATTGAGCTTCCTCGATCGCAAGCGTTCGCGCAAATGCAACTAGCGCACTTTTCGACGCTTGATACAAGCTAAAGCCTTTATACGGGCGTGTCTCGCTCGAACCGTTCCCGCCGAACACAACGATGCGGCCGAAGTGCCCCTCGCGCATCGCCGGTAACACGGCGTGCGCCGCGAGTACCGCGCTGCGCATGTTTGCGTCGAAAATGCTTCGCATAGCGTTCGATTGACAAATTGATCGAAGCGTTTGACGTGAGCACACCGACGCCATGCACGAGCGTGTCGAACGGTCCCTCGTCTTCGACGAGCTTGCGCAAAACAGCAGCGGCGTGCGCCGTGTCACGCCGAAAATCAACCCGCGTTGCGCTGGCACGAGCGCCCGTCTCCTGGATTGCCTTGCAGGTAGCGGCTCGGATCGCTGGTACGATACGTTATCGCGACGCGCTCGAAACCGTCGGCGGCAAGCGCTGCCGCAATCCCCGAGGAGAGCCCGCTGCCCCCTCCGGTGACGAGGGCTCGGCGTTTTCGCGCCGTCACTGAGGCGCGCGCAACGCGCGCATCTGTCCGAGAATGCGACCGAAGCTGGCGGTGTCGACCGCGCCCGGAACCACAAACTCGTCCTCAAAGACAAAGGTCGGCACGGCAGTAATCCCACGTTCGAATGCGCCGTTGAGTTCGCGGCGCACCTCGTCGACGCCGTCGTCGCTTTCCAGGTAGGTCATCATTTCGTTGCGATCCAGACCCGACGAGCGCCCGCGTCGGCGAGCACGGCGCGATCGCTCACATCGAGACCATCCGTGAAATATGCCTCGAAGAGCTGTTTTTCCAATTCGCGATCGAGTTCGCTGCGCCGCGCGAATGCCATGGCGCGATGCGCATCAAACGTGTTCGCGGTCAGGGCGCGATCAAAGATCGAAGACCAGACGCCTCGCTTTCCGCCTCGCGCGTCACGCGTTCGAGAATGGCCGTCGCCTCGTCTCCGAACTTCGCGGCATAACGCTGACGCGCCGGGATACCCGGTATCGGCGCGTCGGGATCGAGCTGAAAGGGTGGAGCCGGATCGTCACGTCGCCATCGAAACTGCGCAAGCGCGCGCTCGAAGCGCGTGACTCCGATGTAGCACCACGGGCAGACGACGTCACTCCAGATGTCGATACGCACCCGGGGCAACGTTCGACGCGCCTTTCAATACGCGGAATTCCCAGCTGCGAATGCCACCGTCGAGAACGAGGCGCCGTCCTGCGTCACGCCGCTCACGCGAACGGTATGGCGGCCAGGATAGAGCGGCCGGCGCTGGGTGTATTGGAAGCTATCGCGGTTGAAGTACACCGCCGACGTGACGTCATGTCCGTCGACCATGATGCGCAGCGAATCGCGTCGCATCGGCTGGCTGAAGTCGGCAGAGATCGGCGTCATCGGGCCGGTATTCCCCAGCGGGAGCCGATTGGTCACGTAGGCTGCGGGATTCATGGGGCGGCATCGGCTGGTTGCCGTTACAGTTGCCGTTGTTGCGGGCGGTTGCCGCACACCCGACCGCCGTCGATCGTAACGGTCGACGTGTTATTGTTCCAATCGACCGGCGCGCCCAGCGCCTGCGCGACAAAGCGCAGCGGTACGAGCGTGCGCGAGCCTTCGACAAAGGGTGGCGAATCCAGCGTCTGCGATTGTCCATCGACGGTGGCTTGATTCGAACCGATTTGCAGCGAAACGTTACGTCCGTCGCCGGTCGCATTGATCGTGCCGTTTTGATAGACGACACTCGCGCCGAGCTGTTCGAAAATGCCGCGCAGCGGAACGAAGACGCGGCCGGCTTGCTCGATCGGCGGCTGATCGAAGTTCATTCTGCTGCCGTTGACGATGACCGTCACGTCGGCGCTTTTTGTGCGAGCGCCGCGAGCGGCGCCGCTCCGGCAGCAAAGATGCGGTGAATGCTGGGAACGCGAGGCGAAGAACAGGTTACGCATAGCTGGGGTTTACCCAGTAATGCGCCGCGAAGCGTGTCGCACCGCCGCGGTTGCCGGCTCGAGTTCGGCAGCGACCGCTCGGCGGTCTCCGCGCCGTTCAAAAAAGCCCATCCACGTGTTGTAGATCATCGGCACGAGGAAGAGCGTAAGAATCAGCGAGCTCAGCAGGCCGCCGATGATGACGGTACCGATCGCTTGCCTCCATTACCGACCTTCGGCAAATCCGAGCGACAGCGGCAGCATGCCGAAGATCATCGCCGCCGTCGTCATGATGATCGGGCGGAACCGCGTCGAGGCTGCCTGCAAGACCGCATCGTTCACCCGCATGCCGCGCTTGCAGAGCGTGTTCGAATAGTCGACCAGCAGGATGCCGTTTTTTGCGACGAGGCCGAAGAGCATGATGATACCCAGCATCGAGATGATGTTGAGCGACTGCGCTTGTTCTCGCCCGGCGTTACCCAGAATCGCGAGGAAGATCAGCGCGCCGATGACGCCAGCGGAACCGAGAACATGACGATCAGCGGTTCCAGGAACGAGCCGTAGAGAATCACCATCAGCATGTAGACGAGCATGAACGACGTGCAGCAGCGCAACGCCCATGTTCGTGAACGTCTCTTCCATGTACTGCGTGTCGCCCGCGGGCGTGAGGCCGACGCCCTGCGGGAAGAACCCGGGCTCGTTCAATTTTTTGTTCAGCGGACCCGAGACTGCCCCAGCGAGTAGCCGGGCAAGTAGTCGCCGAGCACATTGATCACCCGCTGGCGGTTCAGGCGCTCGATCTTGGTCGGCGCCGTCGTCCAAGTGAACGTCGCAACGTCGCCGAGCGGCACGAGCGTGCCGTCATTGGCGCGAACGCGCACGTTTTCAAGCTGCCAGACCGTGGACCGATCTTCAGCGGGAACTGCACGCGCACGTCGACCAGCCCGGTCGAGGTGCGCACGCGCGTCGCCACCGCGCCGTCGACGGCGATGCGCGCGACGGTCGCCGCGTCCGACGGGTTGACACCGAGCAGCGCGCATTTCGCGTTATCGATATCGACATCCAGCCGCGGCGCGCCGCTCTCGGCGCTGGTCTGCACGTTGACCGTGCCGGGCAGGCTGCGCAAATACGGTCGCGACTTTTTCCGCCGCCGGCGCGATTTGGTCGTCAGGCCCCGTGAGCGCGTAGAAGATCGCCGAGCCGTTGCCCGAGTCGCCCGCAACGTTGAGCTGCCCGCCGGGAACGAGGTAAGCGAGCTTGCGAATCGCGGCCGACGCTTTGTCCGTATCTTTGATGCGCCCGTCTTTCATCGTCGCATTAAGCGTTGCATAATTTCCGCCCGTGACGCTTCCATGACCGGACTGCTTGCGGCCCACGGTCGAACTGACCGACTTGATCCCATCGATCTTCATGATCGCCTTTTCAAGCGTTACCACATAGCGATCGGTCGTCGCGATGGGCGTCCCAGGCGGGTAGTTGACGACCATATCGATTTCGCCGTTTTGTTGCGCGGGCACGAAGTCCGTGCTCACGCTGAGCGGGTACATGGCTCCGGCCAAAAGCACCGGTAGCAAGAGCGTCACGACGGTCAATACCGGGTGCGTTCCGATCGCAGCAAACGGCCTTAAGAACGCCAGGATCACATTGCCGATGCGCCGTCGCGGTCGTCGCGCAACAGCGCGAACGACGGCACCGAGCACATGGCAGAGCAACGTCAGTATCAGAATTCCGGCATCCAGACCAACGCTATTGAGTCCGCCGCCGGCCACGAGCGAGATGGCGTTGAGGAACAACACCGCACACACGAAGACGACGAAGAATCCGTGCTGGAGCGCGAAGGGCAAAAGACGCTGCCGATAGGTATCGACGATCCAATCGTACCGGTGCACGAATGCGTTGAGCAGCAGCAATGCAGCAATGAACACGCCGAGGATGTTGAAGAAATACCAGCCGGTTACGGTTCCGATAGCGAACGACACGATACCGAATGTCAGAAGCGCGGCATCGACCAGGCGATTATCGAGCGCGAGCAGCCACGTAGGCTTTGCCTCGGAGCGGCGAATCACGCTCCATTTTGCCGCGAGCAGCGGCGTGAGCGTGAAGGACACCAGCAGCGAGAACAGCGTCGCGATAACCACGACCACAGCGAACTCTTTGAGGTAAGCGCCGACAATGCCCGAGAGGAACGCGATCGGCAAGAAGACGATCACATCGACCATCGTGATCGCGATCGCCGCCGAACCGATCTCGGTACGGCCGTTGATCGAAGCCGAAAGCGCATCCTCGCCCATGTCTCGATGCCGGGTAATATTTTCGAGCACGACGATCGAGTCGTCGACCAAGATGCCGATGATCAGCGAGAGTCCCATCATCGAGAGCGAGTCGATGTGGAACGCGAAGGCGCGCATCAGAATGAAGGTCGCGAGAATTGAGGTCGGGATCGCGAGGAACACAACCACCGCGTTGCGCCATGCGTGCAGGAAGAGCAGCATGACGATCGCCGTGAGGATGATGCCTTCGAGCAAGGACCAGCCGACGCCGGTGAGCTGCTTGCTGGTATAATCCGCCGGCGCGTCGATCTCGTGGAACTGTAGTTGTGGGAACTTCGCTTCGATCTTCGCGAGCTCGGCCCGCGCGGTCTGCGTCGACTTGATCTGGTCGGCGTTGAGCGTCGGGTTGATGCTCATGTACACGCGCGGCTCGCCGTTGAAGTGCGAGATCGTTCGCATCTCGACGTGGCTATCGTAGACGTTGGCGATGTCACCGACCTTCATCGACTTCACCGGGAATTGCAGCACGCTTGCCGGCGAAAGCGGAATCGAAGCGATGTCGCTGGCTTTATTGATGTACGAGTGGATCGCGACGCTGCCTTCTTGCGTCGGCTGCGTCATGATACCGCCGGGTACGTTGAGATTGTTCGCCGCGACCGCATTGAAGACGTCTTCAAGCGTCGCGTTGACGCCGAACAACCGCGTCGGGCTAGGTTCGACGTGAAATTCACGATCCGCCGTACCGTAGACGTCGACGGTTTGCACGTTGGGAATCTGCTCGACCAGCGGCGTGATGTCGTTGTTCACGACGTCGGCGATCTGCGGCTGCGAGAGCGTCTTGGAACTGATCGCGATGTCGAGTAGCGGCGGTTCGGACTGCCCTTCTTTGCTCACCGTCGGCGGGTTCAAATCGGCCGGCATGTAGACGCGCGCCGTGTCGACGCGGCGCTGCACGTCGATGGCGGCCAGATCGATGTTGGTGCCCATCTTGTAGAGCGCCACGACGACCGCACTGCCCTCTTGGGCGGTCGCGTCGAGTTCGTCGAGGTTTTCGACGCCGGTCATCTGATCTTCGATCGGCTTGATGACCATACGTTCCATGTCTTGCGGCGACGCCCCGGGATAACTTGCGAACACCACGACGACCGGGAAGTCGGTGTTGGGCGGATTGGAGCTGCGTCCCAACTGGAAGAACGAAATCAGTCCAAATATAACCAGCGCGGCGAACACCATGAGGGTGATCACCCATCGCTCAATTGCAAATCGCGTTAACCACACGGTGGCGTTCTCCCAGAGACGAGTTCGCCTAGCTTTACGACGCTGCGACCTCGCATGTTTCAGTTCGATCCCAGCTAAGCATATGGCCGGCCACGACAATCGGCCATCAAAAGTAAGTTAAAACTGGCCCCGAACGATTCGGGTAATCGTCCCTAACCACGCCGGCGCGCCGTCCTCGCCATGGTATCGCGTCCGAACGCGCGCGGGTTCGATGTTGGCGACCTCCCAACCATTACCGCAGGAGAAAGCGGCACTGAGCTCTCCACGGGCGACGGGATGCGGTCCAACGTCGTTGCCCTCGTCACTGAAGCACAAGACATAAAGGCTCCCGCCGGCCGCGGCGATCTTCGCAAGACTCGCAACGTATCGTCGTTGCTCGTCCGCATTGAAGGTGTGAAAGAGCCCACAGTCCATCACGGTGTCGAATTTACGATCGAATCGATCTAACTCAAAAGCGTCGGCGTTGACAAATTCGACCTCTAGGCCCGAGCGGCAGCCTTCGTGCGTGCGAGGGCGAGGGCCGTCTGCGCCAGATCGAAGCCTAGAACCGGCAATCCCAGTGAGGCAACGTGAAGGGCGTTTTCGCCCGTTCCACCCTGAGACGCCAAACGCACGATTGCCGGCTGAGGCATGATGCCAATATCCCAGGGTGCAGGGCCGTCGTGGTACGAGGCGTCCCACGGCAATCCCGTCATCCGTTCGTGACTGGTGGGCTCCCGGCCGCCGAACGGATCGCCGGCAAATTCTCCCGGTAGAGTCGGCAACCTCATTCCTCCCCGATCTTCATCGATGCGAGACCCAAAGAAAAGAGCCCCGGGATCGCTCCCGGGGCCTGAAATTTTCATGCACGGGCCGGGACTCGAACCCGGACAGGATTGCTCCCGCTAGCACCTCAAGCTAGTGCGTCTACCAATTCCGCCACCTGTGCAGATTCCGTCAGCGGCGCTTACGCGCAGACGGCCGCGTCCGGACCCTAGGTCCAGACGAACTAACGTAGTCTATAGCCTACTTCATGTTCGGGTCAAGTGCATCGCGCAGGCCGTCCCCGATGTAGTTGATCGAGAGGACGGTAAAGAGGATACACAGGCCCGGGAAGACCGCCGCCCACCAGGCGATCTGGAGGTTGGCTTGAGCGTTGGCCAACATGTTGCCCCACGACGCCGTCGGGGGTTGGATGCCAAAACCCAGATACGAAAGTGTCGATTCGAGCACGATGACGTTGGCGACGTCGAGCGTGGCTTGGACGACGATCGGTGCAACCGCGTTGGGCAAGAGATGCCGGAAGATGATCCGCGCGTCACCGTTGCCGACCGCGCGCGCAGCTTCGGTGAACTCCCGCTCACGCAACACGAGGAACGACGCGCGCACCAAGCGAGCCACCGTTGGCCACGAGAGCGCGCCGATAATTACGACGATCACCCAGAAACTCAGCGCCGCTTTGTTCGAACTGGCCGCGACGATTGCAGTGAGGACCAGCAGCAATGGCAGGAGCGGAATCGACAGGAACACATCGGTGACCCGCATGATCAGCCAGTCGACCCAGCCGCCGTAGTATCCCGCGATCGCGCCGAGCACGACGCCGATGATCAACTCCATGATCACCGTGAAGATGCCGACCTGCAGCGAGATGCGCGCGCCGTAGAGCAAGCGCGAGAGCAGATCGCGTCCGACTTCGTCGGTTCCCAGCGGGTGGCCACCGCATAGCGCGCTTTGGAAACACGGTGGAAGCGGCGTTCCCTGCCAATGCACTTCGTCGATCGCGTTGGGATCGAACGGCGCGAGCATATGCGCGAAGATCGCCGCGAGAACGATCAGCGAGAGAACGACGATCCCGGCAACCGCCAATCGATGGCGCCGTAAGCGTGTCCAGAAGCCGACCTTCGAATAGACGGCATCGGATTCTTCGTAGGGCTGGGCGGGGGGTGCTACTGCGGTCATCTTCGCCTACTCGTATTTCACGCGCGGGTCGAGCCATCCGTAGAGAATGTCGGCCAGCAGATTCGAGAACACGACGGCAACCGCGATGATCAACAGATAGCCCATCATCAGCGCGATGTCGCTCTGCTGCAGTGCGTTGTAGAACATGCGGCCGGCGCCGGGCCACGCAAAGATTTGTTCGGTCACGATTGCACCGCCAAGCACGCCGGGAAACGACAGCGCGACGACCGTCACGACCGGAATCAGCGCATTCTTGAGCCCGTGCTTGAACAGGATGACGCGGCCGCTCAAGCCTTTGGCAGCGGCGGTACGCATATAATCCATGCGCGTCACTTCGAGCAACGACGAACGCATGAAGCGGCTGTACAACGCAAGGTTGAGCAGTGCGAGCACGACGACGGGTAAGATCAGGTGCTCGATCCGATCGCCGAAGTTGAACGTGTCGCTGGAACTGATGCCCGCCGACGGCAGCACGATCTCGTATCCTCCGGGCAGTGGAATACCGTGCACCGAAAAGAGCAGTTGCAGCATCAACGCAAACCAGAACACCGGCATCGATTGACCGAAAAAGGCCAGCGTCGTGATGAAATAGTCGGCAAACGAATACGGGCGCACCGCCGAAAAAATACCGGCCGAGAGTCCGACGATCAGCGACACGATGAACGAGCAACCCATCAGTTCCAGCGTTGCGGGAATACGCTCGCGAATCGCCTGTAGCACCGGTTCGGAATTGCTCGTCGAATAGCCGAAGTCGCCGTGCAGAATTTTACCCAGCCAGCCGAGGTACTGGATGTACAGCGGCCGGTCCAACCCTAGGTTGTGTTTGAGGCGCGCGATGTCGGCGGGCGTGATGTGCGGGTTCTGCAGATACGGGGCCAGCGGTCCGCCCGGCGCGTTATTGAGGATCACGAACAGTATGATCGAGATCAGGAGCAAGAGCGGAATCGCGGCAAGCGTTCGCCGCACGATGTACGTAAACACGAAACGCGCCCTAGTTACGAGCGCCGGGCGGCGACACCTTCACCTGTTGTTAAGCTGCGGCTAACTTGGAGAGACCCAGAATCGCGCGCGCCTCGTCGGGCGTGGCGACCGGCCGCCCCGCTTCTTGCGCGATCCGCGTCACCCGCGCGACCAGCTCCTCGTTGCTGGCAAGGCGGCCTTTGCTGTAGTAGAGATTGTCTTCGAGCCCGACGCGAACGTGGCCGCCCATCGCGATCGCTGCGAGCGCCATCGCCAGTTGCGCACGACCGACGCCGGCGACCGACCACGTACAGCCGGCGGGCAGATCCTCGACCAGTTCACACAAGTTCGGCACGGTCGCTTCCATGCCGCCGGGAACGCCGAGCACGAAATCGACGTGCTGCGGAAAGGTTAGCAGCCCTTCCTTGGCCAGCCGCCGCGCATTGGCAAGATGACCCTTGTCAAAAATCTCCAGTTCCGGCCGGACGTGATATTGATGCATCTTGGCCAGAATGCCGCGCATGATCGGGAAGCTGTTCTCGAAGATGTCGTCGCCGAAGTTCACACTTCCGCATGTCAGCGTCGCCATCTCGGGGCGCAGTTCGAGCACGCTCGCCCGCTCCTGCGGCGTCATGCCGATCGCGCCGCCGGTCGAAAATTGCACGATCAGATCGCTTGCGCCGCGAATCGCCTCGTACGCTTGTTTAAAACGCAGCACGTCGTGGGTGTTGGTGCCCTCGTCAGTGCGGCAGTGCACGTGGACGATCGATGCGCCGGCAGCACGAATGGCGCTCGCGGTCTGCGCCAGCTTTGCCGGCGTGTACGGCAGATAGGGCGTCTGGTCGGGCGTGACTTCCGCGCCGACCGGCGCGCAGGTAATGATCAGCGGTTCCATGACGAAGCTACAACTTGCCCGTCGGCGATGGCGCTCCTCCGGCTTTTGCAATCGCGGGAAGGAAGACGCCGAGCAAAACCAGTGGTACCAGTCCCAGGAAGAACGTCCACACGAAATACGGTGAGAGCTCTCCGCCCGCGCTGCCGACCAGCATCAACTCGATCCACGCAAACGTTCCCGTGACCGTCACGTTGGTCAGATCCCGGCGTAGGCTATGAGCGAAACGATCGGAAGGATCAATAGCGTGGCTTTGGAGCCGTGTCCATCGGCTTGCGCTCCCCAGAACTCGGTGGCAATCGTAGGCGGCAAGACGATATAGGCATGCACTGCCACCGCGAACGTTACCACCACCATCAGAGCCGCAACGATCTCGCCGACCGTGCGCGCCGTCTTCACGCGTGGGCTACGCGGTAGATCGCGATGCTGTATCCGGTTGCGGTCCCGATGGTCGCCACCATAAAGACGGCGATTGTCCAACCGAACGCGGGCAGCAGCGAACCCGCCGCGGCGCTTCCCACCACCAGCGCTTCGATCGCGGCAAACCCAACGCACAGTTCCGCGATGATCGTTGCCGCGAGCAACTCGCTCAACGGCCGCACGGCCTCGACGCGATCCGCCGGAATGGTAAATGGCAAGTTGATCGATTGAATCCCACGCCGCGCCGTCCACCACGTCATCACAATCGCTGCAAGCCCGGCTAGCGGCAAGATCAGGAGCGTGTACTTCGAGCTGTATTCCCGTACGTGCCCGGAAAAGCTGAAACTGGTGGGAATCCTCGACGGCAGCGTCGCGATTCCGTAGAGCGCAATGCCCCAGCTCACCAGCAGCGCAGCCGCGGCCACGACCCGTGCTGCCACATGTCGATGTCCCAACGTCAGATGTCCTCCAAAGCGGCGTAGGCATCGACGATCACCGATTCGTCGATGCCCAAAAGCGTCGCCAGCGCGATGGCATCGGCTCCGCGCACGGCATCGCCGTGCACTTCTTCGAGTGTATAATCCATCGACGCCGCCAATGTTACAAGCGCAGCCTGCAGATCGCCGGCTGCCGCTGCCATCGGCACGCTGCGTAAGCCCCGCACCGCGTAATGCGTAACGCCGGCGGCCTTTGCGACGCCGTCGACATGCGTTGCCGCCAGGGCGGTGGCGCCCTCGGCACGCAGCCGTGCGATCACCGCGACGACCAACGCTTTGCCCTCACGCGGGGTGGTCGTGCGCGCGAACTCATCGAGCAGGATCAAGCGCGGGCGTTCCTCGCTCGCGAGCACGTCCCGCAAACGCACGACTTCGCGGGCGAACGACGAAAGCAGGCCCCCGCCCTCATCCTCACCGCCGATTCCAAGCCATGCAATCTGCGCATAGAGCGGCATGCGCGCGCTGCGCGCGGGAACCGGAAGCCCGTATGCGGCGCACATCGCCGCGAAGCCGCACGTCCGTAAGCACGCACTCTTTCCGCCCATGTTCGGGCCGGTCACCACGGCCACGCCGTCGAGGCAAACGTCGATCGGCGTGAACGCGCGCCCGTCGCGTTCCAGTGCGGCGGCGAGCGGAATAAAGCGTGCTTGCGCGATCTCGAAGTTCGCTCCCGATGCCAACACTGCCGCGCGGCACTCATTGGCTTGCGTGAAACGCGCGCCTGCGACCAGGACATCGGCAATAGCGAACGCGTCCATCGCGGCGTCCAACGCAGCCGCATGCGCGCGTACGATCGACGAGAGGGCTGCGCGTACGCGCGCTTCGGCGTCGGCAACGCGCGCGGCGGCCGCATCGCGCCGCTCGAGCGCCGCAAGCTCCGCTTCGTTCGCGTCGAGCTCACACAGGACGTACGTCGGCGCTTCACGGACAACGCGAATCCCGGCGGGCAAGGTCCCTGGAATGTCGTCGCGCATCACGATGAACGTGTTGCCGTCGATCTCGCGCCCGAGCAACGCGGCGGCGGCGGCAATCGAGCGCCCGCGAACCGCATCGTACTCGGCTTGCGATCGACGCAGCGCCGTGCGTTCGGATGCAAGTCCCGCGTCAAAGTCATCACCTAGATAGAATCCGAAACCGCCGGCGCGGCCGCGTTCCAACGCGCTGGCGCACGCGCTTATCGCCGGACTCACCGTTCGAGGCATATCGGCGCTGTCGCGTGTGAGCGCGTCCAAGCGCTCGCACGCGTCGAAGAAGCGCTGCAGTTCTAAGAAACCGGCGTCATCGAGTTCGTCGCCCATCGACGCCCGCGCGATCGCGCCCGAGACGTCGGGTGCGTGCCGCGCCACATCACGCGCCGCATCGAGCCGCTGCGCGTCGAGCGCAGCCGCCGCGCGCACGATGCACTCGGCGCGCGCCTGCGCCTGCGCCTCTTCTCCCGGCACGAACGGCTCGAGGCTTGCAAACCGCCGCGTACCGTAGGGGCTCACAGGCGCTAAGGCCTCGCGCAGCCACGCCGCGTCGAGCGATTGCGCGGTAACATCGTCGAGAAGGTTGCCGCGTTTCACGCCGCCTGCTCCGCCGCGAACACATCGAACGTCGGGAGGCCGGTCGCCGCGGCGACGGCGCGCGCGAGTTCGCGCGGCTCGAACGCGCGATCGCGTCCGGCCGACGAAACAGTCGCAGCAATCACCCGCAGCGGCCGGCGGCACCGAATTCGCAGGTGTGCAAAGGCCGCAAGGGCCGCTTTTCCGGTAAGCGCGATCTGCGTGGGATCGCGTACGACCACCGCGCGCGTCTCGCGCGTGCGGAGGAACTCGGCCACGCGACCGGGCGTGAGGGCGCCGTCGATCTCGAGAACGTCCTCCTCGTCTTCGGGCGCGGGCGTTGTCAGACGCGCGGCCAGCGCGCGGATACCGTCGACGGCTTCGCCGATCGTGCTCGCCGCCGATGCTCCGGTCGCGATGACCACCGCGTCCTCACCGCCCGCCAGCGCAGCGACGCGATCGATCGCGCCGTCCACCAGCACGCGCGGCGCGAACGCCTGGAGCCGGTGCACGACGGCGCGCATGGCCGAAGCGCTCGGCGGTCCGATCAATTCGTAATGGGCCGCATACCGGACGCGCGCATAGATCAGCATGCCGGCGGCCGTTGTCAGATCGGAGAGATCGAGCATTTCGGTTCCCGGCGAGCGCGGGAGCACTCCACGCGCGGTCGCAACGACGGTCCCTGGTTCGAGCCACAGCCGCGGCTTCTCGCCCGCGTCACCGATATCGACCGCTTCACCGTCGCGACCGATCGACGCCAGCGCGGGCAGCGTTCCGCCGGCAAGCAGCGCGCGATAAATCGCGCGCATCGTCACCGTTTTTCCAACGTTTTTTCCCGTCCCGACGACGAAGAGCGAGGGTGCGCCGCTGCGCTCCCACAGCCGCACGATCGACGCGCCGACAGCGGTGTGCATAGCGCGGCGTGTTCGCTAACCGAGGTGCAGAGCCTTGAGCACGATGAACGTCGCGCCGGTCAGTGCGAGCAGCACGCCGCCCAGCAATTCCGCGCGCTCTTCGATGCGCGCTCCGAGCGCGCGGCCCAGCGTGAGCCCCAGCGTAGTGGAAAGCACCGACACGACGCCGATCGTAACCAGCGAGATGGGCAACGGCACGCCGATGTACAGAATCGAGAAACCGATGCCCAGCGAATCCAAGCTGATCGCCAAAGAAGCGACGATTAGACCCCATCCGCTCGACATGTCGACCGGCTTACGCTCGACCATGTCGCGCTGGGCCTCGACGATCATATAGCCGCCCACGCCCACCAGCGCGGCAAAACCCAGATACCCTGCTGCGTCGCCGATGAGGTGCCCCGCGACCGCACCAAGCCCGGCACCCACGAGATTCATCGTGATCTCCGCGCACGCAAAGGCGATCCCGATACGCACTTTCGTCGAACGCGAAACGCCACGCACGCCGACGCCGATGCTCACCGCAAAGACGTCGAGGGCCAGCGAGATCGCGATGACGACGATCTTGATCGCGGCTGTCACGAAAATCGGGTAATGGGGCTAGAAGATCGGGGCGCCGGAAAACGAGTCTCGCTTGGTCGATTGCGACAAGAGGTGCGTGACGGCCGACCGCAGCTGCGAGATCGTGAACGGCTTGTTGAGGAACAGGTTCGCTCCCGCGTTTTTCGCCCGCCCGTCCATCGCGTAGTTCGTGTGGCCCGAAATCATCAGAATCGGGACGCCGCGGGTGCCCTCTTTGGAGCGCAGGCGCTCGACCAGATCGATGCCCGAAATGCCCGGCAACATGAAGTCGCAGATGATAATGTCGAATGGACCCTGTCGATCGACGGCCACGAGCGCGCTTTCGGCGTCGTTGCACATCACCATCTCGTACGGGCCCTTGCGCAGTACCGTGTCGATGAGCGTGCAGATCGCCGGATCGTCGTCCGCGATCAGTACTCGCCAGTTGCGCTGCATAGTCTCGTCAGGCATTCGTGTCCATCACCCGTGCGCCTCGCCACGGCGGGTGAGGCTTTGGTAAACTTTCATTAAATGGCGCAGCCTGCACCCAGCATCCTTTTTCCGGGGGACCCGGTCGCCGGGTTTTGGACCGCCGTGTCGTAGTCTAGCAGACGCTATGGCCATCATCGACCGTCTGCTCGCGCCTGGTTCGGGCTTCCAAAAGAATTTTTTCTTCCTCGCCAAACGGTTCGTCGCCGGCGAATCGATCGACACGGCAATCCAAGCGGTGCGCGAGCTCAACGCCGAGGGCATGACCGCGACGCTGGACTTCCTGGGAGAGGACGTCCTCGAGCGCGACGCCGCCATCAAGACCCGCGATGCCTATCTGGCCATGCTCGACCGGATCCGCGAAACCGGCGTCCAGACCAACGTCTCGGTCAAGATGACCGCCATGGGCCTGCTGATCGACCCGGACTTCGCCCTCGATAACCTGACACGCATTCTCCAACACGCCGAGCGCAACGCCGATCCGTTCGTCCGCATCGACATGGAAGGTACCCCCGGTCACCCAAGCAACCCTCGATCTCTTCGAACGGGCCTACGCCGCCGACAAAAATGTCGGCATCGTGCTCCAAGCCTATCTCAAACGCACCCCCGCCGACGTTGAACGCGCGATCGGCATGGACGCCCGCGTACGCCTCTGCAAAGGCGCCTACAACGAGCCCCCCGAGCTAGCCATCAAAGAGATGCCCCAAATCCGCGAGCAATACCTAAGCCTTGCCAAAGAGCTCCTCGAGCGCGGCCACTACCCCGCCATCGCCACCCACGACGTCGACCTGATCGACCACATCCGCGCCTTCGTTCGCGAGCACAACATCACCGCCGACAAATTCGAATTCCAAATGCTCTACGGCTGCCGCCCCCAACTCCAACGCGAACTCGTCGCCGAAGGCTACCGCATGCGCGTCTACGTCCCATACGGCACGCATTGGGCCGGCTATTTCTACCGCCGCGTCATGGAACGCCGCGAAAACGCCGTCTTCGCCCTCTCGTCGATGTTCACCAAGTAAACCCATGCGCGCCGTGGTCCAACGCGTCACCCGCGCATCGGTCACCGTCGACAACGAAATCACCGGCGCGATCGATCACGGTCTCATGGTCTTACTCGGCGTCGCCGTCCGCGACACCGAAGCCGACGCCAAACACATCGCCGAAAAAATCGCCCACCTGCGCATCTTCACCGACGACGCCGGCCTCATGAACCGCAGCGTCATCGACGCCGCCGGCGCCATCCTTCTCGTCTCGCAATTCACCCTCTACGGCGACGCCCGCAAAGGCCGCCGCCCCTCATTCATCGACGCCGCCCGCGAACCGCTCGCAAGCGACCTCTACGAACGCACCGGCAAAGAACTCACCGCGCTCGGCTTACGCGTCGCCTACGGCATCTTCGGCGCCGACATGCAAGTCGAACTCATCAACGACGGCCCCGTAACCATCCTCCTCGATTCCGAACGGACGTTTTAGGCGGTGAAAGAGCGGGACGCCGATAGGGCGCGGGGACGCCCGCACCCTATCGGTGTCCCGCTCTTTCACTGCTAATTGTTACCTAAAGCACGGCGTCCGCAACGCGGTCGATGCGAATGACGCGGTCGTGTTCGGTGAGGCGGGCGAGGACGTCGAAGCCTGCGACGACGCGGCCGAAGACCGTGAAGGCGTTGTCGAGGTGGTATTGCGGGGAGAGCGTGATGTAGTATTCGCTGCCGGCGGAATCGCGTTTGGGCGTCATCGTTTTCATGTTGTAGTCGAGGCCCATGGAGATGACGTAGGAGTTTTGTTCGAGCGGATTTTCTTCGGCGTCGATCGTGTAGCCGGGGCCCGGGGCTTTGATGTCGTCTTGTTCGCCGGTTTGGACGACGAAGTCGGGCACGATGCGGAGCCAGCGGTTGTTGTCGAAGAAGCCGCGGTCGGTGAGGTTCATGAAGTTGGCGACGGTCAGCGGTGCCCATTCGGGATAGAGCACGATGTACAGATTGCCTTCGGTGGTGATTATGCGAAGCCGTGGGTGCGGGCCGTTTGCTGGGGCGAGCATTTGCTCGGCGGTTTGCGGGTTGAGCGAGGAGTGTGCGGGGACTTGGGCGACTCTTGGGGCACCTGCTGCGACATGTGGGCGCGGGATGGCTGGCAGGCCCGCGAGGGGGTCGGGCTTGGGCGGGGGGATGTGGATGTAGGGCTCGATCGTGGTGAGGTGGTCGGTGAGTTTGCCGCCTTGCAGGACGCGGATGGATTCGGCGGTTTGTTCTTGGACGCGCCAGGACGGGTCGGCTAGGAGCGGGCGGAGGTCGGCGGCCAGGGCGCGGTCTTTGAGGCGGGCGTAGGCGCGGACGGCTTCGATGCGGACGATGTCGTCGGGGTCGTGGAGGCGGGCGCGTAGGAGCGCGCGGGGCACGGCGGTCGCGTAGTCGCGGAAGATCGTCCACATCGCGCGGCGGCGCACGTCCAGCGCATTGTTTGGGCCTGTCGCGGCGGCTAGGGCGAGGGCCGCGGCTTTGGCGGCGGGGCCGGCGGCAAAGAAGCCCAGGGTGATCGCGGCTTTTCCGCGGACCGCGGGGCTTGGGTCGGTGGCGAGAATTGCTTCCAGGGCTCGGCCGGCGGTCAGCTCTACGGACGGGGAGAGGCGCTTGGCGTCTTCGTAGCGGCCGATCGTGTCTATGGCGGCGACTCGCACTGCTCCTGAGGCATCCGAGCGCGCGGAAGTGATGACTGCGGTCGCATCGGTTCCCAGCCCCATCAAACCTAAGCCGTATATGCTTAGGGCACGAACGCTGGTTCGACCGTCTCGCAGGTGAGCTTCCAAGAGAGCGACGCCCGCCGGCTGCTTGGTCCGCCCAATGGCAAGTGCAGCCCGCGCCGCCGTTTCCGTGTCAGGAGAGTTGAGCAACGCGGCGAGCCGTCCGTTCCCGAGCGACCTAAGCGCTTCGAAATGGAGAATCTCGTCAGCGGTTTTAACCGGGACCGCCCCAAGTACTCCCGCGGCCGCGGCAACGAGCAACGCTCGATGCAACCAGGATTTTGATACGTTCACAAGGCTCCAACCTACAGCTTCAAACCTGCGTTCTAGTATATGCAACGACGACTGCCGACCTCCCGGCCGGTGGCCAACCCAAGGTGGAAAAGAGAGCACGCATGTCAACCCCCGAAACCCCCAAAAAGCCAGCCGGAATGTCGGTCCGCGAAGCCGGTCAAAAAGGCGGCGAGACGGTCAAGAAAAAGTACGGCCCCGAGTTCTACGAGCAAATCGGCCGTAAGGGAGGCCTGGCGACCAAAGAGGCTCACGGTCACGAATTCTACGAACAGATCGGTAAGAAGGGTGGGAAGAAAGGCGGCGAAGCCACACGCGATCGCTACGGCCCAGACTTCTACGAACGAATCGGACAAAAAGGTGGCCAGAAAGTCAAGCAACTCATCGAAGAGGGCAAGCGTGCCGCCGCGGCTGCAGAAGCCGCGCGCGAAGAACGCGCAAGCTAGCTTTGCCGGCCTGATCGCGGCGAGCGCAATGCTCGCCGCGATCGGTCCGCTCGCGCCGCTGCATGCGCGCGCATTTCCCATGCAAACGCCGCAGGCCAAGCCGTCGGCATCCGCATCGCCCACACCCAAACCGCCGCCCAACACGTTGCCGTTCGGATCGACGTTGTCGTTCGTATTGGACGGCACGATTTCGTCGGCGTCATCGAAAGCCGGCCAAGTCGTCGAAGCGCACTTGTCGGAGCCGCTGGTACTCAACGGTCTGACCGTTGCGCCGCAGAGCGCGACGACACAGATAAAGATCGTCGATGCGTCGCCTGCGTCCAACCCCGACGTCTACGGCTACGTGGACATCTATGTCCGTCCGCTGCAGTTGCCGGACGGCCGCACGATCCCGTTGCGCGCGCCGGCCACCCATCTCAATGTCAACATCAGTGCCGGCCACGCGTCCACGGCGGACGTCGAAAACACCGTCGGTGATATCTTCACGCCGACGATGTTGCTGCACGTCTTTCGCAAGGGCCGCAACTTCGTGCTCGAACCGGGCGCGACGATCAAGCTGCGCATCCAAGCAACGCTGGTCGCGCTTGCGGGAGGAACGGTCGCGATCGAAACACCGGCACCGCTGCTCCTAGAGGCCGAGACGCCCGTCTCCTCGTATCGGTCGATGCCGATGGTTACGCCGCAAGCCTCGGTCCGCATGCCGATGCCGACGCCGACGATAAGCCGCGGCACCCCGTCCCCACGATGAAGGAGTAGTCACATGATTCGACGCTCGCTCGGCGCGCTGGCCGCGCTCATGATCTTCGTGTCTGCCGTCGCCTACGCGGCAGATACACTCTCGCCCAAGCCGCAGGGCGCGGAAGTCGCATTCGTGGCCGGGATCCAGCAAGATCTAAACGCGCGCTTTTCGACAATCGCCGACGCCAAACGCGCCGGGTACTTCCGCTACACGAACGAGGACGATACCGGCGCAATCAGCTACGCGAACCTGCACTGGACGTCAGCGGATCCGCAGCATCCCAGCCAACTCTGGTACAGCGTCGACGGTAAACTTCTAGGCGCCGATTTCTCGGTACCCGACACCACCGGTACGCCGCCCAGCCTCTGGGGCATCAATCCCAAACGCTGGGACGCATTCGGAGCGCACGTGCACTACGTACTGATGACGGACGGCAAAGAAACCTACGGCGCGACCAGCGTAAAAAAATTCACCGCCGCCGGCGGCAACATCAACGACCCGCAAGCGCAGACGATCGTCGCGATGGGCAAAGCCAAGACCCCCGCGATGGTGGAGCACGTCTTCCTCTTCCCGAAAATCTGGGACCTCATCGTCTGGGTAACTCCCAACCCAAACGGCGCCTTCGCCGACAAAAACCCGCTCGTCCACCCGTCCAAAAACGCCGAAACAATGGATATGTAGACTTTATCGGTCAAAGTTAAAACTTTGCCCGATAAAGTCGCGCGGCTTCGCTCGCGCTCGCTGCCAACGTCTCAGGGTGGCGAGAATAAAAACCGTTTTTACTCGTTCGACCAGTAGTCTTTGAGGGCTTTACCGCGCGATGGGTGGCGGAGTTTGCGAAGTGCTTTGGCTTCGATTTGGCGGATGCGTTCGCGGGTGACGCCGAATTCTTGGCCGACTTCTTCGAGCGTGCGCTGGTGGCCGTCTTCGAGGCCGAAGCGCAGGACGAGCACTTTGCGTTCGCGTTCGGTCAGGTTTTGGAGGACGTCAGCCATCTTCTCTTTGAGGAGCATGACGGAGGCGGCTTCGGCCGGAGCGACGGCTTCCTGGTCTTCGATGAAGTCGCCAAGGTGCGAATCTTCCTCTTCGCCGATCGGCGTTTCGAGGGAGATCGGTTCTTGGGAGATCTTCATCACCTCGCGCACTTTTTCGGGCGTGAGGGCCATGGCTTCGGCGATTTCCTCGACCGACGGTTCGCGGCCCAGCTCTTGGAGGAGCTGGCGCGAGACTTTGATCAGGCGGTTGATCGTTTCGACCATGTGGACGGGAATGCGGATCGTGCGGGCTTGGTCGGCGAGCGCGCGGGTGATCGCCTGGCGGATCCACCACGTGGCGTAGGTCGAGAATTTGTAGCCCTTGCGGTAGTCGAATTTCTCGACCGCACGGATCAGACCGAGATTGCCTTCTTGGATCAGGTCCAGGAAGAGCATGCCGCGACCGACGTATTTTTTGGCGATGGAGACGACCAAGCGCAAGTTGGCTTCGGTGAGTTGCCGTTTGGCTTCGTCGCCGTCGCTGACGAGGCGCGAGTCGGCGGTGCCGTTTTTCTGCAGTTCGAGTTCGCCCGCTTCGATCCGCATCGCCAGCGACTTCTCTTGCTCCATCGAGAGCAGCGGAACGCGGCCGATCTCCTTGAGATACATGCGGACGGGATCGTCAAGCGAGAGGCCGTCCGGGATGGGCTCCTCTTGCTCTTTTTCCTCTTCGCCCTCGGGCTTTTCTTCTTTCTGTTCGTCGACGATCTCGATGCCTGCGGCAGTGATCTCTTCGAACAGTCCGTCGATTTCGTCGGGGTTGACGTCGTCAAGTGCATCGAACGCCAAATTGATTTCTTCGTACGTGAGCGAATTGCGCTGCTTTCCGCGCGCAATGAGCTTCTTCTTGAGTTCTTCCAGTGTCAGCGTCGGTTGCGCTTGCGCGACCGCGCCTCCAGCCTTTTTACGTGGCACGACGACATCACCCCCTTTCTTGCAAAAGCGCAACGCACTTCGCGCGTTGCTTTGGCGCTTCGTACGACTTTTTCCACTGCGCGGAAAAAATCGGACTGCGCGCCCCCCCCAAGGGTGCTTTCCCTCCGGGGGTCCCGGTGAAGCCTTCGACTTTTGGCTTGCGGGAGTTGGCTATCATTAGACTCGTGATTTTCGGTTTACTTCTTTAGCGGCGAGCGGTGTTTCAATTTTGCGGTAAGTTCGTGGAATTCCGATCGCAGGGCTTCGGGGACCGGTTGCCCGGCGGCGAAGAGCTCGTCGATCGTCTGCGAGACCTCGGCGTAGCGCTGCGCCTCGTCTTGCTGTGCTAACCGCTCCACGATGCGGTCCAGATGCGCCCGGCGTTCTTCCGAATCGCCATAACGCACGATGGAACTGCGATCGCGCTGACCCAGAGCCGTCAACAGATCGCGGGCCTCGTCGTCGTCGTCACACGCGGCGAACACGTCGGCCGCGGTGCGAAGACCGCCCGCGCTCTCTATGAGGCGCTGGTAGGTTCGCCGGTAGAGAGGGTCGCGAAAGCGACGGGACTCGATCCGCGCCGCGTATTCTGCGACGAGCGCCGGATCTTCGATCATGATGCCGAGCACCTCGCGTTCGAGGCTCAAAGCTTCGAGCGCACCGGTTCGTCCGTGAACTTGGGTGTGACGGCTCCCCGCTGCACCGTCGGAACGCGGTGCAAAATTGGCGCCATTTGCGAGGAAGCGGCTATTTCGAAGGTCGTCAACGTTCACCTTCAGCCGACCAGCCACATACACGCGCCAGCGATCCCACTCCTCGCGCGGCGTCATATCCCGAATCAAGGCCTCAGCGCTACGCGCGATCAGCGCGGGCGACTCAAAGCCGGTGCGCAGGCGTTCGATCTGCGGATCCAATTTGAATTCGATCGAGGGCTTGGCCGTTTCGAGAAGTTCGCGAAATGCCGCAGCGCCATGGTTGCGCACGTAGCTGTCGGGATCGTCTCCCTCAGGCAGCGTCACGATACGGACGCTGGATCCGGTATGCTCGATTACCTTAGACGCAATATCAACCGCTTTGGTTGCAGCACTTGCGCCCGCGGCATCCGCGTCGAAGCACAGAAAGATGTTCTCGGCGTACTTGCGCAGCTCGGCGGCCTGTTTCTCGGTGAAGGCGGTTCCCAGCGCCGCAACCGCGCCCTCGAAGCCCGCCTGATGCAGCGCGATACAGTCCAGGTAGCCTTCGACGACGATCAGGGTTCGATCGGTTTGGGCCGCGCGACGCGCGATGTTGAGCGCGAAGAGGTGCTCGCCCTTCGTATAGACGGGCGTCGTGCTGGTGTTGAGGTACTTTGGCTCGCCCGAGCCCAGCTCGCGGCCGCCGAAAGCGATGACCTCGCCCGTCGTCGCATACGTCGGAACCATCAGGCGGTTGCGGTAGAAATCGTAGTAGCCGCCACGCTGCGACGGCTTGACCAAGCCGGCTTTTTCGGCCAATTCGAGATCGACGCCATGGCTGCGCAGTTCATCGGTGAGCCCGTTCCAGCCGTCGGGGGCGTAGCCCATGTGGAAGCGTTCGATCACGGCTTCGCCGAAGCCGCGTTTCTCGCAATAGGCGCGGGCGGCCGCACCTTCGTCGCCGCGCAGCATGCGTTCGAAGTACGCGGTCGCAATCGCGTTGGCTTCGTAGATCGCTTCGCGCTCGCTGCGCCGGCGTGCCGTACGCGGATCTTCGGTTTCCAGTTCGATCCCGGCCTTGCTCGCGAGCATCCGCGCCGCGTCGGCGAACGGCATGTTCTCCAGCTTCATTGCAAACGCGATCACGTCACCGCCCGCTCCGCAGCCGAAGCATTTAAAAAAGCCGTCCTCGGGGTGCACGTGGAACGACGGCGTCTTCTCACCATGAAAAGGGCAGAGCCCCACGAGGTCGCGACCGCGCTTTTTGAGCGTGACGTACTGGCCGATGAATGTGGCGATGTCGATGCGCGAATGGATTTCGCGGATGACGCTCTGGTCGAGGCGGGGCATGATCGTAGGCGATGGATGTTCGGGCTGCGCGGCAGAATCCCGGTGCCCGTAGCGAGAAGGGCCTGTGGATGAAGCGCATCTTCGATCCGGTCCACCACTTCATCGAATTGGAGCCAGGAGAGGCGCGCCTGCTCGACCTGCCGCCGATGCAGCGCCTGCGCCGCCTACGGCAATTGGGCCTGGCCTACTTTGCGTTCCCGGCCGCCGAGCATTCACGCTTCACGCACGCGCTGGGCGCGCTGGCGATGGGCACGCGCGCATACGACGCGCTGATCGCCCACGCCGCACCGGGTGACGTCTCGCAGCCTGCGTACGAGCGGCGCCTGGTGCGCTGCGCGCTCTTGCTGCACGACGTGGGACACGGGCCGTTCAGCCATGCCTGCGAGGCGGTCTTGGGCATGCGCCACGAGGAGCGCACGCAGGCGATCCTCGCACTGCCCGACATGCGCAGCGGAATCGAAGCGCTCGACGTGGATCCCGCCGACGTGCTGGGCCTTATCGTCGGCGACCCGCACACGCGCTTTCCGGCCCTACGCGAGCTGGTCAGCGGGCCTAATCTCGATGCCGACCGGATGGATTATCTGCTGCGCGATGCGTATTTCACCGGCGTCGCAAGCGGACGCTACGACGCCGATCAGCTCGTCGCGTCGCTGCGCTTGTTCCAGCGCGACGGCCATGCCGTCGTCGGGATCGATGCGCGCGGTGTGGTCGCGCTCGAGTCGTTCGTGGTGGCGCGCTACATGATGTTCGCGTCAGTCTATTTTCATCACACCACGCGCCTCTTCGAGCGCATCCTGCAAGACGTGCTGCGTGAGCTGTGGCCCGATCCGCACGCACTCGATCCGATCGACGAATTTCTACGCTGGGACGATTTCCGCGTGCTCAACGATCTTGCCGATCGCGCCAGCGAGGCGGCGCGCGCACTGCGCGAACGGACTCGCCTCTATGCGCTCGTGGCAGAGTTCAACGCGAGCGACGACGCGGCGGCCTATGCGGCGTGCGAGGCGGCATTGCGCGAACGATTCGGAGACGATGCGATCTGGGCCGACGAGCAATCGCAGGTCATGCATCGCCTACCGCTCCAGGCCGGGAGCGGCCAGCACACGGTATGGGTAGGCACGCCGTCGGGATTGATCGACGCGCGCGAAGCGTCGGATTTGATTGCGAAGTTGAGCGGACGCGCCTACTGGCGCAAACTCTTCGTGCGACGCGATCGAGCCGACGTGCCCGAGGCACGCCGGCTCTGCGCGCAGATCATGGCAGCGACGTAGCTATTTGAGCGATCCTAGCGTCGCTTGCGCGGCCGCCAGACGCGCGATCGGCACGCGATAGGGCGAGCACGAGACGTAGTCCAGCCCGATCGTATGACAGAACGCAACGCTCGAGGGTTCGCCGCCGTGTTCGCCGCAGATGCCGATCTTCAAATCGGCGCGGGCCCCGCGACCTAGCGCCACCGCGTCACGCATCAGCGCACCGACACCGCGGCGATCGAGCACTTGGAATGGATCGTCGGGCAGAATCTTCTTCTCGAGGTAGGCCGGAATGAACGACGCCTCGGCGTCGTCGCGGCTGTAGCCGTACGTCGTTTGCGTGAGGTCATTGGTGCCGAACGAGAAAAATTCGGCGATCTCCGCCAGGTCGTCGGCCACGATACACGCGCGCGGCAGCTCGACCATCGTACCGATGTGATACTCGAGTTCCACGCCGCGCTCGGCGAGCACCTCGTCGGCAACGGCCTTGGCCGCGTCGTAGGTCGTCTGCATCTCCTCGCGCGTGCCGACGCCCGGAATCATCACTTCGGGACGCGCGTCGACGCCGCGCGCCTTGAGATCGGCGGCCGCCTCGAAGATCGCGCGGACTTGCATCGCGTAGATTTCGGGAAACACGATACCCAGGCGACATACGCGCAGACCGAGCATCGGATTTTGCTCGTGAAGTTGCTGGACGCGCCGCAGCATCGCGTTCTTGGTGCGAAACTCCGGGTTGTCGGTTCCGTGCATCACGCGCAGCTCGGTCGTCTCGACGAGCAGTTGCTCGAGCGACGGCAGAAACTCGTGAAGCGGCGGATCGAGTAGCCGAATCGTGACCGGATATCCGGCCATCACTTCGAGAATGCCGGCGAAGTCGTCCCGTTGGAACGGCAGGAGCTTGGTCAGCGCGTCGGCGCGCGCTTCCGGCGTGTTGGCCAGAATCATCTGCTGCACGACGGGCAGCCGGCCCGGCTGCATGAACATGTGCTCGGTACGGCACAGACCGATGCCTTGTGCGCCCAGTTCGCGCGCTTTGCGCGCGTCCTCGGGTGTGTCGGCGTTGGCCCACACCTCCATCCGGCGAACGTCGTCGGCTAACGAAAGAAAGCGCTCCAGCCACGACGGAAGCGTCGTGGGCGCATCGATCAGTGTCAGCTTCCCGATGATGACGTTTCCGGTCGTGCCGTCGATCGTGAGCCAATCGCCTTCACGCAGCTCGTGATCTCCGATGCGAAGCGTCTTGGAACGACGATCGACCTCGAGCAACTCGCAGCCCGCAACGCATGGTTTGCCCATGCCGCGCGCGACCACGGCAGCGTGCGACGTTGCGCCGCCCTTGGCGGTGAGCACACCGCGCGCGGCGATCATTCCGTGCACGTCGTCCGGTGTCGTCTCGACGCGTACCAGGATCGTATCCTTGCCGGCTTCTTTCCATTCGACCGCGTCGTCGGCGGTGAACACGACCTGCCCCGCTGCGGCGCCCGGCGAGGCGTTGAGACCTTTGCAGGCAACGTCGAAGTGTTCTTTGGTATCGATTCGCGCGTGAAAGAGCTGATCGAGCGAGACGGCGTTGACCCGCGCGACCGCGGTAGCGGTGTCGATGACGCCTTCGTCCACCAGATCGAGCGCGATTCGCACGGCCGCTTCGGCGCTGCGTTTTCCGGTGCGCGTTTGCAGCATGAACAACTTGCCACGCTCGACCGTGAATTCGAGATCTTGCATCTCTTTGTAGTGCCGCTCAAGCCTGTGCGCGATGTCCTGGAATTGCTTATAGATCTCGGGCTGCGAGCGCTGCAAATCCGAAATTTTGAGCGGCGTACGGATCCCCGCGACCACGTCTTCGCCCTGCGCGTTGGCAAGATACTCACCGAACAGCACGTTCTCGCCGGTATTGGGATCGCGCGTAAACGCAACGCCCGTACCCGAGTCCTCGCCCATGTTGCCGAAGACCATCTGCACGACGCTGACGGCCGTGCCCCAGTCGTCGGAGATTTTATTGAAGCGGCGATAGTCGATGGCGCGGCGTGAATTCCACGAGTCGAACACCGCTTCGATCGCGAGATGGAGTTGCTCGCCGACGTCTTGCGGGAACTCGCGGCCGGCGTGCGTCCGCACGACGCCTTTGAACTGCTCGACCAGCGCGCGCCACGAGTCGGCGTCGACCTGCGGGTCGGCTGTCACGCCCAATTCGCGCTTGCGGGCTTCGATCAGATCGTCGAACGGCTCTTTCTCGACGTTGAGAACGACGCCGGCGAACATCATGATGAACCGGCGGTACGCGTCCCACGCGAAGCGCTCGTTCCTGGTCAGCCGCGCGAGCCCGGCGACGGTCCGATCGTTCAGACCCAAGTTGAGGATCGTGTCCATCATGCCGGGCATCGAGACGCGCGCGCCGCTGCGGACGGAGACGAGCAGCGGATCGGCGGGGTCGCCAAAACGTTTTTTGGTGCGAGCTTCGAGCTCGCGCATCGACGTTTGAACCTGCGCGTCGAGACCGTCGGGGAACTGACGTTTTGCCTCGTAGTATTGCAGACAGGCCTGCGTCGTAATGATGAAGCCCTCGGGCACGGGCAGGCCCGCGCGCGTCATCTCGGCCAGGCCTGCGCCTTTACCGCCGAGCAGCCCTTTCATCGAGCCGTCGCCCTCGTCGAAAAAGTAGACGAACTTCGTTCCGATCTTCGTGACCATGCGCGTTACCCCGCAGCTCCAAGCAAACGTGAACCTAAATAGCTCTCCAGCGCGTCGGCCGCGATGCGTTCCTGGCGCATCGAGTCGCGCTCGCGTACCGTTACCGTACCGTCTTCGAGGCCGTCATAATCAACCGTGACGCAGAACGGCGTGCCGATCTCGTCTTGGCGGCGGTAGAGCTGGCCGATATTGCCCTCGTCGTACTGCGTCCGGTGTAACGGCCGCAGCGCGCGTTCGATACCGCGCGCCCGTTCGACCAGATCGGGCTTGTTGCGAGCGAGCGAGAATACCGCGACCTGAACCGGCGCGATGAAAGGGTGGAAATGCAGGACCGTGCGCTCGGTCTCTTTGCCGTTGGGATCGATGCTTTTCTCGCGTTCGTAGGCGTCGATGAGCATCGTGAGCGTCGTGCGATCCATACCGGCCGAACTTTCGATGAGCAGCGGCGTGTAATGGGTCTTGCTGGCCTCGTCGTAAAAGCGCAGATCCTTACCCGAAAGCTTCATGTGCGCGTCGAGATCGTACGTGCCGCGATGAGCGATCGATTCCAGTTCGCCCCAGCCCCATGGGAAGAGATACTCGACGTCGATACCGGCCTTGGCATAGTGCGGACGTTCGTGTTCGGTCAGTTCGTAAAAGCGCAGCCGGTCAGCCTTGATCCCGTAGCGCGAGTACCAGCCCTTACGGCGCTCGACCCACTCGCGGAACGCATCGAGATCCTTGCCGTCGTCGGGAACGAAATACTCGAGTTCGGCCTGTTCGAATTCGCGCACACGAAACGTGAAATTTCCGGGCGTGATCTCGTTGCGGAACGATTTGCCGATCTGCGCGATGCCGAAGGGCGGGCGCTTGCGCGCGGTTTGATAGACGTTTTTGAAGTTGACGAAGATGCCTTGCGCGGTTTCCGGGCGCAAGTACGCGACCGACGCCGTGTCTTCCATCGGCCCGATCTGCGTCTTCATCATGAGATTGAAGTTGCGCGGCTCGGTGAAACTGTCTTTGCTTCCGCAATCGGGGCACTGGTGCGGATCTTTGAGATGGTCGAAGCGAAAGCGGTGTTTACAGACTTTGCAGTCGACCAGTTTGTCGTGGAATGCGTCCACATGGCCCGACGCCTTCCATGTGTCGGGATGCATGATGATCGATGAGTCAAACCCCACGACGTCGTCGCGAAGCTGCACGTTTTCGCGCCACCACGCGTCTTTGACGTTACGTTTGAGCACGGCGCCCAGGGGACCGTAGTCCCAAAAGCCGTTGATGCCGCCATAGATTTCGCTGGATTGAAAGATGAAGCCGCGGCGCTTGGCCAGAGCGGTGATTTCGTCCATCGAGACGCTGGGGTGGGGAGCCGTGGTGTCCATACCAGGTGTTAGATTTATCAAGCTTGCCTGAATCCCCGGTTGACTGCTCCTAGGGGACGCGGGGCCTTTCGTCCCTACTTTTGTCATATGCTGTATATCAATGTCTTGATATACATATATTGTTCCCTAAGGAGGACCACGACAAATGTTTACCGCTCCCCTACTTCTCATCGCCGCCCTGAGCGGCGCGCCGGCCACGACGGCCTACACGGCCGTAGCGCCGATTGCGATTTCCGCCTGCACCCTGCAGTCCGAGCTGCCCCAAGCCAACTTCGCGGGCCTGGACATTCCCACGGTCAACGCCGTTGCGATCTCGTTCGTGAACCGCAACGAGAAGGCGATCAGCTCCGTCTCGTTCGATGTGAGCGATGGGCGCACGACCAACCGTATCGTCGATACCGGCACGTTTTCGACCGGCACCGCGATCGATCACAGCTTTAGCACACCGTCGCTCAGCGACGCGGTGAGTTGCAGCGTGCGCTCGGTGGCATTCGCGGATGGTAGCACCTGGCAAGCTCAGTGAGCCTAGGTCACGAAGAGTCGCTCATGCCATCCGATCAGGAGCCTGGGCGACTCTTTCTTCATCTCAAGGCCGCACAGGCGGCAATGCGCTCCGCACTGTGCGATGCGCTAAGCGACATCGGAATCAGCCCCCCGCAGCTTCTTGCTTTACGTGCCCTCGATGAATCGCCCGCCATGTCCAACGCCGAAATGGCCCGGCAGTGCTTCGTATCGCCGCAAGCCATGGTCGCTACGCTGGGCCAGATGGAACATGCCGGCCTGATCGAGCGTGTCAAAGGCGGCGGTCGCGTGATCGAAACGCACCTCACCGAGAAGGGGCGCGCCACGTTCGAGCGCGCCGGCGAGCGGATCGCCGCCGCGGAACGTTATTTGCGCGAGTCGGTCGGCGAAAAGAAGATCGACGACCTCAACGCCTCGCTCGCACGCCTGACCGAGTGTCTGCTCAAGAGCCAGGTCGTCACCACCTCGCGCACGTGGGATTCCGACGAGACTTAGAGCGCGCGCGCCGCTTGCCAAGCGCGAATCGCCGGAATCTTTCCGTGCAGATACCGCAGATAGCCGCCGCCCACGAGGAACGTTTTCCGTAAAGGGTCCAGCGTGAACGCAAACCCCTTTCCATCTTGCGTTTCGACCACGCCATCCTCGACGTCGATTTCAAGCGTTGCGCTCGTTGCGCACGCCGCACACGCCTCGGGCGAGAGGACGATCGGAACGACGCCGTTGTTGTAGGCATTCTCCAAGAAAATACGGGCAAAGCTCGGCGCGATCACCGCACGGAATCCACGCTCGGCGAGCGCCCACGCCGCGTGCTCGCGCGAACTTCCACAGCCAAAGTCCTCGCCCGCGACAACGATCGATGCCTCCGGCAGCTCCGCCAAGCGTTGTGCAAGCTCGGCGCGCCCGGTGAAGAGAAATCGCCCAAGATTTCCCGGCTCGATCACCGTCAAGTGAATCGCCGGAATGATCTGATCGGTGTCGATGCCGTCGAACGGCAGGCTGAGAACGCGACCCTTCAGACGCATTGTGTGACCTCCGTGTGGGCGAGGATTTCATCGTACGACGGAATGCGCCCGAGCACCGCGGCGACGGCCGCGACGACCGGCGAAGCCAGATGCACGCGACCGCCGGCCCCCATGCGACCGGGGAAGTTCCGGTTCGAGGTCGAGACGCAGCGCATACCTTGCGCGAGCACGCCCATCGACATGCCCAGGCACGGCCCGCACGACGAATGCGTCCACAACGCGCCGGCATCGGAAAACACGTCGTGCAGGCCTTCGCGCTCGGCCTCGCGTTTAATCGCCTGCGAGCCGGGCGTAACGATCGTCGGAACGCGCACACGACGACCACGTACAATCCCAGCCGCTGCCCGCAAATCCGACAGGCGTGAGTTGGTGCACGAGCCGATGAAGACCTGATCGATCTCCAGCGTGTCCAGCGCCTCGCCCGCCGCGATGCCCATGTAGCGCAGGGCAGCTTCTTGGGCTTCGGCGGGCACGGATCCACCCACCGGCGAGGCTTGCGCGGGGTTGACGCCCCAGGTGATCAGCGGCACGATCGCCGCCGCATCGATATCGACCGACGCGTCGTAGTCTCGCGCCTCGCCGTCGAATTCGTACCACGATGCTTCTCGCCCAAACGGTACGCCGCGGTCGGCAAGATATGCGTGCGTCACAGCATCGGGCCGCACACAACCGGTGGTCGCACCGCACTCGATCGACATGTTGCACAGCGTCATGCGCTCTTCCATCGACATCGCGCGCACCGCACCGCCGCAATACTCGATCGCATACCCACGCGCACCATCAGCTCCGAGGCGGCCGATCACGGTGAGCGCGACATCTTTGGCGGTCGCGGGCGGCTTGAGCTCGCCTTCGATGCGCACGCGCATCACCTTCGGGCGCTTGACGACGACGCAACCGGCCAGCATCGCGCCCGCCTGCGCGGTCGTTCCCACGCCGAACGCGATCGCGCCGAACGCGCCGAGCGTACAGGTGTGACTATCGCCGCAGCACAGCGTCATACCCGGGCGAACCATGCCGCGCTCGGGAACAAGCACGTGCGCGATGCCGTTGTTGCCAAGGTCGTAGAGCTCGATGTCGTGACGCGTTGCCCAGCGCCGCAAATGGCGAGCCTGCTCGGCGGTGGCCGGATCGTTGGCCGGGCTGACGTGATCGTTCACGGCGACGATCGAATGCGGGTCGTAAAGCACGTCATCGAAGTCGCGCTCTATTTGCACCGCGCCGGGAGGCGTGGTGATCTCGTGGGCGACGACGCGGTCGATGAAAAGCAAGTCGTTTCCGTCGGCGAGCGATTCGACAACGTGCGCATTCCAGACGCGGTCGAAATAGGTATCGCTCATGACGCACGCTCCGCGACCGGCTGCGCGCCGGCGAGCGCGAGAAGATCCTGGTCGTCAACGGTCGCGCGTTGCGCTGCAAACTGCTCGAACGCACGCGCGAAGCGACGTTTGCCCTCGTCGTCGAACTCCAGACCCAGCGCGTGAGCGCGGGCAAAAAGCGCATGACGGCCGGAGTTACGGCCCAGCGTGAGCGTCGTCAAACGCCCAACCGAGCGCGGGTCGACGATTTCGTACGTCGTTCGTTCCTTGAGCACGCCGTCTTGATGAATGCCGGACTCGTGCGCGAAGGCGTTTTCTCCGACGATTGCCTTGTTTTTCTGCACCGGCATGCGCGTCCCGCGCGCAACCGCCCGCGAAAGCTCCTGGAGTTGCGCCGTCGCAAACGCCGTCTCGCAGCCGAACACGTCGGCGCGGGCGCGCAGTGCCACGACGATCTCTTCGAGCGCACAGTTTCCGGCCCGTTCGCCGATGCCGTTGATCGTGCATTCGACCTGGCGTGCACCGGCACGGACCGCGGCAAGCGCATTGGCGGTCGCCATGCCCAGATCGTCGTGCGTATGGACGCTCACGGTTGCATGTTCGATTCCGTCCACGTTGGCGAAGAGATACGAGATCAAACGTTCCATCTCAGCGGGCGTCGTGTAGCCGACGGTATCGGGCACGTTGATCGTGCGGGCTCCGGCCGCGATGGCGGCCGAAAAAATGCGGGCCAGAAATGCCGGCTCCGAGCGCGTCGCGTCCTCGGCGGAAAACTCCACGTCCTCGCAAGCGGCGCGCGCCCAGCCGATTGCCTGCGCCGCCATTTCCACGGCGCGATCGGGCGTAATGCCCAGCTTATGACGAAGATGCAGGGTCGACGTGGCGATAAACGTATGGATACGCGGTCGCCGCGCACCTCTGATCGCGACGGCCGCCGCGTCGATGTCTTCCCGCGTGCAGCGCGCGAGCGCCGCAACGCGCGCGTTGCGAACCTCGCGCGCGATGTGCGCGACACTGCGTTCGATCAGGGCGCTGGCAATTGGGAAGCCCGCTTCGATCGTATCGACGCCCGCATCGTCGAGCATTCGTGCGATCCGCAGGCGTACCGCCGGCGTCATCGAGGCGCCCGGCGACTGCTCGCCGTCACGCAGCGTGGTATCGAAAATCTCTACGGCATTCATACGGCATACTCCACCCAATCGGCATGGCGCGCGTCATCCCCGCGCACCGCTCGTTCGTACGCACTACAAAGGCGTCGGGTCACGGGCCGCTGCTGCGGCAACACATGGCTATCGATCTGCAGCACCGGCATCACCTCGGCCGCCGTTCCCGTAAAAAACACTTCATCGGCGTCGAAGAGTTCGGCGGGCGCGATCGGTGCGATCTCCACCTCGAGGCCGCGATCACGCGCGAGCGTCACGACGCTGGCTTGCGTAATGCCGGCGAGAACGTCGGCCGACGCGTCGTTGGTGCGCAGACGTCCGTTCTTGACGATGAAAATGTTTTCGCCGGTGCCTTCGGCGACGTCGCCGCGGTCGTTGAGCAAAATCGCTTCGTCGAATCCTCGCCGCTGCGCGTCCTGCAACGCAAGGATCGAATTGGTGTAGTGGCCACACGCCTTGACGGTCGAGGGCATCGATTTCGACGACGTTTTCTGCCATGGCGACATCGTCACGCGAACGCCGTCGGTTTGGCCCAGCAGCGAGCCGCTCAGCGGTTTGAGCGCCACGAGGACATGCGTCGGACAGCTAAAGGCCGGCGCGAGCGAGATGCCTTTTTCGCCGAAGTACGCCAGCGGCCGGATGTAGCCCGACGCGAACGCGTTGGCGTCGAGCGTTTCGAAGATCGCCTCGACCAGCGTGTCCTCGTCGTAGTCGATCTTGAGGCCGTACACGTCGGCCGAGACGAAGAAACGGCGCAGATGATCGCGCAGACGGAAGACGCCCGTCCCCCGCGGCGTTTCGTAGGCGCGGATGCCTTCGAAGACGCCCGATCCGTAATGGAGCGCATGCGTGAACGGGCTGACCGCGATGTCGTCCGCGTCCATAAGTTCGCCGTCGAACCACATCCGTTCGCGCCGCGCGCGCAGAGCCGTAACCGCCGTCATGATACTGCCTCCGTGGTGGTCACCGCGCCGCTGGACGCAGGGCCCACCGTCGCAGCGTACTTTGCAAAAACGCCGCCGCGCGCGGCCGGTGCCGGTGCGCGCCAGGCGCGCATCCGTTCGTCGATCAGCGCTTGTCCGCCACCGACATCCAGACGCCGCGCTTCGACATCGATCACGATCTCGTCGCCGTCGCGAAGCGCGGCGATCGGGCCGCCGGCGGCCGCTTCGGGTGCGACGTGACCGATCATCAAACCGCGCGTCCCGCCGCTGAAGCGGCCGTCGGTTACGAGCGCGACGCTTTCACCTAGCCCCGCCCCGACGATCGCGCTGGTCACGCTGAGCATTTCGCGCATTCCGGGACCGCCTTTGGGACCTTCGTACGCTGATGACGACGACGTCGCCGGGCGCGATCTCGTCATCGAGAATCGCCTGCATCGCCGCCTCTTCCGACGCAAACACGCGCGCGGGCCCGCGGTGGTAAAGCCGCTCGGATCCCGCGATCTTGACGACCGCACCGCCCGGTGCGAGATCACCCTTGAGAATGATCAGGCCTCCGTGCGGTTTGAACGGCCGCTCGGCCGTCGCGATCACCGCCTGCCCCGGCGTCTCGATCGCACCTTCGACCTCTTGTGCGAACGTGCGGCCCGAAACCGTGCGCTCCGACGAATCGATCAACTGCGCGTCCGCAAGACGCTTGCCGATGAGCTGCGTTCCACCGGCCGCATCGACGTCCAACGCAACGTACCGGCCGCCGGGACGTAGATCCGCGATGATCGGCGTGCGCCGGCTCACCGTGTCGAAGTCGTCGATGGTCAGATGGGCATCGGCTTCATGCGCGATCGCAAGCAGATGCAGCACGCTGTTGGTCGATCCGCCCGTGGCCGCCGTCGCGGCGATCGCATTGAGGAATGCCGTGCGGGTGAGAAAGTCGCGCGCCCGCACGCCATCTTTCAACATCCTCATCACGATCTCGCCCGAGTCGTACGCCCACTGCTCGCGCCGTTTGGAGGTAGCGCCTGGGCTGGCGCTGCCGACCGGCGAGAGCCCCAGATACTCCATCACCATCGCCATTGTGTTAGCGGTGTATTGACCGCCGCACGCACCCGGTCCCGGACACGCGCCGTCCTCGATGCGTTTGAGCTGCGCGTCGTCGATCGTACCGCGCGCGTGCGCGCCGATCGCCTCGAACACATCGACGATCGTGAGTTCCTTGCCGTCGACGATGCCGGGAGCGATGGAACCGCCGTAGATCATCAGCGACGGAAGATTCAGGCGCGCGAGCGCCATCGCGGTGCCGGGAATCGTCTTGTCGCACCCAACCAGCCCGACCATCGCATCGAAGTAGTACGACCGGCCGACCAGCTCGATCGAATCGGCGATGACCTCACGGCTGATCAGCGAGCCCTTCATCCCCTGCGTGCCCATCGTGATGCCGTCGCTGATGGCGATCGTGTTGAACTCCATCGGCGTACCGCCGGCGGCGCGCACGCCGGCCTTGACGTGCTCGGCAAGGTCGCGCAGGTGATAACCGCACGGCATCGTCTCGATCCACGTGTTCGCGATGCCGACCAGCGGTTTACGCAAATCCTCATCGCTGAACCCGTTGGCTTTGAACATCGCACGGGCGGCCGCTCGCGTGGCGCCTTGCGTGAGCGTGTGACTCAGCATACGCGGAATTTCAGCTCCTCGTCCGCCGCGACACCGGCCGGCGTCTTCTCGCGCATCCACGGCATCAGGTTGCGAAGCTCCGCGCCGACGCTTTCGATCGGATGCGCGTCGCTCTCGCGCTTGTACTCGTTGAAGCGCGGCTTGCCCGCGGCGTGTTCGGCGACCCACTCTTGCGCAAACGTTCCGTTTTGGATCTCGGTGAGGATTTGCTTCATCGCGGCTTTAGACTGCTCGCCGATGACGCGCGGACCGCGGGTGTAATCGCCGAATTGCGCGGTGTTGCTGATGCCGTCGCGCATGCCTTCGATGCCGCGCGCGTAGAGCAGATCCACGATCAACTTCATCTCGTGCATGCACTCGAAATAGGCCATCTCGGGCGCATAGCCGGCCTGCGTGAGCGTTTCGAATCCGGCCCGAATCAGCGACGTGACGCCGCCGCAGAGCACAGCCTGTTCGCCGAAGAGATCGGTCTCGGTCTCCTCGCGAAACGACGTTTCGAGAATCCCCGCGCGCCCGGCACCGATGCCCGCGGCATACGCAAGCGCGACGCTCGCGCGTATCACCGCTTGGGTCTTGATGAATCGCGATCAGCGCCGGAACGCCGCGGCCCGCCTCATATTCGGTCCGCACCAGCGAACCTGGGCCTTTAGGCGCCACCATGAATACGTTGACGGTCTTGGGCGGCACGATCGTGCCGAAATGAATCGCGAATCCGTGCGCAAACGCAAGGTACGATCCGGGCGCGAGATGTTCGTGAATCGCGCGCATGTAGAGCGCGGGTTGCTCTTCGTCGGGCGCGAGGATCATCACGACGTCCGCCGCAGCAACGGCTTCTTCAACGCTGGCGGCTTTGAGCCCGTCGCGCCGGACCTGCGTCGTTTGTCTTGGAACTCTCGCGCAGTCCAACGATGACGCGGTGGCCGCTGTCGTGAAGGCTGAGCGCATGGGCGCGGCCCTGGCTGCCGTAGCCGATGATCGCAATGGTCTTGTCGCGCAGCGCGCTCGCATCGGTGTCGTGGTCGTAGAGGGCGTTCATGTTGGAATGGTCTCCCTGTCGTCATCGAGCAGTTTGGTGATTTGAGCATCTAAGCGCCGCAGCGCGTCGACATCGCCGGTAAACGCGAACTCCATCGCGTAGCCACCGTCCCGGCGGACGCTAGCGGCCTTGGTGTAGGTACAGCCGAATCGATGCGCGAGATGGATGATGCGTGCGAGCAGACGCCCATCATTCGCGGTAACGGTTCTCATGCGGGAATCGCCTCGAGCACGTCGTCCACGCCCTTACCGGCGGGGATGATCGGCCAGACGTTTTCGTGCGGGAAGCACGCGCAGTGCAGCAGCATCGGACCGTCGCACTCGAGCATGCGCGCGACGGCGGGTCCGATCGCCGCACGATGATCGACCATGCGCGTTTCGATGCCGTAGGCGCGTGCGATCGTCGTGAATTCCGGATTCTCCGGCAGACTCGTCGCCGAGTAGCGCGCGTTGTAGAACAACTCTTGCCATTGGCGCACCATGCCGAGGTTGCGGTTGTCGAGCAGCACGATTTTGACCGGCAGGCCATAACGGCGCAAGGTCGCGAGCTCGGCCATCGACATTTGGAATCCGCCGTCGCCGACGATCGCGACCACCGTGCGTCCCGGATGCGCTTTCTGCGCGCCGATCGCGGCGGGAACGCCGAAGCCCATCGAGCCCAGGCCCCCGGAGGTCAAGAAGTGATGCGGATCGTTGACGCGCACGCGCTGCGCAGCCCACATCTGGTGCTGTCCCACATCGGTCGTTACGATGGCATCGGCGGGGAGCTGCGCAAAGAGCGCTTCGAGAAAGTCGGTCGCCGAGAGGTGTTCCGCGCCGGCATCATCGCGCGGTAGCTGCTCGGCGGGCACGCAGGCTCGCGTTCGCCATGCCGCAAAGCTCGGCATCGACGTCTGCTCCAAACGTGCGCACAGCGCTTCCAAGGTGTCGCGCAGATCACCGTGGAGCGTGATCTGCGCGCGCACCACTTTATTGAACTCGCTTTCGTCGATGTCGGCGTGGATGATCGTATGCGCGCTCGGCGCGAACTTCTTGGGATCGCCGGTCACGCGATCGTCGAACCGCATGCCCAGCGCAACGAGCACATCGGCATCGGCCACCGCACGATTCGCCCGCTTCCAGCCGTGCATTCCCAGCATGCCCAAAAACGCCGGATCGTCGGGATCCATCGCGCCCAGTCCGTGCAGCGTGGCCGCGATCGGAACGTCCAGGCGATGCGCGAAGTCGCGGAACACCGCCGTCGCATCGGCCCAGCGCGTGCCGCCGCCCACGATGATCACCGGCTGCTTTGCATTCGCGATCGCCGCGATTGCCGCGTCGAGCGCAGCGGGATCGGCAACGGGAGAACGCGATTGGCACGGTGCCTGCTTCCGCAGGTGCCTGCGCCGCGGGCGCCTGCGCTTCCATCACCGCACGCAGCACGTCGGTCGGGAGATCGACCAGCACCGGCCCCGGCCTCGGCCCGCTCGCGACGCGAAATGCCGTGCGCAGGGCCGGTTCGAGATCTTCCACATTGCGCACGACGATGTTGCGTTTGGTCACCTGATGGGTGATCGCGGCGACGTCGACTTCTTGAAACGCGTCGGTTCCCATCACCGCGGTGCGCACCTGCCCGGTGAGCGCAACGAGCGGCACGTTGTCCATCAAGGCATCCACGATGCCGGTGATGAGATTGGTCGCGCCCGGGCCCGAGGTCGCGATACACACACCGACGCGCCCCGTCGAGCGAGCGTATCCGCCGGCGGCGAATACGGCGGCGGCCTCGTGACGAACGAGAATGTGCTCGATGTGGTGATCGTAGAGCGCATCGTAGAGCGGCATGATGGCGCCCCCCGGATATCCGAACACCGTTTCGACGCCCAATGCTTCGAGCGTATCCAGAACGATTGATGCGCCCGTGCGCGTTGACACTGTGGCCCTCGTTTTCAACAAGGCACCCGCCTTGTAAAAAAAGAGGCCCCCGCCGAACCGGCGGGGGCCTCTTCTAGTGCGTTTCGCTATCCTTTACGCAGTAGTCAATCCCAACCGGTTCGGCGACGAACGGCTAATAAGGACGAGTACGACGAGAAGGAGTGCGGTCAAAAGCATTTCCCGCACACTAGCACGGGCGCATCCGCGATGTCAAGCGCACCTACCTATCGGTAGGTCTACGCTTCTCTCGCCATGCGTTCACAACCGACAGGATTCCGGCGACGGTCATTACGGCTCCGAGGCCGCACTCGAATCGCGCGGACATCCCCCAATCGTAATGAAAAAGCCGAAAGACGGCCAGCGCGGTGTACACGATCGCGCTTGCGAGATAGAGTGCGTTCCAAAATAGCTGCCGCTTTTTAGCAAACATTACAAGGCCACGATTGGGAGCCGCTCGGCTCGCGCATTTAGCGGAATCAGCTTCGTGCCCAGTCGCCCCAGGAATGCCACGCCATTCTCCTCGAGGATCGAGCCGATCCAGCTTGTCTCGCGATCCGGCAGAGCGCCGAAGGCCAATACGGGCTGCGCGCCTTCCAATTCAGCCCGATAGCGCACGCGATAATCGAAGAGTTGCCCCATGCCATATCGCATTCGGTCGACGGACTGGCGAGCATCCGTCAAGCTCTTGGCCTCGATAAGCATTCGTTCTTCTCCGCACCGGACGAACAGGTCGATGTTGTTATTGTACCAACACATTCCGCCGAGGCGTGCCGCCGCGCTTCGAACCAGTTCCAGCGTCTCGTTGTGATCTTTTCGCGCGCGCTCCTGAAGCGCAGCCGATTCATAGACGCTCGGTAATGCCTTGCCGCTTGGTACGTAGCCGGTACCCTCGGGTATGCGATCGGCGAGCCGGAGAGCGTCCTTCGGCATTGTCGCATGAGGAGCGGCATATCCGATCGTCACAGCGTTCTCGGTCGTGGTCAGCGGCGCGAACTCCTTGCCGGCGGAGATCCCGCCATACGCAAGGATACGGAAGTATGCGGTATCTCGTATCACACGCGCCGCGCTCTGGAATTGAGGGCCGGCACCGCTCTCTGTCTCTAGGAAATTGCCAGCGTCGCGCAAGGGTACAGCGCGAGAGAACGGCTCGTACCACGCGATCGGAACATACCAGTGATGTTGGTGAGCAAAGTCCTCGAACGAGGCACCGAGGACTCCGTGCCCTACGTACGTTGATGCCTCAGACGGCATCGCTCCGGCCGCCGGTCGATAGTAGATGAAGCGCTCGAAGTCATTGATCCGGCCCCGATACTGACGCGGGTAGTGATAAATCACTCCCTCGCGGTCGAGATATTTTGGATCGCCCTGCCAAGTACGCTGACTAAGGACAACCGGCATGCAACACAGGTACGGGCGCCCGTGACGACCATCCTGCGTTTCTTGCCGTGGCGACTTGCCGTTTGGGTTGTCGCATGGGATCGTGTCGCGTTCCGCATAGCTCTTTTATTACATCGCTTTTTCAAATGGGCGCGCAGACTTGTCATTGACGGATGGACGCGGGATGGAGAGCCGCTGGGGCGCGTCGATGGTGTCGACTGCGGGTCTGATACACCGCGCAGCACCGGGTTCGATTCCCGGGCGTTCCAGCCGCGAGGGCCGAGCCGCCGTTGCGAAGTCGTCTTCGATGTGGTACCTTCGGTTTTGTATCAGGCCCGCAGTTTCCATCGAAACGCACGAGGCGTCGCAGTAATGCGGCGCTTCGTTCATTTTGCCGCGGCGTGCGCCTTGGGCTGGGTTTCGGCTCGTAGCTGGCCGCAGGCGGCGGCGATGTCGCGGCCCATGTTTTTGCGGACCGTGGTCGGGACGTTCGCGGCTTCGAGGATGGCGGCGAAGGCCCAGATGCGATCGTCGGCGGTTCCGGCGAACGGGCCGTCGGGCGTGGTGTTATAGGGAATCAAATTGACGTGGTAGAGCTTGCCGCGCATCAGCGCGGCGAGATCGCGCGCGCATTCGGGCGTGTCGTTGACGCCTTCGAGCATCACGTACTCGAAGAACACTTTGCGGTTCGTCTTCTCGACATAACGTTCGCATGCCGCCATCAATTCTTCCAGTGAGAACTTGCGGTTGACCGGCATGATCGACGTGCGAACCTTGTCGCTGGGCGCGTGGAGCGAGATCGCGAGGTTGACCTGCAGATGCTCGTCGGCAAAGCGATCGATGCGATCGACCAGGCCGACAGTCGAAATCGTGATGTGACGGTGCCCGAGCCCAAGCCCGTGCGGATCGTTGAGCAGCGCGACCGCGCCCATCACGGCGTCGTAATTGTGAAACGGCTCGCCCATGCCCATGAAGACGATGTTCGTGATGCGTTTGCCGCGCTGCGCGAGTTCGCGCGCGAAGTAGCGCGCTTGATCGAAGATCTCGCGCGAGGTCAGATTGCGCGTGAACCCCGCCTGACCGGTCGAGCAGAACGCGCAGGCGAACGCGCAGCCGGCCTGCGAGGAGATGCAGACCGTCGTGCGATCGCCGTAGTGCTCCATCAGGACCGCTTCGACTTCGTTCCCGTCGTGCAGCCGGAAGAGCCCCTTGGTCGTCTGTGCGTCGTTCGAGCGCTGCACGACGACCGGCTCGACCGAGGAGAACGAAAGGCCGCGCTGCGTCAACGACTCGCGCAGCGCTTTCGGCAGCGTCGTCACGTCGTCGGGTGCGGCGAGCAGTTCTTTGTTGGCGGCGCGATAGATTTGCGTGAGGCGGTAGCGTTTGAGATCGAACGCTTCCGCGAACGCGTCCGACATCGGCAAAGCCGAGGTCGCGCGCCACGTCGCCGAACCAAATAGCCTGAGGGTCGCGGGTCATAACGGCCTACGATACCACATTTCGCGGCCCCGGCGCATGCTTTAGAAGAGGCTGGCCTGCTCGGGAACCTCGGCCGTCTCAACCGGCTCGTCGAGTTTCGCCCGGACGGCTTTGAGGTCGGCCCAGACCAGGCGTTTGACCGCCGTCAGTTCCCCGCCGGTCTGGCGCAGCACGTAGGCGGGGTGGAACGTGGCCATCAGCGGGATGTCCAGCGGTCCGTCGTACCAGCGCCCGCGCATCTTGGTGATTTGGAAATCGTTGCCCAGGAACGACTTGGCGGCCGGGGCTCCGAGCGCCAGGATCGCGCGCGGCCGGATGATGTCGATCTGCTCGTCCAGGAACGGGCGGCAATTCGCCATCTCGCCCGGCTCGGGCGCCCGGTTCTTCGGTCCGCGCGGGCCCGGCAACGTCGGGCGGCATTTGACGGTGTTGCAGATGTAGACGTCCTCGCGCGCCAGGCCGATCGCGCCGAGCATCTTTTCGAGCAGTTGGCCCGCGCGACCGACGAACGGGCGGCCGAGCAGATCTTCGGTCTCGCCCGGGCCTTCGCCGATCAGCATCAGCGGCGCGCACGGATCGCCTTCACCATAGACGTTGTTGCGGCGCTGCGATCCGATCTCGCACTTGCGACAGGCCGCCGCGATGCCGGCTGCATGCGCGAGCAGACGCTCGCGGCGCGCGCGCTCCTCAAGCATTGCCGGGCTCGAGCGGCTGAGCGAGCACCGCCTCGCCGAACGCTACGATCTTGCACGAGCCGTCGTCACCTTCGCTCACGTGGAAGCTCAGCCCGATGATCGCGTTGGCGCCGAACGCGTCGGCACGTTTGGACAACGCGTCGAGCGCCTCGGTCCGCAGGTACTCGGCATCGCTGAGAAACTCGTTGGGCGAGACGCCGATCAGCATGCCCAAACTGCGAAAGGTGGCGCGAAGGCGGTTGCGCGGCCGCGAGGCGACACCGGAGACGTAGCCGTACCGGCTGACGATCCGGTAGCCGTCGAGCCGGTCGAACGTGACGACGCTCTCGGGCGCGATCATCGTCCCACGCGGGCAGGCGCCGGCCGGTTGCGAGCGGGAATGATGGCAGCCGTCATGACCCATTCTTCACCGTCGGTGCTCGTGATCCGCCTCGACGCAATCGGCGACGCGCTCGCACTTACGCCCTTGCTCGCCGCGTTACGCGAACGCGGCGTCACGGTCGATCTCGTCATGCGCGCGGTCAACGCGTCGATCTTCTCCTCGCGTGCCGCGCGCGTGCGGTTTATCGCGCCGTTCGCGCTGCGCTCCTCGACGCCCGAGAATCTGCGACGCGATCGCCGAGTTCGGCGCGGAACTTCGCGACGCCGGCTACACCGACGTGCTCGTCGCGACCGAAGATCCCGGCGGCTATCGCCTCGCTCGCGCCATCGGCGCGCCACGCCGCATCGGCTTCGTCAACGGCTGGGGCAAGCCGCTTAAGACCATTTGGGCTGCGGTCGATGCTCACGCGGCGCATCGTTCGCAGCGCGGGTCTCGACGCGCGCGCGCCGCACGAATCCGAAGTGCTGTGGCAGCTCGGCGAGTCGCTGCTTGGCGACGCTGCGATTCCGCGCGATCCTCGCCTGTTGCGTCCGCTGATCCTCGAAGAGGACGTCGCGCGCAGCAACCGCGTCGCTTTTCAGATCAGCGATAAATGGGAGCGATTGGGCATCGCATTCGATCACGTCGTGCGCGCGTTGCAGTTGGTCTCGCAAACGTATCCCACGACCGCGATCGCACCCGAAAACGAAGCGGACTATGCCGAGCGCGTCGGTCAAGCCGCCGGCGTACCGGTCGAACGGTACGAGCAGCTCGAACCTTGGAAGCGCGCGATCGGCAGTGCCGCCGCACTGGTGGCGCCCGATTCGGGCGCGCTGCATCTGGCCGGAATGTTGGGAACGCCGACCGTTGCCGTCTTTCCGCCGATTCGCGAGTTCAAACTGCAGTCGGCGCGTTGGTCGCCGTGGGCCGCACCGTACCGTGCGCTGCGGGCCGATGCCGATTGGCCCGAAGCGACCGTCACTGCGCTCGAAGCGTTACGAACCGTTTAGCGGCAGGCGCCGCGACGCCGGTAGAGTTGCGCGCCGCCGTCGGTACGCACCAGCACGTACGCGCCCGTGCTTACCAGACGCGTAAACGCGCCGCCGTATTCCTCGAGGCGCGGCGAATCGGGATACTCCCGGTCGATCAGCACGAAACACGCGTCGATCGGCGCGTCCGCCGACTCGGGCAATAGGCGCGCGTTGGGATCGCGCAGCGCCAAGTGCGTGTAGGCTTCCTCCTGGGTTGCGATCGACGCATCGCGCGGCAGGGAGTTCAACATACGGTCGAGCACGCGGTCGCGGGGTTGAACCGCGCGTAGGTTCAGTCCCGGGTGAAGCGGATCGGCCGCCACGAACTCGAGCACGCATAGTCCAATACAAATCCAAAGCAGCCGCCGCGCACGCCCCTGCGGCACATCACGCACCGCGAACGCGAACGCTGCCAGCACGTACCCCAACCACGCCCCGGTGTAATGCGTACCCAGCGTGAACGTCGTCGACATGCGCGAGAGCAGCACCTCGGCCAGCGCCGGCACCGCAAACCAGAACGTTCGCGTGCGCAACGGAAGCAGCCCGAGCGGCGCCAAGATCAATGCCAGAAACCCGATTCGCTGCAACAGGCCGCCGGGAAAGAGCGCGGCCACGTCCGCGCGCGTCCAGGCGTAAAAGCGCTGCGGCGCCCACTGCGGTGAGGCGACGTGATGCGGCTGGATCACGATGAAAAATGCGACGGCGGCGGCAATGCCGAGCACGCCTGCAACCAGCGCGGTCCATCCTCGCCGCGTGCCGCGAAAGCGTAGCGCCCCCGCAAGGCCGCCGATCGCAACGAAGATCGCCTGGTCCTCCTTCACGCAGATCGCGACGACCGCGCTCCCGATCGCCGCCAAGGCGTATCCGCCGTCGAAGGCCCAGGCAGCCCACGCGATCGCGGCCGGCGCAAACGCATTTTCGTGAAAGTCCACGAACGCCAGGCCCGCCAGCGGCGGATAGAGCGCCGTTGCGATCGCACTCATTGCAGCGATCGAACGGTCCGCGCGTCGTGCAACGAGTGCGTAGACCGGCGGGATCACGAGCGCGCATCCGATCGACTGTAGTACGATCAACGAAAAGGGCGACCGCCAGATCAGCAGCGCGAAGCCGGCGAGATAGAGTATGGGCGAGAAATGAAACGCCCAGTGGCTGCCTTCGATCGGATTACAGAAGCAGCCGAACGCGCTCGACGCGGTTTGCGCGAAGATGCCGAAGTCGACGAGGTTGCGGTGGACGGCGTACTTGAGCATCCCCAGCAGTGTGAAGAGCACCGCATAGGCAAGCGCCAGGAGCCACGGCAGACGCGCGCGCATCGACGAAGCGGTTACACGCGACCGAACGAGCGGCGCGACTGCAGATACGGCCAGATGAATGTGTCGATATCGCCGTCGAGTACGCCCTGCGCGTTACCCGTCTCGACGTTCGTACGATGATCTTTCACCAACTGATACGGCTGCAATACGTACGAGCGAATTTGTGAACCCCATTCGTTAGCCTGACGTTCGCCGCGCAACGAATCGAGTTTCGCGCTGCGCTCCTCGGCAACGCGCTGCACCAGCTTCGCGCGTAGGATGTTCATTGCGACGTCGCGGTTCTGGGCTTGCGAACGCTCCTGCTGCGAGGCGACGATGATACCGGAGGGCTCGTGGATGATGCGCACGGCCGATTCGGTCTTGTTGACGTACTGACCGCCGGCGCCGCCGGACTTGAACGTCTCGATGCGGATGTCGTCGGGTTTGATCTCCACGTCGCTCGCCTCGCCGGCCTCGATCTCAGGAATGATGTCGACCGCCGTAAACGAGGTATGACGGCGGTGCGCAGCGTCGAACGGCGAGAGCCGGACCAGACGGTGCACGCCACGCTCGCTCTCGAGCATGCCGTACGCGTTGCGTCCGCGCACGAAAAACGTCACGGATTTGAGCCCGGCTTCTTCGGCCGCCGACTCGTCGACCACATGCGTCGCAAATCCCTTGCGGTCGGCCCAGCGAAGATACATACGCAGCAGCATCTGCGTCCAATCGGCTGCGTCGACGCCGCCTGCGCCCGCGTTGATGCTCACGATCGCGCCGTGGCTGTCATACTCGCCGTCGAAATTCGCGGCCATCTCCAGCTCGTCCAGTGCCGCCGTCGCTTGCGCGAGGTTGCCGTCCACCTCGGCATCCACCGCGGGATCGCCCTCGAAGAGTTCCAGCAATTCGCGCGCATCGCTGAGCGCGCGCTCGACACCGTCCATCCGGCCGGCCTCGTCACGGAGGTCGGCCAGTTCTTTCATCGTCCGCTGCGCGCGGTCGGGGTCGTTCCAGAAACTCTCGTCACGCGAGCGCAAATCGAGCTCGCTGATTGCACGCGTCTTCCCAGCGTAGTCAAAGACGCTCCTTGAGCGTGCTCAGACGCTCGTGGAGACGAGAAATGGTGGTCCGCTCGGAATCGCTCATAGCGCACCGTGGATTCAGGCTCAAAGCCCTCTCGCCCTTGTCATCGGCGCGCCCGCGTGGGATCGATGCACATCACTTACGCTACGGAGGTCATCGGCGCCATGAGCGTCCAGTTGCAGGACCAGTACAACGACCCTATCATTTCGCCCACCCTTGGGGCCTTCAGCAACGGCTTGGCGCAACTGCCGCCGAGCCTCGCATCCGGTGACTCGGGCGACACGATCTCACGCTTTCTGAACCCATGGTCGCAAAGCGGGTCCTACGGCGATGCCTCGTCGAGCGGTAGCGGCAATTCGATGTCGTCGATCATCACCCAACTGCTCGCGGTGATTTCTTCGTTGATGTCGCAGTCCGGGCTAAGCAACATGTTCGGCAGCACCGGCAGTACCGGCAATTCGGGTTGGCCGCAGAGCAACGAGCAATACTTCTCGAGTGCATCGGGCGGCTCGAACGGTGATCCGCATCTCTCCTTCAACGGCAGCACCTGGAACGACATGCAGAGCGAAGGCGACTTGCTGCGCTCAGACTCGGTTCCCGGCGGCTACCGGCTCTCCACGCAAACCACGACGCCGAACGCAAACGGCGTCACTTACAACGCGCAAGCCACCGTCACGACCGACCACGGCCGCACCAGCGTGACGCTGGACAACAACGGCAACGCATCCTACACGCAAGACGGCACAACGAACACCATCGCCGACGGCCAAACCATAAACCTCGGCAACGGCGAAACCGTCACCCGCAGCCAAAACGGCGCGCTCACCATCACCAACACTACCCCATCGGGCGGCAACATCACGACCACCCTCTCCGAAAACGGCCACGGCGTCGACGCCAACGTCACCGCCAGCAACGTCAACCTCGCCGGCACCCTCGTAAACGGCAGCACCCCCACCCCACCGCCCCAACCGCAACCGACCTCACCAATCGCACCACATCCGACACCGATCCGCATGACTAGCAATACCGGCTGGTAAGCCCCCCTTCGAGGCTCGCTACGCGCGCACCTCAGGGTGACAGGGGAGCCGTTGCGTGAAATGGTGCAAAGCAAGAACACCCGCACGATGCGGGTGTTCTTGCGGTCCTACACGAGAACGCGAACGCTCTCAAAGCGGCAGCTACGCCACACCCGCCCCGTGGCATTTCTTAAACTTCTTCCCGCTGCCGCACGGACAAAGATCGTTACGCCCGACCTTCGCTTCCGCGCGCGCCGGTTTGGGCGGTTCGGTGTCACCGAGATTGGTGTGCATTTGCTGCGGACGTCGCGGCGCTCCGGGGACCGGTCCGAGCAGATGTTCGGCTTCCGTCGGCGAGAGGCGCCCGGCCGGCGCGGCGGCTTGCGGCACCATCGCGCCGTTCGGAATCGCTTCGAACTGTTGCGGCTGTTGCTGCGCGCCATCCGGCGGCGGACCTTGCTCGATGACGACGCGGAAGACGCCCTTGACCGCTTCGTCGGCGATGTTGTTTTTGAGCGACTCGAAGATCTCGTAGGCTTCTTTTTCGTACTCGACGCGCGGGTCTTTTTGACCGTACCCGCGCAGGCCGATGCCGGTTTTGAGGTGATCCATGACGTAGAGATGGTCGACCCACTGGCGATCGATGATCGGCAGCATGAGATACCGCTGCTCGACCATGCGCATGATCTCCGGCGTGACTTCGCGCTTCTTTGGCCTCGTAGGCCTCCGCGAGCCCGCTCGGAAAGCATGACGGCGAATCTCCTCGCGGTCCTTTCCGATCGAGATCGTCGACGCCGACGACCTGCTTTGACCGGGAACACCGTGTCAGCGCGTCGAGAATCGCTTCGAAGATCCCATTCGCTGGGATGCGCGTTCTCGCGGCGCGCTCTGATCGACGGCCTCGTCGACTTTGTGCTTGCAGCGACTCCACGATGAACGTCGCGCGAGTCGAAGCTGTCCTTCGAGAATGCGCGCGGCGGTCGGCGTAGATGATCTCGCGCTGCTTGTTCATCACGTCGTCGTACTCGAGGACGTGCTTGCGGATCTCGTAGTTGTGGTTCTCGACCTTGCTCTGCGCGCGCTCGATCGACTTGGACACCATGCCCGACTCGATCGGCTGTCTCGTCGGTGAAGCCGAACCGCTCCATCATCGTTGGTGATGACGGTCGCCGCCGAACAGACGCATCACTTCGTCTTCGAGCGAGATGTAGAAGCGCGACGAACCGGGGTCGCCTTGGCGTCCGGAACGGCCGCGCAGCTGATTATCGATCCGGCGCGATTCGTGTCGCTCGGTGCCGATGATGTGCAGACCGCCCTTGTCCGGCACGCCGTCGCCGAGTTTGATGTCGGTGCCGCGGCCGGCCATGTTGGTCGCGATCGTCACCTGGCGCAGGTTGACCGGCGTCCTTGATGATCTCGGCTTCCTGCTCGTGATACTTCGCGTTGAGCACGTTGCACTCGACGCCTTTACGGCGCAGCATCGCGGCGAGCAGTTCGCTCTTTTCGATCGAGCGCGTTCCGACGAGCACCGGGCGGCCTTTGCCGTGTTCTTCGATGATCTCGTTGACGACCGCGTCGAACTTCGCTTTCTCGGTGCTGTAGACGATGTCGGGATGATCTTTACGCGCCATCGGACGATTGGTCGGCATGACGACGACGTCGAGGCCGTAGATGTCGCGGAATTCGCGCTCTTCGGTTTTGGCGGTACCGGTCATGCCGGCGAGGTGATCGTAGAGGCGGAAGAGATTCTGGAAGGTGATCGTCGCGAGCGTCTGATCCTCGCCGCGAACGTTGATCCCTTCTTTCGCCTCGATCGCCTGATGGATGCCGTCGGAGTAGCGCCGGCCGTACATCAATCGGCCGGTGAACTCGTCGACGATCACGACCTCGCCGTCCTTGACGATGTACTGCTGATCGCGGTGGAACAGGTTCCACGCCTTGAGCGCGGCGTTGAGCTGATGCGCAAGTTCGATATTGCGCTGATCGTAGAGGTTGCTCACGCCCAGCATCTTCTCGACTTTCGCGACGCCCGGTTCCAGAATCGGAACGGCGTGCGCCTTCTCATCGACCGAGAAATCTTCGTCCTTCTTCAGGCGCGGGATGATCTGCGCGAACTTACCGTACAGCTCGGTCGACTCTTGCGACGGCCCACTAATGATCAACGGCGTGCGCGCTTCGTCGACCAGGATCGAGTCGACTTCGTCGACCAGCGCAAAATAGAGCTCGCGCTGCACGAGGTCTTCCATCTGCCACGCCATGTTGTCGCGCAGATAGTCGAACCCGACCTCGTTGTTGGTGACGTAGGTGATGTCGCTTGCGTACTGATCGCGCCGCTCCGCCGGTTCCAGTCCGTGTTGGATGATGCCGACGCGTCAGGCCAAGGAATTCATAGAGTGGCGCCATCCATTCGGCGTCGCGCCGCGCAAGATAGTCGTTGACGGTCACGACGTGCACGCCGCGTCCTTCGAGCGCCCGCGCGTACACGGGGAGCGTGGCGACGAGCGTTTTGCCTTCGCCGGTTTTCATCTCGGCGATCCGGCCTTCGTACAAGCACTTGGCCGCCCATGATCTGCACGTCGAAGTGGCGCATGCCAAGCGTGCGTTTGCCCGCCTCGCGCACGATCGCAAATACTTCGGGAAGCATATCGTCGAGCAGCTCGCCCTGTTCCAGACGTGCGCGGAACTCCACGGTCTTACCGCGCAGCTCCTCGTCGGAAAGGGCCTGCATCTGCGGTTCGAGGGCATTGACGCGGTCAGCCGTACTCCGAAGCCGCGCAACCTCGCGCTCGTTACCATCAAAAAGGGTCTTGAGGAATGCCATAGGGACTACTACCGTTCTACAATCAAAAAAGTTTGCTTCTTAAAACCCGGCCTTCACCCCGCCGCCGGCCGCAGGCCGGTAACTTTAACCGGCAAAGCTTCAGCTTCGCCGCAGTTGCGGCCGAAGGCCGATAACTTTAACCGGCAAAGCTTCAGCTTTGACCGGGTAAAGTTGGCAAGGTAACGACAAAAGTCGAACCTTGGTTCTCGCGGGACTCGACGCCGATGCTTCCGCGGTGGACCTCGACGATCTTGCGCGCCAAGTACAAGCCGATCCCCGAGCCGGCGATGCCTTTGCTGCGCGCGTTACTGGCCCGGCCGAAGCGAGTGAACAACGTCTCCAGCTCCTGGGCCGGAATGCCGATCCCCCGGTCGCGCACGGCAATCGTCACGGTGGCACCATCGGTAGCAACGCACACCTCGACCGCCTCGGTCGAATACTTCAGTGCATTGGAAACCAGATTGTCGATCACGTGGCGGAAACGATGTGGATCGAGTTCGACCAGAACCGGCTGCTCGGGAATCCGAACGCTCAGACGCGGGTTGTTGGGCGCCGTCGCTTCCACACATTCGGCGACGAAGCTGCCCGCGTCCACCGTGGTGCGAGCGAGCGAGAAACCTTCGGCTTGCGTTTGCGCCAGCACGAGCGCGTCCTCGGAAAGACGTACCAGCCGTTTGGTTTGCGAATAGACCGTCTCGATCTCTTCGCGCGACTGCGTGGTGCTCTCGAGCAGCAACTCGCAATATCCCAGAATAACCGTCAGCGGGCCCTTGAAATCGTGAGCGAGCATCGCCAGGAGATCGTCTTTGAATTCGCTGGACTCTTGGAGCGCGCGGTTGGCGAGGCTCATACCTTCGTAAAGTTCGAGATTCCGTAAGGCAAGCGCGAGCAGCGCGCCTAGCTCCTGCATGATGCGCAGATCGTCGCGCCCGAAGCGCGCATCGTTTGCGCGGCCGACGAGCAGAAATGCATCGATCGAGTCGCCGGCGCCGGCCGATGTCTGCGAAAGTGGCGTCACTACGTATCCCGGTCCGTCGATCAAGCGCTGAACGCGCCGCTCGTCGCCGACCAGGCCGCTCAAACGCTCGGCGCGGTGGCGCATGTCGAACCCGCTTTGCGCGATCGATTCCTCGGTGCCCTCACCGAAACGCCCGACGATCGAGTATCCGTCGCCGGACCAGCGCAAGACGCACGCGCGGTCGGCGTGAACCAGCGACGCCGCGAGCCGGCACATCACGTCGGCGAGCGACCCGATCTCCGTGTGGCTCAGAATCATGCGCGCGGCTTCGGCGAAGGTTTCGCGCTCCTGAGCGCGACGCAGTTCGCGTTCGTAGGCGTGCGCGTTGGCCAGCGCGATCTCCAAGTGCGATCCAAGCGTGCGGAAAAACGTCGCGCGCTCCTCGGGGGGCCAATCTAGACCTGCATCGGTAGCGCGAACGATGAAGCATCCCCACAGCGTTCCCTCGAGCCGCAAGGGAATGATCACGCCGCCGCGCCCGTCGAAGAGCGCGTCGCGAGCGACGCGCGGAAGCAACGCGACGTCGGATGGTTCGTCCACGACCAGAAACGGTTCGAGCAGCGCGCGATCGACCGAAGCTGCCGGCTCGAAGCCGCGCGGCTCCCGGATGCGCAGCGCCCGGCGTACCAGCGCATCGCCTTCCAACGCGTACGCCGCGCAATCCAACGGCAGTTCGTGCGACACGGTCACGACGAACACCAGCAAAACCTCGTCGACATACTGCGTATCGCGCAGGATGCGCACCACGCGCTCGAGCGATTCGGCCTGCGTGCGCCGTGCGCGTTCCCGCTCGTACAGGCGCGCATTGGAGAGCGCGAGTCCCACATGGAAGGCCAGGGATCGTAGTGCGGCGATGTCCGCGTCCTCAAAACCGTGCGGGCGGTCGAATGAAAGCACGAGCGCGTCCTCGACCCGCCCGTCGACCACAAACGGCAGCGCCATTGCGCTACGCGCCGAGGCGCCAAAGGTCGCGGTTCCGCTGAACTCGTCGCGCCGCACCGTCAGACCGCCGAAGACTTTGCGCAAATCCGCATCGAGCGCGACGGCGCTTTTGGGCGTCGATCCTGCTCCGCCTTTGGCCGCCGACGCCACGACCGTCGCGTGATCGCCATCGGGCAAACGTTCGTATACGAAGCAGCGATCGGCCGAAAACGCGGCTCGCACGCCTTCGACGATACCGAACAACACGTCACGCCGGTCGAGCGATTTGTGCAAGCGCTCGTTGACCATCGAGAGCAGTTGGCTGTCCCGCGATTGCCGGCGTGCAGCCGTGAGCGCGCGCTCTGAATCCAACATCCGCGTGGCGACGCCGCAGAACGCGGCCAGCGCGCTGCGCTCGTCTTCGCCGGGTGCCTCGTCGAGCGAGATCGCGACGACCCCCAGCGTGCGTCCGCCGCCGAGCAGCGGCGCGAAGAGCACATCGTGATCGCCGATCGTCGAGCTTACGCCGATGAACGCGCGCTGCGCGTCGCGCGGAACGAACGAAACGCCGCCGTCGCCGAAACGCGCCAGCGCATGCAGAAAGAGCCGGCGCAGTTCAGCGGATCCGTCACGCAGGGCGAATCCGCCGGAGCCGGCCGGCTCGGACGCTGTGACGACCGCGTCCTCGTCGAAAAGCAATGCGGTCGCCACGCCGCGATCCACGCAGGCGAGCGCGCCCGCGGCGACGGCCGCCGCCTTTTCTTGCGGCGTGGCTGCATCGGCGAGACGAGTCAGGGCAACGAGTCGATCGACGTGCGCGCGCACGGTAAGCTCCTCCCTTCCTCTGTATCGGCCGAAGCTACGGCGTCAACGCAAGGCCGATGACCGATCCGGGAGATTTGAGCGTTGCCGTCGGCGAAACGTTCCCGGTCGCGCCTGCCGCGAATTCGTAGATGACCCCGCCACCCGACACGGTATCGGCGACGAAGACGTTTCCGTTCTTATCGACCTTGACGTCGGTCGGCGCCGTGAGCAGCGTATTAGATCCGGCGATGTATTTGGGCGTAACCGCACCAGTGGCGCCGGTGGGGAAGATCAGCACGGCAGGCGTTGTCGTCTGGCCCGTCTTACAAACGTTCGTCGTGATCGCGCACAGTGTCGAGGCCTGATCCGAGACGTAGATGTTGCCGGCGGTATCCAGCGCGATGCCGGTGGGCTGTCCGATGCCGCTGGCCGCGCCACTGATTACGGCGATCGGCGTCGCGTTGAACGGTGTCGCGGTCGGCGACGCGGTCGGCGAGGGCGACGCGGTCGCGCCGGTCGGTGTCGCGGTCGGTGATGCAGTCGGCGTGGGCGATGCGGTCGGCGACGGAGTCGGCGTCGAATCCGGCAGCGTAAAGACCTCGACCGACTTGCCCTGTAAGTTCGAGACGTACAGATTGCTCTTCGAATCGAAGGCCACGCCGCTTGGAACGTTGAGCCCGGTGTTCGGTCCGGCCAGCGTCAAATACGCACCGGACAGAAGGGCCGTTTCGTAAAACTTGATGCCGTTGCTGAACTGCGAAGGCTGCGACGGATCGACGACACCGACGGCCAACAGGTCGGTGGCCGCCGTCGCGCCTGGGAACGTATATTTCGTGTCGGCGAGGCCACGGGGGCGCAGGTTGCCCAGCGCGAGCGCCTGATAGGGCAGTACGTTTCCGGTGGCCTGCGCTTTGTACTCGAGCAGAAGGCCCGCGCTCGTGCTCGACAACCAGTTGGTCACCCACAAGTTGCTCGAGGAGTCGAACGCGAGATACTGCGGTCCGGCCATCGTCGTGTTGCTTCCGCCGATTTGATACAGCGGCCCCGACGTGTTCGCGGGATTCGGCGTGTAAATGCTGACCGCGTTCTGCGTGACGTTTGCCGCGTAGAGGGTCTGTGAAGTAAAGTTCGGTCCGACCGAGATGGTCTGGGTGGCATCGCTCGAGCTACACGCTGCAATCGCAATCGCAGCCGTGACCACTCCGGCGAAACCGAGGGTGAGCCTACGCAGCATATTCTCTCCTATTGTGGGGAACCGGACCCAGGTTTGAGCGACCAGACGCCTTTTCCTGGATCGGGACGGCGCCGGTGACGATCCTGGGAGCCCGCGCCTGCCATAACCGCAAGCCGATCAGGCCCGCTGCCAGGAGGATCAGCACCGCGATGACCCACCGGATGGTCAGCCGCCGGCGGTAGGCCGGCCGGCCGGATTCGGTATCGATGATTTGCCGGGGCATCGCGAAGATCTATACCGCCATTTTCTTGGGATGATTGATCGCGGCCGGTGACGTCGCCTCGAGCATCTGGGAGATCGTTACAAAGCGATAACCGGCCCGCCGGAAGCGCGCGACCACCGTAGGGAGCGCCTCGATCGTCGCCAGCTTGCCGCTATGGAGCAGGACGATGTCCGGCGCGCTGGCATGGCGCAGCAGGTCGCTTTCGATGTGCTGCGGGGTCATCGTACGCCAGTCGCCCGAGTCGTCGGTCCACAGCACCACGGTGTAGCCGAGGCCCGTCACGGTGCGCAGCGTGGTCATCGTATAGCGGCCGTGCGGCGGTCGCATCAGCGTGCGAACCGACGGATCGTGCGAGAGATTCCACAGAACGTCGCGCCCTTTGATGACCTCTTCGCGCACTTGGGCAGGCGTCTCGTGATCGAGATCGGGATGAGAGAACGTATGATCGGCGACCTCATTCCCGTCCTCGACGATCCGATGCGTGATCTCGGGCCATTGCTGGGCATCGCGTCCGATCAGAAAAAACGTTGCGGGGATGCCGAGCGTGTGCAACTCGTCGAGCAACAACGGCGTGTACATCGGATACGGTCCATCGTCGAATGTTAGCGCGATCAATTTAGGACGCGGCGCGTGATCCGCTGCGATCGTCCGATGAACCACGCGATAGAGACGAGCGCGAAAATCGCCGGAAAACTCGTCGTAGATATTCATTCCAGGCGTGACGATCGCCGGAACGAGATTGCTCTCGTGCCGGAAAACGCGGTAACCTCCGGCGGCAAATGCTGCGACCAGCAGCAGCGCGAGCATTGATTTCATCCGTCGGTCCACCACAGCTCCTAGAGACTGCCGGACGATACCGGCGCTTTGGCAACGATTGCGCGAGCCAAATCGCGCCCGACAATCACCGTCACATCGCTGGCCGGCGGCGAAGCGGCCGGCACGGGCTGCCCGACGACCGCCGCGCCGGCGAGACTGGCCGGAAGGGCTGCGCGCACCTTTGCCCCCGCGAACGTCACGTTGGTGTGTTCTTGGATCGTCGTCTTCGCTGCATCGGCGGAGTTGGCGTTCCCGACGTCACCGATGATAAAACCCTGCTTTTTGAGTGCGGCGGCAACGAGCTTAGCAGCGCCGTTGATGCCGCTTGCGTTCTCTACGTCCACGCGAAGCGACGCCGCCGGGATCGACGCGAGCGCCATAGCGTCGGGCGAAGGCTCCGGCGTCGGTGGCGCGATCAGCATCGTCTGCACCATTTGGTCGATCGCCGGTTTGTCGGGGATCAAGTCATCGCCGTCGGCGAGTTCTTCATCGCCGGTGTAGGGCGTCGTGTTGAAATGCAAGTCCTTGACCGAAAGGCCGGCGAAATACGATGCAAGCGCGACCATTTCGGGCTCGGTGAAGTTCGTCTGCACGTCGCGATGGACGACCTTGAGGATATCGCCGGCGTGCATCAGCGTGTTGAGTTTATCGCCGCGCAGCTTGTCGATTGCAGCCATGATCACTTCATTTTGCCGCATCACGCGGCAGGGATCGCTACACCAATCGTGGCGGAAACGGCCGTAGCTGACCGCTTGATCGCCGTTCATGTGGTGCACGCCTTCGGCGAAGTGTATGTGCAGATGCCCCCACGAGTCGTCATAGTCGATGCGGCCGCCGGTGCATCCGGTGTGATCCATCAAACAATCGGACGTCTTGACGTCAACGTCGATGCCGCCGATCGCATTGATGAGATCCTTGGTTGCGTCGACGCGTAGCACCGCGTACTTGTCGAATCCGGGAACGCCCAGGAAAGACGCGATCACTTTCTGGGCTTCGGTAGCTCCGCCGTCGGACTGCGCCTGATTGATCTTGTGCTGCGAGCCGTTGGGATAGGTGGCAAGCATATCGCGAAGCACCGAGAGCACGTAGATGTTCTTCGTGTCGAAATCGATGTTGATCGCCTTGATCATGTCGCTACGCGAGTTGGTCGAAAACTCGACGTCGTTCGCCGTATAATCGTAGTCCAGACCCTCGACCAACACCAGAATGTTGGGTTTGCCGAAAACCTGTTGCGGCGTGGGCACGAACGTCTCGGCGATCGCAGTGATGGGGTTCTCGTGGCGAAAGATCGCAAATCCCGCGAGCGCCGATCCCGCGCCGAGCAGCACCAATCCGACGATCAGCGCGGTCCGGCGAAGCCACGGCGGCGCACCCCGGCGCGACGGCGTGGGATCCAAGTGCCTACCCAATGGCGACGGCCTCCGCGACGGCGGCACGGCCGTAGAAATCGAACGGACCGTGACCCTCGAGCGTCACGTTCACGAATGCACCCGGCTCGCTCTCACCCGTGAAGAACACGCCGCCGTCCACGCCGGGAGCTTGGCCCTGCGAGCGTCCGAACCAAACGTCGGCGCTTCCCAAGGCTTCGCGCAAAGGATCGCTCTTACGCAAGCGACGGCGCTCTTCGACCAACACGCGCGCCGTCGTCCCGACGCGCGTCGCGTGCGCGCGTTCGGAGGCCAGACGCTGGGCCTCCCGCAGCCGAACCAAACGCTTGCGTCGCTCGCGCGCCGGTACTTTTCCGGAAAGCTCCGCGCCGGGCGTTCCCTCTTCCGAGCTGTACTCGAAAAAGCCGACCCGGTCCAAACGCGCGCGATCGATCCACTCTGCAAGATATGACACGTGTTCCTCGGTCTCGCCTGGGAATCCGACGATGAAGGTCGAGCGCATCGTAATGCCCGGCACGCGCTCGCGGAACTGCTCGATGATTTCCAGGTACCGCTCGCCGTTCGACGGCCGCAGCATCGCGCGCAGCACGTCGGGGTGCGCGTGCTGCAGCGGCATGTCCATGTACTTACAAACTTTGGGAAGCGCGGCCATCGCGTCGATCAGTTCGCGGTCGACGGTAGCCGGATAGAGATACAGCAGCCGAATCCACTCCAGGCCGTCGACGTCGTGCAGCTTCTCGAGTAGCTGTGCCAGCCCGCCGCGGCGCGAACCGCGGTCACGACCGTACATCGATGTGTCCTGCGCGATCAGAATCAACTCTTTGGTGCCGTTGCCGGCCAGTGCGTGCGCTTCCTTGAGAATCGACTCTTCGCTACGGCTGCGGAACGCGCCACGCAGTTTCGGGATGATGCAGAACGTACAGGGGTGATCGCAGCCTTCCGCGACCTTGAGGTATGCGGTCGCGCGCGGCGTCGTAATCAATCGCGGAAGAAAATCATGTTCGGGCTCGGCCTCGAAATCCAATCGGATCGGTTTGCGCCCGGCTTGCACGTCGTCGAGCAGTTCGACGATGCTGCCGTAGGCACCAGTGCCCACCACGCCGTCGATCTCCGGGATCAGTGCCTGCAGTTGCTCGCCGTAGCGCTGCGCCAAACAACCCGCCACGACCAACTGCTGGCCGCGCCGTTTACGCTGCGCGTGCTCGAGAATCACCTCGGTCGATTCGGCTTTGGCCGGATCGATGAAAGCGCACGTATTGATCACCACGGTGTCGGCTTGCTCTGCATCGCCGACCAATTCGTACCCGGCACCGCCGAGCTTGGCGATCATAACCTCGGTATCGACCAAGTTCTTCGCGCAGCCGAGAGAAACGAATGAAACGGTGCTCATATTACCGGTAATTCGTGAACTGGAGCGGTAGCTCGAAGTTCATGGCTTTAAGGTCGGCCATGACGGCCTGCAGGTCGTCACGACTCTTGCCGCTCACGCGGATCTGCTCGTCCTGGTACTGCGCGTTCACCTTGAGTTTGAGCGCCTTGATCCGCTCCATCAGCGCCTTGCTCTTATCTTTGGGAATCCCGCTGCGCAGCGTGATGATCCGGCGCACGGTGCCGCCGGCGGCCGGCTCGAGCTCGCTGATGTCGAAGGCTTTGATGTCGATCCCGCGCTTGGTCGCTTTCCCCTGGAGTATGTCGATCACGTTGCGCATCTTCATCTCGTCATCGCTAACCACGGTGATCTTCTTATCGTCGCTCTCGATCGATGTCTTGGAGTTCTTGAAATCGAAGCGGTTCTCGATCTCGCGACGCGCTTGATTGAGCGCATTGTCCAGTTCTTGCTGGTCGATGCGCGACACGACATCGAACGACGATTCGCTCGGCATGGCACTCCTACGCTGATACGATTGATGCTATAAGACGAAGCTGCGTTCGACCACGTCGCCCGCGCCGCCGAGCGTGCCGAGGCTCTTGCCGTCGACCACGATCTCGACCCCGCCGGCGTTGCCGATCCGCAACGTCGCGTTCTTTCCGCGGAACACTCGGTTGGTCCCAGCCGGAAAGGTCCCATCCATGCTAACACTGCCGTCAACGGTCACCCTAAGCCAAGACGGGGCGGTCACCCGGATCTCCAGCGTCCGCGTCGGATCGGGCGATGGCGAGGTGGCCGGCCCCGAGGACCCGGCATCGGTCGGACTGGCCGAAGCATCGGCCGGCGCGGAGGCCTCGGAGGTGGGTGAGGTCGTGGCATCGGCCAAGTTCGTCGCCGCGCCGGCGCTCGCGGTGGTCGACACGCCCGACGGGGCCTGGCGCTGGCGCCACGTCGCTTCGTTATACACCAGGAACGCGATCAGCACGACCGCGACGAGCGAGGCAACCCAAATCATCGGCGAGAGCTGGCGGGCCGGAGCCTCGCTGTCGGCCCGGTAGCTGGTGGTCGGAGAGGCTTGGGAAGGTGGAGGCGCGGGGGCGGGGGAGGAGCCGTTGAAGTCGGCCACCGCCTCCTCGGCATCGAGCCCAAGAAACCGGGCATAGGTCCGCAGGAAGCCCCGGGCATAGACCGGCGCTCCGATGGCGGCCCAATTCTCGTCCTCGATGGCAGCCAGATAGACCGAGCGAATACGAATTTGCTCGGCTACGTCGGAGAGCGTGAGACCGCGAGCTTCGCGTGCGGCGCGAAACCGCTCACCTAGCGCTGGCATTTGGGGCTTTGAGTTAGTCCCTCTCTCCTGTTATCCTGTGCTAGCGATTTATGAGCAAACCCAGAGTAATCGCCGCGATGAGCGGCGGCGTCGACTCCGCCGTTGCGGCCGGGCTCCTGGTGGAGGCGGGCTACGACGTCGTCGGCGTCACGATGAAGATGTATACCCCGACGCGAGCGCCGCACGCCAAGAGCTGCTGCGGCATCGACGACTTCGACGACGCTCGCCGCACCGCCGCCGTGCTGAACATCCCGCATTACGTCCTCAACTTCGAAGAAACGTTCCGGCGCAACGTGATCGATCGCTTCGTCGACGACTACGCGAACGGCCGCACCCCCAATCCGTGCGTGGCTTGCAATAACTTCGTCAAGCTCGGAACGCTGGCCCAATACGCCGAGCGCCTGGGAGCGTCGTTCATCGCCACCGGCCACTACGCGCGGCTCGAGCGCGACGAGCGCGGACCGCACCTTTATCGAACCGACAACGCGAAAGATCAGTCGTACGCGCTCGCGCAACTCACCCGCGAGCAGTTGATGATGCTGCTGCTCCCGGTCGGCACCATGGAGAAGCCGGCGACGCGCGAGCATGCGCGGCGCATGGGTTTGCCGGTCCACGAAAAGACCGAGTCGCAAGATATCTGCTTTGTCGAAGGCGGCGATTACCGCGACGTGCTCGAGCGCGTTCGCCCCGAGATCGCGCGCGAAGGCACGGTCGTCGACAAAGCCGGGACCGCTGTCGGGACGCACCAGGGCGTGGCGCACTATACCATTGGGCAGCGGGCGAAGCTGCCGGCCAGCAGCGCGGGCGCGCGCTACGTTACCCGCATCGACGCGGCGACCAACACGATCGTCGTCGGACGCGAGGACGAGCTACTCGCCGGTGGTCTGATTGCCAAGGACGTGAACCTGATCGACCCCCAGCGTTTTGCCGGTGGCCCGGTTCGGGTAACGGCGATGGTGCGCTACCGCGCGGTGCCCGCGGCGGCGACCGCCTCCTTGCTTCCCGGCGGAACCTTGAAGCTGCGTTTCGACGCGCCGTTGCGAGCGGTGACCCCGGGGCAATTGGTCGCGCTGTTCGACGATGTTAACGAAGTGCTCGGCGCGGGGACAATCGTAGGCGTGAAGTAGCAACGGAACGGGGTTGCACTCTGTGGCCACTCTGACCAAAGAAGATTATATCGAGGTCATGGAAACCGCGGCCAGGTTAGCCCACAACGGCTTGGTCGTCTATCGCATCGAGCCGGGCGAGCCGTTTCCCATCTACGAATGGGCCAATGAGGTTGTCTTGGCCCGATCGCAGATGGAAGCAAGCGAACTCTTCGGCACCGAGACACCATTTTTTATGCTGGGCAACAACGGGCGACTCGCGAAACTGGCGCGCGAGCGCCTCAAGTGCGCCGATGAAACGCCCTTCGAGGTTGAGCTAACCGCCAAGGACGGCAGCACCTATTGGATCGAGTGCGTCGTCCGCGCGCTCAGGCCCGCGTCCAATGGTGCGTTCCGGTTCGTCTGCGCTACGCACCCGATCGAACGCCGTAAGGAACACGAAGCGTTTGCGCAGCTCCTGGCTTCCGCCGTCGATCGCCAGCCTGAAGGCGTGTTCATCGTCCGGTTTAGCACCACCAATCTCTTGACACCGACGGTGGTGTATATCAATGCGGCATTCACGCGGTTAACCGGCTACTCGGTCGGAGATCTGGAGGCGGGAACATATCCGCGCATCCTGGTCGGAGCCACCGGCCGAGCGACGGTGCAAGCCCAGACGCTCGCCGTGATGCGCGGCGAGAGCGTCGTCACCGAACTGCAACTGGCGCGTAAGGATGGCTCGCGTTTCTGGGCCGAGGTTCGCGCGCATCCGATCGAGTCGCCGCCCGTGCACGGTGTGCTCATCATCAACGACATCACCGAACGCCGCCGCGATCAAGAAGAGATGAGCCTTCTCTCCGAAGCGATCTCGAACGCGAGCGATTTCGTGATCGTCACCGACGCGATTCCGCCGTCGGAAGGCGGCCCCTCGATCGTCTACGTCAACCGCTCGTTCTTAGAAGCGACGGGGTACGAGGAGTCGCACCTGATCGGGCGACCCTACGAAAGCATCTTTGCCCAGCACAACACCGCGCCGCTGATGGCGGCGATGCGCGCGGCGATCGAAGCGGGAGGGCCGAACTACCGCGAAGCGCTCTTGGCCCGCGAGAACGGTGGGGACATTTGGATCGAATTCGTCGAGCGTCCATTCGAAACCAAATTCGGGCGCCATTTGCGACTCAATATCGCGCGCGATATCACGCTACGGCGCCGCGCGTCCAGCCAGCTCTCGCTGCTCTTTTCCACCGCTGAAAAAGCTGCGACGCCGATCATCATCTACGAGCCGTCGGACGACCACCATTTGACGGTTGCCTACGAGAACGAAGCTGCGGCGAAAACCGGCCATTACCACCTGCTCTCGCTATGGTCCAACGGTGGGGCCGAGGGGGAGCAGGCGCGAGAACGTCTTTCGAGTGGCGAGGAGTATGCTACCAGCTATGCGTTCACGCAACCTGACGGCCGTGCTTCGGTCGCGTATTTGACCGCAAGTGTGATCCGAAACGAAAGCCGCATCGAAGCGATTTTGACGCAAGAGCGAATCGTTGAAACCAGCGCGGCCCGGAACTGGGCGAGGTGTTGCCAGAGCTTGCCCGGCTGCGAGCGCCTGCCCAGCGCACCAAAGCGCTGCGCGCCCTTCTGCGGCGCACGTTCGACGCGCAGCTCACGGTTGGTCCGGCGCCGGCATCGCGCGGAGGCCGTGCGGATCGACGAGTCGTCGCGCGTCGCGTCGTTCGCGCTGGACGGTATTCGCTGCGAGCGTCACGTGGGATCATCCGCTCGAGCCGTTCGGCGCTCACCGCGCTGCGGCTCTGCATCGAATCGGCTGCCGGGTAGCGCCCTACGCGGTTGCGAGCGCCATATCGTCGCGCACGTTCCAGTACGTGTCGCGAATGACGGGCGTGAACCCCGCCTTGATGACGACCGTTTCCAGGTCGCGCCGCGTCGCCTCGTTCGTGGCGCCTGCATCGCGAACGACGCGATCTTCGATGATCACGCCGCCCATATCGTCGCAGCCGTAGAAGAGCGCGAGTTGGCCCATCTTCAGACCGGGCGTAAGCCATGAGGCCTGCAGATGCGGAAAATTATCCATGTACAAACGCGAGACCGCGAGCACGCGCAGATACTCGAGCGCCGTGGCCTCCTTGCCCCGCAACGGCGTTTTGAACGGCACGTAGAACCAAGGGATGAACGCGGTGAAGCCGCCGGTCTCGTCTTGCAGTTCCCGCAGCACGTTCATGTGTTCGATGCGTTCTTCGTCGGTTTCGATCGAACCGTACATCATCGTCGCGGTCGTGGGAAGTCCGATGTGGTGCGCTTGACGCATCACATCGAGCCACTCGTGCGGCGTGACTTTGCGCGCAGAGATGCGCTTGCGCACGCGCTCGACGAGAATCTCGGCGCCGGCGCCGGGGAGCGATTTCAAACCAGCCGCCTTGAGGCGTTCCAGCACCGCGCGCGGCGGTAAACCCTCGACTTTTGCAAGCCCCGTCATTTCGGACACCGACAGCGAGTGGATGTCGACGCGAGGGTGTTCGCGACGAACGCGCAGCGAAGAGTTCCTCGAACCAGGTCAGCGGCAATTCGGGGTTGACGCCGCCTTGAATCATGATTTGCGTCGCGCCTTGATCGGCCGCATATTTCACGCGCGCCAGCACTTGATCGTGCGAAAGCGTACGTCCTTCGTTGTATGTGCTCGGGGCGGAAAAACGCGCAGAACGTGCAGTGCACGTTACAGACGTTGGTGTAGTCGATCGTCGTGTCGATCACGTAGGTGACGACGTTGCTGGGATGGAGCTGCATCCGGCGTGCGTGCGCGGCCATACCCAAATCGTGGAGATCGGCTTCGCGATACAAGCGCAAGCCTTCGTCGAAGGACAGCCGGCCGCCGGCTTGCGGCACGGTCGAGCAAATCAGCGAGTGACGACACCGATGGCCTCCGGTAGCGCGTGAGGCACGGCGTCGATCGCACCGATCGCGTGAAGTTCGCGGCAGAACGCCGCCAAGACCGCTCTGCGCCGCCGAGTGGAAAGTGAAATTCAATTTGCCGTAGTAGGCTTTCGTAAAAGCCGGCCGCGCGCGGCTTGACGCGTTGCGCGGCCGCGATCACGGTGGGCATGTGCGAACGCGACCACGTGTAGCTATCGGTAAGCGCATGCATGCATTCGCGCATCGCCTCGGGATCGCGCTCGTAGGCATCGCGCCGCGCCGCCCAGACCGCGAATACCGTTTGCTGGCCGGTCCATTCGTGCCACAGCGGTTCCCAAATCGTAGACATGCTCGCGCGGAAAGCGTTCGAGCGCGTCGATCGCCGAGTCGCCGATGAACAGCGCCGGCTTGCCCTGCGCGGCGACCTCGAGCGGCCGATCGGAGTCGAGGTAGCTGCGGCTTGCACTCCGTAGCGCCGTTCGAGCAGCACGCGCAGCAGGTTGCGCCCGCTGGCGGATTCGTTGGTCAATGCGATCGGTCACGCCGTCGAGCAGCGCAGGAGGCGTCTGCGAGACCAGCACTACGGAGACGACCTCGTCGCGCGCGCCGATGCACAGATCGGGAAGCAGCACCAGCTCGTCGGCATGTTGGCCCAATGCAAACGCGCTGATCGGACTCAAGTCGAGCGCTCCGCCCGTCAGCATCGCGTTGAGCCGTCGCGGGAACGTCGGCGTGCAGCGCGCCCGGATACCCAATCACGCCCTCGTCGAATGCCGTGTAGATCGGCAAATCGTTGGTATACACGATCCGTCCGCACCGAAGACCCATCCTACGCACGAACCCTGTCATCCTGAGGAGCCCGCGAAGCGGGCGTCTCGAAGGGCGCCGGGGTCCAATCGAAGGGGAATTCGTCGTAGGTCGAGTTGCGGCGCACCGGGACGTATCCGGCGGCTTCGATCAGACGCCGGAACTCGCGATCGTCAACATATTGACCCGACTGCGTGCCGGACGAATGATAGATCATCTCTTCGTCAGTCGAGCCGTGCGTGCCGTCCATGTCGTCGGCGCCGTATTGCAGCGCGACCTGGCAAATCTTCAGACCCTGGATCATCCAATACGCCTTGATGTGATCGAAGTTATTCAACATCAGGCGAGCGACGGCGAACGTGCGCAGGTCATCGAGGCCCGTCGTCCAGCCGCAGTCCGACAGCTCATTGCCGTCGGGGTGAAACGCGAGCGGGATGAACGCGTTGAAGCCGGGCGAGCGCTCTTGCGATTCACGCAAGCGGATCAAGTGGTCGACGCGGTCTTCGAGCGACTCGATATGTCCGTAGAGCATCGTTGCATTGGAGGCCACGCCCTGACGGTGCAGTTCCTCGTGAATCACCAGCCAGTTTTCGCCTGAAACTTTGTTGGCGCAGATCTTCGATCGCGTCGGCTCGCCGAGAATCTCCGCCGCGCCGCCGTTAACGTTGTCCAGGCCGGCTTCTTTGAGCGTGCGCACGATGTCGGGGAAGCTCATGCGATGTCGTTTGGCCATGTACTCGATCTCGGCTGCGGTAAAGAGCGAGAGCTGCACGTGCGGCAGCGCGTCCTTGAAGCGCCGCATCAGCGGTAGCCAATAGTCCAGCGAAAGCTGGCGCGGATCGTGTCCGCCCACGATATGGATCTGGTTGAAGTTCGTTCCGGTCTCGATCGTCTTGGCGAAGACCTGATCGGCGGTCATGCGGAAGATCCGCTCGGGCTCCTTGAACTCGTCGGCCGCGAACGAACAGAATTTGCAATTGGCGTAGCAGACGTTGGTCGAGTTGATGTAGCGGTTGAGCACGTAGTAGACGTGCTTGCCGCTCTTACGCTCTTTCTGCGCCCGCGCGATGCGACCGAGATTGTGAATGTCGGGCGTGCGGTACAGGGCCAGCCCGTCCTCCATCGAGAGGGGGACGCCCGCCTCCACCTTGCGCTCGATCGCCGCGAGCGCGGGGTCCATCTGGTAAGCCATATCGCCCTATTCTAATGAGGACGGGGGCGGCCCCTCGAAGACGTTTCTCGGCCACAAGCATGCGAGCGTCGCCACCACCACGATTCCCCAGAGTACGCCGCCCGCCAGGTCGGTTACATAGTGCGCCCCGAGCGCCAGGCGCGACCACAGGATCGCGACGGCGAGCAGGGCAAGTGCCGCGCCAGCCGGACGCCGGAAGCGCCAGCCGCTCTTCCAAACGAAGATCGCAAGCAACAGGTAGAAGCCCGTCGCGATCGCCGCATGCGAGCTGGGAAACGAGTACGAGAGCTCGTGCCTGACGACCCAATCCAGACGCCGCGGCCGCATGAAGAACTTCTGGAAGAAATCGGCGCCGCGCCACGCGAGGAGCACGCAGAGCACCGCGTATGCCGCGCGGTCACGCCAGCGTCGATGTACGATCGCGATCGCGATCAGCAGCAGACAGACAGGTACGATCACATAGGCATATCCACACCAGGTGATCCACCACGCGATCAGTGTCGAGTGATTGACCCACGACGCTTCAGCCGTCATCAGCCACGCGGGATCGGGCGCGCGACCAACGGCATGCCCGAGCAGCAGCAACAGCCCGAGCGCAACGAGAGCGATCGCCGCGGCGGCGATGCGCAGCGCGTTAGGCGTCGGCGAAAAGGTCTTGCTGTCCACCCTCACCTTTGCCCAGGCGCGAAGCGACGATTTCCAGCTCGGCTAGTCCGAGGAGAATTTTGCGCGGCTTGGTTCCCTCGTGCGGACCCACGACCTTGAATTCTTCGAGCTGCTTCATCACGCGCACCGCGCGCGGGTGGCCGATCGAGAATTGCGACTGCAACTGCGCCGTCGACGCGTAGTTGGTCTCGATGATGAACTTGGCCGCGTCGTAGCAGAGCGGGTCGGCGTTGCTGCGATTCTCGTCCTCGTCGGAAACCGGCTTGACCTCGACGTCGAGCAAATTCTCGGGACGTGCCTGCGCGGCCCAGAACTCGACGAGACGGTTGACCTCACTGCCGGTGATGAACGCGCCTTGAGCGCGCACGGGTTTTGGCGCATCGATCGGAAGGTAGAGCATATCGCCGCGGCCGAGCAGACGTTCAGCGCCACCCATGTCGAGAATCGTCCGCGAATCGACCTGCGAACTGACGGCAAACGCGATACGCGACGGGATATTCGCCTTGATCAGCCCGGTAATCACGTCGACCGACGGACGCTGCGTGGCAACGATCAGGTGGATGCCGGTCGCGCGCGCGAGCTGTGCCAAACGCATGATCGTCGTTTCCACCTTGGCCGGCGCGACGAGCATCAGGTCGGCCAATTCATCGATCACGATCACGACGTAGGGTAGCTTCTCATCGGGGAACTTCGCGTTGTACTCTTCGATCTTACGTACGCCCGCCTTGGCGAAGCGTTCGTAGCGCGTGTCCATTTCCTTGGTCATCTCAAAGAGCGCACCGGCGGCCAACCGCGCATCGGTGATGACCTCTTTGATCAGATGCGGGATGCCGTTGTAGACGGTCAACTCGACGCGCTTGGGATCGATCATCAAGAGCTGCACCTGATCGGGCGTCGCCGACACCAGCAGCGATGCGATGATCGTATTCAAGCACACCGATTTACCCGAACCGGTCGCACCGGCGACGAGCAGATGCGGCATCTTGCCCAAGTCGCCGAAGACCGGACGCCCGGTGATGTCTTTGCCCAGCGCCATCCACAGCGGTGGCACCGTGCCGCGGTTGGGAAGCGCGTCGAGGATCTCGCGAATCGCAACGACCGAAATCGTAGCGTTGGGAACCTCGATACCGACCGCGGACTTGCCCGGAATCGGCGCCTCGATGCGCACGCTCGTAGCGGCGAGCGCGAGTGCGAGATCGTCGGCTAGCGACGCGATCTTCGAGATCTTGACGCCGCGTTCGGGGCGCAATTCGTAGCGCGTGATCGACGGGCCACGCTCGATGTGCGTGACCTTCGCACCGACGCCGAAGCTCGCAAGCGTATCTTCCAAGACGTGCGCGCGATTGGAATCGTCCACGATCTGGGCCTGGGGCGGATCGAACAGCGCAAGGTCCGGAAGTTTGTAGTTGCGCGCGCCATCCTGCGCCTCTGTCATCCTAAGCTTGTCGAAGGGCGGCTCGTATTCGCCCATGACGGGCGCTGGGACCGGCGGCGGCACGAACCCCGAGCGTACCACGATCGGAGCGGCCGGCGGCGCGGGCTCCTCGTCGTCCTCGGCCTGGGCGACGGCCACATCGAACGCGTCGGGTTTAGCGGCGGCCTTGCGCCGCGAAGCCGGCTCGCCTTTGGGCAACGCGAACGCCTCGCGCAGCGAGGAGTGACCTTCGGGCAGCGAGAGCGCGATCTTCGGCATCACCGGAAGCGGTATGCGCCGCAGCGCCCCGATCGCCAGGCCAATGAGCTTCTTGAGGCTGAGCTGCGTGAGCGAGAGCGTGAGCGTCAGGGTGACCAACACGAGCACGATCCAGGCGCCCACGCTGCCGAACAGGCCCGCCAGCGTCGACCAGATCCGTTCGCCCGTGAAACCGCCGCTGCGATGGCCCGCCGATCCCAGCGCCGTGTCGATCAGCAAAAAGTACGAGAGCGCGGCGCTTCCCAGGCCCGCGATCATCCGCGGGACGTTGATCTCGAGAAACACGATGCCGCCCAAGAGTGCGACCAGCACCGGGAAAAGCGCGGCGCCTCCTCCAAAGAGTTGGCGCAACCCGCCCGCCAGCGCGCGGCCGGCGTTGCCGGCATGTTCCGGCACGGCGAGCGCGACACCGCACAGGAGCGCCACGGCTAACGCGGCGATCCCGACGATCTCGAGATTGAGTGTGCGTGCACTCGCTTTCCGGCGTACTCGTGCCATCGACATCACCGTTTCGTCGTACGACTAGGAGAACACTTGCAGACCCCCACCATCGTCGTCCTCGAAGGCGACCAAACCGGACAGGAATTACTCGTCGAGTCGCTGCGCGTGCTCGATGAATCGGTCATCGACCTCAAGCTCGCCTTCGAGCACTACGATCTCTCGCTCGAAAATCGCCGCGCGACGAACAACGCGGTCGTGCTCGATGCAGCCGAAGCGATGCGCGCGCACCGGCTCGGCCTCAAAGCCGCGACGATCACGCCGGAACAAAAGGGCGACGTCGGCTCGCCCAACGCGATCGTGCGCAAAGCGATCGACGGAAAAGTGATCGTGCGCACGGGGCGCAAGCTTCCCCGCGTTCGTCCGGTGGCCGGAATCAGCGCGCCGATCTCGGTCGTGCGCATGGCGGTCGGCGATGCCTACGGTGCAAAAGAATGGCGCGAAGGCGAAGGCGTCGACGAAGTCGCGTACCGGACGGAAACGATCTCGCGCGGCGTCTGCCGTTACGTTGCCGAGTATGCCTTCGTGCACGCAAAAAGGATGAACGCGCGCGTCTTCGGCGGCCCGAAGTACACCGTCAGCCCGGTCTACGAAGGCATGCTTAAGGAAGAGATGGACGCGGCCGCCGCTCGCCACCCCGACGTGACGTACGATCCGCAGCTCATCGACGCTACCTACGCGCTGCTGCTCTCCAACGCCGGTGACGATCCGCTGGTGATCCCTTCGCTCAACCGCGACGGTGACTGCCTCTCGGATTTGGTCATGCAGCTTTTCGGCTCGATCGCCGGCGCCGAATCCGTGCTGCTGGCCTTCGATCCCGCCGCTAGCACCGACGATGCGGTCCTCAAACCCAGCGTGGTGATGGCCGAGGCTCCGCACGGCACGGCGCCGCGGCTCTTCGGAAAGAACGTGGCCAACCCGCTGGCAATGATCCTAGCGGCCGCTGCCGTGCTCTCGCACGTCGAGGACCGGCGCGCCGGCAACGCATCGCGGGCCATCTACGAGGCATCGCTCGAAGCGGTCCACGAGGGGATTGCCACCTCAGACCTGGGCGGGCACTCGACCACGACCGAATTCACCGATGCCGTAATCGAGGGCGTAAAGCGCAAGCTCGACGTTTGGTCCACACTCTGACCATTTGGGGCCGCCATGTAAAGATTGGTTAAAACCAGGACTCTAGAACCATGGTTCGTTCGTCTTAGGTTAAGCAGCAGCCAAGGGGGGGCCGATTTCATAAAAAGGATGTTTCTACTCGCACAAGGCTCCGCTTCGGACAAAGAGCGGAGCAATCAGCGTAGTTCATATCGGCAATCCATCGAGCTTCCGATCGCGATCGAGGCCGGCTTGCCCGCGCCCGTGTACGGCACGCTGGTGAACATCTCAGAGACCGGCTGCCGGATGCGTTCGCTGATTTTGATCGATCGCGACCGCGAGGTGAGCTTCGAGCTCAAGCGCCCGGGTCACCGGGCGATGCAGTTGCGGGGCCGCGTCGTGGCACGCAGCACGCCGCCTTCGGGCGGCGGCTACGAGTACGGCGTAACGTTCAATCGTATGACGAACACCGAGCGCACGCGGCTCAATCAAGACATCCAGGAAATGCAGCGCCGCGAAGCCGCCGCCCGCGCCAACTCGCGCCAGCCGGCCAAACCGGCGGTGCAGGCGGGCAAACAACGGCGTGGCAGCGTGCGCACGATGGTCGGCTTCCGCGTCCGCTATCGGATCGAGAGCAAACCTGCGCTCGAGGCCGAGGCCAACGACGTTTCGACCGGCGGCCTGCGCTTGATCTGCGGCGAGAAACTGGACCTCGGCATGGCGGTCGAGTTGCGCTTTACCCTACCGAGCACGATGTTGTGGGTCTATCCGAGCGCCCAGGATCGTACCGAGATCAGCCCGTTCGGCCCCCGCCAACTGCGCATCCCCGACAATCGCCGCCCGTTCGAGGAAATGCTCGTGCACGGGCGGATCGTCTCCCGTTTCGCGCCCACCCGCGGTCGCGAAGTGTACGGCGTGCAGTTCACCGACATCGACGGATACCAACGCGAAGAAATCGCGCGCTTCACACACGCCGTGCAGCTCGCAAAACTACGGACGGACTAGGCCCCAAGAACTACGGAAAGGCACCACCATGAGCTGGATCCCGAAGAAGAACACGAACACCGGCAGCGCGCCCGCGATGGCGGCCGTTGCAACCGCGACGGCACAGCGTCCGCGCCCGGCGACGCACGCCCACTCGCTGGAGATGCCGGTGGTCATGACGGTCCGCCGCCTGCCGGCACCGGTCTACGGTACCCTCATGGAGATCACGGCGCACAGCGCCCGGATCCGTTCGCTCGTGCTCATGGAGCGCGGCACCGAAGTCGAGTTCGAAGTAAGCATCGGCGGCGCACCGATCACGATCAACGGTCGCGTCGAAGCGCGCCGTAATGCGGTCGCGGGCGCCCGTTTCGAATACCATCTCACGTTCGAGGCGATGCCCGAAGCGCAGATCGACATGCTGGCGCGCTCGGTTCGCGAACTCGAACGTCGCGCAGCGGCGTCGCGCACGATGCAGCGCTCGATCGATGCACTTCCAACCACCGACCGCCGCGAACAGCGCGGCAGCTATCGCGCGCTGACGGCGTTCCCGATGCTGTATCGCCGCGAAGGCGACGCCTGGGCGCAAGCCAAGATCGGCGACATTTCGGCCACCGGCATCCGCCTGAACAGCGAAGAGCTGATTGCGATCGGTACGATGCTGGAGATGAAGGTCACGCTTCCGTCGAGCGTGCTCGACGTTTACCCCGAAGAAACGCAAGTGATCGACATTTCGCAGGGCGCGCCGCGCCGCGTCGGCGGTCGCGCCGACATGCGCCGTCCATTTGAAGAAATGACGCTGCGCGGCCGTGTGGTCACGCGCTTTCAGCCAGTGCGCGAGCGCGAAGTCTACGGCGTCGCTTTCATCGAGATCGACGGCTATCAGCGCGAAGAGATCGCCCGCTTCACCCACGCCATCCAGCTTTCGAAGATCCGCGGCAGCTAAGCCCTCGACGGAGGGGGGCTCGGCGCAGCCTTCATGAAAAATAGGCGATCATGAATCTGCCGGCTGCCCTCCTGGGCGCGTTCCTCGTCGCCGCCAATACGAGCGGTTTCGCCAATCCCGTGCACCTGGTCGTGAACGCCACGACTTCCGGAACCGCCGACTGCGCCGGCCACTGGGTGCGTGTCACGGGCGTCAAGCGGACCGACGAGCCCTCGGTGCTCGACGCGAAGGTCGGTGCGAAGACGCCCCCCGACGCGATGCTCTACTGCCGCGGCGACAACAACCGCCCCGGCCGCATTCGCGCCCACCCGTCGAGCCTGGTCTATCCCGCCGGCACGCTGCTCCAACCCGTGTATCGCGTCACGATCGATTTCCCCAAACACGACGACCAAACGCCTTACGTCCTCGCTCTGGGGCCGGGCGGAAAAATCGCCAAAGCCCCGTTCGGTCAAGCGATCATCTTCGGAAAACATCAAATGCTGATCGTGCCGGACGGCTGGGCGATTCATTCCAGCGCCGTCGCGATCGAACCGCTGGTTCCCGGCGCGCAAGCCGGTTCGCTAGGACTGAGTAGCTGCCAAGTCAACCGCATGGACGACACCGACAGCGGACCGCGCTACATCGGCGAGGCCGCGTCCGACTGTTCGACCCACGTCGATCTGAACAACTTGCAGTAGCTAGCGGACCGAGATCAACACGACGCCGGCGAGGGCCAGAACCACGCCGGCTTTTTGCAGCGCTTGGAGGCGCTCGTTGAGCACGATGCGCGCGAGGAAGACGGTGCTCGCGGGATAGAGCGAGGTCAAGACGACGGCAATGGAAAGATACCCGTAGAACGTGGCGAGCACGAAGAGCGCATTGGCCGTCATGTCCAGCAATCCGGCGCCGACGATCAGCGGCCAATCCGTCGCGCGCGGAACGAAGTTCGTCCGCATCACCCATCCGGCCGCCACCAAAAAGCCGATCGAGGCCACGCGCGCGCCGATTAAATTGTCCAGGCCGGCAGCGCGATGCGTCGCCGCCAGACACAGGTAAAATCCACCGAGCGCAAGGCCCGAGACGATCGCCTCTTTGACGCCGGCGGTCGCGATCTCACGCCGGCCGTCGGGCTGCGTCGACAGCGAGATTAACACGATCGCGATCAGCGCGATCGCGATCCCGGCGACCTGCGCAGGGGCAAGATGCTCGCCGCGCGCCACACCTACAGCCAGCGGAAGCCCCGCCGCCAGGATCGCCGTGATCGGCGAGATGACACCCATCTTCCCGATCGAGAGCGCATGGTAGAACAGTGCGAGCCCGAACGCGCCGCATAATCCCCCGAGCGCGCCATACAGATAATCCGATGCCACCGCATGCGATGGGAAAAACGGGCGCACGAGCAGCAACAGCGCAAACCCGGCGGATTGCGAGAGCGCCGCGACCGCAATGGTCGCGGTGCGACGCGTCGCAAGGCCACCGCAGAAATCCGCCGCGCCGTAAAACAGCGCGGCGAACAAGCTCAAGGCGACGCCGATGGCGCTTTAGACTTCCATCACGACGGGAATCACCACCGGGCGTCGCTTGGAACGCGCGTGAATCGCGCGCGAGAGCGTGTTGCGAATGTGCTCCTTGACGGTGGTGACGTCGCGCATTCCTTCGACCGAAACTTCCGCTATCGCGGCACGCAGCGCCGCGCGCAATTCGTCGAGGACGGCGCCGGATTCGGGGAGATAGAAGACACCTTTGGTGATGAGGTCCGGCTCGCCGATCACGCGCGCTTCTTCCGCGTCGATGGCGACGACCACGATCACGATGCCGTCGTTGGAAAGGGCCTTGCGATCGCGCAGCACCGCTTCGCCGACATCGCCGATTCCCGAGCCGTCAACCAGCACGTTACCGCCGTACGTCTTGCCGATCTTGTCGCCGTATTCGCCGGTGAACTCGAGCACGTCGCCGTTCTCGACGACGAACACGTTGCTGGCTTCCACGCCCGTCTTGACCGCGAGTCGCCCGTGTTGAACCAGCATCCGGTACTCGCCGTGGAGCGGCATGAAGAACTCGGGGCGCACCAAGTTGAGCATCAATAAGAGTTCTTCTTGCGAGGCATGGCCCGAGACATGCGACTTTCCGTCGCTACCGGTCACGACCGTCGCGCCGAGCTTGTAGAGATTGTTGATCGTCTTGGAAACGCTCTTTTCGTTGCCGGGAATCGGCGTCGCGCTGATCACGATCGTGTCGCCGGGCACGATTCGGAACTTCTTGTGGTCGCGTACCGACATGCGGGTCAGTCCGCTCATCGGTTCGCCCTGCGAACCCGTCGTCATCACGACGATCTGCTCGGGCGGATAGCTTTCGACGTCCTCGATCTTGATCGTCTGCTCGGCCGGGATGCGCAGATAACCGAGTTCGGTCGAGAAGTGCACGACGTTCTGCAGCGACCGCCCGAGAAACGCGATCTTGCGGCCGAATCGCACCGCGTGATCGACGGCCTGCTGGATGCGCGGCACGTTCGAAGCGAACGAGGCGATCACGATACGGCCCTTGGCGCGCTGGAAGATCGCGGTAAACGCTTCGCCGACGATGCGTTCGGAAAGCGTGTGTCCGGGGCGCTCCGCGTTGGTCGAATCCGAAAGCATGCAGAGCACGCCCTCTTCGCCGATGCGCGCGATCCGCGCAAAGTCCGCCGGCCGTCCGTCGATCGGCGTCTGGTCGAATTTGAAGTCGCCGGTGTGAAAGATCGTTCCAACCGGCGTGCGCACGGCCAGCGAACACGCTCCTGCGACCGAATGATTGATATGCACGAACTCGGTTTCGATCGCGCCATGGCGCACGCGATCGCCCGGCTGTACCACGACGAAATCGATGTCGCCGAATTTGTGCTCGCGCGATTTGGCCTTGATCAGCGCGACGGTCAGCGCCGTGCCGACGATCGGGGTCTGCGGAAACTCCTTGATGAAGTACGGAAGGCCTCCGATGTGGTCTTCATGCCCGTGCGTCACCAGCACCGCTCGCAGCTTGTGCGCGCGCTCCCGAACGTAACTGAAGTCACTGATGACGATGTCGACGCCGAACATCTCCTCGTCGGGGAACATCAGACCGCAGTCCACGACGACCAGATCGTCGTTGGTTTCGATGACGGTCATGTTGCGGCCGATCTCGCCGCAGCCGCCCAGAGGGATGACGCGGGTGTAGGGTTCGCCCGGGGGCGCGGGGACGATCAAGGTGTCAGGGTTCAAGAAGGGGTCCACTTTCCAGGGGCGCGCGAACGCGGGATAGGGGTGTATGATGCTTCGATACCTCGCGCGGGCGCTCGTGACCTCGCTTGTCCTCTGGACGCTGACCGCGGCCGTGCCGCCCCCACCGCAGCGATGCGCTCCCGCCCTCCGCGATCTGTACTCGGCGCGGGCCCTGCGGCGCTTGCGCGCAAACCTGGAATTGCGACTGCTAGAGGCGCGCCGGAAACGCGTCCATTTGGCCTATCAGGTGATCGCGCATCGCAAGCCGGTCGAGGCAATCTTCGATTCGCCCGACGACGCCGCGCTGATGGCACAAGGCACAAGCGCCGTCCATCTGAAACAATTGCCAGCCGTCGGCGTTACAAAATGCCGATAGCCTGCACGACGCTTTATGGAGAGAGGTGCCACAATGGCCGTCGAAACCGCGCCGCGCCCAAACGGTCTAAAGACCGCTTGGGACACGATCGTTGCCCCCAAGGAAGCCTTTGAATCCCTGCGCATCGCACCGACGTGGGGCTGGGCGCTTTTGATCGTCGTTGTCATCGGCATGCTCGCATCGTATCTCGTGACCCCCGCGATCATTCACGGGATCACTGCAGACTGGCCGAACATGGTCGCAACGAATCCCGCACTTTCGGGTCTATCGGCCGACCAGCAGCAAGCCCAACTTTCGGTTGTCGAAAAATTCACCGCATTGGGCTGGATATTTACGCCGCTGATCTTCGCGATCGGAGCGCTGATCGGAGCGGTCGTGCTATTGGTCTTCAACGCACTGGGTCACGGCGATGGAACCTTCGCCAAGTATTGGGCGGCGCAGTGGAACATCGCGCTCGTGAACGTGCTGGGCTCGGTCGCGGTCGCAATCATCGTGTTCACGCGCGGCGTCGATAGTTTCAACAGCTCGCAAGCGGTGCAAACCGCCGTGCCGAGCCTTGCGATGCTCGTACCGGCGACCAGCGTCAAGCTGCACACGTTCCTGGCCTTCTTCACGCCGTTCTCCATTTGGGCTACCGGCCTCGAGATCGCGGCGCTGGCGACGATCGGAAGCGTGCCGCGCATCCCCGCGTGGCTCGGCGGAATCCTGACCCTGCTGCTTCCCGCGATCGTCCTCGGCGCGCTCGCCCGCTAGCACATCATGGGACCAACCTTCATCCGCTTCGCGTTCGCCGGCGTCGCGTTCATCGCGGCGACCGGGCCGGCGTGCGCTGCGGCGGCTCCCATGACCCTCTCGGATGCCGTGTCCTACGCCCTCAATCACAGTCCCACCGTCGCCCAGCAATACGCTGCGGTCACGCAGGCCGAACATACCGTTGCCCAAGCCGCGGGGACCGCTTTTCCGATGGTCAACGGACAGTTGCAGAACTACGCGACCAAGAGCGGCAACTACGAAGGCGTCTACGGCATCATCGGCGCGCAGCAACAGAACGTCTTTAGCCAGAACACGGCGCAAATCGGTACCAACTACACGCTGGACACCGGCGGCCTTTCGTACATCCAACTACAGTCGGCGAAGGCGGCCGCCTCGCAGGCCGAGCAGACGCTGGCCGACACCGAAGATCAAATCGCAGCCACCGTGACCAACGCGTTCTTTTCGGTGATGCAGAAACAGGCAATCGTCTCGGTCGACGCATCGGATCTGTCCTACCAAAACGTTCTGGCCGGCGAAGCCAAGGTCAAGGAGCACGCCGGCGTCGCAGCCGGCGTCGACGTTCTGCGGGCCGAGGTCGCGCAGGCCAAGAGCGCGTCCACGCTGTTGGGCGCGCGCTCCGATGTCGACAACGCACGCGAGTCGCTCGCGCAGACGATCGGCGCGCCGCTGGATCAGGCGTTCGCGTTTCCACAGACGATCGAGGAGCCGCGCATGCCCGCGCAGCCGGTCGGGACGCTCGAAAACATCGCGCTCAATGCGCGCCCCGACATCAAGGCGGCGCGTGACGGCGTCACCGCCGCGCAATTGACGCGCAAGGGCTGGAATCGCGAGCTCTTCCCGCAAGTGCAGTTCTCGGCGGCGTTCGGCAGCCAGATCTCGCCGACGGTCTTCGTGCAAGAACAGCAATCGTTGGACGCTGGGTATCAGCAATGTCTACAGCTCGCCGTGCCGGGAGTCACATGCGTCCATCAGTTCGTAACGCGAGGATCGCCGGGCTTCTGGACGCTCGGCGCGACGACGACGTTCACGCTGCCTTTCGTCGATTACGGCCAGCGCCACACCGAGCGGATCAATGACGACGCCGCCATCGTTTCCGCCGAACGCGCGCTCGACCAGACGCGCACGCAAGTCGACATCGATGTGCGTCAGAGCTACCGCGCGGCACAGACAGCGCTCGCTCAACTCAGCTACGCCAGTGACGAATCGCGCCTGGGTACCGAATCCGCACGCATCGCGGAACTGCAATATAAGCACGGCGTCATCGCGCTGTCCGATGTGATCCAAGCCCAACAGCAATCGGTGGGCGCGCAATCCGATTTCGTCGCCGCCCGCATCGCCTACGTGGAGGCCGTCGTCAAGCTTCGGGTTTCGCTAGGTACGTACACACCGCAGAGCGCGGTAGCCGATCTCTAGAGAAGGACGCTCATGAATCGCACGCGGAACACCATCATCGTCATCGTCGCGCTCGTCGCCGTCATCGGCATCGCGGTCGTGGCGGGGCGCCGGAGCGCCAACGACACCATCCCCGTCAAGACGCACCGCGTCGCGTACGGCAACTTTACGGTTACGCTGCCGGAGAACGGCGTCGTGATGAATCCGACCACCGTCACGGTACCGACCCTGGTCGCTGGTAACGTCCAACACATCTACGTCAAGGCCGGATCGCACGTTTCTGCTGGAGAGCTTCTCGCCACGGTCGAGAATCCGACGTTGGATTTTAACGCCGCAAGCTCCCAGGCCGACTATACCAACTCCGTAGCGAACGTGTCGACTGCGCGCATCGACGAACAGAATGCCCGCGTTCAATATCAAGCTCAGGTTGAAACGACCAAGAGCGCGCTCGACGAAGCGCAGCGCGTCTACAACGCCGATGCAGCGCTGTTGGCGCAAAAGGCGATAGCGCGCAGCCAGGTCGACGCCGACCGCGCCAAGCTCGATCAAGCCAAGGTCGCCTACGATCAGGCCGTCGCGCAGCTTAAGCTCGGCGCCGTCTCGGGCTACGGCCAGGATAGCGTCCAAGCCGCGCAGGCCGCAGCTCGAAAAAACCAAAATCCTCAACGCGCAAAACCAACAACAGGTGGCCTTCACGCGCATCGTTGCGCCGATGACAGGGATCGTTCAGACGGTCGCGAGCGAAACCGGCGATCCGCTTCGCAGCCTACAACAGGGGGACGCCGTAAACGCCGGGCAGACGCTCTTTACGATGGCCGCCGGCGACCGCTACGTCGTCAAAGCCCAAGTCGACGAGCAGGACATCATCAACGTTCGTCTCGGCCAGCGCGCAAACGTCACCGGCCAGGACTTTCCGAACAAAACGATTCGTGGTCACGTCAGCTACATTGCACCCGTCGCGCAAAAGTCGACCGACGCGTCGAGCACGGCCAAACAGATTCTTACGACGATCGCGCTAGACGATTCGCCATCTTTTCTCAAAGACGGTATGACCGCCGACGTCGACATCCTCACGACCGACATTCCGCATGCCGTCGTCGTTCCCAACGACGCGATCGGCAAGGACAAGGAAGGCTCGTACGTCTACGTCGTGCGCAAAGGCACAGCGCACAAGACAACGATACACACCGGACAAGTCGGCGACGCTTCGACGCTCGTTACGTCGGGACTCACCCCCGGTGAAGAGATCGTGATCGAGAAAAATCCGCTGCTCAAGGACGGATCGCCCGTCAAGTCTCTTCCCTCCGCGAGCCCGCTCGCGTCGCCAACTCCGTGAGCCGGCTGATCGCCTATCTCGAAGAGGCGATCGCGTCGCTATGGCGCAACCGCGTTCGCTCGATGCTCACTATGCTGGGCATGATCATCGGAAGCGCTTCGATCATCACGGTATTCGGCATCAGCCGCGCGGCAACGAGCGGAATCGCCTCGAGCTTCGCGTCATTCGGGCAAGAGCCGGCCGTCGTCTTCGTCGATCCCTCCCAGCTCTACCCGCAGCAAGCGCAGATCCATTATCGCGATCTCGACGCGATTCGCACTGCCCTCGGCCAGAGCGTGCGCGAGGTGCTTCCAATCTGGAATCTAACCGCGACGGTCACCGCCAACAACGTCACCGACCACATCGGTTTGCAGCAGGACGGGAGCTACCACACCGATGGACTTAAGATGAACGAGGGTCACAAATTTACCGCTGCAGAGGTTGACGGCGCGCAACACGTCGCGGTGATCACCGAAGATGTCGCGCGCAAGTTTTTCGGCAGCGCCCCCGCCGAGGGGAAATTCCTGCGCATAAACGGGACACGTTTCAAGATCGTCGGCGTCTATGCCGACATCAACGGTTCGCTCTTCAATAGCCTAGCCGGCAGTTCGACGATTATCGTGCCGTACACAACCTACCACGACACCTTCGCATTTGACACCCCGCCCGATTTCATCACCGTGTACCCATCCGACCCATTGGCCGACGACGCGGTCGGCAAGGCCGCCGTTGCCGAACTCAAGCACCTCCACGGCGACCGCGCGCAATACCGCGTCCAGAACGCGGCCAGCCAATTGCAGACCTTCAACAACGTCCTGAACCTGGTGGGCGTCGGCCTCTCGGCCATCGGCGGTGTGGCGCTGGTCGTCGCCGGAATCGGCATCATGAATATCATGCTCGTCTCGGTGACCGAACGCACGCGCGAGATCGGCATCCGGAAGTCGGTCGGCGCCAATCGCGCAGACATCGTTACGCAATTTTTGATGGAAGCCGTGCTGCTTTCGCTTGGCGGAGGTCTCCTCGGCATGGTCATCGGCCTGCTGGCCACCGTGGGTGCGGCGAGCCTGCTCAGCAAGCAACTCGGCGCGCTGCTGATTCCCTACCTGCTGATCGTCAGCATCGCGCTCACGTTTTCGCTGTTGGTAGGCACCGTCTTCGGTTCATATCCCGCCCTGCGCGCGGCAAATATGGACCCGATCGAGGCGCTGCGCTCGTGATCTATCTCGAAGAAGCGTGGCGCGTGTTAAACGCCAACCGCGTCCGCTCGCTGCTCACGACGCTCGGGCTGATCATCGGCGTCGGCGCGGTCGTCGCGATTCAAGTGCTTGGCAACAGCATGGCCGGAGCGGTAAACGGGGCACTGGGGACCTTCGCGGACAACACGTTCATCGTCTATCCCAACTCCACGCAGCGCAATGTGCAGCAGGCGGCGATCCGCCTTGACGATCTTAGCCAGCTCAAACAGATTCCCGGCATCGTGGACGCCTTACCGGTAGGAGGATTCCCGGACGTAGTCCGCAGCGGCCACAACGTTGCGCGCGAGACCATTTCGCCGGAGGGACCGATTCCGTTCAACAACTCGCCAACGCAGTACGGGCGGCACCTCGGGCAACAAGACGTCGATCTCGGAACCGACGTCTGCGTACTGCCCCACGATGCGTATCAGCGTCTCTTCCCCGACGGCGGAGATCCGACCGGCGAGAGCATCTACGTCGGCTCGCGCCGCTACTTGATCATCGGCGTTCTCGTACCGCCGAAACAAGGCTTCCTCAATTCAAACTTCGGTGGCGGCAACATCACAATCCCGTGGACGACCTACGTTCGCAACTACGTGCACGGCGATCAGATTTACGCCGCCCGCTTTGTGACCGACGAGCCGGATCAGATCCCCGCGCTGGAGATGCGGGTGATCGCGAAGCTGCGCGAATTGCGCGGCGGCGCTCAGGGGCTCGCTTACCAGACCTTCGACAAATCGCAGATCACCGGCTCGATCAACGGCATCTTCAGCGCAATGACGCTGGTCGTTGCGCTCATCGGCGCGGTATCGCTGCTTGTCGCCGGAATCGGCATCATGAACATCATGCTGGTCTCCGTCGCGGAGCGCACCCGCGAGATCGGCGTACGCAAGGCGATTGGCGCGACGCGCTCGCAGATACTCTGGCAGTTTTTCGTCGAAGCGCTGATGCTGTGCAGCGCGGGCTGCCTGACCGGCATGGCGATCGGCCTGGGCATTGGAGCCTTCGTCAACGATGTCTTCATCGTCAAGCTCACCGGCACGACGGTCGCGCTGCCGTACACGGAGGCCTTCGGGATCGCCATCGGCTTCGCGGCGATTGTGACCGTCGCATTTGGAACCTATCCCGCTTATCGCGCCGCACGGCTCGATCCCATCGAGGCACTTCGCTATGAATGATTCCGCGGCGATCGCACTCACCGCTATCACCAAGACCTACAAGAACGGCTCGCTCGAGGTGCCGGTGCTGCACGGCATCGACCTGCGGATCGAACGCGGCGAATACGTTGCGATCATGGGACCCTCGGGCTCGGGGAAGTCCACGATGATGAACATCATCGGCTGCCTCGACCGGCCCACCAGCGGGACCTACCGTTTGGACGGCGAGGACGTCTCGAACCTGGACGACAACGCGCTGGCCGCTATTCGCCTGCGCAAACTGGGCTTCGTGTTCCAGGGCTTCAACCTGCTCGCCCGCACCGACGCGCTCAAGAACGTCGCGCTGCCGCTCTTTTATGCCGGCGTGAGCGGGCGCGACCGCCAGCGCCTGGCCCAGGCGGCGCTCGACGACGTGGGACTGGCCGACCGGGCAAACCATAAGCCGAACGAACTTTCGGGTGGCCAGCAGCAGCGCGTCGCCATCGCCCGCGCGCTGGTCAATAACCCCGCGGTGCTGTTGGCCGACGAGCCAACCGGTAACCTAGATACGAAAACCAGCACGGATATTATGACCCTGTTCGATCAATTGCACGACCGGGGCCGTACGATCGTCATGGTGACGCACGATGAGAACGTAGCGCGCAACGCCCGCCGCGTGATCCGCCTTCTAGACGGAATGATCGTAGCCGACGACGTAGTGCCAAGCATTCGGTCTCTCATCAGTCCTTAAGAAATATTGGGTAACTCTTACCACGTTCCGTTGGTAGGAACGGGCTAGTAACTCTCGCCGCAAGATCAGGAGAATGGTGAAAAATCGCGTCATGCCCACGGTCATCGTCGGCCTCGTGGGCGCAATAATCGGTAGCTTCGTCATGATGCTCTACGCGAGCACGCACTTTGCAAACGTTGCCGGTCCCAACCATACGCCGCCGGCGGCGATCGCCGCGGCTCCGCTGACCGGGGTGAGCGATCAGGATCGCATCGTGAGCGCCGTCAAGCGCACCAAAGCGTCCGTGGTCGCGATCACCGAGACGATCAACGGCCAACAAGTCGTTCCGCTCAACCCGATGATCCAGCAGTTCTTCGGACAGCAAGGCCCCGGTGTCGTTCAGCACTACAAGGGTCAAGCGTCGGGCTCGGGCTTCGTCTACGACGACAAGGGCGACATCGTCACCAACGCGCACGTGATCAATCCGCCCAACGGCGCGAAGATCTCGAACCTCACGGTGATCTTCCCCAACGGGGATCACATTGCGGGCCACGTTGTGGCCGCGAACATCGGTGCCGACCTTGCGATTGTGCGCGTCGACAACTACAAGAAGCTGCCGCCTCCACTGCAATTAGGTGACTCCGACAAGCTCGAGCAGGGTCAGTGGGCAATCGCGATCGGCGAACCCTACGAATTGCAGCAGACCGTCACCCTCGGAATCGTGTCGGCTTTCAACCGCGAGGAGAAAGTCGGCGTCGAAGGCGGCGGCAACGGCTACTACGACTTTAAGGGTCTGCTCCAGACCTCGGCCCCAATCAACCCCGGCAATTCGGGCGGTCCGCTCGTCGATATCGACGGCCAGGTCATCGGCGTGAACCAACTCACCGATGAGGGCGGTCAGGGAATCGGCTTTGCGATCCCGTCCAACATCGTCAAAAAAGTGATCCCCGAGTTGCTCAGCAACCCGGGTATCCACCAGGGGACCGACACGGGCTTTGCCGGATTCGCGCCGGTCGACCTGACCAAGGGGATCCGCAACCAGATCGGCTACACGGGCCAAGGCGGCGTGGGCGTCTATATCGTCGAGAGCGGCAGCCCGGCCGACAAGGCGGGCCTCGAACCCGGGGACGTGATCCTACAAGCCGACGGCAAGCCCGTGACCAACGCCGACGAGCTACGCAAGTACATCGCCTCCAAGAAGCCCGGCGACATTCTGCGGCTCGACGTCTGGTCCCAGGGCGTCAAAAAGTTGCTCGCGATCACGCTCGAGGAGCGACAGGCCGTCCAGCAAGCCATCCCGCAGCAGGGCCAAGGCCAGGGGCCCTAACCTCGGCTCGCTCACCCCACCAACGCCGCCGGCTTTCAGGAGGCCATTCCTGCAACCGGCGGCGTGTTTTTTGTGTCGGAAACACTAGGCCCATTCATCGTGTATGATGATCGGGTCCCGCAGAATTGCGGGTAAACAACGTCTGCAGGCGGCCGTAAGCGGCAAGGCAGATGGCCCTCCCGTTTCGCATCGCCGGATCGTCGCGAACTTGCACTTACCTCGGTGCGTTTGCCTCGGCTCGACTGCGACGAGGATGCGGCCAGAAGCTGGTCCAGGTCACTCGCGGAACACATAACTGAGAGGTAGATAATTTCATGGCAAAAGTGGTCGGTATCGACCTTGGCACGACCAATTCGGTCGTTGCCGTGATGGAGGGCAGTTCGCCCGCCGTCATTCCCAATTCCGAAGGGTCGCGCACGACCCCGTCGGTCGTGGCATTTACCAAGACCGGCGAACGTCTCGTGGGCCAACTCGCGAAGCGTCAAGCGATCACCAATCCCGATCGCACGATCGCTTCGATCAAGCGCCACATGGGCGAAGGCGACTATCGCGTCAAGATCGACGGCAAGGATTACACGCCGCAAGAGATCAGCGCGATGGTGCTGCAAAAGCTTGTCAACGACGCGAGCAATTATCTCGGCGAACGGGTCACCAAAGCGGTGATCACCGTTCCCGCCTATTTCAACGACGCGCAGCGTCAGGCGACCAAAGACGCCGGCAAGATCGCGGGGCTTGAAGTCCTGCGCATCATCAACGAGCCGACGGCCGCGGCGCTTGCCTACGGCTTGGATAAAAAAGGCAACGAGACGATCCTGGTCTGGGACCTGGGCGGCGGCACGTTCGACGTGTCGATTCTCGAAGTCGGCGACGGCGTTTTCGAAGTCAAATCGACCAACGGCGACACGCGTTTGGGCGGCGACGACTACGACACCCGTATCGTCGACTGGCTGGTCGCCGAGTTCCGTAAAGAACAAGGCATCGACCTGTCCAAAGACAAGCAGGCGATGCAACGTCTGACCGAAGCGGCTGAAAAGGCGAAGATCGAACTTTCCGCCGTCGTGCAGACGTCGATCAACCTGCCGTTCATCACGGCCGACCAGGAAGGCCCCAAGCATCTGGACATCACGCTCACGCGTGCCAAGTTCGAAGAGCTGACGGCCGACTTGACCGATCGTTGCATCGCGCCGTTCAAGAACGCGCTCGCCGATGCAAAGATCGACATCTCGCAGATCGACGAAGTGGTGATGGTCGGCGGTTCGACCCGCATGCCCGTCATCCAAGAGCTGGTCAAGAAGCTCACCGGCAAAGATCCCAACCTCACCGTCAACCCCGACGAAGTCGTCGCGGTCGGCGCGGCGATCCAGGCCGGCGTACTCGCGGGTGAAGTTCGCGACGTCGTTCTGCTCGACGTCACGCCGCTCTCGCTCGGACTCGAAACGCTCGGCGGCGTGATGACCACGCTGATCGAACGCAACACGACGATCCCGACCAAGAAGTCGCAGATCTTCACGACGGCCGAAGACGGTCAAACGTCGGTCGACATCCACGTGCTCCAGGGCGAACGCCCGATGGCGGGGGACAACAAGACGCTTGGGCGCTTCCGTCTGGAAGGGTTGCCGCCGGCTCCGCGCGGCGTACCGCAGGTCGAAGTAACGTTCAACATCGACGCCAACGGCATCGTGAACGTCAGCGCCAAGGATCTGGGCACGGGCCGCGAGCAGCAGATCACGATCACCGCGTCGACCAATCTCAACAAAGACGAAGTCGACCGCATGGTCAAAGATGCCGAGCTCCAAGCCGCGGCCGACAAAGCCAAGCGCGAGGATGCGGAAGTTCGCAACAACGCTTCCAGCTTGACCTACTCGACCGAGAAATCGCTCAAGGAAGTCGGCGAGAAACTCGACGCAGCCGCGCGCGGCGAAGTCGAAGCGGCGCTCGAAGAGCTCAAGCGCATCAGCGAAAACGGCACGATCGCCGAGATCAAACCCGCGATCGAGAAGCTGCAGGCAGCCAGCTACAAGATGGCCGAGCTGCTCTACAAGACCGCGTCTCCCAACGGCGATGCCGCCGGTGCTGCACAAAACGGCGAAACGGCCGGCGTGGGCGCACAGAACAACGGCAGCAGCGCACCCGAGGGTGACGTGATCGACGCCGAGTTCAAAGAGGCAAAATAAAGCACACGCACGTCCTTCGTCCTTCGACAAGCTCAGGATGACACTTAGCGGTGTCAGGATGACACTTAGCGGTGTCAGGATGACACTTAGCGGTGTCAGGATGACACTTAGCGGTGTCAGGATGACACTTAGCGGTGTCAGGATGACACTTAGCGGTGTCAGGATGACCACTTAAGGGTGTCACCCTGAGCAGGGTTCGGCGGTAGCCGAACCCGTGTCGAAGGGCGATGGGCCGCGTACACTTTATAGCAAGCATTATGAACGATAACGAATTGTACACTGAGGCCGGCGAGGCGACACTCGACGACGTTGCAACGTCGAGCGGCGACGTACGCAGCCAGCTTGATGCGGCCAACGCCAAGGCCGACGAAAACTACCAGAAGTTTCTGCTCGCGATGGCGGACTTCGAAAACTATAAAAAGCGGATGCAGCGCGACATCGAGTCGATCGTCACGTCGCACCGGCGCAAATTGCTCGAACGGTTCCTTCCCGTACTCGATAACCTCGAGCGCGCGCTGGCGTTCGATGCCGGCGGTAACGAAAAACTGCGCGGCGGCATCGAACAGACGCTGCGCGGCTTCGAGTCGATCCTTGCGAGCGAGGGCGTCAAAGTCATCGACGTCAAGGGCAAACCGTTTGACCCGCGCGTAGCCGAGGCGATCGGCACGCTGCCGGCCGCAAACGGCGTCGCCGACGACACCGTGCTCGAAGTCGCTGAAAAAGGCTACACGATCGGCGAGGAATTGCTGCGTCCGGCCAAAGTCCTCGTCTCCAAAGCCGACGGATGAATTACAAGGACTATTACGCGCTCCTGGGCGTGCCGAAGGGCGCGGCGGAAAAAGACATCAAATCCGCGTACCGCAAGCTCGCACGCAAGTGGCATCCGGACGCGAATCCCGACAACCCCAAAGCCGCGGAAGAGAAATTCAAAGAGATCTCCGAGGCCTACGAGGTATTGGGCGACCCCGACAAGCGCAAGAAGTACGACGCGTTGGGATCGGATTGGCAGCGCGCCGCGCGTCAAGCCGAACAACAGCGCCAGTACCGTAGCACGCGTTTCGACGAGGACACCTTCGACTTTAGCGGCGCTCAGGGCGGCGGGGCGGGTCCCAGCGGCTTCTCGGACTTCTTCGACATGTTCTTCTCGGGCATCGGGCGGCGTCAAACCGCCCAAAGCACGACGTTTCAGCAGCGTGGGCAAGATCTCGAAACGACAATCGAACTCTCACTGCGCGACGTGTACGACGGCGGCAAAAAAGCCGTGTCCCTACAGGTCGAAGATCTGTGCCCACGTTGCCATGGAACCGGAACCGACAGCGGACGGCTTTGCCCGCAATGCAGCGGCACCGGGCGGATCCTCGTCAATAAGAAGTTCGAAGTCACGATACCCAAAGGCATCGGTGACGGCCAGCGTATTCGCCTCGCGGGTCAAGGCGGCGTCGGTGTGGGTGGCGGACCGAACGGCGACCTCTATCTGATCGTCAAACTGCACGACGACTCGACGTACAAACGCAAGGGTGACGACCTCTACGTCGATCTACCGGTGAGCATGTACGATCTCGTCCTAGGCGGCGAGGTCAAAGTGCCGACGATGGCCGGTCAGGTTGCGATGACGATTCCCGAAGGCACGCAAAACAATCGCCTCCTGCGTCTGAGCGGAAAAGGCATGCCCAAGGTCAAGGGCGCGGGCGCCGGCGATCAATACGTACGTCTGATCGGCCAGCTTCCCGAAACGCTCACCGACAAAGAAAAGAAGCTCTTCAAAGAACTCTCGTCGCTGCGCAACGGCAAGAAAGCATAACGACACATGATCAAAGACATCGCTTTCACCGCATACCCCTCCGCCGACGTCGCAACCACGCGTGCGTGGTACGAACGTCATTTGGGTTTGCGTTTTGGCGCTCCCTACGGCGAAGACGGCAAGGAACAATACAACGAAGCTGCCATCGGCGGCGGCTGCTTTAGTTTGATGACCCACGAGTGGCTCGGCGCTCAGCCCGGCACGGGCGTCGGCGTCACGTTCGAAGTGGACGACATCGAGAAGACCGTCGGCGATCTGCGTGCGTCGGGATTATCGGTTGAAGATATCTACGAAACGCCCGTCTGCAAGATCACGTCGCTGCGCGATCCCGAAGGGAACAAAGTCAACCTTCACCAGATCACCGTACCGCACTAGCGGTAGCGGTGTTCGAGCTGCACGAGCCGCGAATCGATCCGCGCAAACCCGTCGTCGACACGAACCTCGAGATTGACGATCCGTCGTTCGAGCCCGTCCATGCGTTGCTCGATCCCGTCGACCCGTCCTTCGAGCCGGTCGAAACGCTGGTCCATGGCGTCAAAGCGGAGCGAAACGGCTTCCCGAAAGTCGAGCAGGGCATCGAGAATGTCGCGTGTCGTCGGTTCGTTCATGGCGCTAGTATAGTGGGCGTTCGTGACCACGGTATTTCCGCCTTGTGGACAAACGCGCAACGCGCGGCGCCGGTGCGAGGTTCTACCAGAGTATGATGTCCGGGCACGGCCTGATGTGGTCGAGCATGTATTCCCCCGAGAAGCCCAAGGTTCGCCGCCGCATCGAGTGGCGCCGGATCGGGGCGCTGTTCGCCCCATACTGGCGCTCGCAGCTTCTGGTTTTCGGCTGCATTCTGATCGCCGCGATCCTGGGCTTGATTCCCGGATTCATGACCGCGCGAATCATCGACTCGGCGCTTCCCAAACGCGACTTCCACGAACTGCTCGTCGACGTCGGCATCATTCTGGCCACAGCGCTCATCTCGATGGGATTCGGCGTCGTGCAAGGCTACCTCAACTCGCTCGTCGGCGAGGGGATCATGCGCGACATTCGCACGCGCCTGGTCTCGCATCTGCACCGCATGCCGCTGTCCTTCTTCACCGGCACGAAGACCGGGGAAATCATGAACCGCGTCTCAAGCGACGTCGACAACGTCGATGGCGTGGTTACCGGTACGCTAACGACGATCGTCACCAACGTCGTGATGATCCTTACCACCCTCGTCGCGATGTTCATCTGGGATTGGCGCCTGGCGCTGGTTTCGCTGATCGTGGTACCGTTCATGATCCTGCCTCTCGGTCCGGTCGGACGCAAGATGTACGAGATCCGCAAGAAGACACGCGAACAGCGCGACACGATCGAATCGATCACGCAGGAGACGCTCTCGATCTCGGGCATCACGCTGATCAAATCGTTCGCGCGCGAAGCCTACGAACGCTCGCGCTTCTACGATGTCGGCACGCGTTTGATGGGCCTCGAGATTCGTCTGGCGATGGTGGGGCGCTGGTTTCTCGCCTCGGTGACCGCTATGGTCATCGTCGGCCCCGCGATCGTTTGGCTGGGCGGCGGCTGGCTGGCATTGCAAGGACTGCTCGACGTCGGTGTTATCGTCGCGTTCATCGGCTACATCCAAGGTCGCCTCTACGGTCCGGCTGCGGCCCTAGTCGGCGTGCAGGTGCAGATCGTCAGCGCGTTCGCGGTGTTCGAGCGCATCTTTGACTACCTGGACATGCAGCCCGAAGCCTACGATCCGCCCGGCGCCGTCACGTTGACCGACATCGCGGGCGACGTGAAGTTCGACGACGTGACCTTCGGCTATGACACCGATCGCGTTGTGCTCGAAGGCGTGTCGTTCCACATTGCGCCCGGCCAAATCGCCGCGTTCGTCGGCCCGTCGGGTGCAGGCAAGTCGACGATCACGCAACTCGTTCCGCGCTTTTACGATCCGCAGAGCGGCAGCGTGCTCATCGACGACCACGACGTCAAAACGCTCACGCTCGAATCGCTGCGCGCAGGCATCGGCATCGTGACGCAAGAGACCTATCTCTTCCACGACACGATCGCCGCGAATCTGCGCTACGCCAAGCCCGATGCGAGCGACGACGAGTTGATAGCGGCTTCGAAAAACGCCAACATTCACAATTTCATCGCGAGCCTACCCAAAGGCTACGAAACGATCGTCGGCGAGCGCGGCCACAAGCTCTCGGGCGGCGAACGTCAGCGCCTCGCGATCGCGCGCGTTTTGCTTAAGAACCCGTGCATCTTGATCCTCGATGAGGCGACTAGCGCGCTCGACTCGCACAACGAAGCAGCCATCCAGGACGCGCTCGAGATCGTCATGCGCGGCCGTACGAGCCTCGTGATCGCCCATCGCCTTTCGACGATCGTCAACGCCGACGTCATCTTCGTAATCGAAAGCGGCCGCATCGTCGAAAGCGGCTCCCATGCGGTGCTGCTGGCCCGAAATGGCGCCTACGCGCGTCTCTACCGTACGCAGTTCCGCGACACCGCGATCGCGACGTAAATCCCGCTAGGAGTAGATGGGCTCGATCGCGCCCATCTTGCCGGATTGGAAGTCGGCGAACGCCGTTTCCAGTTCGTCGGCGGTGTTCATCACGAACGGGCCGTAGCGAACCATCGGCTCGCCGATCGGCGCGCCCGTTAGCATCAAGAATTCCAACTGCTCGTCGCCCGCGTTTTCCACGACGATCGTATCGCCGCCGCGATCGAACACGATCGCCGCGCGAGCATCGTGGGTGCGCTCGCCGCCGAAACGCGCGCTGCCGTTCATCAGATACGCAATCGCCGTGTGCCCGTCGGTAACCGCGTGTTCGATGCGCGCACCGGGCTCGAGGCGATAATGCACGAAGCCGATCGGAATGCGCGTTTGCGCCGCGCCTTTGACGCCTTGCGCTTCACCCGCCACCACCTTGGCCCAGGCCTTGTCGTCGGCGCTGCGCCAGATAGGAATCTGCGCGTCACGAACGTCCTGATAGCGCGGTCGCACGAACTTATCGCTCTTGGGCAAATTGATCCAAATCTGGAAACCGTGCTGGCGCCCGCCTTCGGTCATCATGCGCTGCGAGGGCATCTCGGCGTGCACCACGCCGGCGCCGGCCGTCATCCACTGCACGTCGCCCGGATAGAGCTCGCCGCGATGGCCGGCCGAGTCGGCATGTTGGAACTCGCCGTCGATCATGTAGGTGACCGTTTCGAAGCCGCGATGGGGATGATCCGGAGCGCCGATCGCTTCACCGGGCGCATACTGCACCGGCCCGAGTTCGTCGATGAGCAGAAACGGATCGACCTGCATCACGCCCGCAACGGGGAAGGGACGGTGCACCAAAAAGCCGCCGCCCTCATGAAAATCTTGGGCCGGCAGCACGAGCGAGACTTTACGCGGATTCATAGTCTCTACAACCCGCAGCGGGTTGCAGCAGGTTCCGGGCGCCCTTAAAGCCAGGCCGCTTCGCGGGTGCGCTCGCCGCGCTGCGTGCCGGTGTTGAGCGTGGTCTTGGGCTCGAGGAGCATCAGCTTCGTGCCCGCCTGAGCGACCGGGCGATGCTCCACGCCGTGCGGAACGACGACGAACTCACCGGCGCGCACGTATTCGGAACGCTCGCTATCGCCGTCGCGGTACTGCATCTCGAGAATGCCCTCGACCACGAAGAACAGTTCGTCTTCGGTCTCGTGGTGATGCCAGACGAACTCACCGTCGAGCCGCACGATCTTGACGTGAAAATCATTGAGCTCGCCGACGATCTTAGGCTCCCACGTTTCGTCGAACAGCTCGAACTTCTCGGCCAGGGAAACGCGCTGCAGTTTCATGCTACGCCGGCCGGGATCTTCATCTGCGTCGGCGCTTGTGGAATGTGCAGCTTCGCACCGGTTGCCGCCTGCACGTCATCGACGCTCACGCCCGGCGCTACTTCACGCAGGACCAGACCCTGCGGTTCGATGTCGATGACGGCGAGATCCGTGATGATCTTCTGCACGACGCCCTTCCCGGTGAGCGGCAGATTGCAGTTCTCGACGATCTTGTGCGCGTTGCCTTTGGCGACGTGCTCCATCATCACGATCACGCGTTTGGCGCCGTGTACCAGGTCCATCGCACCGCCCATGCCCTTGACGAGCTTGCCGGGAATCATCCAATTGGCGAGATCGCCGTGCTGTGACACCTGCATCGCGCCGAGGATCGCGCAATCGATGTGGCCGCCGCGAATCATTCCGAACGAGAGCGCGGAATCGAACAGCGACGCGCCCGGAAGCAGCGTGACCGTTTCCTTGCCCGCATTGATCAGGTCGGGGTTTTCTTCGCCTTCGTACGGATACGGGCCCATACCCAAGATGCCGTTTTCGCTCTGCAGCGTAACGGTGATGCCCGCCGGCACGTAGTTGGGAATCAGCGTCGGAAGGCCGATGCCCAGGTTGACGTATTGTCCGTCCTGCAGTTCCAGCGCGACTCGCGCGGCAAGCTGCGTACGTGAAAGAGCCATGAGTATTTCCTTCGACAAGCTCAGGATGACAGGGGGAGTCAGCGCTTTCTGGTGGTGACGCGTTCGATGCGTTTGCCGCCGGGGCCGACTTTGACGATACGCTGCACGAAGATGCCGGGCAGATGCACCGCTTCGGGATCGATCGCTCCCGGTTCGACCAGCTCTTCGGTTTCAACGATCGTCACTTTACCCGCCATCGCGCACAGCGGATTGAAGTTGCGCGTCGCCATGTGGAAGATCGCGTTACCGGCGGTGTCGCACACCGACGCGCGCACCAGCGCGAAATCGCACACGATGCCGCGCTCCATCACGTAATCGCGCCCTTCGAACGTGCGGGTCTCCTTAGGCGGCGACGCCACGGCGACCGCCCCATGGCTGTCGTGCTTCCACGGCAGGCCGCCGTCGGCAACCGGGGTCCCGACGCCGGCGGGCGTGTAGAACGCGGGGATGCCGCAACCGCCGGCGCGCAGGCGTTCGGCCAGCGTGCCCTGCGGCACCAGCTCGACCTCCAGCTCGCCGGTGCAGGTACTGGCGCTCGAACTCCTTGTTCTCGCCGACGTAGGAGCCCGTCGTGCGGGCAATGCGCTTGTGGTCGAGCAGCACGCCCAGCCCCCAGCCGTCGACGCCGCAATTGTTCGAGACGGTAACCAGGCCGGTCGCGCCCTGTTCGAGCAGCGCCTGGATCAGGTTGTGCGGAATGCCGTTGAGCCCGAAGCCGCCGACCGCCAGCGACGAGCCCGAACGGACGTCCGCGACCGCTTCGCGCGCACGAAGCAAAGACCTTGTTCATAGCGTAGAGCATATGCGCCGAGGGACGGAACGCCTCCCTCCCGCGTGGAACCTCTACGGTATGAGCATTGCACCTCCACGCGCCGTGGATAACGACGAAGAAACCATGATCCTGGACATGGTGCGCGAATTGGTTGCGGAAAAAGTCGCACCGCGCGCCGCCGAGATCGACGAGAGCGCCGAATTTCCCACCGACATCAAGGAACTGTTCGCGCAAAACGACCTGATGGGAATCCCGATCCCAGCCGAATACGGCGGCCTGGGCGGCACGTTCCTGACCTACGTCAAGGTCGTGGAAGAGATCGCCAAGGCGTGCGCGTCGAGTTCGCTGATCGTGGCCGTCCAAGAACTGGGCATGCTGCCGATTTTGATCGGCGGCAGTGAAGAACAAAAGAAACGCTTCCTTCCCGACATCGCTTCGGGTAAGAAGATCGCGGCCTACGCGCTGACCGAAGCGTCGAGCGGATCGGACGCACTGGGTTCGATGCGCACGCGTGCCGAGCGCGACGGCGACGATTACGTCCTGAGCGGTCAGAAAATTTGGATCACCAACGGCAGCGTCGCCGACATCGTCTGCGTGTTCGCCGTCACCGATCCCGCAGCCGGATCGCGCGGCGTCAGCGCGTTCGTCGTCGAGAAGGGCACGCCCGGTTTCACGGTCGGCAAGAAAGAAAAGAAAATGGGCATCCGCGGTTCACCCACGGTCGAACTCGCGTTCGACGGCTGCCGTATTCCCGCCGCCAATCGTTTGGGCGAAGAAGGCGAAGGCTTCAAGATCGCGATGAAAGTGCTCGACAAATCGCGCCCGGGCATCGCCGCGCAAGCGCTCGGCATCGCGGCCGGCGCGCTCGATTATGCCGTCAATTACGCCAAGGAGCGCATCGCGTTCGGCAAACCGATCGGCCAGCATCAGGGCGTGGGCTTCATGCTCGCCGACATGAAGACCGATGTGGAAGCCGCGCGCATGCTGCTATACGAAGCCGCGCGTAAGTGCGACGAAGGCGCCGCCGACGTCTCGCTGTGGGCCTCGATGGCCAAACTCAAGTGCGGCGACGTCGCGATGTCGGTCACGACCGATGCGGTGCAGGTGCTGGGCGGTTTCGGCTACTCGTCCGAGTACCCCGTCGAACGCATGATGCGCGACGCCAAGATCACGCAGATCTACGAAGGCACGCAACAGATTCAACGCCTGGTCATCTCCCGCGCCCTGGTCGGCAAGGGCAAGTAACAAACGCCCCGGGGCCTTGCTTCCCTGCAAGGGGGAGCAAGGCTACTTGGTGCGAACTTCTGCAGCCGCCGTTACGTTGCTACCGTGACGGAGACCCGTGGCCCGGCCTACAAGGTCGAGCCGTTCCCGTATATTGCTACGGAAGGAGGTGTACTGCATGAAAAAGATTCTCGCATCAGTCCTCGCTGCCGCGTTCATGATGACCGCGCCCGCGATGGCCGCCACGAAGGCTAGCCCGGCTCCCAAAGCCGCTGCTAAGTCCTCGATGAAGTCGGCTGCGAAGCCGGCCGCCAAGTCGATGAAGTCGATGAAATCGATGAAATCGATGAAATCGGAGGCCAAGCCCGCAGCCAAGGCGACCAAGAAGCCGCTGCTTCAGAAGACCGCCCTCAAGAAAAAGGTCGGCAAGAAATCGTCGACCCCGAAGGCGACCAAGAAACCGGCGCCCAAGCCCAAGGCGACCAAGAAGCCGTAAACCTCGTTTTTATTCTCATAGAACGCAAAACGGCGCAGTCGCAAGACTGCGTCGTTTTGCATCCAAGAGGTCCCGCATGGCCGACCCCATGAAGCCCGAGTTCACCGCTCAAAACCCCATCGTCGCCGCCGCCGAAAAAATTCGCGCGCGGCGCGAGTTGGGCAAAGTCATCGACGCGGACCAGGACGCGCAGACACGCGCGCCGGAGGACGCGCAAGAGTCGCTCGCCGCATTTCATCGCCGTCTTCTCGACGGCGCGACGCGCCTAAACGCCATCATCGGCGAGGGCGCCGTGAAGGTCATCCGGCTTGAGCGTCCGCTGCGCCTGCGCGTGCGCTTTGCGGACAAGCGCGTCTCGTTGAACCTTGACGAGGTGCAGCAGCTCGTGCGCGTCACCGGCCTCGATCTCGACGGCGACTATCAGTTCGATCTGAGCGCGCCGGTGCCGGCACTGATCGACATTTCGAAGATCTCGACCGAAGCCGGCTACGGCGAAGCGCTCACCGCTTCTTCTTTGTTGAAGTTGATCGCGCAGGACGCCGAGTTGCCGCGCCCTTCGCACTTGGACGGATCCGGCCCGCTGCAGTTGTAGCGTTCATCTTGGCGATGATCGGTGGCGTTGGGCACACGGTGTTGACCGGACACGACCCGCACAGCGGCGTCGGTGCCTTGCAGATTTCGCGCCCGTGCAGGATCAGCCAGTGATGCGCGAAGCGCCACTTCTCACGCGGAACCAGCGCGGTAACGTCTTCTTCCACGGCGCGCGGCGTAGTCCCGAGCGAAAGCCCCATCCGGTGCGACACGCGAAAGACGTGCGTATCGACCGCAAAGGCCGCTTCTCCGAACGCTACCGACATCACGACGTTGGCCGTCTTGCGCCCGACGCCCGCCAGCGCTTCGAGTTGCTCGCGCTCCTGCGGAACGATGCCCCCGTGTTGTTCGGCCAGGTCGCGTGCCGCGCTGATGATGTTCTTAGCCTTCATCCGAAAGAATCCGCACGACTTGATGATTTTCTCGACGTCGGTCTGCTTGGCGGCTGCCAGCGCCTGCGGCGTCGGATACTTGGCAAAGAGCGCGGGCGTGGTCAGGTTGACCCGCGCGTCAGTACATTGCGCGGAGAGAATCACGGCGATCAGCAGTTCGAACGGATTACCGTAGTGAAGTGCCGTGACGGCATGAGGATAGTGCCGCTCGAGAATCGCGAGCTCTTCGAGCGCAACGGCGCGCGAGACGCGTTTAGTGGGGAACGGAATTTTCGGCATGGACGTGCAAGCATGAGTTTTCCGCGCGCCTTGCCAACCCATGCAAGGCCGCAAGCAGGAAGGAAGTAGCTCCGATGCCCTTTGCCGGCCCGATGCAAGCCAATGCAAGCGCGATCGATCTGCGCGCCCAAGGCCGCCTCGACGAGGCGATCGCCGCCTTCCGCGAAGGGATCGCGCAATTTCCGCAGGTTGCGGCGCTGCGTCAGAACCTCGCTCAAGCGCTGTACGAACGTGGCGACAGCCCCGGCGCGATCGCCGAGCACCGTGCCGCGCTCGCCATCGCCGATAGCGTCGCAAGCCACCTCGCGCTCTACGAACTGCTCCAGATTACCGGCGCACGCGACGAGGCGCTGCTTCATCAGCGCAAAGCCCTGGCAACCACGCAGCTCTTTTCCCACATCGCGCCAAACGAACAGCGTCGCGTCTTGTGTCTGTGCACTCCGGGAGATTGGCAGGCGAATATCCCTGTCGACTTCCTCTTCGACCTCCAGACCACGACCGTGCACAAGTTCTACCTGCTCGACGAAAACCACGTTTCGCTCGGTGCCGTGCCGCCGTACGACGTCGTGTGGAACGTCGTCGCGGAATCCCCCGATGCGCTCAGCGCGCTCGCACTCGCCAACTACGTCATTCGCGCGCAGCACAAGCCCTCGCTCAACGCCCCGGCGCGTGTGATCGGAACGGCGCGCCCGATGCTCGCGAACACACTCTCGAACACCAACGCAAGCGTCGCTCCAATCGTCACCCTCGACCGAAGTGCGCTCGATGCGGGCGCGTTCGCCTTCCCGTACCCCATCATCGCCCGCCCACTGGGTTCCCATGCCGGACACGGCTTGGAGCGAATCGATTCGCGCGCCGATTTGAGCGCATACACGCAACGCAATCCGGCCGCACGCTATTTCGTGAGCCCCTTCGTCGACTATGCAAACGCCGACGGCTATTACCGTAAGTACCGGCTGGTGTTCGTCGACGGCATACCCTATCCGGTGCACCTAGCCGTCTCGCCGAATTGGATGATTCACTATTACAACGCGCCGATGAGCGAACATCAGTGGATGCGCGACGAGGAAGCAGCGTTCTTGGAAGACCCGCGCGCTGCGTTTGAGGGCTCGCGCTTCGAGACGCTGGTGCAGATCGGCGCAGCGGTCGGGCTGGAGTATTTTGGGATCGACTGCGGCATCGACCGCGACGGCAAGGTGCTGGTGTTCGAGGCCGACGCCGCGATGCTCGTCCATACCAGCGACCCGGTTGACCTCTACCCGTACAAGCAGCAGTTCATCCCGCGAATCTACCGGGCGGTGGAGCGGATGATCGACAGCCGCAAAGGTGCCGATACCTAGAGGGCCATGACTCTTTCCAAGCCGCTGGACCTGGCGATCGTCGGCGGCGGCTTCTCGGCGACCGCACTGGCGGTCGTCCTTTCCCAGAAAGCTCCGCCGGCGCTGCGCGCGGCAATCTTCAGCCGCGCGCACGTCGGCCCGGGCACGGCCTACGCACCGCAGTCGGCCAGCTTGCTGATGAACGGCCCCGTACGCGCGATGTCGGCCGTTCCGGGCGACGACGCGCACCTCGCGCGGTATCTGGTCGACGAGCCCGGCGACGCGCTGATTTGCCGCGCGCGCTACGGCGCGTACCTGCGCTCCACCGCTTCGACCGCGCTCGTGCGACACAACGGCGTCTGCCACGAACGCGCGGAGATCACCGATATCGAACGCGTCGCGGGCGGCTATCGCCTAACCGATGGGCAGGCCAACGCGCATGTTGCGCGCGACGTCGTCCTAGCAGTGGGAAACCTCCCGCCGAACGACGCGTTCTTGCCCGAAAGCGTTCTGACGCACCCTGGATATGCGGGCGATCCGTGGAGCGCCGACGTCGCCGGATTCGATCACGAGCGCGACGTGGCCATCGTGGGAAGCCGACTAACGGCAATGGATACGATCGCGCTGCTCGACGAAGTCGCCTATCGCGGCCGCGTGCATGTGATCTCGCGACATGGGTTGCTGCCGGCGCTCGAAGACACGTCGGTGCGCGGACTCGATCCCGCGTTACTCGATCTCGACACCGCGACGCCGCTCGCATTGTTGCGGTCGGTGCGGCGCGCCGTTATGCGTCACCCCGGCGACTGGCGCGCGGTGATCGAGGCACTGCGCCCGATCACGCCGTCGGTTTGGGAACACTGGAGTCTGCGCGAGCGGCGACGTTTCTTACGTCATCTGCAATCGGTGTGGGCCGTCCATCGCTATCGCGTTCCGCCGGCGACGCACGGTGCGTTCGCGCGTATGCAGTCCGAAGGACGCATCGCGCTGCACCGCGGGCGCATCGTCGCAGCGCAGTGTACACGCGAGCGCATGCGTTTGACCGTCGACGAACGCGGCATGCGCTACGACGTCACCGCCGGCTATTTCGTGAATTGCACCGGTCCCAACGCCGATCTCTCAACGGCGACGCACCCGCTGATCCGCAACGCGATCGGACGCGGGCTTCTACGCCCCGATGCGTTGCGCTTGGGCGCCGACACCGGCAGCGACTACCGCGTAATCGATGCAACCGGCGCCACCCAGCCCAATCTCTACGCGATCGGTCCTTTGCTGCGCGGGCTGTGGTATGAAACGACGGCCGTCGGCGAGATTCGCAAACACGCCGTCGCCATCATCGACGCAATCCTCGCCTCCTCAGCAACCCTAACCGCCGCCTCATAGGTCCCTAATTTTTTAGAGCGATGCGCTCCGCGTCGCATGCAACCAGGCCGTCGCGCTCCAGTACCGCGACGAGCGCCCGGACTTCTTCGAGCGTACGTTCGGGCAATGCGGGTTGTAAGGATGCGTGTAGATCGAGCAGCGAGATGCGATGGCCTGGCGGCAGCTCACGCAAGCGGTCGATGATGCGCCCGCGCGCAAACCGCGTAGTTTGTTCGAACGGTATCGCATTCTGCGGTGAAGGCTTCTTGGCATAGCGACGACGCGCCGTGTCGAGCCCGGCCGCATCGACGGGCGCCGCTGCGCATTGCGCGCGCAGCGGGCAGATCAGACACTTGGGCGCACGCGAGGTACACAGCGTCGCGCCAAGATCCATCATCGCCGAATTCCAATCGTGGGCGGCACCGGCGGGTGTTAGTTCGCGCGCGGCACGGTCGAGCTCGCTCGCCGAGGCCAGCGGCGGATATTCGATACCCAGCGTAACACGATGCACGATGCGACGAATGTTGGTGTCGACCGGAGCGTCATCGAGGTCGAAGCCGAAGGCGCGAATCGCCGCCGCCGTATACGGGCCGACGCCCGGCAGCGCACGCAACGCGGCGGTGTCGTGCGGCATCACACCGCCGTGCTGCGCGACGATTGCACGCGCCGCGTCGTGCAGCCGCACCGCTCGCGAGTTGTACCCCAACCCTTGCCACAGCCGAAGCACGTCGGCTCGTCCGCCTTGCACCAGCGCCGCAATCGAAGGGAAGCGTTCGACGAACGCTTCGAATTTCGGCACGACACGGTCGACCTGCGTCTGCTGCAGCATGAACTCGCTCACCAGCGTAAAGTAAGGATCGCGAACCACTCGCCACGGCAGATGCGTGCGACCGTGTTCGGCGTACCATTCCAGCAACGCGCGTTGTAAGTCACTCACGTGCGCAGCGTTGCGATCGCCTGGCCGATGCGGCGAATTCCCTCGCCGATTTCCTCGCGCGTCACGGCCGTGAGCGCAAGCCGAAAGTGATGATCCCCGCCCGAGTCGGTGAAGAATGCCTCACCGAAGAGAAACGATGCGCCCAGCCGCTCGGCCACGTCGAGCAGCGCGCGGGCGCGCACCTCACGCGGCGTCGTCGCCCACAGATAGAATCCTCCGGGCGCGCCGACGGCGCGCACGCCCGGAGGCCAATGTTGGGCGATCGCTTCGTCGGCGATCGCGCGGCGGATTAGCAACTCCTCGCGCAACTGCGTCACGTGAGCATCGTACCCGCCGGCCAGATAGTCGACGATCGCCGCCTGCACGTACAGGCTCGTCGCCATGTCATAGGCTTGCTTGCGAAGTAAGAGCCGTTCGGAGATCATGCGCGGCGCTGCCAGCCAACCGACGCGCAGACTCGGCGCGATCGTCTTGGAAAAGGTCGAGAGATACACGACGTGCTCGGGCGCGAGCGAGACCAGCGTCGGCAGATCTTGGCGCGCGAGCGGGCCGTAGGGATCGTCCTCAATGATCGGCACGCCGGCACGGCGCGCAATCGTCGCCAGACGTTCGCGACGATCGGCGTTCATCGTCGCATTGGTCGGATTGTGCAGCGACGGCATCGTGTAGATGAAACGAGGACGGCGCGTGCGCAAGATCGCCTCGACGTGATCGACGCGCATGCCTTCGTCGTCGACCGGGACGGGAATCGCGCGTAAGCCGTTGATCTGGAAGATCTGCAGCGCGCCGGGATAGGACGGCGACTCGACGATGATCTCGTCGCCGGGTTCGGCCAGCGACTGCGCGACGATCATGATGCCCTGTGTCGAGCCGGTCAGCACGATGATGTTCTTGGGCGCGATGGCCGTCGCGCCGCGAGCGTTCATCCGCGATGCGATCGCCGCGCGCAACGGTTCGTATCCCTCCGAGTCGCCGTACGACAAGACGAAACGCGGATCGCGTGCGACGCGCTCGAATGACGTCGCGAGTTCGCTCAGCGGCGAGGGTTCGTCGGGCGCGACACCTTGCACGAACGAAATTCGCCCAGCTTCTTGTTTAGCTGCCAACTCGCCGAGAATGTTGGGAAACTCGCCCACCCGCCACGGCGGCAGCGTGATCCACCACGGAACGCCGGCCGAACGCTCGGGCTGACCGCCGCGCAACTGCGGCACGACCCGCGAGCCCGAGCCGACGCGCTGCTCGATCAGGCCGTCCGTGACCAGTTCCCGGTAGGCGTGGACCACGGTGCTGCGGTTGACGTCGAGCCGCTCGGCCATCGCGCGCTCGGGCGGAAGGCGGGTGGATTCGGGGAGCGTGCCTGCCAGTATGGCCTCGCGTAAGTGCTCGTAAATCTGACGGTAAAGCGGTACGATGGAATCCCGGTCGAGCTTCGGGAGGATCCCGGACCATCCAATGTTCGGCATTGAAGGGTCCATTTCGCTGAAAATCCCGCCAAGGCTTGCCGACAAGAAGAATACGTGCTCGAATACCACGCGGTGGACACGCGGGTCCCATTCGTGGGGCGCGCCCAAGATCTCAGAGAACTCCTGGCTTTTTTAAAGCGAGGAGGCGCCCTCACGCTCGTTGGTCCCGGCGGAGTCGGGAAGACGCGCCTCGCCCACGAGGCCATCGCCCGCTACGCCCGCGAGAGGGCCATCGAGTGCGCCTTTATCCCGCTGGCCGGGGTGATGCCCGAGGCGGTCGTCGGCACCGTGATGAGCGTCCTGCGCCTCTCCGAAGAGCCGGGGCGCACGCCCCACCAGACGATCGCCGACCGGCTCGCCGAGCGGGCGCTGATCCTCGCGCTCGACAACTGCGAGCACGCGCCGGACGAGACGGGCGCGCTGATCGACACGCTGCGCGCCCTTCCGGGGCTTTCGATCCTCGCGACCAGCCAACGGCGCTTGGACTACACCGACGAGGTCGTCTACGAGGTCGGTCCCTTCCCTCCCGAGGACGGCATTGCGTTCTTCGTGGCGCGGGCCGGGATCGAGCCCTCGCACATCGACGAAAAGATGCTCGCGACGGTCGGCACGATCGTCGAGCGTGTCGACGGCTTGGCCGTCGCGCTCGATCTGGCGGCCGCGCGTCTGGCGTCGCTTTCACTCGACGGCCTCGCGGGCGAGCTCGACGAACTGCGCCCGTATCAACTGCGCTCGACTCGCGGTTCCGAGCCGCGTCACCGTACGATCGGCAACGTGATCGCGTGGAGCCACTCACAACTGACCGACCGCACGAAGCGCGTGTTCGGACAGGCCTCGCTCTTTGCTGATGAATTCGACGAAGACGATCTCGTGGCGCTCGGCGATTTGGGTCGCGACGACGTTCGTGCCGCGCTGGACGAACTCGTCGCTAACTCCCTAACCCTCACCACCGAATTCGGCTATCGTATGCTGCTTCCGATTCGTGCGGTAGCTACGCGCATGCTCGCGGCGATGCGCAACCGGCGCGCGCTCGACGAGGCGTTCGCACGGCGAATGAATCAGCTTGCGATCGAGCTGCGCGCGCAGATGTATCGCGACGAACAGGCCGGTGTTGCCGTGCAGCGCCTGCACATGCGCTACGGTGATTTCTGCACGGCGCTGGGCTGGGCGCTCAAACGCCCGCAAGAACGTATCGAACTGGTCACCGATATTCCCACTGCCATGATGACGATTTGGGCGGAGGGCGGACGCTTCGCCGAAGGCCTGCGCTGGACCGAGCGTCTCGAATCCGTCGCACAGCGCATGAATCCCGAGACGCGCGGGCGCCTCTATTATCTCGGTCTGTGCGTCGCGCACGCGGCGTCGGAATACCATCGCATGGTCGAAAACGGACCGCTAACGATTTCGGCATTCACGATCGCCGGCGACCGGCTCGGACTCGCGCGCGCGTACAACGCGCTTGCCGCGGCCTCGCTCAATACCGGCCGCCTCGACGACGCTACCACCTACGTCGAAACCGCGCTGCGCTTTTACGAACAGCTCGCGCACGACCGCGGCATCGCGACCGCGCTCATCAATCAGGGCAGCATCCTCTTCGAAGGACATGGCGACCTCACGCGCGCGCACGAAACGTTCCGTAAGGCAATCTCGCTGGTCGACGACGGCGGCCTCGACGTGCTTTGCGGCACGGCGGTCGGCGATCTCGCCGAAGTCGAGTACGCCATGGCCGAGTACGACCGGGCCACGGAAAACGCGACGCGCGCAATCGATCACTTCGAGGCGAGCTCCAACCCGCCGATGATCGCGTGGCAGTATCAGACGCTGGCTCGCTGCTCGCTCGCGCGCGGTTACCTTGCGGTGGCGACCGAGCAACTACTCGTCGCCTGCGACCTGCTGCGCCGATCGCCGCAGCCGATGTACATCGCCCGCACGACCGAACTCGCCGCCCGAAGGATGCTTCTGGGCGGGAATCCCCGCGGCGCGGCACTGCTGCTGGCCGCCGCCCGGCGTTACCGTGCCGAGCGCTCCCTGGTCCAGATCGGCCTCTTCGCCCGGGAGGTCCAGGCCGACGAGGCCGCCCTGCTCGAGCGCTTCGGGAAAGACGCGGCCACCGACGCCGCCAAGACCGTGGCCGGCTGGGACCTGGCGCGCCTCTGCAACGCGGTCGGCGATCTCCTGGTCGCAGGATAGGTCGGCGCCGCCCCCGGCGAAGTCTTGGTATAGTGGGCGAGCTTCGTCCCCACACCACCATTCATAGGAGCAAAAGCAGTGGCTGAACATCAGGTTGATGCGGTCGTCATCGGCGCGGGCCCCGGCGGCTATCACGCGGCGATCCGCCTCGGACAACTCGGCAAGAGCGTGATCTGCATCGATCGCGACGAGGTCGGCGGTGTCTGCCTGAACTGGGGCTGCATCCCGACCAAAGCGCTGCTTCACGTCGGCGAAGTGATCCGTCACATCGATCATGCCGCCGCCATCGGCCTCAAGGTTCCCAAGGCCGAAGTCGATCGCGAAGGCGTCGCCAAGTTCAAGACCGACGTCGTAAACGCCAACGTCGGCGGCGTCAAGACGCTGTTCAAAGCCAACAGCGTACAATTTCTCTACGGCGACGCGAGCTTCAAAGACGCAAACACGATCGTCGTCAAGAACAAAGAGGGCGGCACCGATACGGTCAAGGCCGCGAACGTCGTGATCGCGACGGGCTCTGCGCCGATCGACGTCAAAGCCTGGCCGCGCGACGGCGAATACATCATCAATTCCGACGACGCCGTGCAGATGAAGCGCATCCCCAAAAACATGCTCGTCATCGGCGGCGGCGTGATCGGCCTAGAATTCGCCACGGTCTACACGCGCGTCGGCGCCAAAGTGCTCGTCATCGAAGCCCTGCCGCAAATCCTCACCGGCACGGATCTAGAAATTTCGAAAACGCTCGGCCGCATCCTCAAAAAACAAGGCGTCGAGATCATGCTCGACACCAAGGTGGGCAAAGTCGAAAAGAGCGGTAAAACCGTCAAAGCCACCTTCAACGGCGAAGGCACCAACGGCAAAGACGAAACCCGCGAATTCGACATGGTCCTCGTCGCCGTCGGCCGCCGCCCGGTAACCGACACGCTGAATTTAAGCGCCGCCGGCCTAGCTGCCGACGACAAAGGCTTCATCGCGATCGACGCACAGTGCCGCACCAAAGTCCCGCACGTCTTCGCGATCGGCGACGTCACGGGCCAGCCGCTGCTCGCGCACCGCGCGATGAAACAAGGCGTCGTCGCCGCCGAAGCGATCTCCGGCGACAAGAGCGCCGCCTTCGATCCGGTCGCCATCCCCAACTGCGTCTACACCGACCCCGAAGTCGCCACCATCGGCCTCTCCGAAGAAGAAGCCAAGGCCAAAGGCTACGAAGTCCGCATCGGAAAATTCCCGCTCGCCGCATCCGGCCGGGCGCGCACGATGAACGAAACCGACGGCCTCATCAAACTCGTCGGCGACGCCAAGACCGACTTGCTCCTGGGCATGCACATCGTCGCCCCGCAAGCCGAATCCCTGATCGGTGAAGGCGTCATGGCGCTCGAGATGGGCGCGACCCTCGAAGACATCGGCCTCTCGATCCACCCGCATCCGACGCTCACCGAAGGCATCATGGACGCCGCCGAAGCGGCCCACGGCAAGGCAATCCATATCGTCAATCCTAAGCCGAAGGCGGCGGTGGGGGCGAAGTAACGACCGGGGCACCGCTACGGGGGTGCAGTGTATGGGTGCGGGGACGCCCCGCACCCATACGCTGCACCCCCTTCGCTATGTCTTGGTGTTACTTAAGGATTAGATGGCTAGAGAGGCGCGATTGCTGGACCTTGGGTTTCGGCCTTATCGCGAGGTTTGGGATTTGCAGCATGCTTTGCATGAGGGGGTTCGTGAAGGGCGCGAGCCTGACACGTTTGTTTTTGTTGAGCATGCGCCGGTGATTACGCTCGGGCGGCAGGCGAAGCGGGACAATGTGCTGCTTTCGTCTGAGTTGCTGGCCGCTCGCGGCGTGGATTTGGTTGAGATCGAGCGTGGTGGTGATGTTACCTACCATGGGCCGGGGCAGTTGGTGGTGTATCCGATTCGCCGGCTGGAGCGGTTTCGAGAGGTCGTGCCGTTGGTTCGGTCGCTCGAGGGTGCCGCGATTGCGGCGCTTGGGCGGTTCGGGATAACGGCGGAGCGGTGGAGCGAACATGCGGGGGTTTGGGTCGGGCGCAACCAGATCTGCGCGATTGGCCTTGCGGTGCAAAAGATGGTATCTTTGCACGGAATTGCGCTGAACGTTTCGACGGCGCTGGACTACGATCGGCTGATCAATCCATGCGGATTGCTCGATCGGGGAATTACGTCGATGACGCACGAGTTGGGGCGCGACGTCACGATCGATGAGGTCAAGCCGGTATTGATCGAGGAGTTGAAAAAGGCGTTCGATGTCGTCCTTCGACGGGCTGCGGATGACACGATTGGAGTGGGGCACGAGTCTGTTACCCTGAGCAGGGTTGAGCTTGCTCAACCCGTGTCGAAGGGTTCGATCTGAATAATCGTCATGGCTATTGAAATTGATTTAATTGGGAATCGCCCCTCGCCGCGTAAGCCGGATTGGCTGCGCGTGTCTTTGCCTTCGGGTGAAGACTACGAGCGCGTGCGAGCCAAGGTCAATACGCTGGAACTCAATACCGTTTGTAAAGAAGCGGCTTGTCCGAATATCGCGGAGTGTTGGGGCGCGGGTACGGCGACGATCATGATCCTTGGTGATACGTGTACGCGCGGGTGCCGGTTCTGCAACGTCAAGACGGGTAATCCCAAGGGCGTCGTCGATTGGATGGAGCCCGTGCGCGTGGCCGATGCGGTGCGCGATTTGGGATGGAAGTATTTAGTGCTCACGGCGGTTGACCGGGACGATCTGGCTGACGGCGGGGCACTGATTTTCGCCAATACCGTGCGTGCGATTCACGAGCGCGTGCCGGGATCGAAAGTTGAGATTCTCAGCGGCGATTATCGCGGCGATCTTGCGGCGCTCGATATCGTGATGGATTCGAGCCCCGATGTGTTTGCGCATAATTTGGAGACGGTGCGGAGGCTCACGCCCAAGGTGCGCGACAAGCGCGCCACGTTCGATCAGTCGCTCGCGATCCTCGCGCACGCGAAGACACGGGCGCCGCAGCGTTTCACCAAGACCTCGCTGATGGTTGGACTGGGTGAGACGCCTGACGAACTCGAGCAGGCGATGGACGAGGCACGCGCGGTAGGGGTCGACATCTTCACGCTGGGCCAGTACCTCCAACCGACCAAGAAACATCTTCCGGTGGTCGAGTTCGTCACGCCCGAAAAATTTGAGCGGCTCGGCGCGCTCGCACGTAGTAAGGGATTCCATCAAGTCGTTTCGAGCCCGCTCTCGCGCAGCTCATATCACGCGGAACAAGCCTTCGAGGGATAATGACCAGCTTTTTTCTCCGGCGCCCTATTTTCGCTGCCGTCTGTTCGATCGTGATCTTGATCGCGGGGCTGGTGGTCATGCCGACCTTAGCCATCGCGCAATATCCGCAAGTCGCGCCGCCGGTCGTCACCGTCACCGCAACGTACATCGGTGCCAGCCCGCAAGCCGTCGAGGCGCAGGTCACCAATCCACTCGAAACGGCGGTCAATTCGGCACAGGGTTTGCGTTATATCAGTTCGACCAGCGCTCAGGGCGTATCGTCGATCACCTTGACGTTCAATCTCGGCGTCAATCTGGACATCGCCGCGGCCGACGTTCAGAATCTCGTGCAGTCGGCGATGGGTCAGCTGCCTGCCACCGTTCAACAGATCGGCGTCACGGTTTCCAAAAACTCGGGTTCGTTCGTCATGGGCGTTGCGCTCGAGTCGGACAACTCCAAATATGACGCGCTCTACCTGAGCAACTACGCGCAACTCAACATCGTCAATGATCTCTCACGTATTCCCGGCGTCTCGCAGGTACGCATCTTCGGCCAGCGCCAATATGCCATGCGGGTCTGGCTCGACCCCCGCAAACTCGCGGGCGCCGGCCTGGCGACGACCGACGTCGTTACCGCGCTGCAAGGACAAAACGTCGAAGTTGCCGCCGGCAGCGTCGGATCGGCGCCCGCGATGCCAAACCAAAAATACACCTACTCGATCAATGCACTCACCCAGCTCTCGACCCCGGCGCAGTTCGCCAACATCATCCTGCGCGCAAATCCCAACGGCGGCTTCACCCGCCTAGGTGACGTCGCGCGCGTGGAGCTGGGCGCTCAGGATTATTCAACCGATCTGCGTTTCGACGGCAAGTCCAACGTGATCGGCATGGGCGTCCTGCAGTATCCTGACGCAAATGCTTTGCAAGTCTCCGACCAGGTCACCCAAAAGCTCAACGAGATCGCGCACAATTTCCCTGCGGGCATTCACTGGAAAGAGGCGTTTAACTCGACGACGTTCGTGCGCGAATCGATCAAAGAAGTCGTCATCACCCTGCTACTTTCGATCTTCCTCGTCGTGCTCGTCATCTTCTTGTTCTTGCAAGATTGGCGCGCGACGCTGATCCCGGCAGTGACGATTCCGGTCTCGCTGATCGGCACGTTCTTCGTGATGAAGATCTTCGGGTTTTCGATAAATACCATTACCTTATTCGGCTTGACGCTTGCCGCGGGACTGGTGGTCGACGACGCGATCGTCGTCATCGAGAACATCGCACGCTATATGGATCAAACCAAGAAGACCGGCATCGAAGGCACCGCTCCGGCAATGCGCGAGATCCAAAGCGCCGTGGTCGCGTCCTCGCTCGTGCTCTTCTCGGTGTTTTTCCCGGTTGCGTTTTTTCCGGGCACGACGGGGCAGCTGTACAAACAGTTCGCTTTGACCATCACGGCCGCGATCCTGATCTCGCTGTTTCAGGCACTAACGCTCGCGCCCACCTTGGCCGCACGTTTACTCAAGGGCGACATCGAATCGGATTGGGGCTTCTTCCACTGGTTCAACGAAGGCTTGCACCGTTTTCGCAGTTGGTACGGACGTTCGCTGCCCAAGCTGTTTAACTGGCGCTGGCCGGTGTTCGGGATCTTCATTCTCGCCCTGTTGCTGACCGGCTATCTGTTCAAGACGACGCCGACGGCCTTCATCCCCGAGGAAGATCAAGGCTTCTTCATCGTGCTGGTGCAGGCGCCCGAAGGTACGGCGCTTGCGGCCGAACAGCAGATTGCTGAGAAGGCGGAGAAGATCATTCTCTCCCAGCCTGAAGTCGCGGACCTCTTCGACGTCGGTGGTTTCAGCTTCACGGGCTCCGCGCCCAACCGCGGCATCATGTTCGGGCGCCTCATACCGTGGGGTCAGCGTGATGGTCAAGCGCACTCACTCAATGCGGTGCTTGGGCGCATCAACTACGCCTTCTACAAGAACATTCCCGAGGCCCAAATCTTTGCGGTCAATCCGCCTGCTATCAACGGCGTCGGCTCGTTCGGCGGTTACCAGTTCGAACTGGAGGACCGCGGTAACCTGGGCCTTCCTGCGTTGATGAACTCGGCCTATGCCATCATGGGCGCGGCGGCCAAAGACCCGCGGCTATCGCAGGTCTTCACGCAGTTCCGCATCAACTCGCCACAACTCGACGTTAACGTCGACCGCAACAAAGTCGAAGCGGTCGGGGCGAGTCTGAGCGACGTGTTCAACACGATGGAAGTCGATCTCGGCTCGCTCTACGTCAACAACTTCACCTACCTCAACCGCTCGTGGCAAGTCGATGTGCAAGCGGATGCCCCGTATCGCAGCGATCCCGCCGCGCTGCAATATCTCTATGTGCGCTCGAGCGCGTCGCCGTCACCGAGCAGTCCAACGTCGGGCTCCAACGCGACCGACGCTGGTCTCACGCCGCTAAGCTCGATGGTGACGGTCAAACAAACACTGTCCGCGCCGGTCATCACGCACTACAACCTGTACCGCAGCATCGAGATCAACGGTAACGCGGCGCCCGGGTACGGTTCGGGTCAAGCCATCGACGCGACGCAGCAAATCGCCGCGAAAGTGCTGCCCAAGGGCATCACCTATGAATGGTCGGGCCTGCAGCTCGACGAGATCGCGGCCGGTGCGCAGAGCGCGCTGATCTTCTTACTGGGCCTGGTGTTCGTATTCTTGGTACTCTCGGCGCAATATGAGAGCTTCGTCGATCCGCTGATCGTGCTGCTGGCCGTGCCCGCAGCGCTGCTCGGCGCGCTGGTTTTCATGAACTTCCGCCACCTCCCGATTCCGTTCTTGTACGCTTCGGTCGATCAGGATGCGTACGCGCAAGTGGGCTACGTCATGCTGATCGGCCTGGCGAGTAAGAGCGCGATTCTTATCGTCGAGTTCGCGAATCAACAGATGCGCGCGGGTGCCGACATCGTCACTGCCGCGCTGCGCGCCGCACAGACACGGCTTCGTCCGATCCTGATGACGTCGATCGCGTTCATCATCGCGGTGACACCGCTGGTATTCGCAAGCGGCGCCGGCAGCGCGGCGCGCCATTCGCTCGGCACGGTCGTTTTCGGCGGTATGCTGCTCTCGACGTTCCTTAATTTGGCAATCACCCCCGTGCTCTACGTAATCGTCAAGGGCATCGAGTTGCGCGGAAGTCGCTATCTGCATGGCGTACAACCCGAGAGCTCTGTAGACGAAGCGGCGGCGGCGACACCGGCGCACTAATTCCACCGTCAAAACCGCCGACTTTTCCAACAGATAACGAGGGTTTTAAACTTCTCAAGACCGAAGTGATCGCTCGACCGGACCTGATACTTTTAATAGTCCGGACCCTCGAGTTGGAGACCTTCTATGCTCAAAAGCCTCGTCCGGGCGAGCGCAGCACTACTTGTAGCTGTCTCGTTCGGTTTTTCCATGGTGCCGGCAAACGCTGATCAGAGCGAAGCGCTGGCAACCGGCGTCGTCAGCGGCGCCAACACGGCGATCAAGAACGCGATGGAACGCCCTGCAAAACCTGAATCGGTGACGAAACGTCAAGACGGTCACTCGACCTCGGTCGCGCAAGTTCCGCCCGTCAACCAGCAGCCCGTCGGCGGCCCCGTTCAACAGGGACTTCCCACCGGCTTCACCTATTTCGCCGACGCCTCGATCGCCAAGCCCTACGGCAACATCGGCAATCGCACCAACTGGCTCCCCGGCGGTATCGACGCCATGGCCGCCTACGGTTTCGACCCGACCACCCGTGCCGTCGCTTCGTATTACGAACTTCAGCACTACCCCTACGGTTTCAACAGCGGCAGCGTACCGACGTACCTCCCGCCGGCGTTTCCGCTCTCGCCCGGCATCAATCCGTCCTCCACGAATTTGGCCGCGCAGAATCTCGACCTAACGACCAAGGACAAATTCTTGCTGCTGAGCATCGAGAAGCTGTTCTTGCTCGGCAACGTGCACGGACGCCCGATCCCGATCGTCGTCACGCCGACGTACGTCGCGCGCTACTCTGAAATCGCGCAATCCGGCGACAAGAGCGACGTGGTGCCCTTCGTCAGCCCGATCGACGGCGCGCCGATCACCAACGTAAACACGCGCACCGCGCAGTACGAATCGCTCGCGTTCACGGTGCCGTTTCTCAAGACGCCTCGCATGTTCGGCACGTTCACGATTGCCCCGACGTGGCTGGTCCACCTCAGCGGCGTCAATCAGCAAAATCACGCGCAGCTTTACCAAGTGCTCTATCTCGAGTACAACGTCAACCGCAATTTGCGCTTCTTTCTCGAACCGCAAGTTTCGCGCGATTACCTTCCGACCGATCCGTACGCGCAACATCTGGCGGCCTACTTCTTGGGCGCCACGCAGCGCGTCGGCAAGTACGGCTTCATCCAGGCGGTACTCAACAGCGGCGGTCCGACCAACTACAGCCCGTACGGCGTAAGCTCGCTGCAGTGCTACGCGCTGCCGTGCAGTTCAAACACCGTTCCGAGCATCGGCGGCCTCAAAGCCACGCAAATTCAACTGCAATTCGGCGTCGGTTCACCCGTCGTTCTTCCGTTCTAAGGATGGGCACGCTATGAAATTTAAACACCTCTCGCGGCCGCTCGCGCTTCTCGCACTGTGCGGCATCGCTGCCTGCAGCGGCGGGATCGGCAGCGGCGTTCCGGTTCCGAACTCGTCGCCCAAACCCGTGGTCACACCGGCCGGGGGCACGCAACTCGTCGGCGTCGGCGACAGCCTTACCGCCGGTTATCAGTCCAGTGGCTTCCTCGGCGTCACGACGGCGACGAGTCCAAACTCGGCCTATCCCGGCAACGCCGTCCCGCCGGGCCAGGAAAGCGGCTGGTGGTCGCTCTTCTATCAACAGATGACCGGGGCTTCGGCAACCGCCGCTCTTCCGCTCATCAAAGCACCGGGTCTGGGTAACCAGCTCGTGCTCAATGCGACGACCCTGATCGCGTCGACGCACGCATCGTCGTGCGACACGTTCAATCTCGCCGGTTACTCCTCGACGCAGTGGACTGCGACGCGCGTGAATCCCGGCGCCGTCGTCACCGATCTCGGCGTTCCCGGCATCACGATGCACGAAGCGATCGGCATGGCCGGTCCGCTCACGGGACCGCCCCCGGGCGCGCCGGCCAACTGCGGCTACGCCGTGAATCCCGCCGATCCGACGGCCGGCGGCCTACAGTCGCTCGTGGCTGGAGAAAGCGAACTCTTCTATCCGGTGCTCGGTGAGTACCAGTCGTCGTTCAAGGGTGCCAATCTGACGATGCTCAACATCGCCGTTGGACTCAAACCCAAAGTCGCAACGGTGTGGCTGGGCGCGAACGATCTGCTCAAGTTCATCTTCTCCAACGGCGAGTCACCCATCAGCGACACGCCCACGCAGATGGCGGCCGATGCAACCAAGATCGTCAAGAGTCTCACGGCGACGGGCTCGAAAGTGCTGCTCGCCGACCTTCCCACCGTGCTGACGACGCCGCAGTTTTTCCCGCAGGCTAAGCTCACGGCGGACTTCACGGTGCTCCTTGCCGCTCAGGGCGTCCCGCTTGCGTATGCGCCAACCTACGCAGCGGGAATCACCGCCTACGTCGGAAGCGCCTATGGCATTACCAGCGGCGGCTACCTTACCGAAACCGGCTTCCTTACGGCGGCTGCTGAAGCGGGCGCGGCCATCCAGGCCAATCCCACGGCGCCTGACTTCACGGCCATCAACCTCAATGCAGCCGGCTTGGGCGCAGGCGAGGCGTACATCACGCCCACATTCGCCGCAGAGATCGGTCAGCTCAACGCCGCCTATAATCAGGCCCTCGACGGCGTCGCGACCGGATCGGGCTCGGGCGTCGCGCTCGTTCCGATCAACGCGCTGTTCCAGACGATCGCCACCAACGGCGTCACGCTCGCACCGGGCGAGACCGCGACGCTGCAATTCGGCGGCGGCCTCGTAAGCTGGGACGGCTTGCATCCGTCAAATCTCGGTTACGCAGTAATTGCAAATGCGTTCATCGGGACGGCGGACACCGCGTTCGGCATGACGATCGCACCGCTGAGCAACGCGCAGATCGGCCAGATCGCTTCCAGCGATCCGTACGATCCGTTCGTCATCAAAGCGATCAACCCGCAATCGCCGTTCCCGCTTCCTTAAACGCGAACGACGAGCAAAAGAAAAAGCGCCCGGGCTAATCGCCCGGGCGCTTTTGTTACAGAGCTAAGCGTAGATGCCGCGGAGTTTGAGTGCTCGCACGACGCGGTCGATCGCCAGCGCGTAGGCCGCGGTGCGGAACGATGCGTTGCGGGCGTTCTTGATTGCGCGCAATTCGCCGAGGTTGGCAAGCAGAACGTCTTCGAGCTTTTCGTTGACTTCCGATTCCTTCCAGAAGTAGCCCATGCGGTCTTGGACCCACTCGAAGTACGACACGGTCACCCCGCCGGCGTTGGCCATGATGTCCGGGATGACGACGATGCCGTTCTGCTTGAAGATGCGATCGGCTTCGGGCGTCGTCGGGCCGTTCGCGCCTTCGACGATCAGCTTGGCCTTGACGTTCGAAGCATTCTCGACCGTGAAGACCTTCTCGAGCGCGGCTGGGACGAGCACGTCGCAATCGGCCATCAGCAGTTCGGAGTTGCTGATCCGGTCGCCACCTTTGAAGCCTTCGAGTCCGCGATTTTTGGCCGCGTGTTCGATCGCCGCTTCGATACCGATGCCGTCCTTGTTATAAAACGCGCCGGTGACGTCGGAGATACCGACGATTTTACAGCCGCGTTCGGCGAAGAGCTTGGCTGCGTACAGACCCACGTTGCCGAAACCTTGGATCACGACGCGCGTCTGCTCGGGAACCAATCCCATCTGCTTCATCTCGTCGAGCGCGCAGATCGTCACACCGCGACCGGTCGCTTCGACGCGTCCGCGCGACCCACCGATCTCCAGCGGTTTGCCGGTCACGACGCCGGGAACGTTTTGACGCACGTGCATCGAGTAGGTGTCCATGAACCACGCCATCACTTGCGGCGTCGTATTGACGTCGGGCGCGGGAACGTCTTTGTCGGGGCCGACGACTTCGACCAGCTCGGCCGCGTAGCGGCGCGTGATTCGTTCGAGTTCGTTCATCGACAGCGTCGTCGGATCGCAGGTGACGCCGCCCTTACCGCCGCCGAAAGGCAAATCGACCACCGCGCATTTCCAGGTCATCCAGAATGCGAGCGCCGTTACTTCATCGAGCGTCACGCCCGGATGATAGCGGATTCCGCCCTTTGCGGGGCCACGAGCGAAGTTGTACTGTACGCGATATCCGGTATAAACCTCGAACTCGCCGCTATCGCGCTGAAACGGAATTGAAAAAATGATCTGACGCGACGGGTGGGTGAGGATTCGGCGCATTCCGGAATCGAGTTCCAAAAGATCGGCCGCCTCGTTGAAATAGGCGATTCCGTCTCCGAAAACCGAGACTTCGCGCACGGCAGTGGTCATAGAGAAATTACTAGCCTCCGGCAAAAGTTCAAACCCCACAGCCTACGGGAAAGGCGCTCCTCCTACCTCCAGATAGGCGTTGTTTTAAACGTTGAAGCGGAAGTTCACGACGTCGCCTTCTTGCATGACGTAGTCTTTGCCCTCGCTGCGGAGCTTGCCGGCGGTGCGAATGGCATCCAATGTCTTGTATTGGACATAATCCTCGTACGAGACGATCTCGGCTCGGATGAATCCGCGCTCGATATCGCTATGGATCTTGCCGGCCGCCTGGGGAGCCTTGGTGCCCTTGGCGATGGGCCATGCCCGCACTTCCATTTCGCCGGCGGTCAAGAACGTCATCAACCCCAGGAGATCGTAGGCCCGCAGCGCCAGCTCGTCCAGGCCGCTGCGCGCGATGCCAAGTTCGGCACAAAACTCCCGCGCTTCGTCGTCGGTAAGGCCGGCCAGCTCCGACTCGATTTTCCCGCTGAGCACGACGAGCTGGCCGCCCTCTTCGCGGGCTACGCGCTCGACCGCAGCCACCAGCGGCCCCGGCGCCCCGATCTGCCCCTCATCGACGTTGGCGACGTAGAGGAGCGGCTTGGCGGTCAACAGGAACGATTCGCGGGCGAGCTCCCCTTCGAGGCTGTCGGCGGCAAACGTCCGCGCCGGCTTTCCGGCCTCGAGCGTTGCGATCAGATTTTTGGCGGCATCCAGCGAAGGCCGCAGCTTGGGATTGGACCGGGCTTCACGTTCGAGCCGTTCGATGCGTTTCTGCATGGTCGATAAATCGGCCAATGCAAGTTCGATCGCGATGATCTCGATGTCGCGCTGCGGATCGGGGCTGCCCTCGACATGCGTAACGTTGTCGTCTTCGAAACAGCGCACGACCATCGCGATCGCGTCGGTCTCGCGGATGTGGCTCAAAAACGCATTGCCGAGTCCTTGCCCTGCCGAAGCGCCGCGAACGAGCCCGGCGATATCGACGAAGCGGACGGTTGCAGGAACGATGCGCTGCCCGTGCACGAGCTTTTGGAGCACCGGTAAACGCTCGTCGGGCACGGCGACCTCTCCCACATTGGGCTCGATGGTCGCAAAAGGATAATTCGCGGCGAGCGCTTGGGCCGAACGCGTGAGGGCATTGAAGATGGTGGACTTACCGACGTTCGGCAAGCCGACAATTCCGCAGGATAACGCCATGGTGCGGGGCCTTGCGTTCGTCGGGCGGCGCCTGCACCCTTGCCGTGCCCTGCAAGAGAATGCCGCAGGGGCGTCGGATACCAGCAAGATGCGTCAGATGAAGGTCGACAAGCTCGGAATCGACCTGCTCACCCACGATCCGGTCGTCATCCTCAAGGACATGGACGGGTCCCATTATCTGCCGATTCTCATCGGCCCATTCGAAGCGACCGCTATCGCGCTCGCGCTCGAAGGTTCGGCCGTGCCGCGCCCGCTCTCGCACGATCTGATGCGCAATATCTTGCAGTCGCTCGAGACGTCACTCGAACAAGTGATCATTCACGACATCAAAGACTCGACGTTCTATGCCAAACTCGTGCTGCGCACCGATGGCGAACTCCAAGAGATCGACGCACGCCCGTCCGACGGCATCGCGCTCGCGCTGCGCATGAAAGCCCCGATCTACGTCACCGACAAGATCGTGCTCGAAGAAGCCAGCGCCGACAAAAAAGATGTTGACGAATCCGAGATGTCACGCTTCAAGAAATTCCTCGACGACCTCAAACCGTCGGACTTCAATCGTTAGGTCAAATATCCCACTGCCAGGCGTTCCACCATGGGGTGGAGGTTGGGTTGGGATCGTAGTTGCGCAGGTCGCTGTTATAAACCAGGACGCGGCGGCGATCAAAGAGCGGGATGTACGCGTAGGTGTTCCAGAGCATGGCGTCGGCCCGCCCGTAGATCGCGGCTCGCTCGCGCGGATCGTCGGTTCGTAGGCCTGCGGCTTCGAGCGCGTCGTACGCTGGATTGCAATAGCGGTAGAAATTTTGCCCCTTCGGGAACCATTGATCGCAACCGAAGTAGACGTGCGAATCGGGATCCCAGGAGAGCGCGCTCCCGTAGATCGCCAAGTCGTACGTGTAGGTATCGAGTGGTCCGGAAAAATCAAAGATCTGATTGTTCGCATAGGTCTTGACGTGGAGACGCACGCCGATCGCCGCGAGTTGCTGCTGCATGACGAGCGCGAGTTCGACGAACGTCGAATATCCCACGATCGTGGCGACCGTGAAATCCAGACGCACACCGTTCTTCGTTCGAACGCCGTCGGGACCGCGCTTCCACCCGTCGCGCTCGAGCAACGCATTCGCGCGCGCGGGATCGAATGCAGGCGGATCGCGGCGAACGTACCCGACTGCAGTCGATGCCACCGCGTCGTGCGGGGGCACATCGACGCCGTGGGTTACGTTTGCCAGATCGTGCGGTCGATCGATCGCTAACGAAAGCGCTTCGCGCACGACGGGATCGCCGAGGCCCGGCTTTCCATCGTTGACGACGATGAGGCCTTGCTGGTTCCACGGCGCCAGACGCACGGTGAAACCGTCAAGTGCGTGGTACTGCTCCATCAGATCGGCGACCGGCGTAACGATCAGATCGGCCGCATGCGTGCGCGCGAGCGTGAACATCGTTTGTGCGTCGGGAACAAAATGCAGCACGATCTTCGAAAGCTTCGGGCGGCCGCGGAAATAGTCGTCATTGCGTTCGAACACCATCTCGTCACCGCGCGCAAAACGCACGAGCCGGAAGGGTCCGGTGCCCACGGCGCGTTGCGAGAGCTCGCCGCGATTGAAATCCGTGTGCTGGAGAATGTGCGCCGGCAAGATCGGCTTGCCGCCTTCTTGCAGCGGCGCGAAGAACTGCGTGACGAACGGCGGATAGCGCCCCGCCAGATGCACCCGCACGGTGTAGGGATCGGGCGCATCGATGCTGGCGACGCGATCGTAGCCTTGCCGGTAGAGCGTGAGATGGTGCGGATCGACGACGGCATGCCACGATGCGATGACGTCGCGCGCGGTGAAGGGCACGCCGTCCTGCCAGCGCACGCCGCGGCGCAGATGATAGACGTACGTGAGGCCGTCGCGGGAGATGCCGCCGTTGGCTAAGGTCGGCACCGCCGTCGCGAGATCCCCAATGAGCCGGCCACGTCCGTCGGCGACGATCAAATAGGAATAGATCAGCGAGGCGACGTCATAACTGACGTCCATCTGCGAGAGATAGGGATTGAGGTTATCGGGCTGCGCCAGCTCGACCATCCGCAGCACGTGCGGCTGCGTCCACGGGTGGCGGCCTCCCGTTTGCGGGGTCTCGACACGCGAGCATGCACATAGGAGTGCCAGGAGGACTGCAAGCGAGCCGATGCGAGCCATGGGGCCTGCTTCGAGGGGACGCTTCCTCTACCTCGAACTGCGGGGCCCATGGAAACAACAGAACGCGCCGACATCGGCGTCTTTGGAGGATCGGGCTTTTACTCGTTGATGGAGAACGCGCGCGAGGTTTGGATCGAAACCCCGTACGGCGCGCCCAGCGATCGCGTGGCAATCGGCGAGATCGCGGGCAAACGCGTCGCGTTTCTGCCGCGTCACGGCAAAGACCACCGTTTTCCCCCGCAATCGATCAATTACCGCGCCAACCTCTACGCGATGAAGATGCTGGGCGTCAAATTCATCATCGCGCCCAACGCCTGCGGCTCGCTCAAGAAAGAAGTCGCACCCGGCTCGATGGTCGTGTGCGATCAGCTCGTTGACCGGACAACCGGCCGTAAGGATACGTTTTTCGACGGCCCGGTGACGACGCACGTCAGCTTCGCCGACCCGTACTGCCCCACGCTGCGTCCGATTGCGGTCGAGTCGCTGCGCTCGCTGGGCATCGAGACGCACGAGCGCGGCACGGTCGTCGTGATTCAAGGGCCGCGTTTCTCGACGCGTTCGGAATCGAAGTGGTTTCAGAGCCAGGGATGGGAAGTGATCAATATGACCCAATACCCCGAGGCCTACCTTGCACGTGAGCTCGAGATCTGTTTCGTGAACATCTCGCTGATCACCGATTACGACGTTGGACTGGACGGCATGACGCCTGTCTCCCATCACGAAGTGATGGAGGTGTTCAAAAAGAATAACGACCGCGTAAAGAACGCCATCGGCTCGATCGTTTCCAAGATCGATCTTTCCGCCGACTGCTCGTGCCACCACGCCCTCGCGGGGGCGCGCGGCTAGTCGTGCGCGGCGGGAAGCCGAACGTCAACCTTGCGATCTATGGGCGCGCCTTTGCGTATCTCGCGCGCAATCCATCGGTTGCGGTCATCCCGCTGCTCGCGGCAATCGTCGACGCGTTGGTGTCGTACTGGGGATCGGTCTTCACCGATCCCAGCGGCGGCTCGCTCGACGGTTTGATCTCGATGGCGGTGCAGATTCTGTATCTGTTCGCGTTCGGCGCGGCGATCGTGCACGCCAACAACATCGTGCGCGGTCATCGCGGCGGCTTCGACGCCTCGTGGGACGAGACGCGCGGGAAAATGGGCGGCATCTTCTTGGCCGCTATCGGTTTTCAGTTTGTGACGTGGCTGGCGGGCTACATCGGAGCGTTTCTCGGCGTTCCCACGTTAGGGCTCGTGCTGCAGCTCGTCGCATACTTCTTCTTGATTCTCACGATCCCAGCAGCCGCAATCGGCGGTTTACCGGGCGGCCTTGCAATCTCGGGTTCGCTGCGCGCCGTGCGCACGAATTGGCCGGCGTGCATCATCCTCGCCGTCGTATTCATCATTCTGTGGGTTTACGTGCCGGGCACGGTGTCGACGTCGCTCTACGTCCACTACGGCATGCTCGCGTCGTCGCTCGGCCTTGCCGCTGCCCGCGGGGTGGTGCTGGCCTATCTCGCATTTCCCTTCGCCGTCACCTACGACGAAACGGCATTCCGAGGGTTCTACTAAACCGCACCTTGGGATGTCAGTGCCATGCGCACGAGTTCGGCAACCATGCCCGGGCTAACATTGGTGCGCGCCAGGCGCTGCGCATCATCGACCTTGGCGAGCATCGCGGCGGACTGCGCGCGTGACGCCGCCGGTAGCGCACGCAGGTCGCTCGCGAAATCGACCGACAACAGCGTGGCCGCATCGCCGGCCAGCGCGAGCGCTGTCCAATCGCGGACCAACGATTTAACGACGTCGAGCCCTTCATCGAGCGTTTCACGCGTTGCCCAGGTCTGCTGCGGCGATGATCCGGCGAGCACTTCGAAAAACCACTGCGCGACCACCGAGCGCAGCGTTTCTTCTTCATCGCCGAGCGCGGCGATCGCGCGGGTAACGCTACCCTGGCCCAGCGACGCGCCCAAGTGCGCGCGCTCCTCGTCGTAGCCCTTGCGCAGCAAAATATCGCGCACCTGAGCCGCAGAAAGCGGCGTAAAGCGGATATCGACCAGGCGTGAGCGGATCGTCGCAAGCAAACGGCCCGGTGCCGGTGTGGTCAGGATCAAAACGACCCCACGCGGCGGCTCTTCAAAGAATTTCAGCAATGCATTCGCGGCGTGATGCGTCGCAAAGTCGATGTCGCCGAGCAACAGCACGCGCGAACCGCCGCTGTAGGATTGCATCGAAAGCTGGCGCACCAGATCGCGCGCGGTAAGGTCGTCGCCCTCATAAAATCCCATCGCCGAATCGGTGTCACCGATCTTGAGCACGCCGGTATGTTCGAGGAAATCCGGATGGCGCGCGCCGGCTTCACTGGCAAAGAGCCGGCACGAGGCGCAGGTTCCGTCGTATCCGAGCACATGCTCCTTGGCCGCTTCGCAAAGCAGCGATTGCGCCAGGCGCCGCGCGAACGTCTTCTTGCCCACGCCCGCCGGTCCGGAAAAAAGATAGGCGTGCGCGATCGACTCGCGCGTCAACCGGGAGAAGTAGACCTTGGGCCCGTCCGCACCGACGACGTCGAACTGCAACTCGCTCATTTCAATGCCACGAAGATCGCGAGCGCCTGCGCGGCCAGTTCTTCGGGCGGCTTAGTGGCGTCGAGCACGCGATAGCGCCCGGCACGGGAAGCAAGGTCGAGAAAGCCGCGGCGGACGCGTTCGTAGAACGCCGGGTCCTCGCGTTCCATCCGGTCGCGCGTGCCGCCGTCGCGCTGCGCGACACGCTCGCGTGAAAGCGCGACCGGAAGGTCGAGCACGAGGGTGAGGTCGGCCGTGCGACCGCCTGAGGCCGTGTCGCACAGGCCCTCCAGCAAGCGCAGATCGATGCCGCGGCCAAATCCCTGATAGGCCAAGGTGGAGTCTACGAAACGATCGCACAGCACCGTCGCCCCTCGCCGCAAAGCCGGCTCGATCAGCTCGACGACGTGCTGCGCGCGGGCGGCGTTGATCAGGAGCGCCTCCGTCAAGGGGGCGATCGCAAGCCCCGGCTCCAGAAAGACGCGACGAATCGCGTCGCCCGTGGGCGTGCCGCCCGGCTCACGCGTAACGATGATTTCCCCACCCCCAGCGCGTAATCGCCCGGAGAGGCCGGCAAGAAGCGTACTCTTGCCGCATCCCTCAATGCCTTCGACCGTGATGAACACGGATCGACTATTCGACGGAGCGGCTTTATATGTCATCTCCTACGTCTATGTTCGGTGATATCGTCGAGTGGTTTCTCGGCCGTGCCGGCGACCGCCGCCAATACAAGCGCCGCAGCGGCGCCTTCCACGTGTGGTATCAGCCCATCCCGCAGGACCCCAAATCCGCCAAACAAGGCGTAGGCCTGGAAATCTCGCCCAATGGACTGATGCTCATGCTGCCGCAAGCCGTCGACGCGCAAGAATTCAACGTCATTGCGCGCGTGCGCGAACGGAACATCCCGCTTCGCGTCAAGCGCATCCGCGACGATCAGGTGCAGCACCAGGGCGCAAGCTGGCATCGCTACATGTGCGAATTCCTCGGCATCGCCGCCGACGACTGGGACGCAATCGTCCGCTACGTCAACGACGAACCGGAAACCGAGCGACGCAAGATGCAGAACCAAGAGCCCAGCGAAAAGGTCGACGACGCTTATCGCCTGCTCCCGATGGCCATGCAGCAGAAGATCATGCAAATGCTGATCGCACAGAACAAACTCGAAGCCCCAAAGACGGGCCAAACCCCGCTGCTAAAGCTCTTCTACGGCGGCCTGGTCAAACGCCCGAATCAAAAAACCGCCCACCGCTTCAACGTCCACAGCCGCATCAAACGCAACGATGAAATGCTCGCCTTCGACACCCGCTTCCTCGTAAGCGAAGACGGCGAGATCACGATCTTGTAGGCGGCGGCGCCAGCGGTCTTGAGAATTTGACTCCGTCGCCCCGGAGACGCAAGAAGCCCGCATCGTGCGGGCTTCTTGCTTGGACAGATTTTTCATAGAACGAAGTTTTGTAGTTCACATCCTGTGAAGATGAAAAATCTGTACACTCCGGGTCGACGGAGTCAAATTCTCAAGACCGATGGCTACTCGGCGACCTTGAAGATGCGTACTCGACGATTGGGTTCGAGGCCCGTGCTGCGGGATTGGAGGCGGTACTTTTCGGCGAGTTGGTGTTGCATGCGCCGCACATAAGACGTCTGTGGGGAGAGTTCCATCGCGGCGTTGGTGAGCAGCACTTGGTAGATCGCTTCTTCAGCTTCGCGTAGCGCGATCTCTTCGTGGTCGATCGAGCCGAGGTTGAAGACGTCGCGCAGCGCGCCTTGGATCTGCGTGGTCGTGTTGGTCTTGATCGCGTAGATCGGCACGTTGTCTGAGGCGATCTGCTTGAGCTTGGGCTGCCCTTTGCGTTCGAGCGTCTTGAGCGTGAGCACGACGTCGGCTTCGTCCCAGTTGCGCGCGATGGCGGCGTGGATGCGCAGGTTGTGCACGGCGCGCTCGATCTTGTTGCGCGAGACGCCGTACGGGAAGATCATCAGCGGCTTGTCGATCGCTTCGTCGTGCTGATCCTGGCGGTCGAGCGCCTCGACCAGTTGCGGCATCGACTCGGTATCGGCTTCTTGCACGATCGCGACGTCGCCGCTTGCGGTGCGCTGCCGGATTTCCGGTTGCGGCTGGTATCCGCGCAGCAGTGCGTCGACGACTTCGGCGACGTTTTTGTGGATCGCAAGGCGGTCGCGGTCTTGGATTTCGACCAGCAGGTCGAACGTCGGCGGCGCTTTGCGTTCCAGAACGGTTTTGCGAGTTCCGCGGCGGCGCGCTTCCTCGTCGGAGAGCGTGACGGCGCTGATACCGCCGAGTAAGATCCGAGAGCGTCGGATTCATCAGCAGATTTTCGAGCGTTTGGCCGTGCGCCGTGCCGATCAGCGTGACGCCGCGTTCGGCGATCGTGCGCGCCGCCGACGCTTCGGCTTCGGTGCCGATCTCGTCGATGACGATCACTTCGGGCATGTGGTTTTCGACCGCTTCGATCATCACCGCATGCTGGAGCGCAGGATCCGCGACTTGCATGCGGCGCGCGAGGCCGATGCCCGGGTGCGGAATGTCGGAATCGCCGGCAATTTCATTGGACGTATCGACGATCACGACGCGTTTGCGATCTTCGGAGAGAATGCGCGCGCACTCGCGCAGCATCGTCGTCTTCCCGACGCCCGGCCGTCCGAGCAGGCAGATCGACTTACCGCTTCGCAGCACGTCGAGTAGGATGTCGATCGTGCCGTAGACCGCGCGTCCGATGCGGCAGGTCAGGCCGACGATCTTGCCTTGACGATTGCGAATCGCGCTGATACGGTGCAGCGTTTGCTCGATGCCGGCGCGGTTATCGGCGCCGAACTGCGAGATGCGCGAACAGACGTGCGCGATGTCTTCATTGGTGACGGGCGTCTCGGAGAGATAGCGGAAGTCGTTCGCAAACCGGGCCTCCGGCGGGCGGCCGAGGTCGAGGACGACTTCGATGATATCTTCGAGATTGGGGAGCCGAACGAGCGACTGGCGGATCGGGAGCGGGAAGATGTCGAGCAGTTGCGACAGTTCCCAGCTCGGGGAAACGGATTGCGCTTTAAGGGCCAACGCGGATCCTCGCTTCCATGAGAGGTTTGTGGATAGTTACCCACAACGCGGGCGCCCTGCCAATATATGTGGGCCTCTTTGCCAACCACTACAGGTGTTTCGGCAGCCGATGCAACCGGCCCCGCGATAGCTCCGGGAGTTCCCACGGCCCGCGCGCGCTGCGGTCGCGGCTCCCACCGTGGAAAATGAGGCCACACATTCTTGTTCCACTGCATGAGTAACGGCGACCAAATAAGCAGCGCAGCATGGCCAGGAGTGCGATGCCGGCGCCGACGCCTGCGAGAGTGAGAAACGCCGTAGCTGCCGGAATGGCCGCCGACGCCACCGGTTCCACCGCACGCTATATCCGACTACCGATGACGTGTAATATGGGAAGCCCAGTTTCATAAACGAGCGAAAGCTTTTGGATATCTGCGCCGAGCACTGCGCACACTGCATGTTGCAACCTCCTCTTCAAGGAATATGCGGGTTGGTGCTTTAACATGCCGTGGCTAAAGGACTACTCAAGAACTCGTCTTCACGACCCGAATAACCCGGAGCTCGTCGTCATACGGACCTTGGATCCGGACGCCCGCCTTGATCTCCAAGCGGATGTAGTCGATCAACTCCTCGGTGATCTCTTCGCCCGGGGCGATCACGGGGATGCCCGGCGGATATGGCGAGATCGTTTCCGCGCAGATGCGTCCCGCCGATTCACGAAACGGAACGAGCTGCGTGTCGGCCAGGAACGCGTCGCGCGGCAGCATGCGCATCGGCGGAATGTCCGGCAAGCGATACGTTTCGCGTTTGAGGCGCTGTTCCAAGATGCCCGACGGCGCAAACATGTCGAGCGGCCGATCGTCGCGCGCGAGTTCTTCGAAGGCCGTGACGAACCGTTCGGCCATTTCGGGCGTCGTGCCAATCGTGAAGAGCGCGACGATGTTAAATAAATCAGCCAGCTCGACTTGGATGTTGTAGCGGCGACGCAGCAGTTCCGAGGCTTCGTACCCGGTGTAACCCAGGTCCGTCACGCGTACGGTCACCTTGGTGGGATCGAGATCGAAAACGCCCTCGCGTCCTTGGATTTCTTCGCCGAACGAGTAAATGCCGGGGATTTTATTGAGACGGCGGCGTGTATCTTCGGCCAAATCGATCGTCTGCGAGAGCAGCGCGGCGCCTTGCGTCGCCATCTGCTTACGCGCGACGTCGAGCGATGCGACCATCGGCAGATTGGGCGACGTGGAGAGAAACATCTTGAGCACGGCTTTGAGCCGGTCCAGTCGCACGCGATCGCCGATTTGGTGTAGCATCGCGCCCTGCGAGAACGCCGAGAGCATCTTGTGCGTCGAATTGATGCTCAGATCGGCGCCCGCTTCGGTGGCCGAAATCGGGAGTGCGGGATGAAACTTGAAGTGCGGCCCCCACGCTTCATCGACTAGGAGCAGCTTGCCGCGTTCGTGCACGATCCGCTCGATCGAGACCAAATCGGCTGCGACGCCGTAATAGGTCGGCGAAACCAGATAAACCGCGCGCAGATCGGGATGTTCGTCGAGCGTACGCTCGACGGTCTGCGGCGTCACCGCATTGTCCATGTGCATGTCTTGGTCGACGGCCGGGTGCATGTAGATCGGATGCGCACCGCTCATCACCAAGCCGCCGAGCATCGACTTGTGGGAATTGCGCGGCACCGCGATCTTCTCGCCGGGATTGAGCGCGGTCATCATCATGCACTGATTGCCGCTGGTCGAGCCGTTGATCAAAAAGAACGTGTGATCGGCGCCGTACGCCTCGGCGGCAAGCTCCTGCGCTTCCTTGATCGACTCGGTCGGCTGGAGCAGATCGTCGATGCCCGGCATCGGCGTGAGATCGATCGCGAGGATATTGTCGCCGACGAATTCGCGAAACGCTTGATCGGCGCCGCGGCCTTGCATATGCCCTGGGGTGTGGAACGGCAACACGCCCGAATCCACATATTCGAGCAGTGCCTGAAAGTACGGAGTGCGCTCCTGGTCCAGGGCCATCAGGCCATGACTTCAAAGCCGAGCCGGTCGAGCATCGCGAAGTCATCTTCGTCGTTGCGGCCGCCGGTCGTCAAGTAGTTGCCCAGCACGATTCCGCTCGCGCCGCTACGCATTCCCAGGTCCTGCAGTCCCTGCAGCGTGATCTCGCGCCCGCCGGCGAAGCGTACGAGCGCACGCGGAAGCGCCAGACGCGCCATGGCCACGAAGCGCAGCGCTTCGACCGGTTCCACCAGCGAGCGATCTTGGAACGGCGTACCGGGGCGCGGGTTGAGAAAGTTGATCGGCACTTCTTCGGGCGCAAGCGTCTGCAGCGTGCAGAGAAAATCGATCCGGTCCTCGATCGTCTCGCCCATGCCGATGATGCCGCCGCAACAGACTTCGAGCCCGGCTTCGCGCACGCGCTGCAAGGTGGTCATCCGTTCGTCGAAGGTGTGCGTCGTGCAGACCGACGGAAAATACCGTCGCGACGTTTCCAAATTGTGGTTGACCTTGTCGACGCCGGCGGCGACCAACTGCGCGATCTGATCTTCGCGCAAAATACCCAGCGAGACCGCAATCTTGAGCGGCAGTTCGGCTTTGATCGTACGCACGGCTTCGCAGACGCGCTCGACGAGCTTGGCCGAGGGCCCGCGCACCGCGACGACGATGCAAAACTCACCCGCGCCACGCAGATGTGCGTCGCGCGCGGCTTCGACGAAGCCCTCGACGCTCGAGAGCGGCTCGCTTTCGACGTCGCTGGCAAAACGCGCGCTCTGCGAGCAGAAGTGACAGTCTTCCGAGCAGCCGCCCTTTTTGGCGTTGTAGAGCACTTCGACCGCAATGCCGTTGCCGACGTGCGCGGTGCGGACCGCGTCGGCGAGGGTCAGCAGATCGGGCACGTCGCTCTCGGGGAGCACGGCCAGTGCTTCGAGCAGCGCGCGGTCGGCGGGACGGCCGTGGACGAGCACGCATTCGCGCGCTGCGTCGATCGTCGGATGGGGCAAGAACGTTCCTCGTTTTACGTCAAGAGCGGTGCGAACATCGCGGCGCCGGCTTTCACCGACGCGGCTTCGTCTTCTTCGAACGGCAGAATGCCAAGAATCTTGACCTTTCCCTGCAGCGTGCGCGCGACGTCCTCGCGGTAGTGCGCCTCGGTCGGTCCCCAGCGTTCGACCAGCACCGCGCCGGCGAGGCGAATCCCCGCCTGCTGGCACTGCGTGATCGTGAGCAGCGCATGGTTGACGCACCCCAGACGCAGCCCGACGGTGAGCACGGTGTCCAGAGCCCCAAGCACGGCGACGTTTCCGAAATGCTCGCGCGCGTTGAGCGGTACCATCAGTCCGCCCGCTCCTTCGGCCACCACGCCGCGCTCGATATGAGCGAACGCCTCGACCAGTTCGCTTGCGTACACCTCGGGCTGCCCCGACGCGAGCGCGGCCGACCACGGGTCGGCCGGCTTTTCGAAGCGCGCCAACTCGAGTGAACGAACGCCGGCAAGTTTCGCGGCGTGCGCCGCGTCGCCGGGCACGCCCGGCGCGAGACCGGTTTGGACGAGTTTGATGATGACCGGCGACATGCCGCCGTTCTTGAGCGCCAGCGCAAGCGCGGCGGTCACCCGCGTCTTTCCGACATCGGTGTCGGTGCCGGTTACGAAGTAACGATGCATGGTGCCAAGCTTTCGATGAAGAGATCGACATGCGCCGGCTCGTGATCGGCGCGAATCGAGAGCCGCAGGCGCGAACTTCCCTCGGGAACGGTCGGCGGACGGATCGCCGGCGCGCAGATGTTCTTGGCCTCGAGCGCCGTGGCCACGTGTAACGCCGTCGCTTCGGATCCGAGCACGACCGGTACGATCGGCGTTTCGCCGGTCGCCGGTTACGAGCCCGAGCGATCGCAGACCGGCGCGCAAATGCGCAACGGTGGCGTGGAGACGCGCGCGCGCCTCATCGGCACCGCGCAGTTGCACGAAGCGCCACCCGTGCGGCGAGCGCGACTGCCGGCGGAAGCGCCGAATCGAAGATGAACGTACGCGCCAGATTGACCAGCGCATCGATCAGCACGGCCGGTCCCGCCACGAATCCGCCATGCGCGCCGAAGGCCTTCGAGAGCGTTCCCAGCACGACCACGCGCGGATCGTTCAATCCGTAGGCGAGCCCGGCGCCGTGCGGCCCCACCACGCCGAGCGCGTGCGCTTCGTCGACGAGCAACACGTCGTCCGCGCCGAGGTCGTCGAGCATCGCGCGCAGATCGACGCTGTCGCCGTCCATGCTGAAAATCGACTCGGTGACGATCAGCGACGGCGTCACGCGCTGCGCCCGCGGCGTAAGCACCGCGTGCGGGTAGACCGTGCGCTCGCGGCCGCTCGCGCGAATGCCGTCGATCAAGCTGGCATGGTTGAGACGATCGGAATAGATGTGTTCCACGCTGCTGCCCAGCACGCTGAGCGCACCCAGCGCGGCGTGATACCCCGACGAAAACAACAGCACGCGCTCACGCCCGAGCCAAAGCGCCAGTTCTTCTTCGAGCAGCGAATGCTCGCGATGACTTCCGCCGAGCAGACGCGCGCCCCCCGATCCCACCCGCCGAGCGTTGCGAAAGGCTTGCACGACCTGCGGGTTCGTCGCCATCGTGAGGTAATCGTTGGAAGAGAAATCGATCACGCCCTCGCGCCCGCGCGGCAGCACGCTCCGATGCCGTTGCTGGGCGCGAACCGCGTCGAGCATTGCGCCGAGCCGCTTCAAATAGCTCATGGCAACGCTTCCAGCGCGTCGCCGAATGCATCGAAGAAGGCGTGGATATCGGCATCCGACGACGACAGCGGGGGCACGAGTTGCACGACTGCGCCGATCGCCCGCGTGAACTGTCCACGTTCGTAGAGCGCGTCGCCGAGCGCCCACGCCGTCGCGGGATCCGCGAGTTCGATTCCGGTCATCGTGCCGGCACGGCGAATCTCACGGATCGCTCGGTGGCCGTCCAGTCCGGCTGCACGCTGCGCGATCACGTCCGCGATGCCGCGAGCACGCGAGAGTGTTGCTTCTCGCGCGAACAGCTCGAGCGACGCCAGCGCCGCGGCGCACGCGATCGGATTGCCCGCAAACGAATGGCCGTGAAAAAACTGCTTGCGCTCCTCGCGCGCCCCCAGAAATGCGCGGTAGATGCGCTCGCGCGCCAGCACCGCGGAGAGCGCCAAGATCCCGCCGGTCAACCCTTTGCCCACGCACAGAAGATCCGGTTGCAGCCCGAGCTGTTCGAACGCGAACATCGTGCCGGTGCGGCCGAACCCGGTGGCGATCTCGTCAACGATAAGCAGCGCCTCCATGCCGGCGAGCGCATCGTAGCGCTCGGGCGGAACGATCCGCATTCCGGCTGCAGCCTGCACGATCGGTTCGACGATCACTGCGGCAACGTCGGCGGCGCCCAGATCGCCGGGATCTTCATACGCGCGTGTTTCGAAGGTGATCGCGCCAAAGTGCGATTTGAAGGTCGAGATGTCCGAAAGGCTCATCGCCGCGGCGGTATCGCCGTGATAGCTATTGACCAGACGCAGGAAGCGCGTCCGCTGCGGCTGTCCGGCGTACTCCCAGTACTGCAGCGCCATCTTGATCGCGGCTTCGATCGAACTTGCGCCGTCGCCACCGAAGAACGCGTAGTCCATCGCGGTGCGCTCGCACAGCGCGCCGGCGAGGGCCTCGGCGGCGGGGTTGGTGGCACCCAGCGTCGTCGCGTGGTCGAGCTGCGCTGCCTGCCTCGAAATCGCCTCGACCAGTGCCGGATGGCCGTGCCCGTGGACGATCGTCCAGATCGAACTGGTCGCGTCGAACACGCGCCGTCCGCGCACGTCGAACAGATGCGCCCCGGCGCCGCGGACGAACGTCCGCGTGCTCGCGTCGAAGGACTGCATCTGGGTGAACGGAAGCCAGAGGCGGGATGCTGCAGCAACCATGAACGGTCCACAGCTTCGCGCGAACGCGCAAGTAATCATCGTCGGCGGCGGCCCGGTAGGGCTTTCGCTGGCGCTCGGCCTGGCGCGCTATGGTGTGAGCTCCATCGTGCTCGAGCGGAACGCCGAGCCGGTAACGGAGTCGCGCGCCGCGGTCATCTGGCCGCGTACGCAGGAGATCCTGCGCGACTACGGCGTCTTCGACTCACTGCGCAGTGCCGGACGGTTCGTTAAGCAGATGCGCGCGATCAACGCTCGAACCGGGCGCACGCTGGTCGACGTCGATTTCACCTGCATCGGCGACGTGTTCGACGATCCCGGCGCGCTGCTGCTTCCGCAAAGCGATACCGAACGCATCCTGCGCGGGCTGGTCGAACGGCATGCGCTGTGCGCGCTGCGAACCGGTGCGAACGTCACCGCTCTGTCCCAGGATCCACTCGGCGTCGACGTGACGCTTACCGGACCTGGCGGTGAGGAACGTCTGCGCGCGCCGTACGCGGTAGGATGCGACGGAGCGCACGGCATGGTGCGCGGCGCGCTGGGTCTGACCCTGCAGGGAATGACGTACGGCACGCGCATTGCGCTCAGCGACGAGATCGTCGGCGGCGCGATCGACGAGTCGGTTTCGATTCGCGCGCGTCTGGACTTACCCGGCTTACGTCTCGCGATTCGTTTCGACGAGCGCACGTGGCGCGTGCTCGCCTCGATTCCAAAAGACGTCCCCGACGAGGATGCGCTTTCGCCGACGCTCCATCGCGCACGCCTTGCGGATCTCTTCGGCGACGTTCCGGCGACCACGCAGTGGAGCAGCCTGTTCAAGATTCACCGCCGGCACGCCCAGCGTTTCGTGGTCGGGCGCGTGGCGCTAGCCGGTGATGCCGCGCATCTCAACAGTCCGGCGGGCGGACAAGGCATGAACGCCGGCATTCAAGACACCGCCAACCTCGCATGGAAACTTGCTGCCGCACTGCTCAGCGAAACCTGCGCGGCCGAGCTGCTTGACACCTACGACGCGGAGCGGCGCGAGATGGTGACCGACACCGTCGAACGGTTTACCGACCGGCTGACCCGCGTAGCGATCGGGTTACCGACGCGCGTGCGTCAATTCGCCGTTCGTACGTTTTCGCGCGCGGTGCGCGGCCCGGGGATGCAGCGCAAGATCTGCCGCGGGGTCGGAATGCTGAGCGGCCGCTACGCGCACTCGCCGATCATCGACGAGCACCACCCTCTGGCGGGGCGCCGGATCGACGATCTTCTCTTGAGCGACGGCACGCGCATCAATCAGCGCCGCGGTGGCGACGCGCTGCTCGTGGCTGCTGGTGAGGTTGCGCTGGATCTTCCGCACGTGCGCGTCGAAACGCCGCCGAAACGCTGGCACGTCAAAGGCGCGATGGTCCTCATCGTACGCCCCGACGGCTGCGTCGCCGCCGTCATTGAAAAACCCACCCCGGAAAAAATAACCCAAGCCTGGCACCGCGCCTTCTGCAACGCCATTCCCTTGCCCGTAAGCGCGAGCGCAGCCGCGCGACTTTAACGAACGAATCTTCAGCTTTGATCGACAAGCGCGAGCGCAGCCGCGCGACTTTACCGAGCAAAGCTTCAGCTTTGATCGGTAAAGTCTATTCTACGCGTTCGTCGATTGAGACGTTGTAGAGGAAGAGAAATTTTCCCCACTCGTCGGGCAGCGTGTTGCGCTTGATCTGAATCCACGGGATGTACTTGGGCTGGCGCGGTTTGCGGCGCAGCCTCATGTTCGCTTCGTCCGGCGTGCGATTGTTCTTGCGGTTGTTGCAGCGCATGCACGCGCAGACAAGATTTTCCCAGGTCGAGGGGCCCCCGCGACTGCGCGGCACGATATGATCGACCGTCATCAGCTTCTCGCCGCGGATTCCGCAGTACTGACAAATGTGATCGTCGCGAATCAGCACGTTCTTCTTGGTCAGCGCGACTTTTTGCATCGGGCGGCGGATGTAATAGAGCATCCGGATGATCGAGGGCATGCGCATCTCGTACCGCGTCGACGCCAAGATGCGCTCGCGGTTGTGCACGATCTCGGCTTTGCCCGAAAAGAGCAGCTTGACGGCGCGCTGGAAACTCGTGATGTTCAGCGCCTCATAGGTAAAATTCAAGACGAGCACTTCGCTCACGATGGCTGTCCTCTCTCAGCGGTGCGCGGCGATAGGTCCACAAAAGCGCGAAAGCGAGGCATTCACATGCCTCGCTTCCGTACGAACGTCAATCGAGTTTCGGTCAGCATCTGGGCGATGGCTAACCTTTCGTCGGGCCGCAGCCTTTCTTTTATGCGTTCGAACGCAACGCTTGCGACCTCGATGGCCGCGTCGGCGGCCCGGAAGTCCGGCTCTCTCCCTTCGTGGTCGGAGAGATAGGCGTGCGCGGCCAGTGCGAGCGTCGTGATCACCTCGGTGAACAACGGCTCGAGCGCGGGTATCTGCCCTTGGAAGCCGGTCATTTCCATGCCCGGCTGCGCCGCCTGAGAACTCATGTGGGTCAAGAATTATGCGGCGGAGGAAGCCTTCCCTACGTCGTGCGACGCTTTGACCATTGAAAGAAAGTACGCGTGGACCCGCGGGTCGCCGGTCAGCTCGGGGTGGAACGACGTACCCAAGACATTGCCCTCACGCACCATCACGCCGTGACCGTCGCGCTGCGCGAGCAATTCGACGCCGGCACCGACGCGTTCGATCCACGGTGCGCGGATAAAAATTGCCGGGAACGGCTTGGCTCCCAGCGCCGCAATCGGCAGTTCGATTTCGGCCGACTCGTTCTGCCGCCCAAACGCGTTGCGCCGCACGGTGATGTCGATCAGATCGAGCGTGGGCTGATCGAGGTCCGCGACGTCGTGGGCCGCCACGATCATGCCCATGCACGTGCCCCACAGCGGCATGCCGCACCGCACACGTTGCACGATCGGTTCGGCCAAGCCGAAGCGGTGCAGCAATTTCATCACCGTGGTCGACTCGCCGCCCGGGACGACCAGTCCGTCCACGCGCGCAAGCTCGTCGACCGTTTTGACCGACGCCGCAAAGGAACCCGCGTGCTCGAGCGCCGCGATATGTTCGATCACGTCGCCTTGTAATGCCAGGACCCCTACGAGCATGTGTGCATGTTTCCGCTGCGAAGCTGAATCCTGTTAGTTGCCACGCTTGGAGAGCAGTTCTGATTCCGAGAGCTTGCGCAGGTCGATGCCCGGCATCGCGTCGCTGGTTCCAAGCGAGCGTGAGGCTTCGGCGACCACCTTAGGATCGTTGAAATGCGTGGTGGCGTCGACGATCGCTCGCGCGAACTTCTTGGGATCGTTGGACTTGAAGATCCCGCTGCCGACGAAGATGCCTTCGGCTCCCAGTTGCATCATCAGCGCAGCGTCGGCCGGCGTCGACACGCCGCCCGCGCAAAACAGAACGACCGGAAGCTTGCCGGTTTCGGCGACGTCGCGAACCAGTTCGTAGCTTGCGCCAAGGTCGCGCGCCCGCGCGACGAGCTCTTCTTTAGGAACGCTGCGCAGCGTGGCTATCATATCGCGGATCGCGCGGATATGGCGCACGGCTTCGACGATGTTCCCGCTGCCCGCTTCGCCCTTGCTGCGGATCATTGCGGCGCCTTCGGTGATACGGCGCAGCGCTTCGCCAAGATCGCGCGCGCCGCAGACGAACGGCGTCGTGAACGCGTGCTTGTCGCAGTGGTACAGATCGTCGGCCGGCGTCAGCACTTCGGATTCATCGATGTAGTCGACGCCGATAGACTGCAGGACTTGCGCCTCGGCGAAATGGCCGATGCGCACCTTGGCCATCACCGGAATCGTCACGGCATCCATGATGCCTTGAATCAGTTCGATCGAGCTCATGCGCGCCACGCCGCCCATCGCGCGAATGTCGGACGGAATCCGTTCGAGCGCCATGACGGCGACCGCGCCGGCTTCCTGGGCGACAACGGCTTGTTCGGGGGTCACGACGTCCATGATGACGCCGCCCTTGAGCATCTGCGCCAGCCCGCGCTTGACCGTAAGCGTACCAACATTCTCACTCATGTCCCTATCCTATCAGAGAAATCCAATGGAGACATTAGTGACAAGTCGCGACTAGGGTGTGGCTGTCGCCTCCGGCGTGGGCGGGACGGACTCGTCGGTGGTCGAGTCGGGCGGCGAGGGCGAGGTGCTGGGCAGTGCGGTCTGATCCCAAATCGGCAGGTTCGGATTGGGGGTCCACTTGGGCGTGGGCGTCGGCTTGGGGGTTGGCGGAGCTGTGGGCAGCGGCTTGGGGGGCACCCGAGGGTCCGGGAAACGCGGGTCCGGGGCCGCCGCCAGGGCTTGATTGCGCTTCCAATCCGGTCCGTACGACCCGGTCGCCGTCGATTCGGGCAGCGGCGTGATCAGCGGGGTCTGGGCGGTGCTGCCCTCGTCCGCAGCCTGCACCATGACTTGGTCGCCCATGCGTTCGCCAGCGACGATCGCCACCAGGAGCACCACCAGGCCGGCGGCCAGCACGGCCGTTATGAAACGCTTCGACGAGTCCATCGACCGGCTACGGTTCTACACCCGCAGGCGGTAACCCACTGCCATTTAGGCGGGCACGACGTCGAGCTTGGCGGCACGGGCCCGGCGCTCGGTCGGCCGCCCGATCAACTGCACCTCGCGTAGCTCACCAGCTTCCATTTCCAGCCGCGCGGTGTGCCCGCGAAACTCCACCAGCACGTCGCGCTCACGATCCAGCATGTTGCAGACGAAGATCCGCACCGCGCCGTGCTCGTCCTCAAACGCGATCGCACCGACTTCGACCGGCGAGATCGTAACCTCATCGCTCACGTCACGACCGGCGTAGATGCACGTAAACGGCTCCTCGGCCGAGAGTTCGGGCATGTCGGCGTAGATGCGCTGATGGACCAAATCGATCACATAGCTGCAACGCTTGCCGCCCCAATGCACGCGCGCAGCCGCCACCCAATTCCAACCTTGCGGGCGCATCGGCACCAGATGCGGCCGGCCACTCGTACGATAGCCGTTGAGACCACCGACCGTCTCGGCCACGGCCCACAAGTATTTCGCACTGGTCCACGGCGAGAGATACATGCCGCGATTGGCCAGCGAACCGCCATCGAACCATTCCCCGAACTCGCCCGGCACGGTGTTGCGCGCGCTGCCCACCTCCATCGTCGCGTACACGATGTCGAGAAAATGCACGCACTCCTCGACGAACCCGTCGCGCGCGAGCGAGACCGCGAACCACAGGGTGAGGTCGGGCCAGATGCCGCCGAGCAAACCGTAACCATACGAGGGGAAATACCACGCGTCGGCGGTCGAGATCGTGCGCAATCCAACCGGCGTGACGAAATCCGCTTCGAGGAGCCGGCGCAGAATCGCGCGGCGCTGCTCGACGTCGGCGACGCCGAAGAGCACCGGGAAGACTTCGTCCGACGTGAAGCTATCGGCGTAATTGCCGTCTTGGTCGTAGTTGAGCGCGAATCCACCGGTATCTTCGCTGAAGAGATGATCCATCATCGCACCGCGCAGCGATTGCGCTTCGTTGGCGTATTTCTCCCAGTTTCCCCAATCGGCGGCGACGGCGCAGAGCATGGCCGCGGCTTCGAGCGCGAACACGCCCTCGGCGTTGATCTCGGTTACGGCGCCGTCCAGCGTGTAATACGGAATGATGTTCCGCCAGGACGAGATGCCGTACATGTCAACGCCCTTGGCGCGGCAAAAAATCAGGCCCTTGTCGTCGCGCTGGGTCAGCATGTAGTCGGTGAGTTTGACGATCAGCGGCAGGCAGCCGCGCACCCATCCATCATCGAGCGTCGCGTTATAGTGATGCAGCATCGCGATGAGATGCAGCGGGGTGTCGTCGTTGATATTGAGATCGTACGCGGTCGAGTAGCCGTTGACGCCACGCACGTACTCGATCATAAGCCCCGAATCGTCGATCGACCGGTTGAACAACTCGATCGCATCGCGACTGAACTCGGGCCAGAAATAATCGAAGCCGTGCACGAACCACGACGTGTCGCGCGATACCAGGATGTCCGATGGCGGCGAATTGGTCGACCCCCAGCCTTGCGGGTACTCCTTGACGATGCGGATCATGTTGGCTTTGGCCCATGCCACGCCGCGACTTATCGTCGGCGACGGGGTCATAAAGCGCGCATCGGCCATGCGACGCGCATAGTACCGCTGCGTGTCGTGAAGGGCGCGCTCGTCGGCGAGCAGCCGCTCGAGCACCGGAAGGCTCTTCTCCGTACCGTCCTTGTGAAAGACCACGGCCAGCCGCAGCGACTCGCGCGCGCCGGGCGCTACCGCGATCCGGTATTCGAACGCGCCGTAGATCCGCCGCCCGCGCAACACGGCGTCATCGGTTCCGCCCTCGCTTAGTCCCACCATGTCTTCGGGCAGCAGCGACCCGCGGCGCATGTTCTCGATCAGGACCTGTTCGCGCAGCGAAAGTTCGGCCGCATGCGGTTCGCGCGATCCGCCCCACCACCGTTCCGCACCGGTCTCGACGTTCTTCGAACATACGAACCGCCCGTGCGACCACGCGGTCATTTCGTTCTCGGCTTCACCGTAAAACCGCTGGCCCACCAGCATCGCCCACGGATAGAGGGAGACTTCGATCGCCTCCGCGCCCGGGTTGTAGAGCGTGACGTCGACGACGAAGGAAACGGCACGGTCGAACGACGCGCCGAACGGAACGTAAAACGCCTCGGTGACGTGCAGGCGGTGTTCGAGCGTGAACTCAGCGATCTGCGCGTAGGGCAGAAACGTCAACTCGCGCGTGATTTGATGCGGAAAGAGCGTCTGGGATGAGCCGGCGAGGCGGTAGGCGATTTGGTGCGTGCCGAAGATGATGCGGTCGGTGTCCGCATCCCAGAGCCCGCGCACCCCGCCCTTGGCCGTCGACTGCGCGTAGGATTTGTAGTTGCCTAGGAGGAGTCCGTACGGCGTTTGCGTTTCCGGCACCACGTACGCACAAAACTCATTTCGCAACGCGTCATAACTCGGGCCCATCGTAAGAACCCCCTACGCCCTTGACGCAAGTGCCCCTCCGTGGTCAGACTAAATGCAAGATGAAGATCGCTTGCCCGGCAAAGATCAACCTGACCCTGGAAGTCCTGGATCGGCGTGACGACGGCTACCATGCGCTTCGTAGCGTGATGGTGCCCCTGGCCCTCGCCGACGAGTTGTCGATCGAAGCGAGCGGCCGGTTTTCTTTTTCGTGCAGCGATCCGGCGCTGGGCGGCGAGGACAATCTGGTCGTTCGCGCGACGCGCGCGCTGGATCCAAATACGAGCGCGGCAATCAGGCTCGAAAAGCGGATCCCGTCGCAAGCGGGCCTTGGCGGCGGTTCAAGCGATGCCGCGGGCGTGCTGCTCGCCGCGATGGACGGCGCAATTGCCACCCCGCCGGCAATCGACTGGCTGGCCGTCGCGCGGCGGCTCGGTTCCGATGTTCCGTTTTTTCTCGTCCGGTCGGCAGCGCTGGTCGAAGGTACGGGCGAGCGCGTGACCGCGGCCGGGACGCTGCCCGACTGGCATGTGCTGGTGATCAAGCCTCCGGCGGCGGTTTCAACCGCGGCCGCGTACGCGATGCTCGACGAACGTCCGCGTCCATCACGCTCGCGCAACGCGTCGGTCTCGATCGCGGCGCTTACCGCGCTGCAGCGAGGCGATTTCGATACGGTCGTCTCGCTTTTGAGCAACGATTTTCACGATCCGATCGCCGAACGCACGCCCGAGGTCGCGCGCGCGCTCGACGCCCTGCGTCGCGCGGGAGCGCAGCGTCCGCTGCTTTCCGGCAGCGGTTCGGCGATCTTTGCGTTGGCGCGCGACGCGCGCGCGGTCGCAACGATGCTCGAACGCGTCGATCTCGACGCGTCCTATCTTCGCTTTGCGACGTCCTTCGCGCGGGCCGATACATGGCGCGGGCAGGTCGCGTGACAACCGCGATCGTGCTGGCCGGCGGACGCCCCGACGAGGTCGCCGCGCTGGAACCGGGTGCGCCGAATAAGGCGTTCGTGCACGTCGGCGGCACGACGTTGGTGGAACGAACGTTGCGCGCGCTGCGCGCGAGCGACCGGATCGGTCGGATCATCGTGGTCGCTCCGCTGCAGGCGCACGGCGATCCGGCGCTCGCGCTCGCCGACGAGCAGCGCGCCGACGGCGTGCGCATCACCGAGAGTTTGCGCAGCGGCCTGGCCGGCCTCGATCCCGATACGCTGGCCCTGGTCAGCACGTCCGATCTGCCGGTGCTGACCACCGCGTCCATCGACGATTTCATCGATCATGCGCGGCGTCTCGATCCCGACGTCGGCTACGGTTGCGTCGAAAAGCGCGTCCACCTCGCGTGCTTTCCGCTCGTACCGCACACATGGGCGGCGCTCCGCGACGGAACGTATTGCGGCGGCGGGTTCATCGCCATCAAACCACGTGTGCTCCCGCAACTCGAACGCTTCATCGAACGCCTCGGCGCTGCGCGCAAAAACCCGCTAGCACTCGCTTCGATCTTCGGCTGGGACGTCGTGGCCCGCTTCGCGCTCCACCGCCTAACGATCGCAACCGCCGAACGCCGCGCCTCCCACATCCTCGGCGCCAGCGTCCACGCCATCATCTCCCCCTACGCCGAAACCGCCATAAACGTAGACCGAGTAACCGACGTCGCCCTCGCCGAAACACTCCTCGCCGCTAACGGCGCGAGCGAAGCCGCGCGACTCTGACGGGGCAATACGGAACAAAGCTTAGCTTGGTTCCGTATTGCCCCGCCAGCGTTTGAAGAGTTCGTTGGTGATGCCGAATTGGTCGAGCGCTTTCCCGACGGTGTGCGCGATGATGTCGTCGACGCTTTGCGGCGCGGCATACATCGCCGGGATGGGCGGCAGGATCACCGCGCCGATCTCGGCGAGCTGGGCGAGCGTGCGCAAGTGCCCCAGATGCAGCGGGGTCTCGCGCACGACTAAAACCAGCTTGCGCTTTTCCTTCAGACAGACGTCGGCGGCGCGGACGAGCAGATTGTCGTTGAGCGAGTATGCGATGGCGCTCGCGCTTTTCATCGAGCACGGTATGACCAACATGCCGTCGGTAATGAAGGAACCGCTCGAAATTGCCGCGGCAAGGTCGTCGCCGCGGTGAACCACGTCGGCGAGCGCTTCGAAATCGTCCGGCGTCATGTCAAGTTCCAACTCGATCGTCCGGCGTGCCGCGTCCGAGACGACGAGATGCGTCTCTACGCCGCCGATCGCGCGCAATGCTTGCAGCGCCATGTAACCATACGCGCTACCGCTCGCGCCGCTGATGCCGATGATGATGCGTCGCATCCGTTGCCGTTTACACGCCGGATGCAGGGGCGCCTGGTACCAGCTAGTAACTGCTCCGGGTAATCGTGAACGCTTCTCTGGCCGCAGCTTTCGTCGCCGATCTCCGCGCGTGGCTCGACACCGGTGACGACGCGCCGCTGGTGCGGGCGCTTCGTTCCCCCTGCTCGGGCGTGCCCCATGACACGGCAGCCGCCTACGCCGCGGTCGCTCAGCGTGTACCTCCGCTGCTCGACGCGATCGCACGCGGCCGAATCGCCGTCCCCTCGTCAGAACGCGACGCCCTGCTGCGCTTTTCCGAGCGCGTCCGCTCCCTCACGGAGGACACCGACCCGCTGGCGGTCTTCGCCGTCGAATCTCTCCAAGCCGATCGCTTTGACGCATCTCCGGCCGAGGCGTTCGCGCTGGCCGCGGCAGCCGCTCCCGACACACGCGCCGGAGTGCGCGCGCGGCAAACGCATTTTTCCGCTTCGGCGCTGAACGCGTACGCGGAGTGCGCGCGCAAATGGTATTATCGCTACGTTTGTGCCGCCGTCGAGGACGCGCCCTCATCGGCATCGACGTACGGCACCGCGTTTCACGCCGCACTCGAAGATTTCCACGCGGATTTTCCGCAGCCGCGCGCCCAAGACGAACGCGCGATGCGCACCAGCGTTGCACAGCACGTGACGTGGGCGTTCGAGCGCTACCGCGCGCAGTTCGACAGCGCCGTGGAATTGGAACTCCAGCGGCGCCGCGCGCTGCGAACGGCGCAGCGCTACGTCGATTGGATTCTCGCCGAGGCGGCCCGCTCGCCGTTCACGGTGATCGGACGCGAGACGCCCGTCTCACTGGATCTCGACGGATTCGATTTCGTCGGATTCATCGATCGTCTCGATCGCGACGATCGGACCGGCGCGGTCAGCATCTTCGACTACAAAACCGGATCGATTGCAAGCAGCGCAGCCGAGTATCGCGAGAAGGTGCGCCGCTTCGCGGATTTTCAACTGCCATTCTACTATTGGGCGCGCACCGCGCAGGGCGATCGGGTCTTCCGCCTCGCGCTCATTCCCCTCAAGGACGCACTGCTCGACGTTGCACCCATTTCACTGGAAGTCGTGTCGGTCGCCGGACCCGAGCCGCGCCGCTCCGATGCGCCGACCGGCACGATCGCCGTAGCCGACCTCGAACGCGCGCGCACACGGATGATCGAGATTTGCCGCGAGCTCACCGGCGGATCGCTCGAGCAGTTCCCGGTCGCACGCGACCCCGCCGCCTGCACCTACTGCGCCTACCGGCAGGCCTGTGCGGACCGGCCGCACGACGAACGCGAGCGCTTCGGACGATGATGACGCTGACGTTCACCGATAAGCAGCGTGAAGCGATCGAAGCGCCCTTCGACCGTTCGCTCGCGATCACCGGGCCCAATCGAAGCGGCAAGTCGACGGCACTCGCGGCGCGCGCCGAACGTTTCGCGCGCGAGACCGGATGCTCGCCGTTTTACGCACCGCATCCTTCGGCGCTCGTCGAGCTGGCACATATCGCACTCAACGAGGCGGGTTATGCCGTCCGCATCGTGGATGAGATCGCGGCGCGGCGTCTCTTTACGCGCTGCGCGCAGCCGCTTTTCGATTTGACGTGGGAATTGCTGGAAGATCGCGACGTCGATCCGGAGGTTGCGGCACTCCGCTCGCCGGACCGCTTTACCGAAGCCGCCTACCGCCTCTTGCGCAAACTGCGCGACGCCGCTATCGACCCGGCGACATTTTTGACACGCTCGCTCGCGGGAGCGACCGAATTCTACGCCAATCCGCCGAACCTGGCGCATGCAGAATTGATCCTGGCGACCAAAGACGCGTACCGGGATTCGCTCGCAGCAACGAACGACGAATTGCAGCGTCAATATCGCCGCGAAATCGATCTGGCCAAGATCCTTGCCGGACTCTTCGAGACCTACGTCGAGGCGGTCGACGAGGAGCCCGCGCTTGCGCCGAGCGACGCGATCGCGCGCGCGATCGGCGTCCTCGAGAAATCGCCGCACATTGCGGCCGCCCTGCGCGAACGCTTTTCGCACGCGTTCGTCGATGAGATACAAGAAGCAACCCCGGCCCAACGCCGGCTGCTCGAAGCGATCTACGGCGCGACGTTGCCCGGACTCACCGTCGCCGGAGACGTACGCGCGGCCACGAGCACCTTTCGCGGATCTCGCCCCGAGATCGCGCTCGGCAAACTAGCGGTCACCATCGAACTTCCGCCCCTCGCGCACGAGACACCGGCGTTTGCGCTGCACCGCGCCAAAACGACGGCCGACGAGGCGAACCATATCGCCGCTTACATTCGCGACCTACTCGGACGAGGCGTTGCGCCCGGCGACATCGCGATGCTCTTTCGCTCGAGCGCCGACGTCCATTGCTATACCGACGTGCTGCTCGACCGCGATATTCCCGTTGCTGTCGGCGGCGACCTCAACATCTTCTCCGACCGGCGCGCACTCGACGCGCTCGCGCTGCTGTGGAACGTGTGGGATCCGTTCCGGCACGAATGGATGCTGCGCACGCTCGCCGGCCGCGCACTCGCGCTCTGCGATGCGAGCGTCGCGACGCTATGTTCGGATCCGCCCGACCCGCAACGGCCGCTGTTCGTCGTCGACGATGAGCCTGCGCCGACCGCGCGTTCGAGCCGGTGGGATCCAAAACGCGACGTTCGCTTGGGCTGGAACGTGCTGCGCGGCGATCAAGATCCGCAACTGAACGAAAGCGCGCGCGCGCGCGTTGCGCGGTTTCGCGAGTTGCGCGCGCACTGGATCGCCGCTATGATCGACGCGCCCTTCGACACGTTCGTCCGTACGGTCTGGGCGCAGGGGCTCGCCGTGGACGGCACGCCGGGGTCCGCTCGCGCGCTCGCACAGCAGCACGTCTTGCAGGTGCTGCTCGATCGCCTCTGCGTCCTCCACGCCGCGCGTCCGGAAGCGACGCTGGGCGACCTACTCGACGACATCGCAGAACGGGCCGAAGAGGACGACGAGTTCTGCGCGCCGCCGTCCGATACGCGGTTCGTTTCCGCGCTGAGCATCGATGCGGCCCGCGGACGATCGTTCGCGCACGTGATCGTGCCCGACGCGCGGCCCGGTTCGTTTCCGCGCTGGTACGTCCCCGACGCCTTCCTATGGAGCCCGAAATACGGAATGATTCCGCGCGAAAACGTCGGAGACGCGCAGGCCGCCCGGACCGCCAAGTTCAGCTACTACCTGCACGTTTCCAAGGCGCGCGACGCCTACAACGCCCAGGAACGTCGCGCCTTCGAGTATGCACTTTCGCGGGCCCATTCCAGCGTGCTGGTCACCGCGTCCGGAAGCGCGACGCGCGGCATCACCGCGCCCGAATTCCTCGAGGAGCTTCGCACGCGTCGATGAGGCTGGAGATCATCGATCCGCGGACCTACGTGCGTGAGGTGCTGCCGCTAACATCCACGCTGTGGGCAGGCGAGCGTAGCTTCGACCGCTACGTGGAGCACACGCTCGAAGTTGCGCGCTCGGGCTACGGACGCCGCCACTACCGCACGGTCGGCCTCTACGACGACGACGAGCAACTCGTCGCCTCGTTCAAGCGTTACGAACGCACGATCGTCAGCGCGGGCGAACGCCTGCGGGCGACCGGGATCGGCGCGGTCTATACGCCCCCGGCAACGCGCGGCCGTGGCTACGCAAGCGCCATGCTCGCGATCGAATTGGATCGCGCGCGCAACGACGGCGTCGATGTCGCCTATCTCTTCTCCGACATACGCCCGCAGTTCTATCAAGATATCGGATTCGTGCCGCTCTCGTCGCGTTCGATGAGCCTGCGCAGCGATACGCTGGGCAACACACGCATCGAAGTCGCCCGTTTGCAAGAAGCGGATTGGACCGCGGTCGCGCGCTGCTTCGAACTGGCCGAGCGCCAACGCGCGTGGAGTTTCGCGCGCACCCCGCTCGTCTGGAGCTGGCTTCGGCTACGGATGCGCCAGGGGTCCGAACATCCCGGTAGCGTCGAGACCAATTTGGTCGTACGGCGAGGACGCGCGATCGCGGCCTACGTGCTGGGCGCGCGCTCGCCGCAGCACGATGCGTTCATTCTCGACGAGTACGGCTTCGCCGATGCGGAGGCGGCGGCCCTGGTGCCGGCGCTGCTGCGTAGTGCTGCCGGCGACTTGCGCCGGATCACCGGCTGGCTTCCTCCACCGTTCGCGCGCGACACGCTGCCGCGCGCCGCGGTTCGCAAGCGCAGCACCGCGCTATTCATGGCGGCGCCGCTTTCGCAAGCCGGCAAACGATGGGTGGAGCTGGCATCGGCCCCGAAGAACGCAGACGGTGTGTGGAGCACCGATCACATCTAACACCGGAGGTCTCATGCTCGACCGAGGCGATCGCGCTCCCGATGTCACGCTCGTTGACGCACAAGGTGTGTCCGTCGCGCTGCGAAGCCTTATGGAACGGCCCCTGGTGCTGTACTTCTATCCCAAGGACGAGACACCGGGCTGCACGGCGGAAGCGTGCAGTTTCCGCGACACGTACGACGCCTTCCTCGAAGCCGGGGCCGACGTCGTCGGTGTCAGTTCCGACGATGCCGCCGCGCACGAACGGTTTCGCAGTAAGCATCGCTTGCCGTTTCGTCTCATGAGCGATCCGGGCGGTGCGGCGCGCAAGGGCTTCGGGATTCCCAAGACACTGGGGATTCTTCCGGGGCGCGCGACGTTCGTCATCGTGCCGGACGGAACGATCGTGTACGCCTTCAACTCGCAGTTCACGCCGGAAAAACACGTCACCGGCGCGCTGCATGCGCTTACGGCTGCTTTGAAAAAAAGCTGATCTGGCGCTGCTGGCCCTCGACCAGCGAGGCGACGCGCAGTCCCAAGAGCCGCACCGGCGTGCCGGCACTATGCGCCCGCTGCAAACAGAGCACCGCCGCGCGATAGATCATTCGCGCATCGCGCGTCGGTTCGGTCAATCGCGTCTGGCGTCCGAGCACGCGAAAATCGGCGCGCTTGAGTTTGATGCCGATCGAAAACGCGCTGCAATTTTCGCGCTCGAGTTTTTCCGCCAGCTCCACCGCCTGTTCGCGCAGCGTCTCCATCAGACGGCGCTGATCGCGGACGTCGTATTCGAAGGTCGTCTCCGACGAGATCGATTTGGTCTCGCGCTCGGTCTGCACTTCCCGCCGGTCGATCCCGCGCGCGAGGTCGCGCACCTGCGGTCCCCACGATCCGAAGAGCTGATGCGCGTGTGCGTCGTCGAGCACCGCGATCTGACCGATCGTCGTGATGCCGAAGGTCTCCAGGCGGGCCGCCGTTTTCGGACCGACGCCCCAGTAAACGGCCGGCGGGAAGCGGCGCAAGAAATGCGGCTTCCTCGCCCGGCACGATCGCGAGCAACCCGTCGGGCTTGCAGTTATCCGACGCGATCTTGGCGATCATCTTTCCCAGCGCGACGCCCGCGCTCACGGTAAGTCCGGTCGCTTCTCGCACGCGCGCGCGAATTGCCGCGGCACGCGCGGCGGCCTCGTCGAGCGGCATCTCACCCAAAGCTACGAAGGCTTCATCGAGCGAGAGTCCTTCTACCGGACGCCCGCCCTCACCGAAGATCGCGAAGACCTCGCGGGAGATCGCTTTATAGCGTTCCATCTGCGGCGGAACGACGATGAGCTGCGGGCACAGCTCGAGCGCGCGGTAGAGCGGAATCGCCGAACGCACGCCGTAGGGGCGCGCTTCATACGTTGCCGTGAGCACGACCGAACGGCGATGCCGCCCCGCTACCGCGACCGGTTTACCGCGCAAACTGGGATCGTCACGCACCGCCACGCTTGCGTAAAACGCGTCGATATCAAAATGCGCGACAAATTCCACCCGGCGTCAGCTCCGCGCCGTCGCCCCGCGTTCGATCGCCAGGATAGCCTGCATGTTGCGCGCGTCGTCTGCTTCGTCGCCGGGCGTTTCGAGAATCGCGGTCTTCTCGCGCAGCTCCGGCCGCGCGAGCAACGCGCGGAAGCCGTCGAAACCGATCAAGCCTTCGCCGATGTGGTAGTGGCGATCGCGGCTTGCGCCCAGCGGAACTTCGGTGTCGTTGAAGTGAAAGATGGGGATCTTATCGAGGCCGATGTGCTCGTCGGCCTGCGCCACGAACGCGTCGACGCCGCTCTGTGAATCGATGCGATAGCCGGCGGCCCAGGCGTGCGCGGTGTCCAGGCACACCCCTAATTGCGGATGATCGATCGTTTTGATGAAGCGCCCCAACTCTTCCAGCGTGCCGCCGGCCAAATTTCCCGCGCCGGCCGAGTTTTCCAGAACGAGCATCACATCGGGCGTAATGTCGGCGAGGACGTCTTCGAGCGCGGCGCAGATCGCCGTGAAGCCTTCTTCGCGGTCACGCGTCCCGTACGAACCCAAATGCGTGTTGACGTACGCGATCTCGCCGGCCGCCGCGCTCGCCAGGTCCGCGCGCAGCAATCCGAGGGACCCGGCTCGCACTTTTGGATCGTCCGAAGCCAAATTGATCAAATACGGCGTGTGGATGACGCACGGATCGATGCCGGCAGCTTTGCGCATTGCGGCGAACGCCTGCAATGCGGGAAGATCGAGCTTTCCGACCCGGTAGCTGCGCGGGTTGCTCGAGAATATCTGCACGGCCGTGCAACCCAGCGACGCCGCATAGTCGATCGCTTTCTGATAGCCGCCCGAAACGCGAACGTGAACTCCGAAGCGCACGGCTATTTCTTGGCCAAGTACATGTAGTGCATGTACGAAAGCGGAATCAGCGGATCTCCGGCGCCGAACATTTCTCGCAGGCGCTCCTCGAGCTGCCGAAAATATTCCTCGCGCGCCGAGCCGAACCGATCGGCTACGATCTTGCGCGAACGTTCGTATTGCAAAAAGCGCGAGAGCGTCGTTATCGTGCTCCAAGGCGCGACACGCAGCGCATTTTCGGAAAACGGCGCCGCATAGAACTCCCGGAAACCCGCCCGCGCATTGACCGGCGGCTCGAAGCCCATTGCGCGAGCAACCGCATCTCGCGTCTGCTTGACCGGATCGTCGCCGAGCAGATCTTTCCACCAGATGGCGGCAATGCCGCGCGGCCGGAGCACGCGGACGATTTCACCAAGCGCCGTCTCTTTGTCGAAATGATGGAACGTTTGCGCACTCAGCGCGATGTCGAAGCTCGCATCGGGAAACGGCAGTTGCTCCGCCCGCCCATGCACCCATGTGGCCTGCGGATAATCTGACTTGGCGGCGGCGAGCATGGGTTCGGAGACGTCGATGCCGGTCACCGCGTAACCGTTGTCGATCAGCGGGGCGCTCGCGAGCCCGGTCCCGCAGCCGATGTCGAGCACCTTGTGCGACGGCGCGAGGCCGTAGCCGATCAGCGCATTGTAGATGTCGTTCGCGTACCCCAGCCGTCCGGCATGATACGCGTCGACGAGCGAATCAAACGACGTCATTTTCGGGCGCATCCGCATCGGACGCATCTTCGGCGGCCGGTACTTCTTGAGGGGCGGCCGGAACCAGGAGGTTGAGTTCGAGCGGCTGCCCCGGCTCGAGTTCCAGTTGCGGCAAATCGTCAAGTGAGTTGAGGCCGAACGACTCCAAGAACAGCGCGGTCGTCTTGTAGGTCATCGGACGGCCGACGACGTCCTTGCGCCCGGCTTCGCCGATCATGCCGCGCTCGAGCAACGTGCTGACCACGCTGTCGGAGTTGACGCCGCGAATCGCTTCGATCTCGCTCTTGGTCACCGGTTGCATGTTGGCGACGATCGCCAGCGTTTCGAGCGCCGGCGTCGAGAGCGTCGTCTTGGGCGGCATCAGATAGGCTTCGACGACGGAACGCACGCTCGACGCCGTCGCGAAACGATATCCGCCCGCGACGTGACGCAGTACGATGCCGCCGTCGCTGTAGCGCTCTTCGAGCGTCTGCAGCGCGAGCGCGATCGCACGCTCATCTTCCCCGGTGAGCTTGGCGATGCGCTTGGCTTCGAGCGGCTCGCTCGCGACGAACAGCAGCGCCTCGATCGCGGCTTCGATTCCGTGCGCGGCGACGTGCAATTCCTGGGCTTCGACGGTCAGCTCGTCTTGCGGCTGAGTCAACTCTTGCGTATCCAACGGTTACCCTTGTGCAACGGGATGGGTGATCGGGAGAATCCGGATGTCGTCGTCGAGATCCGGCTGCTCGAATTCGACCCGGTGACGGCGCACCAGCTCCAGAATTGCGAGAAACGTGATGATAATGACTTCGCGCGTCATGCCCAGCTCGCGGCAGAGCGCGAAGAACGACGCCTGTCCCTCGTCCCGGACCCTGCGCGAGATGTAATCCATCTGCGCGATGAGCGAGACGCGTTCGCGCACGATCTCGCGCTTCTCGGGGCGCGCCTGCTGTAGCATCGTGATGAAGGCGCGCTTGAGCTTCTCGGGATCGACGCGGTAATGCTGCACCAGCTCGCTGGACGGATCGCCCGAGTCCCGATAATAGAATCCGCTCGCTTCCTCGCCGCGCGTGCGCAACTGAAGTCCCAGCTCGCGATAGCGCGAGTACGCCAGCAACCGGCGGCGCAATCGCTCTTCGACTTGTTCGGGCGTCTCGTCGGTTTCGTCGATGAACTCTTGGGGGATCGGCGGCAGCAGCGCCTTGGATTTGAGAAAGACCAACGTTGCGGCGATGACCAGATATTCAGCGGCGACCTCCATGTCGAGGTCTTCCATCACGCGCACGTACGAAAGATACTGCTCGGCTACCGACGCAAGCGGCACCGTCGCAATGTCGAGTTGCTGCTCTTTGATCAGGCTCAAGAGCAGGTCGAGCGGCCCGTCGAAAACGTCGAGCCGGACGTGGAGGGTCTCGGCCGGGGTCAAGAGCTCTTCTGTTCGGCCAGAAGCGCAGCAGCGGTATCGCCGAACGCAGCCGGATTGGTCGCGACGAATTCCAGCGCCATATCGACCAGACGCTTCTCGTTGACGTACTTGAGCGCTTTGCGGGCCGACGCGATGTCGAACCAGCGCGCTTCGTCGACTTCGTGATCGTGGTTGGCGGTATCGCCCGAGAGGTAACGCATCAGATAAAACGTCACGCTCTTCTTGTGTTTGGCCTTGCCCACGTAGAACCAGTACGAGATCTCCGACAGGCGCATCAGGATCTCGGCCCAGCACCCTGTCTCCTCGCGCACTTCGCGCAGCGCAGCCTGCTCGTTGGACTCGCGCGCTTCGACGTGCCCCTTGGGCAGCGTCCAGATGCGCGGGGCACCGCGCCCGATCAAGAGCGCATCGAAGCCGGCCTCACTACGCCGCAAGACCAGACCACCCGCCGATACTTCATACTTGATTCGCATGACGCGCAAACCCGCATGGGAGATAGCAAAGGAGGCGCCAAGCGTGCCCCCTCGATTACCCCCATTATAGCCTCCGGCCCCAAGAAGCGCCTGCCGAAAAGGGTAGACCTTTTCTCAAATTTTCCGGCGGCAGCCCCCTTGAACCCCCTCCCGCTTCGTGGTATTGTCCAACCCATGCGTAAGCCGCACATCATGTGTTCGATGTGTCCCATGACCCCCACGCTCGGATCGGCGTAGGTCGGCTTCTCGCATTTTACCCCCGCTCGAAGCGGGCTACAGAATACGAAGCCCTCCGCCGACTCGGCGGGGGGCTTTTTGCTTTCCCATCTCACTAGGAGGCAATCCCATGAATCCGACCCGACGCGAGGCACTCGGCCTCGCCACCGCAGCCCTGGCAGCCCTGGCCTTGCCCGGCCGCGCCCGCGCTGCCGGCAAACTCGACGCATTGACCGTCGACTATGCCTACTACAATCCCGTGAGTTTGATCCTCAAGGAAAAAGGCTGGCTCGAACGCGCCCTCGCGCCGCAGGGCACCAGCGTCTCGTGGGTGCTCTCACTGGGATCCAACAAAGCCAATCAATATCTCGCGTCGGGATCGGCGCAGTTCGGGTCGACCGCCGGAAGCGCCGCGCTGCTGGCCCGCGCCAACGGCGTGCCGCTGCACACCGTCTTTCTCTACTCGCAGCCCGAGTGGACGGCGCTCGTCGTGGGGCGCGACTCCAAGCTGACCTCGCTGCGCGAACTACGCGGCAAGAAGATCGCCGCCACGCGCGGCACGGACCCGTGGTTCTTCCTCCTGCGCGCGCTCGCGTCGGTGGGTCTTTCGTCAAACGACGTGCAGATCGTGGAACTCCAGCATCCGCAGGGGCGCGTCGCGCTCGAACGCGGTCAGGTCGACGTGTGGGCCGGACTCGATCCGCACATGGCCGCATCGCAGCTCGAAGCGGGATCGCGCCTGCTCTATCGCAACATCGCGTGGAACACGTACGGCGCACTCAATCTGCGCGAGGACTTTCTCGCCGCGCATCCCGACGTCGTCCGCATCGTGCTGCGTACCTACGAGCTGGGGCACACGTACGCCAAAGCGCATCCGGCCGAAACGGCCTCGATTCTAGCCAAGGCTTCGAATCTCGACGATAAGGTCGCATCGTTGGTCATCAACGAGCGCACGCGTTATCCCGATCCAGTTCCCGGCAACGCGTATCTCGCCTCGGTCGGCGGAACGATTCCGGTGATTCGCTCCGAGCAATTGGTCGCCGACGTCGGCAGCGTCGAAAGCGCGCTGCAATCGCTCGCCGATCCGTCGCCGGCCCGCGTTGCGCTGGCTCATGCGTAGCAGAGCGCTGCTGCCGTGGGTGCTCCCGGCGGCGATCCTCGCACTGTGGATCGTTGCCGGGCGTGCGCATTGGGTTGCGCCCGATCAACTCGCGCCGCCCGATCGCGTGATCGCGGAGCTGGGCTCGCTCTGGCATCGTGGGCTCTTGCAGCAAGACATTCTCGCGAGCGCAGCCCGCGTGTTCGCCGGGTTCGGTATCGCGCTGGGCTTAGCGATCGTGATCGGCACGTTCGTCGGCTTGAGCCCGCACATCGAGCAGGCGATCGATCCGACGCTGCAAGCGATTCGCTCAGTGCCTTCACTTGCATGGGTGCCGCTACTGCTGCTGTGGCTCGGCATCGGCGAACCGGCGAAGATCACGCTAATCACGATCGGCGCGTTTTTCCCCATCTATGTGAATCTGGTGGCCGGCATTCACGCGGTCGACCGAAAGCTCGTCGAGGTCGCACGGGTACTCGATCTTTCATCGTTTGCCGTGGCCACCCGCGTCGTTCTGCCCGCAGCCTTCCCATCGCTGATGGTCGGTGCGCGAATCGGGCTCACGCAAGCGTGGCTCTTTCTCGTCGCCGCGGAATTGCTCGCGTCGACGCGCGGGCTAGGCTTCATGCTTTCGGAAGGCGAGCAAATCTCGCGTCCCGATGAGATTCTCGTCGCGATCTTGCTGCTCGCGATCTTCGGCAAAGTCTGCGAGTCGGCGATGCGCGCCGTCGAGCACCGCACGACCGGATGGACGGACGGTTTGCGATGAATGCGATCGCCATCGAAAAGCTCGGCGTTCACTTCGGCGCGCACCGCGTGCTCGAATGCTTCGACCTCAACGTTGCGCGCGGCGAGATCGTGGCCGTGCTCGGGCCGAGCGGGTGCGGTAAGAGTACGCTGTTGCGAGCGATCGCGGCCCTGGACGTGCATCCTTCGGGCAGCGTCGCCGTTGACGGCGACGTCGGTTACGTCTTCCAAGAGCCGCGACTCTTTCCGTGGCTTACCGTCGAGAAGAACGTTCGCTTCGCCGCGCGCAAAGCGGAGGAACGCGAGCGCGTCGACTGGGTCATCGAACTGACCGGCCTTACGCACGCGCGCACGACGTTGCCCAAGGCGCTCTCGGGCGGCATGGCGCAGCGCGCCGCGCTCGCGCGGGCGCTGGTGCGCCGTCCGTCGATTCTTCTGCTCGACGAACCGCTTGCAGCCCTGGACGCACTGCGCCGGATGCAGCTCCAGGAAGCGATCGCGCAGATCATCGCGGCCGTGCACGCAACCGCGGTGCTCGTGACCCACGACATCGAGGAAGCACTCTATCTCGCCGACCGGATCGTCGTGCTCGGCGGTTCGCCGGCGAACGTGGCCCTCGAGATCGACGTTCCCCATCACAAGCGCCGCAATCGCGACGCGGACCTTACGACCGAGCGAAGCGCGCTGGTTCATGCCCTGACCGGCGCGCGCGCGCCGGTGCCGTTGGAAGAGCTCTCCACGGGGTAAGATACGCCGGTGGACGGCACACCGGCGGAAACGGCGCGCGCTGCGGGCCTACGCTATGTCAGCGATCGCGAGCCCGGCATCCGGCGCGAGCGGGCGGGCAACACGTTTCGTTATCGCGATGCGGCGGGGCGACTGATTCGTAGCGCGGAGGAACTCGCGCGGATTCGTTCGCTGGCCGTGCCTCCGGCGTACGAAGAGGTGTGGATCTGCCCGCATCCGCTGGGCCATCTGCAGGCGACGGGCATCGACGCGCGCGGGCGCAAGCAGTACCGCTATCACCCGCACTGGCGCGAGGTCCGCGACGAGACCAAGTTCCACCGAATGCTCGACTTCGCCAAAGCGCTGCCGCGAATCCGCGAGGCCGTGCACGCCCGGCTGGGCGAGCGCGGGTTGGCGCGCGAGCGCGTCCTGGCGGCGGTCGTCCGTCTTCTCGAAGAAACGACGATCCGCGTCGGCAACCGCGAGTACGCCGACGAGAACGATTCGTACGGCCTGACGACGTTCCGCAACCAGCACGCGAAGGTCGAGGGTGCGACGATCCGTTTTTCATTCAACGGGAAGAGCGGCGTCAAGCACGCAATCGCGCTGCGCGACCGGCCGCTTGCGAACATCATCCGCGCGTGTCGCGAACTGCCGGGGCAGAACCTCTTTGAATACCGCGGCGACGACGGGTCCGTGCACCGCATCGACTCCACCGACGTCAACGACTATATCCGCGAGATCTCCGGCGGCGATTTCACGGCCAAGGACTTTCGCACGTGGGTCGGCACCGTGCAGTGCGCGCTGCTGCTCGCAGGGCACGACGTTGCGCACACGGCAACCGAGCGCAAGGCCGCGCTGAGCGACGTGATCGCGCAGGTTGCGCAACGGTTGGGCAACACGCCCGCCATCGCACGCAAGAGCTACATCCACCCCGAGATCATCGCCGCTTACATGCAAGACGGCACGATCGGCCGCATGCTGCGAGCCAAGCCGGTCAAAGGTCTGCTGCCGGAGGAACGGTTCGTCGCCGCCTTCCTGCGGCGCCGGCAGCGCGATACCAGCTTGGCTGCGTGAAGCGGGCACGTGCCCGGCGCATGGGGCCGGTTGCCCAACGGGCGCAGACCCATCGGCCCTACGACACGGCGGCGCCCTGGGCTATCCTAACCCCATGCCTCGCGTATTCGTCACCGACGGCTCGTACCGCAATGCGCTGGCCGCCGTTCGCGCATTGGGACACGACGGCTTCGCGGTCACGGCCGGCGAGCGAGATCATGTCCCTGCGACGCGGGTGGTGAGCTTTTGGTCGCGTCACTGCAAGCAGCGATTTCGCTACCCCGATCCAATCGCCGAAACGCAGCGGGCGGTTGAGGTCTTGAGCGATCATTTCAAGCGCGAGCGATACGACGCGGCGATTCCCGTGGGGCTCGACATGGTCGAGTTGTTCGTCCGAAACCGCGAGCGGTTCGACGTTCCGTTGCTCTTGCCGACGTCGCAGAGCTTTGCCGTTGCGGCTGATAAAGCGCAAACGTTCGCGCAGGCCGCGCGTATCGGCGTGCCGATTCCCCGCACGGTTCCCGCACGGCAGTGGCGCGATCTCGCACTTCCCTTGGTGTTCAAGCATCCGCGCACCGGCGTCCACGTGGCCCACGATGACACCGGCGCGTCGTCGTACGCTGCCGCATTGGGCGATGCGATCGACGACTACATCGCCCAGGAATACATTCCCGGCGAGAACGGCTTTGGATATTTCGCGATCTTCGATCGCGGAGTGGAGCGCGGCTACTTCATGCACGAGCGCCTGATGCAATATCCAAAGGAAGGCGGCCCGAGCGTGGTCGCGCGTGCGGTGCGCCATCCGCGGTTGCACGAGCTGGGACGCAGGCTGCTCGAATCACTCGACTGGCACGGCGTCGCAATGGTCGAGTTCAAACGCAGCGATCGGGACGGCGAATTTTATCTCATCGAGATCAACCCCAAATTGTGGGGATCGCTCGACTTGGCGATTGCTTCGGGCTGCAACTTTCCGGTCTGGATCGCTCGCACGTTACTGAACGACGGCACGCGGCCGGGCAACGGCTATCGTGAGGGACTGACCTACCAGTGGGTCATCCCGATGGGACTGCAAAGTTTCATGCGATATCCCGAGTTTCGCGGGCAGTTCGTGCGCAACGTGCTCTCGCCGGCGGTTCGCACCGATATGCGCGTTTCCGATCCCCTGCCCACCGCCGCCGGTTTGCTCGGCGGACTCTTAGCCGTCGCGGAGGGAAGCAAGAAATGAGCGATGGGCAGCGCCGCTATGCGATCGACTTTCACGTGCATACCTCGCACTCGTTCGATTCGCTCACACCGCCGAAGATGGCAATCGAGATCGCTCGGCGTCGCGGTCTGGACGGCATCGCGGTAACCGACCACGACACGATCTCCGGCGCCGTTGCAGCAGCCGAAGCGAACCGGTATTCCGACTTTCTCGTGATCCCGGGCATCGAGGTCAAGAGCGATCGCGGTGACATCATCGGGTTGTACCTCAAACGCGACATCAAGAGCCGCACCTTCGCCGACGTGATCGACGAGATTCACGAACAGGGCGGCGTCGCGTATCTTCCCCATCCCATTCGCACGTTCGGGGCGGCGGCGGTTCCCGAAATCCTCGCCGGCTATCCGGGAATCGACCGCTGGGAGCTGTACAACGGCCGCTACGATCGTGCCGAGACAGCAGCCGCGCGAGCGGCGTTCACGCAGCTTTCGATCGCGCACCCGCTGTGCGGCAGCGATGCCCATTTTCCTTGGGAGATCGGGCTGTTTCGAGCCCGGTTCTCCGAACTTCCGCGCGATGCGCGCACGCTGCTGGCCGCAAGCACGCCGGCGCTGCACGCGCCCCCGCGCAGCGACCTCGCGGTTCGCGGCGGCATCAGGCTCGGCGCGACCGTTAAACGCATAAAGCGCCGCGACTATGCGGGTCTGGCGCCGCTGCTGATCTCACTGCCGTGGCGAGCGCTGCGCTTGAGCGCGCGTGCCGCTCTCGAGCGCGGACGAGGACCCTCAGCGCGATGAGCCAGGCGCTCGACCTCCATCTGCAGTTCGACGCGGGCATCGATCCGGTAACGCGAGCGCGCATAGAATACGCCTTTCGCACCTTCTGCGCCGTATACGGCCGCACGCCCGTTCTACGCGATCCCGGTGCGGTTGCGCCCGCGCAACGTTCCATCGTATACGGAACGACAACTCCCGCCCGCTACGTCGCGCGTTCGCCAAAAGAGCCGGCGCCTGAGCCGGCCCAGGTTGCGCTGGACGCGCATCCGCTCTATACACGCCTGGCGCTCTGGCGTGTTCCCGTCTTTCACGGTGCCGGCCCGACCGTCGACTGGCTTGGGGAAATCTTCGAATGGCTCTCGTCGGCCGACGACTACGCAGTTACCCAGCGCGATGACGTCGGACGTGTTCCCTTCGCCGCTTCGATCCACGGACGCTATCAGCTCGATCCGACGATCCCCTATGCAAGCATCGCGATGTTTGAACTCGCTCGGACGCTTGGGATCGAACCGCCCGCGAGCGTCTCCGCGTCGATCGCCGCGTCGCACGATTTGGATTACTTGCCGACCAGCTTGCTCGGCGACGTGAAGCGCCTAATGCAGAATCTCGGCGTTGCGGCATTGGTCGACCGAGACCCGCGGCTGGTCGTCGGGATCCTCGGGTCGGTCCTGGGCGGAATCGTACGCCGGCGTTCACCCCTAAATTTCATCGATGAAATGATCGAACGCGAACGCGTGCACGGTATACGGTCGACATCGAACGTCATCTGCCGCCGGACGTGCGCGCGCGATGGAAACTACACCTTGGACCACCCACGAGTCGCACGAGCGCTGCGCAAGCTCCACGATTCCAGCGGCGAGCTCGGCGTACACGCCAGCTACATGAGCCTGCGCGACGGCGGCTTCGGCGACGAAGTGCGTCTGCTTCGATCCTTGGGCTTCAATGTGGACGGTGTCCGCGCGCACTGGCTTCGCTACGCCGGCGACGATCTTTTCGAAGCGATCGCGGATGCCGGACTTACCTACGACTCGACCGTGGGTTTTTCCAGCCGCGTCGGCTTCCGCGCCGGAGCGACGTTTGCGTATCATCCCTACCGTTTCGCGAGCGAGACGCCCTACCCGTTCTACGAAATTCCGCTCGCGATCATGGACGGCGCGCTCTACACCCACGCGCGCGAGCGCGGCATCGCCGCGCGGGCGCTGTGCGAGCGGGTGTTGGACATGGTCGACGCGTTTCCGTGCGGCGGCGTCAGCGTGCTCTGGCACAACACGGTCTTCGAAGGCGCCCAGTTGCCGCATGGGATCGGCGCCATGTATTGGGATCTTCCGCGACGTTCGCAGCAGTGGACCACCAGCAGCGGCGTCGTCGACGCACGCCGCCATTCGTTCGAGCGCGCGTTCGCGCAATGAAGCAGCCCGGAGAACAGCACGTGAAGCAGCCCCACGTCATCCACATCTCAACCGTTCACGGCGCGCTCGACGGCCGGATCTATTATAAAGAAGTTCGCAGTCTCCACGATGCCGGGTACGACGTAGTAGTCGCCGGAACCGTGGACGAGGCGCAGGAGCACGACGGCGTCGCCATCATTCCGCTTGGACGGCGCGAGGGCCCGCGGTGGCGCCGGATGGGGCGCGATCTTCGCGCGATGCTCGTGATGTTATCGCATCCGCAGAGCATCCATCATATCCACGACCCCGAACTGCTGGTCGCGGCGTTCATTCCGGCACTGCTCGGGCGCAAGCTGGTTTACGACGTGCATGAGTTCTATCTCGAGCGCGTTCGCGATCTGGCGTGGATTCCGCCTTGGCTGCGCCGGCCGCTGACGTTCTTGTACGACGGCTTCGAACGCACGGTACTGCGACGCTTCGCCGGCGTCGTCATCGTATCGGAGGAAATGCGCGACCGCTACCGCTCGATCGTCGGTGCGAATCGCGTCGCGTTGGTGCGTAATTTTCCCAATGTTTCACCGCGCGAGCGGCTCAACGCCCACAATGCACCGCACCCGCTCGGCGGGAGGCGGTATATTCTGCACACGGGCGGCGCATCGCAGTTGCGGGCATTTCATACGATGGTCGCAGCAGCAGAATATTTGCGCGCAGAAGGCTGCGATTGGCCGGTGATCAACCTTGGACCGATCGATCTCTCGGGCTATGGTGACGATGCAGCAGATTTGCTCGCCAGAGCGGAGCGCGCCGATATTCGCAATCTCGGCTTCCTCCCTCAACATGTGGCTTGGTCGTACATCGCTCATGCCGACATCGGGTATGTGTCGCTCATTCCGATCGACAACTACATGCGCGCGCTGCCCAACAAAGTTTTCGAATATTTGATCTTCGGTCTTCCGTTGGTCGCGCCGGAGCTTCGTATGACCGCGTCGATCATCCGCCGAGGCGATGCGGGGCTGGTCGTCGCGCCGGCCGACGACCCAAAGGCTCACGGTGCCGCGCTCTTACGCTTGGTGCAAAACACGAAACTGCGCGCACGCTTCGCTGCGAATTCCGCTGCGGCGGGCAAGAACTACCGTTTCGACGAAGAGTTCGGAAGGCTGGCGTCGCTCTACGAACGGATCGACGGCGCGCGCCAAGGCGGAAAGACTGGCTATACGGTCGTCCAACGCAGATCGGGCTGACGAGCGGCGCGCGTTTCATCGACGCGCCCGACGACGGTGGTAACCGGCGCCGCTGCGAGCGCCGCCGGATCGCGTTTGGCCTCTTCGACGATGTCGCGTAACACCGCGATGAACCGATCCAGTGTTTGCTTCGACTCGGTCTCCGTCGGCTCGATCATCAGGCATTCTGGAACGATGAGCGGGAAGTACATCGTCGGCGCCATCATCCCGTGGTCGAGCAGCGCTTTGGCGATATCCAGCGCCTTGACGCCGGTTTCTTTTTTGAGCCCCTGAGCCGATGCGACGAACTCGTGACGACAGACTTCCGGATACGGCGTTTCGAGAAATTCCGATACCTTGACGCGAACGTAGTTCGCGTTGAGTACCGCGAGTTCGGACACGCGCCGCAGCCCTTCGGCGCCGTTGGCGTAGATATAGGCGAGCGCGCGCACGGCATGAGCGAAATTCGACCAGAACGAGCGCATCGGCCCGATCGATTTGGGCCGGTCGAAGTCGAGCGAAAACGTGAACTGATCTGACGGCGCGCTCTTGGCATCGGCGTCGTTCTTACGGACGGCGCGCACGACCGGGGTCGGCAGATAGTCGACCAGATGCGCGGCCACGCCGACCGGGCCGTGACCCGCGCCGCCGCCGCCGTGCGGAATGGTGAACGTCTTGTGCGTGTTGAGATGCATCAGGTCAAAGCCCATGTCGCCCGGACGCACGTTCCCCATGATCGCGTTGGCGTTGGCTCCGTCGTAGTACATCAGGCCGCCGGCATCGTGTACCGCGGCTGCGATCTCGTGGATATGATCCTCGAACAGCCCCAGCGTATTGGGATTGGTCATCATGCACACGGCCGTGTCGTCGCCGAGTACCTTTTGAATCTCTTCGACGCTGACGCGGCCGCGCTCGTCGCTGGGGATCGAGATGACCTTGAAGCCGCACATCGCCGCCGATGCGGGATTGGTGCCGTGTGCGGTGTCGGGAACGATGACCTTGTCCCGTTTGCTCTCGCCGCGTTCCTTGAAATACTTCTTGGCGATCAAGAGTGCGGCCAGCTCCGCATGCGCGCCGGCCGACGGATTGAGCGAGAACGCCGCCATACCGAACAACGACGAGAGCGTGCGTTCCAGCTCGTACATCACCTGCAGTGCGCCCTGCGCGAGCTCGTCCGGCGTGTAGGGATGAAGCTGCGCAAACTCGCGCTTTGCCGCCATCGCGTCGTTGACGCGGGGGTTGTACTTCATCGTACACGAGCCCAGCGGATAGAAGCCCAGGTCGATTCCGAACGTCCGCTGCGAAAGGCGCGTGAAGTGGCGGACGACTTCCAGTTCGCTGTTGTCGGGTAGCGGCAAGTCGGCGCGCAAGGCGTCCGGCGGAAGAAAGAGATCGAGCGGTTTGCCTTCCTCGATATAACGATTGGCGCGGCCCTCGTGGGCGCGATCGAAGATCAGCGAAACTTCGCGGCTAGACGTTGGCGTGGACACGAACGATCTCTCCCAGAGCGGTGGTAAGCGCGGCGATGTCGCCGGTGGTGGTAAGCTCGGTGGCGTTCATCAGCACACAGGTCGAGAGTTGCGGGTACCAACGACCGAGATCGACGCCGCCCAGGATTCCGCGCTGCTGCAGTTCGGCCAAAACGTCGCCTGCCGCACGACCGACGTCGACGACGACCTCGTTGAAGAACGGCGCGGTGAAACGAAGTTTCACGCCGGGAACCGACGACACGGCGGTTGCCAGCTCGCGCGAGCGCTCGAGGTTGAGCGACGCGACGTCGCGCAGTCCCGTCTTTCCCATCAGGGCGAGGTACATCGTCGCGATCAGCGCGCAATGCGCCTGATTGGTGCAGATGTTCGACGTCGCGCGCTCGCGCCGGATGTGCTGCTCGCGCGCTTGGAGCGTGAGCACGTAGGCCGTGCGCCCGTCGTTGTCGAGCGATTTGCCGACCAAGCGGCCCGGGATACGCCGCATGTGTTCCTTGGTTGTCGCGATGAAGCCTACGTACGGACCGCCGTAGGCCATCGCCACGCCGAAGCTCTGCGCTTCGCCCACGACGATCTGCGCGCCCCACGACGCCGGCGTCGCCAGCGCCGCAAGCGAGATCGCTTCGCTGACCACCGCGATCGGCACGGTTTCGCTAGCTGCGATCGCCCCGCGCACCGCCTGCGAAAACGTATCGACGTTGCCGAAGAAATTCGGTGATTGGATCGCGACCGCCGCATACGCATTTCCGGCCAGCGCCGACGCCATTGCGGTTTGGTCGGTCGCGCCGTCGCCGGTAAACGCGATCTCGTCGATCTCCACGTCCAAGCCGTCGCAGTAGGTCTTTAGCACCGCACGATAATTTGGATCGATCGCGCTCGAGACGAGCACGCGCTTTCGGCCGTTGGCGTTGATCGCCATGATCGCAGCTTCCGCCAGCGCCGTCGCACCGTCGTAGACCGAGGCGTTGGCAATATCCATTCCGGTCAGCAAGCAGATGTAACTCTGCCACTCGTAGATCGCCTGCAGATACCCCTGCGACACTTCAGCCTGGTACGGCGTGTAGGCCGTAAGAAATTCTCCCCGCATCGCGAGCGCGGCGATCGCCGGCGGCGCGTAATGCCGGTACGCACCCGCGCCGAGAAACGACACGTAGTCGACGCCGGTGTTCTTGGCAGCGAAGTGTTCGAAACGTCGCGCGATCTGATATTCCGGCAGCGCCGGAACGACGTCGAGCGGCGCTTTGAGTCCAACCGCCTGCGGAACCGCAAGCAATTCTTCGAGCGACCCGACGCCGATCGCGTCAAGCATCGCCCGAATATCGGCATCAGTATGTGGCGTGTACATGTTTGAAGGCGCTCCGCCCTGGGCTCCGCGCCCCCCACTTCGTGGGGCCCCCGGAACGCAGGGTGCATTTAACGTTAGTGACTGGAACGAGATTCCCCGAGGGCACCCTAAAATTGCAGTTGATTCGAATGCGTTTTATGAACGTCCGGGGGGCTTAGTCGACGGCGATTTTTTCGTAGTCGGTGGGGGAGAGGAGGTTGTTCTTCTCGGTGGGGTCTTTGAGTTTTACTTTGAAGAGCCAGCCGGCGCCGTAGGGGTCGCGGTTGACGGCGGCGGGGTCGGATTCGAGCGCGCCGTTGACTTCGGTGATCTCACCGCCGATCGGCGTGAAGAGGTCCGAGACGGCTTTGACCGATTCGACCACACCGATGTTGCCGAACTGGTCGATCTGCTTACCGACGCGGGGCAACTCGACGTAAACGATATCCCCCAGCGAGTTTTGCGCGTAATCGGTGATACCGATCGTCGCGGTGTCGCCGTCGATCTTGACCCATTCGTGTTCTTTGCTGAAAAGCAAATTGTCGGGCTGCGCCACGTTCGTTTGACTCCTTATTTCGGACGTTTGTAAAAGGGAAGAGCGACGACGTCGGCAGGATGCCGTTCCCCGCGAATCTCGACCTCAACGGTTGCCCCGGGGGTTGCGGCTTCTTTTTGCAACAAGGCCGTGGCGATGTTGCGGCCGCCGACCGACGGCGCCATCGAACCGCTGCGCACTTCGCCGACGCGAGCGCCAGCCGCAAACACGGCGTAGCCTTCGCGAGCGGGAGCGCGGCCCTTCATGATCAGGCCGGCGATCCGCGCATACGTATCGCGTTCCATCTGCTCTATCAGCGCGTTGCGGCCGATGAACTCGGGCTTGCTCGTTTTGAGCGCCCACTGCTGGCCGGCTTGCACGGGTGTGATCTCTTCGGTGAGCTCGTGGCCGTAGAGCGGCATTCCCGCTTCGAGCCGCAGCACGTCGCGCGCACCCAGTCCGCACGGCTCGAGGCCCTCCTCGCGGTGATCGCGCAGTAAGCCGCTCCAGATACCCGGCGCATGCTCGCCGAACACGAAGAGTTCGAAGCCGTCCTCGCCGGTGTAGCCGGTCCGCGCGATGATCGCGGGCTTACCGTAGACGTTGCCCTGCGCACAAAAATAATATTTCATCGATGCGAGGTCGACGTCGACGTGCGGCTGCAATATCGCGACCGAACGCGGACCCTGAATCGCGATGAGCGCGTTGCGTCCGTGCAGATTCTCGAGCCGCACGCCTTCGGCGAGATTAGCATTGAGATGCGACCACATCTTATCGGCGTTGGCGCCGTTGACGACCAGCATCCAACGGTTCTCGAGGCGGTAGAAGATCGTATCGTCGTGCGCGCCGCCCTGCGGGTTGCAAAAGATATTGTAGCGCGCCTGCATCGGCTTCATCGACTCGACGCCGTTGATCGTAAGCGTGTCGGCCCAGGCGGCGACCTGTGGGCCTTCGAGAATGAACTGCCCCATGTGCGAGAGATCGAAGAGCCCCGCGCGCTTGCGCACGGCGTCGTGCTCTTTGAGGATTCCGGCATATTGAACCGGCATTTCGAATCCGGCGAACGGCACCATTCGTGCGCCGCTCTCGCCGTGCTCTGCGTGCAGCGCCGTGCGCCGCAGTTCCGAAGACGTGCTCATGTGCGGGGTGCCTCGTCGGGATACGTGTTGAGAAAATTCAGCGTCGCGTGCGCGACCAATTTGCCGTTGCTCTTGACTTGGACTTCGCCGTAACAGACCCGCCGGCCCGAGCGCAGCACCGTCGCCTCGGCGATCAGGTCGTGCGGCGGCAGCGCCGGAGCGAGAAAATTGCATTGCAGCGAGACGGTTACCGTATCTTGCTCGCGGCCGTAGATCGACGCGAGCGCCACGTAGAACACCGTGTCGCACAAGCTGACGATCGCGCCGCCATGCACCGCGCCGGTGCCGTTGGCAATCTCGTTGCGGTACGGCATACGCATGGTCGCCGTTCCGTGATCGACCTTTTCGAGCTTGAGGTCGAGCAGCGCGACGAAATGCGACTTTTCCTTCTCCCAGCGATGCGGGGCCGAGGCGAAATCGGAATGCATACGCTCTTTAGAATACCGGGCCTTCGGCTGCCAGCGCACGACGTAGGTAGAGCGGCAGCGAGAAAAGCCGGCGATGGGTCTGCCCATCGTAGAAAAAGTTTTCGCCCCGGAGCTGCGCGCAATAGGCATCGACCTCCGACGGCTCGAGCTGCGCAAGGTCGACGCGGTCGCTGCAGGCCAAAAACGCCCAATCGGTATCGAACGCGGGAACGTATTGGAAAAACGAGGTGACGTGGCGATAGTGGCGGCGCAGCGTGCGCGCCATCTTGCAGTGCAGCGAGAGGTTGTGAAAAGCCGTGGTACTGGCTTGCAGCACGTAGATGCCGCCGTCGGACAGACGCGACTTGATCAGCTTGAAAACATCTTCGTTGAAGAGGATGTTGCTGGGCGAATCCTCGAGCGGTTCGGTGAGATCGGAGATGATGACGCCGTAGCGCTCGTCGTGCTCGCGCATATACGCGAGCGCGTCGCCGACGACGACGTTCGCGCGCGGATCGTCGAATGCCCCATCGCTCCATTCGGGCAGATATTTCTTGGACAGATCGACGACCAACCCGTCGATGTCGACCATCGTGCAGCGCCGAACGCCCGGATGGCGGAGCACTTCGCGCAGCGTCGCACCCTCACCGCCGCCCAGAATCAACACCTCGCTACGGTCAGACGCACCGGCGAGCGCCGGATGCACCAGCGACTCGTGATAGATCTTCTCGTCGCCTTGCGAACTCTGCGTGTCGCCGTCGAGGATCAGCATCTTGCCGAAGACCGGTGTCGAGATGACGGAAACTTGCTGGAACGGCGAGCGTCCCGCGTAATACACGGTGTCGATGGCGTGATGGTGCTGTTCGGTCGGAGCCGACTCCTCGACGTACCACTGCCAATGTTCGGTCTTGGGCATAGCGGGCACGAGGCTTCGCCAAACGGGAAGGGCACCCCCGTGGGAGTGCCCTTGCGAATCGCGTGGATGCCTTTAGTGGCAGGACACCGCCACGACTTGCTGTCCAGGCTGGAAGTCCAGCGTGCTCGACCCGCTCAAGGTCGACGACGGGACGGTCACCGAGGTGCCGCTGATCGTTCCCGTGCTGCTGACGCTTTGCCAGCTCAGCGAGCCGCTGCCGTTCCCCGAGTAGGCGTCGAGTTCACACGCCGTGGCCCCGCTGAAACCGCTGGTGTCCGTGAGCGTGACGACCGGCGTCGTATTGCCGAACGTGATCGTCGATCCCGGATTGTAGAACGACGCGAAGACGACGGCCGTGAATCCGGCGCTCGCATTGTCGGTCGGGACGGCGGGGGTGATATCGCCGTTATTGAAGCCGAGGTTCACATCGACGGTCCCGCTGCCCGCGGTTGCCGCACCGAACGTTGCCTGGAGCGTGACCGCCCCCTTCGTGATCGTCACGGCATGGGTCGCCGACGACATCGTCGCGGTCGGCGACGGAAAAGCGTAGGTCGGAGATGGCGCTGTGCCCGGACTCGAACTTGAGCTCGGGCTGGTGCCCGGACTTGAACTTGAGCTCGGTTGGGTCGTCGGCGTCGGTGAGGAGCCGCTGCTGCCGCCGCATCCCGCGGCGAGCGCGAAAATAGCCAAGGCCCCAAAAATCGAAAGCAAAACAGGACGACGGAACATGGAAAACCTCCAATATTCTGGATATGTTCCCTGCGACTATTATCGTTTTTTTTGGTCCGAGCCCTGTGCGTTTGGATAAGCAAAAGGGACTATCATCACGATAGTCCCTTCGTTTGCTGGATTTGCCCGAAGCTATGCGGAGAGTGCCGTTGCCTCGTGATCGCGGGTGACAACGTGGGTAAACGCGCCGCCCGGCTGGGCGATTCCGCGCTTGACCTCGGTGGTCAGCATCGTCTTGGCCGAGAGCGCCTTGGCAGCGAACTCACAGGCCAGCCAGGGATCCGTGTGGTCGCCGCACGTGTAGAAGTCCATCGCGGCGTAGCCGGTTTCCGGCCAGGTGTGGATCGAGATGTGCGATTCGGCTAGGACCACCACCCCGGAGACGCCTTGCGGCTCGAACCGGTGGAACGCGACCTCCATAACCGTGGCTCGCGATGCCTTGGCCGCGCCGATCATCATCTCGCGGACCGCATCGACGTCTGTGAGTGCCGCGGCATTACAGCCGGACAACTCACACACGATGTGCGTACCGAGTGCCTTCAATTTTTCCGCTCTCCTTGAGCCTCGGGGGAATCCCACCTCCGGACTTCGTCGGCTGGCGCCTGCAGTGCAGTCTCACGTCCCCGACCTATCGACGAGCTCTTGCCGGCGCTTTTCGGTGCACGGGCGACTCGTCGCGATGGCGCGTAAAAGGCGCGCCCACCTCAACCGTGGACCCAAGGTCCGGCGAACATAATATCCCCTGCAGACCCCCCTGTCTAGTGGTTTTCAAAAGCAATCAAGCCGAGGACCCGCTCGCTCCCCACTCGATCTGTCACCCTGAGCTTGTCGAAGGGGAGCATGCGGGCGCCCTTCGACAGGCTCAGGGTGACAAGGGGGAGTTTTTGAAGATCTGACTTCACTATCTTGACTATACCGGCGGGGGTGGTACCCTTTTAGGGCTATGACCACCCCTGCGCAAAGCGTGCTCCCGACCACCGAAGACTATCGCCACGGGTTTCACGACTCGGAGAGCAAGTACGTCTTCAAGTCCGATAAGGGCCTGACGCGCGAGATCGTCGAGCGGATCAGCGAGATGAAGAACGAGCCCGCGTGGATGCGCGAGTTCCGCCTCAAGGCCTACGAGATCTTCATCAGCAAGCCGATGCCGACGTGGGGTGACACCGAGCTGCTCTCGCAGATCGATTTCGCCGACATCCACTATTTCGTCAAATCGACCGACAAGACCGAGCGCTCTTGGGATGACGTGCCCGACGACATCAAGCGCACCTTCGACCGTCTGGGCATCCCCGAGGCCGAGCGCAAGTTTCTCTCCGGCGTCTCCGCCCAGTACGAATCCGAAGTCGTGTATCACAGCGTCAGCAAAGAACTCGAAGCGCAAGGCGTCTTCTTCTGCGACATGGATACGGCGGTCAAGACGTACCCTGAGATCGTCCAGAAGTACTTTGCTACGGTGATCCCGTCTGCGGACAACAAATTCTCCGCGCTCAACTCGGCGGTGTGGTCGGGCGGCTCGTTCGTCTACGTCCCGCCGGGCGTCGAAGTCAAGATGCCGCTGCAGGCGTACTTCCGCATCAACGCCGAGAACATGGGCCAGTTTGAGCGCACGCTGATCATCGCCGACAAGGGCTCGAAGGTTCACTACATCGAGGGCTGCACCGCGCCGAAGTTCTCGACCTCGTCGCTGCACAGCGCCGTCGTCGAACTAATCGCGATGGAAGGTGCGTCGATCCGCTATACGACGATCCAGAACTGGTATCGCAACATCTACAATCTCGTGACCAAACGCGCGATCGCGCAAAAGAACGCGACGGTCGAGTGGGTCGACGGCAACATCGGTTCCAAGCTCACGATGAAGTATCCGGCCATCTATCTGATGGGCGAAGGCGCACGCGGCGAGATCCTCTCGATGGCGTTCGCGGGCGAAGGCCAGCACCAAGACGCAGGCGCGAAAGTGATCCACGCCGCGCCGAACACGACCTCGGTCGTCACCAACAAGAGCGTGACGGCGCACGGCGGCAAAACGACCTATCGCGGTCTGGTAGAAATTTTTCCGGGCGCGGTCGGTGCGAAGACGCGCGTGAAGTGCGATGCGTTGATCATGGATGACCAATCGTCGAGCGACACCAAGCCGACGATGAAGATTCACGAACAGCAATCGACCGTCGAACACGAAGCAAGCGTGTCCAAGATCGGCGAAGATCAACTCTTCTACGCGATGTCGCGCGGCCTCTCCGAAGCCGACGCCACCGCGATGATCGTTAACGGATTCTTCGACTTCTTCGTCAAGGAGTTGCCGATGGAATACGCCGTTGAACTCAACCGCTTGGTCAAGATGGAAATGGAAGGCTCGGTCGGCTAACCCGGGTAAAACCGGGGCATGGCACGACGCGTAGCCCTGCTCTTAGTCCTGCTTTGGTGCGCATGCACGGCCCCCGGCCGCTCGTGGGCGCTCGTCTGCGAAGCGGCGATCCCCGCGACGATGGTGACCCGCGTGGACTCCGAGACCGCCTTCCCGGGGATGCTCTTTCGTTTCAAGATCACGACGACTGCGCGAATCGACGGCGTTTTAGTTCCCAAGGATACGATCGGCTACGGCATCGTTCGCGAGGTCACCGCCGCGAGCAACCGCGATCGCAACGGTTCGCTGACGTTGGAGATGCGCGAAATTCCCTTCGGCAAACAGGTGATCCAGGTGATGGCCGACCCGCGCGAGACCTCGCTTTGGGCACCCGCAACAACCCTGGCAGAACGCGCCGCGGGCTACCTTCCGGTGCCCGGTTTACTGCGCACTGCGGTCAACGAAGTGCGGCACGGCCGCAACGTCGTTATCGGCCCCGGCTTCAATTTCCACATCGTGGGCCTCGGCGATCCGAGGAACCTCGCGCCCTGTCACAAAGTCGGGCAATGATGGAGCAATCAGTCGCGCGCGCGTCCGACATTCCGCCGGGCAGTGCCAAACCTTTCCCCGTCGACGGCGTCGACGTGTTGATCTGCAACGTGGGCGGAACGTTTTACGCGATCGAGGATGTATGCACGCACGACGGCGCGCCGCTCGATCAAGGGCACTTGGACGGCGCCTGCGTCACCTGCCCGCGTCACGGCGCGACGTTCGACGTTCGCACGGGCGCGGCAACGATGCCCGCGGTCGTGCCGGTCGCTACCTACACCGTCCGCGAATCCGGCGGCGAATTGTACTTGGACCGCTAAGCGTGCGCGTCACGCTGCGCGTGCTCCTGGCGTTCGCCGCGATCGTCGTCATTGCGGTTGCCGCCTACGTTGTCAACGTCATCGGCGGAATGCACGCCCGTGCTCGCATCGATGGGACGATCGCCGGACTGAACGTAACTGCGCCCGTCCAGATCCTGCGCGACGACCGCGGCATCCCGCACATTCGCGCGGCGAACGAACACGATCTCTTCTTCGCGCAGGGCTACGTCGAAGGGCAAGACCGCCTGTTTCAATTGGACCTGCTCCGTCGGTTTGTGTACGGCACGCTTTCCGAAGTATTGGGCACGGCAACGCTACGCGTCGATGAAGCGGCGCGCGTCGTGCCCGTGCGAGAGGTCGTGCAGCGTCAATGGGCGCGGCTCGATGCGCATCAACAGATGATGCTCACCGCCTTTGCCGACGGCGTCAACGCCGCCGCGACACGTGAATCCAAGCCGGTCGAATTTCGCGCGCTCGGCTATTCGATGCGGCCGTGGAAACCGCAGGATTCGCTCGCCGTCGGATTTGCAACGGTGCTCGACTTGACCGACGATTGGAACGATGTCGCCGGCCGCGTCGGTCGAACGCTTCCGCTGAGCGACCCGTGCTTCGACGCTCCCGTCATGCAAGGTTTGGGCGGCATTGCCAACCCGCAACACTGTTCGGCCAAGGGTGCTCGCACCGCGCTGATTCGCACGCTGCTCGACGCGCGGCCGCCGATCGGCAGCAACGAATGGGCCGCCGGGGCGGCGCACACCACGACCCATCGTGCGCTGCTCGCCAACGATCCGCATCTGCGGTTGCAGATTCCAGGCGTGTGGTATCTGATCGATCTGCGCGCCCCCGGTTACCACGCCGCCGGCGCAACGCTGGCCGGAACGCCCGGCGTCATCCTCGGGCACAACGATCGCGTCGCCTGGGGCGCCACGAACGGAACCGTGACCTCGCTGAGCGTCTTCTATCCGCCGGCCACTCCAGCGGGCGTAAAGCCGGTCACCGAGGTGTTCCACATCCGGTTCGGCGGCATCGTCAAGCGCACGTATCAGCGCGGGCCGCAAACGTTCGGGGCCATCGTCGATGTGCGCGGAAAACCGAGGGCCGTCTACGTCCGATGGCCGGCATACAGCGATCCGCGTTCGCCGCTGGCGGCGTTTGACGCACTCGATCGCGCGCGTTCTGTCGCCGAGGCGTTGACCGCGCTGCGCGGATACCCCGGACCTACGCAAAATTTTGCGATCGCCGATACCAGCGGCCGCGTCGCCTACCATCTTGCGGGTGACATCCCCGACGATCCACTGTGGGCACGCGGCATCCATCCCGCATCAGATCTGTCCAAACGTTATCCGCCGCTGCCGTTCGACCGGCTCCCTCAGGTTGCCCCGTCGCGCGCGGCGATCGTGTGGACGTCGAACAATAAGATGTACGGTCCATCCTATCCGTTGCGGCTGAGCGCGCAATTCGCACCGCCCTGCCGCGCGTACCGCGTCGCACGGTTGCTGCGCGCGCAGCCGACGTACGACGTCGCTTATTTCGCAGCGATGCAGATGGACGTCACGTCCCCGTGCGAGCGCGCACTGGTCTCCGGCGTCCCGGTGTTCGCGAGTTGGAACGGCGTCGTGGCCGGTGACTCCCGGCTCGCTACCCGGGCCGTCGTGCTGCGCATGGCAATCGTCCGCGAAATGCACGGCATGATCCCGGCCATGATCGCCGAGCGCGCCAATCCAAGCGCCATCCGCGCGCTCGCCGCCATCGAGGATCCGTCGCCGAAACCGTGGGCACAGGCCGGTGCCATCGTCGTGCATCACCCGCTCGCATCGCTCGGGCTGACCTTTCTCAACGGCACGCGCCTTCCCGGCGACGGCGACGCGTACACCGTGCACGTGCAGAACGACGGATTCTCGCAGAGCTTTCGCGCGGTGTGGGACGTTGGCAACTGGGATGCCGGCGGCATCACGATCCCGCAGGGTGAGTCGGGACGTCCGGGAAGCGGCCACTACACCGATGAAGCCGCCGACTGGATCGCCGGGCGGCTTCTTGCGCTTCCCTACTCGAATGCGGCCGTCGATCGCGCCGCCGTCGACCGGCTCACGCTCTCACCCTAACTACGCGTAACGCACGCGTTCGTCGCGCCGGTACCCGATCGCGGCAACGGCAGCGAAGATCAGCGTGTAGAACGCGAGCACCTCGAGCGCCGGCGCAGCGTGCCCGTCGTTGGCGATGCTCCAGAGCAGCTCGGCATACTGACGAGTGGGCAGATACGGTGAGATCATTGCCGCAAAGCTCGGGAGCATCTGCGGCGGAATCCACAAGCCGCCGGCAAACGACGCGAGCAAGTAGACGATGTTCGTGATTGGCAGCGTCGCGCGCGGGGGCACCCAGTAGGCGATCGCGATACCGATCAACACGAATGGAACGGCGCCGATTGCCGCGTAGACCGCGAGCATGAGCCACTGTCCCGCGTCGAAGGAGACGGGTGAAAAACTGCGCGCCACGATCGCGACCAGTCCCGCCGACGCGAGCCCAAAGGCCAGCGCTACGACGATTCGCGCGCCCATCCGCGTTTCCAGGCTGACCGGCAGTGTGCGCAGATAGCGTTCCCATGGGCGGCCGCGCTCGACCGCGATACCGACACCAAACTGAAAGAGCGTGACGCCGATGATCGCGAACGCGATAAACGCGCAGAGCACGGCATCGGCAGTGCTGCTGGTCTGCCGCGCGTACGGCAACCCGAAAATGGTATAAAACATCGCGGGAAACAGAATCGTCGGGGCCGCGAACGCGGGAACGCGCAGCAATTCGCGCGCCTTAGCGACGGTATGCACGCCGAGCAAACGTACGTTCATTTCGAACCTCCAACCAGATGTAAGAACACGTCATCGAACGACGGAGCGGTAACGAGCAGATCGCGGAACGGCACCGCGTCGTGCACCAACGCCCGCACGTACTCGTCGGGATCGTCGGCGGTGAGCGATACGGCCACGCCGCCGGCGCCGATGTATTCGATCCGGCGCTTGCCCAGCGTCGCGCGGAATTCGTTGGGCGAACCGTCGAAGCGAACCGCGCCGTCTGCGAGCACGATGATGCGCGTGGCAAGCGCCTGCGCTTCTTCGAGGTAATGGGTCGTGAAGAGGGCCGTGCGCTCGCCGCCGACGCTCGCGCGCAACTGATCCCACAGCGCCCGGCGCGCTTCGATATCAAGGCCCGTCGTCGGCTCGTCGAGCACGACGATTTCGGGATCGCCGACGAACGCGAGCGCTAGTGCGATGCGCCGCTGTTGGCCGCCGGAGAGATCGCCGACCTTCTTCTCCGCGATGTTTTCGAGCTCGAACGCGGCGATCGTCTCGCGCAGATCGCGCGAATGCCGGTAGTGCGCGCCGGCGAAAGCGATGACCTCGCGTACGCGCAGCGTGTCGGGGAAGCCGGTGCTCTGCGGCGTTGCGCCGATCCGCCCGCGCGCTTCCATGCTGCCGGGAAGATCGCCACTCACGCGAACGGCTCCGGCGCTGGGGTGGCGCAGTCCAAGGACGATTTCGATCGCGGTCGTTTTTCCCGCGCCGTTGGGGCCGAGGAGCGCAACGATCTCGCCGCGCGCGATCGTGAACGATACGTCGTCGAGCGCGCGCACGCTACCGTAGCGTTTAGATACATGTGAGAATTCGATCACGTTCATTTACGTCGACTCCTTGGCGCCCGAAGCGCCGAGCAGATTCTCGAGGTCGCGGACATGCGCGATGAACGCATTTCGTCCGGCGGCGGTCAGGGCGTAGCGAGAAAGCGGACGACGGTCGGCGAAGGTCTTTTCCTCGGTGACGTATCCGGCATCGACCAGTTTGCTCAGATGCGCACCGAGGTTGCCGTTGGTCGTCGCGACGGCGCGCTGCAGCGCCGAGAACGCTACCCAGTCCGCCGCGAGCAACTCGGCCACGATACCGAGCCGCACTTTCGAGAGCAGCAATTCGTCCATCGAACTACTCGCGCGCGAGCATATCGGCGAGGCCAAAGCCGCCGTAGCCGACGAGCGTGCCTGCGGCGAGGATCAAGCCGACGTACGCGGGCATGAAATTGGCCAGCGCGATCGAGACGATCAGAACAATGCCGCCGATTTGGGCGCGCCGGTTACCGTGCAGGCCGATGTAGAAGAGCACGATCGCTTCGGCGACGCTCCAGACGCCCGACGCCGCCCAGCCGGCGAAGAGGTTGAATCCCACCACGTCGGCCATGAAGGCCAGCGCGAGCGTGAGCCATAGGACGTTGAAGTACTCGCGCTGCAACAGCGACATCCGCGTCGCGCAACGTCGGTAGGCGCGCCCACGCCACATGGACAGGGCAATCGCCACAACCAGGATCGCGCCGTAGGTCCACCACATGGTCGGGACGGCCAGCCTGCCGGCGAACCCGAGGTAGAACAGGACGTTGAACAGGGCCGCTGCGACACCCCAGATGACGAAGAACTCCCCGCCGGCCTCGAGCTTCCGCGACGAGGCAGCAACGATCCGCTCGATCAACTCAAGGTGCTCCCGCGCTTCCGATGCGTCCATAATCCCTCCAGATTTAGATTAGTCTGTTTTTTAGACTTGTCTGAAGCATACTCGCTCAACCTGCGCTTGTCAACTCCGGCTTGTCAACTCCGGCGTTGACACCTCGGACGCGCCCTGGTACTGTGTGTCAGTTATGTACGCGATCATCCAGACCGGCGGCAAGCAAGTGCGCGTCGCGGAAGGCGATATCATTCGCACCGACCTCATCGACGTTGAGGCCGGAAGCGACGTCACGTTCGATCAAGTCGTGCTTGCGAGCACCGGCAGCGACGTGAAGGTCGGAGTCCCGACGCTGGCCGGCGCCACCGTCACCGGCACCGTGTTGCGCCAGGCCAAGGACAAAAAGATCCTGGTCTTCCGCTACAAAGCCAAGAAACGCGTCCGCAAGCTCAACGGCCACCGCCAACCTTTCGCCGAAGTCAAAATTACGAAAATCTCGCTCTAAGGCGATGTTCGAAGTGACATTCTACCGGGACGGCCGCGCGCGGCTGTCCCGGTTTTTTGCGTCGGGCCACGTCGAGATCGCCGAAAGCAGCTCGGATGAATACTCGCTGGTCTGCGCGGCCGTCTCGGCGATCCTGCAGGCGGCACGCGCCGGGCTCGAGGAGCATGCGCGCGTGCCCGTCGAGGTAACGATGCGCAGCGGCCATCTCGACCTTCGCATCCCCGCATCCGCGCGCGACGATGCGGCGGTTATAGCCATCGTCGCCACCGCCCAACTTTCGATCGATCAGATCGCCCGCCAATACCCGCAGCACGTTCGTGTAACCGAGTCGACCCAAACCGGGTAAGATAGTCAACGTACCCGAAGGAGGAGTCCATGTCAGAAACGTTTCGTACCACACCCCCCGATCAGCAATGGTCTGGAACCAATGCGGGCGCGAACGGCCACCAAGGCGCATTCGGCAACGAGCCCGAGGAGGCCGGCGACGGTGAGGTGGGCAAGGCGCTCCTCGTCGGAGTGCTCGGCGGCCTGGTCTCGGCAGCCGGATATTTCGTCTATCGCCGTCTTCCCGAAGAGCAAAAGGAGAGGCTGCACGCGCAGGTGCGCACGATGGTTGCCCAGCGCATCACCGAACTGCGCCAAAACTTCAACCTGTAGTCGCGCGGCTTCGCTCGCGCTGTCTCAGCAATCGGCTGCCGCGGTACTTACGAGTACATGCGGCAGTTTGCGTTTATGGTCGCGCTGTACGCGCAGGCACTCCAGGGCTTTAATCCGGCGCTTCCGCTCGATCGCGCGACGATGCTTGCGCGCACCACGATCCGAGAAGCCGACCGGCAAGGACTCGACGCGCGGCTGCTCGTCGCACTCATTGCGGTCGAATCATCGTGGCACGAACGTGCGATCTCGTCCGCCGGAGCACGCGGCCTCGGACAACTGATGCCCGCGACAGCCGCAGCGCTGGGCGTCGATCCCGACGATCCGGCGAACAATATTGCCGGCGTGGCGCGTCACCTGCGTGGTTTGCTCGATCGATATGCCGCCCTCGATCGCACCGACCGGTACCTCGACGCGCTGGCGGCCTACAACGCGGGCGCCGGCGCGGTCGCTCGATACGGCGGCGTGCCGCCCTATCCGCAAACCCGCGCCTACGTGCGCCGCGTGATCAGTCTTTGGCGTCGTCTGTCGGGGGATGGACGGTAGGCAGCTCAGGTACCGATACGGGCGGCGCCGCTGTGACGGGCGGCACGGCTGTACGGGCGGCACGGCCGGATGCTCCACCAGCGTATCGGCAGGCGTGGTGGGTGCCACCGGCATCACCGATTGCGAAATCTCCGGATCGTTGACGTCCGCGGCGCGCTCCATCTCGGCGATGAACGACTGCGAAGTGTTCTGCACTTCGCGCATGACGCGGCCGGCTTGGCGCATCATCTTGGGCAACTGGTCGGGACCGAAGAGCAGCAAGGCCAGTACGGACACGACCATCATATCGGGAACGGAAAACATAGCTGGAGACTCTCTTCGCGGCAGGAAGTCCTCCTGCCCCCGGACAAGCTGGGCGGTCCGCCGTGAAGATCATCTACACGCGGGGGAATCGCACGGAAACGCTTGCCTCCCTTGCAACGCTGCGAAAGATTCTCAGCCGGTTCGTCGCTCACCGAGTCTTCTACGAAGTCTCGAGCCGGAGCAAACGCGGCCATGAATTCTTTTCCGCCAAGAACGTGTTCGTCGTGGGTTCTGTTGAAGTCACGAACTACGAGCATTTGAAGATTCTGATCTTCGACGCCAACAGTCAGGCACACTCAATCGAGATTCTCAATCCGCAGACGATGCGCATCTACGACGAGATGCCCGGCCGTGGCTTCGCCGTGTCGTTCATCAGCGAAAGCGAGAGCGGCGTGGAAACGCGCTGCTACATCCGCGACGAAGGCGAAGACGCCGATCGCATCAAGGAACAAACCGCGCTGGAAAAGATCTCGCTCCCGCAACTGTTCGAACATCTCGAAGGCCTCATCGCCGTCGAATCCAACGTTCGCTAGAGCTTTAACAGAACGTCGGTAACATCGCCGGGCGAGACGTGCAAAGACGCCAGCACCCCCGGGGTGCGGATGGCATCGGCGGCGATACCGAAGGCCAAATGCTTGGGTAGAAAGCGTTCACCCTCGCCAACGCGGCGGGCGCCTTCGTTCCATACGCCATAGGCCTCGCGACTGAGCCACACACTCTTGGACCCATCGGGAATCTTGAAGGCAAGCGTGTTGAAGCGCAGTAATGCGGCGCGTTCACCGGTGCGCAGATTCGGCTCGGGGACGCGCGACGCCGTTAGCCGCATTCCGGCATCTTCGGGAAGTTCGTATTCGTCGAGCTTCTCGCGTGGGAGCACGTCGACCAACGCCGGCCCGATCGTCGGCTCCTCGAGCAACGCGATCAGCAGCGTGCGCACCGTGATGAACGGCTCTTTGAGTTCGCTCGCCAGCCGCGCCGCGTTGCGCATCAATGCGAGGATCTCGTCCGAAAGAAAAATCTGCTCGACGATATCCGCCATATGTGTCGTTGTTCGAGCCTTCGCTCAAGCGCCCCCGCGGCGGGTTATACTAGGGGCGATGTTGTGGATTGATGTGGTTACGTTGTTCCCGGAGGTGTTTGCTCCGTTTGTGGGGCTTTCGATTTTGGGGCGAGCGGTTGAGGCGGGGAAGATTGGGATTACCTATCACCAATTGCTCGATGCGCTGCGGGGGAGCGAGCGGGCCGATGATACGCCGTTCGGCGGCGGGGCCGGGATGGTGCTGCGGATCGAGCCGGTGGCGCGGGCGCTCGACGCGATTTTGGCGCAGGCGCCGCAGGGCGAGCGGCGGGCGATCGTGGTGCCCTCGCCGGCGGGGAAGCGGTTCGGGCATGCGGAGGCGCGGCGCTATGCCGAGCTGGACCGGCTGATCGTGGTATGCGGCCACTATGAGGGGATCGACGAGCGGCTGACCGCGCTCTACCCGGTCGAGGAGATCAGCGTGGGCGACTTCGTGCTCACCGGCGGGGAACTCGCGGCGCTGGCGATCGTCGACGCGACCGCCCGGCTGGCCGAGGGGGTGATCGACCCAAACTCGGCCGCCGACGAGTCCTTTGCCAACGGGATGTTGGACTATCCCAGCTACACGCGGCCGCCGGTCTTCCGAGGGGTCGAGGTGCCCCCGGTCCTGCTTTCCGGGGACCACGCCAAAATCGCGGCCTGGCGGCGAGAGCAGTCCCGGGCACGGACCGCCGCCCGGCGGTCGGACCTGCTGTCCGATAAGGACTTGCCGGGCAAAGCCGGACCGTGATACCATTCCGTGGTTGTCGCGCCGGGTTCCCCCGCGACTCTTTCACCTGCCGATAGAGATTGTGCCATGAACGTCATCGACGTATTAAATAGCGAGCAGCTCAAAGCATCGGTCCCGGACTTCCGTTCCGGCGACACGGTCAAAGTCTATTCCAAAGTCGTCGAAGGCGGCAAAGAGCGCGTCCAAATGTTCGAAGGCGTGGTCACGGTCTGCAAAGGCGGAGGCTCGCACGCGTCGGTCACGGTTCGCCGCGTCGCCCACGGCGTCGGCGTCGAAAAGACGTTTTTGCTGCATAGCCCGCGCGTCGAAAAGATCGAAGTGAGCAAACGCGGTATCGTTCGCCGCAGCCGTTTGTACTATTTGAGCGACAAGATCGGCAAAGCCGCACGCATCAAAGAAAAGAAGGCGGTCAAACAGTAACTGCGCTGACGCCGTTCGCTCTCGTGGGTTTGGTCGCTGTTTTCGCGGCCGCCCGCTTGGTGCTGAGCAGCAAGCTCTTCACGGCCGGCGACGCACAGTCGCCGGCCGTTCTTACGTTACGCACGTATCTCGACGCATTGATCGTCGCCGGCCTTTTGGCCGTGCTGCTGATTGTCTTCGTGATCCGCACCTACTACATCTCGTCGATCTCAATGACGCCCACGTTGCGGGTAGGCGACATCTTCTTAGTCGACGGGCTCGACTACCGTCTGCACCGGCCCGATGACGGCGACATTGCCATCTTCATGCCGCCGGTTCCATCCCAAGGCGATGAGTTCGTCAAGCGGGTGATCGGCGTTCCCGGTGACACGATTCGCATTATGGGCGGTATCGTGTATCGCAATGGCAAGCCACTGGCCGAACCCTACGAAAATCAGCCTCCCTCCTATGACCTAGCGATCCGCAATTATGGAATCTACGTCAACGGCGTGGCGCTGGATCCCGCGCAGGCCGACGTCCCGCCGCGGGCACTCTGGCAGGCTCCCAACCGTATTCCCAAAGGCTTTTACTTCATGCTTGGCGACAATCGCAATTATTCCGACGATTCACACGTGTGGGGGTTCGCGCAGTTGCACGGACCCTTCGTCGCCGGTCCGCTCGCCCGCACGCATCACGAAGCGTCGTTCGCGGGGCGCGCGTTCATGATACTCTGGCCCTTCGCTCGTATTTCGTTCCTTTCATAAATTCGCATCCAATAGCTCGCATCACGAAAGAACCATGACACCTTACGATCTTCTCGGCCTCGTCGCAGTCATCTTGGTTGCCCGTCTCGTGCTCTCGCTTCGCCCTGTCGCCGCGTCATCGAGCGGCCGCAGCATCGCGATTGCGCGCGAATATCTCGACCCGTTCATCTACGCGGGAATCGCGGCGTGGCTGCTGATCACGTTCGTCGCGCGCACCTACTACATTCCGTCCGCCTCCATGGTGCCGACGCTCGAAGTCCACGACGTGCTGCTGGTCGACAAGTTCGAATACCGCTTTCATGCCCCGCACGAAGGTGACGTCGTCGTGTTTCCGCCGCCGATTCCGACACCCGACGATTTCATCAAGCGCGTAGTGGGGCTGCCCGGCGAGCGGCTGCAGGTAACCGGCGGCACCGTATACATCAACGGCGTCGCGCTCAAGGAACCGTACATCGAGGCCAAACCGCAGTACGACTTGAAGGTCGCCAACTACGGTATCCAGGTCAACGACGGATACGGCTGGCACACGCTCGATCCGTCGGAAGCGAATATCCCGCCCAAGAAGGACTGGACCTCGCCCGATACGATTCCGCCCAACTGCTACCTGATGTTCGGCGACAATCGTAATGACTCGGAAGATTCACACGTGTGGGGCTTCGCGCAAGATGCGGGAACGTTTGCGACCGGTCCGCGCGCGGGCGAACGTGCCGGCTTCACCGGCCGCGCGTTTCTGATCTTCTACCCCTTGAGTCAAATGAAAATCCTGAAATAGGCGCGAAACCCGTCGTTCGTGGTCCGGTTCGTGCAACTGCGCTCGCTCGCGAGCCTCGCGCTGCAACTTGCGATCCTCTGCGCGCTGATCGCGGCATTTTTCGTCCGTTTCGATCAAGTGACCGGACCGTCGATGGCGCCACACGTCAGCTCGGGCGAGTACGTCCTGATCAACACGCTGGCGTACAAGTTCGGTCCGCCGCACCGCGGCGACATCGTCGCCTTCCGTCATGACGGCTTCACGCCCGAGACCTATATCAAACGCGTGATCGGGCTGCCCGGCGACCGGGTGCGCATCGATCGCGGCACCGTGTACGTCAACGGCGTGCGCTTGGACGAACCGTACGTGCGTTTCGGTGACACGCGTAGCATGCCCGAAATAACCGTGCCGCCGCTCAGCGTCTTCGTGCTCGGCGATAACCGCGCCGTCAGCGAGGATTCCCGCGTGTTCGGCCCGGTGCGCTACAGCGATCTGATGGGCCGCGCGCTCGTGGGCATTTGGCCCCCGGGTGCGCTGTGAAGAACAATCTCGACAAGGTCGTGCAATGGTACCCGGGCCACATGGTCCGCGCGATGCGCCGCATCGGCGAGTACCTCAAGATGATCGACATCGTGGTCGAAGTGATCGACGCCCGCGCTCCACGCAGCGACGCCAACCCGATGCTCGACCAACTGATCGGCAACCGCGAGCGCTTCGTCGTGCTCAGCCGCGACGATTTAGCCGATCCGCACGTCACGCCGCGATGGGTCGAGGCATTTAAGGCACGCGGCCGTGAAGCGATTGCGGTCGAGGCACGTCAGCAGCAGAGCGTCTCGCGCATCCTCGCCGCCGTCACCGCGCGCGCCAAGAACACCAAGGGCATCTCGCGAGCGATCATCGTCGGCGTTCCCAACTCGGGCAAATCGTCGATCATCAACGGACTGCTCCGTCGCGCCGCAGCCAAGACCGAAGATCGCGCCGGCGTCACCCGCCAACTTCAATGGTTCCGCCTTACGCCGGGGATCGAACTGATGGATACGCCCGGCATCTTGGTTCCCAAGATCACCGGCGCGCAGTCGCAATGGAAGCTCGCGATGATCGGCGCCGTTCCGCGCGAGCGTTATGACGCGGCCGAAGTCTGCTTCGAATTCCATCGCTGGCTGCTCGAACACCAACCCGGCCGAACGAACGTTCCCGATTTGGCGGCGTTTGCGGCGGCTCGCGGGTTGATCCGGCGAGGCGGCGAGATCGACGAGCACAACGCCGCGACGTCCTATGTCAAAGCGTTCAACGAAGGAACGTTTGGGCGCATCACTCTCGAAGCACCCGACGACGATGACGAATCAGGAGCGTAAGCGCCGCAACGCCTACGAGCGCGAACGGCGGCGTCTGCACCGGCTTCACCGCTACGAGGATGCGGCGCGGGCACGCGGATTTCGTTTGATCGGCGGGGTCGACGAGGTCGGACGCGGTCCCCTCGCGGGTCCGGTCGTGGCCGCATGCGTCGTAGCCGAGGCGCCGCTGATGCTGACCGGGCTCAACGACTCCAAGGTCGTGCGACCCGAACGACGGCGCGAATTGGCCGACGAGATCCGCGCGCACGCAACCGGGTACGCCATCGGCGTGGCCAGCGTGGCGGAGATCGACAAGATCAACATTTACTGGGCCAGCGTGCTCGCGATGGAGCGCGCGATCGCGGCGCTGCGCTGCGGCCCGCCGGAATATCTCTACACCGACGCGGTCCGCATTCGCGCCTATGCCGGGCCCCAAGAGCCACTGATCAAGGGCGATGCGCTGTGCGCGGTGATCTCGGCAGCCTCGATCCTGGCCAAGGTCTATCGCGACGATCTCCTCGTCGAACTCGACCGCGAAGATCCGCGCTACGGCTTCGCGCTGCACAAGGGCTATGCGACGCCCGCCCACATCGAGGCGCTGCGCCTTCACGGCCCCAGCCCCCACCACCGTTCCGGCTTCGCTCGGGTCCGCGACGCGCAACTCGAACTCTTGTTCGCGAGCGCCGCCGGCACAGAGGCGGACGATGAAACAACCTACGAGTTCGAAGGGCCGCGAGGGTGAGGACGCCGCGGCCCGTTTTCTGGAAGCATGCGGCTACCGGGTTGTGGCGCGCAACGTGCGCCTTCCCGGCGGCGAGATCGATTTGATCTGTCTCGACGGCCGCAGCTTGGTCTTCGTTGAGGTCAAGCGCCGCGACGGAAGGACCTTCGGCTCTGCGCTGGCGGCCGTCGACCGGCGCAAACGCCGCAGGCTTCGCGCGCTGGCCGCCGACTACGCCCAGATCGTCGCCCCTTCTGCTCGAATTCGGTTCGATATCGTCACGATAGACGGTAATCGCCTAGCCGTGCATCGAAACGCCTTCTGACCCATGATGGACAGTACGGGCTAGTGGATTCACTCCAAGGACGGACCCTCGGCGGGCGGTACGAGATCGCCGAGCTGATCGGACGAGGCGGCACGGCTGACACCTATCGCGGACTCGATAAGACGTTGCATCGAGACGTCGCGGTCAAGGTCTTGGTCGAGCGCTCGGACGAGACCAACGCGCGCCTCTTGATGGAAGCGCGTGCTATGGCGCGCCTGAACCATCCCCGCATCGTCGCCGTCTACGACGCCGGCGAGGACAACGGTATTTCGTACATCATCATGGAGCTCGTACGCGGCAAGACGCTCTCGGCGCTCGAGGGCGGGGAAATCGGCTACAAACAAGCGCTCGGTTACATCTACGAAACGCTTGAAGCACTCGAATACGCCAACTCCCAGGGACTGATCCACCGCGATATCAAGCCATCGAACATCATGATCGTCGAGGACGGCAAGCACACCAAGCTCACCGATTTCGGTCTCGCGCGACGCGCCAGCGAAGTGACGCAGACCACGCGCACCGGACAGATCGTCGGCACGATCTCCTACTTGGCGCCCGAACGTTTTTTGAGTAAGCCGGCCGACGTGCGCAGCGATTTGTATTCGGTCGGCATCGTGATGTATGAGATCTTTACCGGCACGCTGCCGTTCCGCAACGATCGTGACGATATCGTCGCGACGATGTACTCGCACGTGCACGATCTTCCGACGCCGCCGCGCGAGATCAACCGCAACATTCCCGAAGCGCTCGAGAACGTGATCATGCGCGCGATCGAAAAAGATCCCGGTCGCCGCTTCCAGAGCGCAACCCAGTTCATGGAAGACATCCAGTTGCTGCTCGGGCCCTCAGTTGTGCATTCGGGAACCACGCCCGTCCCCGACGCCAAGCCCCTCAAGACGTACGCTGCATCGACGGGCGGAAAAGCGACCGATCCGACGCTACGCCAAGCTCTGGACCGCGCGCTCGCCTCGTCGCGCAACCGCAGCGATGCGCTGGAAAACGTACTCAAGGGCATGATCGCGACGCGGCGGCGCGATTACGACGACGCGCGCGACGCATATCTCGCTGCGATGCACGAACTCTCGGCAATCAACAACGAAGTCGAATACGCCAAGACCGCGCTCAAATACGCCACGATGGTGCTGCAGAAGGCCACCGACGGCCGGCGCGACCGCAACGAACTGCGCGACGGCGTCAATCGTCTCAACGAGGCGCTGCGCATATTCCATGAATTCGGCCTTCACGAACAGTACGCGCACACCGAATACATGATCAATGCCCTCGAACGCACGGCCATCGGGATCATCTTTTAACCGCCGCGATGTCGAATGACCGTAAGCCGGAACTCCGGCGCTCCGTCACGCCCTGGGGATCGTTTTCGTGGGGTTACTCCGACGTCGGTGCCGACATCTTCGTGGGCCTCGGCCTGGTGCTCGGAGCCGCCGCCGGCGCATCGAACGTCGCATTTCTTTTCGCGGGCATCGTGTATGTCTGCATCGGCCTGGCGTATACCGAACTCGCCGCGACCTATCCGGTGGCGGGCGGAGGGCAGTACTTCGTCTTGCGCGGGCTGGGCGACATCTTCGGCTTCATCGCCGGCTGGGCCGTGCTGCTCGACTTCACGATCGACATCGCGCTTTTTGCGTGGAGCTGCGTTGAATATCTGACCGAACTCTTGCCCGCTATCTCATCGAACACGCACCCCTGGGCGCATTTTCTGGTGGTCATCTTCCTGGTCGTAGGCCTGTGCGTGCTCAACATGATCGGCGTGCGCGAGTCAACCGCCTTCAACGGATTCGTCAGCGCACTGGACATCGTGAGCGAGACCGCGATTCTCACGCTTGGCTTTCTTTTTACGTTCGATCCGCATTTGCTCGTGCACACGATGCTTTCGACATGGCCCACGCCGTTCGAGTTCATGAAGGGCATCTCGCTTGCGATCGTGTCGTTCGTCGGCCTCGAATCGATCTCGCAAGCCGCCGAAGAGACCCAACGTCCGGCGTCGATCATTCCGCGCACGTCGATCGCGTTGATTCTCACGATCTTGATCTTCGCGCTCTCGTACTCGAACCTCGCGCTGGGCATGCACACCTGGCATCCGATTCCGCTCGACGCGCAGGGCCACCACCAACTGCTCTGGCAGTATCTCGGCAACACCGACAACAACGGCAAAGCCGTGGCGCTGATCGCGCAGCAGGTTCCGTACTGGGGTGCGATCGCCGCGATCTACGTCCCCGTGCTCGGCGCGATCTTGCTGCTGATCTCGGCGAACTCCGGCGTGTTCGGCAGTTCGCGCATTGCGTACGCGATGGCGTCGGGCGGTTTGCTTCCCTCGATCTTCCAGCGCGTGCATCCACGCTTCCGTACACCGACCGTCTCGCTGCTGGTCTTCACCGGCCTCGCTCTGCTCGAAGTGATCTTCGCCGCGCTGCCGTCGCTCTTTCCGGGGGCCGCCAGTTTCTACGCCAAACATTTCAACGGCGAGGCCGGCATCGATTTCCTGGGCGATCTCTACGCCTTCGGCGCCGCGACGAGCTATTCGTTCGTTTTCGTCGCGCTGGTCGCGCTACGTCTGTTCGATCCGCTGAGCCCGCGAAAATTCAAGATCCCGCTCAACATCCCGGTGCGCGTGCGCGGCGAACGTGCCGAGTTCCCCGTCATCGCGGTACTCGGCTTCATCGGAATCGTCGCGATCTTGGTCTTCACGATGATCACTCACCCGATCGGGCGCGTCTTTGGGCCGTCGTGGATCGTCTTCGGTTTGATCCTCTACGCCATCTACCGCAAACGTAAGGGACTGCCGATCTTCCGGTCGTTCAAACGCAACTGGCGCAGCGAGCAAACCGAGATCTTGCGTCGGGCCGGCGAGCTGGAATTGATGGACGACTACCTGGCAAACCTCAAAGCCAGCGACGAACGTATCGCGGAGTCCAAGGCCTAAGATGCTCACCGTACGCGCTCTCATTGCTATCGCGATGATCGTCGTCGGCGCCACGATCATCGTACGCATGCTGCCCTACCCCATCGCACAAACATTCACGGGACTGGTCCTAGGCATCGCGATGATCGCACTGGGCCTCTTCCGTCTTCGCCAAATCGCCTTCGTGAGGCGCAACCGGTGAATCCGATCGCACCGGGCTACGTCCACGTCACGCTCGAAGGCGCATTGATCGCACTTGCGATCGCGCTCGCGATCAACGCAACGATCTGGTGGATGCTGCATCCGCCGGCCTCGTTCGTGCAGCGCCTGGCCAAAGAGGCTACGTCCGAACTCGAACGCATGGTCGGCTCGATCGTCGTCGTCTTCTCGCCCGACATCGCCTCGAGCCATATGATGGCGCTCGCCGCGAAACTCGCGCGCGGCGAACGCTCCGAACTGCTCGCCATCTACGTGATCGAAGTGCCCTACACGCTTCCCCCCGACGCGCAGATGCCCGCCGAAGAACGCGCCGCGCTCGACGCGCTCGGAGCCGCCGAAACGATCGCCACCCAAACCGGCGTCTCACTTCGCACCGAAACCATTAAGTCGCGCTCGGTCAAACAAGCGGTACTCGACCTGGCAAAGCGCGAACGTGCCAATCTGATCATCCTGGGCTCCTTCCGCGAAGGCAAATACACCGGCGCCCCATTGGGTCGCACGATCGAAGAAATCGCCGCCGACGCCAAGTGCGACGTCCTCATCGGCGTCGAAGGCAAACACGGAACACTTCTCTACGAAGAAGCCGGCCCAACGTCGCTCTAATCTTTCACGCGTCTCTCGTACGCTTCGGAGGACCTATGCATCAACGCCGACTCCCCGCGCTGCTCGCCGCAGCCGCCTTGACCCTCATCCTCGTCCCCCACGCCGCCCGCGCCGCCAACAGCGCGCCCGCGATCGACGCCTTCAACAGCGCTTTCGCCAAAGTCAGCCAATTCACGTACAAACTTCGCTCGCACGAAGTCAAAGGCACCGACGTCCAAGACCGCGTCTACGACTACTCATTCATGAAGCCCAGCGACGCCAAAACCCTCATCGAATCCGGCGCCGGCCGCGGCTCGGGCGGCGTCTGGACCGGCGGCCAACAAGTCAGCGGCCACCAAGGCGGCTTCCTCTCGGGCATCCACCTCAAAGTCGACCTCCACGACGGCCGCGCCACATCCCTACGCGGCTACACAATCCCGCAAGGCCTCCCCCAAAACATCGTCGCCACCTACGCCGACACCCCCGGCACCCTCACCCAAACCACCGGCGGCAAAATCAACGGCACCGACACCGACCTCCTCGACCTCAAAGTCTCCGACCCCGCGTCCAACGGCGGAGTCTCCGAACAACGCCTCTACCTCTCCCAAGAAACACATTTCCCCATCCGCGAAATCTTCTACGACGGCGACAAAGTCGTACTCGATCAATCGTTCCTGGACTACAACTTCAACCCCGGACTAACCGCAAACGACTTCCCCTTCTAGCGGTGGTGGGGGCGGAATGCTTGTTTGCGACTTGAGCTAACGCCTCACTCCCCCCGGTAAGACGCCCGAAACGCCCCATCCATGGGGCGTTTCTACTTCGCCGCTGGAGACTTACCGGGGGGAGTGAGGCATTAGCTCAAGCCACAAACAAGCATTCTAAAAAGAGAGTTGATCCAAGCGACGACGAGCGGTTGTGCTTGTTAGATGTTGAGCAGCCTGATATGTGGGCGTAACGGCGCGCGGCGTTTTCACACTCGTTGGTGGCGGGGCGTCTGAGAATTCGCCGGAGCGCTGGAGGCGCGGGAGGCGAATTTCAGCGAGTAGCATTTTCACACGATGTGAAAATGCGGGCGTCCCCGGCACCAATGAGTGTGAAAACGCCACGCGCCGTTACGCGCGCACGAGATACCGTTTCCTCAACTCGTCGAGCACGACCGCGAGGAGGATCACTACGCCGAGCACGACTTTTTGGAGGTACGAGTCGACGTGGATAAGGTTCATCGCGTTGTAGAGTAAGCCGATGAGGAGCGCGCCGAAGAAGGTTCCGATGATGGAGCCTTGGCCGCCCATGAGGCTGGTGCCGCCTACGACGACGGCGGCGATGGCTTCGAGGAGTTCGTCGTGGGTGCCGGTGTCGGGGGAGCCTGATGAGAAGCGCGCCATGTAGAGGAAGCCGACGATGGCGGCGCAGATGCCGCTGATGACGTAGACGAGGGTTTTTACGCGGGCTACGGCGACGCCGGCGAGGCGAGCGGCTTCTTCGTTGCCGCCGAGGGCGAAGACGTAGCGGCCGAAGCGGGTGCGAGTGAGGACGAGTGAAGCGATGGCGACGACGGCGATCATCCAGATGACGGGGACCGGGATCGAGAAGATGGCGCCGGTGCCGATGGCGGAGAAAATTGGATTGTTGACGGCGACGGGTTGGCCGCCGGAGATCATGTAGGAGAGGCCGAGCGTTACTTCGAGCATCGCGAAGGTGGTGATGAAGGGCGGGAGGTTGAGTTTTACGACGGGGAGGGCGTTGACCCAACCGGCGAGTGCACCTACGGCGATGCCGGCAATGATTGTGACGAGCACGAGGGCGATGCCGGTGAGGGCGACGTGATTGGCGACTTGGGCCATGACGACGCCGGTGAGGGCGACGAGCGAGCCGATCGAGAGATCGATGCCGGCGGTGATGATGACGAATGTTTGACCGACGCCCAGGATGCAGTTGTATGAGATTTGCTGCAGGACCGTGACGAGGTTGTAGGGGCGGAGAAATTCGCCTTTGGCGGCGGCGTTGACGATGCCCATCAAGATCGCGACGACGGCGACGAGGATGGCGTTGCGCAGCCAGAGGTTTTTGAGTATGCGGGTCATGCGGCGGCTCCGGCGGCGGCGGCGATCACGGCGTCGGGCGTGGCTTGTTCGCGTGTGAATTCGCGAACGATGCGACCGCCGCGAATGGCGAGGATGCGGTGCGACATGCCCAGGACTTCGGGTAGTTCGCTCGAGACCATCACGATGGCGGCTCCCTGTTGCAGCAGCGTGAGCATGAGGGCGTAGATCTCCGCTTTGGCGCCGACGTCGATGCCGCGGGTGGGTTCGTCGAAGAGAAAGACGCGCGCTTTGCCGAGCAGCCATTTGGCGAGCACGACTTTTTGCTGATTGCCGCCCGAGAGGTTGCGCACGAGTTGTTCGATGCTTGGGGTGCGCACGTGCAGATCTTCGACCATCCGGTCGGCGGCGCTGCTTTCGAGACGGCGCGAGATCAAATGGTCGCGGCTTAGGAATTGTTCGAGGTGGGCGAGCGTCATGTTTTCGCGGACGTTCATGCCGAGCACGAGGCCTTGCGACTTGCGGTCTTCGGTGATCAGCGCGATGCCGGCGTCGATGCCGTCGTGGGGCGAGCGAAGGTGAAGCGTCGTACCGCCGATTGCGACGGCGCCGCCGGTGGGGATATCGGCGCCGGCGATCGCGCGGACGATTTCGGTGCGGCCCGCGCCGATCAAGCCCGCAAGGCCGACGATCTCGCCCGCGCGCACGGCGAAGCTAATATTGTTGACGGCGGGGGTGCGTTGCAGGTCGCGCACGTCCAATACGACGGGCGCGTCGGCGGCGACCGGCGGCAGCGCGGGGAAGTGCGCATCGAGCGGGCGTCCGACCATCGCGCGAATCACATCGGCCGGCGCGAAGTCTTTGGCCGGATGCGTTTCGACGATCGTGCCGTCGCGTAGGACCGTGATGCGATCGGCGATCTTCGGCAACTCTTCCATGCGATGCGAGATGTAGATGATGCCCGCGCCGGCGGCCTTGAGACGGGCAATGATCTCGAAGAGCGCATCGATCTCGCGATCGGTCAATGCGGCGGTCGGTTCGTCCATGACGATGATGCGCGCGTGGCGCGACAGCGCTTTGGCGATTTCGATGAGCTGCTGCTGCGCTACCGAAAGGTGCGCGGCGGCCCGGTCGAGCGGCAAGTCGATGCCCAAGTCGTTCAGGACGGCGGTCGCGCGCTCGCGCGCCGTGCGCTCATCGAGCATACCGCGCCGCACGGGTTCGTTGCCGAGCACGATGTTGTGCAGCGCGCTCAATTGCGGGACGAGGTTGAACTCTTGATAGATCATGCCGACGCCCAGCGTCTCCGCATCGCGCGGCGACGCGATCGTCACCTCGCGGCTGTCGATCGCGATCGTACCGCTGTCCGCGCGCTGTGCGCCGGCAAGGATCTTCATCAGCGTCGATTTGCCCGCGCCGTTCTCGCCGACGAGCGCAAGCACTTCGCCCGGATAGAGGACGAGCGAGACGTCGGAAAGCGCGCGAACACCGGGAAACGATTTCCCGATGCCGCGCATCTCCAGTAACGGCGGAGCTTGATTTTGCGTGCTACTTGGCTCCGGCGGCGTCAGCCTTGGTAAAGGTGCCGACGTTGACGTGCACGACTTTGGGCGGCGTCTTGCCGGTGAAGTAGTCGTGGATCGTGTCGATCGTCAGCTTTCCGATCTGCGCGGGATACTGCATCGCGTCGCCGTACATGCTGCCGGCCTTGATCGCCACGCGTGCTTCGGGTGTTGCGTCGTACCCGACGACGGCAATTTTGCCCGTCCGGCCTGCGGCTTTGATCGCGCTGACCGCACCGAGCGCCGAGTCGTCGTTGATGCCGAAGACGCCCTTCACATTCGGATTGGATTGCATGATATCGCTCATCGAACTGTCGGCTTTGGCGCGTTCGCCACCGGCATCGACATCGGCGACGACGCTCACGCCGGGACAGTTCGCTTTGAGTCCGGCACGGAAACCTTTGACGCGATCTTGCACGCTGGTTACTTCAGGTTCGTCGAGGATCGCGACGGTTCCAGAACTGCCGACAGCAGCGCAAATCAGTTTGGCCGCTTGTTCGCCGCCCTGCACGTTGTCGCTCGCGACGTGCGCAACGACGGTACCGATTTTGCTCGTACTCGCGATGTCGGCGGTGAAGACGGGAATGTTCGCCTTGTTGGCTTCGGCGATTGCGCTGCCGATCGCGGTGGAGTCGTAGGGCGTGAGCACGATCGCGTCAACCTTGTTCGAGATAAAGTCTTCGACTTGGCTCTGCTGCTTGGCATTGTCGCGATTGGCGTCGACGACGTTGAGCGTGTAGCCGTACTTGGCCGCCTCGCTCTGCATGCCGCTCTCCATCTCCTGATAGAACTGGGCCTCGCGGTTTTGGATCGAGACGCCGATCGTCTTGCCGCCCGAAGCAGCCGACGATGGCGAGGCCCCGGGCGAAGCCGAGGACCCCGACGATCCGGACGACCCGTTGGAACATGCGGCGAGGACGGCACAAAGCAGCGCGGCGCCAAGCGGGCGAAAACAGTTCAACTTGCTCTCCTACGACGGTATGGGAAGGCGACGATCCAGCAGTTTGCGCGCAGGCGTGGACCTCTCCTCGCGGTCGAATGCGCCTCGACGTTGTCCACAACCAGCGACCTCAGTCTTGTGCAATCTGTGGAGAAGCCGAACGATCGCGTTTCATCAGCACGACCAGGCCCACGATTGCGATGGCCGACACCACGGCCCAGACCGTGCCGGCGACGGCGTTGCCGTATACGAATGCGCCGGTAGAAAAAAGCGCGCCGTAGATCGAGGCCAGACCGAGAACCCAGGCACCAAGCGCTTGTGCCGGTGAGTCGGGCGAGGGCGGCAATCCGCCGCGCCGTCGTACCGCAGCCCAGCCCGGCCCGGCCGGCCGAACCTTGGCGTAGAAACGTTCCAGCGTCTGCTCGTCATCCCGCGGAGTGATCCAGGTCACCGTTACCCAAACGACCGTTGTGAAGGCCACGGTGACCAGCAGCACGGTCGTACTCGAGGCGGCGTGCCCGAATTTTCCGCTGATAAAAAACGTCAGCGCAATGACGAACGATGACGCCATAGCGCTGATCTCACTCCAAGCATTGATCCGCGACCAGAACCAGCGCAGCAGGTAGATAAGACCGGTACCGGCACCGATCGAAATCAACAGATTGAACGCTTCCTTGGCCGTGCCCAGGGCGTAGGTCACGCCGACGCCGGCGATCATGAGCAGCACGGTCACGATACGACTGGCAAACACGTAGTGCGCTTCGCTCGCGTCACGCCGAATCAAACGCCGGTAGAAGTCGTGCACGAGGTACGACGTGCCCCAATTCAAATGCGTTTCGATCGTCGAACGGTACGCGGCGAACATGCCCGCGACCATGAGGCCGGCAAAACCGGCCGGCAGAAAGACCAGCATCGCCGGGTACGCGATGTCGTTCCCGAGCAGATCCGGCGCGACATTTGGAAAGCGCGCGTGGATGTCACCCAGGGTGGGGTAAACGATCGTCGATGCAAGCGCAACGACGATCCACGGCCAGGGACGCAGCGCGTAGTGCATCGCTTGAAATGCGAACGTACCGAACAGCGCGTCGTTCTCGGTGCGCGCGGCCAGCATGCGCTGCGCGACGTAACTGCCGCCGCCGGGTTCCGAGCCCGGATACCACGCCGACCACCATTGCACGGTGAGCGGAATCACGAAGATCGCCAGCGCCGTCGGCCAGTCGCCGAAGTTGGGAAGAATCGAAAGCATGTGCGGATGCACGAGCCCGACGTGCGCGATCATCGCGTGCAGTCCGCCGACACCCGGCGCGTGCAGCGCGAAATATGCCGCTGCAAACGCTGCCGTCATCGTGATGAAAAACTGAATCATGTCGGTTACCATCACGCCCCACAAACCCGCCGTGGCCGCAAAGACGATCGGCACGACGGCGCAAAGCAGCAGCGTTTCGGTGCGCGGCCAGCCGAAAAGCACGCTTGCGATCTTGACCGCCGCCAGGTTGACGCTCGCAATGATGAAGCAATTGAAGAACAACCCGAGATAAAGCGCACGAATCCAGCGCACGGCTTTGGCGGCCGCTCCCGAGTAGCGCAGTTCGTAAAACTCCAAGTCGGTGAGCACGCCGCTGCGCCGCCATAGCCGCGCGTAGAAGAACACCGTTGCCATACCGGTAAGGAGAAACGACCACCACACCCAGTTCTCGGCAACGCCGCCGTCGCGCACCAAATTCGTCACCAAATTGGGCGTGTCGGTTGAGAAGGTCGTCGCGACCAGCGAGATCCCGATCAGCCACCATGGCGCTTTGCGTCCGGCAGCGAAGAACTCCGTCGTGTTTTTTCCGGCGCGACGCGCAAGGACGATCGCCGGGATGAACGTGACCGCCAGCGATACGACGACGATCACCCAATCCAGGGTTTTGAGATGCACGAATCAGCCGGGCAGCGTGAAGGTGACGGTGCGGTCGGCCTCACGATGATTGGTCCAGAAGCGGCTGCCGTCCCACGCCAGGCCGCGCGCGCGGAACGGCACGACGGCAAGATCGTCGGCGACGCCGCTGCGCAGATCGACACGTGAGATGAAATAGTCGCCGTTCTCTTCTTCGTCCGTGCCGAGCACGCACGCCATATCGTCGATCACCGCGACGCCGCAGATTTCGTGCGGCGTCGTAAACGTACGGGCGATGCTGCCGCTCTCATCGAGAACCAGCAGGCGTTTGTTGTACCATTGCCCGAGCAAGATGCGCCCGCCGTACATCGCCAAATGCGAACCCGCATCGCCGGGACACGGCAGTTCGAGATCGTCGAAGCCGTCGCCGGGGATATAGCGGCGAATGACACGGTCATCTTCGGCGCCCTCGCCACACGTCATCACGAGCGCGCCGCCTCCGTAGGTCATCCCCCACGGCATGCCCGGAGGTTCGATCTCGTCGACTTTCCGCCAGCCGTCGCGCTCCATCACGTCGATGTTGTGCGTGGCACGCGAAGCGATCCAGACGTCCTTCCCGCGGACAGCGACCGAGTGCGGCTCGGGAGACGCGGAAATGAGACGGTCGAGTTCAACGATCGGCTTGAGCATGACGGCGCGTTCTGGGCGTTCTCACGCACATCCTAGGTCTGCGCCACGCACAGGAACCGCCCGGCGCGCCGATAAGGCTTCCGCATCATGCGCGTACGAATTTACGAACAGCGGACCGGAGCAGTGCTGGCCGACGCCAGCGACGAGCAAGTCGTCAAAGTTGAAGGCAACTGGTACATCGACGCGAGCGCCGTCAGCAAAAATCTGCAGATGAGCTCGCACGACTACACCTGCCCATATAAAGGGAAGTGCTACTATGCCGATTACGTCGACGGAGCGACGCGCGCCATCGACGTCGCTTGGGTCTACGGCGACCCGAAATCCGGCTGGGAGCAAATCAAGGGTAAATACGGCTTTTACACGGGGAATATGCGCAACACGCGCGACGAGGTTACGCCCTAGCCGAGCGCTAGAAACACGATCCGCTGCGCTCGATCGAACCGTGCAGCGTACCGTTCATCAGCCCCACGAGCGCGCTCTTGAGCGCGTTGCTCTCATGCGCCGGCATGTCTGCGAAAATGCGCGCCTCGGTATCGCGGACGCACGCGCACGCCCGCTCGAGCAGCGGCCGGCCGAGCGAGGTGATGCCGACGATCCGCGCGCGGCGATCGTTCGGGTCGGCAGCGCGTTCGACGAGTCCGCGTCGCTCGAGATCGTCGATGGTGGCGACCAGTGTAGTCTTGTCCAATCCGACGGTCTGGGCGATCTCTAGCTGGGTGCGCGCTTCGCCCTCGCCCACCATGGCCAGGACGGCGAAGGTTCTCAGATTGAGCTCCAGCGGCGCCAGGGCTTCGTTATGAAGGCTCGTGATGAGGTGCGCCAGCCGGGCGAGCGGCCACCCGAGCCCCTCCCGCAGAACGCCCGGAACGCGCGAGCAGGCGCTCGCCTTTTCTGTCACTTCCATGAACTTCATCATAGCACGCCTCGGATAATCTTATTTCGGATCATCTTGACGCAGACCGTCTCGTAGGCTACTATGAGTAAGCTATGACTGCTACCGCTGAAAAAACGACCCGCGCGCTGGACCAGCGCGCTCTGGATGTGCTCTTCCACGAGGCGCGCTCCGCCAACGGGTTCCTGCCCCAGCCGATTCCCGACGGGGTCCTCGAGCGCATCGTCGACAGCGCCAAGGTCGGCCCCACCGCGCTCAACGCGCTGCCGCTGCGGATCGTCTTCGTCAAAACGGCCGCGGGTCGCGACCGTTTGCGCCCCCTGCTCATGCCCGGAAACGTAGCCAAGACGGACTCCGCGCCCGTGACGGCAATCCTCGCGCGCGACCTCAACTTCCACGAGCAGCTTCCGCGCTTGTTCCCGCACGCACCGCAGATGTTCTTCGATCACGCGCGCGAGAACGCCGAGCCGATGTCGCTGCAGAACGCGCTGCTCCAAGCCGGCTATTTCATTCTTGCGGCGCGCGCGCACGGTCTGGACGCTGGCCCGATGGGCGGCTTCGATCACGCGGGCGTCGATGGCGAGTTCTTCCGGGACGGCACGCGCAAATCGATTCTGCTGGTGACGCTGGGCTATGGCGACGACAGCAAGCTCTTCCCGCGCAACCCGCGACTGGATTTCGAGGAAATCGCCTCGTTCGCGTAAGGCGCTGCCCGGCCGCGTCGAAGAACCGCGCATGAGCGCAGGCATTTCTCATAGCGGCAGCGTCGTATCGGTGAACGTCTCGGCCGTACGCACGCGCGTGTACGGCGGCGAAACCGTTGCGACCGGGATCTTCAAAACGCCCGTTCCCGGTAGATCCGTGGTTCGCGGAGTCAATATCGCGGGCGACGATCAGGCGGATCGCGAGAACCACGGAGGCCCCGAGCGCGCCGTATACGCGTATGCGCACGAAGATTACGCTTGGTGGAGCGAAGAGACCGGCCGCGCACTCTCGCCCGGAGTGTTCGGTGAAAATCTCACGCTGCGCGATATCGATGTAAGCGGGGCGCTCATCGGGGAACGCTGGCGCATCGGTAGCGCGGAGTTTGCGGTGACGTCACCGCGCGTTCCGTGCTACAAGCTCGCGATGGCGATGGACGATCCGGGTTTCGTCAAGCGGTTCGCGCAGGCAGCGCGACCCGGCGCGTATCTTCGCATCGTTGACGAGGGCGACGTGGCGGCAGGCGATCCGGTCGTCGTGACGTTCCGTCCCGCGCACCAGTTGACCGTCGCGACGATGGCGCACATCTATCTTTTCGAACGTCACCGTGCGGCCGAATTGCAGGTGCCTGAAATCCCGTCAACGTGGCGCGGTTGGGTCGACGAGCAGCTCACCCGTTAGCCAGGCCGCGCCCTAGCGGCCGACGCGCGCTCGCGCAGAGGTGCGTCCGATATGCTCTCGCTCTCGTTCTGCGCCGGTATGCTCGGCATCGAAGGCTACGTCGTCCGCGTCGAAGCGGACAGTTCGGCGGGTTCGCCTGCGTTCACGATCATCGGCCTTCCCGACCGCGCTTTAGGTGAGGCGCGCGATCGCGTGCGTGCCGCGATTTTCAATTCCGGCTTCGCCTATCCGGCGGGCCGGCTTCTCGTCAATCTTTCGCCGGCGGACGTTCGCAAGGAAGGCCCCGCATTCGACCTGGCGATCGCACTCGCGCTGCTCGCGATCGACGAACAGATCGACCGGCTGGCGCTGCAAAACTTTATCGCGCTCGGGGAACTCGCGCTCGACGGAACGCTGCGTCCGGTTAGCGGCATCCTGCCGATGGTCATCGGCGCGCGTAATGCGGGCTTTGCGCGGCTGATCGTTCCCGAACGCAACGCCGACGAGGCTGCGCTCGTCGACGGCATCGAACTCTACGCGGCCGATTCGCTGCAAAGCGCGGTCGCCGTCGTCCTGGGCAACGGCGGCAAATGGCGCCGCACCACAAAACGCCCGACGCTCGAGCCGGCCGACGAGTTCGTGCACGGCGACTTGTGTGACGTTCGCGGCCAGCTTGCGGCAAAACGAGCACTCGAGATCGCCGCAGCCGGCGGCCACAATCTGCTTTTCGTCGGTCCGCCCGGCTGCGGCAAGACGATGCTCGCGCGACGTTTGCCCTCAATTCTTCCGCCGATGACGATGAACGAAGCGCTGGACGTCACCAAGATCTACAGCGTCGCCGGGTTGCTCGCCAATCACGCCGGCGTCGTTAACGCGCGACCGTTTAGATTTCCGCATCACACGATCAGCCAAGCGGCGCTCGTCGGCGGTGGACCGATGGCCAAGCCCGGCGAAATCAGCCTCGCGCATCACGGCGTGCTTTTTCTCGACGAGTTACCTGAATTCGGACGCGGTGCGATCGAGGTGATGCGCCAGCCGCTGGAGGAAGGCACGGTCACGATCGCACGCGCGGCGGGCACGTTTACATATCCCGCGCGCTTTCAACTCGTGGCGTCGATGAATCCCTGCCCGTGCGGGTATCGCGGCATGCGCGGCGCCGAATGCCGATGCGATGACGCGAGCGTCGCCAAATACGTCAGCAAACTCTCAGGGCCGCTGCTCGACCGCATCGACTTGCAGATCGAGATCGCGCGCGTTCCCTTCGACGACATGGTGCGCCGCGACGGCGCCGAACCATCACGCGCGATCCGCGAGCGCGTCGTCACCGCGCGATCGGTTGCGCGCGAACGATTCGCCGGTACACCGATTGGCGCAAATGCCGACATTCCGCCAAGCCAGATGCGCACGCATTGTCCGCTCGGCGACGAGGCGCTCCGCCTTCTCGCGCACGCCAGCGCAAAACGCCAATTCTCCGCTCGCGCCCTCGACCGCATCGCCCGCGTAGCCCGCACGATCGCCGATCTTGCATCATCGCCAACCATCGAGCCTGCACACGTCGCCGAAGCAATTCAATATCGCAGCCTGGAACGATTGGACGGAAGAGCTGCCTGAGCCAAGCTTGCCACCAACCGCGTTGCTATCGAGTCTGCAAAAAGAGCGGCTTACGCGGCTTCACATCTCTCGGCTATGTGATGGGACTTGGATCTCTTTCGGGACGTTCCCACTCCATAAGGTAGTGCCAAGGTTTGCGCCTATACTGCTCGATTTTTGCAGCGTCCCCGCCGCTCGGCTGCGGCTCCTCGAAGCAGCGTAGTCTCAAGCCCTGGGCGAGCAGTAAGTGCATGTACCGGCTGAGAGGCCGGTGCCAATTGCGCACGCGAATGCCGCGCCATTGCACCCATTCGGCACGCTCGTAGAAATAGTCCTCACCAGCGGCAGTTTCGAGACTCGCAATGTTTGCAATCAGCAACGATCCCCCAGGACGCAACACCCGCGCCATTTCCGCGATCGCTCCCTCTGCATCATCGATGTCAATCAGCGTCAGGTAGCTGACGACCAGGTCGAAACTCTCTGCCGGAAACGCGAGTGCCTCCGCACACCCAACGTGATACACTCCTTGCGGATCGAGTTCGCGCGCCCGCTCTAGCAGCGCATTCGTTGGATCGACGCCGACTACCGAGATGCCCAGCGCGCCCAGCATCCGGCAAAACCGCCCTTCCCCGCATCCGACATCTAAAGCGCGCGTAAAGTTCCGCGCACGAACGCGCGCCAGCATAGGCTCGTCGAGCACGAACGTACGGCTGAAATCGCCGCGTTCCATATCCGCAATCCACGCCGACGCCGACTCGTTCCAACCCTCGCTCATCGGATATTCATAGTGACAGGGTGCTCATGGCACCGTGCGTCGACGTATGAAAACGCCCCGCGAGCCGGGCGACACTGCCAGCAATGCAGAAGCTTCCACGAAGCCCGACAACATCAAGGCGCCTTTTCTTCAAGAGAGAGTCTCGGAGTCATTGGCGCTTCGTGTGATCGCGCTATCTTGAAGACTCACCGGCTTTCGATGTTTGGTCAGTTTGCGAGGCTTGTGGATATTTGGCTCGATAATCTTCTCCATTCATTCCTCCCTCTTGGCGATTACAGTCGAGACACGATGGTTCCTTATTCTCATCGCCGTTGCTGCCGCCATTTTTATGCGACACATTATGATCTATCTCCAGCGACGTTCCATCCTTAGGATGGCCTTGACCCGGTTTAACGGACACGTTTGCTGTACAAAACTGCGGGTCCACCTCCGACTACGGATGCTGTGGATCCGTTGATGACCAAATCTCGATCATGCTGTCTACTACCCGACGCTGCTCGAGCGCTGTGCGCCACCGAGGATGTTCGAGCGGAAGCACGTCTTGCTCCGAGACTAAATGAACTTTGATGCCGTACGTGCGTTCGAGCTCAACGTTGCTTGGGCCAAAGCGCTCAACGAACGAAAGCACCTCTTCACGGCACAGGAGCTCGAAGCGCCCGGTCATCACCGCGCGATCTATGTTGCCAGAGACCTTTAGGATGTCGCTCATTATATCGTGTATACAAGCTTTACCGTGTATGCCCACGTGCAACGCCGAAAGAAGGCCGATAAGCGCGTAGCTTTCGTTGGCTGATCGTTGAGTGACGCGAAGGTTGCTGCTTACGTCCACGAGAGGGGGAAACACAGATCTAAGCACGTCGATGAAATCACGATAAATTGCTAACGAATCGTTCCTCCCTGCGTATGGACGCGCAATCACGGCCCCGCTCTCGCACGCGCTCCGAAATGGCGCGAGCAACGCGTTGTAATCGAACGGAATGGTTAGCACCTTGCTATCGCCCGAGAAGCCACCCAGCCGTAGCGTAGCCTGAATGTAGTCGCTGAAAGCGAGACCTGTAGGACTCCCTCTTAGCCGTTCACCATACAGAGACTCCGCGAAGTCATCCTGCCGACGCAGGTACACGAGCACGCGTACATCGTACTCAGCCCTCAGCTCGTCAATAAGGCACTGGATTCCCTCGGGATCGGCCGACATCGAATCAAACTCCTCAGAGGAAATCACCGTTAGCGGAGCCATGATGTCTCGCATCTCACCGAGGAGTTCCTCGATTAGCACTCTTGCATTCGGCGACCTAAGCATCGCGGACAGCTTATGATGCCCAACAGGAATGTCGGTACGGACGCCTGTGGCAGGCACGAGGATTCCGGCGTTGAGCAATCGGTCGCGATTATTCGCGAGGAAGAGTTGCAGCGCCGTACTTCCGGTCTTGTGGGTGCCTATGTGCAACAAGCAAATACGCTTCAATTCTCTGTGCTCCCGATTCGTGGACTCCCCAGCGCTCCGCTGTTGTATCGTAGAAAACATTGCAGCACGAAGCGCTCGATCCCGAAAGTAACCGACGATGGTCCGAGAATCCTTGCGCCCTGCAATTCAAAGGGCGCGAAAATCATTCGTCAGTCCTGTGCGATCAACTTGGGCGTTGCCTCAGCGGGCGGCACGCAGCCGAGTCATGACCGACGGGGTTCACATCAAGCATTCCTACTCCAGAGCCCCGTCGTCCCGACACAGAACGGTCACCGGCTTTGTATGCACCATTGACACAAACTAATAGTTTGTGTTATACCTTGGTACAATGCAGCACCTGACAATTCAAAACCTCATGATCGCGGCCGTCGCCTTTCTGGCAGCAGTCATCTATGGAATTCTTGGTAATCGAAACCGCCACGGCGACCCGCCGTATGCGCGCGCGTTCTTCATCACGGCGCTTGTCGCGTTTATCATTGCATGCCTGGTATTTTCTCAGGTGGTCTCACCGGTCGTTGGGTACAGCTTGCTATGCCTGGCCCTGGCGGGATTTCAGCTCGCCGATCTCTTGCAGGACGAGCACGCGCGGGCGCGTCAGCGCAGGGTCGCGTTGCTCGCTCCGCGTCCTGCGGCCGAAGTCGTCCCAACGGTTTGGGTTGCACTGGCCGTGGCCGCCGGACTGATGCTCACGCCCTACGTGATCCTCGACCAGCAGCGCGTTGCCGCGGGGATCGCCATGGTCTGCGCGTTCCTCATGGCCGGCATCGCGTGGCGCATCGCGAGCGCTCCCAGACAGTTGTTCGGTCAAGACGTTCGATACGAGAGCATGCGCGATCGCCGTTCCCGCGCGCGAAAAGCCGGCCTCACTGCCACGGTTGCGATGGGCAGCATCATGGTCTTCATCACCTTCGCAAACTACGATCTGCACACGGTCGTGCCGTTGCTGCGCACGCTCCAGGGCGTTTCCTGGTGGATGTGGGCACTATCGGGCGTTTCGTTGATCGTCTACTGCACGTACCTCGGTCGTCAATCGTCAACGACCCCGTGAGCGATCTGTTCCTCGCAGTCGATCCGGATCTCGCACCGTTTCAGCAGATCATGGATCAGTTCCGCAGCCTCATAGAACGCGGCGAGCTGCGCGCAGGCGATGCGTTGCCAACCGTGCGCCAATTGGCAGGCGATCTCGGCGTCGCTCCCAATACGGTGGCGCGCGCCTACGCCGAACTACAAGAGGAAGGCTTGGTTTCGTCCGACGGACGTCGCGGCACCCGCGTAGCTTCGGGCGTGCGCGCCGGCGATAAGCCGACGCGAGCTCGAAAGCTGCACGAAACAATCGCGCAGTTTGTGCAGGCGCTCGCGCATCGCGGTTACTCCGAGTCCGAGATCACCGCCGCGTTACGTCGTTTCGCTAAGTAGAATCGCCGTAGTAGCAAAGCGGCGAATCCGACGACTATTGCGCCAGCGAGGTGGCGCCCAATAGCATGCCGCAGACTGCTACAATGATGTGGGAGACTTCGTGCTGCGCCGCGGAAGCACGCCGCTACGCGCCTTTACGGACAACGAACGAACCGAATCGCTTGCCGCTGCCTTGGAACATGCCTTGCAGTTCTTTGACGGCGTTCCCGAGCAGATCTTGTGCGATAATTCTAAGACGATCGTGATCGAGGGAAACGCCTACGGTGAAGGGAAGCACCGCTATAATCCATTCGACGCGATCAAGCAAATATGGGACGGCTACGAGACCCTGACGCTGCCGATTCCCGAAGCCGCAAACTTTTATCATCGGGTTGATGAACGAAGATGGTCCTTGCACTCGCTGTGATGCCACTCGTAATCGCGCTCGGCGATTCGATCACTTCCGGATACGGGCTTGCATCGCCCGCAACGCAGAGCTACGCCGAACTCTACACCCGACGCATCCACGGCAGACTCCGCAATCTCGCGGTACCGGGCTATCAATGCGAGGACGTCCTCGACAACGAACTGCCCCAAATGCCCCGTGGGGCAGCGGTCGTGATCCTCAACTGCGGGGCCAACGACATCGGCGGATTCAGCTACACCCAGCAGGAGAAACCCGACGGTTCCAAGCGGACGGCACCGGCAAACGACGCCGAACTTGCCGCATCGGAGAAAGCATTTGAGGCTACGCTCGCGCGCATCCGCCAAGCCGAGCCCGCCGCGACAATCTATCTCGTCAATCTGCGTCACTGGCAACGCATGACCGGGGCTGAGGCCCCGCAGTTCGCCCGAGACGTCAACGCATGGAACGCGATGCTGATGACGACCGGTTTGCGCGTGGTCGACGTGAGCGGCGACCCACGGATGTACCGTGCACGTTACCTCCAAGCCGACCTTCTGCATCCGAATGCAGCAGGCAACGCCGCGATCGCAGGAGACTTCCGCTAACGTCGAGCGCATAAGATGCCTCGACGGCCGCGCGGTGTGGGACGCGCGGCCGTCGTCTACACGCCCGCCGGGGTGTAGACCGCGAGTGGCGGATTGATCGCGGAGAGTGGTAGCTCGAGCGCGGTGAGGTCCGCGAGCGGCATCGGTGACTGAGTGAGATTCGAGAGAATGCCCAGATCGAAGCGCAGCGTTCCGCTACTAGCCGGCGCGTTGAGCGCAAACCAGCCCGTAATCGCGTCGGCCCATTTACCGATCATGTCCGCAAGTGCCGGATCGGTGTTGCCGGATACCGGCTTCACGTCGATCGTGAGCGGTGCTTGCAGCATGATCGGCACGACGATCGGTTGACCCGATCCGCCCGTGTCGAACAAACTGTACGCGTACGAAACCTCAACCCGAATCGTGAGTTTCGGCTCCGCGTTCTGCGCCAGCAGCGCGTCGAAGAGCACGGTGAGGTGCTGCTGGAGCGATCGCATCGCACCCGGCTTTCCGATGTCTTGGATCGCAATGACATCGCTCGACACGATCGTCGGCGGATAGGGATTGGAGAACTGGACATTGCCGGTTTGATAGATGAACGGCTGCGCCGACGTTTTGCCCGGAACCAGTTCTTCGTTGCGTTCCACGTAGATCGTGGGCCACGCATCTTGCCGCTGGAGGACATCGAGCGATCGCAATTCCAGCGTGCGCCCGGGGGTTCGTTGCCCCGTTGCCGCATCAAGATATTGGTCCTTGGTTCCGATCTTCCGATAAGCAAAGCCGACCGTGCCGGCCTTGCTCGCACGCTTTTCGGCAACGTATCCCTCGATATCGACCAGAACCCACGGATCGGTCACGCCGCCGCTCGCGTTGACGCCGAGATCGACCAGCAGCGCGTCGAGCGTTGCGCCGTACGTGGCGACGCTCTCTTCGATCACGAAGTCGAACGTCAGGGCTTCCGCACCGACCAGGCCCTGCGGCGGCGGCAGCATCACCAGACCGTTGCCGCTCGCGGCGTCGGCCAGATCGCGTGCCATCTCGACGAAGGCGCCCAGCGCCACCGAGGCGTTGGCGATCCGCTTGGCGTCGTCGGGCTTTTGCGGATCGATCGTGGCATCGATGCCCGCCAGAATCGCTTCCAAGTCGCGTTGCACGGCCGGGAATACACTGATGAATTCGGCCATCTGCGCAAACGCATCTTCGAAGCCGGCGCGGATGCTCGGCGGCAAGCCGACGTTGAACTGCACGTTCCCATGTACGCGGTCGTGCGGGTAATGGAACGGCAGGGTGTAGGTAAACGCGTACGTCCATCGCGTCGCTGCGGCGATCGGCGTTAGATCGCCCGCCGGCGATTTCGTTCCGGTCTGCGACGTGAGCGCGGGTGTCGCGGGGAACGCGCGCAGCGGAAGCGGCAGATCGAATGCACCGAGCGATTCGGTCAGCGGCCAGGGCGTTTCCGTGAGCACGAATTGCAGCCAGCTCGAGGCGTGATACCCCTCACCGGCACCGGAGATCGCCTCGATCTGATGTTCGAGGTTGCGCGCATCGTAGCGAAGATCCAGCGGCACCGACGAAATGACCGCGCCGCTATCGTCGCGCACCACTTCGGACCCATTGACCAGAAACGCGAGCGGCGCCGCTTCTTGCGTCCACGCCGGCAAACGCGAGGCGGTCGTCGTCAGCGCGGGCGTTCCGCTCGGTGCGAGCGCGGCAATCTTGACCAGTTGGTGATCCGGCGCAACCGGGTAGCCGAGCGTGTCGGTCAGATTGCGCACCACGACTTTTGAATCGACCAGCGGTGCCGAACTCAGGTCGAGTTCTACGCCGGCCTTGTCGGCGGTCTGCGTGGCTTTGAGAACCGTCGGTCCGTTTTCGATCGTGTAGTTGTTCGTGCCTACCGCGAGCCGCGCGTCGAGCGCGGCGGCGAAGCGTAAGATCAGTTGCGTCGAACTCTCCTGCGGAATCGTGGCCGACACGAAGGTCGGATTGCGCAGGACCGATCCGAACAGCGACGAGGCGGCGGCGATCGGGCGCGTCGCCGTGGGCACGGTCGTACCGTCCGCCGTCACGACGTTTGCCGCCGTGACCGAGTAGATACCCGGGTCGATGGCGGTCTTGAGCGACAGCGTGACGATCTTGCCGTCGTCCGAGAGCGTCGCCGATACGATCTCGAAACCGGCGATCGTATAGTTCGCGATGCTCTGCGCCGACGCCGGCTGCAGTTTGACACCGAAACGCAGCAGCACGTCGTTCGGCACCGGCCCCGTGATCGCCGCGTCGAACACGGGCCCGCTTGCAGGCGCATCGGCGATGACTGCGGCTTCAAACTGCACGCCGCCGCGGGTCGCATAGCCATTGGAAAGGCGCACCAGCATGTACTGGCGGAACGCCTCCCGCACGACTGCGGGGTCCCACGTAGACGGCGCGTCGGCGTAGACCGGAATCATCCACTGCGCCGCAACTTGCGCGAGCCGTTCCTTCTGCACGAGCGCATCGGCAAGATGCGTCGTGTTGCTGAAATGATCGACGATCTGCGCTGGTCCCGTGAATTGCGGGGAAAGCACTGCGTCGAACCAATCGAAGATCTGCGATCCCCATACGTCCATGTCGATGTTGGCGAAATCGGCCGTACGATCGGGCTGCGGACTGAGCCCCGAGCCCGTGGTATAGCTGCGCAACCCGATGTTGGGCCGTGTTTGGAGCACGTTAGAGATTGGACGCGGCGAGAAGAGTTGCGGTTCTGACGCATCGTCGATGCTGTACGAAATCGCTTCGCCGGCCGCCGTGCCGATCCGAACTGCCCATACCGAACCCGCGTCGAGCGGCTGCGATACACGCTGACGATCGATACCGGTCGCCACTTTGAGCGAATAATGGCCCGCCGCCGAAAGGACGCTTTCGAATTGCGTGGCAAACGTCGTCAATCCGCGCGTTTGCGAAGCCGGTGATTCGGGATCGGTCAGCGCGGCGATCGTCGTCTGCGCCGAGGCGATGCCTGCCGTATCGGCCAGCTCTCCCAGCACGGGAGCGCCGGTGCGCGCGATCGCGAAGCTGCAGGTCAACTCGAAGACTTCGCGCTCGCCGATCTTCGCCACGTCGAGATCGACGGTGAGCGCAAGCGTCGCTGCAGGCGGTGCCACCGCAACGTGACCGTCTTTGCGATCGTCGAGGAAACGGTAGATCGCGGCCACCCAGTCGCCGAGCGCCGTAACCTGTGCGGCCGCGAGGGGCTGCGGAAGCGGCACGCCGTGTGCATCCACGATCAACGATGTTGCGATCGTATAGGCAACGCCGCTGGGGTCCTGCATCTGCTGATAGAGGCGGTCGTAGACGCGCAGGTCGCTCGCCGCGTTATCGCGCACGCTCGTTCCGGCGAGACCGCTGGGATATTCGAAGCGAATTTGACCCGAGAGGCTCACCGCACCACTCGCCTTGGTCGCTGCGACGTTGTCGATCGTGAGCACGTACGCGTAGGTTCCCATCGCCTCGAGCGAGAGGGTGAGGAACCGCGGATCGTTTTGAACCTGCGCGTTCGTAACTTTCACGTTCGGAACGAGCGTGTAATTCTCGACTTTTTGCGCCGATTGCGGATCGAGCGGATCGGTGAACTCCAGCACGAGCGTCGTCGCATCGGTGACGGTCAGACCGACCGGCCCGCGGTAGCGGCCGCTATCGAACGAGAGCCCGAGCGCGACCTGCGCTTTGGACGACGCGGATTGTACCGCCCACGCCGACGCAACCGATGGCCATTGCGCGAGCGCGACGATGGAATCAGTGTAACCGGTGAGCACCGGCGGCTCGTTGTACGGAGGTTGCGCGCCAACTTGCGCATCGGTCAGCGTGCTGACGATGCGGTTGCCGAAGCTGTCCTGCCAATCGAACGCGACTTGCAGCAAGCCGCCGGTTCCGCGATACGGATTGTCCTTGGGATCGGGAAGACCGGCCGTCGCTTTTGGTTTCGCGTGCGCGAACGACGCATACGGCACCGATTGCCGGTAGGTCCACGCGTCACCGGCTTTGAGCAGCATCGGCGCGTGAATTTTTCCGGATGGCGGGGCGTCGTTTTGCGTCGTCGGGCCGACGGGCAGCCCGTCTTTCGAGATGTCGAAGTCGGCATTCGGCGCGATACGATATCCCAGCAAGTTGTACATGCGCAAGAGGTAGGCCGCGGCGTCGGTCGGGTTGGTGATTTTTCCGACGTCGGCGGGCTTGGGGCGTGAGGCCGTCAGCGACGCGACGCCGGGCGGAACGCTCGCCGTCCGAACCATCGGACCACCGGGCACGTTGACGTTCGAGCCTGCGAAGATGCCGCGCGTCTCCGCGTTTGCCGCACCGAGTTCGGCGCTGCTGCATCCGTACGCTCGACCGATGGCATAGAGCGACGGGTACGAGGTGCCCGCGGCGATCGTCTGTTCGGGAAGATGAATCGCGCGCGGGTATGGGAGCGGATCGGGAACCGAACCGCCGTTGGCATCTTGGATCGCTTGCACGCTGGTCTCAAAACGTTTCGCGATGTCCGCGAGCGCCATTCCGCCCGGCGGCGCTTGGAACACGCCGCGATCTACGAGAATTGACGCGCCCGTTGCTAGCGGCGTCGTCTCGTTGGCGATTGCGAGATCGGCGACGTCGGTGTAGTACCGGTAGCCGATGCTCGCGAGCGAATCGCTCGACGTCGCCGCGACCGCCGTCGCAACCGGTGCGGCGGTGGCGACCAGCGTCGCCGCCGTCGTGTCCAGACTCTGTCCGGTGACCACGGCGTTCATGTAACGGCCCAAACGATTTTGCGCGTTCGCGTCGGCGGGTTTAGCGTAGGTGACCACCATCGTCAGCGCCGCCTCGCCTTTGTCGTCGAAGATGGCGTCGGGAATACCCGCTGCCGACGCGGCGTCGTAGTAGTACAGATAGAAGCCGCCCGAGCGCGTCACACTCGCTTCCCAGAGGAGACGCACGAATTCGGAGGGACGATTGAGCAAGCCGATTCCGGACGTCGCGATCAAGGCGTTGCGCAATGCAGCCGATTGGTCGGGGGGACGCGTTTCGGTCGAGAGATTGACCTGTGCGATGCCCAGCGTGTATTGACCGAACGGTGCACTCTGCCACGTCGTCGCGCCGTTGGCGGACGCGTAGCACAGCACGATACGATCGAAGAGCGCGTCGTTGTTCTCCGAAGCGGCGACGAGCTGCTCGAGCAGCACGGTCGCGGCTGCTGTTGCGCCGGAGAGCTCGTACGTCGTACCGGTCGCGGGGCTCGTCGAGATCGGCGGAATACGCTTGATCGTAAACGGAATCGTCGATGCCCAGCCATACGTTCCGACCGAAAGATTCTTGGTGGCTCCGGTGGCTTCGTCATAGGTCGCGAGAGCGAGGCTGAAGCGCGGATCCACGGCGCGCGTTGCCGTATCGGGCAGCGAGGTCATCGCGTCGGGCAGCGCCCAGACGTTGAGCACCGGAACGCCCGGCGGCGGAGCGCCGTACGGCAGCGAGACCGGACCACCGGACAGCCACACGGTCGATCCGCCGAACGGATACGACGCAAAGTCGCTGCGCGCCATCGACCCTGCTCCCAGCTCCGTCAACTTCGCGTCGAGGCGGTTGCCGCGCGCATAGGCGATGATCTGACGGATACTCTCGGCGTCGTCGCTCTTGGGATCAACGCTGAGCGTGAGTGCGTCGACCGGACCGCCGGGCGCGAGGAATTGCAGCCACGCCGCAGTCGATGAACGCGAGAACGTCATCGTGAACGCCGCGCCTTCTTTCGGAATATCCGGCAAGGGAAACTGCTGACCGGTCAGCGCGTACAGGCCTGCTTGCGGCGGCAGAATATAGGCGCTCTTGTCGTCCTTGCGGACCCACATGCCGTCGGTTTTTGGAGTGATCCCTCCCGGCGGCTGGTTCGTCGGCAGGCGCAATCCGTGCAGATAGTAGCGCGACGTCATGCCCGAAAGGTGCTGGAGCGCGAGCGTTCGCTGCGCTTCGAGCAGAAGCTCGCCGACTTGGAACTGCCCGAGGTGCGGAACGTTGAGATACCACGGCTTGCCGTCGGCATCGGTGGCCAGGAACAGTCCGCTCACCGTCGCGTTGGCCGGCTGATCGCCCAGCGATGCCGGCGTCGCGGCGAACATCGACGCGACAAACGCCAGCGTATCGCCGTTTTGCGTTTGGTACACGAACAGCGGCGTTACGAGCGCAGAGCCCACGGCGATGAGTTGATCGTTGCCCAGGATGTTGCCGTTCTTGAGCAGTGCGTCGAGCGGCACGCCGAATCGCGCGGCAACGTCGCCGAGGGTTTCGCTCGGCTGCACTGTGAGGTCCGGCTTGGACGGATAGGTGATCTTTGCGTCGGTACGCAGGATCGCGCCGCCGCCATTGAGCGTCGCGAACGACGTCGCGTCGAAACGCGAACCGTAGCGCTGGGAGGCAATCGTCGTGAAGCTATCGGCGACCTGCGCGGTGGTTGCCACCATCGGCAGCATCACGCTGCATGGAATGCGCAGAATGTCCATCTGCTCCAGCACGGTACTGCCGGCGAGCAAATCGCTCAGCGTCACCGAGAAACCGGAAGCAACGGCGAAAAGATCGTCGCCGTCTTTGATCGTGTAGGTCTGCTTCTTGCTCGAATCGCTCAGCGGGCTATACGTTACGATCGCGCCGGTGCGCAGAATCGTCTTCGACGTCGCATTGAGCCGAGCGAGGACGACTCCGGTGAAGCCCGTGTCGATCCCGATCGTGGCGAAGCTTTCGGCTCCGTCCAGATCATAGGTAACGCCGAGCGTCAGACGCTTGCCGGCAGCCAGGCCATGGGCGGGATTGGCAAGGAAGAGATCGGCGAGCCCGTACGGGTTGGAGCCGTGCCCATTGACGTAGGTCAAAACGTCGTTCGGGCTCTCGGTCGCGGTAAGCGGATGCGCGAAGTTGCGCAACCCGTCGCGCATCGCTTGAACCATCTGGCGCGCGATCAACAACGCGTAGTCGCCGAACACCCATTGCGCCATCGACACCGCCGCGTCATCGACGTGTGCGGCACGCGGCGGCTGCTGCGCCTGCTCCTGTTGGACTTTGACGGCGAGATCGTTGAAGTAACGCTGGATCTCGCCCAATGCGTCGGTCGAGACGGTGTTATAGGCGGCGAACGAGTAGCTGTAGCCGGAATATCCCCCGGCGTATGCCGGAATCGAAAGCGATACCGAGGGCGCCATCGGAAAGACCGTGGCGTCGGCGCGTCCCTTGCAGTCCTGCGCCGAGCGGATCTTGAGCGTGAATTGATCGGCAAGGAATTTCTCGAACGTGGCGGCCGGAATCGGCGGATTGGCGGGATCGCTCGCGGCCAGCGCGTGCTCAAGCAGGTCCTCGAGCAGCACGTCGTTCACGACGGTCGTATCCACGTCGGCGGCGCTGATTTTCTTGCCGACGGTCGCGGCAACGGTCCAACGCGCGACCATCTTTGCCAACGTTTCGAACGGCGTATCGCTGCCGGCGCCAAGCGCCTTGCGCGCGCTCGACGTGCGGTCGACGCCCGCTGACGGAACGGAATCGATGAACAGCATCGCGCTGTAGCATGCGACCTGATCGCTCGGATCGGGCTTTTCCGCCCATTCGTTACGCGCGACGGTCAAGGCAGGCGCAAGATAGCCGGTGAGTTCCTTGCCCGGGTCGGCGATGAGATTGTCCCAGTTCAGCGTGGTAGCCAGCAGCAAGCGCGGCCCGCGCGCGATGCGCAATCGCGCATCGGCCGGCGCACGAAGCAGGCTCACGGACTGCTTGCCTCCCTCGACTTTCCACGGCGCATCGCCTTTGTTGTCGATCGTGAACGTCTCCTTTAGCTGCATCGAGAAGCTGAAATCGACGCTGATCGAGAACAGACCGAAATCGATTTCGATGCTGACCGAGACGCTGACCGACGCGATGACCGTCAGCGCGATCGAGACGTACGTTTCGTACGTGATCTGCAGCAGGAGCTTGACCTCGACGTTGACCGACGCCTTGACGATCGCAAAGTCGACCGTGCCGTAGACCTTGCCGATGACGCCGACGGTTCCACGCAGCCAGAAATAATACTGGCCCTGCAATTGCGATGATCCGCCCGAGCCGGTCAGTGCGGGCGTGTACGGATTCCACTTTCCGAGCACGCCTTCGATGATGCCGACCGCGGTGACGGAAAAGCCCGCCTTGAGGATGCCGTATTCGATCGACTTCCCGAAGCCGATCTGCATTCCAAAACCAAAGACGAGCACCGGATTGAACGTACCGTTGGTTGCCTTCGGCACGCGATCCGTCGACGCACTCGAGAGCTTCCCGAAGTAGAATCCGGCCGATCCAATGACCGGGATGCCGGGATAGATGATCGCTTCGATCGTGAATGAACGCGCGAAGTTCTGATTCCATGGAAAGCCGATGTCGACTTGGAAATCGCCGTTGGTGTAGACCGCGATGCCGAACACCGGCAACGTCAGCGAGTACGCGCCGACACTGAGGTGACGCATGACGTCGGGCAGGGTGATCTCGGCCTGATACACACCGACGCTCTCGCTGACCTGACGGTACATGATCTGGAAATCCAAGCCGGCGAAGATTTTCGCCGGCGCTCCCGCGAGCGCGAAGCGCAATCCGTAAAGATGCGGATCGTTGAACACGATCTGCATCGAGACCGCATAGCCGTCGAGATCTCCACCAGTCGCGGGAGAGGCGAACGGCATCAGCGCGGGCAGCGCGGTCTTGTCCTTGGGCGGGTCGAGCCGCAGCACGCCGAACTCCATGCCGATCAGCCACGAACTCTGCGCGTCGAACGTGACCGCCGGCAGTTTCCCGGGCTCAGGGGCGGGCATGTTCTTCATCAACGCGATCGCGGCTTGCACGGTCGTCGCCTGACTCAAGCCTTGGACGGTAACGTGTTGGCCGAGCGCGAGCAGGCGTAAGTCGATGTATTTGTTGCCGTTTCCGGGAGGCGCGGGCGCTGAGCCCGGCTTGCTCGCGTCCCAATTGATTTCGTTCGGTCCGCCGTCGGCGTCGCTATTCCAGATGAAGCGCCCGACCAGCTTGACCATCACTTTGCGTGACGTGGCGCCCTTGGGCGTTTCATAGCTGACGCGGATCGAATCGATCCGCGCGAAGCCGATCTCGATCGGGCCGATCGTCACGTCGAATGCGACCGTGTTCTTGCTCGAATCCTTGGTGTTGAACGTGTACACCAGCGCAAGCCCGCTCAGCTTTATCGAATTGAGGAAACTCCACGGCGCTTCCAGCCCGAACTCCGAGCCCGTGATCCACGAGACCATCGTACCGATGATCGATCCGATCGTCGTGTCTTCCGTGAACCGCAGCGATGCCTGCCACGTGTCGGCGTCCTTCTGTGCGACGATGCCTTCGAGAATTCCCCACGTGATGCCGAACGAACTGAGCGACTGGCGATACTCGTACCAGGCCGTGATCGCGATCCCGTTCCACTGCGTGGCGACCTCGACGCGGGCGAAATACCGCGAGATCGCCGTATCTTTGTTGGGCGCGGTGCGGCCGCAGCGAAAGTTCGCCTGCAGCGCGATTCCCAGAAACGGAATCTTCCACGGCTCGGCCGTCTTGGCTTGGATACTCCAACTGCCGTCCAGCGTACTCAGTGCCGCGCCCAGGCCGTTGATCTTGAGATTTTGATCGGTGACGTCCCAGCCGAAATACTCCTTGACGATCGCGCCCAAGTCGACCGAGCCGCCGGTTTGCACGACGGCAAATTCCCAGCCGGTCTTTTTGGTTTCCGCGTCCCGCACGTACCCGGCCGAAAGGGTCAACGCAATCTTGGCGGTCTTGGGCAAGATCACGATGTTGCCGGTGACGGTGCCGGTAGCCGGCGCGTTGCCCGAGCTCGTGACGTTGAGGCCCATACGTTCGATCGCAATCGTGGTAACAGGCGTCTCGAACGTCCAGTTCAGATCCATGCCCATCGTCAACGCGAGCGCGCTTTCGGGCTGGTTGTACATGAACGAGAACTGCGTGATCGCGGGCGAGCTCGACGGATCCCAGTCATAGCCGGGCAAAAACATCTTGAACAGATCGAAGATCTTGATCTCACCTTCGGTGAGCTCGCCGGTGAATACGTACTGCGGCGTCGCCGCTGAAAGTGTTACGACGGCGGCGCCGATGTTGAACGTGCCGTCGACCCGCGTGGCGAACCGGCGAGCGATTGCATCGCCCGGCGACGAGATCGTCACGAGCATCGAGAGATCGTCCAACTCGACCGGGCCAACCAGATGTACCGGGCTGCTGTTACGTAGCCGCAGTAAGAATGCCAGCGACTCTGCCTTCTTCGCCTGCGCGTCGTAGACGAATTCGAGGTTCTCGAGTCCGACGTCGAGCAGCGCACCCAGCGGTGGCGGCATGATGGCCACCAAGTTCACGCCGCCCGCCATCTGGAAGAAATCGGTAACACTGGGAAGCTTGGTCGTGTCGGCGCGGAACAGCCATGCGCCGCTGGGTGTGGGATACCGGAAGAGCACGTCGACCGAATTGCTCGAACCAAGCGCGATCGTCGCGCCCGCACCGCCGCCGCTGAGATTGCCGCCGTCGACGACCGCTAAACTCACACTCGGGTTCTTGAGCACGATCCAATCCACGCCCGGTGCCGACATGCTCACCGACGTGAAGACGATGGCAGTGTCGCACTGGAGCGGATTGTTGTAGAGGTCGCTATACGAAAAGACCAATGTCACGTTCGCGTTGATACCGAACGTGGCCGTCGATCCGGTTACGGTGATCGTCTCGATGTCGCCGCTGTCCGGCGAACGCACGAACGCGGCCTTCTGCAAGACCAAACCGTCGTAACCGCCGTCCTTAAGTAGCGTGTTGAAGAACGTCAGAATGCGGCTGGTCTGCAGCGGCGGCTGGAGCATCGCGCCGGGGATCAGCTTGAGCACGCCGGTCTTGTCGTCGTAATTGGCTTCCAGTGCCGCGTAGAGCTCTTCTAACTCACCGCCCCCATCGCCCAGGAGCGCCAATCGGTTCGAGCCCCGTAGCGCCAGTTGGCGTTGTACGGTCACGCCCCACATTTGGTAGAGGTACGCGAACGCCAGACTATAGCGATCGTTCTGGGGAAGGCGGTAAACTTGCGGAATCGATTGGAAATACGCGCGGTAGGGATCGGTCTGCGGCGAATTGGCCCGGCTCAGGTTGATCGGCCGCGCGTAGATCTCCGGCGGAATCGTCGCGACGTCGTAGGTCTTCTTCCATTCGGTCAGCGGCGTGCCGACCGTGTTGGCCGCGTCTTGCAAGCTCGCGAGCAGCGAGCCGCCCGGATTGCTCGCCAGGACGCGCGTCGGGTAGAGGATCGCCGCGTTCCCCGGTCGCGCCACGTGAAAATACATCGAGGAATAGTTGACCGCGACGTTCGCGGTATTCGTGCCTTCGAACACCGCAGGCAACGTGCTTTGCCCCAGCAGCGCATTGAACAAGTTCTGATTGAAGGGCGGCTGCAATTGAATCCAGAGCACCTTCTGTCGCGACGGCACCGCGTCGTTGCTCGTAAGCCAGGTGACCGCGGCCTGCGTTTGGGCCAGCGAGGGAAGGTTGGCGAAACGGGCGCGCCCGGACGCTCCCACTTCGTTGAGGTAGCGGCGGCGCACGTTGTAGATCTGCAGCATGTTGCGCTGGATGTCGGTCAACTGCGGCAACGGCGAGGGCGGCGCATACGGGTCGAACTTGAGCGTCTGCCGTTCGATCAGCGTCCCATGACCCTGCAGGTACGTATCGATGACCGTGAACGGATCCGGGAACGGAGCGGCGGCGTCGAACGAATCGAGGTTGACGATGATCGATGGGCGACCCGTATCGACAACGCCCTTGGGCGAGCGCTGTGTCGCCATCGTCCCGAGGACGACTTCGGCCACTTGATCGTACGGATAGGAGCCGATCGCATTACTGAGCGCGGTACCGCCTTGCGCTGGCGTTGTATGAATGCCGTACGTGAACGCGATGTCGTACTGCGCTTTGTTGGTCAGGAGCCACTGCAGCACGTCGACGAATGGCTGGCCCAGGTATGCATTCCAATCGATGGCATCGGGGATGTCGATGAAGATACCACGCTGCGCGAACGCTGGGCCGCCGAGTTGCGGGACCGTTTCGAGCGAGATGACGGTATTGTTCGCACCGAACTGCAGCTCGTTTGGTTTCTCGTAGAGAAATGGCTGAAGGCGCAGATAGTATTCGGCGTTGAGTTCGGCGACGTAATTTTTTCCATCGTCCGACGCGCCGCTGAAGGCAAATGACACGGGGGCCAGCGCTTTGCGATTCTTCCACGCGATGAGCGTCACGGGAACCCCGCGATACAGGCCGCTGTTCTGTTCGGGCTGCCAACCCAGCAACTGCCGAATGTTGACGACCGTGCTCTCGAGCAGATCGTCATAAACGATCTCGACGATCTTGTCGTCGCCGGTGAACGCGAGACCCGGGATGGGCGCGTCGCTCGTCGACACGATGCGGTTGAGCAAGTTGACGCCCGCGGCCTGTTGTCCGCGACCGCCACCGCGGTCGATGTAGAGACGCACTTTCTTATTCGGATTTTGCGCGCCGTTGAGCGCCGCGCGCAGCAGCAGCACGTTGGCGTTGACCTCTTCGGCGAGGAATCCGGACGTCGCCGAACTCGCCGAGGAAAAGAGCTTACTGAACGCGCTGAAGAACGCCATTGACTGCCTCGATTCGTGTGTCCGGCTCGGGGAGCGCTTGTTGTTGGTCGGTACGCGCGTACATCGCATACCAGCCAAGGCCCGATGGCTTGCCGTTGTTTTGCGGGTTTCCGAACAGGAAGAACATCGTCGAACCGCTCGGCGGGATCGTGAGCAGTCCCAAAAACTTGAGCGCGATCTCCGTGAGCATCAAGAGGAACGACCCTTGTGTGTACGTCAGCCGCAGTTGCCCGATCGAGAGCTTGATCACGGTCTGCAAACTGAGCAATTTTCCGCCGCCGCCCGTTCCCGGAAGCTGCAAACCGAAGAGCGCTGGATAGCCCAGGCCGTCGGGCTCGCCCGCGGACCACGCGGTCACCACATAGGCGTTCAAGCCCACGTTACCGGCGAGCGCACCGGGCGACCCCATGTCGAGGCGATACCGCACGCCGTACCATTGATATTGATCGTCGGCGACGGATGACTGCTCGACGCCGACGAGTTGCGCATCGGTGATCACCGTGGAGTAGCCGCTCTTGGACGGCGGATCGTCGGCCATACCGCGCACGAGTCCCTGGACGTCGAGCGCGAGATTGCGATAGATGCTGGCCTCGCGCGACGTACTGCGTTTGGGATCGAAGCGCATCTCGCTCGGATCGAACGTGAACCCCGCGTTTTTGGGTGTCGCGGTCGCGAAGGACATCGAGAGGCCCAGGTTCGTGAAGGCAAGGCCGGTGCGCGGCGTGGTCGCGCCCGCTTCGTTTCCAAACGAGAAGATGTCGAACGCGTTGCCGTCGTTGGATTTGATCACCGCGAAGTCGATGAATCCCGAGAAGGCAAACCACGAGACGACCGTGCCGTTCGCGCCGGCGTCGCGCGTGCTCATCTGCGCTTCGGTGATCTCGACGCGGTCGATCACGCGATTCTCGAACGCGAAGTAGGTGTCGTCCCTGCTCGAAAGCGTGTAGATCGAGCGGCCCCCGTTTTGCTGGTAACTTCCCGAGAGCACGACCGACGCATAGGTTCCGCTGCTCACATCGGTAGGCTGCAGCGCGAAGATCTCTCCGAGCGTTACTTGCGCGAAGCTGCGGAACGTTACGACCGCCGAGTTCGCAAAGCGCACCAGCAGACTGAGCAGGGTAAAGTCGTATTTTCGGGAGTCGCGCGGCGGAATCGGCGCCGGCGGCGTGCCGTCCTTGGGAAGCGTGATGTTCGGGTCTTTGTACGAGATCAGTCCGAACATCGAACTGGTGTGCTCGATGTCGATCGGTTGACCGGGTTGATTGCGGACCGGGCTGATCGAGACGCCGAAATGATGCGATTTGAACGCCTCGTCATCCCGTACGCCCGCCATGATGCCGGCCAGCGTGTCGGGGACCCGAGCGATGTCGGCACGCAGCACCAGCGTGCCCGTCCAGTTCGGATCGACCGCCATCGCGTTGAATGCGTCGAGCGAGGGATCGCCGCTGTTGGCCGCATCGTCGAAGTAGCGCTGCAGCCAATTCGAAAGCACCGCCAGCTCACCGGCGTCGGTGCCGGGTTGGGCGAACTGCGCCGCCTGCGTCCAGCGCCCCGGGTTGGAGACGAAGCTGGCTGCCCGGCTCGCGTCGGTCGACGGATCGTAGAGTGCGCCGCGGCAGCCTTTGACGATCATGACGTTCGCGTAATTGTCATACGCGCTGTCATGCCCGATCTGCGCTTGCAGCGTCCAATCGGCGACCAGCATCGTGTTCGCGAACGTACCGCCGCTCTTGACCAGGTTGTCCTTGTTGGCCACGACCAGAAACAGATCGCTGGTCTGGAACGCCTGCACGAGTTCGTCGCTGGGCCCGATGAACGCCATCTCGATGTCGGCCTCGAGGTTCTTGCCGAGCAGGACCTTGGTCCACACGTCACCGTCGAGCGTCGCGATGACGCCGGATGGCGTCGTAACGTTGTGCTCGACACCGCCGGCGAGCGCACGGCGTGGCGTCTGCGCGGAGAGCGCGATGGTGTTGCGCCGGGTCGGTCCGACGATCTGCGCCTCGATCCGCTCGATGTCGATCGCGGGTACGTCGCGGACCGTGGCGCCCGCATACGGCAGCGCGGGATATGGCTTGCCTCCCGATCCATCGAGCTCGATCGTGCTTGTGCTCACGCCGTAGAGACGATCCCAAGCGGTGTTGACCGAGCCGTTTTTTCCATAGAGCGTAGAGCCCTTTGGCTGCGCGACGTATCCGACGTTGCCGCTGGTACGCACAAGCGTCATCCACGACGTCGTGTACGTATCGTCCAAGAGCGGCGCCGATGGATCGACCGGCGGTCCCAGCGGAGAAATTTCCGGCAGCGGAAAGCGTGCCGCATACGCCGGACATCCCGCGACGAACCGGATCGTATCGCCGTTGGTTCCGCTCAACGCGGGTTGACCCAGAAAGAACTCCATCGACTGCAGTCCGGGCATGAACGGGTACGTGCCGGCGGACGCACCGGGAATCTCCAAGACAAAGTCACCTTCGGGCGCAAGCTGCAAGCGCGCACCGCCGAATGCCGTTTTAACGCCGGCGTTGAAAACGAAGCGCGCAGCGTTGGCATTGGCTTCGATCGGGCCCGGCACCGGACGCAGATTGACGTTCCATCCGTTGGCGGTTCGAAAGTACGTGTAGAGCAGATTGTCGTCGGGCTGATCGGGAGGCGCAAACACCAGCCGCGTACGATCCGCGATCTGCGCGTTGAGCGGATCGCTCGGATCGAATCGCACCGTTAGCGCGATGTAATTATTGGGATTGGGACCCGGTGCTGCGAGCGGATACCATTGCACTCGCGGATCGCCTCCGGCACTTGCCGGTGCAGCGAGGATTTGGAATCCCCAATGCATGTCGTCGCGCAGTGACTCGCGTTGGAAGAACATCGTAAAACCGATCGCGCCGCGATCGCGCCCCTCAAACGCCAAAACCGCCTTCGTTGCCGGGAGCGTGTTGGGCTGAACCGAGCCAGTGAAACCGATCGACGGGCCCGAACTTCCGCCTAATTGCAAGTCGGTCGATCCTTCGGGTAACGCCAGCGCCATGTCCGTCGGCACCGTAAGGAACAGACCGCCGTATATCGGCGCATTGAGTGCGGCCCGCACCGCGTCGCCGTCACGCGAGATACCCATGAGAGCGATCGGCGAAAATCCGTCCTGCGGCGCCCCGAACCAGAGCGCGCCACGAACCGCGTTGGCGGCATCAAGTTGTTGCGCGACGATCGATGCGAACGCATCGGCGTTAGCCGCCGTCACGTGCTGGTCGTACGCCGAGAAGACGAACGACGATCGATTGTCGTCGTAGGCCGCCTTGAGTTCGTACTGACTCTGTCCCGTGGCAGAGGACATCACGAGATAGAGCGAACCGACGCCGCCGGTCGCAGCATAGACGCGGCCCGCGATCAAAGTGAAGAAAGCCATACCCGCTGGACCCCTTCGAAAATGGTTCGGGACGCCTCGCGGTGCGAAGCGTCCCGCGTGGAACCGGCGTTAGACGACGTCGAACGTGAGGACCGAGGCCATGTTCGTCTTCGAACGCTTGGCCGGATCTTCGTTCCAGCCCGCCATGAAGATGGCGATGGCGTACGTGTTACCGACGCCCATCTGGAACCCGTTGATCGCACCGGTACCCGACGACGCGTCGATGTCGATCTTCGCGGCGGCCGCCGGATTGGTCGTGTACGACACGGCGTCGCGCCAGATGCCGATCCAGCAGCCGTTGGTCTTGGCATTGTAGCCGCGCGGTGCTTTGAATTTCACCGCGACAGAGGACGACCCGAGATATCCCAGCGCGAGCGTGGTCGGTTCGTAGGTGCAGTCGCTCGGATCGCTGGCGCCCGACGGAATGTACGCAGCCGAGCACATGTTTCCGAACTTCTGTCCGCCATCGAGCTGCGGTCCGACCGCGTAGCCGACCGTGTAGGGTTCCTTGTTGATCGTGAGGCTCTGGAAATTGAAGTCGCCCGACCGATTGTGATAGTTGGAGTCGAACGGGAACTTCTGCGCCGGCGCCGTGTCGTACTCGATCGCCGTGTCTTGCCAGATACCGGCAAAGTTCGAAAACTTGTTCGGATCGTTGTTGGTGAGGCCGGCAAAGTGAAGGTTGACCGCGTCCGCCGAAATGAACGTCACCTTGAGCTCGACATGCTGCTCGGACACCGCGGATACACTGAGGGTTTTTTCTTGCGTTTCCATGAGGGTCTCCTTATTCACGAAGTGGTTTGCGCGGTGCTCGACGATGGGTGTTGCTCCGCGAAATCGTCGGTATCGAATGTCAAGACCGCTGCAGCCGACGAAGCAGCGTCCGGTCCCGTGGACCGCATGTAATAGACGAGCGTGTAGGGAAGTCCGACGCCGATCGCAATGCCGTTCATCGCGACGTCGCCGACGTTCGCATCGGTTGGAATCGGCACGCTTGCCATTTCTTTGGGTGGATTGAACGGCGACGCGTATCCCGGATAGAGCACGATACGGTTGCCGTAGGTGCTCGGCAGATATCCAGCGAGGGTCCCATAATGAATCGATAATGAGGTCGTCCCGACCGTATTGACGCCGAGTTGCACGTTCATCGGTGCGCCCAGCAAGCCGCCTGCGTTGAGGATCGCGCTCGCGCAGATCCCCGGAACCGTTTTTGCAACGGAATAGCCGACGATATAGGACGAAGCCGACACCGTCAATCCGTCGATCGTCACGCTGCCTTTTTGTCCGTCGAGCGGAATGGGAACGCTGCGCATCGGTTCGTCGGCCCAGGGAATCATCGTAGCTTCCCAGATTGCGACGAAATTGCCGAAGCGGTGAGGCCGGTTGGCAGGCAAGCATGTGTACGATACGGAGACCGTGTCGCCGGTAAAACCTTCGACGGTAATTCCAGTCGTCGTGAGTTCCGGCGTCCCGAGCGCGACGGCGAGCCGGCGCTCGGGCTCGAAAACCGAATCATACACAACGGCGCAGAGGCCACTGTTTCATACCCACACCACACACGAGCATGTGCCACACCGACAATTGCGTCGTGCCTGCGACAACTATATCCGACGCTATCATCGGGCGCAAGGCGTCACGCATAGCACCTTAGGACCATTGCGCCCGCTCGCGTCAACGTGTACTGTTAGTGTGCGCGCGATGTGACGCGCTTGGGGTGTGGGTGATGAAACGTCCGTGGAGCATAACCGCGACGTGTGCGGCGCTTTTTGTTCTCGTTATTGCCGTACTTGTCTGCGCGAAACCGTCCTCCGCCTGCGGAACGAAGTGCGGGGTTGTTCGCTGGGCGGTCAAAACCGTCGGTACGTCTACCGTACCAAGTTCGTGGAGCAGTGCGACCGCGACCGTCGAGCAGCTCAACACAATCGACCCGCCCTCTCCGTATCCCGGTCATAGCGCGGGTCGAACGGCGCCGGCCGAAACCACGGCCTATACGGTAACCGCGTGCCTGTGGGGCGCGACCGCGCAAAAAGATCAGGATTATCACTTGATGATCAACGACCTGATCACCAAAACCGAGACGATCATCGTCGAGGTCCCTTCGACCGCGTGCACTGATTCGTGCGATTCGCCGTTTGCAAAAAACTACGAGGCCGTGCGAGCCGCGATCGAAAAGGCGCCTGAAACCCGCGTGGCAATCGCGCACGCTCTCGCGCAGCGGCGCCGGCTCGCGACTGCGGCTGCCACGCGTTTTGAGCCCGGTATCGCTCTGCTGACGACGCCGGTCGAGATCACGGTCAAAGGCATCGGTTTTTGGGACACTCGCAACCATGGGAAGGGGCACTCAAAAACCGGACTCGAGTTGCACCCGCTCATCGACATCGCAATCACTTCGAAATCGTGCACCGCACCTTCGGCAGCGCAGATCAAGATGATGCTAGCCGAGCCGGACGACGACGAAGACGGGGTGTGATCAGCATGCGCACGCAGTCACTTCTCATAGGCGCGGCAAGCGTGATAGCAACGACCGCCTTTCTGCTGGGAATGCGTCAGCCGACATCGGCGTGCGGTGCCCATTGCGGCGTTTACCGCTGGGCCGTCAAAACGATCGCGCCGGCAACCGTGCCGAGCGCGTGGGCGAACGCCGGTGCGACCGTTAGCCAAATGAACGCCATCGTGGCCCCCAGTCCCTATCCGGGCACGCATGCGGGACGCACCGCGCCGGTCGAGACGACGTGGTACACGATCGACGCGTGCCTGTGGGGCATCACCAACCAGCGTGACCGCGATTATCACTTGATGATCAACGACAAGGTCACGCACGCGAAAACGATGATCGTCGAGGTGCCGTCCAGCACGTGTTCGGATGCGTGCGCGTCGGCATACGCGGCGCATTATACCGCGGTGCGTCTTGCCTTAGGCGGATCGGCGGCTACCGCTACGGCCGTGCGTAAGGCCGAGGCCATGCGGGAAGCCGTGGAACGATCGGGCAATCCGCAGGAGCAGCCGGGCGTTGCCTTGCTCAAGGTTCCTGTCGACGTTCAGGTGACGGGCGCGGGCTTCTGGGATAAGCGTGGTCACGGAACCGGCCACTCCGACAACGGTGTGGAACTGCATCCGTTGATCGCGATCACCGTCACCTCGACCGCATGTACGCCGCCTTCGGCGGCACGAATTCGTCAGATCCTCGCCGAGCCCGTCGCCAACGATTACAACTGATCGCCAAAGGGCCCAACGCATTGGGAATTGCGGCCCAATGGCCCCAAAATCGCTAATTCAATTCCAACCCAATGTCGAATTACCAGAAATGAAACGTTCAGCTACCCTGCTGGCCGCACTGCTGCTCCTCTTCGCGCCTTCGGCCATCGTCGCTATGGTACACGCCTCGACCGCGTGCCAAGCGCTCTCGTGCGCGGCGGCGCACCAGTCGTAAACTCGAAAGGATCGAGGCATAGCATGCGCGATCCTCAACGGGTACGTGTTAGCCAGCCTTCGCCTTCATCGGAATTACCGTCTTTATTTCGCCGGGCAGTTCGTCTCGCAAATTGGGACGTGGCTGCAGACCGCCGCGCAAGCGTGGCTGATTCTCGACCTCACGCACTCCGCACAAGCGGTCGGCGTGCTGGGGTTCTGCTTTTACGGACCCTATGCCGTGCTCGGGCTCGTGGGCGGGGCGCTCGCCGACCGTTGGGATCGCCGCATGACGCTACTGGCCGGGCAGATCGGCATGACCGTCTGCGCCGCGCTGCTGGCCATGGTGGTGTTTACCAACGTGGCGAGCGTCTGGCTGATCGACGGCATCGCGGTGATCCGCGGCACGATCCTGGTATTCAATAGTCCCAGCCGCCAAGCACTGATGGTGCAACTCGTCGGACGCTCGGAACTGGGCAACGCGATCGCGCTGAATTCCAGTCTGAACAACGCGACACGCATCGTCGGTCCGGCGCTAGCCGGCGTGCTGATCGAGAGTACCGGCTTGGGCTGGTGCTTCGCGCTCAACGCCATCAGCTTCATTCCCGTGATCGTGGCGATCCTCGCGATGCGTCCGAGTGAATTTCACACCCATGCCGATGTCGGCAAGCGCGAGCCGCTGCTGCAATCGATCCGCTCGGGGCTGCGGTATGCGCGTCACACCAAAACCGTGGCGGTCGCGCTATCGATGATGTTCGTCGTCTCGTTTCTCGCGATCAATTTCAACATACTCTTGCCGGTGCTCGCGCGCCAGACGATGCACGGCAGCCCGCGCGTCTACGGCACGATCGCCGCCGTCTTCGGTTTGGGCGCGTTGATCGGCGCGCTGATTACCGCGTCGCGATCGCGCGCTTCGCGCACGCTGCTGGTCGTCGCGTGCGCCGTCTTCGGCGTCGCGCAGCTCGGTACTCGCGCCGCAGCACGGCTTACTTGCCGTTTCGTTCGCGCTCTTGGCAACCGGGATCGCGTACACCATCTATACGGCCAGCACCAACGCGCTGGTGCAACTGGCCACGCCGGGATTTTTGCAAGGGCGCGTCGGCGGACTCTACAACTATGCTTTTATCGCAAGCGGACCGTTCGGATCGTTGCTCGCGGGCTGGCTCTGCGAGCGCGGTGGCACGGAATTCGCGTTTGCGACCGGAGGTGTTGCAGCCATCGCCATGGCGATACTTGGTCTCGTGACGCGGCCGTGGCCGATGCCCGCCGGCACCGTGCGGCGGCGTCGCTAGCCCGACGTATCGAGCGCGGGGACGGCGTCGCCGTCCAAGAACACGCGCAACTCGCTCGAAGAAAACTGTACGCCGCTCCAGAAGGGGCCGAACTCGCCAAACCGCGCGCTGGCCGCGTCGAACCGCATGTCGTAGACGAGTTTTTTGAAGACAAGCGGATCGTCGGCGTAGAGGTCGACGCCCCACTCATAATCGTCGAAGCCGATCGAACCCGAGATCACCTGCGTGACCTGGCCATGATACGAGCGCCCGACTTTGCCGTGCTCGGTCATCAGCTTCGCTCGCTCCTCGAACGGCAGCATGAACCAGTTATCCGCGCCATCACGCTTCTTGTTCATCGGATAGAAACACGCATAGCGGCGGCGCGGGATCTTCGCCCACAAACGCGGGCCGACGTACGGACTCTCTTCCTGTTTGCGGATCAGTTCGTCGAAAGCGGCGATCCACTCGGGCGTTTGCGCGGCTGAGCCCCCGCGCGGAAAGTTCGGCGTGAATCTTGCCGGTGGCGTCATACATTCCAAGCTCGAGCACCGAGACGTACGAACCGAGCGGCTGCAAGTGTTCGCGCACTTCGAGCTTGTCCACGAGGGTTTGCGCGTAGGTCAGCCCATCGAACGTGCGCGCATAGTGCGTGAGCATCAGATCGCCCTTGTGCCCGACGATCTGCGCGAGGCCGACGTCGCCGTCTTTGCCCGACTGCAAGTGCTCGAAGAGATCGGAGGCATGCGAGGCATATTTGGCGCGACGCTTTTCGGGCAAGCCGTCCCACGTACGGCGGTCGAACGCAAACATGCGGTGGAGAATCCACCAGCCTTCGAGCGACTCGGGAACGTTGGGATCACGCATGACGGCTTACGTTCTATGCCCCTCGCCGCAATGCTTTGACGCGATGCATCTCCGCTTCGACTTCGGCCACCAGCGCCTCGGGACGCTCGCGGTATTTGGCCCAGAGCTGCGGCATATGCGCGATATCGTCGAGCACGCGCGTGTAGACGCTGTTGACGGGCGTCGGCACACCGCATGCGTGCCCTGCCGATGCAACCGCTCCGTTGAGAAAATCGACTTCGGTATACGGCTTGCCGGCCCGCAGATCGATCAGCAGCGATGGCGGTTTGCGTACCGCGTCCTCGCGCGACGCTGCCGGCCATTACCGCGCGCGCCACGGGGCTGGGCAGCGCCGCCGACGCCATCAGCGCGCGCACGGGATAGCGCGGCAAATCGATCGGCGTGATCTTGAGCGCCTGCATCACGGCCCGCACTTCGCGGATCATGCGGATTTCCAGCGTGAAAATCTTTTCGAAATGCACCATCCGCGCCGGTAGCACGTTGAGGATCGCGCAACTGGCGTTGCCCACGACGTTGAGCGCGAGCTTACTCCACTTGAGCGCGCGCCAATCATCGACGACGCTGACCTTCATGCCGCTGCTGGCAAAGGTTGCGACCAGCCAGTTGAACGCACTCTCGCCCACCGGAGCGAACGCAAGACCGCCTTCTTTGACGGCGCTGGCATGACCGTTGCGGTCGCGATCGACGGGAACCGTGAGCGCCGCCGCGACCACATTGTTGGCACCGAATGCCTCGGCGAGTTTTTCCTCGTTGCCCACGCCGTTTTGCGGCGAGACGAACACGCATTTCTGCGGATATGCGATCGCTTTGCGCAGCGTCTCGATCGCACCGTCGGTGTCGTACGCTTTGGTCGCGACGATCGCGACGTCGGCTTCGAACGGCGTGACCGCGTCGAGCGAGCGCGGCGCGTATTGCACCTCGACGCCGATCGAACTGAGCTGATCGCCCAAATAGGTGCCGACCGCCCCGCGGCCGACGATATAGACCTTCACGATGCGATCCCCGTGCTGCCGAAGCCGCCCGCGCCGCGCACGCTTTCGGGCAGTTCATCCACCACTTCGAAGTGCGCGCGCGAGACCGGTGCGACGACCAATTGCGCGATGCGATCGCCGCGGCGGATCGTCACCGGCGCGGACCCCAAATTGGCCAGGATCACGCCGATCGGTCCGCGGTAGTCTGCGTCGATCGTACCCGGCGTATTGAGACACGTCACGCCGTCGCGCAAAGCAAGTCCGCTGCGCGGGCGCACCTGCGCTTCGAATCCGGGCGGCAGTGCAATCGAAAGGCCGGTCGGCACGAGCGCGCGCCCGCCCGGCTGCAACGTTAGGTCCGCGTCGACCGCCGCGCACAGATCGGCGCCCGCCGCGTGATCGCTCATGTAGGCAGGGAGCGGCAAATCCAGAGCTTCGGGCAGCCGCTTGAGCGCAACCCGTACACGCGTATCCATCGGAGGGTCATTTAGAAAGAAGTTGCGTCAACTCTTCCCGGAAGCTCTCGATATCGCGGAACGAGCGATAGACGCTCGCAAATCGGATGTACGCGACCGGATCGAGCATTCTTGAGCGCTTCCATCAGCTTCTCGCCCACCATGGTGGAGCTGACCTCGCTCTCGCCGCGCGCGAAGAGATCGCGTTCCAGATCGGCTGCGACCGCTTCCATCTGGTTCTCGGAGATCGGGCGCTTCTCGCACGCCTTGCGCAGACCGCCCAGAATCTTCTCGCGGCTGAACTGCTCTCGCCGCCCGTCCTTTTTGACCACGAACAAGCGCGGCGCTTCCATCCGCTCGTACGTGGTAAAGCGGTGCTTACAGCGCGGATCGAGGCATTCGCGCCGGCGACGGACCACGGTTTCATCGTCGCGCGAGTCGACGACACGCGTCTCACTCTTGCGACAAGTCGGACAGATCAGTAGAAAATCCTCAAAAGACCCAGTATCTTGTGGGTCCCCATAGTATACGCCACTACCCCTAGTAAACGCAAAAAAACCGCCCCACGTTACCGGAGCGGCCTTTTCTAAATCTTCTTTATCTAGCACTCGCAACCGGCCGGCTGCGAGCTGAGCGCGGGTTCGGGCTTAGGCGCCGGTGGGCGAAGTGGCCCTCGGGCCATGAGCCCTCCGGCAACGACAGCCCGGACCTGCGATCAGCTCGCAGCCCCGATTTTAAACATTTTGGTACCGCATTCGGGGCACTTGCCCTCGGTCGCGGGGCGGCCGTTCTTCATCGTGATCTGAACGGCGTCTTTGATCTGGCGTTTCGTCTTACACTTTACGCAATAGGCTTCAGCTGCCACCTAGGGATCCTCCGGAACGTCACGGGCTGGTGTGCGGCTCCCCGTATTCGGGTATGCTACCGGGCCTCCTCCGCTTACCCGGCCTTGGCGCCGGGGCGGTTACGAGGGATGGATGCCGCATGGATGCTCCTGACTATACCACCCGCATCGCGATTGAGAACCTGCGGGGCGAGCGTGAATTCGTCTGGCAAGGCCCAGGCCTGTGGTTCTGCGGCAGCCTGGAGAGCCTGCGGCGGCCCGCGGTGGCGATCGTGGGGACGCGTTCGGCCACCCCCTACGGCCGGCGCCTGGCCCATCGCTTCGCCCGGGAGCTCGGCCTGGCCGGGTGCGTCGTGGTCTCGGGCCTGGCCCTGGGAATCGACGCCGCAGCCCACGAGGGCGCCCTCGAGGCGGGCGCACCGACGGTCGGGGTGCTGGGCGGCGGCCATCGGCAATTCTTCCCCCCGCGCAATCGCGATCTGGCCGAGCGCATGATCGCCGGCGGCGGCGCGGTCCTCTCGTCCTTCGGCCCGGACGAGGAGGCGCGTCCGTGGCATTTTCTGGCTCGCAACGCGATCGTCGCCGCGCTGGCCGACGCGGTCGTCGTGATCGAGGCGCCGGCCCGCAGCGGCGCCCTCAACACGGCCGGCTGGGCCGCGGGCCGCATCGCCGTGCTGGCCGTCCCAGGCGACGTCGACCGCGCGCACGTGGCCGGCTGTCACGAGCTGATCCGCGACGGCGCGATCCTCGCGCGGAACCCCGCTGATGTGCTCGACGTGCTCGACCTGCGGGCGCGGCCCACCGCCGAGCCGATCGTTCGCGACGGGGCGGCCGGCGCGTTGCTCGCGGCCCTGCGGGCGGGTGAATGCGATCTGGACGCGTTGGTCGAGGCGACGCAGCTCGCTCCGGCGCACGTGCTGGCGGAACTTGCGATGCTGGAACTCGAAGGCGCGGTGGAGCGACGCGGCGCGAACCGATTTGCCCGTCTGCTATAGTTGGGCAATGCAACTGCGGCTCATCGCCGTCGACAAACTCCGGTCCGGCTACGTCATCGCCGCGTGCGCCGATTTTCGCAAGCGCCTTGCGCCGTATTTTTCCTACGACGAGGTCGAGGTGCGCGCGTCGCACGGCACCGACCCGCGGACCGCGATACGCGAGGAATCCGAGCGCATCGTCAAGCTGCTGCGGCCCGACGAACGGGTCTGGTTGCTCGAACGTACCGGCAAGGAATTTTCCAGCGAACAGCTCGCTCGCGAGATCGATTCCGTCGCACATAGCGGCGCGACGCGGCTGACCTTTGTCGTAGCCGGCACCTACGGTGCTGACGCGGCGTTACGAGAACGCGCCGACGTGCTCTGGTCGCTTTCGCCGCTCACGTTTCTGCACGAGTGGGCGCGCATGATCGTGCTGGAACAAGTCTATCGCTCGGCGAAGATCACACGCAATGAACCCTACCACCACTGACGCGCTGCTCCCCGACGACGCGCTCGAGGCATTTGCCGGCGCGATGGAAGCAGCGATCGCGCGCGAATTTCCGCAAGCGCCCGCGGCGGCGGTGGGGTTCGAAGCACCGCGCCGTCCCGAATTCGGCGACTTCGCGACCAATGTGGCATTCACGCTGGCCAAGCCCGCGCGCCGTTCACCCGGTGATGTTGCCGCACTGCTGATCGCGTCGCTGCGCGCATCCGCGCCGGCGGTTGCCGCGCAATTTTCGTCGATCGAAGCCGTGGCCGGATTCATCAATCTGCGTCTCGCGCCGGCGGTTTGGCATGCATTGCTAGCGCGCATCCTTCGCGACGGAACGGCGTTTGGGCGCCGTCCCTCAAACGGGAAACGGATCTCGCTGGAGTTCGGGAGCGCCAATCCGACCGGCCCGCTGGTCGTGGTGCAGGGTCGCACGCTCTCGATCGGCGACACCCTCGCGCGTGCGATGCGCTACTGCGGCTACGACGTGTTTGTTGAATGGATCATCAACGACTCGGGTTCGCAGATGGATACGCTCGGGCGCTCGCTGTATGCGCGCTACATGCAGCGTTTCGATCCCGCGTATCCGCTTCCCGACGACGGATATCCCGGCGAGTACCTTCTCCCGATCGCCGAACGCATCGTTTCGCTCGAAGGCGAAGCGTGGCGCAACGCCCCGGAGTCCGATTGGCTGCCGTTCTTCGCGCGCTTCGGGCGCGATACGATCGTGGCCGAACAGCAGGCGACGGCGGCGCGCTTCGGTGCTCGCTACGATCTGTGGCAAAGCGAACGCGAACTCCACGAAAGCGGGCGCGTCCGCGACGACATCGCGCACCTGCGCGACCTGGGGCACACCTACGAACAGGACGGCGCGCTGTTCTTCCGCGCGTCGCAGTTCGGCGACGACAAAGACCGCGTGGTCGTGCGCAGCGACGGGCGCCCAACGTACTACGGTGCCGACATCGCCTACCACTACGAAAAACTCAAACGCTCCGATCGCGTGATCGACATCCTAGGTCCCGACCATCATGGGTACATCGGCCGCCTGCGCGGGCTCGCCGAAGCGCTGGGATATCCGGGCCAACTCGACGTGCTCATCGCCCAGCAGATCACGCTGCTGCGCGGCGGCGAGCAGGTCAGCATGAGCAAACGCGCGGGCAACATCATCACGCTCGACGACATTCTCGACGAGGTCGGCGTCGACGCGGCGCGCTTCTTCTTCTCGATGCTCGCGACCGAATCGCCGCTCACGTTCGATCTGCAGCTCGCGGTCGATCAGAGCAGCGAAAATCCCGTGTACTACGTGCAATACGGACACGCGCGCATCGCCTCGGTGCTGCGCCGCGCGGAACAGGCCGACGTCACCGCCGCCCTTACCGCTCCGCTGGACGTGCTCACCGCCCCGTCGGAATTGAACTTGACGCGCCGTTTGGCCGAATTACCGCGCGTCGTCGGCGGCGTGGTGGAACATCTCGCGCCGCATCGCCTGGCCAAATACGCGCGCGACGTCGCGACCGACTTCCACCAATTCTACACCGAGTGCACGATTTTAGTTCCGGAGCGCGACGTGCGCCTGGCGCGGCTCGCGCTGTGCGCCGCCACCAAAACCGTCCTCGCCCAAGTCCTCGACCTGATCGGCGTCTCCGCCCCCGACACGATGTGATCCACCCTGTTCTAGCTTTGATCGAGGCGTGCGTGTAGCCAGGGTGCGACGAAGTAGCGCCATAGGATCTTGATCAGCGCGGCGGCGGGAATGCCGAGCAGCAAGCCGGGGATTCCAAACAGCTCGCCGCCGGCGAATACGGCGAACATCACGCCGATCGGCGAAACGCCGACCGATTGACCCATGATCTTGGGCACCAAGATGTTGTCGCTCACACGTGCCATCGCGAACATGATCACCTGCACCCAGAGAATCATCCAGCCGCCCTGCGGCGCGCACAGGACGATCGCGATTCCCTGTGCGATCAACATGCCGATGACGGGGATCGCGTAGGCGACCGCGGTGACGATGCCCAGGATCAGCGAGAATTTAAAGCCGATCAGCGCCGACAACACGGCGACGGCGATGCCGGTGATCGCGCTGACCAGCACTTGTCCCGAAATGAAGCTGCCGAAGGTCTCGGTGATTTCGCGGGCGAGCTTGCGCGCCGTTTCGCGACGGCGCAGCGGAAAGAGCGAGGTGAAGCCGTCGACGATCTGCTGATCGTTGAGCAGGAAGAAAAACGAGAGCACGATCGCCGAGAAGGCGACAAAAAAGGCCGTTGCGGTTCCGATCACGATCGCACCGAGCGAGGTCAACGTGCCGGTCGCAAGCGCGGTGAGCCGCTGGCTCCCGAATTGGGCGACGTTGAACGTGCTTTGCGAGAGGTGCAATCCGGGGATACGATCCTGCAGCCACGCCTGCGACGCGAGCAGCCAATTTTGGAGCGACGCGACGTACACCGGCATGTTCACGACTAGGGACTGCAATTGAAACACCGTCAATGGCACGATTACGACCAGGCCGATGGCAATGAGCAGGAGCAGCACGACGAAGACGATGGCGATCGCGAGCGGCTTGGGAACGCCGCGTCGCTGCAGCCACGAACACACCGGTTGCACGCCGAACGCGATGAACGCCGCGATCAGAAAGATCGAGATCGTGCGCGGAATGTGCGCCGCGAAAATATACAGCGCTACGGCGATCGCCAGGCCGAAAAGAATGAAGAGCAGCCGTCGCCAGGCCTGCGGACTCACAGCGTTTTGCACATCAGCCGCCGTTCGACGCGATATCCCGCGCGATCGTAGAGGGCCCGCGCTGCGGCGTTCTCCTCGGTCACCATCAACGCCATATACGGCACGCCCCGCCGCCGGGCCTCATCTTCGGCCCGCGCGAGCAGCGCCGCACCGGCACCCGCGCCGCGATGCGCGGGGTCGACCGCCATATACGCCACGAAGGACTGATCGTCGCCGGTGACTTCATCGGGAAGCGAATCGAGCACGAGCATAAACCCAACCCGGACGCCGTCTTGCTCGGCGATCAGCGCGACATGCTCGCGCGCCTCGACCACCTCGAGCAGCCGGTCGAAATTCTCCAGCAGCGCCGCGGGCTGGGGGCGCCGCAGGGCCGAGACGCTATCCATGACGGTCCGCTTCCCCAGCGCTTCGATGAAGGCCCGGTCGGCAGCGGTCGCTTCACGGATCGCGAGGCTCAAGTGCGCCGCGAACCCGGATCGTCGATGGGCTGACCCGCCAGGCACTGCGGGCACTGCGACGGGTCGAACGACTCGAGCGGCATGGTGAGCAACGCGTGCGTCGGCACGCCGAAATCGGCGGCGCCACGCTGCACGATCACACCGACGCCGGCAACGTGCGCACCGTGACTACGAACCACCTCGATCACTTCGCGCACCGACAGTCCGGTCGTGACCACGTCCTCGACGACCAGCGCGCGATCGCTCGGCGAGAGCTTGAAACTGCGGCGCAGGGTTGCGGCGCCGTTCTCTTTCTCGACGAAGATCGCGTCGGTGCCGAGTTGGCGCGCGACTTCGTACCCCAGCACGATCCCGCCGACGGCCGCGCTGACGACGATCGTTGGCTTGGCGCCGGCAAAGGCACGCGCGATCTCTTTGGCCACCGCTTCGACCAGCGGCGGGCTTTCGAGAATGCGAAACTTTTGAATGAAGCGGTCGCTGTGGCGCCCCGAGCTCAGGCGAAAATGACCGCTCAGCAACGCGCCGCGTTCGCGCAGCGCGCTGTTCCAAATCGAAATCAGACATTAGCGTGGATTTCGTCGAGCACGGCCCGGGCCGCCTCCGCCGGATCGGACGCCTCGGTGATCGGGCGTCCGACCACCAAATAATCCGACCCCGCCGTCACCGCCGCCGCGGGCGTCATCACACGCTTTTGGTCACCGTGCGCCGCGCCGGAGGGACGAATGCCCGGCGTGAGCGTGAGAAAATCGTTGCCGAAGAAGCCCTTGAGATCGCGCACCTCGTGCGCGCTGCAGACGACGCCGGCGCAACCCGAATCGCGCGCGAGCGCAGCCAGACGCGTTGCATTTTCGCCCGGCCCTCCGCTCAGACCCAGTTCGCCCAAATCGGCGGCGGCGTGGCTGGTGAGGATCGTGACCGCGAAGATCAGCGGCGGCGTGATGCCGAGCTGCGCCGCGCGTTCCGCGCCCGCGTCGACCGCGGCGCGCATCATCTCGACGCCGCCCAGGGCATGCACGTTGACGATGTGCGCGCCGGGACGCACGAGCTGCATCATCGCGGCGCCGACCGTACGGGGAATGTCGTGCAGTTTGGCGTCGACGAAATAGCGGACGTCGCGCGCCTGACAGTACGAAAAGATCCGCTCGGGGTAGCCGTAGAGCGACTCCATCCCGATCTTGAAGATCACGTCGAGTTCGTAGAGCTGGTCGATCAGACGCTCCGCCTCGTCGGCGGAGGGCACGTCGAGCGCAACGATCAGCTGGGCCATGAGTTAGCCTTCGTCTCCTTCGTACTGGTAGGGATTGGCAAATCCGACGTTTGCTTTTCCGATGATCTGGCCGAGCGAACGAAGGTTGCGCGCGCGCAGATACGCCGCCAGCTCGTCCGCGATGCGCACCGGAATGCTGGGATCGGTGAAGTTTGCGGTGCCGATCGAGACCGCGCTCGCGCCGGCCAGAAAAAACTCGAGCGCGTCGGTCGTCGTCTCGATGCCGCCTTGACCGACGATCGGAATCTTCACCGCGCGCGCAACTTCGTAGACCGCGAGCACCGCAATCGGACGAATTGCGGCGCCCGAAAGGCCGCCCGTCACGTTGCCTAGACGCGGCTGCCAGCGATCGACGTCGATCGCCATCCCACGCACGGTGTTGATTACCGCCAGCGCGTCGGCTCCCGCACGTTCGGCCTCACGCGCGATCGAGGCGATGTCGGTGACGTTGGGCGAAAGCTTGACGATCAGCGTCTTGTCGGTGGTCGCGCGCACCGCGCGCACGACTTTGCCCGTCAGATTCGGATCGCACGCGAACGTCTCGCCTTCGCTTGCGACGTTGGGACACGAGATGTTGACTTCAAGCGCATGGATCTCGTCACGCGCCGCCAGCTTGGCGCTGGTGTACGCGTAATCGTCCACCGAAAACCCGGCGACGCTGCCGACGACGGCGCATGGACGGCTCGCAAACTTCGCAACGTCGCGCTGGAGATACCACTCGATGCCCGGATTCTGCAGACCGATCGCATTGAGCATGCCGGCCGGCGTGTGGACCAGACGCGGCGTCGGATTTCCCAGCCGCGGCAGACGCGTTACGCTTTTGAGCACGACCGCGCCGATGCGCGCAAGATCGATGAACGGCGCGAATTCCTCGCCGCTGCCGTAGCAGCCGCTACCCATGAACGTCGGATACGGCAAGTCGAGCTTGCCGATACGAACGCTCAGATCGACGTCGCTTGCATTTACCATCGCAACTCGTGCCCCCAAAAGACCGGACCTTCTTTGCAGACCCGCGCATAGACGACATCGCTGCCGTCGCGATCCGCGGGCGGAAAACTCGGCGCTTGCGCCGACGTCCCGACGAGCGGCACCACGCAGCCCCAGCAGCCGCCGACGCCACACGCGAACGTTTCTTCCAGCGAGAGCTGCGCGGGCACGTTCATCTCGGTCGCGACGGCGCCGACCGCGCGCAGCATCGGCGTCGGTCCGCAGGCCAGAATCAAATCGGGAGGATCGTCCGTCCGTGCAAGCAGCCCGGTTATATAGCCCGAGTGGCCCATGCTTGCGTCGTCGGTCGCGAGCAAAACCTCGCAGCCCTCGTTCGCAAAGCGCTCGCGATCGACCAGCAGTTCCGCCGTGCGTGCGCCATAGTACAAACGGACGCGCGCGCCCGCTTGGAGTAGCGCTAGCGCGGGCAGCAAGACCGACGCGATACCGACGCCGCCGGCAACGATTGCCACGTTGCGGGCACCGTCAAGTGTAAAGCCATTGCCAAGAGGACCCGCGACCGTGATCCGATCGCCCACGCGCAACGTTTCCAATTCACGCGTGCGCTTGCCGACAACGAAAAAGAGCACGCTTGCACGATTGCCTCGGGCCTCATAGATGCCCAGCGCGGTTGCGGCCGTTTCACCGCTTGGAGGAACGACCATCACGAACTGTCCCGGCTTGGTCACACCGACCATCGCCGGCGCGTCGAATCCAAGCAAAATGACGCCGGGAGCAAGCTCTTGCCGATCCAGGACGAGCGCGTGATGGAGCGCAGCGGAAGTCGAAGCAGTCATATGCGTGGTCGCGTTTTCGCCAAATTTTAAAAAAAGTCCGTGGTAATCACTGAACTGTCGAGCGACAAAAGCCGTTATAGTGAATAGAGAGAGCGAAATCGCTCGGAAAGGAGGGTCCGCAGATGGCAGGTCTTATGGTCTTCAAATCGTTAGCCGACGCGCTTCGCGCGGGATATCAGGTCTACGATCGTACTGCGGACGGGTATCTCGTGCGTACGAGAACCACAGCAGGATGGGCGATCGCGCTGGTATCTTGCAAGTGACTCCTTTTCCCGCACGGGTAACGTCCTCGTAATTCTCCACCCTTCAGAACGGTAGCAGCAGCACGAACGCCGGCTCAAAGCGAGCCGGCGTTCGTGTGTGTTTCCAGACCAATCGCGTGCTAGCGGCGTGTGTCGGGCGGCGGGACCGGGCGCTCGATCTCCGGCGTGGAGCCCGGACGCCAGGCGTAGGGACCCGCCGGCGGCGGAGGCGCCGCCCCCGGCGTCGGCCCCGGGCCATGCGGCGGTCCGAAGTTTGCGTTGCCCGGATGGCCGCCGAAGTTACCGAAGCTCGGAATCTGCGCGCCGCTGAGAACCGCGTTGACGATCTGCGCGATCCCGATGAACATCGGGATCAGCCCGGCCAGCAACCACGGCCCGAAGTACGAGATGTGCCCGAGCGGCCCGATGCCGCCCAGCCCGATCACCAGCGCGAGACCGATCAGCGCTAGACGGATGCCTTTGCGCATCTGGGTTTGCGCATAGTAGTAGTCATCGTAGGCTGGATACGGGCCGCCCTTACCCGCCGGCGGAGGCGGAGGAACCGCACCCGGGGCCCAGGTGGGCGGAGGCGGCATGCGCATGCCGTGTGGCGGCGGCACGATGCCGCGGCTGATCATCGCCATACGCTCCTGATGGGCCAGGACGCGAGAGATGATCCAGGCCGCGATCGGCGCGCCGAAAATCAGCATGATCGCAAGGACCGCGGTAAAATCGTGAGTCGATTCGCTCATCGTTACATCCTCGGCTTCGCCATCAGATGCGTGGTCCCCAGCCGTCGAAGGTGGGGCGCAGCGCTTGGGCGGACTGTGTACCGGACCCAGACGGAATCGTCGGGCGAGTACCGTGGGGGAGCGTTTTGTTGAGCGTCGTCGTTAAGACCATGATGGGGTGGGACCTCCGTTGTTTATCCTGCCAAAGATACGGCCCACCGCCCCCGGTGTTTCAGCCACCCGGCCGAAACATTGCGCTCGCTTCCAACGTAGATCGGGCGTGTCAGCAGTATTGGCGCAGGCGCCCCGGGTAACGCCGGTGCGACCGGGCCCCGAAGATGGCGAACTGGTGGCGATGGCGCTGGGAGGCGACTCCGGCGCGTTTGCCACGCTCGTCGAGCGGTACGACCGGGCGGTCTACCACCTCGCCTACCGCACGCTGCACGACGTCGAGGAAGCTCGCGACGCGACGCAAGAGGCGTTCTTCAAAGCCTACCGCTCGCTACGTACTTTCAAGCCCGGCGCCAAATTCTCGACCTGGATCTTTGCGATCGCCTATCACGCCTGCTGCGACCGCCTGAACCGCCGCAAGCGTTATAGTAATGATGAACTCCCCGATCGCGCCGACCCGGGCCCCGGCCCCGAATCGCAAGCGATCGCGCTCGATCAAGCGCGCCGCCTACGCGCGGCGATCGAGCAGCTCCCCGAGAAGTACCGCACGGTGATTACGCTCTACCACCTGCAAGGTAAGCAGTATGAAGAGATCGCGACGGTGCTCGGATTACCGATGGGCACGGTAAAGACCCACCTATTTCGGGCAAAGGAACATTTGCGCACGTTGCTCACGGCGCAGGAGGTGACGGAATGAAATTCGATGACGACGACGCGCTGGACGCCGCACTGTTTGCGCTGCCGCTCGAAGAGCCGCCCGCCGACCTGCGCACCTCGATCCTCGCCGCGACGATCCTACGTCCGGCGCCGGTCTTTTCGTTTCGTGAGCTCTGCGTGCTCGGCACGCTGGTCGCGATGGTCTCGTGGCTAGCGGTCGCCGTGAGCCTGGGCGGCGCGACCCTGTTCGTCCACTCGATCGAAGCCGTGCAGTCGTTCGCCGGCCGGACGCTCACCAATTCCACCACGCTGGCCTGGATCGCCGCCGGCGGCGCCACCGCGATCTGGCTCTCGATTTTTACCGGATTCCAACCGCGCGCAAAGGTTAAAGCCGAGCAGCAGCGCTAAGTCCGCTCGTATGACGCAGACGGCAAGCGGGTTCAAAGTTCTCGTCATCGAGGATGACGCGGCGATCAGTCGCGTGCTCAACCTCGAACTCGAGCACGAAGGCTACCAGGTCGAAAGCGCGCGCGACGGCCTCGAAGGCCTCGAAAAGGCGCTCAAAGAGCCCGATCTCGTGATCCTGGATGTGATGCTTCCGCGCATGGACGGCTTGGAAGTGTGCCGGCGGATCCGCGCCAAGAGCCGCGTGCCGATCATCATGCTCACCGCCAAAGACCGCGTACCCGATCGCGTGAGCGGTCTGGACGTCGGCGCCGACGACTATCTCACCAAACCGTTCGCGACCGAAGAACTGCTCGCGCGCGTGCGCGCTCGTTTACGCGAGAAGGCGCCGCAGGGCAACGTGATCGTCTATCGCGACGTCACGATGGACCGCGACCGTCACGAGGTCACGCGCGGCGGTAAGCCCATCACGCTGACCGCTAAAGAATACGCGCTGCTCGAATATCTGCTGCTGCACCGCAACAAAGTGCACACCCGCGACGAATTGTTCAATGGCGTGTGGGGCAGCGATTTCCTGGGCGACTCCAATCTGATCGACGTCTACATTCGGTATCTGCGCGGCAAGATCGACGAAGGCTTCGAAGAGAAGCTGATCACGACCGTACGCGGCGTCGGCTACACCATCAAGGATTGAAACTCTCCCTCTCGTGGCGGATCGCGGGTGCCTACGCGATCTTGCTTCTCGTGGCGCTGGTTGCAACCGGTGGCGTCATCGTCTGGCGCTTCCAGTCCATTCTCTACGACCAGGCGCGCGTGCGCGTGAACGCGACGATGCGCGAGATCGTCAGCACCGCGCAGCCGTCCAATTCATTTCCGTTCGGTGACGTTCCCGACCAGTCGCTGCTGCAGATCTTCAGCAGCAACAATCTGGCCGTATGGCAGTCGCCCACGACATTCATCCAGGTCGACACGATTGCCGGCTACCCGATCGCGCGTTCGCCGAATCTTGGCGCGGCGAGCATTCCGCCCAACCTTACGCTGACGCCCGAGCATCCTGCGGCATTCCGCACGATCGAAATTTCGGAGCAGCCGTTTCTGGTGGAGGATCGACTGCTGCGCAGCGGGTCGTTCGCCGTCATCGTCCACGTTGCCGACTCGCTCGACGCGCTGGACCGTACGTTCGCACAGACGCGGCAAACGATCGGATGGATTCTCGGCAGCGCTGCGGTCGCGGTCGTACTCCTCTCGTTCGCTCTGGCATCGCAGGCGACCGGACCGATCAGCCGGTTGTCGCGCGCGATGCGCGAGATCGGTTCGGACCGGCTGGACTTGCGGTTGTCGGGCGAAGAACGCAGCGATGAAATCGGCGAGCTGACACGCAGCTTCAACGATCTGCTCGGGCGCTTGCAAGAAGCCTTCGCACGCGAACGTCAGTTCATCTCCGACGCGTCACACGAACTCAAGACGCCGCTCACATCGATCAACGCCAACGCACAGATGCTGCTACGCTGGGGCGATCGCGACGAAACGATCCGCCGCGAAAGTTTGGAAACGATCGCGCACGAAAGCGCAACGCTTGCCGAGATGGTCAACGGCATGCTGACCCTTGCAAAAGCCGATCGCGGCGACAGCCTTCAAAAGGAGCCGGTTTCGCTCTCGATCGCGGCGCAAGAAGCGCTGCGCGGCGCCGGACCCCGCGCCTTGGAAAAGAATTTGACGCTGACGCTGGATGCACCGCCGGTCTCACCGCTGATCGAGGGCGATCCGCACTTGATCCGTCAACTCGTAAGCAATCTGATCGACAACGCGCTCAAGTTCACCACGCAAGGCGGCGTGACCGTACGTGTCGGCGGCGAGGGGACGCAGGCCTGGATCGACGTCGAGGATACCGGCCCCGGCATCCCGGAAGCCGAGCTAGCGCACGTTTTCGAACGCTTTTATCGCGCCGACAAAGCTCGCTCTCGCGAGGTTCCCGGCACCGGACTCGGTCTTGCGATCGTGCGCTCCATCGCGCGCGTTCATGGCGGAACGGTCGAAGCGCAGCACGCACCTGGGGGCGGTGTGCTGTTTCGCGCGCGTTTTCCCAGGATCGCGGATTCGCTCACCGAGTCTTCATGAAGACCCCGGCGTGACTGCGTATCATCGGACCATGGTACCGACCATGTGGCGGCGGGGGCTCTCGGGGCTCCTGTCCCTTTTTGTGCTTCTGGGCGGTGCCGGTACGCGAGCCGGCGCGCAATACATGCAATTGCCGTCGACCGGCGCTCCCTTCATCTTGGTCCAGCTTCGCAGCGGTTCGGCGACGATTCGCACGTGGGACCGGCCGACGGTCGGCATCGTTGCCGATCCGGGCGTCCGCTACAATCACGCGCCGCCGCGCATCGTCGCGTCACGCATGCATCAGTCGGTGATGCTTTGGTCGCAGACGATACAGACGCCCGAGGGGGCGCTCACCCTTGCGCCCGAGCCCTTCGTGCTGCCGCCGTTCGCGCCCGGCGATCACGATGCGTACGTCATACGAGGAGAGGGCAACGTGACGCTTACCGTTCCGCAGCAAGCCCCCCTGGTCGTCGTCAACGTGCGCGTCGGTTCGGTCGCGATCTCCGGCTTTCACGGCAACGCCTTCGTCGTTCACGTCAACCAAGGTCAAGTGCATCTCGACGACGATTCGGGAACGGGGGCGGTTCAAGTCAACAACGGCGCGTTCTTTGCTTCCAACTCGGCCTTCGACCGGTTGCGTCTACGCACCGGACGCGGAAACATCGTGATGACCAACTGCCATTCGCGCCAAATCGCCGTTACGAGTTTGACCGGCTCGATTCTCTACGACAGCGGCACGTTCGAAAACGGCATCGCGCACTTTGAGAGCGAGCGCGGTACGGTGGCCATCGGCGTCGACGGCAGCGCGGAGATCGAGGCCCACGCCGGATCCGGCCGCATCCTCTATCGCCCGGGCGAGGCGCAGGTGCAGCGAAGTGCCGACGATGCGCAAGCGATCATCGACGGCGGCGGCCCGGTGATCACCGCCACGACCGACGCGGGCGCCGTCATCTTCTACCGCGGCGCAATCCACGACCACCCTGGCCTGGAACGCGCGCTTCCGGCGGCCATGCGCTTCTTCTAAAGCAAGTACTTACGCAGGCACGCCATGTCGAGTTTGAACGTGTGCTGCGGTAACACGGCTTCGATGCCGTAGCCGCACGCTTCGAAAAATTGCTGGGCCGCCCCCTGATGCGGCGCCATCACCGTCATCTTGTGGCAGTTGTAGTAGTTGGCGACGTCGGCCATCTGCGCGAGCAACGCGCGGCCCGCGCCGCGGCGACGATGGGCCGGCGCAACCACGATGCGCTCGACGTGGCCGAGCGAGGCGCTGACCAGCAGCGTCGCCGCGGCGATCGTCTCATCGCCGTCGCGCGCGGTGAAACCATAGCGTTGATCGTGCCAGATCACCGGAAATTCGTAGAACGCGCGCAGCGCTTCCCGCTCGTGCGATGCGTAGAATTCGTCGAGAGCCTCGGGGATGACCCGCGCGATCTCAACCGGCAACGGCAGCAACCTCGGTGTCGAGATCGACGAGCAGTTCGTCGTGCGCCGCGATCGCGCGTATGCCGAGGTCGTCCTCGAGCTGTTGCGCAAGCCGGCGCGGGTCGGCTTCGAGCATCTTGGTTCCAAAATGCTGAAAGATCGCGACGCGCGGAGCAACGCGTTCGACCACGCGCCGCGCGTCATCCCAGGTGAGATGATCGACGTTGAGCGCATCTGCGAAGCGCAACACGTTGACGATCAGGACGTCGGGCCGGTGCGCGGCGTAGTCGTCCGCCAGTCCCTCGAAGTATCGCCCGCACGGAAGATACGACACCCGCAGACCGTTGTAGCGAAAGTGCATGCCGTAGGTTTGCACGGCGTGCTGATGCGGGAGCGAGGTGTAGAGTTCCACGTCATCGATCGCGTACGGACCGCTCTGCGGCGCGAGCGTTTCGACACGTTCGACGAAGCGTTGCGCGTAGGGAAGAACCGTCGCTTCGCCCGCGAGCGCGTCGGCCGGCGCGAACACGCTGCCGCGACGGCGAAAACCGCCCGACGTCATCGCTTCGATCATCGCGGTGGCATCGCCGGCGTGGTCGAGATGCTTGTGCGACAAGACGATCGCTGCAAGTTCGCGCGGATTGCACGGCGGTACGTGCGAAAGTGCGCGCACCAACGCGCCAGGTCCCGGATCGACGTGAATTTGCGTCTGGCCGAAGCGCAGCCACATGCCGCCCGACGCGCGAAATTGGCGCGCCACCACGAAACGGGCGCCCCCGCTGCCGAGAAAGAGAACGCTGCTGGTCAAGATTTAAGCGAGATTACGCTTTGAGGCCGCCGGCTCTTGCTGACTTGCGTACAAGCGGAAGAATTGATCGAGATTGGAGCGGTACTGCTCGAGGACGACGCTCCACGCGCGAAGCGCATCCGAGCCCGCAGGCGTCACCGTGTAGATGCGGCGCGCCGGACCCTGGTCTTTGGAGTCCCACCACGATGAAATGAACCCCTCGCGCTCGAGGTGCCGCAGCGCGCGGTAGACGGTGCCGGGGTCGGCAACCACGTCGAATTTGACCTTGAGTTCCTTCATGATCTCATAGCCGTGCAGGTTGTGCTCCTTGAGCACTACCAAAAGCCATGCCATCAAATAATTTTTCGGCGTCCCGCGCGGGGGCAATCCGCATTCGCGTGAGCCGGCAGCCGGAAAACGTTCCTCCACGAACATTGTCATCCGCCAATCTCCATATAGGCCTTGAGGCTCACGCGTAGTTCACGCTAACAAAAATTTAACCTTCGGTTCATCATACGAGAGCGTGCGCTCACGCCAAGGCCGGAATTTGGCTGAAATTGCCCGCCAGAATCGCCTGCGAGGAGCGGCCAAGCCAGCGTTCGAGCACGGTGGCATAGACGCTGCGAAAATCGGTCGTGAAGCGCACGTTGCCCATGTTCGTCGCGCTCAGATCCGGCGCGTCGCCGTACAGGCCGCCCTTGACGCCGCCGCCGATCATGAACAGCGGCGACGCCTCGCCATGGTCGGTTCCGCGGCTGCCGTTCTCGGCAATGCGCCGTCCGAACTCACTGAATGTTAGCGTCAACACCTGTTTATCGTTCCCGTGCGCGGCCAGGTCGTCGTAGAAGGCGGCCACCGCATCGGAGAGTTCGCCGAGCAGGCGATCTTGCGTTGCCTGCTGGCTTACGTGCGTATCGAACGATCCGTGCTGCACGTAGAGGACGCGCGTTCCGAGTTTGCTGCCGACGATCTGCGCGGCCAACGCGAGGGAGCGGCCAAGCGGCGTCGCGGGATAGGATGCGTCGGTCTTGTAACCGGCGAGCAGTTTCGGCAATTCTTCGGAACCGCGCTGCGCGTGGTCTTCGATCTCGGCAACGTGTCCGAGATAGGGCGAGCGAAACGGAAAGCGATTGTCGGTGACCAGCTCGGTGTAGGTATGTTTGGCGATCGCGCTGCGATCGCTCACGAGCCCGTAGCCGCCGAGTTGCGCGACCGACGGCACATCGATCGTATTCGAGATCAATGCTTCGGGAAGCACTTGCGCGACGGCAACGCCGTTGAACAAATTCTCCTTGGGCAACTGCGCCTGATCGAGATAGCGCCCAAGCCAGCCGGTGTGCTCGTAACGATCGGGCGCCGCCGTCTGCCAAATTTCGGTAGACCGAAAGTGCGAGTGATCCGGATCGGGATACCCGACGCTTTGCACGACCGCGACCATGCCCTTGTCGTACATGGCTTTGAGCGCGCGCATCTTCGGATTGAATCCCGTTTGCGCGTTCATTGCCAGCACGTCGCCTTGCGCGATCGCGAGCGACGGACGCATCTGATAGTAGAGCGGATTGCCGTGCGGCACCACGGCGTTGAGGCCGTCGTTGCCGCCTTGCAGATTGATCAGCAGCAGCACCCGGTCGTCGCCCCCGGGAAGCCCGGGCAGCGGTGTGCCGGCGAGCGCACGGCCTAACACGTGATCCATGTTGGCCACGACCGTCATGCCGGAAAGTGCGCCCAGAACGAAGCGTCCGCGATTCATATCGTTATCCTAATTGGTAGGCGGGCATCGCCATAGTAAGGTAGGCCGCGTTACGCACGCGTTCGTCGCTGTTTTCGGGGGAAAGAGCTCCGAGCGCCGATGTTCCCGTACCGTCCAGGTACGAGACCAACTGCGCATACGCATCCTGCGGCGCGTCGTTTTGCAGAATCGTCGACACCAGATCGCGGGCGGCGGCGCGCGGGTCGTTGCCGACCCGGCCCAGCCACGGCGACGCGCCGGTCTGCGGCGCGTTGACCAATTTGAGCGCGAAGTTCTCGCGCGAGATCAGCATCTGTGAGGTCAGCCAGTTCGCGCCGCCGGGCCAGCCCGCGACGTTGGGCGGATAGAACAACACTTGGCCCATCGCTCGAAGCGCAGCCGGCGTTCCGGGTTCGATCGTTGTCAGACCCAGCGCTTTGTGCGCGCCGACGGCGAATTCAACCGGGCTCTTGACCAGCGCGCGATACGATCGCGGCGAGAAGAACAGATTGCTGCGAAAGAGCATCGAGAGCGACGGCGCAAGCTCGAAGTGATTGCGCGAAATCACGTTGGCGTACGCGTCGACGAGCTCGGGTTCGGGATCATTGTAGACAAACGCATTGAGCAATGCGGTTGCCCAGAACCGCTCGCACGCGCGCTGCCGATAGATGATATCGACCATGTCGGTCCCGGTGAAATTCCCGGTCCGGTTCAGGAACGTCTTAGCGCCGTCGTCGTGGGTGCGGGCATTGTCAAAGAACGCGCCTGTGCGCCGGTCGATCGTCCATCCGGTGAAGGCACGCGCCGACTGACGAACGTCTTCTTCGGTGTAGTTGCCCAGCCCGAGGGTGAACAGCTCCATCAGTTCGCGCGAGTAGTTCTCGTTGGGATGCGATTTGTTGTTCTCGGCGTTGTCGAGATACAACAGCATCGCCGGATCTTGACTCACCGCAAGGGTAAGATCGTGCAGATTCCCGAGCGCGTACCGGCGGTAGAGCTGATTCTGGCCGTAGACCAGATTCGGCCAGACGCCCTTTTGGATCGCGGCCGTCGTAAAGTGCCCGTGCAGGACGAACGTCATCTTCTCTTGCAGCGGCGCCGGCGTGGTGAGCATACGTTCGAGCCACCACATTTGCAGTGCAACGATCGAACGGACCGCTTCCTTACGAATACCTTTGACGGCTTCGCGCCGCGCGTCTGCGTCGAGGGCGCGCGCGGCGCGCAGCCGGTCGACCGGATAGGGCATGATCGCCGGAGCGGTCAGTGACGAGGTATCGGGCGCATGAATCAGCGCCTCGGCAGCGTCGTGCGCGTTCATACCGGCATAGCGCGCGATCTCACCCGGGGTGCCCCCGAAGCCCGCGCGGCGCAGCAGATGCGCGGCGAGCCGCTCGTTCCACGGGCCGCCGTAGGGTTCGAGCGCGGTTTCGATATCGAGCTGCCCAGCGGGGCGAACGTAACCTGCAGCCATATGCCTATTGAACGAGAGCACTGTCCGCAACGTCATGAAGGACGGGTTAAGCCCAGCCAGGCGACGAAACGCGAAGCCCCGTGAGCCAAATCGAGAGCCGGCTCGACGTGCGCGGCGATGACTTCGCCCGCAACGCCGAGCGTATGAAAACGTTGAGCGCCGATCTGCGGGAGCGCTTGCTCGCCGTTCGCGGAGGCGGCGGCCCCGAAGCAACCGCCAAACACCGCAAGCGCAACAAACTCACCGCGCGCGAGCGGATCGATATGCTAATCGATCCCGGCAGCGATTTTCTCGAGTTCTCGGCCCTTGCCGCGAGCGGCATGTATCGCGATGACTCACCGTCGGCCGGCATGGTCACCGGTATCGGTTCGATCGAAGGGCAGTACTGCATCGTCGTGGCCAACGACGCGACGGTCAAAGGCGGCACCTACTACCCGATGACCGTCAAAAAGCATCTGCGCGCGCAAGAGATCGCCGAGCAAAATCATCTGCCCTGCATCTACTTAGTCGATTCCGGCGGCGCGTTCTTGCCGATGCAGGACGAGGTCTTTCCGGACCGCGATCATTTCGGACGCATCTTCTACAATCAAGCGCGGATGTCGGGAAAGCGGATTCCGCAGATCGCCGCCGTGATGGGATCGTGCACCGCGGGCGGCGCCTACGTTCCGGCGATGAGCGACGAGACCGTGATCGTGCGCGGCAACGGCACGATTTTCTTGGGCGGCCCGCCGCTGGTCAAAGCCGCCACCGGTGAAGAAGTCACGGCCGAAGAACTCGGTGGCGCGGACGTGCACACCCGCATCTCGGGCGTCGCGGATCACCTTGCAAACGACGATCCGCATGCGCTGGGCATCGTGCGCGAGATCGTGCGCAACCTCCACCGCGAACTTCCGCAGCAGTGGGACCGCGCGCAGCCGCAACCGCCCGCTTACGACCCGCGTGAAATCTACGGCATCATACCCGCCGACAGCCGCACCTCGTACGACGTGCGCGAGATCATCGCGCGCCTGATCGACGGATCGGAGTTTCACGAATTCAAAGCCCGCTACGGCACGACGCTGGTGTGCGGCTTCGCGCGCATCGAAGGCCATCCGGTCGGCATCATCGCCAATAACGGCATTCTCTTCTCCGAAAGCGCGCTCAAAGGCGCACACTTCATCGAGTTGTGCACGCAGCGGGGAACGCCGCTGCTGTTTCTGCAGAATATCACCGGCTTCATGGTCGGTAAACAGTACGAAAACGGCGGCATCGCGCGCGACGGCGCCAAGTTGGTGACCGCGGTCGCATGCGCGGAAGTGCCGAAATTCACCGTCGTGATCGGCGGCAGTTTCGGCGCAGGAAACTACGGCATGTGCGGGCGCGCGTATTCGCCGCGGCAACTGTGGATGTGGCCCAACGCGCGAATCAGCGTGATGGGCGGCCCGCAAGCGGCAAGCGTCCTCTCGACGGTCAAAGGCGAGATGACGCCGCAGGAACGCACCGCGTTCGAGGCGCCGATTCTCGAAAAGTACGAACGCGAAGGCAACCCATACTATTCGACCGCGCGGCTGTGGGACGACGGCATCATCGATCCGCTCGACACGCGCCGCGTGCTCGCGCTGGGTTTGTCCGCCGCCGCCAACGCACCGCAATCCCCGACGCACTTCGGCATCTTCCGTATGTAACGTGGGCGCCACCATTGCTGCCTATGCCGGCATGTGTGCGATTTGGGGCACGACGTGGCTGGTGATCAAAATTTCGCTGCAATATCTGCCGCCGATCGCGGGGGCGGGGCTGCGTTTCGTACTGGCGGGACTGCTGCTCTACGCCGTCGCGGCGCTGCGCGGAAAACTCACCACGCGTCTGCCGTGGAAGCTGGTGCTGGTGCTGGCCACCGCGCTGTTCGGCTTGAACTATGTGCTGACGTACATGGCGGAAACGCGGCTGGATTCCGGGCTCGTCTCGGTGTTGTTCGGGACGTTGCCGTTCTTCGTCTTCGCGTTCGGTGCGCTCGCACACGAACGCACGACGCCGCGCATCTGGTTCGGCGCCGGTATCGCGTTCGTTGGCGTCGCGATCATTTCGCTGGGTGCCCAGGTGCAGGCATCGCCGCTCTTCGCGCTGGCCGCGATCGGTGCTGCCGCATCGTCGGCGTTCGCCAACGTCTACGCCAAACGCCATGCGCATCACGACCCGCTCGTGACGCTTCCGCCCGCGATGCTGCTGGCCGGCGTTGTGATGACCGCGATCGGCGCAGGCGTCGAGCATGTCACCTGGACGCGCGCGTTCTCGCTTCCGTCGCTCGGCGCGCTGCTCTACCTCGGCTGGCTCGGCAGCGGGATCGCGTTCTTTCTGAACCTCTGGGTGCTCAAGCGCATTGCGGTCTGGATCGTTGGGCTCTCGTCGCTAATCATTCCCGTTATTGCCGTGATCGTAGGCGTCGTCGCCGGCGGCGAGCAGTTCACTGTGCGCGAGGCAGGCGGCAGCGCGCTGGTGATCCTCGGCGTCGCGGCCGCGCTGATTCCGCAGCGTCAGCCGCTGGAACTTACCGGGTTGGAAGAACCTTGAAGTAGCGCGGCGTCTGCGTCCAGGTTCCGTTGTGAAAGCGGAAGATCGCCGTCGCCTTGTTTTTCGTCGGGCAGCAGAGCGCCGCATTCGCAGAGTAATATGGGCCGGTCACCGCAAGTGCGTCACCGTGAGCGCCGTGAACGACCGCTGCCGAGAGCGAGCAGCCGTTTTCCACCGAGAGCGTCGGCATGATCATCTTCATCGCCGCATCGTCGAAGAAGACGTCGACGCGCGCGGACCCGCAATCAGCCCCCACTTCGTGACTGACGACGACGAGTTGCTGTACGCCGGCTTCCATGAACTCACCGCTGCCCGCGATCGTCGCGTCGGCCACGGGAAACCAAAGACTCGGCGCCGTGCGCCTTTTCCACTTTGGTGAACGGCGCGCCGTCACGCGGCGATTGATACTTGAGATGGTAGACCGTGCCGTCGATCGCGTAGATCGAGAGATACCACTGGGCAAACGTCCGCGAACCGTCGTGTCCCACCGGCGCTTTGCTCAGAACCGCGCGCCACTGCGAGTGCATCGCTTCGCCCGCGAGGTAGACCACCTGATTCGCGACGATCGTACCCGGCGGCCGCGGATCGAACGTGTAGTTCCTGGGTTCGTCCGCGAATGCGAACGCGGTCAGCGCAGCGCCCAGCGCGGCGATCAGGATGCCTACGCGAAAACGGTTCATGTCGTCGTCCCCCAAGTCGTCCGAGTATACAGTACAACGAAACCCGCGCGGCGGAAGTTCTGATCGGAGACCGCGCCGAGCCAAAGATCCCGTCGCGCCGCGCGCTCAGGGCGTGGAGATCTCCCGCAAACGCGGTCTCGATGTCGAGGGGAACGTAGCCGATCTTAGCGAGAGCGCGCACGAACGCCGAATGGGTATAGGGCGTCACGCCTCAATCCGATCGCAGAACGCTCGCGTGACTCGCATCTAGGGGCGTTAGATTCCCGCGTACCACTCGTAGCCCTGGTCTTCCCAGTAACCGCCGCCACCCTGCTGGATATTGGCGAAGCTTCCGACGACTTCGATGCGCTTGATCCATTTGGCACTCTTGTAGCCGAGCTGCGTCGGGATCTTGAGCCGGACGGGCGCGCCGTGTTCGGGCGGAATCGCGCGGTCGTTCATGTGCAGCGCGAGCAGTGCCTGAGGATGACGAGCCTCGTGCATGTCCAAGCTCTCGTAGTACGGCGTACCCTGGTCGTCTTTGTCCATGCAGTGGAACACGACGTAGCGCGCGTCCTTGCGCGGCTGCACCAGATCGAGCACGTTCGAAAGCCGCACGCCGCTCCATTTTGCCACGACGCTCCAGCCTTCGACGCAGTCGTGGCGGGTGATCTGCGTCGTCTGCTCCATGCGCGCCAGCGCCTCGAGCGGAATCACCTGGCGTTTCTCGACCGCGCCGTCGACCACGAGCTTGAATCCGCGAAAGGCGTGCGCGCTCAGCTCCATATAGTTCGCGTCGGTCGGCGTCGGTAGGCTATCGACTGGAAAATCCGCGCTGATCGCGCTGGCCGGATATTCGCGTGCGAGCCCGCGCGTGCCGACGATCGCGTGGGTGAGGCCCTGCGCCGATCCGAGAACGTTGTGCACGCCGGCGTTGTTGTTGAGCGCGGTGCCGATCGGCGAACACGCCGCGAGCGCCGACGAAATCGAGCTGGCGACGAAAAGGCGCCGGTTCACGGACCGACTCCCTCGTTCTCGTCCAAACGGTACCAGCCGGTGATCATCGAGTTGAGCTGGTTGATGACGCCTTGCGTCAACACTTGAAAGGTGTGTACCACGAAAAATCCGATCATCAGCAGCATAGCCGTGAAGTGCCAGAGACGGGCAAATTGGCGTCCGCCGAATACCCACGTCAACGGATGCGCGATCGCGTCGATTCCCGGGGAGAGTGCAAGGCCGGTTAGCACGAGTACCGGTGCGAGCACGACCAGCACGAACGTGTACGCCGCCTTCTGCAACGGATTGTAGAGTCCGTGCGGCGGCGGCTCTTTGCGCAGCTTCAAGTAGTACGCCTGCATGGGCCAGAGCTTGGGAATATCGGACGGCCGCAGGATCATCTTCTGCAAACTGCCTTTGGCAAGCGCCGAGATCACCCACGTAATGCCGCAGACCACCATGATCCAGGCAAAGAAGATGTGCCAACGCCTGCCGTCGGCCAGGTCCTGATAGGACGGAATCGTGATCCAGCCCGGAAAGGCGCGCGCTGCGCGGCCGCCCGAGCCGTCGTCGGTATAGCCGAGCCAGCCGGTCGTGTTGAAGGCGCGCCCGAAAATCGTCGTGCTCCCGGTGCCCAGCGACGGCGAGTCGATCTGCAGGACGCGGTGCGCCGGGTTGGTCAGGTCGGACGCATCCAAAAACGGGGCGGCATTGAAAATTTCCAACCCGCTCGAGACCAGCACCCCGAAGGCGATGACCCAAAGCCAGTGGCTCAGCCGCGTGGCCACGGCGTACCGGTAGATGCGCTCTCCCAACTTCATGTCTCCACTATAACGCCTCCCAGGCAGCCTTGGATGGAAAATCGAAGCGGAAGACTTCGCATGGCAACGATAGTCATTTCCCACGATCACGGTACCGCGCGCGTCACGCTGGCTCGCCCCGAGGTCCGCAACGCCTTTAACGCCGAGGTGATTCGCGATCTGCGCGACGCCTTCGCGCGCCTCGCGGACGATCCGGCCGTTCGCGCGATCGTCCTTGCGGGCGACGGAAAGTCGTTTTGCGGCGGAGCCGACGTCCAGTGGATGCGCGGCGCGCTGGCATTGAGCTACGACGAGAACGTCGCCGACGCCGAGGCGATGAGCGACATGTTCCGCGCGATCGACCGCTGCAGCAAGCCGGTAATCGGACGCATCCACGGTGCGGCGCTCGGCGGTGGGGCGGGGCTAGCCGCCGTCTGCGACGTCGCGATCGCAAGCGACGAGACGATCTTCGGCTTCACCGAAGTCAAACTCGGAATCATTCCCGCCGTCATCTCACCGTTCGTGCTTGCCAAGATCGGCCAGTCGAACGCGCGCGCACTGTTTTTGACCGGCGAACGCTTCGACGCCAAGCGCGCACAAACGATCGGGCTGATCCACGAGCTCGTCGCCGCAAGCGCGCTCGACGCGGCAGTCGAGCGCATCCTTACCGAACTGCGCAGCGCCGGTCCGAGCGCGGTGGCGGCGATCAAAGCGCTGATTCCCGCCGTCGTTGCTGCGAGTTACGATCAAAGCCGCGGCATCACCGCCGCAGCGATTGCCAAACAGCGTACCAGCGAGGAAGGGCAAGACGGGCTGCACGCTTTCCTAGAACGGCGTACCGCGGGTTTCGCCTCGTGATTCAACGCTTGCTTATTGCCAACCGTGGTGAGATCGCGGTACGCGTCGCGCGCGCCGCCCGCGAGATGGGTATTGCGGCGCTCGGCATCTATTCGCAAGCCGACGCCGACGCGTATCATCTCCAATTCATGGATGATGCGCGCTGCATCGGCCCCGCGCCCGCGAACGAATCGTATCTCAACATCGACGCGGTCGTCACCGCCGCGATCGATATGCGGGCGGACGCCGTGCATCCCGGCTATGGGTTTCTCTCCGAACGGGCGCCGTTCGCACGCGCCTGTTTGGATGCCGGGCTGATCTTCGTGGGTCCGTCGCCCGACGCGATGGCGGCGATGGGAAGTAAGATCGACGCGAAGCAGCGCGTGCGGGCCTTCGACGTGCCGACCGTACCGGGCTACGACGGCGCCGATCAAGCACCGCAGGCGCTGCGGCGCGAAGCCTCGGCGGTCGGTTTTCCGCTGCTGATCAAAGCCAGTGCCGGCGGCGGCGGCCGCGGCATGCGCGTGGTCGAGTCGATCGAGACGTTCGATGAGTCGCTCGCTGCGGCCAAACGCGAAGCGCTCGCGGCGTTCGGCGATGACGCCGTGCTGCTCGAACGCTATCTGCGTGACCCGCGCCACATCGAGTTTCAAATTCTCGCCGACGCCCATGGCAACACGATCCATCTGGGCGAGCGCGAGTGCTCGATTCAGCGCCGCCATCAAAAAGTCGTCGAAGAGGCGCCGTCGGTCGCGCTCTCGCCCGAACTGCGCGCGCAGATGGGCGCGGCGGCGGTGCGCGCCGCAACGTCGGTCGGCTACGTCAACGCGGGCACGTGCGAGTTCATGCTGGACGGCGACGGCAAGTATTACTTCCTCGAAATGAACACGCGCCTGCAGGTCGAGCATCCGGTGACCGAGTTGGTCTACGGCGTCGACCTGGTGCAATGGCAGTTGCGCATCGCAAGCGGTGAACATCTAACGATCTCGCAGGAGGATGTGCGTCCGCGCGGCTGGGCGATCGAAACGCGCATCTACGCCGAAGATCCCGCCAATCACATGCTGCCGTCAACCGGCCGGATCACGACCTGGGATCCGCCCGAAGGCCCCGGCATTCGCGTCGATGCGGGCGTGACAAGCGGTAGCGAGGTCAGCGTCTATTACGACCCGATGCTCGCCAAGCTGATCGTGTTCGGCAGCGACCGCGCGCATGCGATCGCACGGCTCGACCGCGCGCTCTCGGATTTCCGCATCGAGGGTGTGCGCGCCAATCTTCCGCTGCTACAGTGGATCGTGCGCGACCAATGGTATCGCGACGGTCGCACCACGACGAGTTTCCTTGCGCAGCGGCTGGACGAAACGATCTTCACGCGGCGCGACGTTCCGCGCGAAGCCGCGCTCTACGAAATCGCGCGCCGGTTGGCGCTCGGCGAGGTGCCGTGGCGTCTCGGCAACGTCGGCGTGCCGGTGTGGATCGCCGCCAACGGCAGCGCCGTGCGGGTGGAGGCGTCGCTGACCAGCGACGACACGTGGCAACTGGACGGCGATATCGCCGGCGTGCTGCACGCCCGCCGCACCGGCGACGGGGTCGCCGCTACGTTCGACGGCACGGCGCTCGCGCCGTCGAGCCTCGTCTTCACCACGCCGTCTCCGCCTTCAGCGGCATCGGACGCAAGCGGCGCGGCGGCCGGCGCCGGCGACGGCCGGATCACCGCGCCGATGCCTGGCAAGATCGTGAAAATCGCGGTCGCCAGCGGCGCGACGGTCGAACCGCACGCGCTCTTGGTCGTGCTCGAAGCGATGAAGATGGAACACCGGATCGAAGCCTCGGCCGCCGGGATCGTCGGCACTATTTTGGTGCGCGAGGGCGACATCGTTCCGGGCGGCGCACCGCTCGTGGAACTGCGCGCTGCGGCGAGCGGGTCATAGCCCACATGAAGCTTCCCACCGAGGTCACCATCGTCGAGATGGGCGCGCGCGACGGCTTGCAGAACGAAGCCGCTGTCGTCGCCACCGCCGACAAGATTGCGTATATCGACCTGCTCTCGCAGACCGGTTTGCGCTGGATCGAAGCCACCTCGTTCGTCAGCCCGAAAGCCATCCCGCAATTGGCCGACGCCGCCGAGGTCTTCACGACGATTCGCAAGGCGCCGGGCGTGCGCTACCCTGTGCTCGTGCCGAACCTCAAAGGGTACGGGCGCGCGCGTGCCGCAGGCGCCGATGCGATCGCCGTCTTTACCGCGTCGTCGGAAGCGTTCACCAAACGCAACATCAACATGACGATCGACGAGTCGATCGCCACGTTCGCCGATGTCGTTGCCGCCGCCAAGCGCGACGGCGTGTGGGTGCGCGGATATGTGTCGACCGCTTTCGGCTCACCGTTCGGCGACACCGTGACACCGGCGATGGTCGTCGACGTCACGCGCAAGCTGGTCGCGATGGGCTGCGACGAGATCTCGATCGGCGACACGATCGGCGTCGGCGTGCCGAGCCAAGTCGACGCGCTGATTCCCGCGCTGCTCGCCGTCGTCGACCTCGATCGCCTCGCGTTTCACTTTCACGACACACGCGGCACCGCGCTCGCCAACGTCTATGCCGCGCTGCAGCACGGTATCCACATCTTCGATAGCTCCGCCGGGGGCCTGGGCGGTTGCCCTTACGCTCCGGGCGCGACCGGCAACGTTGGAACGGAGGACGTGCTCTACCTGATGCACTCAATGGGAATCTCCACCGGCGTCGACCTCGACAAGGTCCGCGACGCTTCACGCTTCATCCGTAGCGTGCTCGATCACGAATTGACGAGCAAAACCTTCCAGGCCATGGAAGCCTCGGACGCGCGAACGGCAGAAGCGCGAGTCCAAGTGTAAGTGTGGGAGTCAAATTAAGCCGGTCCGCCATCGACAAAATCGGCGAGCGCCTGAAGGCTGAGGATGAACTCGATGGCGCCACGTTTGACAAGCTTCAGTCTTTCTTTCGCGAAGCAGAGCCTTTTGCAGACGAAGTCTTTGCAAGCATTGAGGAAGTAATTCAATCCGCTTCGTCGCTCGCTGAATCGAGACGGTACGCCATTACTCGGCGACGTGTGAAGACGATAACGTCAATTCGAGAAAAGCTACGGCGCCAAACAACTAAGCTTTCGCAGATGCAAGACATCTATGGCTGCCGCATCGTCGTCGATGACCTCCGTCAACAAGATGCCGCACTTGATCTTCTTTGTCGCCGCTTCGGCTCCGCCGCCTCGGTGGTCGACCGCAGAGAGAAGCCTTCTCACGGTTACCGTGCGATCCACGTAATTTTGAGCAAAGATGCATTTCGGTTCGAGGTTCAAGTTCGCACCGTCGCGCAAGACGTCTGGGCAAACATCGTAGAAAAAGCCGCCGACATTCATGGCATTGAGGTCAAATATGGAGGAGGGTCTCCTGAACTAAGGGCGATTCTCATAAGCCTTAGCCAAGACTCGCTGGACCTTGACCAGAATTGGAATGAAGCAGTTATCTCTTTGGAGAGCGGCGATGTAGCTGCCGCCGCCGGTGCTATCGGACGCGCGAAAGAACTGGTAGACAGGATGCCTCGTCTTGTCGCGCAATTAGGAGGCCTACAGTGATTTTTCTGGTGCTATTCAGCCGCAAGAACGGCCTTCAGCGGGTCGTTTACGAATATTCGCAGACTCTGAAATAGCGGCCGCCAACCTCGACCACGAACAAGCGAGTACTAGGTCTAATATTGCGAACCTAGGCGGATGTTGAAATAAACTCTGTTCGAGTGCGGCGGATTTCGACAGCGTTCAAGAGCACGCACAGTCGCTATTTTCAAGCCTCGACAGAGTCACCGATGCGATGAAGGCGGAGCTCTCAAAATGATCGTTCGTGCCGGTGTGTTTTACGATGGGACGTTGGGCGTCCCAAACACAATGTCGATATCACGATTGACGGCGGGAAGATCGTGTCGGTTCAGTCGTCGCGTGAAGGCGCGCAGGCCGGCCTGAGCGCGGCATGTGTGACGCCGGGGTTGGTCAATGCGCACGTGCATCTGGTCGGCAGCGGCGAGCCCAACACGATGAGCGCCGTCGCCACGATGACGCAGAATCAGTTGATGCTCGCGGCGGTGACCAACGCGGCGAAGTCGCTGCGCGCGGGTGTGACCGCGGTACGCGATCTCGGCAGTCCGCTCGGCATTGCGCAGGCGGTGCGCGAAGCGATCGAAAGCGGCGCGGTTCCCGGACCGCGGATGCGCGCGGCCGGACGCGCACTGTGCATGACCGGCGGACACGGTTGGTTCGTCGGCCGTCAAGTCGACGGCCCCTGGGACGCGCGCAAGGCGATCCGTGAAGAACTCTTCGCCGGTGCCGATTGCATCAAGGTCATTGCGACCGGCGGCGTGCTCACCAAAGGCGCCGTACCCGGCAACGCGCAGTTGCTGCCCGAAGAACTCGACGCGGCGATCTCCGAAGCGCATCGCCACGGACTGCGCGTCGCCGCGCACGCCATCGGCACCGAAGGTATCAAGAACGCCCTACGCGCCGGAATCGACTCGATCGAGCACGGGCACATGCTCGACGACGAAGCGATCGCATTGTTCAAAGCCCGCAATACGTATCTGGTGCCGACGCTTGCCGCGCCGTCGTGCATCATGGATCACATGCACGATGGAACGCAACCCGCCTGGGTGGTGGAAAAAGCCGGACGCGTCAACGAAGCGATGCTGGTGAACATCCGCCGCGCCTACGAGGCCGGGGTAAAGATCGCCGGCGGCTCCGACGCGGGGACGCCATACAACGATCACGACAACTACGCCTACGAAGTCGAGCTGATGCACCGGCTGCTGGGCATGTCGCCGCAACAGGCGCTGCACGCCGCGACCGCCGTCGCAGCGGACCTCCTGGGCACGCATCGCGGCGTTCTCGAGCCGGGAGAGCCCGCCGACCTCGTGCTTTTCGCGCGCGACATTGCCGACGATATCCGCACGCTGCGTGAACCGCAAGCGGTGATAAAAGCGGGAACGACAATCTTTTCTTAACGCGCCCGTTAATCTGCGCCCCGTAGCATCGTAGCTAATGCGCAGATATATTTTTGCGGCAGTCTTTGCCGCCACCGCCTTGCTCGCCGCGTGCAGCGGAACGACGAGCACGCCCACGAGTTCGTTCGTTCCCGCCGGGACGCCGACGCCGTCGTCGTCCGTGGGACCGGTCGCGCTCGTCTCGCCGGTGGCCGGCAGTCCGATCGAGCACGTCATCGTCGTAATTCAAGAGAATCGCACGTTCGATAATCTCTTTGCCAGCTCGTTTCTCACCGGTGGCGCGCCGTATCCGGGCGCCAACACGGTGACGACCTGGACCGATCCGAGCAACACCACCCATTCGCTCACCGCGGTACCATTCGAGTACCCGGCCGATCCGGATCACACCCACCAAACGCTGCTCGCCGAAGAGCAGGGCGCGGGCAACAGCGGCTTTCTCTTCAATCCGGTCAATCCGGTCGCACCCGAACCGACGCCGCCGGCAGGCTTTGTATTCGCCGACGTGCCGTATTTCGAGACGATTCTCTACCATACGCTGGCGTCGACGTATGGACTGGCGGACGACATGTTCAGCTCGCGACTCGTCCCCACGTTCCCGGGGCATTTGTTTCTGATCTCGGGTCAAAGCCAAGCGGCCGACGATCCGCTCCTTCCGGGCGCGACCTCCTATGACGGCGCGAACCCGGTCAATTGGGGATGCGACAGCACCACGGGTTCGACGGTTCCGGTGTTCACGACCGGCGAAACCGAAACGGCGGCCGGTACCGGACCGTTCCCGTGCTTCAACCAGATGACGATCGGCGACCTGATGGACGCGAAAGCCGTGTCCTGGAAATACTATACGGGTCAGTTGAACAACACGGTCGACGCAGGCGTCAACGTGTACGATGCAATCCAGCACATCCGCAACGGGCCGGATTGGAATACGAATATTTCGACGCCCGAAACCAACATCGTCAGCGACATCCAGAACTGCAATCTTCCCAACGTCTCGTACGTCACGCCGCCGGGCCTAGACTCCGATCACGCCGGCAGCTTGAGCGCCGGCGGTCCCGGCTGGGTCGGCACGATCTACCTCGCGATCGCCGAAAGCAACGCGACGCAGGCCAATCCGAAATGCCAATACTACGGCAACACGGCGATTCTCGTGACGTGGGACGATTCGGGCGGCTGGTACGATCACGTGACGCCGCCGCAGGTCAACGGCGTCTCGTGGGGCTTCCGCGTGCCGCTGATCGTCGCATCGGCCTGGTCCAAACACGGAACGCCGGGCGGCCTGCCGTACGTCTCGCACACACAGCGCGACTTCGGGTCGATCCTGCGCTTCATCGAGACCAATTGGAATCTCGGCACGCTGGGCGAGGAAGACGCGAACGCCGACAATCTGTCGGACATGTTCAACTACGCGCAAACGCCGGTTGCGCCGATTTCGACCACCAAGATGCGCTCGCTGATCGACGCAACGCACTTCAACCTCAAAAAGGCCGCGCTCGACCGCACGCCGCCCGACGACGAATAGCACCAAGGTGAGAACCGGCGCGATTGTGGGCATGGATGCTCCTAGATGGAGCATCCAGCAATCGTCGTAGGCGAGGCGCACGCGCGCAATGGTGAGCGCGATCTGATTCAAGCCGGGGAGCAACTTCGGCAGCGGGGTGTGGCGATCGCCGAGTCGCACCTCGAAGACGGTGGTAAGGCCGTATGCAAACGAATCCGCCGCGCGGTCAAGTCCGGCGCGAAGTTGATCGTGGTCTGCGGCGGCGACGGGACGCTCACCGCCGCCGTCGGCGTCCTTGCGCACACCAAGGCGGTGCTCGGCGTGGTCCCGGCCGGCACAGGCAATAGTTTTTCGAGCAGCCTGGGCATCGGGAATTCGCTCGACGCGGCGTTCGACGCGATCGCCTACGGAGAGGTCGCGCGCGTGGACGTCGGCGTCGCCAACGGCATGTACTTTGCGAACTTCGCGACGATCGGCCTAGCCTCGGAAATCGGCGCGGAGACCCCGCACTGGCTCAAGGCGCGGCTTGGCCCGATCGCGTACGGTATCACCGCGATCAAACCGATCTTGCAGCAGCACCCCTTCAAGGCGCACGTGCGTTGGAAAAAGAACCGGTTGGACTTGGAAACGCGCCAAATCATCGTCGTGAGCGGCCGCGATTACGGCCACACGCCGGTCACACCCGAAGCCAGCCTCACCAACGGTATGCTGACATTTTTCGCAACCGAACGAACCGGCGCGCTCGACACCATCAAGACCTACGCGGCGTTCCTCACGCGTTCGCAGACCTCGCTGCCTGAAGTGCATTATTTTCAAGCCGAGCGCATCAAGATCAAAACATCGCGTCGCGTGCGCGTCGCGATCGACGGCGAGGTGCTCTGCAAGACACCGGTGACGTTCCGCATCGAGCCAAAGGCGCTGCGGGTGATGATCCCACGCGCGCAAACCGGGGAGGCGAGCGCGTGACACCGGCCATGTCGTTGCTGATCGCCGCGGCCGTCCTGTTCGCGGCGTTTGCGCTCTTGGGGCTCGTGGTCGCGCCGCGCGCCGCGGGCCGGCTCGATCTCACCGCGGCGTCGGTGCGCGGAACCGGCGTCAGTGTGGCAGCCGCGTTCACGACGACTGGCCGCACGCCGGCGTTGGTGCTGCTGAGCATCGCGATTGCGATGCTCTTCGCCGTGATGCATTGGTCGCTCTGGATTCCGGCGATCGTGGTCGCGTCGCAGACTGGCCTCACAGGCCGCCGTCGAAGGCCTCAAGCGTTTGTACCGCCGCAATCGTCCCGACTGGCTGCTGCGCCACGAGACGGGACTCTCGTATCCAAGCGGGCACGCGACCACGTCGATCACGTTCTTTGGGGGCTGGGCCACAGTGCTGTTGCTTTCACCTGCACCGCGCGCCGCGAAGGTTGCCGGCGTCATCGTGCTCGTGATCTGGATGCTTGGTATCGACTGGTCCCGGCTCGCGCTCGCGGCGCACTACGCGACCGACGTGATCGGCGGCACGCTCTTCGGCTGCGGATGGCTCTGCCTGGTTGCCGCGGCCGTGGTGCACGTGCGCGGAGCATTGGCGTGAACGCGCTTGCAGGTTTGCGCGTCGCGATTCTCGCGCCGATTGCGTGGCCGACGCCGCCGGCGGGGTACGGCCCGTGGGAGCAGATCGCGTACAACATCGCCACGGGCATGCGTGCGCGCGGTCTGGACGTCACCCTGTTCGCGACCGGCAATTCGCATTTCGGCGGACCCGTCGCATCGGTGATTCCCGTCGGCATCAACGAGGATCCCGGACTCAACGGCGAGGTCTACACGGCTCTGCACATCGGCGAGCTTTTCCGGCGCGCGGGCGAGTTCGATCTCATCCACAATAACTTCGACTGGAAGCCGATGACCTACGCGCTCGCCACGACCTGCGCCGCCGCTGCTCACGACGATTCACGGCTTTTCGTCGCCGCAGATTCTCGCTGCGTATTACGCGTGCGCGCAGCGCAGCTTCTTCTGCTCGATCAGCGACGCCGATCGCGATCCGGGCCTTGGGTATCTCGCGACGACCTACAACGGCATCGATCCATCCGAGTTTACGTTTCGCGATCGCCCCGGGGACTATCTGGTGTTTCTCGGGCGCTTTCATCCCGAGAAAGGTCCGCATCTGGCGATCGAAATCGCCAAACGCGCCGGCGTACGTTTGAAAATGGCCGCGATTCCCCAGGACGAGCGCTACTTTCACGAAGCGATCGAACCGCATATCGACGGCGACCGCGTGCAATTTCTGGGAGCGGTTGAGCGCGAGGCGCGCGATGAACTGCTCAGCAACGCGCTCGCGCTGGTGCACATGACGACGCGCCCCGAGCGTTTCGGCCTGACGATGATGGAAGCGATGGCGTGCGGCACGCCCGTGCTCGGCGCAGCGATGGGGTCCGTGCCGGAAATCGTCGTCGACGGCGAAACCGGGTTCGCGTGCGCAAATGTCGATGAAGCGGTTGCGCGTGTGAAACAACTCGCGCAGCTCGACCGCCGCGCCTGCCGCGAGCGCGTCGAGCGTGAATTCACCGTCGAGCGCATGATCGATCGCTATCTCGATGCGTACGCTGCCGCGCTCGAGCAACGCCTGCCGTCGCCGCCGACGCCCGAGCAATTACGCTGGCGCGCCCACGACTGGTGGGATCGCCCGATGGCGTACACGGATATTCCGCCGAAGCCGCGTACGCTGGAGTTTTAGGCCCAGCTTAGTTTCGCGTGCGCGGCTTTGGCGCGCGCAATTGCGGGCTCGTCGATCGGCCCGTCGACCAGCATCGTGAAATGCCCCATCTTCCGGCGCGCGACCGCGTGGCGCTTGCCGTACATGTGCAGCACGATCGAGGGATCGGAGAGCAGCGCCTCTTCGCCGATGAGATGATCGCCTGTGCCCGCGCCCAGGATGTTCATCATGATCGCGTTCGAGAGCAGCTTGGGCTCGGCGAGCGGCAGATCGCACACGGCGCGAACGTGCTGTTCGTATTGCGAGCACTGCGTTACGTCGATCGAGTAGTGGCCGCTGTTGTGCGGACGCGGCGCGATCTCGTTGACCAGCAGCTCGCCGCTTGCGGTGAGGAAAAGCTCCACGCAATAGGTTCCGACAATCCCGAGTTTGCTGCCCGATCGGTCGTGGCGATGGTGCGCGCGCGTGCCCGCGCATCCTCGCTGATGCGAGCCGGCACGACCGTCATCGCCAGAATCCCGCGATCGTGCGAGTTCTCGCCGGCGGGATAGGTCACGACCTGATCGGCCGTGTTGCGCGTGGCGACGATACTGACTTCGCGGGCGAACGGCACGACGCGCTCGTAGATCAGTTGCGCGCCCTTCCCTGCGTTAAATGCCGCGCGCGCTTCGTCGAGCGACGTGACGCGCCACTGCCCCTTGCCGTCGTAGCCGCCGCGCACCGTTTTGAGGATCGCCGGAAACCCGATGGTCATCGCGGCTTCCGATAAATCGTCGAAGCGGTTGATCTCGGCAAAGTCGGCCGTCGCGATCCCGCACGAACGCACGAAGCGCTTTTCCAGCAAACGGTCCTGCGTGATCTTGAGTACGCTGCTTGACGGCATGACGCTAAAGCCGTTGTCTTCCAAATGTTTGACCGACGCGATCGCGATGTTCTCGAACTCGTAGGTGACGACGTCGGTGCGCTTGCCCAAGTCCCTGATCGCGGTCGAGGTCGTCGTAGGCGGCGATGATCTGCTCGTCGGCAACCTGCCCGCACGGCGAATGCTCTTGCGGGTCGAGCACGATCACGTTGTAGCCCATGCGCTTGGCCTCGAGCGCGAACATGCGGCCGAGCTGGCCGCCGCCGATGACGCCGATCGTTTGGATCACGGGGTGCTGGAGCCGCTGCGTCGTGCATCGTGCGAACGTAGGCGTCCAATCGCTGCGCGACCCCGCTATCGTGCAGCGCGATGATGCGCGCGGCGAGCAGCGCCGCGTTAACCGCGCCGTTGATCGCCATCGTTGCGACCGGAACGCCGGGCGGCATCTGCACGATCGAAAGCAATGAGTCCATCCCCTGCAGCGCCTTGGATTGCACCGGCACGCCGATCACCGGAACGAGCGTCTTCGCGGCGATCATGCCCGGCAAATGCGCGGCGCCGCCGGCACCGGCAATGATCGCCTGCAAGCCGCGTTGCGCGGCGCTCTGCGCGTAGGCAAACATCTCGTCGGGCATGCGGTGCGCGGAGACGACGCGCATCTCGCACGCGATCTTCAACTCGTCGAGCGTCTCGCGCGCCGGGAGCAGCGTTTCCCAGTCCGACCGGCTTCCCATCACGATGCCGACCGAGGCGTTTGTTGCTTGCGTCATCGTGCAGGCGCTTCGAGTCGCGGCGTGGGACAACCTATGGCCATGTCTTCGTTTTTGCTAGGAGTCAACTACTGGCCGCGCCGTAGCGCGATGTATATGTGGAGACGCTTCGACCTGGGTGAGATACGCGAGGACCTCGCCCGCATCAAAGGCTTTGGGCCTCGATCTCGTCCGCTTCTTTTTGCTGTGGGAAGACTTCCAGCCGGCGCCCGACCGGATGGATCCGGAAATGCTGCGCCGTTTCGACGCAATGATGGGCGCGATCGAAAGTGCGGGGCTGCGCGCCATGCCCACACTGTTTTGCGGACACATGAGCGGGGTCAACTGGCTGCCCGCCTGGTCGCTGAACCTCGACCGCCCGCACGGCCGCTTCCGCACGATCACCAGCGGCACCACGACCTCGCCCTTCGGGATCGGCGACTTCTACCACGACCCCGCGCTGCTCGACGCGCAAGAGTTGTTCGCGCGCGCGGTCGGCGAACGCGCCCGCGATCATGCGGCGCTCTACGGCTGGGACCTCGGCAACGAATTTTCGAACATGGCCGAACCGCAAGAACCGGCGCACGCCGCGCAGTGGAGTGCGCGTCTGTCGCACGCGCTGCACGAAACGTCGAACGGTATCGTGACCGCCGGCACGCATGGCGAAGACGTGGAGCGTGATCGCCACCTGCGGCCGTCGTCGCTGGCAAAACCCTGGGAGATCGCCACGATGCACGGGTACTCCGTGTACGCCACGTTCTCGCGCGGCCGCTTGGACACCGACGTGGTGCCGTTCTACGCGCGTTGATGCAGGCGTTTACCGAGAAACCGCTGCTGTTTACCGAATTTGGCAACCCGGCGTGCCCGTCGGGTGCAGCCAATGCCGGCGTCCTTCGAGTGTTTGAACGAGGACGAAATGGCGCATTATGCGACGGACGGTACTCGAAAAGCTCCACGCTCGCGGCGCGATCGGCGCGATGTGGTGGTGCTGGGCCGACTACGATCGCAATCTTAGCGATCTCCCGCCGTTCGATCGATGCGAAACACGAACTGCACTTCGGCCTAATCCGTGCCGACGGCAGCGAAAAACCGGTCGCGCCGATGCTGGCGCAAGTCGCGCGCGAGGGCTGGCATGTGAAGCCTACTCCCGCCGCCGATCGCGTCGGAAGCCGCGTTCTACTCAAGCTTACCAGGAGGAATCGATGCGCTCTATCGTCGTTACCGGAGCTAGTTCCGGCATCGGCGCCGCGCTGGCTCGACGAGCCGCCGCGCACGGCTGGGCCGTCGTGTTAGTCGCCCGCCGCACCGAACGTCTTGAGACGCTTGCAAGCGAGATCGAAGCACACGGCGGAAAATGCGACGTGCTCACCGCCGACGTTCTTGCAAAAGATGCCGCGACGCTGATCGTGCAGCGCACGCTGCAAGCCTTCGGGCGCATCGACGTGGTGGTGAACAACGCCGGCGCCGCGCACGCATCGCTGCTTCTCGACGAAAGCGACGCGCAGATCGAACGCCAATGGCAACTGCATGTCGCCGCGCCGCTGCGCATCGCGCGCGCCGCACTGGCCGAGGTGGAAAAGAATCACGGCGGCTTCGTGTTCTTCGGGTCGGGCTTAGCGCGCGTGCCGGCACCCGGTTACGGCGCATACGCGCCGGCCAAAGCGGCGATTCGCGCCGCGTCGATTCAACTGCGCCGCGAATTGCATGCACGCGGCGTGTTCGTCACCTACGTAGATCCCGGCGTGGTCGACACGGACTTCTCGCGCGCCTCGGGGATGGAAGAACGGCCGGCCGCCTGGCACGCCAAACCCGACGGCGTCGCCGCGGCGATTCTGCGCGGCATCGAACGGCGCGTCGCGCGCGTGAACGCCGTGCCGTGGCAAACCGCCGCGACGGTGCTCGGCGAATGGCTACCCGCGCTAGCCGACGCCGCCATGGCCTCGCTCGTCACGCCGGCGGCCTCGACGCCGCAGCAGCCGGCGCCCGTCGCCGAACCCATCGCCGCCGTCGAACCGGTAGTTCCAATGCCGGCGACGTCGCTTGAACACGCACTCGAGCCAGTGCAGCACCGCATGGAGCGCGTAAAACTTCCGGAGTCATTCGTGCGCGATCTGCTCGTTCCCAATACGACGATCGACCTACACGACGCTGCGATGCGCTGGGCCGGCATGCCCAACAAGAACGAACGCGCGGCGATGCAAGAAGTGCTCAAGACGCTGTCGGCGGCGGGCTATCTACAGCCCGAAGGCGAGGAGCGTTGGCTGGTGATGCGGGGTGCGGACTAACCGCGCCGCGCGCTGAAGTTGCGCACTTGCTTGGTCGCGACCGCGAGAAAGAACAGCACGGTGGCCAGCAGCACGATCGTCGCGCCGCTCGACGCACGCAAGAAATACGAGAGGTAGAGGCCACCCACGGTGCTGATGACGCCGAGCGTCGATGCAAGCGCCATCATCGGCGCAAAGCGTGAGGTGAGCTGATACGCCGCCGCGGCCGGCGTCACCAGCAGCGCGGCGACCAGGATGATGCCGACCGACTGCAGCGCGACGATGATCGTGAGCGCAAGCATAACCAGCAGCACGTACTCGATGCGCTCGACGTGCATGCCGCTCGCGCCGGCAACAACCGGATCGAACGACGTGTAGAGCAGCCCGCGATACAGGATAATCACCGTGATCGCGATCGCGAGCGAAAGCCCCCCGATGAACAGCATGTCGCTCGGTCCAACGCTGAGGATATTGCCGAACAGAAAACTCTGCAGATCCACGGCGTAATTCTTGAGCTGACTCATCAGGAAGATGCCCAACGCGAACGCACCCGTGAAGAGCACGCCGATCGTGGTATCGAGCGAGATGTTGCCGCGACGATGGACGAAGCCGATTCCCAGCGCCGTGAGCACCGCGACGACCGCCGCGCCGATGTAAAAATCCACGCCGCGAATGTAGGCGATCACGATGCCGGCGAACGAGGCGTGCGCGATGCCGTCGCCGATGAACGAGAGCTTGCGCAGCACGACGTACGTGCCCATCACCGAGCACAGCAGTCCGACCGCGAGCGCAGCAACGAACGCCCGCTGCATAAAGGCGTATTGAAAGGGAACGAGCAGGGCGTCCAAGGCTTATGCGCTCCTCGCGTGGCCGTGCGTGTGGGTATGTTCGCGAATCGACGCGTATGCGCCGGACTGCGACCACTTCTTCGGGGGTTCCCAGTGCGAGGACGCGCCGGTCGAGCACCAGCAGACGGTCGAACCAATCGTCGACGCGATCCAGATCGTGCGTCGTCATCAGCACCGGCAGGCCGCCTTCGACGAGCGAACGCACCACGCGCCGCAGGGCCTCTTCGGTTTCGGCATCGACACCGGTGGTCGGCTCGTCGAGCAGCAGCAACTGCGGTTGCTGTGCGATCGCACGCGCAACGAAGACGCGTTGCTGCTGGCCGCCCGAAAGCTGCGCGATGTGCCGCGTGCGCAAATCGAACATGTTGACGGCGCGAAGCGCATCTTCCACCGCGCGGCGATCGGCCTCACCGAAGATTTGCCAAAACCGCATCCGCGGAAACCGCCCCATCGCCACCACATCCCACACCGTCGCGGGAAACGACCAATCCGCCGCCTCGATTTGCGGCACGTAAGCGATCGAGCCGGGCGGCAGCTTGCGCGGCTGCGTCCCAAGGACGCACACCTCGCCGCGCGACGGCGTGAGCAGCCCCGCAATCGATTTGAGCAGCGTGGATTTACCCGATCCGTTAGGCCCGACGATGCCCATCGCTTCGCCGAAGCGCACGTCGAGCGTAACGCCGTCGAGTGCAAGCGTGCGTTCATAACGCACGACCAACCCGTCGACCCGAACGGCGTCGCCGCGGCTCTCGTTCATTTGAGGGCTTGGACGATCACGTTGGTGTCGTAGGTGAGCATCGAGATGTAATCGTGCACGCGCGGATCGGTACCCAGCGAATCGTCGTAGAGATCGTCGACGACGTGAATGCCGGCGTTGGAGGCGATCTGGTCGGCCAGCTTTTTGCTGTACTCCGGTTCGGCGAAGATCGCGCGCACGTGGTGCGGCTTTCGCGAGATCGATCAGATGCGCGACCTGCTGCGGATTGGGATCTTGCCCCGGGTTGACTTCGATGAAGCCCAGCGTGACGATGCCGAACCGGTCGTTGTAGTACTGCCACGCGTTGTGAAACACGATCATGTAGCGATGGCTCGGCGGAATGGTCGCGATCTTGGCTTGAATCGAACGCGAGAGCGCATCGAGCCGCTTATCGTACGCCGCAGCGTTGGCTTTAAACGCGCTCGCGTGCGCGGGATCCATTTGCGTGAGCGCGTCGCGGATCTTCTGCACGTAGACCTTGGCGTTCTCGGGGTCCATCCACAGATGCGGATTCATGTTCTTGACGTCGAGCCCGGCGCTTTCGACCACGACTTTGAGATTGGGCGCCGTGACGTTCTTGAGCGTGGGCGCAAGCCAGCTTTCGAGGCCGGCACCGTTTTCGATCAGCAGGCGCGCCTGCGAGAGCATCACCGCATCTTGCGGCGTCGGTTCGTACGTTTCGGGCGACACGCCGACCGGCACGAGGTTGCGCACGTGCACGTAGGGGCCGCCGACGCCGGTGACCAGCGAGTTGAACGTGGAGATCGTGGTGACGACGGGAATCGGCCCCGAGGCTTGCACGGCGTTGCCGCCACACGCGGCCAGCCCAGCCAGCAGCGCACAGGCGAAAAGGCGCTTTAGCGGCACGCGCGGCACCGCCCCATGAATTCCATCTTATGTCCGTCCAATTCGAAGCCGTGAAGATCGAGCAGCGACTCGGAAAACTGGTCGACGACCGTACAATCGACGTCATCGACCTTCCCGCAGACGCGGCAGATCGCATGATGATGATGGTGCTCGGGCTCACAGAGCATATAGGTCGACTCGCCGGCATCATCGATCCGGACCGTTACCTCGCCCTTGGCCATGAGGTGCTCGAGCGTGCGGTACACGGTCGACAACGAGACCTTCGCTTGCTCATCCTCGAGCGCCCGATGAATCTCCGCCGCCGAAAAAAACCGCTTCCCCGCCGCCAAAACCCCCGAAATCTGCTCCCGAGGCCGCGTAACATACTCCGACCGAATCCCCATCCCACCCCATTTTGCAAACCATTCCCAAAAACCCTGTGTCACCCTCAGGCGCGAGCGCAGCGAGCCTCGAAGGGCGGGCGCCACCCCCGCGCTCCTCTTCCCTCCCCCTTCTGTCACCCTGAGCTCCCCTTCTGTCACCCTGAGCTCCCCTTCTGTCACCCTGAGCTTGTCGAAGGGCTGAGAGCACCCAAAGCCTTTGACAGGGGGAAACCCCGCCACGTATAATCCAGCGCGTTGCCCCTGCGTGGACCAATCGTTCGCGTAGTGCAAATCGTGGGGATGTAGCTCAGCTGGTAGAGCACTTGCTTCGCATGTAAGGGGTCAGGAGTTCGAGTCTCCTCATCTCCACCA
>CAVZSY010000009.1:0-5000 GCA_963778045.1 Vulcanimicrobiota bacterium
CAGGTCAGGCGCTTGGCTCGTCCCCTGGGTCAGCAGGATTTGCCCGGCCGACGCCGCGACGCCGATATCCGCCATGTTCAGCGCCAGATACTCGCGCAACGGCAGATAACCAAAAGGATTGCCGTATTCGAGGAGGTGCGCGCCATTCTTGCGGGCAAGCGCGCCGAGAGCCTGACGGATGCCCGCGTCGTCCTGCCACGGATTGGGGAGCCACGGTCCGCCGGCGAGCGTGGGCTGGTCTCCCGCCTCCAGCAGCCGGCGAATGAGCCAAACAGACTGTTCGTTGTGCTGGTGGACCTCGGGAGCGGCCGCGAGCGCGCCTTCTGGGCACGCGGTCGCCGCGGCGCGAAAAAGCCGCGCCTCGCGAACTCCACGCAGCCCTCGCGACCAGCCGGTCATAGGCCTCGATGACCGTGAACCGGCTGACCCGGTGGATATCCGGCGGCTGCTGCTGCTACTGCTGCTGCTGCTGCTGCTGCTGCTGCTGCTGCTGCTGCTGCTGCTGCTGCTGCTGCTGCTGCTGCTGCTGCTGCTGCTGCTGCTGCTGCTGCTGCTGCTGCTGCTGCTGCTGCTGCTGCTGCTGCTGCTGCTGCTGCTGCTGCTGCTGCTGCTGCTGCTGCTGCTGCTGCTGCTGCTGCTGCTGCTGCTGCTGCTGCTGCTGCTGCTGCTGTTGCTGCTGCTGCTGCTGCTGCTGCTGCTGCTGCTGCTGCTGCTGCTGCTGCTGCTGCTGCTGCTGCTGCTGCTGCTGCTGCTGCTGCTGATCCTGGGGTGGTATCGTTGGTCCTACGTTGGTTAGTGGTTGGGTAGATCGTTAGTTGCATGGTAACCATGAGCCGTGGTTAGTGATTTGGTAGTCGGTGACATATCGTGGTAGTAGTGGTCATGACTTGGTACTGGTTCATGAGTGAGTCGTGGTAGTCCTGAGTGGTGACCATGTTGAGTGGTAGTCGGTAGTCGGTGACATGATTTGGTAGTCGGAGTTAGTTGATTTTGGTGAATGAATGATAGTGACATTGTAAAGTGTTGATGGTTAATGGTTGATGACATGGTTTGATGACATGTAATAAATAGTAAGTACGTAGGATAATACGTCGGTAATCGGTGAGATCGTAGTTTGAGTGTAGTAGTCTCATCAGTGGTAGATTGGTCAGTGGTACATGACATAAATCTGGTAGATCGTTCGGATTAGTGGGAGCATCGTAGGTAGTCGTCGTCATGGATTGGGTAAATAGTTTAGATGACATGTTGATGTGGTTAGTGGCTGATGGTTAATGGTTGGATGCGGTGACATGATTGGTGAATCGTGGTTAGTGATTAGGTGAATTGATTGGATAATCGATACAAGGTAGTCGTTGGTAGATATACGTGGGTAGTCGTTCGGTAGATCGTTGGTAGTCGTTGGATAATGAATGAGGTAGTCGTCGGTACATGGATTTTTGATAATGTCGTTGGTAAGTGGATAGGTAGTCCGTTGGTAGTCGGTGACATACGTTGGATAATGATGGTAAAATGATGGATAATGATACGGTAGTCGTGGTTGATCCGTTGGTAGTCGTTTGGATTAGTGGACGGTAAGTGATTCGGTAAAATAATTGAGGTAGTCGTTGGTGATCGTTGAGGTTAGTGGAAACTTGGTAAGTGGTAGATCGTGGTACATGCGTAGAATGGCGGTGGTGTGATGACTTGGGTATACGTTAGATCATTAGGTCGAGTGTGGTAGCTCATCAGTGGTGGCGTTGGAGTGGTGTAGTCGGTAGATCGTTGGATAATCGTTGGATAGTGGAAGGTCCTTTGGTGGGTAGTCGTCATAATGATGGATAGTGTAGATGCATAGTGTTAGATGGTAAGTGTAGTAGGTTAAGTGCTTGATGAGATGGTTCATGAATTGAGTAAGTGGTGACATGATTTGGTGAATGATGGTAGTCGTGGTTAATCCGTTGGATAATAAATCATAGTGAGCACGTACGTGTCGTCGCAGTCGAGTGATAGCGTAGATCCGGTGACATGATGGAGTAGTCGTCGTAATCGTGGTAGTCGTTGGTAGTCCGTTGGTAGATCGTGGTAGTCGTTGGGTGATCGTGGTAGTCGTTGATAATAAATTGGGTGATCGATCCGGTGAACTCGTGGTAATCGGATGGTAGTCGTTTGGTAGTCGTTGGGTTAATGATGGTGATCTCGTGGTAGTCGTTGGTGATCGTGGTAAATGATGATAATGACGTGATAGTGGATGGATAATGATGGATAATGATGATAATCTCGATGATAATGGATCGATAATCGTCCGGATAATGATGATAATGATTGGATAATGATGGATAATGATGGATAATCGATGGATAATGGATCGTATAATGAGATAGTGCCATGATAATGATGATAATATGATAATATGAATAATAATAGTCGGTAATAATAATGAATAATGATAATAATAATGAGATGATAATGGATGGATAATGATGATAATGATGATGATAATGATAATGATGGATAATGATGGATAATGGTAGGATGATGGATTAAATAAATAAAGTCCTCATGGTGGTGGTGGTGGTTGGTGGTGGAATCATGGTTGATGGATCGTAGTTGAAGCGAAGTGGTTAGTGTCGTCGGTGTAGTTCGTGGATAATCAATGATGATCGTTGGTAGTCGTTGATGATGTCGTGGTAGATGATGGATAATGATGGATAATGATTGGTGAATGAATGATAATGATGGATAATGATGATAATGGATGGATAATGATGGTAGTCGTGGTACATGATGGTAGTGATTTTTGATAATGATGCGGTGCATGTCGTGGTAGATGATGGTAGTCGGTGACATGATTTGGTAGTTGGTGGGTAGTCGTGTGGTAGTCGTGGTAGTCAATTCTACTGCTGCTACTGCTGCTACTGCTGCTACTGCTGCTACTGCTGCTACTGCTGCTACTGCTGCTACTGCTGCTACTGCTGCTACTGCTGCTACTGCTGCTACTGCTGCTACTGCTGCTACTGCTGCTACTGCTGCTACTGCTGCTACTGCTGCTACTGCTGCTACTGCTGCTGCTGCTGCTGCTGCTGCTACTGCTGCTACTGCTGCTACTGCTGCTACTGCTGCTACTGCTGCTACTGCTGCTACTGCTGCTACTGCTGCTACTGCTGCTACTGCTGCTACTGCTGCTGCTACTGCTGCTACTGCTGCTGCTACTACTGCTGCTACTAGCTGCTGCTACTGCTGCTGCTGCTACTGCTGCTACTGCTGCTACTACTGCTGCTACTATGCTGCTACTGCTGCTACTGCTGCTACTGCTGCTACTGCTGCTACTGCTGCTACTGCTGCTACTGCTGCTACTGCTGCTACTGCTGCTACTGCTGCTACTGCTGCTACTGCTGCTACTGCTGCTACTGCTGCTACTGCTGCTACTGCTGCTACTGCTGCTACTGCTGCTACTGCTGCTACTGCTGCTACTGCTGCTACTGCTGCTACTGCTGCTACTGCTGCTACTGCTGCTACTGCTGCTACTGCTGCTACTGCTGCTACTGCTGCTACTGCTGCTACTGCTGCTACTGCTGCTACTGCTGCTACTGCTGCTACTGCTGCTACTGCTGCTACTGCTGCTACTGCTGCTACTGCTGCTACTGCTGCTACTGCTGCTACTGCTGCTACTGCTGCTACTGCTGCTACTGCTGCTACTGCTGCTACTGCTGCTACTCCTCCCTATCCCTCCTAATTTGATTGGTAGTCGTAGTCATGGATCGGTAAATCGTGGTTAGTGGGTGGGTAATGGTACTGTAGTCGATTGGATAATGCGTCGATAGATCTTCGTAGTGAGTGGTAGTCGTTTGGTAGTCGTTGATTGGTGAAATTGATGGATAATCGATGGTAAGTAAATTTGGATTAATGATTGGTGTAATGAATAATAGTGATGGTAGTCGGTGACATATGATTTGGGTATAATGATTGGATAAGTGAATGGGTAAAATAATTGGTAAATTGATACATGAATACGTTAATCATGATGATGACATGATTGGATAATGATGGCGTAAGTGAGATGATAATGAATTGTGGTAATGAATTTCTGGATAAATAAATTGAGTAGTGATTTTTGGATAAGTGGATTTTTGGATAATCAATGATGCAATAATGGATTGATAATGATGGATAATAAATTTGGGTAAATTAATGGTAATTGATAATAAGTGATTGGATAATAATACCATCATGGATGAATTAATGATGATTGAATCAATTGGATAATGATTTGATAATGGATTTGGATAATGGATACGTTCATGAATGATAATGATTCATAATGAAATTGTTAATGATGATATTGTAATAAATTTTTGATAATGATGGCATAATTGATAAGTGGATGATAATGAATGATCATGAATTTGATAACAATTTTGGATAGTGAATGATAATGAGGAACATGAATTTGGTAAGTAATAAAATGATATGATAATGATTGGTTAATGGATTGGATAATGATGGATAATGATTGGTATAATGATTTTGGTGCTGGATTGGATAATGGTATGATGATAATGATGATAATGATTCGGTACATGTTGGATACATAGTTGCATAATGATGATAATGATTGGTAGTCTTGAATCTTGAATTGCATGATGATAGTGGTTAAGTAGTTGGTAAATAAATAATAATTTGAAGTCCTTGATGATAATGATGGTGAATTGAATGATAATGTTGATGGTTAGTGACCGATGACATGTTCAATGACGTGTTTGATGGAGTGGCTAATGATCAAGTTGTAGTCGTTGGAGTAGTCGTTGGTAAATAAATAATAATGATGGTGTAGTCGATGATCATGATAGGTACATGGTGACATGGTGGTAGTGATTTGGGTAAATGATGACATGATTTGGTAGTCGTGGTAGTATGATTGGATAATGATGGTCCTGATTTTCTGGTGCATGAATTTGGTGAAGTAGTTCCAGTAGTCGATTTTTGGTGATCGTGGTAGATCGTTGGTAGTCGTGGTAACAAAT
>CAVZSY010000009.1:7500-205385 GCA_963778045.1 Vulcanimicrobiota bacterium
CCTTCTCCCTCCTCCCTCCTCCTCCTCCCTCCTCCTCCTCCTCCTCCTCCCTCCTACCCTAGCTGATAATGATGGTCATCGTCGGATAATGATGATTGATGCGTTGGTAGTCGTCGTAGTGCGTGGGGTAGTCGTTGGTAAAGTCGATTCGGTAATCGTAGGGTGAGATCGTTTCGGTAGTCGTTGGGTGAATGGATGGATAATCGATATGGATAAATTGGATGGGTTAGTCGTGATAATGATGTGATAGTCGTTGATTAATGTCGTTGAGATAGGTATCGTTGGTTAGTCGTCGGATAATCGGATGGTAGTCCGTCGTTAGTACGATTCCGTAGTCGTTGAGTTTAGTCGTTCGTCGTAAATGATGGTAGTCGTAGTAGTCGTGGTAGTCGTCTCGGGTGTAGTCGTTGGATAATGATTGGATAATATCGTTGGGTAGTCGATCTGATAATGCATGGTAAAATGATTGGATAGATCCAGTGGATAGATCGATTGGATAAGTGGATTCGGATAAATGGATGGTAGATGATTAGGATAATGATGGATAATGGAGTGGGTAAGAATAGATAATTGGATAATAATGTCGTCATAATGATTGGAGTTGATCGATGGATAAATGGATAATAATAATGTAGGTGATAGATTGGATAATGATCTGGATAATGATACGGTGATAATTGATGGATAATGATGCGGATAATAGGATGGGTAGATCGATTTGTCGTAATCGTGGTAAGATGATGATCCGTATGGTAAGTCGATAGATGATCTGTGAGTAATAAATTATGGTAAGTCGTGGGTGATCTCGTGGCTTAGTCGATGGGTAATGATCGTAAATGGATGGTGTCGATGATGATGATTGGGACGTAATCTTTGGTAAGTCGGTGGATAATCATATCCTTTAATCCTCCTGCTACTCCTACTCCTTACTGTCCTACTCCTCCTATCCTCCTCTCCTCCTACTCCTCCTCCTGCTCCTCCTCCTCCTCCTACTCCTCCTACTCCTCACTTCCTCCTCCTGATCCTCCTCCTCCTCCTCCTACGAGTCATCCTCCTCCTCCTCCTACTCCTACTCCTCCTCCTGCTCCTCCTCCTGCTCCTCCTCCTACTCCTACTCCTACTCCTACTCCTACTCCTCCTCCTCCTCCTACTCCTACTCCTACTCCTACTCCTACTCCTCACTCCTACTCCTCCTCCTGCTACTCCTACTCCTACGCTCACTGCCTACTCCTACTGCTCTACTGCCTACTGCTGCTACTACTGCTACTGCTACTGCTACTGCTACTGCTACTGCTACTGCTGCTACTGCTGCTACTGCTCGCTACTGCTGCTACTGCTACTGCTACTGCTACTGCTACTGCTACTGCTACTGCTATCTGCTACTGCTGCTACTGCTGCTGCTACTGCTGCTACTAGTGCTGCTACTACTGCTGCTACTGCTGCTACTACTGCTGCTACTACTGCTGCTACTGCTGCTACTGCTGCTGCTACTGCTACTGCTGCTACTGCTGCTACTGCTGCTACTGCTGCTACTGCTGCTGCTACTGCTGCTACTAGCTGCTGCTACTAGTGCTGCTACTACTGCTGCTACTACTGCTGCTACTAGTGCTGCTACTAGTGCTGCTACTAGTGCTGCTACTAGCTGCTACTGCTGCTACTGCTGCTACTGCTGCTACTAGTGCTGCTGCTACTGCTGCTACTACTGCTGCTACTACTGCTGCTACTAGTGCTGCTACTGCTGCTACTGTGCTGCTACTAGTGCTGCTACTAGTGCTGCTACTAGTGCTGCTACTATTGCTGCTACTAGTTCTGCTACTAGTGCTGCTACTAGTGCTGCTACTAATGCTGCTACTGCTGCTGCTGCTGCTGCTACTGCTGCTGCTGCTGCTATCTGCTGCAACTAGTGCTGCTACTGCTGTTAATGCTGCTACCTGCTGCTACTGATTGGTACTGCTGCTACTAGCGCTGCTACTAGTGCTGCTATTCACAGGGGCGTTGCTGCAGTTGAGGTGTACACGATAATTGATGGAATGCTGAAACTTATTGGGGTAATGTTGGCAACAGGCCTCTGAAATGGAAAATGTTTGACCCGGGAATTTTTGACTCTTTGTCTGCAGGGGTGAAACATTTAAGCTAAGGCTGCACCTTGCATGTTGAACAGAGCGTAATAATTGACAACGAGGACGAAGATGGAGAAGGAGCGGGAGATCGAAGAGAAGGAGATCGAGACGATCAATGGAAAGATTGAGCAGATCGATGCGGAAGATTAAGCAGATCAATGCGGAAGATTGAGACAGATCAATGCGAAGATTGAGACGTTCATGCGAAGATTAAGCAGATCAATGAGAAGATTGAAAAGGAGCAGGACGAGATCAAACTGAAGGAGGAGTTGATCGAGCATATGAATGAGGAGATCGAAGGGAACCGTGGCGACCCGACTGAAGTCTCTAAGCTGGCGAGAAAAATTACCAGTCTCCGAAGGGCAATATCACCAGGCTGGACATGGGTATTTCAAGTCTCCGAGCGGCCATCAGTAGACTCGACAGAAGTATTTCAGATCTTCGAGCGGCAATCAGTCAGACTCGACAAAAGTATTTCAGATCTGTGGAGCCGACAAGACGCGGCTTTTGTCTCAATTAGCAGTGCTTGAAGCTGCTAGAGCACGTCGTCAGGGGAAGCTGCTAGAGCACGTCGTCAGGTGGAAGACGTTTCTGCCGATATTATCAAAGAGTGGGGCAAGCCATTTGATAAGATTCCACCAATTGATGAGTTGAGAGAGCTGTTTATCGACTCAGCTTGCGGAACCTATCCCCACTCCGAGGACACAAGCTATTTCAGTGGGAGTTGAAAAAACAGGTCTCCTTTCACATCGTGAACAAACGGCTTTCAAGCTTGACGGGCTTCGCTATTTAATTTTGGAATATGAACATATGGGTAAAACTGAAGATTCTTGGCATCAGGTGCTTGACGGTCTGATCAAGACGGTCATGGTCCTACTTGGAAAGGGGCATGAAATAGCCTTACAAATAGAGCGCAATTGTTGCGATCCCTCTCAATCGCTGCCCGATGGATCCCGGGCTGACTTTCTGTGCTGGCTTCCAAACGGTCTGTTGGCATTCAAAGGTGAAGAGAAAGCCGACACAGGTCAATTGGAGGATGCCAAAGATGACTTGGTGAAGAAGCTTGCACAGCTGAATCCACAGATGTATAATGCGTTGCCGTATCAGCTCTGCTATGCTGCTGCCGGTGGCCTGGTTCAATTTTTTTATCAAAATTTGGGCAACAGGGAGCTGGTAGCTATTTCTGCCAAGTTCAACATTAAAACACATGCTGTTGAACGAGCGAAAGTTGTTCAATGTGCCGTGAATTGCTTCCGTGTTTTGCATGCCATGCACGTGAATCTACCGGAGGTTTCTTTCCCTCCTGTGGGTCGCTTTGAAAATTATGATTCATGTCGGATCACATATTTACGTGACAGCGTAGAAAAGTATTCCTGGCGTAATACTGGAAGTGAATTGTTGAAGCTTTACAAACACTTGAAAGGGAAAAAGGAACGGATTCCCTGTTTGATTTATCCCGTCAAGGATGCAGTGATGGATCGCGGTTGTTTGAAAGTAGAATTAAAGCCTCTTGGGCTGACGCGCAAGCCGACTACACCAGAGGACCTACGGATTGCAATCCAACGTGTACTAACGGCACTATCCGGGCTTCACGCGATAAATTGGGTTCATCGGGATATCCGATGGCCCAATATAATATTTGTTCCAAATAGAGGGTGGTTTTTGATTGACTTGGAGTGGGCAGGCCAAGCTGGTGTTGATCAGCGGCCCAATTTGAAGGATGAATATATTCCTCCCGAACTGAAGAAAGAAGGTTCGACGTGGGGGAAATCAGGGGACATGTGGCAAGTTGGGATGCTTCTAAAGGAAGCTTCGGAAGTCTGTGATGAACGTGGTGGTGAACTGATGAACAATTTACTTTGCGAAGAGCCTAGCCTACGATGCACTGTGGAGCAGGCATTGGACCATCCTTGGCTAAAGGGCGATCGAATCGGTTAACTGTCAACAAGGCCCGATTGCATGCGTGCATTGTAGAATAATGACGACTATTTACGAGTGTATTTAGGAGTCTATTTACTTGTCCTTCTCATTGATCACATTTTGCGTGCGAGGTTGGACATCTTTCAGATTATTTCTCGGCTTCCGACAATCAGTGTTTAATTGCGTCAAGAGGGACGACGTTATGTCCATCACCTTCTCTGTCTGGGTCATTCGACCGAAACATCTTCATACATTCACAATGTGTTGCTACCCTCGTATCTACAAATTCAAGTATGTACCTTTTGACGAGCAAAAAATAAACATCAAAAGAGATGAGACAATAGGACAGTGGAAAGATGTTCATCATGCAGATAGAAACTCCTCTCACTGCCTTTCTGTAGCTCGCACTCTCCCCCTGTATCTCTCCGAAGCTTCCGACTTCTCTCGCTGTTATATTTCTTTATCTCTCCCTCTGTTGTGTCTATCTGTATTTTGGTCTGTCGCTGTCTCCATCAGTCTTATTCGTTCTCTCTCGTCGCTGGCCTTCTTTCGCTTTCTCTGTCGCTCCCTCTCTCGCGCTCCCTTTCTCGTTCTGTCCCCTACTTTCTCTTCTGTCTGTTTGCAGTCGACGGCTGTCCCGTTCTGAGTATCCTTCGGAGTCTTCGTTGTCGCTTTCTTTAATCTGCATGGAGCGCAAATCAACTTGCAATCATACCCAATGAGTACTTTCCACATTACAGAAACTATTTCCAAGATATTATGGATACGGGCATGCATCGAGTATAGACATGGACTCCCTACGATGGAAACATAACATGTGTACTGCAGTATTGCGATTAACCAAAGCAGTCGGCTTGGATGTTGGATGCAACCTAAGCAGAACTGACAATATGACAGTTCTCTATGGTTATTGGATGTTTGATGCGAGTGAACGGCAACGAGATGAAAAATATCGGCAAGTTCCAAGACCCTCAAAAAAAACGTCGTAATCTATGCGGGTGCAAAAGACATTTGGTAAAAGGGGATGCACACTTCTCCAGTGGACGACGCTTACACCATGCTATGCACGCGGCATTGCATTGTTCTATTTAGATGATTAGTATGGCAATTGTTTGGCAATGTTACACAAAATGAATCAAATACTGGCCCTTCGTGTACAGTGCCAGGGACAGAGGAAGAAATCAGTGGGCACAGTTCAGCTACAGCAGTTAGTATGGGTCGAATTAAATACAGAGCTGATTCACCCCGGAAGGGTATCAGCAATGGCAACTCCAAGAATAGATTCAGTTGCGTTGTGCACTTCATTTTCAGCCGTCAATTTCACCCGGGCAATAAATTACGCAAACATATCAGCTTGATTTCAATCTGTACTGTTTCATGACATCTCCAAAACTCAAGGCACTAACTACTTCGTGCACCCCGTCACGGAATCAACTTAGAGAAATCTGCACCAAGGTACAAAAATCCAATTATTTTTTATTGTTGAATTATTCCTCATCGGCATCAGCAGGCGGCGGCTCTCCAAATAACTCTTCGTATGATAAATTGCTGTCTGCGGGGACTTCCACTTCGCCAGAAGCTCTGCAGGGGAAATTAGCCAACAAAACAAACAAAAAGTCGTCTATTTTCATCAGCAGTCACATTCATCATCCGCTATTTTCGGAAACCAGGTCGTTGAAGGAGCACTGATCTAGCTAGCAGCTCAGACAAGCACAATTGTTAACATCGCCGAAGCAGCAACCGACTGCCATTTTCACAGGAATCATATTCATCAGCATCAGCCACTTCTCATAATTAGACACTTTCATCAGCAGCGATTTTCACCTGGATACACGACGATTTGACTGCTATTGAGCACGAACAGATTCGGACATGCGGCGATTTAGCCGCAGACCGCCTCCGAATTAAATTGAACGACCGTATTACAGCCCAACATTGAAGGTCCACACGGTACGAACCTATTAGGATACACGGATTGGACAGGCTTGGAGCACGATCGTCTGAGGACTGGGCGATTGGACTGCCATTGAGCATGAATGCATTACGATGCATGATTGGACTGCCATACAGAACGCTGCGCATATCCTCATGGCAAAAATTTGCCTGCTTATTTATTTATTTATGAATGAAATACGTGTATATATCATTATTTGTCTGCTTGTGTACGTATTTATCCACTTATTTTCATATTTTATTTTTCTGGCTACACAAGCAAAATTATTGGAATCTATCTATATATGTATACTCGTTGAGTCAATATACATGTATATAAACGAAAATATCGTTTCATAGACCCACCGACTGATCACAATAAGAAGCCAATTGGTGGAATGCATGACGTTGAGCTGCGTAAAGTATGAAGCTATGTACATGTAAGTAGCGATTGAGGCACTTACGCAATGGCCATTGCTTGGGCCTTGAAGGTGGGATGCTCAAACACATCGCCTTGACCAAAGGCACCGTAATTTTGGCCTTAGTGCAACTGTTGCAATTGACCATTGTACACCACGTCTTCTGGAACAATCGTCTCCAACACTTGCCCGCACGCGGCACACTTGGTTTCGTCAAAGGACTTCTCACTAAGACAAACGGGACATGCCGCGCGCAAAAAAATCCAATCTGAAAACAAGAATTCCAAGGTGCATCCCCACATAATGCCCATCACTGTGAGGGACATAACATTCCCGTTCCAAAAGCCTGAGCGAATTCAGGGAGTGATCTTTCGTTGACGGTTTATTTTGATTGACGAACATTGTATATAAGTACATACCAAATAACATATATGTATGTAAATATATATGTTCATTCGTATATGGTCTTATAATATATGTTCGTATATGGCCTAAAGATATATGTTCATGTATGTGCATACATATATGTTCACAAATTGTTGTTCAAATTCATATGTTCATATAATTGTATGTTACATACAAATAGTAGACGTACACTACATACATATCATGCACACATATATACTATATTGATATACGTTCATCATGGTGCACCTGCACGGCACTACACGCTTGGTCGGCCTTGTCTATGTTCATATTGATATACGCTCATCATGGTGCCCCAGCACGGCACTGCTCGGCCTTGTCGTACAATGCTATCACCAGGACTGCACCACGCGCCGTATCATGATAAACATCAAAGCAGACTTCGCCGGACATCGCGCTGCGCGTCCTACCGAGATCTCCGTCCCTCTTCTAAATCTTAAAGGGCCACTTCTTCCCCAATTGGACAACCATCCACCAAAATCTGGCAATAAGACTACGCATGCTCCCACAACATCAGAAGAATGCGAAATTCTCGTAAAGCCCAACAGAGACATCAAAGTTTTACACTCTTCAGTTTCAATCAATGTTTTTATGAACCAGACAATATATATATATATATATACACATACCCCTGAACCAGGTAATACATACATCCGATTGACGGTTCACAAAAATTTCCATACCCATATAAAAATACATGTTGCATGATGGCATGTTTAAACATATGTAATACATTGTTAATAAGTGACGTGTAGGTGAAAAATAGACGACATTCGTCAAGGGCCTAACGCACGTGATCTGTTTAGGCCCGTGGTGAATTGCGTTTCATCACCTACGCATCACTCTAAAACGCTCTTTACATGAACTTTACCATGCCATCAAAAAGCTCTCGCAGCACACAACTTTATCTTGTTCTCCATATATCACACTATTTTTGCCACATATCATACTACTATCCTCAACAACAGTCGCCACATACCAGCATAGCCAATGATGATAGTGACGGAATCGCCACCAATAATTTATGGGCAACACAATGCAAGAAACGTTCATGCATGCCCCAACTCTGGAACAGCGGTGCACCCGCAACCCAGGCCCTGCTGTAGATGTGAGCCACGAGATTGCTCCGAAGCGTGGCGGCTGGCAAAGAGTCCAGTGCCATTGGCAGCCTGCCACGCTTCTCGTGAAATGAGCATTGCAGGCGCCAAGCGTGCATTTTGCGCAACAAAAAATGAACTCCAAGACACATATTTGTCTCCCACAAGCCTCCTCCGTGTAGCGAACTGCTTTGCGTGACGCGGGCATGAATCTGCGCTCCTCGTGGTGGTCGGCGCAGAACCTCCTTTCGCAACACTCATGTAATCAAAAAGAGGACTGGCAGCGAACAGGGGTGGAGTGGCGAGGAACACAATAATGACTCCGCCCACAGAGAGCGGCAACCGCTTCCTAAAATAACATCCAGACAGCATTGCGTCGTCGATGCCGTCGTTGGCGACGACCAATGAGCAGCCCTACCCAACATTTTGGAGAATGGGTGAGCCGCTGACCACCACATTGAAGTATCTGTCTTCTGCTGCTGGTGATGAGGATGGAACTCTGCCATTGCAGCTGGATTACGAAATCCTCGAAGATCGAATCCACCACCTGGATCTGAGTAACGTTTCAACAACTCTTTCATGCCTCGTCGGCTTATTAAAAGCGCCCGTCAGCAGAAGCATGCAAATCCGAACATGATGACAGGCGCATAATCTGTGTACCGGGACGCTTCCGCCAGCGATAATGGTACGAGCGCCGAATCACTTCGTTGGCGAACGCGTACGGCAATCGAACCATCGACCAACCGCAATCCAACTCCTTCGCGATGTCGCTCCCTGGCGAGAGTTACGCTTTGGTCATCCAGCTGGCTCAAAAAAGCGTCCAATGAGGTGGACTGCCAAAAGGGTATAAAGTCAAGGGACACATCATCTTCAAAACTAAATGCAACTGAGTCACCTCTATGGTACGCAAGATCTATGGCACGTAAATTTGACAACATAACGGAAGCTTCATCGATACTATTCCTGCCAGAGCACGCCTCCAATCAGCTTGGAAGCGAATAATTTGATCCACCGACGAGTGACGGTGACTGGACTAGGATAACCTAGCGAAACATTCAGCAAAAACGCGTGTGCTAGGTCAGAAATGTCGTTGCCATTCACGGCTGGTATTAGAGTAATATTTGGCATATGTGCGAGCCGACTCTTATGTATTCGAGGCGAGCAACAGCACCCACAACATTGATGCAATATGCCGAAATGCTGGTGCTGACAATCGAAATATTGATGGTACTTTATGCGATTGATGGATCTGTGATGCGCCCGGGATGCAATAAAATTCCACAGATCATGTGCAATATGTAGGTTCTTAGGCAACCATGGCGTCGAATATATTAAATTAGTAAAAAGAAGTACCCACAAGAATGCTACGATGGACGCAAGCACAACCAATGAAAATAGCACGAGAAACGCAAACGCGCGAAAACTTCGCTTTGGTCGATCACGGGAGCGATGCTCATGGGCAGCAGCAATACAACCGTTCATAGTTGGCTTCACGATGTCGAAGCGAATAAAAATAATTTTAACAAACTCATTGCATTCATTCATTCACCTCTTGTACAATAAATGAGGACAATTTGTCGGGCACACGCAATAATGCCCGCTCATGTTGATGCCCATTCTGCAAAACAAATGCAACGATGAGATCACGAATTTCCTTTTTTTCATAGGACAAGAAGTGTTGCCGTCGAGATCAAAAATTTCCTTTTTATCAATCACCTTCGTTTTTCGCGGAAACCTTTGTCGCTGTCGTAACACACGGCGCTAGGCGGACATTGTCAGTGGCCTTTCACGAAGGATATGCGTCAAATTCAAATCATTGATCAAATCAAATAGCTGCGTCAAGAATATCGGATTTGAAAGATGCAGTCAGTGATTGTAAGGTGAAACTTGAATGAACGAGATCTGAAGTGGAAAACCTGTGCTTGCGACTACGTCGTTCAGCAGACCCATACTCAGCGAACTGCCCCTTACGCAACTATCAGACGTTCGTCCTCTCGATCTGGCACCACGAGTGTTGGGATGACTAATTAGAAGGCCTCATCCAATTCCGCAAACATTTGGTTGAACAAACACTAACGCCCACCTGCAAATCTGCAAATGTTCATTTGTGTCCATGAATGAACATGCGTAAAAATGTGTAAAATGATCACACATTTACTCATTTACACAATTGTACATTGAACACTTTTAACACCCTGCACTCCACATGTACTACGTAAAGCGACACCGCGGGGGTGACGGAAGTGTGTAATGTGCTAATTGACACCCCCGCGGTGTCGCTTGACGTAGTACACGTGGAGTGCAGGGTGTAAGTGTGTGTCAGTGTTCGTCTGTAAGTGTATAAACGAGATGAGTCGTTCATTCAAGAATGGTTCAATGTGCAATTGTGTAAGTGTGTGTCAGTGTACGTCTGTAAGTGTATAAATGAGCTACGAGTCGTTCATTCAGAGCTATGGTTCTATGCCTGTGTTTTCTTCTGGCTGTTCCATAGGAATCCTAGTCGTCGAAACTGCGAAGCTGTGGACTAGTATTTACTCGTAAAGAGACACCCAAACGTGAGGAGTTATTTGTGCAGAAGGATTTAGTAGCCTATCACAGCTGGTGATACAATCGTCCAGGTATGTATATATATGCAGATATACAAATTTATCAATCGAATTGTGAACATCAATGAACATGAAAAACACCATTATGATTTTGAAGTATTCATAATGGTGTTTTACTTTAAGAATAAACATCACTAGGAACAGTAGCAGTAGTAGCCATAGCAGCAGTGGATCGCTTGATAGCAGCTGAAACTCCCGCTACGGCTGCTACTGCTGCTACTGCTGCTACTGCTGCTACTGCTGCTACTGCTGCTACTGCTGCTACTGCTGCTACTGCTGCTACTGCTGCTACTGCTGCTACTGCTGCTACTGCTGCTACTGCTGCTACTGCTGCTACTGCTGCTACTGCTGCTACTGCTGCTACTGCTGCTACTGCTGCTACTGCTGCTACTGCTGCTAGGGATCCAGTGGCCCGGCACCGCCACGAAATCGTGGCCGTCCCAGCGCGAGTAGCTGTGCGCCCAGACATAGCCGGGGCGCGGCTTCACCGCCTCGATCACGAACGGGGGCGGCGCCGCGATACCACCACATCGCCCGCATAAGTCCGGTACAGCAACGGGTGGTGCACGACCGGCGGGCGTCCCGGTTGATCGGCACAACCAGTGGCAAAGGCAACGACGCCGACGAGCAGGGCTGACGCAACAACGCGGTGAACCATGGAAGCTTGCTCCGTGTCAGGAAAGGATCGGGCGGAATGACATCAGGGCAGAGTCTACCGCCCACACACGGCGTGGCTGTGCATGGGCGACCACAAACGTGCAAACGCCCCGGCAGGCGGGGCGTTTGCATGCATCGTGTCCGGCAACGATCAGCCGGCTGCCCACACGCCGACGCGCCAGTGCCAGCCATCGCGGCGCTGTTCCCAGTGCGGGTGCACGTAGTGGTAGCCCGGGCGGGCACGCTCCCAATGGCCGCGTTCGGCCACGTAGCGGCGGCCATCCCAGCGCCAGTAACCGCGCGCCCAGATGAAGCCCGGTCGCGGCGCCACGTTTTCCACGAACATCGGCGGTGGCGGCTGCGTCGCCACCACGTCGACATAGCCGGGCGCCGGGGCATAGGCCGGGGCGGGGCGATAGACCACCGGGCGTGCCGGCTCCACCACGCAGCCGGCGGCGAGGGCGGTCACGGCAACAAGAGAAGCGAGTGCAACAAGGCGAATGGACATGGTCAACGGTCTTCCTGAGCAAGGGTTGAGGATGTGACGCGGCGTTGCGTTGCGTAACGTTGCATTGCGTTGCGCAGTGTCACGGGGCGGAAGCCTTTACGACAGCTGTTCGCCCTTCGTAGGTTGTTGCGCGTTCAGCGACCCCAGTAACCCTCGTGGAAGCGCCAGCCACCGCGGCCGTGCACCCAGTACGCCGGGCGATAGTGGTAGCCCGGGCGGGCACGCACCCAATAGCCGCCGACCCAGACGTGGCGACGGGCATAGCCGTCCCAGCGCCAGTAGCCCGGCGCCCAGACGTAGCCCCTGCGCGGCGGCGGAGCGCGTTCGAAACGTGGTGCCGGCGGCGCGATGCCGATGCCGACGCCAACGCCAACCGAAACCTGTGCGACGGCCGGCGGCGTGTACAGCGCAGCTGCGCTGGTCAGGCCGAGTCCGGCGAGTAGGGCCAATTTCAGTGGCAGGCTGTTCATGGTCGATCTCCTCCGTTACCGCGTCGTGCGGCTGTGGTGACGATAACGGCGTTGAACCGGGGGTGTTGACCATCGGCGCCGTGCCCGTTCAGCTTTCGGCTGGGTGGGCCCGTCGTCACGCGAAGCAGCATTGGCCCAGGCCTTCGCTGGGATGACGTCACTGGGAGGTTTTCGCCTTTTCCTTGCGCCGGCACGCCTTCCTTGTTTCCTTGCGGGGACCCGTGTCCAGGCCTTGTCTAGCCGAATTGATCGAGATCGAGCCAAATGGCCCGACCTGATGAAATGTACGAACGGTCGTGCTATTTTATGGTGCATGACCACAGCCACCCACCCCGGCAAGCGCGCCACCACCCGCGACCTGATCCTCGACCACGCCTATGCCATGGCGCGCAGGGACGGCCTCGAAGGCCTCTCCATCGGCAGTTTGGCGGCCGATGTGGAGATGTCCAAGAGCGGCGTGTTCGCCCATTTCGGCTCCCGCGAAGACCTGCAGCTGGCCGTACTCGATGCCGGCGCCCAACGCTTCGCGGCCAAGGTGCTGCTGCCCGCGCTGAAACAGCCGCGCGGCCTGCCGCGCCTGCGCGCCATCGTCGCCCGCTGGTCCGAATGGGCCCGCGAGCACCAGAGCGGGTGCGTGCTGCTGTCGGCGGCCAGCGAATACGATGGACGAAATGGTGCACTGCACGATAAGAGTGGTCGCAGCAGCAGGCCGAGTGGCGCGGCGAATTGCAGAAAGCCATCGCGCAGGCCGTGACCGAAGGGCATCTGCGCAGCGACACCGACACCGCCCAGCTCGCGTTCGAGATCTACGCATTGATGCTCGGCCTGCACCACGACGCCGGGCTGTTCGGGTTCGACGAGGCCGGCCAACGCGCCGCGCAGGCCTTCGAGCGACTCTGGCGCAGTTGGCAAGCATGAGGAACACGCGCATGTCCTCCCCAACCAACACCGCGACCGCCCGCCCCGGCCTCAAGGCCCGTTTCAAGCTGGGCACCGTGCGTGCCGGCTTCGCCCTCGGCAGCCACCTGGCGCCGCAGCGCACCGTGAACCGCGCCGCGCGCCTGTTCGCCACGCCGTTCGCCAGCAGCCGCAGCCGCGCGCAGGCCGCGCGGGGCGACGACGAGATGCAGCGCGGCCAGCTCCAGATCAACGGCGAAACCATCGCCACCTACGTCTGGGGCGATCCGGTGCTGCAGCCCTATGCGCTGCTGGCGCATGGCTGGTCCAGCTTCGGCCTGCGTTTCCTGCCGTGGGTGGCGAAGTTGCGCGCGCAGGGTTTCGCCGTGGTCACCTTCGATCAGCCCGGCCACGGCTACAGCAGCGGCAAGCTGTGCACTCTGCCGGAATTCACCGATACCGTGCACGCCATCGGCCAGTACTACGGCGACGCCGCGCTGGCGATCGGCCATTCGCTCGGCGGCGCCGCGGTGACGCTGGCGCAGGACGAGGCATGGCACGCGCGCAAGCTGATCCTGGTGGCGCCGCCGGTCGACATGGCCGCGGCGGCCGGCCGTTTCTTCCGCTTCGTGCACCTGGGCGGAAACCTGCGCGAAGCCTTCTTCGCGTGGCTGCTGGGCCGCACCGGCGTGAGCGTCGAGCAACTGCAGGTGGATCGCCATCTGCCCGCGCTGGGCTTGCCCGGGCTGATCGTGCACGACCTCGACGACGACGACGTGCCCTGGGGCGAGGGCGAGCGCTACGCCCAGTACTGGCCCGGCGCGCGGCTGCTCACCACGCAGGGGCTGGGCCATCGCCGCGTGCTCGACGCGCCCGAAGTGATCGACGCGGCACTCGCCTTCGTGCGTGGCGAACAAGTCGGCACGCGCGTGATCGGCAGCCCGAACCTGTCGCTCTGCGTCTAGCCGCCGTACGCAGGGGTACGCACCCTGACACCGCGTGCTTGACCACGATCCACTAGAATCGTGCAGTTCAAGCACACGATGTCGGAGTTGCCATGAGTTCCCCCGCCAAGCACGTCCCCGCCGGCGCCACGCAGGCCGAAGCCACGCCGCTGCGCTTCGTCACCGCCGCCAGCCTGTTCGATGGCCACGACGCGGCGATCAACATCATGCGCCGCATCATCCAGTCGCAGGGCGCGGAGGTGATCCACCTCGGCCACAACCGCTCGGTGGAAGACGTGGTGCGCGCCGCGCTTGCAGGAAGACGCCGACGCCATCGCGCTGTCGTCCTACCAGGGCGGCCATGTCGAGTACTTCAAGTACATGGTCGACATGCTGCAAGGAGCGCGGCGCCGGCCACATCCGCGTGTTCGGCGGCGGCGGCGGCACCATCACGCCGGAAGAAATCAAGCGAGCTGCAGGCCTACGGCGTGGAGCGCATCTACCACCCCAACGACGGCATGAAGCTCGGCCTCACCGAGATGATCGAGGACGTGATGCAGCGCGCCGGCTCCGCCGCCGCGCAGCGCCGAGCAAGAACCGAAGCTTCCGTGCCGCGCCCAAGGTCGACATCGACGACGAAATCAGCATCGGCCACATGCTCTCGGCTGATCGAGGAAGGCAAGCTCGGCGACGCCGAACTCGCACGCCAGCGCAAGCAGTGGAAGCTCGCCGGCAAGCACACGCCCGTGCTTGGCATCACCGGCACCGGCGGCGCCGGCAAGTCGTCCGTGGTGGATGAACTGCTGCTGCGCTTCCTGCATGCTTTCCCGCAGATGCGCATCGCCGTGCTCGCGGTGGATCCCGACGCGTCGCCGTCAGCGGCGGCGCCTTGCTCGGCGACCGCATCCGCATGAACTGCGCTGCGCATCCATCGCGTCTACATGCGCTCCATGGCCACGCGCCGCCAGCATGCCGCCACCAACGAAGTGCTGCACGACTGCATCGATTTCCTGAAGGCGCAGCCGCTACGACCTGGTGATCGTCGAAACCGCCGGCATCGGCCAGAGCGATTCGGAGATCGTCGATCTGGTCGATTTTCCCGTCTACGTGATGACCAGCGACTACGGTGCCGCCAGCCAGCTCGAAAAGATCGACATGCTCGATTTCGCCGAACTCGTCGTGCTCAACAAATTCGACAAGCGCGGCGCCGAAGACGCGCTGCGCGACGTGCGCAAGCAATGGAAGCGCAACCGCACCGCCTTCACCCTGAAAGATGAAGACGTGCCGGTGTATCCCACCATCGCCAGCCAGTTCAACGATCCGGGCGTCACCTGGATGTTTGTCGAACTGTGCCGCCTGCTGCGCGACAAGCTGGCGCGAAGAGTGAACGAGGCGCGAGAGCGTGCATGCGATTCGACCGCAGTCTCGACACGACGCTGAAGGAGCCGCGCGCCACCGTGCTGATTCCCGGCTGCCGCGTGCGTTATCTCGCCGAGATCGCCGAGCAGGGCCGCGGCATCAACACGCGACATCGAGCGCGAAGCCGAATACGCCAGCAAGGCGCAGCACTACTACGAGTCGCTGAAGGAGCTCGCTGACGCCAAGCTGCCGCGCCCGCTCGACCTGTTACCCGCCCACTGACCTGCACGACTCAAATGCCAAGGCACTGGATCCGGCGCCGTCCCGACGCCGGGACGGCGGATCTGCTCGTTACTCTACTGCGCCAGCGCTACAACGCTGCCCTCGTGAGCTCAGCCACGAAGCCATCCACCTGCTGCGCGACTGGCCGGCGCGTACAAGTCGGTCACCGCCGACGTCAACGAATACAAAGTCCGCGACAAAGCCATCCGCGTCGAAAACTACCGCGAGTCGCTCAGCCACCAGAAAATTCCCAAGGTCGCGCCACCCAAATCCAAGGACTGGGGCGAGCTGCTGCGCTTCCTCATGCGCGAAAACCTGCCGGGCCATTACCCCTACACCGGCGGCGTGTATCCATATCGCCGCAGCGGTGAAGACCCCACCCGCATGTTCGCCGGCGAAGGCACGCCCGAGCGCACCAACCGCCGCTTCCATTACCTCAGCCAGGGCGGCGCCGCCACGCGCCTGTCCACCGCGTTCGACTCGGTCACCCTGTACGGCGAAGATCCCGCGCCGCGCCCGGACATCTACGGCAAGATCGGCAACTCCGGCGTCAACATCGCCACCCTCGACGACATGAAGAAGCTGTACTCCGGCTTCGATCTCAGCGCGCCCAGCACCTCCGTATCGATGACCATCAACGGCCCCGCGCCGATGATCCTGGCGATGTTCATGAACACCGCCATCGATCAGAACGTGGAGAAATACCTCAAGGCCGATCCCGCCCGCTGGGCCGCCGCCGAAAAGCGCATCGCCGAGCTGTACGAGCAACGGCAGCGCCCGCACGTATTCCGGCGAACTGCCCAAGGGTAACGACGGCCTCGGCCTCGGCCTGCTCGGCGTCTCCGGCGATCAACTGGTCGATGCCGAAACCTACGCGCGCATCAAAGACGGAAACCTTGCAGGCGGTGCGCGGCACCGTGCAGGCCGACATTCTTCAAGGAGGACCAGGCGCAGAACACCTGCATCTTCAGCACCGAATTCGCGCTGCGCATGATGGGCGACATCCAGCAGTACTTCGTCGACCACAAGGTGCGCAACTTCTACTCGGTGTCCATCTCCGGTTATCACATCGCCGAAGCCGGCGCCAACCCGATCAGCCAGCTCGCCTTCACCCTCAGCAACGGCTTCACCATCGTCGAGTACTACCTCGCGCGCGGCATGCGCATCGACGATTTCGCGCCCAACTTGAGCTTCTTCTTCTCCAACGGCATGGACCCGGAATACACCGTCATCGGCCGCGTCGCCCGCCGCATCTGGGCGCGCGCCATGCGCGAACGCTACGGCGCCAGCGCACGCAGCCAGATGATGAAGTACCACATCCAGACCATCGGCCGCTCGCTGCACGCGCAGGAAATCCAGTTCAACGACATCCGCACCACCCTGCAAGCGATGTACGCGCTGTTCGACAACTGCAACAGCCTGCACACCAACGCCTACGACGAAGCGATCACCACGCCCACCGAAGAAAGCGTGCGCCGCGCGGTGGCGATCCAGATGATCATCAACAAGGAACTCGGCCTCAACTTCAACGAGAATCCCTGGCAGGGCAGCTACGTCGTCGACGTGCTCACCGACATCGTGGAAGAAGCCGTATACAAGGAATTCGAAGCGATCAGCGAGCGCGGCGGCGTGCTCGGCGCGATGGACACCATGTACCAGCGCGGCAAGATTCAGGAAGAGTCGATGTACTACGAGCACAAGAAGCACGACGGCAGCCTGCCGCTGATCGGCGTCAACACCTTCCTGCCGAAGGACCACGGCGGCGAAATCGCCACCGAGATCGAGCTGATCCGCTCCACCGAAGAAGAGAAGGGCCAGCAGATCGCCAACGTGAAGCGCTATGGCGAAGCGCGCAACGCGCTGGCCCCAGACAGCCTCAAGGTGTTGCAGCAGACGGCGCGCGATCGAAGCAACGTGTTCGAGCAGCTGATGGAGGCGGTGAAGTACAACTCGCTGGGGCAGATCTCGCCACGCGCTGTATGACGTGGGTGGGGAGTACAGAAGAAATATGTAGCCACTTCGTCGCAGTCTGTGAGACGCACGATGCGTAGTGTGATGGTAAAAGGAGCCGGATAGTGTCAAACGTGAAGCTCGCTTTACAGCTTGTCGTAAGTGCCATTTTGGGGGCCGCATTTATGTGGCTATTTCAAGGGCATTCGCTCCGAGTTGTGCCGGCATCTATGAGTTATAGCGATTTCGTTGCCGTACTCTTGACTGCGATTTCAACTCTTGTTGCTGTGATAGGTGTTGCATTCGCTATCTTTGCCATTTGGGGTTGGGCGCAGTTCCGGAAAGGCGTAGAGGCAAAAATTACGGAGATCACTCCGGCATTTCTTGCCAAAGAACTTCAGGATGGCGGAGCCCGTCAATTGCTCGATAACCTGGTCGTTGATTTCTTTCGTGCTGAATTAGCGAAGCCGGGCGCAGCGGCGGCTTGGGCCTCCGAAAGGGATCGAAGGCATGACGATCTGACGGAGCTTGACGATGCTCCGTTGGAGGAGTAGGCATGAATAAAGAATGGTTGCGACTGCTCGACCGTCAGCGTGAATTGATACTGAGATTTCAGGAATCAATTCCCGTCAAGCTTTCCTCTTTGGCGAAAGAGTTGGGTCTGAAGGTTGTAGCATCGACGTTGCCTCCGGGAATTTCAGGCGAGATTCGGCCATCTCCGAGCGGCTATACAATCTCTGTGAACCGGCACGATAGCCCGCAACGTCAGCGTTTTACTGTGGCGCATGAGATTGCGCATTATCTTTTACATCGTGAGCAGATAGGAAATGGCATTTCTGACGATGTCTTATATCGCTCATCGTTGTCTGATTGGCGAGAGGCGGAGGCAAATAGGCTCGCTGCCGAGATATTGCTTCCGAGAGAAAAGATAGACCAACGAATGGAGGCGTTTCATAATGCTAACGAGGAAGTTGTTGTTAATTCATTGGCCACAGATTTCGGCGTCTCTGAAATCGCAATGAAAATACGACTTGGTCTGTCTTGAGAGTGGACATGCATCAAATTTCATACTTGCCAATATTGGACCTAAGGCCGGCTGAAATGTTGGCTTTGGAAGAGTTGCCGAATAAGGATAAGGATGCCTTGCTGCCTTTATTTAGGTTGCGGCCTTGGGCGACATCAAATCAACTAAGCAATTCCATTGAACGTCTAAAGAAAGCTTTTGGAGAGCGCCCTTGCTTTCTTGAGGTTGCCGAAGAAGAGTATATCGATCCTGATAAATGGCGTCCGGTTCATGCGCAGCTGAAAGAGCTTCGGTTAGAGGATGATGGATATCTGCGTTGGTTTGAATTCCTGAGCCGCGAGGGTCATTTGCATTTCATTCCGGCGTTGCAATTGGGCGGCACGCTCCCATTCTTCTACCAGCAGATTGAGCGCCTTTACTCATTTGGTCGTGGGCTTCTGGTTCGTTTGGAGTCTCCGACATTAGATGCGTTAACGGTTATTGCTTCGGCGATTTCTGCTCGAACCGGAGGTGGATTGAATGTGATATTTGTACTTGATTACGAAAAGCAAGGTTCTGACTTTGGAAGGCTGGAGCGGGTGATTCAAGGGTTAATCGAAATCATAAAAAAGCGCTGCCCAAATGCCTCGATTGCAGTGTCAGCATCTAGCTTTCCTGGGAGCTTTACATCGATTAGTTCACAGAAGATTTACGAGCGCATGTTGTTTGATCGCATCAATAAGGAGTTCGGTTCCGGTTTGATCTATAGTGATCGAGGTAGTGCCAGGGCTGAAAAGCAACTTGGTGGGGGTGGCGTGCCGGCTCCTCGCGTCGATTATCCAAAAAAAGACGAATGGTTTTTTTTTCGTCAATCTATTGCGCTGAAAACGGCATTTGATGGATATCAGGCGCAGGCGTCACTGCTAATGCGTAATTCAATTTGGGATAAAGGGCTAAAGCTGTGGGGGGCTCAGATGATCGAGAGAACCGCCTCTGGTGATAGCCAGGGTGGAATTTCTTCTCCCAATCGATCTACGGCCACACGTATCAATTTGCATTTACATCGACAAATATATTATGGCGATGATGCATCTTTTTTTGATACTGACGAAGATTGGACCGATTGAGCGATCTCGTCAAACCAGTCTTTCTTAGCCTTTTTCGCCTTTCTTACCATTTCACCCGACTGTTCTCGCCTCTCGACGAATCGACTTAGTAGCGTAAGGTCATTTGTTTCGATCCCACGCTCGCGTGTAGCGGACCAAAAAGCTTCGCTCGTAGTTTTAAATCTGTCGATGAAAGCTTTTCGAAATGAAATTTCGCTATTTTGTTTGCTCAGGTTGGAGGACCGATACCTAGTTTTAAAAGTTTCAGTGAGTAGGCTGTCTTGATTTTTCTCTTGCTTGACAATGACCCCATGTTGAACTCGTCTGAGCGACAAGCCACTGGCGATCCATAATTCGATTCCGCTCAAGTCTAGGGTGAGAGCCTCTTCCCAATGCTTGCTGTCCAAGACCAATACCGTGCGATCGAAGTGTGTTCGGTAAGCTGCAAGCTGACGTGCCAGGCGTTTCAAGCTGTCTCGAGCGCTCTTTATTTCGACACCGGTGAGGTATCTCGAGTAGAGCGGAGATCAGCCCCACCCCCGTCGTCCCCAATGGCAGCTCATTGGCAATGATTGTCGAGGAGCTAATTCTTCGAGCTCGGCGCAACTCGTTGAGAAGCTGAGCTTTTAGGTGATTTTCGGTGGGAAAGATGGATCGGGCCATATCGCATGCGTGGCGTGTAGTAAGTGCCCATGATCTCAAGAAGGGACTCCTGAGTCGACACTGGAGGCGATGTGCAAGAAAGGGGCAGAGTGCACTTTTAGCTTGCGGCAGAACTGATGTCAGAGTGCGCTTTCTCGAAAAGTCGACTCTGCCCCCTGTTTCCCTGTTTCGCCCTCGTTTTCCGTGTTCAATCTAGGCGGTGCTATCCTAATCTTATGCTTGCGAACGCACCAAAATGCCGCTCAGTCAGCCCGCTAGCGGAAGCTAGCCGACTGGTGCGCCTTTTGCATCTTGAAGATACGCATCCCTCACTGACTTTTAAATCGCCTCCAGATATATCTTTTGATGACGTCGATTGCTGCTTGCTCAAGGGTGACAACCTAGACGCTCTGAGTCTATTGGCTGATAAATATCTCGAAACATTCGATTTCTGCTACATCGATCCGCCATATAACACTGGCACGAAGTTCGTCTACGACGACAGGCGCAATTCGGCTGACTCTGGTATTTGGGGGAAGCATGCGGCTTGGATGAGCTTTATGCTGCCTAGACTGGTGCTGATGCATGCTTCGCTAAATGACTCGGGAGTAGCCGCTATCAGTATTGATGACTATGAGTACGCTCATCTGAAAATTCTCCTGGACCATGTTTTCGGTGCCGAGAATCATTTAGGTACGCTGATTGTCCATAGAAGCAAGAATGGCAAGGGGAGCAAGGCAAATATCGCAGTAAGTCATGAGCAAGTGTTGCTTTATGGCAAAACAGCGAGGGCAAAGATTCATGGGCTGCCGGAGTTGGATCTTGACTCCTACTCAAAACAGGATGAATACGGTAGCTATAAGGTTGATGGGTTATTTAGAAAAAAGGGGGAGGCAAGCAGGCGAGAGGATCGCCCCAGTATGTTTTTCCCCCTGTATTACGATTCCTTCGGAAACGTGTTCACTGAAAATGTTGGTGGCAAGCTAAAGGAGGCATTGCCGGTCGATAGCAAAGGGGTGGAGCGACGTTGGCTATGGGGGACAGGGAAAACAGCCCAAGAATCTTGGAAGCTATATGCCAGCCCCAAGGGGGTTATCTACGTTAAGAATTACCTCACAGAAGAGAAGCGGGTCAAGATTCGCAGCGTGTGGGATTCTTCGCGCTACCTAACGGAGCGGGCAACCAACGAGATCACAGAGATCTATGGCGACAAGGTGTTTGAAACGCCAAAGCCGCTAGGATTGATTGAAGATTTAATTAAGTGTTGCGCTAGCAAAGATGCTTTAATTCTGGACTATTTTTGTGGGACGGCGACCACAGCACATGCAGCCTACAATGTGAATCATCTCGATGGTGGGAAGCGCAAAGTGCTTCTGGTTGAGCAGAACACAGCGATTAGCAAGGATCACATTGCGGCGCTGAAGGGATTCAGCGCATTGCCGATATTTCTGAGCGGCGATTGGAATTCATCGCGTCAAGAGATAGCGGCTACACATATCGGGTTCAAGAGGTCTAATCGAGTGCAAGAAGGCTAAATGACAAGCAGGCGGCACCTTCTTGTCATTAATCTTCACCGAAGTAATTCTTGAGGAATTTCAAAGCTTCCTGTTTCTGTGGCTTGCTTGCTGATTGCAAGATACCCGCGAGGTTGATTTTTCCACTGCTCGAATCCCAGTAGTTTTTCTTCATAACCTGATGCCTGCCGCAAAGGGCTTGCCATTGCATCGGATCAGTTGTGTCGGTGTTTGGGTTGATGGAGTGTGGCGTCACGTGGTCAGGAGTTAGTTTGACTGTGCCACCTCCGATGGGATCTTGCTCACCCTCGGCAAGCCTGCACTTTTGCCCATCCTCAGCCCATTCGCAGCGACAGTTTGCCCGCTGCAATACGGCAGTCCAGCATGCGGCAGTTGGGAGCACGCGTTTTGCTGCTGTCGCTCGCCGATTCGCATCGGGCATTAAATATTCTTGATTGGCAAGATCTTTGCTGTCTCGCCAAGAGAGGATCGTGTAACCCTTGTCCGTGCGAAGTTCGGAGAGTCGCTGATGCCAGTTTTCCGGCTCTTTGTTCGTGATTGGGTCAGTTGCAGCAGCAATAATTTGCTCGCGCATTACAACTTTGCCCAGATTGTTTAAGAACAGAGCTTCAATTCTCTGACTTACAGTTTTCTGCGTATATTTCGTTTTGTCGGTGCTGTAAATTTTGTTGGCCATGACAATGCGTTCGATTTTTTGAGTTTTTGCGAAACGGGGTCGGGTTCACTTGTTGGGCGATTATTTTGGCAACTTACGGGTGGACCTTATTAGTCCCAACTCCTGTTCAAATTCATCAACGAACTCGGTCAGTGCTTGACCACAAGCACTGCAGAATTCCCGCAACTGCAGCAGGTCCATCCGACGTGAGCCGCGTTCGACGTCGCTGACGTAGGACTGAGGGCGCTGCAGTGCCGCGCTCAGCTCGACTTGGGTCAGGCCGGCCGCTGTGCGAAGTGCGCGCAAGCGGCGCAGCAGTACCGAGTACTCGCTCTTGTGTATGGATTTCGCTGGCATGACAAATGACGACGATCCGTGAAGACGGACTTGACGCTATATCTGCTTTTCAAATATCTGAAAAAGGGATATATTTGTGGTGCGGACGGCCGTGTTCGCGATATCGCCGGAGGAGGGATGCCATGACGCACGAACGCCTTGTTTTCGGAGTCACCATCGACCAGATCGACGAGCTCAACAGTCTGCTCCGGACGATCACTGCCAATGGAGACATGGTCACGGTGGGCTGTGAAGAGCCCTTGCATCCGCGGACCGTGTCGTCGTTGGGGGAGGGCATCTTCAACGCAGCCCTTGCCGTGCGGGAAGTCCTCGATCAGGTGCAGGAACAGAGGCTTGAGCAAGAAGGGGCGTCAGAGGTTCGTCGTTGAAACAGGGCAGGGCGCACCTTCCCCTGACTTGCCTGATTTGCATGGACGGCGGATTTGGCGGGGCTGGCGCGGCGGGACAGGTGGCTTCGATGACCAAACGGAAGCTGCCAGGCAGGAGGCCGGATTTGGTCAGGTTCATTGACGGCAGATGGGGTTGTACGTGTTCGCCGTTGCAAGCCGACGCGAAACCTGCGTCGGGAGGGCGGCGAATACAACACCCACGGGGAATAAGCCCGCCGACTGTGTGCGGTTTCTAACCTCCCGACTTCCCGTCCGTCGTCATGCCGTGGACGGGCACTTCATGGAATAGGAGGCGACCATGTCGACGTTCGATTCGGATGATCTGGAAACGACCGGCTATTTTCTGCCGGAGGACAGCCAGCTGCGGCTGAAGAAGCTGCGCGAGTACGTGGAGTTCCTGGCCACATCTGGCGCGACCGCGCAAGGCCGGACGAGGAGCAGGAATGGACCGCGGAGATTCGCGTGGGCGAAGTGGCGATCTGCCTGGAACTGTTGGAGGAGCAGATCGGGCAGGTGCTGGACGAACTCTCCTGGCCGGCAACGCGCGGCGAACGGGCGGCGGTGCGGGTCCGATGGAGAGCCGGCAGCGGTGCAGGGAAGCCGCGAGAGGAGCCGGAGCTGGAGAGCTGCGTGCCGGACGAAGCGGAGCGGCCGCTACCTCTTCGGCGTGACCCTGGATCAGATCGATGAGCTCAACCTGCTGATCGACATGATCTCGGGCCCATGGCGATGTGGTGATCGCCAGCGATGACGCCGAGTTCGCCGACCACACGCTGTCGCTTGCTGGGCGATGCCATCTTCTGCGACGCGGATGAAGCTGCGCGACATCATCCGCCAGATGGAATCGCAGAGGCTCGGGCAGGCGCGCGGATCGCAGACCGGCGTGGGCGAGGAGCGGGCCGCATACCACGCCATGCGAGCGCGTTTGCCCATGCGCCGCGCGTCGCACGCCGCAGGTTCATTGGTTGAATCTTTGCCTGGTGACGGTGAGCGGTTCAGATGCCGGCAAACGCCGGATGCTGGCTTCGGCCAAACCAGGGAAACCATCCCTCACTACCACCGACACCCACGAGGCGATCATGAAGAGCATGCCCAGCATTCATCCCGGCGAAGTGTTGCGTAAGCAGTTCCTGACGCCCATGGGCATCAGCCAGTGCGCCCTAGCGCGCGCCACCGGCACGTCGCCAATCCATATCAACAACATCGTGCTCGGCAGGCGCGACGTCACGGTAGATACCGACGCGCGCCTGGCGGCGGCACTGGGTACCGACAAATGCTTCTGGTTGGAGCTTCAGGCCGAATTCGATCTGGAAAAGGCGTGCCACGTACGCGCTAGTTAAACCACGCAAAACCAGGAGTGCAAGCGCGCTAGATAGGAACCCGAGAAATAAAGGGGACGTGGTCAATTAAGTCTTGTCCCTCGCACAGGTCAGCCTTGGTCTCCCACGCGGTCGGCAGGTGGCAGGGCATCCCAAGATGGTTTCGACCATGCGCTGGAAGCGCTCATCGCCGAGCCCACGCTCCTGGCTGGCATACGCGCGGAGGTGTTGTAGGTCATCCGGCGCGATGCCTGCGTCCAGCCATTGTCTGTAGGCGTGGGCGCGTTCGGCTTGGTCGTGTCCCATCGCGAGGTAGCGCGGGTGGGGTGTGATGAGCGGATCGCGTGCGCGAGTCAGGTTCGTGTGCACGCTCGACCAGCGGTAGTCGTCCGGCGTGTCGACCATGGCGGCGCGCGCCGGGTTGAGCTCTATATACGCATGGCCGTCAGCAGGTAGTGCTCGCTCTGCACCAGGCAGGACTTGAACCGTCCTTGCCAAAGCGCACCGCTGCGCTTGTGCCTGAGGTTGAATGCACGTACGACTGGCCAACCCTGCTCATGGCGCGTGACAGTGTCCCGACGGCACCCGGCGTGAGCAGGAGATGGAAGTGGTTGTCCATCAGGACGAACGCATGCAGGGCGATGCCATGGTCACGGAAGGCCCTGCGTAGCAGGTGCCTGAAGTGGTGGCGATCCTCTGCATCGAGGAAGATCACCCCCTTGTTGATGCCTCGCTGTGTGACGTGCAGTGGCATGCTGGGTAGTTCAAGACGCGGCAGTCGTGGCACATGGCTGTTGCCGGCGGAGAGCTTGCCGTCACTCTGCGTTGGATGACGCGTTCGGATCAGTCGGCGGGTAGGCCGGGGCCGGGTGGGCATGGGCTTAATTGGCCACGTCCCCTTTTTTCTTTTTCCAGATTGGCCATGACCGCAAAAACTTGCTTATTGACGGATTGCTTTTGCGCGAGTAGTACGGTGATGAATCTGCTTCAGGATTTGCGGTAAGCATCCTGCGAATGGGGGAGTGGTTGATGTCAGGGAAGGCAATATTTCGACCGGCGGATTTGGGTGCTCAGCGCGTTGGCAGGTTGGCTTCTGACCGATCACGCCAATCGTTGCGGATGGTTAGCAGCCAACGCTCACGCGGATTACGCGATCTGCCGACTCGGCATGCCCGAGCGTATCGCGCTTACCAAAAGATCTTCCCTGCGCGCATTACACAAGCAAGATGTGACACAGCATGCGCGCCTCCTGTCGGAACACAGTTCCGCGCAAATGAGCTTGGCGAGTATCGAAATATTTTCGACGCTAGGTTGGGGCTGCCTAGCGTGGCGAACTTTCGTGGCTCTCCCGCAGACGCCACATCTATCGTTGTCATCAATTAACGCATAACAGAACGTTGAGAGTCTGAGTAGCGTTGAGCCTTCGCGCTGATGCTTTTTTTGTAATCGAACGGCATCTGTACGGCAGCCATCGTTGACTACCGGTCAATACAAAGGACATGTATGCGCTTGCTAACGATCGTCATGCTCACGCTTGGCCTGCTGTTTGGTTTGGGACGCGTAGCCGAAGCCCAAACATTCTACTCAGCTTCAAATGGTATCTACTTCGGAGCTCCTTGGTACTGGAGCGGCACGTACCCGCTTCCGAATGTCTATGCTACGTGCACAGGGGGCGCTCCAGGTCTTCCCCAGCCTACCGCTGAGGCGGCCATCCAAAATTGGGAGCAGCTGGAGCAACGCTGCAATGGCGAACCGGCGCCTGAATGCACAACGGTGCAGGCCTACCCGGTCTCGGATAGTGGTTACGTCTATTCTGTATACCTCGACCAGACGTTACCGTATTTTAGATGCAATGAAAGTGGCGTGTATGGCGACGGCGAAATTCAGGCTTCGCCTTATCTCTATGACCCAACGAAGAACCTTGGGCCTCCTTGTGACTGTGCAGGCGATCCGATTAATTTGGGGACGGGCAACGAGTATCGCGATGATACTGATGCATCGCTGGGTGACCTAAGCTTTCATCGCTATTACAACAGCCATGCGGCGGTTGCCTCCTCGCTTCTCGGTGCAAATTGGCGTGATAGCTTCGACAGAAGCATTCAAGAGATTGCGACGGGAAACATGACGTCCGCAATCGTCTTACGCGCCGACGGACACGAAGTAGCCTTTACGCTTTCAGGAACCCAATGGGTCGCCGAGCCGGATGTCTCAGATCGATTAACGCAGCAAACGGATGGTTCCGGCAACGTTACGGGCTGGACCTTTTTCGACGCAGCCACCCGGAATCAAGAAGGTTACAACGCGACTGGTCAGCTGATCTCGATCACCGATAGCAACGGACAGGTAACCTCACTCGTATACGTTGGTGTAGATCTATCGACGGTCACCGACTCGCATGGGCGCACGCTGAAGTTTGCGTTTGTGCCGCTAGCCCTTACGAGCGGCGTATACATAACACCGCTTACCACCGTCACGTTGCCTGATGGTGGAGTTGTAACGTATGGCTACGACCCTGCCGACGGCAATCTCACCAGCGTGAAATATCCAGACGGTAGCGTTCGCCAGTACGTTTACAACGAGAGCGCGCTGACAAGTGGCGCATCGTTGCCCAATGCGCTTACCGGTGTGGTTGACGAGACGAATACGCGCCTGACAAATATCGGCTACGACTCGCAAGGGCGAGCGACCATGTCGAGCCTGACAGCGGCATCGAATATCGATGTGACAAGCGTCAGTTACGGTAGCGGCAGTAGCTTGAGCACGTCGGTGACTTACCCGACAGGTGCGCAAACCACACTGAATTTTGCAACGCCCAACGGCTCAGTCCATGCGAATTCGGTAAGCGCGCCGTGTGGCCCCGCGTGTGGTCAACCCAATCAGTCAGCGACGTTTGATGCGAATGGCTATCTCGCAACAGCTACCGACTTTAACGGCAATGTAAAGAGCACAACGTACGACGCCAATGGGCTTCTGGACCAGGAAGTCGATGATTCGAACGGGACTGCTAAACGTACTATTACCACCACGTGGGATACGACACTGCGCGTTCCCCTGACCCGCTCGGTCATGGACGCCAACAACAATGTCATCACAATGGAAGCATGGGTGCCTAACGCCCTCGGGCAAACATTGGCCCACTGCAAGATAGACCCTGCCCAGGCGAGTAGTTATGTGTGCGCTGCAACGGGAACGGTGCCAGCCGGGGTACGGCGCTGGACGTATACCTACTGCACGGCAATCGGCACAGGTTGTCCGCTCGTCGGCTTGATGCTGACGTCCACAGGTCCACGCACAGACCTCACGCAGATGACCACATACACGTATTACACGACGAATAGTGCAACCAGTTGCGGAACACCAGGAGCGGCTTGCTATCAGGTGGGTGACCTGCACACGATTGCCGACCCGCTCGGGCATGTCACCACCATTGCCTCCTACGATGCCGATGGTCGAATCACCAGGACAACCGATGCGAACGGGGTCAATACCGATAGCACCTTTACTCCACGGGGATGGCTAGCATCCCGCACTATCGGCGGCGCCACGACGTCATTCACGTACACCCCGTACGGTTCCGTGGCCACGATCACCGATCCCGATGGCGTAACGACCAGTTATACCTACGATGCGGCCCATCGACTGACGAAGATCACCGATGCGTTGGGTAACTACGTTCAGTACACGCTCGATGCCGCCGGCAACAAGACCCAAGAGCAGACCTATACATCGAGCGGCACTGCCACTCATAGCCTGAGTCGCCAATTCAACACCTTGGGCCAACTTACAGCGGTGATCGATGGGCTCAACAACACCGTGTTCAACGCCAACTCCAGTGGTGACTACGACGCCAACGGCAATCTGGTGCAATCAGCTGATGCTTTCGGGACTCAGCGCAGAGGAAGCTTCGATGCGCTTAATCGTTTAGTCAGCACGATCAAAGACTACAACGGCACCGATAGCCTCACCCCGAACACCACCATCAGCCAAACCTACGACAGCCTGAATCGCCTTACCCAGGTGACGGATCCCAACAACCTCAATACGACCTACCAATTCGATGGCCTCTCCGATCCTACCGGCCAGACCAGTCCCGATACTGGCAGCACGACGCGTACTTTCGATGCAGCTGGCAACGTGCTGACCCGAACCGATGCCAATGGCATCGTCGCTACCAGTGCCTACGACGCGCTTAACCGTTTGAGCAGTGTCAGTTACGTGGACAGCACGCAAAATGTCACCTACGCCTATGACGAAGCCAACAGCGTCACCGGCTGCAGCAGCTCCAATCCGATCGGTCGCCTGACTCGCATAGTGGAGAACGGTGTCACCACCGTGTACTGCTACGACGCACATGGCAATGTCATCGCCAAACGTCAGATCACCAGTGTGACGACGGACAGCACCGAGTACACCTATACCGCGGCTGATCGCCTCAGTGGCATCACCTATCCCAGTGCCAGTCAGGTTGCCTATGCCTTCGATGGCGATGGCCGCATTCAGAGCGTCAGTCTGACACCTGCTGGAGGTACGGCGGCAACCGCCGTAAGCAGCATCGCCTACCAACCGTTCGGGCCAATCACCAGTTACACCCTGGGTAACAGCCAAACCGTCACCCGCGTCTATGACGCCAACTACCGTCTCACCGACCTCACCAGTCCGGCGTTCACGCTGCATGTGGCCCGCGATGCGATGGGCAATATCATTGCAATCGGCAATGCTGCTGGTGCGAATCCGGCCACAGAAACCTATAGCTACGACCCGTTGTATCGGCTCACCGGGATCACCGACGCCGGCACCGCGTTGGAGAGCTACACCTATAACGAAACAGGCGACCGACTGAGCAAGACAGCGCCTGGGTGGGCCACGGGCACTTATCTCTACACCACTAGCACACACCAGTTCGCCAGTACCGGCAATTCCTCGCGTGCTAACGACGCCGACGGCAACACCACCGGCAGCGTGGTGGGTGGCAACACTTACGGCTTCGCATACAACGGACGAAATCGACTGTCGCTGGCACAGCTCAATAGCCAGACCGTGGGTACCTATACCTACAATGCTTTGGGCCAGCGTATCGGCAAGGTGGAAAGCTTCCCGCAAAGTCTGACGGAGCGTTATGCCTACGACGAAGCCAGTCAGCTGATTGGCGAATACGGCACCAATAACCGTGACTACATCTGGATGGGCACTCTACCGGTCGCAGTAGTGGACAGCACCACTAGCGGCAGCGTGACCTCCAGCACGGTGAACTACGTGACTGCCGATCAACTGGGTACACCGCGGGCGGTGACCAACAGTGCAGGCGCTGTGATCTGGCAATGGGCCTATCAGGGCAATCCGTTCGGGGAGCAACAGCCAACGTCAACGACTGGCTATGTGCTCAATCTACGCTACCCCGGCCAGTACTACGATGCGGAGACAGGAACGAACTACAACATGTTACCGGACTTACGAGTCCACGACCGGGCGGTATTTGCAGAGTGATCCGATGGGATTGCGAGCCGGACCGAGCACGTACGCTTACGGCTTAAACAGCCCGCTGAGCCATATCGATCCGTTGGGTCTAGAGACACCCTCCGTTGAACTCAGTTCTCAGGACATGTTTGAGACAGCTCAAGCAGATGATGCTTGCGGAGGAGCCGCCGTCAACCTCTTCGCTACAATTATTGCCACGGAGATTGTGAATGGAGGGCCAGAAAATCCAGCCGCGGACGTAGAAGTTGCTGGGGAGATAGCTGCTGCGGATACCACAGCTGTACTTGGTGATTTAACAGCGGACGAAGTTGGTCAGATACAAAATATCGTCGATCAAGCTGGTAGACCACTGGACGTCGTCGGATCAGCCGCAAATGGTACGAGAACAGCTGCAAGCGATATCGACTACACGACGGCAAACGCGAACTACGATAACTTCAATGGCTTGCAAGATCAGCTTCCGGGCATTGACGCAGAGCATGGCCTTCTCCGTGGGTATGCCGACCCCAATGTTGGGCCATCAATTCGCTTTGAGCCCGGTGTCACTCCCTTCTTCACTCCAGGTGGGCCATGACTCTTCAACGATATTGGATACGATTTCAACTTGATCCTTCTCAGCTTGGCCCTAAGCCAGGCTGTGGTGTGACGGCTTATAACTATGAAGATGCCCTAGCGATTTTGCGTGGCACTATCTTCTTGGGCAAGGAGATGCCCGCCATCGAACAGGTCATCGAAGGTGTGGATATTTCATCGCTGGATCAAAAGCACGTCATTCCAAATATGGAAGCGCCCGTTTGGAGAGGAGTCTGGTACCCCAAGGGCTATTCTCAAGCGCACTAGCTTTTGTTGAGTGAGGTCTGAATTTAAGCGACCAATTTAAGAGACCTTGTCGACCCCCGTACGCTGGACGGGGAGCTTACGCATCCATCCCGGCGAAGTCTTGCGTAAGCAGTTCCTGACGCCCATGGGCATCAGTCAGTGCGCCCTGGCGCGCGCCACCGGCACGTCGGCAATCCATATCAATAATATCGTGCTCGGCAGGCGCGACGTCACGGTAGATACCGATGCGCGCCTGGCGGCGGCACTGGGTACCGTAAGCTCCCCCGTCAAGCAGACACTTCAAAAGTAGAACTTCCGGCGGCTTGTTGGCGGTACTCGTGGGGCGTCATGCTGCCCAACGATTCGTGGGGACGCTGCTCGTTGTAGTCAATCATCCACCAGTATGCCGCCTCGCGAACGTCTTCCAGGCGGGCGAACAGGTGCTGATCGAGTACCTCTTCGCGGAACGTGCGGTTGAAGCGTTCGATGTAGGCGTTCTGGTTGGGCTTCCCCGGCTGGATGTACTGGATGGCCACGCCGCTAGCCTTGGCCCACTGGGTGAATACCGCACCGAGGAATTCCGGACCGTTGTCCGAGCGCAGCACCTGTGGCAAGCCGCGCTCGTGTTTGATCTGCTCGAAGATGCGCACCAACCGTGCCGAGGTGATCGATGTGTCGACCTCAATGTGTACCGCTTCGCGGTTGAAGTCGTCGACCACGTTGAACGTACGAAAGCGGCGTCCGCAGGCGAGGGCGTCGCTCATGAAGTCGATCGACCATACCGTGTCGGGTAGCCGCGGCACGTACAACGCCACTCGTTCGCGCTTGGGAAGTCGCCGCCGAGCGGCCCGTCGGAGATGGAGCTTCATCGCCTTGTACACCCGGTAGATCCGTTTGGGGTTCCATTCCGGCCGCGTTTTGCGCAGCTGATCGCAGCATTTCCAGAAGCCACGGCTGGGTCGGTTCTCGACCAGGCGGGCCAAGGCGGCCATGAGCTCAGCATCGCGCACCGTCCAATCCAGCGGCGGGCGGTAGTACGCCGCCCGCGACAGTCCGACGCACTCACAGGACCGGCGTAGCGGCCGCGCGTGCACCTCGATCAGGTATCGCACGGCCTCGCGCTTGCTCGCCGGCCCTACAGTTTTTTTGCGATCAAGTCCTTCATCGCCGCATTGTCCAATGCTAGCTCGGCGTACATCCGCTTCAGACGCGCGTTCTCCGCCTCAAGCTCCTTGACGCGCTTGAGATCGGACGCCTCCATGCCGCCGTACTTGCTCTTCCACTGGTAATACGTCGGCACGCTGATGCCTGCCTGCCTGCAGATGTCCTTGATCGGGATACCGGCGTCGGCCTGTTTGAGGATCGAGACGATCTGCGTCTCGGTGAACTTGGACTTCTTCATGGAACCTCCTGGCTGTGGAACGATGCCAGAAAGTTCTACTTCCAAGATGTCTGTCTAGTGGGGGAGCTTACGTACCGACAAATGCTTCTGGTTGGAGCTTCAGGCCGAATTCGATCTGGAAAAGGCGTGCCACGTGCGCGGTAGTTAAGCCACGCAAAACCAGGAGTGCAAGCGCGCCAGACAGGAAACCGAGAAATAAAGGGACGGAAATAAAGAATGCGTGGCTAATTAAGTCTCGTCCCCCCGCGCCGGTCAGCCTTCGAAAAAGGTGTCGGGGGTCGGCAGGCTTCCGTGTGGGTCCTTGACACGTGCGTCTATCGGAAAGGGAAACGGGCGCCTTTGGGCAACCTCGCTCGGAAGCGCGAGCCGGAACCTGCCTGTCGCCGGCTTGTGTCGAACTTGATCGAGTCCGTTCGTCGAGTGGGTGAGGGCAGCCACCGGGCTGCGTGGCTTGGAGGCATGACATGAGCAAGTATTTCATCTATTTCAACCAGCCATGGGTTGGCGAGTACACCGAAACGTGGTTCGCCGCGCGCGGCCCGCTCGCAAGAGCGGTCGTGGACGAAATGAAGGCGGCCGGCGTCTACGTGTTCGCCGGTGGCCTGGAGGAAGACCCGGATGCCGCCTTCACTGCAGATGCCACCAGTGGCACGCTGACGTTTACCGATGGGCCGCACGTGCGCAATCTCCAGTTCCTGGGCGGATTCACCGTGATCGACGTGGCCGACGAGCAGGCGGCAAGGCGCTGGGCGGGCAAGGTGGCCGAAGCCTGCGGCTGGCCGCAGGAAGTTCGCCGGTTCAAGCCGTAGCCGGAAAGAGGGGATAACAGTGTCAGGGACAATTTCTGACAGCGGATGGGCTGCCGGGGTGGGGAGCTTACGGGGGCAGGACCGCCGTCGAACGAATCCTCCGCTGGCCGTCAAGACGTCCGGTTGCAATGATGCCGGACCCGACCTTCAAGTTGTTTGTTCATCCGTCCGTGCCTCTGCCCCGGCCGTCAGCCGCTCACGCCGAACAGCATGCCGACGCTCGCGGTGACCGTCATCGCCAGTGCGCCCCAGAAGGTGATGCGTATGGCGCCGACGCCGATCTTCGCGCCGCCGGCTCGTGCGGCCAGTGCGCCAAGCACGGCCAGAAACACCAGCGACGTGGTGAACACCAGCGGCAACAGGATGCCGGCCGGTGCCAGCGCCACCACCACCAGGGGCAGGGCCGAGCCCACCGCGAAACTCAGCGCCGATGCCCCGGCAGCCTGCAGCGGCCGCGCCTTGAACGCTTCGGTGATGCCGAGCTCGTCGCGGGCGTGGGCATCGAGCGCGTCATGCGCCATCAGTTGCTCGGCGACTTGCCTGGCCAGCGCCGGCTCGAGTCCGCGACCCACGTAGATTGCCGCCAGCTCTTTGTGTTCGCCTTCCACATCGGTCTGCAATTCGTGGTGCTCACGTTCCAGTTCGGCACGTTCGGTGTCTGCCTGCGAATGCACCGACACGTACTCGCCTGCGGCCATCGACATCGAGCCGGCCACCAACCCGGCGACGCCGGCGATCAGGATGTTCTGGCCGGAGGCATGCGCGGCGGCGACGCCGAGCACCAGGCTGGCCGTGGAAACGATGCCGTCGTCCGCGCCCAGTACAGCCGCGCGCAACCAGCCTGTGCGGCCCGTGCGATGTCTTTCGTGGTGGCGTCGATGCACGCGGGTACGCTCGGCAATGGTCAGGGGATAAGAATCGAAGAGGCATGACCTTGTGCTGCGTTCAGAGCATTCGCTTCAGCGTGTTGTCGCGCCGAGCGAAGTGGTGCCAGAACGCAGCCAGGATATGCAGCCCGATCACGTAGTAGAAGATCGTGCCCAAGGTGCTGTGGATGTCCTCAAACTGATGTGAAAGCACCTTGTTCGGCGGGCTGACGAACGCAGGCAGCAAGGTCACGCCGAACAAGGTGACCGGCTTGCCGCCGATCTGCAACGTGATGATGCCCAGGATCGGCTGGATGAGCAGGAACAGATACAGCGCCACATGCGTGACGTTGCCCAGAAGCTCGGTCCAGCGCGGCGGCGTTGGCAGGATCGACGGACGTCCGTTGCGCAGGCGCAGCAGCAGACGTGGCAGCACCAGCAGCAGCACGGCCAGCCCTGCGGTGTAGTGCGCGGCCAGCACGTTGCCGCGGGTGGCGCTTCCCTTGGGAAACTGCTCGAACAGGTTGATGCAGATGTAAGCGAGCAGCACCAGGGCAAATATCACCCAATGCATCCAGCGGATGGAGGCCACGTAGCGCGAGGATGGTTTGATCGGTGCCATGAAATATCTCTTGCAAAATAGTTTTCAGGAATCGAGGCTGCGACTGCCGGCCTGCGCGTTGCCACGATGGTACGCCGATCATTGTGCACGCTTGACGAAAAAAGTGTCGGGGACAATTTCCCGGTGCGGATTCCGGTGCATCGGGCCTCTGATTCCGGTTGACGCTGAACAGCCCGCTGGTAGCGACGGCAAAAGGGGGCAGGGCGAGCCGGCCCGAGTTTGACGGGCACCTTTCGACGGTCGCTTTGGAGGTTCGCATCGAATTACGCTGGCGCGCCGCCGTTGCCGGTTCGTGCCAGGAGATCGATGTGTCGATGCACAGAAACCTTGCCTGCCTGCCGCTTGCGTTGTTGTTCTGCTGGATTCTGCCGGCCCATCCCGCGCGCAGCAGGCGCTGGCGCCGGTGGAGGCACGGGTGCCGTTTGCTCCGGCCGCGTTTGTCGGCAGCGACGGGCTGACGCATCTTGCCTATGAGCTGCATGTGACCAGCATCTACGGCCGACTACCGGCCCGTTGATGCCGCAGGGTCTGGACGTCTACGCGGACGATGGCGGCACGCCGCTGGCCCGCTTCAGCGCCGCCGATCTGGGCGGCGATGAGCCGACCCGCATCGGCCGAACATGCCCCGTTGAGCATCGAACCGGGCAAGCGCGTGGTGATCCATGTCTGGTTGACGCTGCCGGCCGGGAGCGCTGCGCCGCATGTCCTGCGCCATCGAATCGTATTTGCCACCGCGAAGCACACCACCGAGCTGCTCGACGGCGTGCGCGTGCCGCTCAACGCCGAATAGGCGCCCATGCTCATCGGGCCGCCGTTGCGCGGTGGACTGTGGCTGGCGCACGAAGGGCCCGGCAATGCGCATTCGCATCATTGGGCAGCCTGGTGGCGGTGAACGGGCAGGCGACCATTCCGCAGCGTTACGCGCTGGACCTGCTCGGCATCGATGCGCAGGGCCACGCGATGCGTGCGGACGTGAAGGATATCGGCAAGACGCGTCATGCCGACTGGATCGGCTACGGCACGGACGTGCTTGCGGTGGCCGATGGCGTGGTGGCGACATGCGCGACGGGCAGGACGAGCATGCACCGCTCAGCCCGCAGCCCGAGCCGCAGTCGCTGACCGCCCATGGCCTGTTCGGCAACTACGTCGGTGCTGGAGCTCAAGCCGGGTGTGTTCGCCAGTTATGCGCACCTGCAGCGCGGCAGCGTAAAGGTGCGCGTGGGCGAGCGTGTTCGTTGCGGACAGTTGCTGGACGCCTTGGCCAGTCCGGCAATTCCGCCGCGCCGCATCTGCACTTCCAGCTTTCCAATGCCGTGGCGTTCGAAGGTTCCGAAGGCCTGCCCTTCGGGTTCGACCGCTTCGACCTGCTCGGGCCGGAAACCGAGGCGCAGCTGTTTGGCCAGGACAAGCCATGGACGCCGGCCACTCCCCAACATCGCCAGGCGCAGCTGCCGCTGGACGATGTGGTGATCGGGTTTCCGGCGTCCCGCTGAGATGATTGAAAGGATCTGACGTGGTTCTGGGGTCGAGGCCTGCTTCGATGTGTTCGACAGACGCGCTTATGCTGACGCGAGGCGATCGTCGATCGCGGCATCGTCCGGCTCCCGCACGCGGTTGCGCCCGTCGAGTTTGGCGCGATACAGCGCCTTGTCCGCATCGTGCAAAATGGGGCCGGCCCAGGTTCACTTCTTGAAGTTGGTCAAGACCTTTCAGAAGGCGTCAGCGCAGGTCCTTGTCATCGAACTGGCCACACTGGCCTGGGTGGACTGATACAACCATCGACGCGCGCTCTCGTCGATCGATTGCCGCACGCCGGCCCAGGCTGAAGCCGATGGCTATCCACCCAAGGACCTGCTGCTCACGGTAGCGCGACTCAAACCCGATGGCTTCCGGCAAAGTCGGGTCGGTTCATAATGGACGCGGCTCAATCGGGGTGGCGGCTTGTCGCATGAAAAGGGATCTGCTTCCAGGCGCTGATCGAGGCGCACTCACTCCAGCCGTGTACCCGCGGAGCTATTGCACGCCCATTTCTTTTCGCTTATGGCGAATGGGCCTGGCGATGGCCTTTCTCTACATCATCCACGTTATCGCTCATGCATGGCCTCCCGCGCTTCACGCCCGCGAGCGCCTGCCGTACGTGCTGACCCTCTTGCTCTTGATCGGTTGCGTGATGGCCTGCATCAGGTCCGTCGTTGTCACGAAGAAGGTCGAGCTGACCGCGACGTCGCTCACCGTGACCCAGACGTTCTCCAGGACGGTACGCATGCTGCGCAAGGATATCGCTGCATGCAACCTGACCCGTACGAAATGGATGTGCGTCGTCATTGAGCATCGCAATCTGAGGGTGGCGTCAATCTGGCTGACCTACCTGAATTACGATGAAGCCTTCTGGGCATGGTTCGCCGGCATTCCTGGCGAGCGCGCGACGCGCGGCCAACATTGGTGGTCCAGACCCAAATGGTGAGCAAACTCTTGCAGCTTCCCGCTTGCAAAAAGAGGCCAAAAAGGGCCGGGTTCGCTTGCGTCCGATAAAAAGCGGGACCGCGCACGCTGGCCTGCTTTGATGCGCTTTGCCAGGACGGCTTACGCAGGATGGGGAATTTCATCTGCACCACCGTGTGCCGCATCGCGCGAAGCGGTCGATGAGCCAGCTCATCGGCAGGCGTCAGTTGAAAAGCCTGCCGAGTTCGATCAGACGAGTCGCCGCTCCAGCGCGCGGAGCACCGCACGGGTGCGGTCGCTCACGCCGAGCTTCGACAGAATGTTGGAGACGTGGTTGCGCACCGTGCCTTCGCTGAGGCGCAGCGCTTCGGCGATCTCGCCGTTGGAGATGCCGCTGGTCATCAGCTTCAGGACTTCGCGTTCGCGCGGCGTGAGCGCATCGGGCGTCTCGAACGCGTCATCGCGCCACGCGCCGGTGCGGTCAGCATCCAGACTCTCGGCAAGCGGGGCGAACAGATACCACCGCCGCCGGCGACCGTGCGGATCGCCTCCACCAGGGTCTCGGCGGTGACGGCCTTGAGCAGGAAGCCGCGCGCACCGGCCCGCACGCCGGCCACCAGGGCCGCATCGTCCTCGAAGGTGGTGAGCAATAGCGTGGGCGGAAGGATGCCTCGCGCGGCGAGGGTCTCGACGACCTCCACGCCGGTCAGCTTGGGCATGCGCACGTCCAGCAGCAGGACGTCCGGCCGATCGGCGGCGACGGCGGCGACGGCGGCCTCGCCGTCGGCAGCCTCGGTGCACACGACGATGCCTTCCGAACAGGGTCAGCAAGGCTTTGAGGCCGCTGCGGATCAGCGCCTGGTCGTCGGCGATGCAGACGCGGATCACGGCCGCGCGCCCATGGGCGGAATCGCGCCGCTGACCTGGAAGCCTTCGCCGCTGCGGCTGAACACCGCCAGCCAGCCGCCGAGGGCTTCGAACCGTTCGCGCATGCCGGCCAGGCCCTGGCCCTCGGCGACATCGGCTCCGACGCCGTCGTCGTTGGCCGTCAGCTGGATCTCCCCGTTGGGCAGCCTGCGCGAGTTCATCCTGAGTTGACGTGCGCCTGCGTGGCGCCGGGTATTGGTGATCAGCTCCTGCACGCAGCGCAGAAGGGCGTCCGCCCGAGGCGCGTCCAGCGCACCGAGCGCTTCGGGCAGCACGAGCCGAACGTCGAGGTCGGTCGCTCCTTCGGCCAACGCCAGCAGGGTCGCGTGCAAATCCACCGGCTGCACGCGCACCTGCCTGACGACCTTGCGGACTTCGGCCAACAGTTCGCCGGCGATTTCGCGCGCCTGGCCGAGGTGGAACGCCGACTGGCCCTGCGCCAGCCGCGCGGCCACATCGAGGTGCACGTGCAAGCTGGTGAGATGGTGGCCGAGCACGTCGTGCAGATCGCGCGAGATGCGCAACCGCTCGCCCATGCGCGCGCTCTCGGTGAGCAGGGCCTGGGTGGCGGTCAGCTCGGCGTTTGCGCGAGCCAGGCGCTCGTGCGCCACGGCTTCGCTGCGGGCAAGGTGGGCGGCGCTGATGGCGAACAGCTGGAAGCCGCAGCTCGAAACCAGGATCACCGCCGACATGCCTTGTCCGCCGACGGCGCACTTCTGCGCGACCAGGGCCGCGGCCAGGGCGGCGGCCGCCAGCAGCGCCGTGCGCAGGGAAGCGATCCACGCCACCTGCCAGGCGATGACCACGATCATGCTCGTCACCAGGAAGCTCGGGTAGAGCCAGACCAGGTATTGCGCGGCGAAACCTTCGAGGAAGAACAGGGCGGCCTTGCGCCGCGTGAGGCCAGGGCTCTTGTCCAGCTCGACCGCGACATAGGCCACGACCAGTACGCCATAGGCGACCGTCCACTGGAGGTCCCAGTGCGGACGGGCGGCAAAGGTTTCCGGTAGCAGCAGGCGGGTCACCAGGGCCTGTCCTCCGGCCGCCGCCAGCATCAGCACGCAGGCGGCCTGGACGAGCAGACGGATGCGATCGAGCGATGTGCGCGGCCAGGGCATGGGCCGACCTTAACGCTCGGACGCGATCCTGTCCCATGACGCTTGTCATGGGCGTCGGGCATGACGGCGTTCACTTATCGGGCAGGGCAGGTCTGCCCAATCCTGAGCGCGCTCATCGATCCACACCGATCAATCCACGCCCATCAACCCACGCCCATCAACCTACGACCCTCAACCCTCAACCCTCAACCCACGACCCTCAACCCACGATCCTCAACCAAGGAGACAACGATGCTTCACTCATCCCTGCTTCGCCGGACCACCCTCGGCGCGCTCGCCAGCGCCATGATCCTTTGCGCTTTTGCCTTCTCCGCCCGCGCCGCCGATCCGTCCGCGACGGCGTGCGCCGGGATTGCCACGCCCGATCAAAAACGCGATGCCTCGACGATCCAGCGGATCGAGCAGGCTTGGCTGACCGCGGAATACCACGGCCACCGGGAATATCTGGCGTGCCTCCTGGAGCCCGACTACCGGACCTCCAGCCGATCCGGCCTCGTCGGCTCGCGGCAGGACGTGATCGATCGCGTCCCGCCGGTCGCCGACGACGCGCGCGCGGTCCCGAAGCTCGAGACCATCGTCGTGATCCACGGCGATTCCGCAACGGCCGATTCCATCCTCAAGACGACCGACAAGGCGGGCAACCCGAAGGAGGTGCACTTCGTCGACGGCTACACCTTCCACGACGGCCGCTGGTTCGCCTTCAGCGGCGCGGATCTCTAGTCGCGCGGCGTTGCAAGGCCGGACCGTGAACATGGGGTCGGAGTGGACTCATCCGAGGAAGTGCACTCCGATGCCTTTGCTGCCCGACCGATCGACGACGACCAGTCCGGCGGCCAGTATGATCGGCTGCGGGTTCATGTCGACCGGTTGAACTCGCCACCTAGGCTGCCTGCCGACTCCCGCTGCTCGCGATCGCGAGTACCATGAGCCGATGCTCACTCCGTTCGGACAGGACATTTTCTTCGCGGATGGACCGACGGTATCGTTCTACGGATTTCCGTACCCGACCCGCATGGTGGTCGTGCGCCTCTCCACCGGCAAAGTCTGGGTATGGTCTCCTATCGCGCTGACTGAAGGTTTGGCCGCCGCAGTCGAGTCTGTCGGACCGGTCGGTTACATCGTTTCTCCGAACAAGCTGCATCATCTTGCGTTGCCCGAGTGGAGGAGTCGCTGGCCTGACGCCCGGCTCTACGCGCCGCCCGGACTTCGCTCGAAGAATAAAAGATCTTCACTTCGATGCGGAGCTTGGCGACGAGCCAGACCCGGCATGGATGAGCGACATCGAGCAAGTGGTGTTCCGTGGATCATTCGCCATGGAGGAAGTCGTGTTCTTTCACCGTGCGTCGCGCACTGCGATATTCGGCGACCTGATCCAGCGTTTTCCTGAAGCGACGGCTACCGGATGGAAGGGGATGCTCATGCGGCTCGATGGTCTTGTCGGACAGCATGGCAGCGCGCCACGAGAATGGCGACTGAGCTTTCTCTCCCGCGAGAGGGCCCGTGCTGCGCGTCGAAAAGTGCTCGAATGGAAACCCGATCGCCTTTTGATTGCCCATGGCGAGTGCGCGACAAGTGGCGCGACAGAGATCATTGCAACGGCACTGAAATGGATCTGAAGCGCAGGACTGCAGCGCAGCCCCGCTGAGTGCCCGTTGTTCGCCGGATGGCGACCCTTGCTCGGTGATCGTCGAGTGACCGGTAGGTAGGGCAACCTTCAAGCAACATGAAGTTCTTCTGAAAATGTATTCATGGTGGATCGATCACTCGCGATGAAAGCGCCGGCGCGGATGACCCTCGAAAAAAGAAGTCGAATACCCCTGCCGCTCGTCGCCAGATTCAACGGCTGATGTTCCTCAAGCGAAGCTCCCTTGGTCCGTGGACCGAACACGCCGATCATCGCGATGCCGACGACCATGGCGATGGCAATGAATACCGCTACCGCCAGCGCGCCGCCCGCATTTAGCAGATAACCAATGGCCAGACCGCAAAGGCGGCGGCAATCCGGCTCCACGAATAGACAAAGCCGATCGCGCGGGCGCGGACGCGGGTCGGAAACAACTCCGCCTGGTAGCCGTGGTACGCATACGACATGATGTTCGCGGCGAGCGTGAACAGCACGCCCAGCACGATCAGCAACCGCGGCGCGGAAGCCTGGGAGAACACGGCAATGCACCACGGCCATCGTAATCAGCCCGCCGCAAGATCTGCGTCTTGCGCTCCAGCTTGTCGGCGAACAATACGCCGAGCAGCGGGCCGAACGGATTGGCGATGGCGATGACGAAGGCGTACTCGAGGCTCGCCGTCACGTGGATGCCGCGATGCGATCAGGAGCGTCGGCACCCACGCGGCGAAGCCATAGAAGCCGATCACCTGGGCCATGTTGAAGATCGACAGGATGAGGGTGCGGGTGCGGTAGCGCGGCGCGAAAATTTCTGTGAAGTGAACCGGCGCCCGGTCTCGCTCGGGCGAGCACCGGCGAGGGGCGGGCAGCGGCCACGCCTGTTTCGGCGGCGACGCCGGCGTTCGATCGCCGCGACGATCGCGCTCGGCCTCCTCGATGCGGCCGTGCCGGGCGAGCCAGCGCGGGCTCTCCGGAATCCGGCGGCGCAGGATCCAGACCACCACCGCGCCGACCGAGCCGATCAGCACCACCCAGCGCCAGCCGTCGAGGCCGAGCGGCTGGCGGCACCTTCAGCGCGCCAGGCGAGGAACGCGACGACCGGCACCGACGCAGAAGGTGATGAACTGGTTGACGGCAAACGCGCGGCCGCGCTCGCGCGCTCGGGATCAGCTCGGAGATGTAGGTGTCGATGGTGACCAGTTCGACGCCGAAACCCGATGCCGGCGACGAAGCGCCAGATGATCGAGCGCGAAGCCCGAGTTGTCTGGAACGCCATGATGGCGGTGCAGACCATGTACCAGACCAGCGACCAGGTGAAGACGGCGCGCCGGCCGAAGCGGTCCGGCACGAGGCCGAACACCACGTGCCGATCCACAGGCCGGCGAAGGTGGCAAACACGAAGGTGCCGAAGCCGGCGACCGCGATGCGGTCGAGCGCCGCGAAAAAACCGAGCGATTCGGGCGTGAACAGTCCCGACTTGACCATTCCGGGCGCGACATAGCCGGTGAAGAAGAGATCGTAGAACTCGAATACGCCGCCCAGCGAGATCAGGATCACCATGCGTCCAGACCGTGCGTGATGGGGGCAGCCGGTCGAGCCGGGCGGCGATCCTGGCAGAGGCAGTTTCAGACACGTTGGTTACCTGTCAATGGTAGGAGCGGCTCTCGGCGCGATCGGCGCCGGGACTCGAGGTACGGAAGAACAGCAGCATCGTCCACGGCTTTTCTCAACCTCAGAGGGATACCTTCACGTCTGCGTATACCATCCGACCGATGGGTGAATACGTGCCGATATCACTGGTGGTGAACTGGTTCGAGAAGGCACGCGGGAAGATCGGTGGCATCGTGTTGCCGATATTGTTCACGCCAAGGGCTAGCGTGACGTTCCTGTCGCCTTCGTCCCCGCCGAGCGTCCATGTGTACGAACCGTGCAGATCCCACACGCTGTAGCTCGGCACTCGAATACCCGGGAGGTTGCCTGCGGGACCGGCGTCATTGACATAAGAGGTGTAGTTATTTGCCAGTGTGATGTCCAGGTTTCCGTAGGACCAGTCAAGCGTCGAGTAGAAGCTTGCCTTCGGCAGCGTCCCGGCGAACACGCCGATGTTGCTGGCATTGCCTGCGTACTGCTGGGACGGACCGCCCGCGAAGCGCTGGAACTTGTACGAATTGAATAGCATCCCTTTGCTCGACACGGCCCAGGTTCCGTATTGACTCGTGGGAAAAACGTAGTCCAGTCCCAGCATCCAGGAGTGCTCGATCAGGACACTCTGGTTGCGGAACCGGTCGATGACGTAGAGCTGCGAATATTTGCTCGGATCGGGCAGGCCGGTGGCCGGATTGGTCAGGAAGGCCTTTAGCGATCCAGGAGTTCCGAACGGATCGCTGCCGCCGAGGTTGGTGAAGTTGCCGGTGCTGACGCTGTCGAAGTAGGGCGAGGCCGAACCCTGGGCGTTGACTGATTGCATGATGGTGGTGAAGTCCGCGCCACCCGGGAAACCGTGCACGGTGATCGAGGAGTAGTCCGCGGTGAGCATCAGGCCTTTGATGAACTTCGGACGAAATTCGAAGCCGATGGAGCGCGACGTCGAGGTCGACGGCTTGAGCGATGGATTGACGCCGTCTTCGCCATTGAAAGTGTCTCCGACGGCGTACGGCTTGCCAAACACGATGCCGATGAGGTTGTCGGTCACGGGACGGGTGTCGAACGGTCCGTAGGCCTGATACAGCGGCGGTGCGGCGAACGACTTCGTGAAAGTGCCATGGAGCACTAACTGATTATCGAAGGGCTCCCAGCGGAACCCCAGCTTCGGCGAGTTGCTGCTGCCGGCGTCGCTGTAGTGCTCGAAGCGGCTGGCGGCAGTGAGATCGAACTCGTGCAGGCCAGAGATATTCATGCTGCTCGAGGTGATCGGGATCAGCGTCTCGGCATACGCCGCACTCACGTTGCGGCCGTGACTGAACGGATCGGTGAACATGCCGCCGCTCCAGTTCTGGTCGTTGCCGGCGCTGGATCCGGTGACCGGATCGGTGACACGGCCATTCGGGTCGGCGTGGCCGGCAACCTCTTCATGCCGCCAGCTGACTCCGACGGCGAGGTTCACGCGCCCCGCGGGCAGCTCGAACAGTTTGCCGACGGCGTGGGCATCCCAGGAGTAGAGCTTGCTGTCGCCATTCAGCACCTCGGTGCCGAGCACGTTGGCCAGCGCGGCCGCCGAATTGCCGGTCACCGCGAACGGATTCAGCGCCGGCTGCAATACCAACGGGTTGTTGATCGAATAGCCGCCGTAGACCTTGCTGTAGGCGCCGCCGGCGACCGCGTTGCCGCTGGAGTCGTATCCGCCGGCGACGGCCCGTGCCAGATTGGGTGTGAAAATCAGATTGGTGTCTCGCTCGCTCAGCTTGCTGTCGCTGTAATCGACGCTGGTATGCCAGGTCCACGAAAAGGGCAGGTTGCCCTCGAGTCCGAACGAGAAGCGATAAGCGTCGGTGGTGTCGAATACCTGTTTGGGCCGCGACCCGTCGGCGAAGGTCACGCCCGTCGCGTCGGTGGTCAGCGGGTTGTAGGGTGCGCCGGCCGGAACGGTGAGCGTGACATGCGAGAAGGGCTGGCCGGCGGCCGCCCAGGCGGTGGATTGGACCTTGTTCTGCGAGATCAGCACGTCGCCGAAGACATCGATCTGGTCGTCGGTGAAAGGCTGCGAGGTCATGTTCACGACGAGGTTCTTGTGCTCCTGCTGCTGCAGCAGCATGGCGTATTTCGAATAGTCGAATCCTTTGGACAGCTGTGCAGCGCTGGTGGCGTTGTAGACGCCCGGCGGCAGGGCCGCGTAGCTGGCGGCGGTCGCGGCGGTGCCGGTCGGTACGGGCGGCGTGAGCAGCCCCGGTGCCAGCGCGTAATTGCCCCCGGCGACGACGCCCGGCAGGCCCGTGCCCGGAACGACACCGTACATCGGGCTGGTGAACGAACGCGCGCTCTGGAAAAGAGGGCTGGTCTTGGCGTCGCTGACGGTGGCCGTGATGTTTACCGGACCGATGTCGCCGCCGAATGTCGCAAACGCCGAACGATCCTTGTAGCCGCCATCCGCCACGCCGTAATGCGTGCCGAATGTCACGCCGTGGTAATCCCGCTTGAGGATGAAGTTCACCACGCCGCCGACGGCGTCGGCGCCGTAGAGCGAGGAAGCGCCGTCGGTGAGCACGTCGACCCGCTCGAGCGCGGCGGCCGGAATCTGGCTGATGTCGACGAAATTCTTGCTGCCGCTCAGGCCCGCGACCGCATCCAACGCCATGCGCTGGCCGTTGACCAGCACCAGCGTGGGCAGGTTTCGCAGTTCGACCTGCGAGCCGCCGGCGGTGAATTGGTTGCGGTTCTGCGCGTTGCTGGCACCGGCATTGCTGCGGCCGGCGAAGGCCGGAACGACCTTGCGCAAGGCCTCTAGCATGTTGCTCGAGACACCGGTCTGGCCGAGCTGGTCCGCATCGATGGTCGTGACCGGTACGGCTGCGGCGTTGGGGTCGATCGGCAACAGCGTTCCGGTGACCACGACCTGCTGCAGATTCTTGGTCTTGGGAGCCGGCTGCGGTTTGCTGGCCTGGGGTGTCGCCGTGGTCGCTTTCTTTTGCTTGACCGGCGTGCCCGTGTCGGCACCGGCGACCGTTGCCGCCGTGGCATGGCCGACCAGGCCGGCGCCGAGGAAGAGGGCGCTGAAGAGCGCATTGCGTGGGTGGTTCTGCATGGTGGTGTCTCCCCCGAGATATCACGTTAGGTTGCGGGTAATCTGCATAGCAGGCTTCCTTCCACATCCCTGGCCGGTACGCAGCGACTGTTGGGTGTCTCGTCTCAGTTTTTCTGATAGGTCAGCACGGTAAAGGTGTTGTCGAAATAGAAATTCGGATAAAACGGCGCCACGCCGGTGTTCACTTTCATCGCCGGATCGACGCCGCCCTCTGCGGCAACCAGATACACGCGGTCGCGCTGCGCATCGAGCGCCAGCGTGCGCGCCATGGGCCGCGTGGTGATGGCCTGCTCCAGGCGGTAACTGTCGGGGCCTTGCTGGTCAATCACCGTCAGGTTGGCGTCCAGCCCGTTGGAGGCATAGATGCGACGCGTGGCGAGGTCGAACGCCACGCCGTCATTGCCGCGTCCGATCGGCAGGCTCGCGACCACGGCGCCGGTGTTCGCGTCGAGTACCGCCAGCAGCGGCCGCTCGCTGCGGCAGCCGACGAAGATGCGCCGGTTCTTGGCGTCGTAGTCCAGCCCGGTCGGCTGGCGGCACGGTGCGGTCGGCCAGGTTGCGGTGACCACGTGCGTGCGGGCGTCGATGCGCACCACCGCGTCGCGGTCGCGCTCGGCCACGAAGATGTTGCCGTAGCCGTCCGGAGTCGACGCCTCGATGTGATGACTGGGCATCGGCAACGTCGCCAGCACCTTGCCGCTGCGGGCATCCATGAAGGCGACCTTTCCACTGTCGCCCATGGTGAACATCAACTGTCCGGTCGACGGCTCGTAGCTGCCTGCATCGGCGTCATGGCCGAAGCGGATGCGCCGGATCGTCTTCAGCGACGCCAGCTCGAACTCGGTGGTCGAACCGTCTGCATTGACGGTGTAGCCGCGATTGAGCTGGGGCGCGAGGATCGCTTTGTTCGCGCCCTCGGAATCGGCAATCGTCGCAACCACTTTCTGCGTCGCCACGTCGAACACGGTGACCCCGCTGTACCGACGGCCGATGAACAGGTGTGAGCGCGTGGCATCGTAGGTCAGGTAGTCCCACGCTGGTGCCTTGCCAGACAGGGTCACCGCGGAACGGAGTCGGTAGAAGCGCGTGGCATGGCCCGGCGACGGCAGCAGAGCAAGGCCGAACAATGCGATCGACATGGCGGCCAGCCGACGGGGCGATCGCTTTTTTTTCTGCTGACAGTCCGTAGGCATCGCTGATTCCTACTGACCCAGCGAGAACCACAGAACTTCGCCACCCTTGCCGTGCTCGCCGGGCGAGACCGCCAGATAAAGGCGGTCCAACTGCGGTACCACGATGCCGGACTTGGCACCGATTGCGCTGGGAATGCGCGGCCGCGCGGCGTAGAGATCTGGGGTGACCTGCTGGAATACGCCGAGGTAGCCGTCGCCGCCGGGCACATACACGCGCTTCCTGGCGCTGTCGAAGAATAGGCCGTCCGAAGTCGCCGGCGTATCAAGGGTGGCTACGGTGGCGCCAGTGTCGGTGTTGAGCACGAACAGCTTGCCGGGGTTGCGGGTGCCGACGAACAGGCGGTGGTCAGCCTCGTCCAGCGCCATGGTCAGGTTGGTCTGGGCGCCATGGAGCGGCCAGCGCGCGATCACCTTGAGGGTCTTCTTGTCGATGACGGCCACGTAGTTGTGGTCGGCCACGTTCACGAACAGCCGGTTGCCTTGCTGCTCGGCTTTGACCGCCTCGGTGTGGTCCGAGTCGAACCGCAGCTTGTTGTAGACGTGCCCGGTGAGCGGATCGACCTCGTTGAGGAAGGAGGCCTTCATGCCCACGTCCTTGCCACCGGTGACGATGTACAGATGACCGGTCGAGGTATCGTATTCGGCTGAGTCGGCGCCGGGTTCCAGCGCGATGTGGCCCACGATCTTGTAGGTGGTGGCGTCGAGGATCTTCGTCATGCCCTTGCCGCTGTCGGTGACGATCAGCCGGTTGTGCTCGGGCAGGTAGACGAAGGCGTGCGGTGTCTGGAAGCCGGTGAGCGTGCGCTCATGCTGGCCCGTCTTCAGGTTGAACAGCTCCACGGTTCCGTGATCCTCCGCCGCCAGGAACAACCGGTTGCCCTTGAGGTCGACGCCGAAGTGATCGAAGTCGCCAGAGTAGCCGGGCTTCCAGTCCGTGCTGTGTCCGATCAGCGTCGCCGTCGGATGGGCGTCGGCAACGGCCGGCGCCGCCGGCATGGGTTCCATCAGTTTTGCCAGCGCAGGGATCTTCGCGCGCAGCTCGTCGCGTATCGCAAACCCCTCGCGCTGCAACGCCGCCTTGTCGTCGCCGGGCTTGTACGGAAACACGATGCCCACCGCGCCGAGCGTCTGGCCTTTGACATCGAGCAGGCGCGTCTCGACCTCGAAGCGATTGCCGTTGACCTCGAGATTGGGAATGCCGGTATTGATCGCGCGCATGTCGTCGGCGTCGGCTGCCTTGCCGAAGCGTCCGATGCTCGACCCCACCACCACATTGGTCGACATGCCCGGCGGCACGATATGCAGCATGAGGATCAGTAGCTTCGGGTGCGCGGCCATGGTCTGTTCGACCAGTTGCTGAGCATAGGTGTTGGTGGGAACCGCCGGATTGAATTGATAGGGCTGGGTCAGATTGGCGACGTTGGAAATTTTCCGGCTCAGCTGGTTGCGTACTTCTTCGGCGCTCTTCTCTAGCGCCGCCTTGTCGTCGCCCGTCTTGTACGGATACACGATGCTGAGCGCACCGACGCGGTCGCCGGTGACGTCCTGCAGCGGCAGCTCGACCTCGAAGTGGTCGCCTGCCTTGTTGACCTCGAGATTCGTCTTGCCGTTGTTGACCACATTCATGTCGTCGTCATCGGCCTTCTTGCCGATGCGACCGATGTTGGAGGCGATGATGATGTTGTCCGACTGCTTCGGCGGCGTCACGTGCAAGGCCATGATGGCGATGTCGGTGTGCGTCGCGAGCGTGCTGTCCACCAGCTCCTGCGCGTAGCTCTTCGGTGGAACCTGGGCAAACAGCGACGGCGCCAGCAAGGCAGTCGCCAGAAACAATGCGGAACGGACCATGGAAGTTTTCCTCAACAGTTGGATGGCTGGTAGAGAGGTCATGCAGCGGCTGTTGGCAATCTGCGTCATCCATGGATGACGCAGGAAGCCAGTTGATCAAAACGCGCCTCGACGATTCGAAGCATGGCCGCACCATAGGCTCGTCACCTTACGGATACCTGTAGCTATTCTTAAAAGATATTCAGGTCCGCGGTGCCCGTACCGCATGCCTGTGGACAGGACACGCCGTCAGCGGACGCAGGCGATTGAGCAAACTCACGCGGGTTGTGCGGTGCGTCACTGAGTCGGCGTGATGCTGGCCTACACTCGCCTCGCAATGTCGACAGGCGAGTGCGCCATGAAGATTCTTGTCGTTGAAGACCGGCAGCGTCTCGGCCAATTCCTCAAGCAGGGGCTCAGCGAATGTGCTTACACGGTGTGCTGGGTCGGCACCTGCAAAGACGCGCGCGATGCACTGGCGGAAAGCAACTACGACGTCATCATTCTCGATCTGAGCCTGCCGGACGGAGACGGGCTGCATCTGCTTTCCGAATGGCGCCGGGCCGGTTTCAACGAACCCGTGCTTATCCTGAGTGCGCGCGATAGCGTGGAAGATCGTATCAAGGGGCTCGATCTCGGCGCCGACGATTATCTGCCGAAGCCCTTCAGCTTCGAAGAGTTGCGCGCCCATGTCCGCTCGCTGCTGCGGCGCCAGTCGGCGATCAAGCAGACGGTGATCACGCATCGCTGCGTGCGACTGGATCTGCTGGGCCACACGGTCAAACTGAAGGAACAGAACGTCGATCTCACCAGCCGGGAATTCGCGCTGCTCGAAATCTTCATGCAGAACGCGGGGCGAACGCTTACCCGCTCGTACATTTCTGACAGGATCTGGCCGGGACTGACGGACAATAACCTTCTGGACGTCTACATGAGTCGCCTGCGCATGAAGCTCGAGTTCAATCCGGCCGAGCCGCTGTTCAAGACACTGCGCGGGATCGGCTATCAGCTGGTATGAAGTCGATTGGTGCGCGTATCACGTTCTGGTTCGTGCTGAGCTCCACGCTTGCCCTCGCCTGTCTGTTCGTCGCCGGCTATAGGCTGCTGCAGAGCTACGTGATCCATGATCTGGATATGCTCAATGCCGTGGAATTCCAGCAGATCAAGGCGCGTCTCGGTTCGGACTATGCGTCGCTGAACCCCGAAATCATCAGCGAACGCATTCGCCAGACCACCGAATATGCGCCGGCGCTCTTCTACATCAGCATTGATTCGCCTGGACAACGCAACCTGTTTCGCTCGAAGAATCTGGCCGGCCGTCCGCTGCCCGACGTGAAGGGCAAGCGTATCTTCAACGGCAACGTGCCGGGCATTGGCGAGTTGCGCATCGCGGAGTTCCTGCTGCCGCCCTTCGACATCAGCGTCGGCACGCCGACGGGCCAGGTGCGGCGCGCGATGGTGGCCTATACCCAGGTCAGCCTGGCGCTGCTGCTTGGCATGATCCTGGTCAGCATCATCATCGGATTGGGGCTGTCGCGCCTCATGCTGCGCCCGGTGCGACTGATCGGTGAAACCGCTAACCGCATCCGCTCCGACAACCTCACCGAGCGCATCGGCGTCACCGGCATTGATGACGAAATATCCGATCTTGCCCGACTGCTGAACCAGATGTTCGACCGGCTCGAGTCCTCGTTCAACCAGGTGCGGCAGTTCAGCGCCGAGGTGTCTCACGAGCTGAAGACACCGCTCTCGCTCGTAAGGTTGCATGCCGAGAAGCTGCTCGTCGATGGCATGCTTAGCCAGGCCCAGGAAGAGGCTGTGCAGGTACAGTTGGAAGAGTTGGCCCGCGTCAACCAGATGGTGGACGAACTGCTGTTTCTGTCGCGTGCCGAGGCGCAGGGCATCCGCATGGATCTGGTAGTGCAGGATCCGCATCGCTTCCTGCAGAACTTCGAACAGGACGTCTGCGCCTTGACCGAACACCAGGGGCGTCGCTTGCAATGCACGCATCACGGCAAGGGCAAAGTCGCCTTCGAGGAGCGCTGGCTGCGGCAGGTCGTCCTGAACATCCTCACGAACGCGCTCCGAGCTTCGCCGCCCGGTGGACTGATCACGCTGCGCTCGGAGTTTGTGCCGCGTTACTGGCGGATCAGTATCGAGGACGAAGGCGCAGGGCTTACGCGAGAACAGTGCGAGCGTGCCTTCGAACGCTTCGTACGCTTTAATCAGGGCGGCACGGAGGACCGCGGCAGCGGTCTTGGCCTGGCCATCTGTCGAAGCATCATCCAACTTCACGGCGGTTGCATCCGTGCAGAGCCCGGCACCAATGGCAAAGGCCTGCGTGTCGTGTTCGAGATTCCGGCCACCCACGCGGAGGCATCGTTTTCTTGAAGAGCCGGACGCCGAAGTGTCCCGGTTCAGTCGTCTGGAGGAGCGGTTACTTACATCGTCACGATCAGCGCATCGCCAAACTCGGAACAGTCCATCCGCACCGTCCTTCGAAGGAACGTCGCGCGAAAAGCGAGTTTTTCAATAGAATCGACGGCGAATAGTGTTAAAAAACGCGCTTCGAAAATTTGAGCTCGTTCGAAGCGAGAAAATCCGGCCACGACAATCGCCTTCTGTCGGCCTGAATGTGCAAATGTGTCAAGAATCGAGTTGTCGTTGCCGTCGCGATCCGAAATTTGGACGTCTATTTATCGAGGCGAAGTTTTTCAACTGAATAGGCCGATTCAGGCTGGTTGCCTCACGCTGATCAGGATGCCGGCGCGCCGATCATGATCGATGGGTTCTACTGATCAACTTCATCGGTGTGCGCATTGAGCGATCCCCCGATTTTGGGTTTGGGTACAAACGGGTAACGAGATGCACGAGCGTGGCGGGGCCGACCGAGCTATCGTGCCGTCCTGATCACGAAGAAACATCATGACGAAAAGCTACGCCCCGCCCTTGACCGCGAACCCGCATGCTCCCCTCTATCGCGTCGACAAAGCGATCAAGGCAGCCCAGCAACGGCTGGATGCCGCCATCGACGCGAAGCGGCATCACACCAGCCAGAATCTGGCCCACGAAGTGATCAGGGAGGCTCGCGCAGGACTCAGGAAGTCCGAACAGTTGCGTGTGCTCAAGATCAAGGAGCTCGCGCAGAAGGCGGTGCAGGCCGAGGCGGCTGGAAAATAGACGGAACGGGCTCTGCCCCGCTTTTGATTACCTGCTTTGATTGCGTACGTTCAAATTGTCCCCGATACCTGTTGCTCGTTTCGAAAGAAAGGCCTGTGTTGGTATTTCAATGAAGGCCCGGGCATGCTTTGGCATGGCGCGGTGCCTGCGGGCATCACGGAAAATTCAGGCGATCCTCGGGAGACGTGTTATGCGGAAATCGTTGAAGTGCTGTGCCGTGGTGACGGCGATGCTGGCGGGCTACGTACATGCCCAGGGGGCCCCGAAGGCAGCTGCTTTCGAGGCGTTCGGCAAGGGCGTGCAGATCTATGCCTGCAAGGCTTCCGGCGGAACCTATGCGTGGGTACTGAAGGCGCCGGATGCCACCCTGGCGGATGCCAGGGGGAAGGCGATCGGCAAACATTTCGCCGGGCCGAGCTGGCAGGCGAGCGATGGCAGCACGGTGGTGGGCGAGCCCTTGAATGTCTCGCCTTCACCCGATGCCGGCGCCGTCCCCTGGCTGGTGCTGCACGCCAAATCGCATGCCGGCAACGGTGCCATGGCCACAGTGCAATACATCGTGCGCGAACGTACCGAGGGCGGCATGGCGCCGGCGTCGGCTTGCGATGCGGGCCATGCAGGCAGTGAAGTACGGGTGCCTTACAGCGCGGTTTACCTGTTTTTCCGGGGCTGAGTCCTGCAGGCGCACCCGGTTCCAACTGCGCCGACGACGCTCGTGATGTCGGCGCCGCCCAGGCGCGTGCCTGCGGCGTGGACTCAAGGAGAAACCGGGACGGAAGTAGTAAAACAGAGCTCAGTGCGAACCCGTGCTAGAGGAAGTTGCATTCGCGCATGGCGGACTTGAAGGCCAGGTCGGGCGTGTTCAGCGGGCAGCCGTAGGACAGCGGCTTGGTGCCGTTGTACTCGGCGATGCGGATCGTCGGCCAGCGGCGGCAGATGGGGCCGACGGAACGGGTTCTGGGCCGCCTTGATTGAAAGGCTGCAATCGGCAGCCTTAGTATGTGTTGGCGACCGCCATGTCGTTACCTCGGGAGAGGGTCCATGGGCACTCTGCGGCGTTTATCGGCTTGGGTGGCTTGGCGTCGCCCCGCAGTACGGTTTTCCCTCCGCGCGGCTCTGGCGGTCTGCATCACCGCCCTCATGGCGAGTTGCGGTAGCGACAACACGGCGACCAATACCACCGACCCGCACTGGGTCCAGCAAGCCACGCCGCCATCCAGGGTGGCGGTGGTCTTCGTCCACGGTCTTTTCGGCGATACGGACGGCACCTGGACGAACGCCAACGGGAAAAGTTTCTTCACGCTGCTGAAGTCCGTGCCCGGTATGGGCAACCAGGTCGATATCTTTGCGTTCGGATTCACCTCCAACAAGCTGAAGGGCGGTTCGCTCGATATCCGGGAGGCGGCGAACATGCTGGAGCAGTCGCTGCAGTACAACGGCGTGTGGAACTACCAGACCGTCGTGTTCGTCGCCCACAGCATGGGCGGGCTGATCGCGATGCGCGAGATGATCGACAACCCGTCGCACCGGGACAAGGTGCCGCTCATGGTGTTCTATGCGGTGCCGCAGGAGGGTTCGCAGATCACCGCGATCGCCCAGCACGTGGTCAACAACCCGGCCGTCAGGCAGATGCTGATGGCGGACCAGAACGACTTTCTTCAATCGCTGAGCGACGAATGGGGGCGGGTGCCCGACCAGGACAAGCCGACCATCGTCTGCGCTTACGAAACGGCGCCGTTGGCTGGCGTCATGATCGTCCCATGGTCCAGTGCCACCCGATTCTGCAAGGACGTGCCCACCGCCATCGAGGGTACGGACCATCTCACCATCGTCAAGCCCGATCGGCCGACCCACCCGTCGGTGGTGGTGCTGGTCAACGCCCTCAACAAATATGTTTTCGGCAGCTCCAGCCAACCCTTGCTCTCGACCCGGACTTCCAGCCCGAGGATGGTCACTGGACGTACGAGCTCACTGATCCAAACGGCAAGAACGACGCGCGCCTGATCAACAACGGCGCGCGCAAGCTCAACTACACCATCGAGCAGATCTCGGACCCGCATCTCATGGTGCTACCCGACGACACGCCCAAGGACATTCCCGCGCAGCACGGTGACGATCTGCAACTTGTGCTGATGCGCGGACAGCTGCAAAAGGAATATCACTTCACGCTCAGCGTGCCTCCGCTGGACGATCGACTCATCGTGGTGCGCATCAAGGACGTGGAAGCCGTGCAGGCCAAGCAGGACGCCGTGACGCGCGAGGTGACGGCGCAGGTGACCGATTACCTGTCGTCATCCGACAACATCGCCGAGCTGACTCGGCTGCCCAGGGAGCAGCAGTTCGCGAAAATCGCCGAAGTCGCCGGCAATTCGGTTTCCCGCGCGGCGCCGCAACTTCCGCCCGCAGAGAAATGGGTGGTGACGGCCGATGCGCTCGCCTCACTGGGCATGCTCGCCCCTGCGAATACCGCACTGCAGAACGCGCAGTGGGCGTCCCCGCGCATCGTCGGTACGCCTGGCGCCCAGATGGTCGCCAGTGCGATATCCGCCGAGTCGGGCATGCCGAACGTGCTGCGAGACGTGAAGCCGGATCTGCCCAAGGGTGGGCCGGGCAAATCGTCGATGCCGATGTGTCGTATCCCCGCGCAACGATTTCATCCGTGAGCAGGCCCGAGAATCCGGGTGTCGATGACTTGCATGCCTGGTCGGACCTGTCCGCAAGGATGCAGAGCGTGCCCTCGCTGAAGGCGTACGGCTTGAACATGAAAGGCGACATGCTTTCGGCGCAAGGCGACATCGCGGCCGCCAGGGACGCGTACCAGAAAGCCAGCAGCATCCAGTCCACACCTTGGACCGACAAGAAACTTGAAGCGGTCAAACTGGACGCAGGCAGGCAGGGTCACTGAATCCGCAGCGGCCGAGCCGGGCTCGGCTTCACTCGCCCATAGCCCACTTTGGATATCAAGGATCGCCATGACTGAACGAATCACCATGACCGAGTCGTTGCCCGCCACCGCCGTCGTCCGCGTCTCGCGCGCCAGCTTCGACCCGAGCCGGTTCGCCGAGGTCGACGCCGCGAGCAAGAAGACCTCGGAGTACATCATCCCGGCCATCAGGCGGCTGTCGGGGCTCATTCACTTTTATGCGGGCGTTTCGCCGAAGGGCTCGGTCGTGCAAGTCAGCGTCTGGGACTCCGACGAGCATGCGGCGCAGCTGGACCGGCTGAAGGAGATGGTCGTCGACGGGCGCAGGGACATGGAGGCGGTCGGCGTGACATTCACCCCGATATTCAACTACCCGATCGACTGGACCTGGATCGTCTGACCGTCTTCCTTATGCCGTCCCCCTCGCGGTTCGCGGCTTTGACTCGACTGTCCGCGAAACGGGGAAAGGCCCGCGGCATCGTCCAAAGTCGACCCAACCTCCGTTTTCCACTCAAAGCTTAAGGAGTTGCTCCGCATGATTCGGAAGCCCCATGGTGCAGTCGTACTATTGACCCTAGTCGCCTTGAGTCTGGGGATGGCGCATGCACGCGAAGCCGCCCCTGAACGATAAAGTGACATCCACCCCGACGGTTCATACCGGAGTCCTGGAGGGCGCGCCATACAGGGTGGACATCCCCGCGAATTGGAATGGCGAATTGGTTTTGCTGCTGCACGGCTTCGAGCCGATCGGCTTGAAGCGCGCCACGCCGAAGCCGCTGGGCGATGAAGCACCGGTGTTTCTCGCGGCGGGGTATGCGGTAGCGCAGAGCAGTTACGCCTCGCAAGGATGGGCGGTGGATGACGCGCTACGCGACAACGAACGCCTACGTGCGTGGTTCGGGCACAAGTACGGAGAACCAAGGCGCACGTACCTCGTCGGCTTTTCGATGGGCGGCTACGTCGCACTGGCGAGTCTGGAGCGCTATGGCACGTACTACGGAGGAGCGTTGTCCATGTGCGGCGCCAACGTGCCTGGCAAGCGCGTCTTCGAGGATTCGCTGACCGCACTCGTGGCATTCGACTACTTCTTTCCCCGCACGCCCGGCTTGCCGTCGGGCGGCCTCGCCGATTTCGAAGCGCCAACGATGAATCAGGTAGAGGTGATACATGCGGTGGATGCCGCGCTGAAAACCAACGAAGCCGCCGCGCGAATCCTTGCCGAGCACACGCAGGTATCGCGCGAACACTTGGCCGGCACTATTAGTGTGTACTACCTGGTCCTGCACGAGATGGTGGAGCGCGCGAAGGGCCTACCGGTCGACAACCGCACGACGGTGTATGCCGGCTTCGGTGACGATGCGGCATTCAATCGCGGCGTGCATCGCTACGCGGGCGACCCGCAGGCGATGCGCTACCTGGCAAGCGCCACCTCGCTAAGCGGCAAGATCCACAAGCCGCTGGTCCTGCAGTACAACCACGGCGACGCCCTCATACACGCGAGCTATCAGTCGGTGTATCCGGCCATGGTGCAGTCCGCGCATGGCCGGACACCGACGCTACTGCCACCGGTCGGCGAAGGCCACTGCGGATTCACGCCGGAGCAGATCAAGCAGGCGTTCCAGACATTGACCCGAAAGGACCGCGGCGAGCGTTCCGCGGATCCTGTGGCGAAAAGATAGCTATCGGAGCGAACTTTCACTCGCTTTGATTGCTCAGTGCGATCCCATGCTCGAGGAAGCCGCTGGCGCCGCCGACTCGGCCGCTGCGCGCTTGGGCGTATCGGCCGGACACCATGTCTTGAGGCGCTTGCCCGCGCGGAACAGGTCGATGCATTCGCGCATCTCGGCCTTGAAGGCCAGGTCGGGTGTGTTTATCGGGCAGCCATAGGACAGTGGCTTGCTGTCGTTGTACTCGGCGATGCAGCTCGACAGCGGTGGCGACTTGGGCGGATTCGGGTCGTCGGCCAGCGGCGGTGGCGGCAGGTTGAGGCGCTCGTCGGCTTCCTTGGGCGACGGCGGTATGGGAGGCACGCTGCACAGCAAGTTGGAAGCCGTACTGCGTCTTGGTGGGATCGCACATGCTTTTGGCGATCGCCTTGATCGCATCGCCTATGTGGCGACCCACCGCACCGCCGGCCGTCTCGTTCGGTGGCGGGAAATATTTATCGAAGCGGGTGGGCTTTGTACTGCATCCGGTTGCTGTCGTGCTGCATGATCTGACGATCGTCCGCGGGCTTGGCCGGTTTGGCTTTGGCGCTTGTGGTTGCATAGGTCGCCGGCGGTAGCCGTAGCGAGCCATCCATGGCGAACAACTGGTGGCGCCCGGCGTGGCCACGGAGGCTGCCGGCGCAGGTGTCGCCTGCATGATCCTGCATGACCATCGCATCACGACGTGGCTTCTCGTGCGTCACCGGGCGAACGCGTGGTGTCGGCCGCCTGTCGTGGAGGCGCCGACTCGGGCGGTGCGGGTGGCGCAGGCGGCTGCATGGTGCGCGGCTGGCTGGCATCATCATCAGGCGCACGGTCAGCACCTGATCGGCATCGGCATGCGCCACCGCCAGAGGCAGCCGCTTGGGCTGCATCTCAGTACCACAGCGCCAGCGCGAACAGCGCGTGCAGCACCAATACCAAAGCCAGCGCGAGCGCCAGCGCCGGGCGTGTCAGCGGCGGCTGTCGCCAGCGCCTGCGAGCCAGGGTCTCACGCGTTTCGCCGTCGAGCAATGCCAGACCGCGCGCACGCATCGCCTCCCTGCCGATGTCGGACTTGCTCCGGAACGTTCGATGACACAGCCTCATTCAAGCCCATGACCCACACGAAACTTGCGCATACCGCTCAGCGCGCGTGTTACGGCTAATTGCGGTAGACAGGTTCTTTCATCATGGGTTCCCCTGATCGGGAACTGGCACGGAGGAAGTCGAACGAGGTTCGCCCGACCTCCTCGGTCCCGTTTTTCTCGACAAAATGAAAAACCGTCTCCTCCTGCAATATGGCGGCTTTTGCGCTGCCGCGATTCGGTCAGTGGCGCGTTTTCGCCTGCTGGCCGACCAGGTCATCCATGACCTTGAGCATCAACGAGTCCGCGGCATTTTCCTCATAACTCGGCATGCGCGAGCCAGCCTGGGCCGGACGCAGTCGCACTGCGAAGGCACTTGACTGCCAATTAACCATATGGTTAATTGAAGGCATGGCAAATACCGAAGACCCGCTGTCGATCACCTTTGCCGCGCTGGCCGATCCCACGCGCCGCGCCATCCTGACCCGACTGGCCAGGGGCGAGGCGACGGTGGGGGAACTGGGCGAACCGTTCGAGATGTCCGCCCCAGCCATTTCCAAGCACTTGCGGGTGCTGGAAGGCGCAGGGTTGATCGCGCGGGAAGTGGATGCCCGCTGGCGTATTTGCCGTCTTCGGCCCGAACCCATGCACGATGCGCACGATTGGCTTGAGGCGTATCGCCGCCATTGGGAGGGCAACCTGGATCGACTGGTCGAATTTGTCGAGCGAACCCATCGCGCCGCGGCAAGGAAACCCGCCAGAAGCGCACCGCGTGCACCGAGGAAAAAGCCATGAGCACCCAAGCTGCAACCTTCGAACTGGAAATGACCCGCTTCATCCGCGCACCGCGCGAGAAGGTTTTCGAGGCCTTCACCGACGAGGCCGCCATGGCCGCCTGGCATTGCCCGCGCGGGCTCCACGTCGGCGAGGTCAGCGCCGACGCGCGTGTCGGCGGCCGCTATCGCATCACCATGGTGACCAGGGACGGCATCGAGCACGGCTCAAGCGGCATCTATCAGGTGATCGAGCGTCCCGCGTTCCTCGCCTATACCTGGACCTGGGATGGCGAGGGCGACATGGCGGCGCGCACCACGCTCATCGAAATCAGGCTGACCGAGAAAGACGGCGGCACGCAGCTCCACATGCGCCATACCGGCTTCCCCGATGCCGCGGTGCGCGACGATCACCGCCAGGGCTGGACCTCGGTCTTCAACCGGCTGGTGGATTACCTCGACCCCGACGGCACGGCGGGCAACGTGGTGGTGGTGGGCAGCCCGATCAGTCCCTATACGCGCGCCATACGCATGGCGCTTGCGGAGAAGGGCGTGGCGTACACGCTGAAGCCGCTGCCGCCGCACGTACCCGAAGTCGACGCCATCCATCCCTTTGGCCGCATTCCCGCGCTGCACGACGGTCCGCTGCAGTTCTACGAAACGCGGGCGATCCTGCGCTACATCGACGAGGCCTTCGACGGGCCGAGCCTGATCCCCACGGGCGGCGTCACTTCCCGCGCCCGCGCCGAACAGTGGTACAGCGCGATGGACGACTACGGCTACGACGCCATCGTCAGGCGCTGTGTGCTGCAATACATGTTCCCGTCGGGAGAGGGCGGGCAGCCGAACCGCGCGGTCATCGATGCCGCGTTGCCCGATATCGAGCGCGTGCTGGCCACGCTGGACGCAGGCTACGGTCAGCGCGACTTCCTGGTGGGCAACGCGCCATGCATCGCCGATTACCTCGCTGCACCGCTGCTTTACACCTTGTCGAAGATGCCGGAAGGCCCGGCGCTGCTCGCCAGGTATCCCAACGTGCAACGTGCGCAGGCGGCGATGCAGGCACGGCCCAGCTTCATCGCTGCCGAGCCGGATCTTGCTGGCAAGGGCGAAGCGCCCAATGTGACACCGCTGCGCAAGGCGAGTGCGGCGTAGGGAATCAGGCGACTCGGCAACGCCGGTCACGGCGTTGCCGGGCCATCGATGGTCGAAGGTCGCTGCGCCCAGCAGCCGGGACATCAATGCCAAAACGGGCGCAGAGGGACAGCGACCCTACTGCGCGCCACGAGGGCGTTCAGCACGTTGTCAGCAGTCACGGGAGATCTCGCATGAATGAACGGACCGACCCATTCGTACAGATGCTCGACGCCTACAAGGCGGCCGTCTATGCCAAAGACGTCGACGCGTTCGCAGCTCTCTACGACGATGACGTGCATGTCTTTGACATGTGGGGAAGGTGGTCGTTTCGCGGCATCGAGTCGTGGCGAAACATGGCAAGCGAGTGGTTTTCTTCCCGCGGCACCGAGCGCGTTATCGTCGATGTCAAAGATGCTCAATCCACTTTGGCCGGAGAGTTGGCTATGGGGCACGCGACCCTTACATACACCGCAGTGTCGGCTGAAGGGAAAAAGCTGCGATCGCTCAGCAACCGCATAACCATGGGGTTGAGGTGCAGCGGCGAGTCATGGAAAGTCTTCCACGAGCACACGTCGGCACCGGTTGATCACCAGTCCTTGAAAGCCATCCTGCAATACGCAGGTGACGGCTGACTTTTCGCTAAAGGCCCTCTGGCTTGGTGTCCGCGCGCCTCGGCGGCTCGATCGGCGCAGGCTGACCATAAACAGGGGCAGCGTGCACTTTCACCGGAAGTCGTCCCGGTGCGCAGCCTCCGGTCTTCATGCTTGACCATCGAGCGCTCAGAACGGGTGCTGCCGATAAAACAGCTCGAGCTGCCGATAGACGTCCGGCAAATGCTGGCGCAAGGTTGCCGGCGCCTCGAAGAATTGCTCACTGACCACCGCAAAGAATTCGGCCGGGCTTTCCAGGCCATACGGATCGATCGGCAAGTCGGCGCCGTTGCTTTGCTCATCCTTCAGCCGGTCCCACGCGCTGGAGAAGACCCGCGACCACACGCGGCGATCCATGCGCCGGTGCAAGGGCGGGAAGCCATTGGCATCTCCGTTGAGCATGTCGAGCTTGTGCGCCATTTCGTGGATGACCACGTTGTGCCCCGGTTTCTTCCCGCCATTCACCACCTCCGCCCACGACAGGATCACCGGCCCGCGCCCCCATGCTTCGCCGGCCATCACGGTGTTGGTCTGATGAACCACTCCTGCTGCATCGACTTTCTGGCGGTGTGGAATGAACGCGTCCGGGTACACGATGACGCTGCGCCAACCGTCGTACCAGTCAAGGCCCAGTTTCAGGATGGGCACGCAGGCGTGGGCCGCCAGCAAAACACGGTCGGCGTCGTCGAGATGCAACTCCTTGACCGGCTCCAACGACTTGCTCTCCAGGAACAGCGTTGCCAGCACGCGCAGCGCGGCTTGGTCGGAAGCGCCCAGCCGACGCGCCGGAGCACAGCGCTGCAGCGCGTCGCGCCAGAGCGATTCGGCGATCGGGTGCCGGGCGACGATGCGCCGTACGCGCCAGTTTCTGATTTTTTCGAACATCGCCTCATGTTGGAGGGTGTCGTAGCGAAAGCAAGGGGCAGGGTGGATTCTCTGCAGCTGCGGCCGCCTTGGCTATCGTCGTTCGACTCGACTCGACGCGATGCTGGCACGTCGAAAAATCCGTTCCATCGAACTGGCGCGCGTCATTGGCATTACCGAAGCCAATCATTCGCTGCTGAAATCCGGCAAGGCGAAGGGCGTGCGCTTCGAAACGCTGGAAGCCATCTGCCGCCATCGGGAAGGCGATGATCGTTGCCCTGCTGGACACGGGATCGAGGCGCATGCGCCTAACGCCAAGCTTCGCCAGAGGCGGCCGTATCGACACGGTAGCCCCGTTGTTCCACCACGACGAGCCCATCTACGGCACCGGCATGAACAAGCTCGTGCCACGCATTGGCCCGATTGGCGAGGTGCGTGCCGCCGCTACCGTATTCGCCGATGCCAAGGGTAGGTGGCCGATCTGCCTGTGCTGGCACAGGATTGCGACAGCAAGCCGGCCATGCTGCTTGGTGCCGATCTGATGGGCCGCGACCGACTCGTGTACGACCGCGAGGCTCGGACCGTCCGGCTTCAGCGGTCGCATTGTCCGGTGCGGTAAGCCGCGGAGTCAGTCAGGAAACCGCCTCATGTGCGCACGCTAGAAACGGCGTGATCGAAATGGGGTCGGGAAGCCAGATAAGGGGCCGTGCAGGGTTTGCCCAGAAGCGCCGAAGATGTAATCCGCCGCCTTAGCGTTTCTGTTCTTGTGCAATGGCATCATAAGTCGTATTTCTCCTGCCTTTATCCAATATTGTAGTATTAATAAAGCTCAAGCTCGGCCATGACCTCGCCGGAGCTACAGGAGAGATCCACGATGCAGCAGAAGTTTGCGCGCGGCTGGCGCCGTGTCCGGGTGGCAATGGCGATGCTGGTGATGACGGGGCTGGCGCAAGCGGGTGCCGTATCGGTGCATGGCACGCTACGCGCCGATGAGCCAGGCGCACTGGTCTCGCGCAACATTTTCGGTCAGTTTTCCGAGCATCTGGGCAACGGTATCTATGGCGGTTTGTGGGTCGGCCCGGACTCGAGCATCCCCAACGCCGATGGGTACCGCAGCGACGTGATTGCGGCGCTGAATGCCCTGCATGTACCCAATGTGCGCTGGCCCGGCGGTTGTTTCGCGGACGAATACCATTGGCGCGATGGCATTGGCCCGCGCGACAAGCGACCGACGCGGGTTAATACTCATTGGGGCGGCGTGGCGGAGTCGAATGCTTTCGGCACGCAGGAATTCATGAACTTCATCGAGCGCATCGGCAGTCGGGCCTATGTAGCCGGCAACGTAGGTGACGCCGCGCCCGAAGAAATGGCGCAGTGGGTCGAATACATGACGGCTACGGGTAAATCGTCGCTGGCTCGCGAGCGCGCCGCCAATGGCCACGAGAAGCCCTGGGCGGTTCCGTATTTCGGTGTGGGCAACGAGTTGTGGGGCTGTGGCGGGAACATGCGTGCGGAATATGCCGCGGATCTGTTTCGACGCTATCAGACCTTCGTGAAGGTGCCCGCGGGGCAAGCCATCATGAGGATCGCGCCCGGCGCCAACAACGACGATGTCCATTGGACCGAGGTGATGATGCGCGAAGCGGGCAAGTTCATGGATGGACTGAGTCTGCATTACTACACCGTGCCGGGTGGCTGGCCGCCGCAGGCTTCGTCGACCGATTTTGGCGACGAGGGCTGGATTGAAACCCTGTCGCTGGCACTGCACATGGATGACCTTATCGAGCATCACAGTGCAGTGATGGACAAGTACGATCCGGACAAGAAAGTGGCCCTGGTAGTCGACGAGTGGGGGACCTGGTATGCGCCGCTTCCAGGTACCAATCCCGGGTTTTTGCGGCAGCAGAACACCTTGCGCGATGCCCTGGTGGCGTCGTTGACGCTCGACATCTTCACCCATCATGCCGATCGCGTGCGGATGGCCAATATCGCGCAGATGATCAACGTGCTGCAGGCGATGATCCTCACCGACGGCACGCGCATGCTGCTCACGCCGACGTATCACGTGTTTGCGATGTATCGGCCTTATCAGGATGCTATCGAGTTGCCGTTGCGGCTCGACACGCCAAGCTACACGCTCGATGGATACTCTGTACCGGAGGTGCATGGTTCAGCGGTGCGGGCAAAGGACGGCCATGTCTATGTCGCGCTGACCAATCTGGATCCCAAGCGCGATGCGAAGGTTGAGGTAGTGGTGGATGGCCTGAAAGCGGTGGGCGTTGGCGGGCAGATTCTGACCGCGCCAAAGATCACTTCGCGCAATACGTTTGATCAACCCAACGCAGTGAGTCCGGTGCCGTTCAACGGGGCGCATGTTCAAGGCGACAAGCTGAGCGTGGTATTGCCGGCCAAGTCGATCGTGATGCTGCAGCTGCGTTGACCATGTCTTGCTGCTCCCTATGCGTCTCGATTTCACAGGGGCAATTCGTGCAGGAGCGCGAACCGGGCTTTTTCTTTTTCATTGCCAGCCTAAGGCCCGGTTCAGTCGCTGCCGGTCACGCCCGCCACCACCGGCAACGACACCGCTCTGCGCTCATCCGCCGCATGCTCGGTTGAACGCACGGGACCCGGTTTCCGTTCGTACGGCATGGCGTGGCATCGGCGGCATGGAACGCTTCGGGCATGCGCAAGCCGTATTTCAACGTTGGTGCATCCGTCACGGTGAATACGCGCGACCACTCCGGTCCGCCCGTGGCGCGCGCGCCGGCGCCGGTCCCGTTCCTCTCCGAGCCCGACCAGGGCGCGGGCGCCAAGGTCGAGGCGCAGATCGCCAGGATCATCGACGAGAACCGCGGCCCGGGCGTCCGCTGATGAACGCCGTCAATCCAGGCCCCTCGGCGGTCCGGCGCTCGGGCTGGTGGCCTTCGCCCTGGCGCTGGGCACCTTCATGCAGGTGCTGGACGGCACGATCGCCAACGTCGCGATAGGTTCCGACAACGTTTATCATTCCGGTGTGCAGCGCTCGATAGACGCCAGCCCATGTCGGATCGAAACCAAACGTCTTGGGGAAATAGCGCGTGCCATCCTTATCGGTCACTTCCGTCGCGTGATCGGATGAGCGATACTGCACGGGCCAGCGATTCCTACCCTTTCCGACGTGCACGCACGGCAGGCAGTCGGTCTGAAGCGTTCCCGTCAATCCTTCGTCTTTAGCATCGAACTCATACGTTACAAATGCGGGCTCCGGCAGGTGCGCCATAGTTTCAATCGCTTGCAGGTAAAATTCGCGAGGGGAAAGCGGCGTAGCAAAAGCGCGCCCAGCGCACAACACCATCGATACAAGCGCAAACATGAGGACTTTCATGGCTCAGGCCTCGGCACGTTGCCAGAGAAGGGCAGTGAATAGCAACGTTGCGGCGGCGATGCAAAATAGTATCGCGGTGTCCGCGCCAACGGAGAGACTCGCGTAGAAATCACCGCGAAGGGCAGGCGAAGCGAGCTCCGGGTGTGCCTGCCGCTCGATCGCGTTAATCGCAGCCGCAAAGTACATCGCCGGATTAAAGAGACAGAGAATTCGAAAAAAGGACGCAGCGCCCCAGACGTAAACCGCCGCGCCGATCCATAACGCGAGGCAGATCGGCCCGAGTAAGATTGCGCCGCCGACCGCACCGCGCATTATGACTCCGCACACCGCAGTGACTCCGTAGAACGCGCAGATCGCGGCGAATGGAAAAACGACAGCCGTCATCGGCGTCACGCCCGAAAAGTCAATTGGCGCGAAGCCATGGGCGATCTGGAAGAACCCGACGATCGCCACGCTCGCCGATATATATGCGACGGCCAGCGCAAGGAGATCGACCGCAAAGACCGACAATGCGTACGCTCGCGTGACGCGGGGCGAAGCAGCGCCGAACGAGCGACCGTTCCAAGTTCCCGCCCGAGATTCGTTCCAATAACCAGCGCGAGAATGACGGCAAAGAGGCAAGCGGCCTCAAGAGCCTGCGAGAGCAAAATCCCGCCGGCCTCACTCGGACCCCGAGGCGTTAAACCGCCGATGAGCGCAGCGACGATAACGAACGCGATGAGCGCAGTCGAACAGGCAAGCATTTCCTTGTACCACATGCTATCGAGCCTCCGCACGCGTGATCGAGTCGAGAAACATTTCTTCAAGGGATTGACGATTCTGCAAACGCAGATCGTCGAGCGTTGCACGCAGTACGACCTTGCCGGAGTCTATGATCGCCACTTCTTCGGCCGCCCGTTCGACATGCGCGATCTGATGCGATGAGAACATCACGGTCGCTCCCTCGGCACCGGCTTGAATGATCACGTCGAGCAGCCGCAACTGCAAGTATGGGTGCGAGACCGGAAGCAGGTTCGTCGAGCACTAAAAACTCTGCGTTTTGCGCGAAAGCCAGAACCAGCGCGCTCGCCGACTGTTGCCCTTTGGAGAGTTTGCCTAACGCGCGATTTAGTGGCACGCCGAACAATTCAGCGAGCTCGCGCGCGCGCAGCATATCGAAGCGCCGATACATGCGCCGGTGATACTCGAAATACTGGCGTAGCGTCATCCATCCGGCGAGTGCGATTGTTTCCGGAACGTAGGCGATGTCCGAGAGCATATTCGTCGCAACGGACGACCATCGAACCAGATTGCGCCGCCGTCGGGCCGCGCCAGGCCGAGCGCGCACGAAATGGTGGTGCGTCTTTCCCGCGCCGTTGCGCCCGAGGAGCCCAAAAATACATCCCCGCTTCACTTCAAGCGAGAGGATCATTCACGGCGCACGCGGATTTGTACGACTTGGTAAGATGCTCGATCACGAGCTTGGGGGTCATTGTTTGCGGTCTCCAACGTGGTCGGGTTCGTATGTTGCGAGGTAGGCGCGCTCGAACAAATCGCGCAATATCTGCCCGTCGAGCGCCAGGGCTCGCGCCTCGCGTACAACCGTATCGAAGCCCTCGGCAATGGTGGTCTGAGCGCTCAAGCGAGCGGCGATGGAAGCGCCGCGCTCGCTCACGTATGTGCCGCGGCCCGGGAGCGCCGCGATGACGCCACGATGTTCCAGTTCGTTAAGCGCCTTGACAACGGTGCTGGCGTTGACAATAAGCTCACCCGAGAGTTGCTTGACGGTCGGGAGTTATTAGCCAGGTTGCAGAATCCCAATGGCAACGGCACGCTGCACCTGATCAACGATTTGGAGATAGACGGGATAGCCGCTTCGCGGGTTGACCGCCAGTTTAACCGGCATGTTCGCATATGGTCATACTAGATTGCTAGCATATTAGCATGACCATATGCGCTCGGCAAGCTGGCTCGTGCTCCAGTTTACCGCCTTGGTAACGCAGGGCGATTAAGGCGTCAATCGTCGAGTGGCTGATTGGGCCTCGCCCATTGCTAGAATCCAAGAGCGGGCTCCTAGGCCAGTGTCATTGGCACATTACTGTGCTTATGGTAGTATAATGCCATAAGCAATGCCACGATACTTAGACCGCGTTGACGACCTCATCCCCATCGCCGAGGGCCGCGACGGGTACTTTACCGCGGCCGAAGCTGGCCAGCCTCGGCATCACGACTGCCCTCCTGGCGCACCTCGAACGCGCGGGGCACATCGAGCGGGAAGCACCAGCCGTCTACCGCCTCGCCCGTTGGTCGGCGGCCGGCCCACCCAGGTCTCTGGCCCGCGCTCCTTTGGGCGGAATCGAAGGGACCGGCCGCATTTTCTCACCGCACCGCTCTCGCAATCCACGGTATCTCCGATGTCAATCCCGCCAAGATAGAACTCACCTTCCTCGATCGCATGCCGCGTATTCGCGGTGCCATTCCACCAACGCTCCTACTGCGCGCGCGTGAAATGCGCGCGGCGGACGTCACACAAATAGATGGCCTGCCCGTAACCCGACTGAAACGCACGCTCGTAGATTTGATCGTCGATGACACCGCACTCGACGCCGTCGAGGATGTGCTCGCGCATCATCGCGGCCAATTAAACGAGGAAGATTTCAAAGCGATTGTGGCTTTGCGTGATCTGCCGCGTGACCTCCGTAACTACATCGTACACGCCAGTAAGGACGACGGATGACGAAGGTTATCGGAGCTCAAGAACTTAGCAAGCGTGTCGCTCGCGAAGCCGCAAAGACCGGCGTTGCACCCGACCGTCTTCGCAAGTGGATTGCCTCCGCCGCTCTGCTGGAGCTGTTCAATGTGGCATATGCGGGGGGTCACATTACCGACTACTGCATCAAAGGCGGCTTTGCCGTAGAACTCCGCAATCCGTCGCTTGCACGCGCCAGCCAAGACATAGACATTGTCGTGACCGGTGACCTCTCAGATCGCGCGCTACTCGAAACCGTCATCGCGCAACCATGGACACTCTTTTCCTTCTCGATCAAGAGACGACGAGCGCCGTGATCACGCAACTCGCGTTGTGCTGCAGACCGTTTACAACAACGTTCCGTGGACTACGATACAAGCTCGATCTCGTACGCGAGCCTATTGAAGCGATTGAGGTCGTGGAGGCGCACGACCTAACGGTTTATGGGCTTATGGGAACCAGCTCGATTCCATGCCTCTCGCTCAGTGAGCAGATCGCACAATATGTCCACGCAATATCTCTGCCAGCAGTCGGCGGTAAGAGACCAAGTCGCGCACGCAACATCGTTGATATCTATGTCTTCGATCAATACGTGAGCTGCGACGACGGCGAGGTTCTCGACGCTACAATCAAATTATTTGACCGAAGGGCAACTCATCCGTTTCCACCGGTCATTGACATCCCTGAAGCCTGGATCGCAGAGCTCCACACGATTGCGGCTGAGCTCGAACTCGATCTCGACGGCACCGGTCTCGTCCGCTTCTTCAGCACATTTATCGCCCGTATTTTAGGAGTCCCAGTCTCGATGAATTACGAATATCGCTTCCTGGTATTGAGCGCGCTGCCAGAAACATCCCCAGTATCATCGAGGGCGCAATCAAGAATGATCCGGCCTTGGACATCTTCAGCCGCATGACCCCCAGATCGGAAGGCTGGAAGCTCGCGCATCTGATGCGATACCCGTCCCGGGACGTGACGCATGCAATGCTCGCCGTCCTAGAGCGCCCGATGCCCGAGACCAACAAATAGTGGCGAACTGCGCGCAGACGAGGCGCTCCACATACGTCGGCGCCGGAAAACGCCTCGACGGGAGAGAGTAGAAGTCTGTACGGCGTATGCGGCACAACAGGCGACAGTACCTCAACGATCACGCAAGTAACGCCCTTAATCTCGTCGACCTGGACGCTATTTGCAGTTTCGGCTCGCTTTAGAAACCTGGCAAGAACGTCCCGCGCCATGCTGATTCGGATTGCTGTCATTTTTCCGGGAAGAACCTGGCGATGCGCGTCCCTCGCTTTAATTCGACCAACGACACGAGGGTTGTCGGCTCGGCTAATGCCAGCCGCCTACGGCAGACGATTCCATCGTTCTGCGGAGATTGCAGCCCAATGAATAATTCATCAGTTCGGGGCTGCCGCCCAGGCCGCAAGTTGTTCTTCGGCTGTCATGGGGGAATCTTTCGTCACGGTGATGCCAACTTCCGGGGCCCGTCCGAGAAGGTTCCCCTCGCGCAGGGTCTGCCTCTGGCCGCAGGTAGGTAATGCGCACGAACCATTGCCTAGGACGCCGTCAGGTTAGGTCTGCGGCGTTCCTGACCCCTTATTTTTCGAGTTGGCCTAAGTCGGCCAATGGACCGGAAAAGTGCGGAAAACTGCGGACAAGTGCGGAATTCCGAGCGGAACGAAAAAGCCAGAAGCCGCCGAGACTTCCTCGTGGTTTCTGGCTCATCGCCAAGGTCGCGGTCACGCCCCTTTTATGCTTCGCATGTAAGGGGTCAGGAGTTCGAGTCTCCTCATCTCCACCAATTGGAAACGCCCGTCAAATCGACGGGCGTTTTTGCCTTTATTGAACCCTTGGCCTTGCGTCTGGCCTCGTCGGGTAGCTTAGAGATGGAACCCTTGCTCGCCGTGAGACGTTTTTGCGAAAGCGAAGGGAGTTTGCATGAGAAGAATCCTCGGTCTTTTGGCCGCGTTCGTTGTTGCATTTGGTACGTCGCCCGCCTCCGCCGGTGACCTGCACGACTACACGACGACGATTAAAAATAATACGGGAATGGCCCTCAACCTTTTGATCACCAGCGTGTACTATGGGCACGAGGGCCAGTGCAACCTCACTTCCGGGATTTCCGAAGCTCCCGTTTCCGACGTCCCGTGCAGAACCGAGACGATGGACCATTGGAAAGTGAACGTTACGTCGGCGTACGGGGGCGCGAGAGGGTGTACCGTCAGCATTGACGGGCTGAACGAGCACAACGGCTTTCGCTGTACGTTTTCGCAGATCGACCCGAGTCATGTGGTCGTCACCGTAGATGACTCAACGCCGGCGGCGGGCGACATGCAGAACCATGTCGTGGTTAACGTGACGAATAACAGCGTCGCCGGACTGAACCTCATCGCAGGGCACGGCGCGATCAGTCATTCCGATACGTGCGCACGCGGGCACGTCGACGCGCATTCTAGCGTGCAAATCACCTGCGACTCAGTATCCACTGACGACTTCGATATGAAGGCGAACATCGGCCAAGCGAATACCAAGGCGTGTGCCGTCCTGACGAGCGGAGACAATGAGGAGTGGGGCATACGCTGTACGCTGCGCCGGATCGACGAAACGCACTTCGATTTCATCATCGACGACGCGAATTGAAGGGAAATGCGCGTTCTTGCACCGCACCCCACGCGAGTACGTGGAGTACGGCAACATGCCGACGCTCGCCGACAATGACACGCTATTAGCCGTTCTTTAGACGGGAAGATTCATGCCCTATTATAGCAAGCCACGGAAACCTCTGTTCGGAACCGTTACTGAAAGGGTGCGCCCGCATGTAAGGGGTCAGGAGTTCGAGTCTCCTCATCTCCGCCAATTGAAAATCCGCGTCGTTATTGCGATGGCGGATTTTTTCTTTGGCTTGCGAGATGACCGCGTCATCCGCCGTTACGACAGTCCTCGCTAGCGCGGTTCGCCTAGCCTACCCAAGCCGTGCGCCCGTGGTAAGGTCAAGCGTCTTGCGAACTGGTGTTTCGCCAGGGTCCTCGCCGTGCTTGTGAGCTACCACAACGAGCGTATCCCCTGCTATGTCTAGGATTGGATCCTCGCAGCAGAACAGATCATCCTGTTGCCACTTAAGGCCGCCCGCGTCGTAACAGTACATTCCGCAGCAGTGCCCGACAATCACGAGCCCCCTGCTCGGCATCGGAAACACATAGTGGATAGTATGCCCTACGAATCCGGGCAACTCAATTGACGCTTCAGGATTCTGCGTGTTTATTAGCCAGCCCGATGGTTGTACGAAGAGCGCGCCCGGATTTGGCCAAGTGCTCAGTCTGAGGTCTGAAACTCCGCCCGGCACGATCGCAAGAAACTTGTCGCCAGTCTCCGGCTTAATGCGCAAGATCGGTCCCGTGCCAAACTCGAACCGCTTGATCGACGTTGAGCTAGGCATATCTACAAGCCATTCGATCTCGTACGTACGCGCGAACGGCTCCTCTAACGGGAGTTCTTCGTAGACGGGCATTAAAGCGGCTCGCGCGATGTCATTTTCCCGCGCTGATCTCGCTCAGGAATTGCTTCGCTAATTTTGGTTCGCCAGGCACATTCGCGCCTTTCATTGCGCGATATTGATCGAACCGTTCACACAAAGCATACGACTCCGTATAGCCCAAAACGTCTCGAACGCGCTTTATCTCGGACGCCATCTCAAGTAACTCTTCGACATCGGCAGACCGGTAGAGGCTCTTCAAATTCGGATTTGCTTCTGCAACTCGATCATTCTGGCCGAAAAGACCCCACGCACCACTTGCGCACCGTTCCAGCGCCGCCGCAAGTAGGCTCTTATAGGAAGCCTCAAGGAGCTTCAATTCACCTTCGAGACTTTTACGCGCGTTGGCTCTCACGACCCCGTACGCACCTTATGCGCCGCGAGTCGGCCGTTGATGAAGTAATCCAGCTGATCCGTGTCAGTTTCTTGCAAGAGCCACGTCGCGCCGGTCTTGACCGTCTTCATATCGTAGCGCTGTTTGACGGTTGCCACGTTCGCGTCGACCTTGATCGCCAGCAAGGTGGTAGTGCTCGTCTTGTTTGAGTCTTTTGTGAGTGCATCGACCTCTTGCAGCATCTGCGCGGCGTTCTCACTTTGCCCCGAAACATCCGCACTCGTAAAATTCTGAGCCAAGAGCGCCGCAACGGCCTTGTCGTCGCGCGCAGCCATAGCAGTCTTCATTGCAGCGTACCGAGCCTGCAGCGTCGCCTTAAGGGCGGCATCATCGGCACGTGCCAGTGAAAAGTTCCCGGCGACCAGTACACACGCGGCTAGGCTTGCAATCGTTAATTTCATGCGCGCCGGGTTCGCGGCGGGCAGTTGCCGCTCCCCGTCCGGCATTGGAGCAGGGCTGCCTCCGGGACTTACAGCCTAAATTCCCACCCCAAAAAATTGGCTCGCGGGGGTCCCGCCCAGTCCCGCTCCCCGTGAATCAGAAATCTGTGTGTAGCGGAAACGCCTGATTTTATTGAAGGATCGGGCGTTTTTGTTTTGCGAGCCATGCGCCAGCCGAACGCACCTTTGCGGAAGCGCGCTTGAAACTGCCTTGGGGGAAACCGCCCTATCTGTGTACGAGGACACGTCCGCGTCTCGCTCGTAGGATGCGCGCTTTCGCAAGGTTGCGTCAGGCGCGGGATTTCTGGCCTTTTGACGAGACTGGCCCTTACGGCGTCTCGTCCTCTCCACAAACCTCACGCTTTCGGTCCGGGGACCCGACACTTAGGTATGAAGATTCGCATGATAGCTCTTTCTCTTTGCGTGGCGTTCGCTGCCACGCTCGCTCCAGCGCTTGCGGCAAAAATTGGGTACGTCGAGGTCTATAATCACTCGGACACGTGTGGCTGGGTGACGGTCTACGGCGCTGATCCCCTCACGCCGTGGTCGATCCTCACTGTCCCCGACCACAGCAGGCCGCGATTCATCAAGCCCGGAGAAAAATATGGGTTTACGGTGACCTACACCACGGCCTATAGCGAGGTGAAGGTTCGCGCCGAGCTCAAGCAGACCGCCGATTGCAAGGGCCATACGATCGGCGACACATATGACGTTTTCAAAACGTCTCGTGACGTTAACGTCGTACCGGCTACCTTCGGTGGGGCACGCGGTACATACTGGATGAAAATCTAGCTGAGTCGCGACTCCAAACAGTCTCGTCTCCACCAATTCGGAAAGCCCGACGTTGTCGGGCTTTCTTTTTCTATGACATAGCGGACGACAGGCGGCGCGAGTGCGCGAACGCCACGTACCAATCGAGTGACTTGGGGTTCATCATCGCGTCGCGGCTTGCCACCCGATCGGGCTCGGCGCCGGCGAGGATCCGGCGGACGGCCACTTCCATCTTCTTGCCGGTCAGTGTATAGGGGATTGCATCGACCGCGTGCATCTCGTCGGGGACGTGGCGCGGACTACAGTCGGCCCGCAATTTTTCGGCGATGCGAGAGCGCAGGGCGTCGTCTAGTTGAACGCCTGGGGCCGTCTTCACAAAGAGCGGCATATAGAAACCACCGCCGGGCAGCTCGAGACAAACGATGAGACTGTCGGAAACGTCATCAAGGGCATCCACCGCGCGATAGATCTCTGCGGAGCCGATCCGAACGCCGTAGCGGTTGAGCGTTGCATCGGAGCGGCCGTAGATGTACGCGCCGCCGCGAGAATTTATGCGGATGAAGTCGCCGTGACACCAGACACCGGGAAATTTTTCGAAGTACGTTGCGCGGTAGCGCTCGCCGCTCGGATCGTTCCAAAAGCACAGCGGCATCGACGGCGCGGGACTCGTGACCACCAGCTCGCCGACCTCGTCATGGACTTCTTCGCCCGCATCGTTCCATACGCGCACGTCCATCCCGAGGCAGCGCGCTTGGATTTCCCCCGCGTAGACCGGCTGCAGCAGCGTGCCCCCGACCCAAGCGGCGACGATTTCGGTGCCGCCCGAAGGCGAATTGACCCAGATGTCGTCCTTGACGTTCTCATAAAACCACGCCGTCGTCTCCGGCGAAACGGGCGATCCCGTCAACAGCACGCTGTCGAGCTTTGAGAGATCGAAAGACTCGCGAGGTACGATGCCGGCCTTTTTCATCATTTCAACAAACGTCGGACTGGCACCGAACGTAGTTGCTCCGGAGTCGGCGGCCAGTTGCCAAAGCATCGCTGGATTCGGATGCGCGGGATGCCCGTCATAGAGCACGACCGAGCTGCCTTGCAGCATCGCCGAGAGCAGCGCGTTCCACATCATCCAACCGGTCGTGGAATAGAAGAACATCCGCTTTGACGGCCCGAGATTCTGCCCCAGCCCCGTCGATTTGAGATGTTCCACGAGCACGCCGACGTGCGCGTGCGCAATCGCTTTCGGCAGGCCCGTCGTTCCCGACGAGAAGAGAATCCAAAGTGGATGATCGCTCGCGACGCGCTCGAACGAAAATGCTTCCGCATCGACCGGCGCCGCGTTCGCGAATCGCGACCATGGCAACGTGCCTGCGATCGGTGAATCGGTCCGATCCGGCACGAGGTACGCAAACCACACGACGTGCTGCACCGTCGGAAGCTCGGCGAGGATCTCGCGAATGACCGGCGTGCGATCGTAATCTTTACCCGCGAACCGATAGCCGTCGGCAACAAAGACCAACTTCGGCTCGATCTGCGCAAAGCGATCGATGACGGTGCGCGCTCCAAACTCGGGCGCAGCCGACGACCAGACCGCTCCGATCGCCGTCGTGGCGAGCATGGCGATGGCGGTTTCGGGAACGTTCGGCATATAGGCAACGACGCGATCGCCCGGGCCGATTCCGAGATCGCGCAGCGCTGTCGCGAAGGATCGCACAGCGGCGCCAAGCTCGTGCCACGTCATCCTCGCCAGCGGGCGTGTTTCCGAGGCATGGACGAACGCGACCTCATCCGGCGCGGCAGATCGCTCGTGACGCAGCAAGTGCTCCGCGTAGTTCACGCGCGAGCCCGTGAACCATCGCGCGCCGGGCATCACCCGTGCATCGAGCACCTGGTCGTACGGACGGTCCGATTGAACGTCGTAGAACGACCAGATCGCGCTCCAAAAACCCTCGAGATCCGTGATCGACCAGCGGCGCAATGCCTCGTAATCGTTGAAGCGAAGCCCTCGTTCCCGCGCGATCCAGTCCATGAACTGTGCGATCTGCGACTGCGCGATCTGCGCGGGATCCGGCGTCCAGAGAAGTTGGCCTTCCTTCATCGTCTTCGCAGGCTTGTTCGAGCGGGGTACGTTTTCCCGCATCGGGAAAAGGCCTCACGTTTCGGAAGTTGGCATCACCGTAGCGAGTCTGAGCAATTGGCTAACTTGGTCAGGGCAAGTCACGCAGCTGATCTGCCGTAAGACCCGCGGAACCGAGGATCGCCCTAATGCTGCCGCCATCGCCTTCGGGGTGACGACGGGCAGACGCTCGCTCACGGTTTAGGCCGCGTCGATTTCCACATGAATGCGTTGCTCGAGAGGCGTCACGTCGGCCGGAAGCGGCCCGAATAGACTCGCGATGCTGGCTTTCCTACTCCGAGTCTCTTCATTCTCTCTCGCCATAAGCTCACGGTTTCCGTTTTGCGTTGCCAGCTAATCTCGCAGCCACGTACGCACGAGTCTCGTCGTCGAGGACGTAGATGCTGCAGCCTTTCATGCCGCGCGTCAGAAGGACGCGATATGCATTTTTGACGATGTCGACGAAGCGCGCTTCGCCTTTCTTTACCGGGCCGTCGTAAGATGCCGAGGGCTGACCCACCCATTTGCCGTCGCGAATGACCAGATCGTTCGCCCAGATCACTCCGGCATAATCGAACTCGAAGCCCTGCGCGGTGTATATGCAGCCAATTTGTGCGAAACCATTTGGATCGCTTGCCCAAAACGTGGCGGGCGGAATATCCTTCGCAAGCCTCGTCGCCTCGGGCTTAGCGTTCCAAGGGCGATGGAAGTCGCCGATCCTCACGTCGTTAACGAGCTGGCCCTCAGCCGTTGGCTCTGACCAGGGCCAGCAGAAGCCGGCCATCATTCGCGCACTTGATCCTTCCGCAACGTGCTTGGCGAGGATCGCTTCAAGCTCCAATGGCGTATCGGCGATCGAAACCTCGAACTGGCCTCCATCGAGTTTGGTCACGCCGGTTTTTCGAACCTCGAGCAGTTGGTCCACCCAGTCGATATATTCGTCCGAGCCCGCGCATCGAAACTGGGTGCGCAGATCGATTGATTCATAGCGAGCGCCGTGGCGAACGGCCGCCTCGTGAATCAACTTCATGCTTCCGATTTCGGCTGGACGTACGGCCTGAAGGTCATCGAGGAAAAACACCGTGACTTTAGCGGCCTCGATCAACTCGTCAACTTGCGGGCGATCGGACCGCAGCAGCTTTGGTGTTCGAAAGGTATTGCTCGTCTCGCGCACCCTGTGCGCCTCATCAGCGAGAATGACATCAATGCTTCCATTCGCGGCCTGCGCGAAATGATTGAAGTAGCGCACCTGCGCTTTACTTCTCGATCCAAGAATTCGCCACAGGTTCCCGGTGAATGCTTTACTGCCCGTTGCATGCTGAACATTAACGCCCATTTTTGACAGCGTCCCGAGTAGATTCAAAGCGATCACCGATTTCCCGGTACCCGGGCCGCCGTGAACGGCGACAACGGCCTTATCGCGCTTATCCTTTTGAGCCCGCCGCACCATAGCCATTACTGCGTTGAACGCGATGACCTGATCGTCAATCAACTTGTACCGCGGCTCACCTTTCACCATCGCAGCCGTGTTCTCAAGGAGCTTGCGGGACGGCGCGTGCTTCCCCGAGAGCGCACGTTCCATCACAGGCATCCCGTTGCCACCTCCAACGTTCTCCGCGAAAAACGACGTTAGCTTGTCGGCGTGATTGTTGAGAAACAGCGGAACCTCTGTAAGAAGTCCGGTGAACTCCTCCCCTTGAAGGACGCCGGCGGCTCCTGGATGCATGTTGTGCAGCCACGCGCATGGAGAAAGCGCAATCCCGTCCCCGTCAGAGTGAAACGCGGAATTCGAATCGCGTAGGTATTCGGTATATCTGCGAGCCTGGGCGCACGGATGAAGTAACCGTCGTACGGCGCCGCCGACGAACGCTTCGACGCATTCGTCAATTTCGCTTGGAGCGACTTCGCTCCACTGCTTCAGCTCCAGCAGAACTGCCGCGTCGGCTCCTTTCGGCGACCGCCCGAACACGAGCGCGTCGAGGCGAGCCGAGCTCAGCGGCAATTGCATTTCGAGAATAACGCCGTGATCGCGAATGCCCGAATAGCGCAGTTGGTATGCAAGAGCGCTAAGCGAGTTTCGCCATGCATTGAACTCGGACGCAGAAGCACGAAAACGATAGTAGTCGTAATACACGTCGCCAAGGCGCTCGGCGATCTGACTCTGGACCGCCTCCTCGATGAACTCTTCACTCGGCCCGGCAAATAATTGCATATTGTCCTTAGTAGTTCAAACGCGAAGCCCTGGGTGCCGTATCAACCGGCTCGAAGCGCTCTTCGAAGTTCGCGCCGATCGCGCGCACCGGTTCGAGCGTATACGCGCTGCGCGATCGTTTTCACGGTCGAAGGCGACACTCCCAGTCCTTCAGCGATCTCTTCCATGGTCTCGTTACCGCAGAGGCGCTTCGCGATCTCTGCCTGCCGCGGCGTCATCGGGCGCGCTTGTCGATTGAGCAAAACGCCGCCCGGATACAGCTTAGCCATCAGCGGCCGCTCGTTCGCGCCAGGCTTGTTGGCCGGTCAACGCATACAGATGATCGGCGACGCGTATCGCGCGCCACGTATAGCCGATGGATTCGAAGACACCATAGGCTCTTCGGCCGGCTTCGATCGCTCGGCTCAAATCCGACGCTGCGACCGCAAACGAAACGCCTTCATCGATGAATGCCTTCATTCGTGGGCCGTGCGCGAATGACCATCGGCCGTCGATCTGTTGCGTGAGTTGCTCCGCGAGCTCAGCATACTCCACAGCCTGCGGATACGCTCCGCCCGCGAGAACGCGCGCTGCTGTCGGAAGCACGGCGATGGACTCGTCGTTGACATCGGTCCAATCAATTAGCTCAAGCGTTTCGATAGCCATCGTACGCTCGACCGCGGCGGAATAGTGCTCGCCGGCAGCCGCAGCCGACTCTGCACGATCAAGGTGTGCATATGCGCGTAGCTGGTTCGTCGTCGCGTGAAACCCCGCACGAGCGAAGTGCGTCAATGCGTCCTCAGTGCGCCCGGAGACCGATGCGCGCCATCCGAGCGTGCGCAAGAAGTTGAAAACGGAAGTGGTTTAGCTCCGGCGTCCAGTGAATCCGCCGTGCGATTCGTGCGAGGTAATCAACGTCGGGCAGACATGGAAGCTCACGCGCGAGCGCCGCGATAACCCAACTTGCGAAGGCGATGAGATACGTTTCTTCGGGTTCGATAGCCAGCAGAATCGAAAGCGCTTCGTCAGCATCGTCAGACTGCCCGATGAAATCATCTTCCGCCGATTTTGCCGCACCGCGAAGCAGCAGACAGTCGCGCTCGTTCGCGCTGATTAGACGTACGATGAGCATCGATAAGGTTACGCGCCGCAGCAGCATCACCATTACCAAAACGCGCGCGCGCTGCATAATAAACAGCGTCGTCCATGTAGGGGCCGGCAGCCGCGAAATCGGCAGAGCGAAGGGATTGCGCCGCCGTTCAGGCCGCCAACGCGGCGCAAAGGCTCGTTCGTGCGGTTCGCCATGTCGCGAGCGCGAATCGTATCTCGACTTCTGCGTCGAATGGACGCCCAAGCGTCAGAACGCAACGCGCGCGCTCTAACGCTGCCCATACGCAGACTGCTCGTGGGCAAGCGCCGACCAGGGCGGCTTCGTACCGCCCAACGCGACAAAGATTATCGACTATGGAGCAAAGCTGCGTCATTGTGCCACCCCGTCGCGTCAGTTAGACGGGGTGGCAAGCGCATCATCCTTAGGGGCCTCAGGTGTAAGGTTTCAGATCAAAATTGGGAGCGCCGCCTCCGGTGTCCATCGCGGCAGCGGCATTGGGAGCGCCGCCTCCGGTATCCATCGCGGTAGCGACATTGGGAATGCCGCCTCCAGTGTCCGCAGGGCTGGCGACCACGCCGGGGGCCCCGCCGCCTGCATGGAGCGGCAAAAGGCCGGAAGTGAGAAGCGCGAGCAGCAGCGCAAGCATCAATAGGCTCCTTCGTATCGGATCGGGTGCTATGCTTCCAGCCTACCGCGTGCGGGTCGTACTGTCATCCCTTGGACGACACCCGGCCGACCGGCCTAGACGAGCGGGTCTACAAAGGATTCATGATGTCCAGCCCATCCCTAGGGGTGGCAGCATGGGGTCATGGACGATGAACTGACCCTCCACGAACTCCGCCGGCTCGAGGCCGAGCGGAAACTGCGCGCGATTCCTGCGGAGCTGCTGGACGTCGCATGGGTCCGCGAGGCCCAGATCGAGGCGGTCATCGACGCGGTTCTGGCCGTGACGATCGGCGGCGATGCCGCGGCCGTGGCCCAAGCCCGCCACGTCGGCGAGTGGTGCGCCCGGATCGCCGCGTCACTCCCCTACGGGCCGGAGCCTGCGTTCGCCCGGCGCGTGGGCGTACTCGCCGATGTCGATCCAACTGCGCTGGAGAGAATACCCGAACTGCGCAACGTGGCGCCTCACGTCGCGGATTATCAGCACCTAGCGATGGAAGCCTTCGACGGCGAACCGCGCGTGCTCTCGATCGTCGTTGCGGTCGCGTCCGAATTCGACGCGCGGATTTCGGAAGAGCAGCGATCCGCGTCGTCCGTCCTGCGGAGCATGCTTGCCGACGCCGCGCCGGCATACCGCGCGATCGTACAAGCGTTGGCCGACGCGATCGCGTCGCACAAAAGCGCAACGGCCGTTGCCTGACGACAAACCATACGCGTGCGCCTGCGGCCACCTGGAGAACTTTCACGACGATGCGGGATGCACGGTCCGCAATCCCGGCACGCGCGACACTCCGCCAACCCCGTGTGCCTGCAAGCTGACGCGAGAGGCGCTACGTATTCGGCGCCTGCAATAACATCTTCGCCGCGCCACGGCTGGTCGGCGAAGGCGCAGTGTCGCGGGGCGTGTGCCCTCCACCCGGAACAACGCCCCGCGTCCTCGCGACCCGAGCCTACGACGGCGTGCTAATCGCTTGGCAGGTCGTGCGCGAGTTCGGCTGCGCGCGTCAGCAGGTAGTTGCGCTCTGCGGCGTTCGTTGTTCGTTCGCCCGCGATGCGGAAATGCGTTATCGCACCTGCCCGATCGCCTGCCATCTCTAAGAGGTGAGCCCGTACGGCATCGAGACGATGATAACGTGCCATTGGCGATTTTTCGTCAAATTGGTCGAGCAAGTCGAGGCCGGCGGCGGCACTGTGGACCATGGCCACAGCGATCGCATGATTGAGGTTCACCATCGGATTGGCAGAGATTCGTTTGAGAACTTCGTACAACGCAAGGATCTGTTTCCAATCGGTTTCCTCGAACGTCGGTGCCTCGTCATGCAGCGCAGCGATCGCCGCCTGGACTTGATACGCACCGATCGACCCGCTCGACAGCGCGGACGAAACGAGCGCAACCCCTTCGGCGATTTCCGCCTGGTCCCAAAGGGTTCTGTCCTGGCTCGAAAGCGGGATCAACGCGCCATCACTCCCCGCCCGAGCCAAGCGTCTTGCATCGTTAAGCAGCATCAACGCAAGGAGGCCCATCACGTCGCCGTCATCTGGAAGTAAGCGTTGAAGCATGCGAGTCAAGCGGATCGCCTCGCGCGAAAGCTGCAAGATCTGCAGTTGTGGGCCGTTGCTCGTAACGTAGCCTTCGTTGAAGATCAGATACAACACATGCAAAACGGATTCCAGGCGCGAGTTCCACTCCGCTCCGCTCGGCAACCGAAACGGGATGCCCGAAGCTTTGATGCTCTGCTTCGCGCGACTGATGCGTTGGGCCATCGTAGCTTCGGGAACGAGAAACGCGTTGGCGATTTGCGAGGTCGTCAAGCCTCCGACCGCGCGCAACGTCAAGGCAATGGCCGACGATGCGCTTAGCGCCGGATGGGCACACATGAACAGCAATGCCAGCGAATCGTCCCGTTCCGTATCCGCATCGCTCTCGATCGTCGCCGACAGGTAGCCGAAGTGAAGCGCCCTCTCGCGCTGCCGGCGCGCTGATTCGCTGCGCTGCTGATCGATCATGCGCCGCGCGGCGACGCGGATCAACCAGGCCCGAGGTTCCTCGGGAAGCCCCTCGCTCGGCCACTGCGTTGCCGCTGCAACAAGCGCCTCTTGTACCGCATCTTCGGCGGCGCTGAAGTCACCAAAGCGCCGCGCGACCGAGCCGAGCACCTTCGGCGCTAACTCGCGCAGAAGATGCTCGATTTGCGCCGTCAAGCCACGCGTCAAACGAACTCTTCAGGCGGCCCGCTCATCACCTGCCGCACTTCGATCGGCATGTTCAACGGCTTGCCGCCGGCACCGGGCGCCGCCGACGCGCGTGCGGCAATGGCGTAGGCCTGTTCGGGCGTCTCGACTTCTACGATCCAAAAGCCGGCGAGGAACTCCTTGGACTCCGGAAAGACCCCGTCGGTGATGGGCTTGCCGTTCTTCCCGGCACGAACCACCTTGGCTTCATCCGGAAACGCCAGCCCCTCGGCCCCAGCAAGAACCCCCGACGCAGTCAGATCCCTGTTTAGAGCAAGCATGAAGGCGATATGCGCCTTGATCTCGTCGGGCGACCAAGACTCGAACCCGTGGGATCCCGACTTCATCGTGTTCATCATTAAAATGTACTTCACGGTTCTCCCTTTCGTTGTTCGCCCAAAAATGGGCTTTACACGACCTAGTCGGAGCTCCGGGCCATTTTTCGACATCGCCGAGCGGTGAACGTCCGCGCGGCGACGGCGAGCAAGTCGTGGTAGAAATCGGGCTTTACGCTATGCCGTGCCTCGCTCGCGCAAGGCCGCGAATCTCAGTCCAATCGAGGCCCTGCGTTTCGAATAGCTTTACGGGCAGATGGCCCCGGAAACGGGCATCACCGTCTCGAACAATTCCCCTATGACAGCCGTAGAACAACTTGCCGTCTGGGCGGCGGCCCCGAACGATGAATTATTCGTAGGGCTGCAATATCCGCAGAATGATACTGTCCTCACCGTGGGCGCCGGCGTTAACTCAGCCGACAACCCTCACATTGTTGGTCGAATGAAAGCGGGGGACGCCATCACCAGGTTGTTCCCGCAGAATGACAGCGATCCGAACAGCATGGCGCGAGACGTTCTTGCCAGGTTTCTAAAGCGAGACGATCCCGCAAATAGCATCGAGGTCAGTGAGATTAAGGGCGTCACGTGCGTGATCGTCGAGGTACGGTTGCCCGTTGCGCCGCACGCGCCGTACAGACTTTTACTCTCTCCCGTCGCTACGTTTTCCTAGAAGAGTAGCCACCGGCTTCCGGCTCGGGCGTGAGAATCACCGTGTAATCTCGTACGATCGGCGTCATACCCGATGGCTCAAGCGTCAAACACGAGCCGATGGTCCCGCAAGGTCGCGAAGCGGAATTAGAAACATTTATGGCGGTGCTTGCCGGGCCTGTCAGAATTTACGATTCACTGGATCGACGTCGCAAACGAACGATTTGAATCGCACTAATCACAAGCGATCCCAAGTTTTATCGGGCCGTCTCATCACCCTCTCCAATCATCAATCATCGCGATGGCCCGGCGCCAGATGAAGCGTCGAAACGTCCGTGACGCCGAGCGACCGCTTATCGATGGTATCTTCCCTCTAAGCGGCCTCTCTAAATGTCAGTTCGGGATGACTGTAACAGTGACGGAATTGGAGCTAGCATCGAAATTCCCTGAAACTTGATACCCGTCCGTATCTAATGTGCTTGAACCCGTGTCGCCATTTTCAGTGTGAAGTTGCTGTCAACGGCTGTGGCCCGCCGGGTAGCTTTATCCCGAGCGTACACGAGATCATAAATATATGTTCGGCATCGCTTGATTTGTCCATATTTATATGCTATTTTAGGAGCCATCAGGACATTTCTTTATGAACAACGTTCAAGCCGCACTAGCCCGTAAGCACCTGGAACGCCGACTTGCGCCCCTCCGCGCGATGACACTCGCCGTCCCTCCCAACGGCTGGATGAAGGCCATTCGGGAGTCCTTGGGCATGACGGTCCGCCAACTTGCCGCGCGCATGGGCGCTGCCCCCTCGCGCGTTCCGGTCATCGAGAAGGCGGAAGTGACCGGGGCGACCACATTGAAGACACTCCGACAGGCTGCCGCAGCGATGAACTGCACCTTCGTTTATGCTTTCGTGCCGATCGAACCGCTCGATGACATTCTGCGTGATCGCGCACTGCAAAAGGCACGGAAAGACGTCTCGCGCCTCGATCACACCATGCGTCTTGAAAATCAGGCACTCCTCAAATCTGACCTCGAGGCCGAGCAACGGCGCACGGTGGAGCTACTCTTATCTGGTCCGCTACGCCGCCTGTGGGACGATGAGCGGGACCGTGTCTGATCCTCTGTTCGATCGAGACGACGAAGCTAACACGCCCCTCATCCCCGAGGAACGCGAGCACCTCATCCCTTCCTACATCACGCTGCGACACGAGTTGAATGAAGCCGAGCAAATCAATATCGGTGGAGCTCTACGCTGGACCGATTCCCGCAGGCGCGACGTCCTCGATCGGGATTTTCTAAGCGAGTTGCATCGACGAATGTTTGGCGACGTGTGGCGCTGGGCGGGGCACTATCGCACGAGCGCCCGCAATATAGGCGTCGAGGCTCATCTAATCGCGATGAACGTCCAGCAAGCCATCGACGATGCCCGATACTGGGTCGAACATGCGACCTATTCGCCCGATGAAATCGCGGTGCGATTCAGTCATCGCCTTGTCGCCATACATCCTTTTCCCAATGGAAACGGACGCCTTTCGCGTCTCGTCGGCGATCTTCTCGCCCACCAACTCGGGAAACCGCCCTTCACGTGGGGGCAGATAAACCTCGTCAATGCTGGAGAGACCCGCGATCGATACATCGAGGCTCTACGAGCCGCCGACAATCACGATATCCGACCGTTACTCGACTTTGCTCGTTCCTAGAAAAAGGCCTACGAAATCGGGTTTTACGCTATGCCGGGCCTCGCTCGCTTAGGCTACGCTCTGGGTGTCTATGTCTGCCATAACTGCGCCGGTCTCCCGAAGGAGCTTTCTGCTCAATCAGCTTGGGCGCGTCCCGCGTTGGGCGATTCTGGCGCTTCTTGCGCTGATCGTTGTCGCGATCCTCATCGCCGTCGTCACAACGCGCAGCCGCGCGGCCGTGACCTACACGACGGCGCCCGTCGTGCAGCAAACGCTCGTACAAAGCATTACGGCATCGGGCACCGTCAACCCCCAGAACACCATCTCCGTCGGCACCCAGGTCTCCGGGACGATCTCCGTCCTTTACGTCGATTTCAACTCGAAAGTAAAGACGGGCGAAGTGCTTGCCCGCATCGACCCAAGCACATTTCAATCGCAGCTCAATCAAGCCAATGCGGCGCTCGCGCAGGCCCAGGCACAAACCGCGGAGGCCGGTGCTAACGCGAACGCATCGAACTCGGGGGTCAGCGTTGCAAACGCCAACGCGGCCGCGCAAGTCGCTGCGACGACGGCCGTAAAGACGAACATTGCGAAGGCGCAATCGGCGCTAACGCTCGCGCAAACGCAAGCGCAGCGTGACCAAACCCTGCTCTCACAAGGCTATATTCCGCAGGCAACGGTGCAAGCCGATCAGTCGACCGTAGCGCAAGATGAGGCCGCGCTGGCGTCGGCCCAAGCGGCATACGTTCAAGCCGAGGCGCAAACCGTCGCGAGCAATGCGACCGTCGGCCAAAGCGGATCGTCCGCGCAGGCCCTTGCGGCCAGTGTGTTAGCTGCGCAAGCAAACGTAACGGCAGCCCAAGCCTCCGTCGCTCAGAGCCAACTCAACTTGCAACACACGATCATCTCTTCGCCCGTGAACGGCACGGTCGTGGCGCGCGACGTTTCGGTCGGGCAGACCGTCGCCGCGTCCTTGGCGGCGCCAACACTCTTCTCGATCGCGCAAGATCTCAGCAAGATGGAAGTCGATATCAACGTCGGCGAACCGGATATCGGCGGCATCAAGCCGGGAAACGCGGTGACCTTCAACGTGCTCGCGTATCCGCAAACGACGTTCGCCGGCAAAGTGACACAAGTCCGCATCAACCCGCAGACACTCAACAACGTGGTGACCTACGACGTGGTCGTCGATGTTGCGAACCCACAGGGAACCCTGCTCCCGGGCATGACGGCGGACGCCACCATCAACACGGCGAGCGCTGAGAATGCACTGGTCGTACCATTGGCCGCACTCGGGTTCGGGCAGTCGTCGAGCGGTTCCACGCCTTGGGGCCAAACGCTCAGCGGAGCTTCGAGCGCATCAACGGCCAGTGCCACCGCGAACGTGTATGTTGATGTCCGCGGTAAGCTGCACGCCGAAAAGATCAACGTCCTCCTCGCAACCAGCACGCAAGCCGCGGTCAGCGCCGCTTCCGGCAGCACGTTAAAGGTCGGCGATCTGGTTGTCATCGGGCAGAGCGCGGGTGGTGCGGCGAAAACGCCGAAGGCGGCTGCTCGTCCTCCGGCGCTCGGCGGCTCCAGTAACAACGCGACGCGAGGGATCCATTAGTGACCGACGTCGTGCAGATCAAAGACCTGCGCAAGATCTACACGGTCGGCGAAACGCAGGTCGTTGCGCTCGACGGCGTCGATCTGACGATTGCTCCGGGTGAATTCATCGCGATCATGGGTCCGTCGGGTTCGGGGAAGTCGACCTTCATGCAGATCACGGGCCTGCTCGATACGCCCACCTCGGGCAGCTATCTGTTCGAGGGCAAGGATGTCGCGAATCTGACGCCTGACGAGCGCGCCGACATTCGCAGCAAACGCTTGGGCTTCGTCTTTCAATCCTACAACTTGCTTGCCCGCACGAGCGCACTGCAAAACGTCGAGTTGCCCATGGTGTACGCGGGCGTGCCCGAGGCCGACCGGCAGCGCATCGCGCTCGAGAAAATGAAGATCGTCGGTATTGCCGAGCTTGCGCAACACGCGCCGAATCAAATGTCCGGCGGTCAGCAGCAGCGCGTCGCCATCGCGCGCTCGCTCGTCAACAACCCGGGCCTGATTCTGGCCGATGAGCCCACCGGCGCGCTCGATACGAAGACGTCCGACGACGTGATGTCGATTCTGCAACGGCTCAACGACGAACAAGGCATCACGATCATGCTCGTCACCCACGAACCCGACATCGCGCTCTATGCAAAGCGGCTCGTGACCTTTCGCGACGGCAAGATCGTTTCCGACGGCGGCAACGAGCACCGTCGTGCCGCCGAACAAGCCGTCGCGTGAGCTTCATGGCAACCGTCCGATTGGCGTTAGAGGCGCTGATTCGGAACAAGGCGCGCTCGTTGCTCACGATGCTCGGCATCGTTATCGGCGTTGCAGCGGTCATTGTTACGGTCGCGATCGGCAGCGGCGCACGAACGTCGGTCACCAACAGCATCAATGCACTCGGATCGAATCTGATCGTGGTGCAGCCCGGATCCGTCACGCAATCCGGCGCACGAACGGGCTTCGGCGGCGCCTCGACCCTTACGCCGGGCGATGGGCTTGCGGCAACGGCGCTGGCCGGCGTCGCGGCAGTTTCGCCGCTCGTCACGGTTCGCACGCAAGTTGTGGCTGGTTCAAACAATTGGCAGACGACCATCAGCGGCGTCGCCCCGACCTACACGTTCATCAAAGGCTGGCCGCTCGCCTCAGGAACGTTTTTTACCCAAGCCGATATCGCGAGTTCGGCCAAGGTCGCCGTGTTGGGTCAAACCGACGTGAGCGAGCTTTTTCCCAGCGGTGGCAGCCCCGTGGGCCAGACGATTATCGTCAAAGGCGTGCCGTTCACGGTGATCGGCACGCTCATTGCGCTCGGTCAAAGTAGCCTGGGCACCGATCAAGATGACACGGTGCTGGTTCCGTATACGTCGGCGATGCAGCGCTTGAGCGGTCAAACCACGGTCAACCAGCTCATGATCTCGGCGTCGAGCGCCGCCATGGTCGATCCGGTGCAAACCGAGGTTACGGCGCTTCTCGCTCAGCGCCACCACATTGCCGCAGGCCAACCCAACGACTTTCAGGTGCGCAACCTGCAATCGATTGCATCTGCGGCGTCATCCACCGGCGCGGTGATGGAGTTCTTGCTGGCCGGCGTTGCCGCCGTGTCGTTGATCGTCGGCGGGATCGGCATCATGAACATCATGATGGTCTCGGTGACGGAGCGCACGCGTGAGATCGGGCTGCGCATGTCGCTCGGCGCGCGCGGGTCGTCGATCCTGCGGCAATTCCTCACCGAGTCAACGGTCCTCGCCGCCGTGGGCGGCATCATCGGCGTCTTCTTCGGCTTTGCGGGCACCTTCATCGTGTCGTTTATCGCGAAGTGGCCGACCCAGATACCGATCGCATGGGTGTTCCTCTCCGTGGGCTTCTCCGCTTTGGTCGGAATCTTTTTCGGATACTACCCGGCGCGCAAGGCCGCAAACCTCAGCCCAATCGAGGCCCTGCGCTTCGAATAGGTTTACGGCTTGAGTCACAATTTGCTTATGTGAATTGTTTGCCGAGGCGAGGACCGAAATCGGGAGGCTCCATGAAAGACTTTGCACGTCTTGCACTCGTACTGTTGCTCGCCGCCGGCGCTGCCGCTCGCGCGCTCGCGCAGGCGACGCCGAATCCCTACCCCACCAGGGCACCGGTCACACAATACCTGATCGCAAACCAAGCGCAAGAAATCGCCCTTGCACGTAGCGCTGCACCGGCTGCCATCGCGGATCATGCGGAGGTGCTCGTGCTCGGCCGGCATGGGTATCGCGTCGCGGTCAAGGGCGACAACGGATTCGTGTGCATCGTTTCGCATTCGTGGTTTGCGGGATTCGACGACCACGATTTCTGGAATCCGAAATCGCGCGGGCCCGAATGTCTCAATCCGCCTGCGGTGCGCAGCGTGCTGCCGGAGTTTCTCGCGCGAACGCGATGGGTACTCGCCGGCGATTCGATGCAGCAGCTCATCGCCAAAACCAAGGCCGGTTTCGCGAGCCATCGCTTTATGCAGCCCGCGCCCGCGTCGTTCGCGTTCATGCTCTCGAAACATGGCTACCTCAATAACGTGCACGGCCCGTGGCTGCCGCACGTGATGCCGTTCATTCCCTTCGGCCAAGAGGCACAATGGGGCGCGGGCGTTCCAGGATCGCCGATTCTCGATACCGTCGGCAGTCCGTATCAACCGACTACGCTGTACATCCCCGTGCGCCAGTGGTCCGACGGCTCGCCCGCACCAACGCCGCGCCCTTAGGGCTTGAGTTCGCGGATCAAGAAATCGGCCGAGGCTTGATCGGCTTCGAGCCATGAGTGCCAACGTAAGAAGCCGTGGATTTCGTCGGGGATCACGAGCTGTTCGAAGTGCACGTTGGTGTGCTTGAGGCGTTCGACCAGATCGACCATTTGATGGAACGGCACGTTGCGATCGTTGTCGCCTTGAATCAGCAGCACCGGCGATCGCCACGTCGAGATATAGGCGTCGGGTGATGAGAGCCACGCCGTTTTCATGAACGCCTTCTTGTTGATTTGCTGGTAGCGCACGGGCTGCGTTCCGAACCACTGCGTAAACATCGACCAATCGTGCACGCCGTGCATGTCGGCGCCGGCTTTGAAAATATTGGAGTTTTTCGCAAGCCCCATCGCCGTGAGGTATCCCCCATAGGAGCCGCCCCAAATGCCGATGCGCTTCGGATCGACGCCCGTGACGTGCTGCAAGTAATGCGCTCCGGCAACGACGTCCTGATACTCCGATGCGCCGGCGGGTCCGGCATTCTTCGGATTCTGGAAATCGTAGCCGTACCCGATGCCCAGCCGGTAATTGACCGAGAGCACATCGAAGCCGCGGCTCGCGAGATATTGATTGGTCGCGTAGCCGTAGCTGTAGTAATCGAAATAGTGCCAGGTCAACAGCATCTGGCGCGGCGGTCCGCCGTGCACGAAGATCACCCCAGGGCGACGCTTTTCGCCTGGATGATAGGCAGCAGCGAAGAGCTGACCGTGAATCAACGCGCCGTCGGGGCTGCGGAACGTCACTTCTTTCGGAATAACCATCGACGCCGTCGGGAAATCGCTGGGCACTTGATTGGCGTCGATCGTGGTGCCGTTCACCGCAATCGTCATCGGCGCACGCGCTCCCGCTTGAACGTAGGCGACGCCGTTCGTAACTGCCGCCGGCCACCACTCGCTGGTGGTTCCGTGCGTCACTTCAACCGGCGCGCCGCCGAGCACGGGCACGCGGAAGATATGGCGCCGATCGTCGTCGCCGGCGGTGTTCCCGGTATCGGCGGTATAGTACAACGTCTTGCGATCCGGCGAAAGCGCGACGTCTTCCACCATGAACGCGCCGGGCGTGAGTTCGCGCATCGCACCGCCGCGCGCCGAAACAGCGTAAAGGTGCGGCCAGTTGTTGCGCTCGGAGATGAACGCGAGCTGATCGCCCGCGACCCACTGCAACTGCGGACCTTTGATTCCGGGAACCGAGTCGCGCAAGGTGTGCAGGCTCGCCCACGCCGTGTGCGTGCGCCCGCTCGCGACGTCGCTCACGAGAATCGACCACGGCTGCGGATAATTCAACGCCGGATTCTGCGGCGGTCCGCCATCACCGTCGGTGCGAACGAATGCGACGGATTTTCCGTCGGGCGACCACACGGGGCTGCCGTCGTGGTTCGTCGTCGGGTCGAGGTACTGCAGCGGCGTCGCGTCGTTGCGATAGATTGTCACGAAGCTATGATCGCCGCGATTCGACGTGAACGCGAAGAGTTTGCCGTCGGGCGACCACGCCAGATCACCGTCTTGTCCGCGATCGAAGAACCACTGCGCCGCAGCCTTGCTCGCGTCGATCGGCGCCGACCAGACGCGGCTGTCGCCGTCGTGCACGAACGCGACGCGGTTCGAATCGGGCGCGATGACCGGGGCGTCTCCCTCGCCGAGCACCTTCGGCGCGCCGGCCGCGGACGTGTCGAGCGAAAGCACCTGCATGTGCTGCTCTACCGGCAGCGACTGCGGATCGGGCCAGGGACGCTCGGGCCAGTTCGCGTCGTGATCGCCGCCTCGTACGTAGACCACGTACTTGCCGTCGTTCGAAATCGAGAGATCGGAGATCTCCTGACCGTCGTCGGTCGACGACGTCCAGAGCTGCACGGGTTTGAAGCCCGGCGCGCTCGCGAACCAGATCGACCGCACGCCGCGCTCGTTGAGCACGTAGGCGACATGCGTGCCGTCCTGCGAGCTGACGAGTGCGTTCGCGAACGGGTAGCTAAAGATGCTGACAAGAGGAAAGAGCGCAGCGAGAAGCAGATGCATGGCGGGGACTTCGCCCACCCGGTCCCGGGCCCTCGCAGGCGATAGGAAGTCGCACGAGCGCCGCACAAGGGCCCGGTATGGATCGCACCTCACCTGCCTCGCGATTCGGTGAACCCGCCGAATCCGAGCTGCCCGACGACATCCGCGAAATCTACGAAACGAGTGAGCAAAAACTCGGCTTCGTTCCCAACGTCTTTCGCGCGTATGCCAAACGCCCGGCACATTTCCGGGCGTTCATGGCGTACCACGACGTGCTGATGAAAGGGCCGAGCAATCTCACCCGCGCCGAACGCGAAGCCATCGTGGTTGTCGTCTCGAGCGAGAACCGCTGTCAGTATTGCATGACGGCACACGGCGCCGCGTTACGCATCCTGGGCAAAGATCCGATCCTTGCAGAGCAGATCGCCAACAATTGGCAAACCGCCAACCTCACGCCGCGGTGGCGCGCGATGCTCGCCTTCGCCTCGTATGTCAACGAACCGGGCTTTGCCGCCGGCGACGAAGACATCGAGGAATTACACGAGCAAGGCTTTTCCGACGACGATATTTGGGACATCGCCGCCATCGCGGCGTTCTTTGGTTTTTCGAACCGTATGGCCGGTGTGATGGACATGCGCCCAAATGCGGAATTCTACACGATGGGCCGCGCCTCGGACCGGCTTTCACGCGACGAGCTTCACGCCCGCGGCCCCTCTACCAGCTAATGACGATCGAGCCGTTGGTGCCTCCGGCTGCGCCGGTTGTGATCGAGGCGTTGGTTCCGGCGTTGTAGCTTCCGCCACCGCCGCCGCCGCCGTCCGTACCGCTGTCGCCACCACCACCACCGCCGCTGTAACCTCCGCCGCCGCCGCCGGGCGCAGCGGCAGCACCACCGCCGCCGAAGCCGCCGTCGGCAAACGCTGCATAGATGCCGCCGGCACCGCCCGCGACGACGCTTTGGCCGCCGCTAACGCTGTTGCATGTAGTCCCGCCGGTGCTGTAACCACCGCCGCCGCCGCTATTGACGACACATCCGCCGCCGTTTCCGCCCGTGCCGCCGACTCCGCCGCTCATGTCGCCCGTCGAGCCGCTCGTCGACGTGATGCCGCTGGTCCCGGGCGTGCCTTCACCCGACCCGCCTCCGCCGCCGGCTGCGATCAGCGGATACGCAGCGCCGGCGACATACACGAACGAGCCGCCTCCGCCGCCGGCCGAACCATCGCCCGCACTGGCTCCCGCCTGGCCGACGAGGACGTTCAGCGACGTCGCAGCGCTCACCGCGAACGTACCGATCTCACCCGCACCGGTTCCGCCGCCGTTGCTGCCGGTGCCGCCGCCCGCACCGCGCGCGGTAATGGTGATCGAGCTAACGCCTGACGGCGGCGTAAATGTCGTCACCGCGCCGCTGTATGCATAACCGCTGTACGCGAGTGTGACGGCTTGCGTTTGCGAAAACGGATCGCTGAGCGTGACGACCGTGCACGTACCAGGTGACGGCGCGCCTGCAGCCGTCGCGGTAAACGAATTTCCGGTTTGCACGACGCTGCCGATGTTCGTGCAGCCGCTGCCGGGCGTCGCGGTCAACGTTTTATTATACGGTGCATTCGTCCAGCCGGCTTCGGAAACGGTGAACGTTCCGCTCGAACCCGCGCCACTGGCCGCATAAAGATCGACGCCGGCGAAGTTCGGATTTTGCGAATCCGTCGTCGTAACCGCGATCGGCTGCAGCGCCGGCGTAAACGTTGTCGTGTTCGCCGCGACGCCGGTAGCCGAAACGCCGATCGTTGCGGGTTCGATCGCGAGGCCCGAGTAGTTGAGGCTGACGCCGCTCGTTGGCTGCGTCAGCGACGTCGTCGACAACGTCGTCGCTCCGGAACCGTCGGAGTCGCTCAAGGCGATCGTCAGAGGGGTGCCGCTCGCGTTGACGTAGACGCCCGGGCCGACGATCGTGTTGCCGTCGGCATCGAGGGCGTTAACCGTCACCGGGATCGTCGCGGACGTGCCGGCGGTACCGCTCGCGCCAAGCGCGACGCTGAGCGACGCGACGACGCCGTTGAACGTGACGTTCACGCTGTTCGCAGTATTGGCAACGATGGTTTTGGTTACGGTTCCGGTGGACAGCGGGTTGCCGCCCGCGTTGGTCGCATCGTACAGCTTCACCGCGAAGGTGTCGCCGCCGACCGGCGCGCTCACCGTGCCGCTGCAAGTCGTCGTACAGTTCACGACCGTCGGCGTTCCGGCGCTCCCGCCGCTTGGCGCCACGCTAATCGACGCTGACTTGGTCGACGTCGAAACGTAGTCCGGCACGCGCCGCAGGCTCGCGTCCCGCGCGGTCGGTACGACGATGCTGAACGCGACGCTGACGTCTTGCGCCCTTTGCTGCGTCGGTTGCGGCACCGGCTGCTGCGCGATGCTCGGAGTCGAGCCTCCGCCCCCACAGCCCGCAAGAAAAAGGGCCCAAACCAGCCCGGCCAAGCGCTTCACTATGAACCTCCCACCGTTGTCGTCGTCACACCGATCGCAAGCGTTGCGCTCGAGCCGCTTCCGCCGGAAATCGTGAAGTTGCAGCTCCCCGCGGCGACCGGGGTCACCATAAAGCTCGTAGCGGTTGCCTGCGCAATCGTCGCAATGCCGGTGCACGTGGTTGTCGAAGGCGTAAAAGAACCGGCGTAATTGGTCTGCGCCACCGTCACGGTTTGCGCCGCGCTCGCACCGGCGGCGGTAAACGTGAGTTTGGTGGACGAGAGCGTTACCGCGCTCGGACTAGGTGATGCCGCCGGCGCACCGATGAAGGGCCGATTCCCGCTCGGTGTACATCCGGCAACGAGCGCTACTGTTAAGAGCGCATAATGTATCCGGTTCATGAGAGCCCCCTTTCGAGTGCACTGCTGCTTTCGCAGCCGTGGGAGCGCTCCCCTATTTCGTATGCGGGACGGCGGCGTCGTTCTCGATCAACGCATCAGAACGCAGATCCGACCAGAACGCCGGCGGAATTTTCGTCTCAAGCGACGTGTAATCGGCGAGAACCTGCTGCGGATTCGCGCAGCCCACGACCAACGCGGACGCGACGTCCGGCGCGAGCGAGAATTGCAGTGCAGCGGTGCGCAAGTCGACACCATGCCGCGCCGCGACCACTCGCAGACGCTCGCGCTTCTCGATGGCCTGCGCCGGAATCTTGTAATTCTCGCTGCCGTAATTGAAGCGCGCGCTGCCGCTGATGAAGCCCGCGTTGAGCGACGATCCGACGACGAACGCCATGCCGTGCTCGCGTGCTTTTGGAAAGACCTGATGTAACGCGTTCTCATGATCGATCAACGAATACTGGCGCGCCAAAAGGCAGACGTTTGCATCGGCGACGTCCATCAGCTTGAGAATCGGTTCGGGCGAGTTGACGCCCAGGCCCCAAGCTTTGATCATGCCCTCGTCGCGAAGCTTACTCAGCGCCGGGAACGCGCCCTTGCGCGCGATTTCAAATTGCTCTTCCCACGGCCCCGGTAACCATGGATTATCCGGCGAGAGATCGTGAACGAACACGATATCGAGGGCATCGACACCTAACCGTTGCAGGCTATCTTCGATCGAGCGCTTGACGCCGTCGGCGGTATAATCGTAGTGGAGACTATTCGGCGAAGACGTGAACGGAAAGTACTGTTTTGCATTGTTGTTGCGCGATGCGGTCAGTAACTTCCCCACCTTCGACGATAGGACGTATTCGCTGCGCGTCTGCTTGTGCAGAAAGCTTCCCAGGCGCCGTTCGGCCAGCCCCAAACCGTACCACGGCGACGTGTCGTAATAGCGCACGCCCGCCTCCCATGCCGCTTCGATCGTCGCGTACGCGACCTCGTCGGTGACGTACGAAAACTCGTTGCCGAACGGCACGCCGCCGAGCCCGAAAGGCTTCCCCGGAAGAATTTCATGCGCGTTCATAGTAGACTCCGGCCTGCATAGGCGCTCAGTGATTGCGGCGCCTGCGTCGATGGCGCTGCAAGCGCCACGTACCCATCCGGGCGAACGAGATAAACGGCATCGCGCAAAAATCCCGCCCTACGCATAGCCGGCTTCCATGTGAACTCATGGAGTTGCAACGCTAGGTCCTTACACTGCTGCACCAGGCCGGGCGTTGCCGTCCCGTACACGTGAACTTGCCAGCGAAGCGACGCCAGGGCGGAAAAATTATCTCTGCCCTCGGTCGTAGCCCGTTCGATCCACGGCAGCCGGTCGCCGCCTCTAACGCGCCCGGCGCGGCCATGACTCAATGCGCTCATGCGGTAGTTGACGTTGAGCTGCGATATCGTTCGAAACATAAAGCGTCGGATGGAAGGCAGCTTCGTCACCTGCGCAACGATCGGCATCACGTGCTTGCGCGCAAAGCCTGCAAGCGGACTTGGATTCGAAGCAAAGGTGAAGATAGCATCGGTCGTCGCGACGAGACGGCGCGCAAACGCCCTTCGCTCCACGGCATACGTTTCCAACCGCGACGCGGGGCCGCGACCGGTGAGCACATCGGCAAGCTTCCATGAAAGATTGATCGCATCGCCGATTCCGGTATTCATGCCCTGCGCCCCGACCGGACTGTGAATGTGCGCCGCGTCTCCGAGCAAGAACACGCGCCCGTCGCTAAAACGGTCGGCAACCCGGTGATGCACGCGATACGTCGAGAACCAATTGATCTTCTCAACGGTCAGCTTGATGCGGCCAATGGCATCGTGGCTGATGTCGTCGAAGGTGATCTCTTCGTCCTGACGCATTCGCGGCGCGACCGTTCCGACCAGACGGACGTGTCCTTGACCCTTCATCGCAAAGACGGCGAGAAGGTCGCTTTCTTCGAGGTCCACGTTCACCTCGCCGTTCACGGCCGTACCTGATGCAACGACGTCGGCGACGTAGAAGAGATGCGTGTAGGTTCCGCCCGGAAGACCGATCTTCAGCGTTTCACGGACGATCGAGTGCGCTCCGTCGCAGCCCGCAAGATACGCGGTATCAATCGTCTCGGTGGATCCATGACCATGCTTGATCGTCGCCCGTACACCACTGGGGTCGTACTCGAAACCGACGAGTTCCGTCGAACGCTCGACGTGGACACCCAGTGAGTTCAGCACATCGAGCAGCATTCGCTCGTGTTCGTTTTGGGCGTAGTCGAGCACGTATGGATAGGGCGTTAGCTCTTCGCCGGCTACCCCGATAGCCACGTGTGCACGCCGTTTACCCCCAATCCAGAAGTTGACGGCGGTTGATTGAACGCCCGCTTCGACCGCGCGATCGGCGATGCCGAGTTGGCGATACCATTCCAGGGTGCGCGCCTGCACGCCAAGAGCGCGCGAATAAGGCACAGCATCGGGATTCTTGTCGACGATTCGCACCGGCACATCGAGCTTCGCGAGCCCAAGTGCAAGAGCAAGGCCCGTCGGGCCCGCGCCGACGATCAGAACTTCGGCGTTCATGCCACGGAGTACACCCGACTACAGGCCGATCTGCGTAAGGTCTGCGATAATCCGCTGTACGACTGGGCCGTCCCACCAGTTGGCGATCGTTGCTTCGATTTCGCGGACGGAACGCAGAACGCCGACGTGCCGCTCGAGCACCTCGCGGTTCGGAGGATTCTTCCCCAGTTCGTCATGCAGTTGGTCGATCGACGCGTGCGCGCTGTGCGAAGCGGGAAGCGCGGCACGAAGCCTCTCGGCCGGAAACGTCGCGTACAATTCCTGATTGGCGACCATTCCTGTCGCGTCGGCGGCTTCAACCTCTTCGCGAACGTCGTCGTTTCTGCCCATCATCTCCCTCGATCCCAAGTATGCCGTTTAGCTAATACTCGGACATTCTAGTTCGGCGGAACTTGGCCTCGAACACCGCCCGGCAAGACGTAGGCCTCGGCGAGCCTCTTGATCGCCCGCTAGGATTTGAAGCCGTCAACGCGCCTCAAAAGGTCGACTTCGCCGAGTAACGTCGATAGGTGAAGCACCTCGTCGCGTTTGAGCATCTGGGGCGTGAGCCTGAGAATGCCGCTCTGCGCGTCGCCCAAGAAGATCCGCTGCGGCACGAATAGTATATCGCCATGGCAATCGCCATTTCGCATATCGATCAGGATGCGGCCTTCTGCCCTCGCAGCGTGAGCGCGATGCCTTGCGCGTACGGGGTCTTCGGCATAGCGCCCAGTAGCGCGCGCAGTTGCGAGTCGTCCAGCAGGACAGGGTCGGTAATGAGGTAGTGCATCTCAACGAGTTCGCGCATCATCGGGTCGAAGATGCCGAAGAGCTGCAAGAGCGGCTTGGTCGCGACCATATACCGCGGTTTGGCGCCGCATTGCTTGTAAATCTCGTCGAGAAAGTCGCGCTGCACGATCGGCGCCGGGCCGGCGTAATTCCAAAAGCGCCCGTACGCGCGCGACTCGTCGAGCACACGCAGCGTCACCGCGGCGCAATCGGGAATGAACGCGAATTCGTGCAGCCGATCGATCGGCCCAAGCACCTGCGCGCGCTTGCCCGCCGCTGCGCTCGCGAACGCCGACGTCAGCAGACTTCTCTCCATTGCGGGGCCGTAAAGATCGGGCAGACGCAGCACCACGGTCTCGAAGACGCCGGGCTCGTGCGCGCCGAGCACCAGATCCTCTTGCGCGTTGCGCATGCGGCCTTTGAACGTGTGCGGTTCGCGCGGATGTTCCTCGGTGACGCGCGCGGCCTGCGCACGCCCGTACGGATAGACTGTGCCGATCAGCAGTAAGCGCCGGACGCCGGCAGCGCGGACACCGTCGATCGCGCGCTGCATCAACTGCGGATGGAGCGCGAATTTCCAGTACTCGACGCCGATTAGGTAGATCACGCTCTCCACGCCCTCGAGCGCCGGCACGAGCGAGGCCGCGCTCTCCGTGTCCCACGTCCGGCATTCGGCGAGAGGGTCGCTGCCGAAGAGCGTGTCGAGCTTGACTTGGTCGCGTCCGATCGCAACGTACTCGCGTCCCTGGCGATGCAGGTCCTCGGCGAGGGCCTTGCCCATGCCGCCCGTCGCCCCGATGATCCCGACCTTGCCCATGACTACCCCCTCGAATCGATTGCCGTTCAATTGTACGTGCGTAATGGCTTAACCGCGATCGTCGGCGGCGAGCAGTTCGTTTTGGCGCTCGAGGCGCTCGGCGAGTGCGCGCACGACGCAGGCGTGAAAGGCGAGACCGGCGATCGGATCGTGCGCTTCGATCACGTCGAGCGCATCGCGGGTTAGAGCATAGGCGACCGACGGGATCTCCGCGACGACGGTGGCGCTGCGCGGCGCGTGGCGATACAGGCCCATCTCGCCGATGATCGTATGCGGCCCCGCGCTTCCAACGCGCCGCGGGTGCTCGTCACCGATCACGATCGCAAAACGACCGGACTCGACAAAGAACATCCGGTCGCTTGGCTCGCCGCGGAAGCAAAGGACGTTGCCGATATCCAGCTCGACGCGTTCCATCGCATCGAAGAGCATTGATCCCAATTCCTTGCCAAACTCCTGGGCCAGCCATCGTTCGATGGGTTCGGGCGCGTCGGAATAGCTTTCGTAGAGCCCGAGCAAGTCGCGTTCGCAATATTCGAGCGCTAAGTCCAGGTCTTCGAACGCGAGCGCGTGGAGTTCGGTATCGAGCGAGGCATTCCAACGCACCGCGACATCACGTGTCATACCGGCAACCGCAAAGCGTACGTGTCCGGCGTCGATCGTACGCGCGAACTTCACAAACGCGCCCGACGCCGATGAATCGATGCCGGTGACGCTCGCAAAATCGACGACGATCCACGTCATGCCTTCTGCATCTTTCACGGTGTCGAGCAGCTCCCGGTAGAGCCGGTCGGCGGTTCCAAAAAAGATGTACCCGCGCAGTGCGAAGATGTGAATTCGGTCGCCCCACGTGTTGAGCGCGTCATTTTCGCGACTCGAGCGTTGGATGCTCGAGCGGCGAACGCGACCGCTGACCCGCTGACGAACCGCGTCGACGCGTCCGTACCGCACGACGAAGACGATGCATCCGCTTGCGAGCCCCGCAACGATCCCGGGAATGAAACCCAAGGCGACCGTTACGCCGACGATGATCAGAATCGTCACGTAATCCCCGCGCGATTCGCGGCGCCGCCCCTGAATCAACCAGCGATACGCGATGCCGCCGCCAAGGGCTATCAGCAATCCCGCCGGCGCGAAGACCGGCACGACATCGATAACGCGCCACGGTCCGACCACGATGAGTGCCGCCGCGCAAAGCGCGGTGACCATCCCGGTAAACCGGCCGCGCTCGCCGAGTTGATAGCTGATCGAGCTTCGCGAAAACGACGTAAACGCCACCATGCCGCCGAGCAGACCGGTAAGAACGTTCGCTACGCCGGTGACCCGCAGTTCGTGATCGAGATTCACGTCGCTCGAAGCCAACAATTCGAGGCCGGAAGAATTGAGCAGCAAGGTGGCCACCGTGACTGCGGCGATCACCAAGAACTGCGGCGCGGCAAGGACGATCGCGTGCCAATCCACCGGGGCGGCAAAGGCCGACAACGGTAGCCACGGCGTCGAGCGCGGCATATGGAAAAACCAGGCGGCGGTCGGCGCACTCGCAAGCAGCCGCACAGGAGCGGCCAATGCCACGGCACCCACAAATGCCAGCGACACCGACATCGGTCCGAAGCGCGACGACACGAGCAACACCAGCGCGGCAAATCCGAGCGCTGCCAAGAGCTGCGGCACGAGCCCCGCTCCGATCGCGCTGTGGATCGAGGCGATCGAAAGCCCGTTGCCGGTAAGGACGCGAAACGCACCCAGCGCCACCAGCACGCCTGACGCTGCATTGAATCCCCCGACCATCGGTAGCGGAACGAACCGAATGATTCGCGCGGCATGGGCCCGGCCAAGCGCATAGAGCGCAACGCCGGTAACGATGGTCGAGAGCACAATGATCGTGAGCATCGTGGGCACTCGCGATGCCGGTGCAACCGCCGTCAGCGCCGCTGCGATCAACACCAGCACCGCGCTTGGGTTATTGTCGGGCCCCCCGATCGCAAAGGCAAATCGGCTCGCGAGCGCGATCGCGCCTCCGCCGACGGCGAGCGCGATCATTGCGGAATCGACTCCAAATCCGAAGCCCGATGCCAATCCGCCTGAGAAAATCAGCGCGCCGAACGACAACGCATAAGACAGCGCCAATGCAACAACGACGACGGAATTGATGATTCTTCCCACGCGTGACGGCTATGTACGTCACCGGGAGCCCGTTTGCATGCTATGCACGTACCTTAGAGCGAGGGACGACGTTACCGGCGACGAACGTCCCCGGTCGTGCGGGCGTTTGTCGTCGCCATTCTGGCGGTGCTCGCGGTGATATTCACCGCGCGTCCTGCGCTGCGCGCGTTCGATACCTTGAGCAGCGGGAGCCCGTGTAGCAGCGCATATCCCGTACCACCCGAACTGCAGTTGCCGCGCCTCATGCCGCGCGGAGAGCCGATCGCCGTCGAACGCACGATTCTCGCGTATCTCTCAACGTATCGCTATCGCGACCTTGGATGGTGCTATGACAAGGGTGTCCGCGATACAGGGCCTTTCATCAAAGGCGTATCGTACGGCACGCATCCGACCGTGCGCGTCTATTATTCGCCCGAAGTGATCGCGTGGCTTCGCAACGGGCGGCATGGCGTTCCGGCCGACGGCGCCGTGATCATCAAAGAGCAGTATGGCGACCGGCCTGCCGAGTTCTTCCGCGGCCGTAGCGACGCCGAACTCAAACCGACCGATTGGACGTTCATGATTCGCCGCTCGTCGGCATCCCATGACGGTTGGTTTTGGGGCGAAGTGTATGTCGGCATGTTCGCATCGCCGCCCGCGCAGACGCAATATCCCAACGCCGGCTTCGGCATTTACTGCTTGCGTTGTCATGCCTCCGCACAGCACGCGCTTACGTTCTCGTCGCTCGAAAACGTTGCGGGGTTTCCCGGCAAGCCGTTGACCTATTTCATCGACGATTCGTGGCGCACGCGCGCCGCGAGCCCGCCCCCGATCGTAAGCCACGCACCGTCGCCGTCACCGTCCGCGCCGCTCGCGGTCCAAACCTTTCCGCCCGAGCCGCTCGACGTGTATGTGGCGCACGCGCACGTTCCGCATATGTACCTGACTTCGAACCAATGCGAGTCGTGTCACGGTGCGTCACCCGGAAAACCGTTTGGTCCGGTGATGTGGATCCAGCGAGGAAAAGACGCTAAGGACGGCTACAACGTGTCGGAGTACGGCGAGTGGCGCTGGTCGCCGATGGCGCTGTCGGGGCGCGATCCGGTGTTCTACGCGCAGCTCGAAAGCGAGATGGCCTACCTCGCATCGATCCATAATGCCGCCGTAAGCACGAAACTGCGCCGTACGGTCGGCAACCTGTGTCTTTCGTGCCACGGCGCGATGGGTGAGCGCACGTTTATCGCGGCGCATCCGACCGGCACGTTCACTGCGAACATGGTGTTCGATACGAAACCCGGAAATCCGAACGCGGACTACGGCGGCTTAGCGCGCGACGGTATCAGTTGCACGATCTGTCACCACATCGTCAAACCGCGCGTGCCCGCGGGCTATGCGTCGCTCGGCTATTTCCTCAAAGAGAAGATCAACGGCAATTACGATACCGGTGCGCCCGACCAGATTTTCGGCCCGTTCGCCGACAAAGCGCTCGTGACGCATCCCATGAAAGAAGCGATGGGCGACACCCCGCGTCACTCCGACGCGATCTCCTCACCGCTGCTCTGCGCGAGCTGTCACACGATCAACCTCCCCGTGGTGGATCACGGATCCACACAGGGGACCCAGGGTCTCCACAACGTCGAACAAGCGACGTACTTGGAGTGGCTCAACAGCAGCTATCAAACCGAATACGATCCGGGTCCGAAGGCGCGCACGTGCCAAGCTTGTCACATGCCCGAAGGGATCACCGATCCACGCACCGGCATAACGCTCGCGCACATCGCCACCAAGATCGCACTTGTAGAAGATTCGAGCTACCCCGCGACCACGCATGAAGCGCCGAAAAGCGAACTCGACGTGCGCGTGCGCCGGACGGGCTTCCGCCGCCACGAACTCCTCGGGCTCAACGCCTATCTGCTGGAGATGTTCCGCCAATATCCCGGCGTGATGGGCGTTCGCACCACCGATTATATGTCGGGCTCGGCGCACGATCTCGACGACGCGATCGAGCACGTCATCGAGCAAGCTCGCACGCAGACCGCGCGCGTCTTCGTTCACGTTCACCGGGTGGGGCGCCGCCTCGTGGCCGACGTCGAGGTTCGCAATCTGACCGGGCACCGATTTCCCAGCGGCGTCAGCTTCCGCCGCGCGTTCATCGATTTCGACGTGCGCGACGGTGACCGCACGATCTTCGCGTCGGGCCGCACCGATGCGCAGGGCCGCATCGTCGGCACCGGCGGCCGCCCGCTGCCCTCGGAATCGTTTGCGCGCGATGCGTACGGACGCGAGCAATTTCAGCCGCATTTCGACGAGGCGCTGCCGATCACACGTCCCGATCAGGCCGAGATCTTCGAAGAACTCACGACCGACGCAAGCGGCGATTTTACCACCAGCTTCATTCGGCGCGACCACGAAGTCAAAGACAATCGGTTACTCCCACTGGGATGGACGCGCAGCGGTCCCACACCGTCCTTACCGGCCTATTTTCTCAAAGCTACATATCCGAAAGGTCGCGCCGCGTCCGATCCCCGCTATCGTGACGGACTCGGGCACGCGATCGTGCGTTACGAGGTAACGCTCCCGCCCAACGTCGATGCAAAGAAGATCCGCGTCGACGCAACGCTCTACTATCAGTCCTTCGCGCCGTATTTTCTCGCTGAGCGCACCGCCGGCGACGGCGTTGCATCGGTGCGTCTCGCCGCGATCGTCAAGAATCTCCGGCTCGACGACACGCCGCTACGCGACCGGAAGATCCGCATCGCCTCCGGATCGGCGACGCTGCAAAATCAGTAGTATGCAGAAGGCGAGCACGGCGGTCACCGCAAGGCACACCAGGCTCGCGGAACGCACGCCGTGCAGGAACGTCGCGGGCGTGAACGTTTCCAGATTCACCAGATACGTATCGAGCAGCGTACCGAGCACCGCGACACCGAAAACGCCGAAGAGCGTGCGCGCAAGCACGAGCACCGCCGACGCAAATCCCTGATCGGCCGGATCGACCGCCCCCATGCCGATCGATGACGCGGGCGTGCAAATGAGCCCCCACCCGAAGCTGGCCACCACCAGCGCCGCCGCGACATTCCACGGCGCGATTCCCGCGTGCAGCAACGCGAGCCACCCGATCCCAAGGAGCGAGATGCCGATCGAAAGCGCGACTCCTTCGGCAAGGCCCAGCTTTTTCACCAATGCCGTACTGTATCCGTTCGCCACAAAGAACGCGAGGCTCGAAGGCGTGAGATAGAGTCCGACGACGAACGGATTGAGTTTCATTACGCGCTGCATGAGCAGCGTGCACACGAGCATGATTCCATACCAGGCGAAGTTGACGGCGCCAAGCGTGAGGATCGCGGCGAAAAGCCCGCGCTTGTCGCAGCGTCGCAGTCGCAAGATCGGATTGCGCGCGTACCGTTCCACCAATAGCAGCAGCGCGATCCCGACGAGGCCGATCCCCAGTGCCGCCACGATCAGCTCGACCGCTACGCCTCCGCGCGCGTTGATCACCGCGAAACTGAGCGCGAGGAGCGCAAGAATGCTCAGCGCCTGACCCGCGAAGTCAGCGTGCTGCGCGGGTGCGCACGTGTTTTCTTTGACGGCAACGAGGCTCGCGAGGACGGCCACGCCCAGCACGGCGGAAAAGACGAAGAGGCCTTGCCACGCAAACATCTGCACCAGGGCGCCCGCGAGCAGCGGCGTGGCGCTTGCGCCGATACCCACCACCAGCGTAAAGCGCTTGATGGTCGTGCCATTGTCTGTAGGATCGGGAAGCATCTGCACCAGGATCGCGATCGGAAGGGCCAAGAGCGCCGCGCTGGCAACGCCTTGCAGAGCGCGTGCGGCGATGAGGATCGGCGCATTCGGGGCCAGCGCGCAGAGCAGGCTGCCAGCGACAAAGAGCACCGCACCGGCGGCCAGGATGCGGCGGCGACCATAGAGATCGCCGAGCGTCCCGGCGGCGAGAGCAAATCCGCCCTCCATCAGCGGATAGATGCCCGCGATCCACTGCTGATCGGCGGGCGTGGCGCGCAGGCTATCTTCGATACGCGGGAGCGCCAAGTAGATCGCGCTAATGTTTGCGATGGCCACGAACGCCGCGAGATACATGCCGATCGTCGCCGTGGCGCCGCGTAGTCCATTTGGACCACGGCGAAAGGAGACGCTGGTCATACGAGCTGAGAAGTCTCGTATGAACGAAGGATCGAACCAGGCTCGGGCCCTGGCTGCCGAGGCCTTGTCCGACCTAGCCGACCCGGACGTCTCACTCGAAGTTTCCATTCGTAAGGCGATTCGCGCCGCGGCTCTGCGCGGACACGTGTACTGGAGAGATTGGCTGACGCTTCAGACGATTGACATCGCCGCGCCCGATCATGAACCCGACGCCATCAAACGTTACATCACCTCGATGCTCGCAGAATCTCAATCCGCCGACGATAACACGGCGAAGGTCGCGGAAGACTATGCGAGCTCGCGCACGATGGCAAGGCAACCTGGCAAGCTTTATACCTCGAGCATCGGGACTCTCGAAGAAGGCATCCGCCTCGAGGGCCGTGAGATGATCGCCGCCGAGCACAGCATTCCAGCCCGTGCGCTCGAGAGCATCGACGAACAGCGCACGATGCTCGACGGCATCCGCAACCGCGTCCGGGATTATCTGACGAGCGCTGCGAGCGGCTCGTAAAGGCTCATCGAACCATCAGAGCGGTGAGCCGTTCGATCCGGTATCCGCGAGCGCGAAGAACACGGCGATTCGGCCGTCCGGCGGAACCACACACACCGCAAGCGTATTGGCCGAGACACTCAATGCTTCAGGCGAACCCCAGCCGTGATTTGCGATGACCTGCGTGCGGTAGTACAGCTGCCCGCCGTTGATGTAGAAGATCGCCAAACGTCCGTCGGCATTCGAGGCCACGCGAATCGACGACCCGGAACCACCGAACTCGTGGGGCCCCGCAAACGCATGATTCGGCGCGGTTTGGTAGTTGTTGTAGATGTTGCCGCTCGAATCGGTGTAGAAGAATTCGATCCGTCCGTCCTGATCGCTGCCAACCGCGATGCCCGTGCCGAAGCCGCCGACTTCGTGGGAGCCTGACCAGCCGCCACCAAAGGTCTGGTAGTTCGTCGCGATCGCTCCGCTGGGTTCGGTATAGAAAATTTCCAAACGTCCGTCCGCATTTTTGCCGACCGCGATACCCGAACCGCTGCCGCCGATCGACTGGGCGTTCGACCAGCCGCTGTTCATCTGCGAGTCCTGCACCGCCCGATAGATGTTGCCGTCGTTGCCGGTAAAGAACAGCTCCATATTACCGTTGCTGTCGACCGCCGTTGCGAGGCCGCGGCCGAAGTAGCCCATGTTAAACCACCGCGACCAGGCGCGGTTTCCCGTCCCGTCTTGGTACATGTGATAGATCTCTCCATTGCCGCCGGTTACGAAAATTTCGAGCGAACCGTTCGAATTCGTGCCCATAGCGAGGTCTTTTGCGTAGCCATTGGTCGAGAACGGCCCTTGCCAACCGTTGGCCGTGCTGCGATCGCGAATGCAACGGTAGACTTTTCCGTCGCTCCCGATGTACGCGATCTCGAGCCGATTGACGCCGCCCGCGCGGTCGATGCCGGCGACCATGTCACGTCCGTAGCACGGCGAGGCGACCGACCGTTGCAACTCGGGCTGATTCGCCGAAAGTTCTCCGGTGAGAAAGATCTGCGACGATCCGCCTTGTTGTATGGTTTGGTTCTGATTGTTCACCTGCGGCTGTGTGTCGTGTGGTGCCGCATCACGAATCGGATCGTCGTTGTTGCACAGAATCAGGCCGTACGTCCAACTCGAGAGATCCTGCCCGACGGCGGTCGCATTCGATTCCCGATACCCATTCGAAAAGCGGCCTGACTGGGGATCGAAGCCGAACCCGCCGCACACGTGATCGTCGTTTGAATCGAACTTGATGATACGGCGGCAATCCGATGCGCTGTCGAGCAGGCTCGGATGCGTGAAATTCGACGCATTGACGCCGGCTTGGTTATTATTGAGGGCGCTGTTGGCTTGGTTGCTGTACTGCCCGCCGCCGCGACACATCTCGAATGCGACGTCATTGGCGGTTTGGTCGTTGTCCAGATTCTTCGCCCAACCGATGCGATGCGTCGACGGCGAGTAGTAGATCGAACCGTGACCGCCGTTGTCGGCCAGTGCGCCGCCGACTGCCGAAAGGGTCAACACCGAAACGAACAGACCGATAAACAGACTGCGAACCATTGGGCTCCCCACAATCATCGAGTATGTGACACCGCGCGCGCGGACTGGCTGCGAAACGTTAGCCCACCAGCGTTCCCTTTCCCGCCCGCTTTTCGGGTCCCAGGTCGTTCGGTTCTCCCCAAACCGCGACATAAAAAACAACCTGAGTCACTATATTGCGGGCCCTCCCGTTTCTCCGTCGTAGTAGCTCAACGCAGGCGAGCGTCGAATCATCAAATCCTCGCGTTCGATCAGGACTTTGTCCGAATCGGGATACGTGCACACGTCGTGTTCGTCGACGTTGGCGATCATCAACACCAGCGCGTCGCGTTCGCCCTGGTTTCGTAGGAGATGCGCTCCATCCGCGTCGGTTGGAAAGGCGATGAAATCGCCGGCGCGACAGAGGTACTCGCCGGCGGGCGTACGCACCGTCGGCTCACCTTCCAGCACGAAGAACAGCTCCTCTTCGGCCAGATGCCAATGCATCGGACAGAACACGCCCCCCGGTGCGATGCGTGCGACGCGGTAGCCGAGTTTGGCGGCACCAACATACAAGCCGACTTCGGCATCGATGACGCGATCGTATGGCTCGGGATCGCCGGATGACGTTCGCCAGGTCAATTCATCCAGATTTATCCGCGCGGCCAGTACGTCTCGACGCGAACGAAGGAAGCGGTCGAGCGCGCTGCTTGCGTTGTTGAAAATCGGGGCGCCGTCCCCGGTAAGCATGTGCTTGGGTGCAAGGGCGCGTACTGCGCGCAGCGAGAGCGCCGCGCGTCCGGCGTCGGCGAGCTTCTCGTCGGGAAGCATCCGCAGCGACCCGATGGGATCGCCCAGCAGCGCGTCGCCGATAAATACCGCTGACTGCGCGGCGAGGTAGAGCGCGCATTCGCCCGGCGATTTCATGCCCTCGAACGATACGACGCGGAGCGAACCGACCGTATCTCCATGTTCCAGTTCGCGATCGACCGGACCACTGAGCATCGGAACGTCGAGAGCCGGCGCGGCGATCTTCGCGCCGAATGTAGTCGCAAGCTCTCTGGACGCGCGCTCGTGATCACGATTGGTAAGTACGATCCAGGCAACGCCACCGAAGAGGCGCAGTTGTTCGATCGCAGCATCGTCGCATGCGAGCGGATCGACCACGATATTTTCTTTATCCCGAATCAGGTATGAGTTGAAATTCATCGCGCGGTCGGGTTGCCACCGCGACCACATCCAGACGCCCTCAACGCACGTTTGCTGCATGCTCCGGGGCTTCCATGGAAGCGTCGTAGGCTCCGCTGCGTGCAGCGCGATTGCACCTGGCTCGATGAGCGAGCGCACGTTGCGCGCGGACGCGATTTGCCTCTTCGCCGTGCCAGATCTCCAGCGCGGGGCGCTGGAGTGCGCGACCGAACGAAAACGAGAGCGGCCACGGGAGTTGCGAGGCCGGCGACATGGCTTCGACGTTCATCGCGTTCAAACGCCCCGAAGCAAGCTCACCGGATTGTCCACCCGACAAAAAGGCAATTCCCGCGACAGCCGCAGGGACGCTTTGAAGCATACACCTCACGGTCGCATCACTCACCGCGGCAACCGTTTCGTGTTCGCCGGCATTCGACCCCGAGAGCACCATGTTGGCTTTGAGGATCATTCCCTCAAGCACCACGCGCTGCTGCGAAAGCTGATGAAACACGCTGAGAAGGACTTCTTGCGTCACCTCGCGGCATCGATCCATCGTGTGGTCGCCTTCCATCAGCACCTCGGCTTCCACAATCGGAACGGCTCCGGCTCGCTGACAGATCGCAGCATAACGAGCCAACGCATGCGTATTGGCTTCGATGCAGCCCTGGCTTGGCAGACGATCGCTTACGGAGAACACCGCGCGCCACTTGGCAAAGCGCGCACCCATGGCAACATATTCGTCTAGCCGTCCCCACAACCCGTCGAGACCTTCAGTGACTTTCTCGGCGCGATGTCCCGCCAGACTCTTGGCGCCCAGATCGACTTTGATTCCGGGTATGATGCCGGCGTCGTCGAGAATCTCAACGAAAGACGTACCGTCTTTCCGCCGTTGCCGGATCGTCTCGTCGTATAAGATGGCGCCGCTGATGCTTTCGCCCAGATCCGGTGTCGTCGCCAGCAGGTCGCGATACGCGCAGCGCGTCTCGTACGTCTGCGCAATTCCGGCTGCGGCCAGCCGCTTGTTGCACGTGCCCGTGCTCTCGTCCATCGCCAGAATGCCCTTGTCGCCGGCGAAAAGCATACCTGCGGTATCCGCCAGCGTCTGCGCGCTCATTTCGAATCACGGTCTAAACACGCAATACACGCCTCGATGACGCGCTTGGTCTCATCGGGATCCCGGACTTGAATGCACATGGCACCGGTCTCCCGCGCGGGCGCATCGTTGCCGCCCGGGAACAGCGCGTCTCCAACATAGATCATGTCGCGAATCGGAACGTGGAGAATGTCGCGCAACTTTCGGATACCGTAGGCTTTGTCGATGCCGGGCAGTGTAACGTCGATCGACGTCGACCCGCCCAGCCGAACGGAAAAATCGGCGAGCGACGTATCGAGAGCGGCTTTGATTTTCTTACGTTTGGAGAAATCCGGGTCCCAGTGTTCTTTCTCTGCCAACGGCGCTTCCTGACCCAGCGCGGAGTAGGTGATCTGACTGCCTCGATCTTCGATCGTCTCGCCCCATGTTTTTTTGACCTCGAAGCCGCTTGCGGCGACCGCCTCGCTCAGCGCGGCAATGATCTTCGCCCGCTGCTCGTTGGAGAGATCTTCCGAGTAGCGTTCGTGCCAGCCCGCGTTGTAGGTGAAGAACTTCGTCCCGCAGGTCGGCAGCAGCGACAAATTGGCGAAATGGCCCTGTTGAGGGAGATTGGCAAGCATTTGCTTTTGGAATTGCGGTAACGCGCCGCCGGAGATGATCGCGACCTTCACCACGCCGAGCAAGGCATCAAGCAGGTTCCCCATCTCCGTATCGATCGCGGATTTGCTTGGGGCCAGCGTCCCGTCGAGGTCGAAGACGATCAGTTTTTTCATATCTAGCTATCGGTAAACAACGGTTTTCGCCGATGACCTTTCGCGGCGGGCGCAGGCGTCGTTGGTTCGCTGAAGTCAGCGGTCCAGCGCCAGTTTCGAACCTCCGGCATGTCGGCCAAATGCTCGCGGATGTACCCATGATGCTCGTAGAGCTTGCGGTTGAACATCTCGACGGCCTCCGCGCTCTGTGCGCGTAGCCGCGGCACGTGCTTGAGTGCCTGGATCGCAAGGTGAAAGCGGCTCATTTCATTGAGGACGACCATGTCGAACGGGGTGGTCGTCGTCCCGCGGTCCATGTAGCCGCGCACGTGAAAGCGCGCCTCGTTGGAACGGCCGTGGACCATGGTGTGGATCAGCCATCGATTGTTGTGAAAGGCGAAGATGACCGGCGCCTCTGTCGTGAACATCGCGTCAAAGGACATAGTGTCCATTCCGTGCGGGTGATCGTCCGGCATCATGAGCGTGGTCAAGTCCACGACGTTGACCACGCGTACCTTGATGCCGGGGACGTGCTTCTGGAGGAGCCACGAGGTCGCGCAGATCTCGATCGTTGGAATGTCGCCCGCGCACGCGAGCACGACGTCGGGTTCCTCTCCGCCGTCGTTGGTCGCAAACGCCCACGTTGACGCACCGCGCGAACAATGCTCGCGCGCCTCATCCATGTTCAACCACTGGAGCTGCGGCTGCTTCCCACAGGTTACGATGTTGACGTAGTCGCGGCTGCGCAGGCAATGGTCGAAGACACTGAGCAGACAGTTGCCATCCGGGGGATAATACACGCGAATCGTCGAGCTTCGGCGCGCCAACGCGTTGTCGACGAAGCCCGTCGCCTGGTGGCTGAAGCCGTTGTGATCCTGCCGCCACACATGGCTCGTCAGCAAGACGTTGAGCGATGCGAGCGGCCTGCGCCACGCATATTCATCGCACTGTTCGAGCCATTTGGCATGCTGGGTGAGCATGGAATCGACGACCTGTGCAAACGCCTCGTACGACGACCACATACCGTGCCGCCCGGTCAACAGGTAGCCTTCGAGCCATCCTTGGCAGCAATGCTCGCTGAGCACTTCCATAACGCGTCCGTCCGGGCTGAGGTCGTCGTCGATCGAAACGGTTTCCGCCATGAAGGTACGCTTGGTCGCCTGGAAGACGGCGTTCAAGCGATTGGAGTTGGTCTCGTCGGGCGAAAAGATGCGAAAGTTCGTCGGATTGAGTTTGAAAATGTCGCGGAAGAACTCACCGAGCTTGCGCGGAGCTTCCGCGACCACTTCGCCCGGCCCGGGGATATCGAGCGCATAATCGCTGAAGTCTGGAAGGTCCAGCGCGCAGAGCACGCGGCCGCCGTTGACGTGCGGACTTCCGCCCATCCGGCGGTTACCGGCGGGTGCAAGTTTTGCTAATTCTTCGATGAAGGCTCCGCGCTCGTCGAAGAGTTCCTCGGGGTGGTAACTGCGCATCCACGCTTCGAGGATCGCGAGATGCGCGGGGTTCTCCTTGACCGTCGCGATCGGCACCTGATGCGCACGGAACGTGCCCTCGAGCGGGATTCCATCGACTTCCTTGGGACAGGTCCATCCCTTTGAGGTGCGCAGCACGATCATCGGCCACACCGGCTGTTTTGTAAAACCGTTTCGACGCGCCTCGTGCTGAATCGCGCGAATCTCCGCGTAGCAAGCATCCAGCGCTGCAGCCAGCAGTTGATGCACCACCAGGGGATCGTACCCCTCGACAAAGTACGGATGGTAGCCACGCCCCACGTACAGCGCTTTCAAATCTTCATCGCTTGTCCGCGCCTGCACCGTGGGCGCCGAGATCTTGTATCCGTTGAGATGCAGAACCGGGAGAACGGCGCCGTCGCGGACGGGGTTGAGGAAATTGACCGACTTCCAACTCCCCTCGAGCGGACAGGTCTCGGCCTCGCCGTCACCGATCACGCAGGCGACGATGAGTTCGGGATTGTCGAATGCCGCGCCGAAGGCGTGAATGAGCGAGTAGCCGAGTTCTCCGCCTTCATGCATGGAGTTGGGCACGTGCGGTCCGCAATGGCTGGGAACGCCGCCCGGCGTCGAGAACTGCCGGAAAAGCAAGCGCAGTCCGTTTTCGTCGTGCGTGATCTCCGGATGAACTTCGGTATACGAACCCTCGAGATAAGAACTTGCGTTGAGCGACGGACCACCGTGTCCCGGCCCGGAAATGTAGATGATGTTCGCGCCGTGCTCTTTGATCAACCGGTTGAGATGAACGTAGATCAGATTTTGGCCCGGCGACGTACCCCAGTGCCCGAGCAGCGTCGGCTTGACGTGCTCGGCTTTGAGCGGTTCCCGCAAGAGCGGGTTTTCGAAGAGGTAGATCTGACCAACGCAGAGATAATTCGCGGCGCGCCAATACCGGTTCATTTTGTCGAGCACGTCCGGCGCGAGCGGGCCCGTGGGAACCGCAAGCGTGGTTTGCTGTTCGTCGCCCGCCGCAATCGCGGTCGACAAGGTAGGATCGAAGAGAAATGTTGCGGTCGACCCTTTTGTTTGCATTACGTTGCTGCAGCCACCATTGGCTTATGTGAGGGCTTGGACGAAGCCGCGCCGCTCGCCGGTGCCGGGTCCAAGATTCGATAGGCGAGAAGTTTTATGGGGTCGGTCAGCAAGGCACACACAATCGCATATCCCCAGACGAAGGCCGCCAGTTCCCATCCGATCGGCGTCATGATGCCAAAGCCGTATACCGCCATGAGCGTCGCCAGCGCTTGCGTGCCGACCACGGCGATCAATAGGATGTTCGCGGGGCGCGTGGACCACCACGGGCCGCGCGTCCGCGTAAGGAAGATCGTGAGATGCCCGGCTACCGAGAGCTTGAGGTACATCAGGGTCTGCACATGTGAATGATCGAGATGAAGCACGCGCTCGCCAATGTAGAACAGGCCAAACGCCGCCACGACGCCGACGATGCCGAGCACCGTTGAGACGCCGAGCACCTGACGCATGTTCCAGGCCTCGGGCATGTTTCGGTATCGAACGTTGTCATAGGCGATCGACAGAATCGCGCCGTCGTTGAGCAACGCGAGCATCACGATCATCACCGCGGTCACCGGATAGAAATTGAAGACGAGAATCGCGAGGACCATGAACAGCAGGACGCGCAACGTTTCCGCGATCCGATACATCGCATAGCTGTTCATCCGCTTGAATATGCGGCGGCTTTCCTTAACGGCATCGATGATGACCGACAGCCCGGGCGCGAGCAGCACGATCGATGCAGCCGCGCGCGCGGCGTCCGTCGCGCCCGACACGGCGACACCGCAATCGGCCTTCTTGAGCGCTGGCGCGTCGTTGACGCCGTCGCCCGTCATCCCGACGATGTGATTGTCCTTTTGCAGAACCTCGATGATGTGATATTTGTCCGCGGGGAAAACCTGGGCGAACCCGTCTGCCTTTTCGATCGACTCATCCGCTTTCGCTATTTCGCCGCCCTTCGCGTCGTGCAAGCTGCTCGCGTCGAGAATGTTGGTGCCCATCCCAAGCTCGCGGGACATCTCCTTGGCGATGGCGATCGCATCGCCGGTCACCATCTTGACGTGCACGCCCATTTGCTTGGCTTGCGCAATCGTCGCCTTGGCTTGCGGGCGCGGCGGATCCGACATCGGCAGCACGCCGGCGAACTTCCATTTGCCATCCGCATCGGCTCGCGCAACACCTAAAGAGCGGAAGCCGCGCGCCGCGAAGTCGTTCACCGCTTTGTCGACGTCCGGCTTGACCGCCGCAGCGTCCGTCGACATCTGCAGAATGACTTGAGGCGCGCCTTTTGCCACCCGGAATTGCTTGCCGTCCGCACCCTTGACGGTTGCTTCGGTGCGCTTGTGCACGGGATCGAAGGGCTGAAAATGGAGCACGCTATAGTCTTTGAGCGCCCCGCTTTTCACGCCGGCAAGGACGGCCAGATCGATCGTATCCTTATCCTCGGCACGCGATGCAAGCGCCGCATCCACGATGACCTGATCGGCGGTAACGCCGTGGACGCAGAAGGGAGCGCCAAGCGTGAGCTTATTCTCGGTCAGCGTTCCGGTCTTGTCCGAACACAGCACGTCCACGCCGGCCAATTCCTCGATCGCTGCCAAGCGCGTCACGATCGCTTGCTTTTTTGCCAGTAGTCTGGCGCCGACGGCCATCGTTACGGAAAGCACCGTGGGCATCGCCACCGGGATGGCGGCGACCAGCAGCACCAACGCGAATTCCAGCGTATCGAGGACAGGGTCGTGCCGGAAAAGCGCGACGATAACGACCAACAGCACGAGGGCGGTCGCGAGCACGATCAGATAGTCGCCGATCTTGAGCACGGCACGCTGAAAATGACTGACGGTTCGCGCTCCTTCAACCAGCTTCGCCGTCTTGCCGAAGTACGTGTGCGTTCCGGTGGCGTAAACCATGGCGTTGGCCTCGCCACGACGCACGATGGAACCGGAAAACACCGCGTCGCCGGCTTTGCGCGTCGCGGGAAGCGACTCGCCGGTCAAGGTCGACTCGTCGACTTGAATTGGATCGCCCCCGAGCAGGCGCGCGTCGGCAGGTACGATGTCGCCCAAGCGCATCCGAATGACATCACCCGGCACGAGGTCGGAGGCGTTCGGATTGCCCCAAGTACCGTCACGGAGAACGCGCGCCTTAATCGCCAATTTGGACCGCAGTGCCGCGATGGCGTTGCCGGCTTGATGCTCTTCCCAAAATCCGACGACGGCATTGGAACAGAGCAACAAGAGGATGACGAAGAAATCGAGCCAGTGCCGGACGGCCGCCGAAAGCACGACCGCAGCCTCGATCATCCACGGAATCGGTCCCCAGAAATACGAGAGAAACTTCAGAAACGCGTTGGCCTTTTTCTCGGCGATCGCGTTGTGCCCGTATTGCGTTAGACGTTTCGTCGCTTCAGCGTGGGTGAGCCCGTCCGCAGATGACTCCAGCTTCTTTAGTAGCTCGGGCATCGGAATGGTTTTCAAGCCATCGGTTTTATCGCCCGGTTTGGACTCGGGACAATACTGCGCCCTGGTTTCGGTCTTCGTCTGGGTCTTAGCCTTAACGGGCTGATCGGCTTCCAATTTCACAATGCGATCCTCTAGCCCTCGACGCAGCAGGCAAGCTGCAAGCAAGGATAATCACACCGTATCGCATTCACGCCATCGGCGGTATCGTGATTTCCGCCATATCGATCCCAGCCGGCTTGCTTTAGAGTGAACGTGCTGCCACGCGGCGGCTTTTGGCCAGAAGGTGAATACACGTGTCGGCAGTTCCAGCGACTAAGATCTTCGCCGTCGAACGTTTCGGCGTTCTGATGAGCCCACAGGCGGATCAGCCGCACGAAGCCTGGGGAGTCCTCAACCCGGGCGGCGTGCGCACGCCCGACGGCGTGATGCATCTCTTTCCGCGGTTCATTGCCGAAGGCAACTACTCGCGAATCGGACACGCTCGCGTACGGTACGACGGTGACATCCCCGTGGGCGCCGAGCGCCTCGGACTTGCGCTCGAGCCGCGCGAACACTACGAGGTCTCGCCCGGCGGCGGTGGTGTCGAGGATCCACGCGTCGTCTATGTGGCCCCGATCAAACGCTACGTGATGACCTATACGGCATTCGTCCCGTACGAACCACGCATCGCGATCGCGATCTCCGAGGATCTCTCGACGTGGAAGCGACTTGGACTCGTGCGGTATCAAGCAACCGCACACGTTCCCGATCTCAATGAGTGCGGCAATAAAGACGCCGCGCTTTTCCCCGATGTGGTCTGCGATCCGCAAGGCGTGCCGTCACTGGCACTCTTGCATCGTCCGACGACCCGTATTCGCGTCCAATCCGGTGGGCCGGACGTAACCAAGCCGCCCAGCGGCGAGGAGACGCACGAAAACATTTGGATTTCATATATCCCTCTCGAAGCGGTGCTCGCCGACATCTCGACGTTAACGTCGGTGCGGCGTCACGAGCGCACAATGGCGCCCAAGCAACCCTGGGAGAAAATCAAGATCGGCGCCGGCTCGCCGCCCGTCCGTCTCGCGTACGGCTGGCTGCTGCCATATCATGCCGTCTCGATGGAAAACGGGCACCGCCGCTATTGCATGGGAGCCGCCATCCTCGACCTCGAGCGACCCTCGACCGTGCTATATCGCACGCCGGTGCCGATTCTCGAACCGGAGGCTGATTACGAACGCAACGGTTTGGTCGCCGACGTCGTGTTTCCGACGGCCGCCGACCTGCATGCCGACGGATTGCTAGACATCTATTATGGCGCCGCCGATCGCGTGATCGCCGCTGCGCGTATCACCTTGCCAAGCGGATTGCCGGCAAGTGACCACGGGAGAAACCGATGAAATCGATCGACCATACCGAGCTTTTGGTCAAACCGGGACGCAGCGTTCATCTCGCAGATCTCGACCCCGGCGCAACGCATGGTTTCAACCACAAGGATGATGCGAACGGGAAGCTACGCGCGGATATCGAGCGCTTATCGCAGCTTCAAGAGCTCTTTTACGCCTCGGGTCAGCACGCGCTTCTCATCATTCTTCAAGGCACGGATTCGGCGGGAAAGGACGGGGCGATCAAGCATGTGATGACGGGCGTCAACCCGCAAGGCGTGGAGGTTCACAGCTTCAAGGTTCCGTCGTCGACGGAGCTTTCGCACGACTATCTTTGGCGAACGACGCGCGTCCTTCCCGAACGCGGCCGAATCGGCATCTTCAACCGGTCGTACTACGCCGAAGTCGTTGTCGTACGAATTCACCATGCGGTTCTCGAGAGCGAGCGACTCCCCGCGGGGAGCGACGCGAATTCCGCGTTGTGGAAGGAACGGTACGAAGATATCAATGCCTTCGAGCGTCATATGTCGAGAAACGGCACGCTGGTCCTCAAGTTTTTTCTCCATCTCTCGAAGGACGAACAACGAAAGCGCTTGCTCGAACGAGCCGAAACACCCGATAAGCAATGGAAGCTCTCGTCCGGCGACATGCACGAACGCGCGTTTTGGGACAGTTACCAGCGCGCCTACGCGGAGTCGCTATCGAACACCAGCACGCCGTGGGCACCGTGGTACGTCATTCCTGCCGATCACAAATGGTTCGCGCGCGTGGCGATCGCGAGCGTCATCGTCGCCGAGCTGGAGGCGCTCAACCTAACCTATCCGGCCGTCAGCGACGAACAGCGCGCAAATCTCTCGAAAATACGCAAGGAGCTAGCGCAGGCCGATTCCCCGATCGGTACTCCAGTACGGAACGATCCCGTAGTAGCCGCAGTATGAATCGGAGTCCGGGAGCGCGCGAAGGTTTTATTGTCGGGCGTTATCGTCGCGCAACTCGCGGTACGCCCGGCGCGTAGCGAAGGCGTCGACGCATCTCGGCCGTTGGGAGCTTGATCTCGCTTGCGAGGCGCACCAGCGCCAGAACCTTGATCGTGATCCAAGTGAGGTCGAATTCGTACCACCGTAACCCGTGGCGAGCCGAGAACGGGAAGGCGTGATGGTTGTTATGCCATCCCTCGCCCCACCCCAGCAGCCCCAGCCACCAGCAGTTGGTCGAGCGGTCGGCCGTATGATAGGTGCGATAACCCGTCGCGTGACTTGCGCTGTTGATCAGCCACGTGAGGTGATAGACGGCGACAGATCGCACAAAGATTCCCCAAATGATCCACGGCCAGCCACCGAGCGCGAACAACAGGAACGCCAGAGCCACCTGCAACTGCACCTGATTGTGTTCGAGAAACACGTAGTACGGGTCGGCTACCAAATCGGTCACGGCGCGACGGTATTCCGCGCTGCGTTCCCGGCAATGCGATTTCGAATAGAGCAGCCACTCGAAGTGCGACCAGGCGAAGCCGAGCGCCGCATTGTGTGGATCGCCTTCTTGGTCTGAATGCGCATGGTGCACGCGGTGCGTGCCGACCCAGCTAATCGGTCCACCCTCGAGTCCCAGCGTTCCAAGCAATGCAAGCACATACTCGAGCGGCTTGACCACGCGTAAGCTGCGATGCGTCAGGAGGCGGTGAAATCCAAGCGAAATGCCCAGCCCGCTGGTTGCATAGATGAGAACGAACATCACAACCACGGCAGACGGCCGGAAGAACATCGGGAGGATTGCGGCGAGCGCCCCAACGTGAAGGGCGACGAGCGCTGCCCCCACGCGCCAGTCGCGTTTCGCGGGAGCCGTTATTTTCGAGTCAACCATAGGTAATAACCGTAAAGCCTCGGGCCACCGCGCGGTATCCTGGAAACCGGGGATAATTCGGACCCAAGACAAGCAAGCAGGGCATTGACCGGGCGGCACGCACATAAAGGCGATGACCTGGGACGATCTACTCGACGAGTATCGCGCACTGGGCGGAATCGCGGAGAACGTTCGACTCGGCGAAGGCGCGCTCGGGCGCGGCGTGTTCCCCGTCGACCCCCACAAGCCGGCGGTGCTGCACACGCCTCCGCGGCTCCAGTTTCCGGCCCGTGACGTGATCGTTCGCGATGGTGTGCTGACGCTTCGGACGCAAGGCGCCGGCGAGCGCGAGCGCGCATTTTTCGAAAACTATCACCGCTATTTCGGGTGGGGCGCCGGCGGCTTTGAAGCAAGCCGCGAACAGCAAGCGCGCTGGCACGCGCTTCCGCAAGAACTGATTACTGCGATCCAATCGATCAGCGGGACCGGCACGCTGGTGAACCGCTTCGCAGCGCCGACTACCGACGTTTGCTTGAACACGTACATTCAATCGCGCGTATTTGACGTCAACGGCACGCTTTGCGCGCTACCGATGATCGATCTCGTCAATCACGCAAGCGATGCTCCGACCTTTCGAATCGAGGACGGCGTCGGCGTGCACGGGAGCTTCGCCGGCGAGATGCTGGTCAGCTACAATCTCAACGATCCCTGGGGTATGGCGATGAGTTACGGCTTTAGCAGCCCCTCCGCGATCGCATACAGCACGCGCATCCAGTTGAATCTCGACGCGCACCGCAAGCTTACGGTCATGCGCGACATCAAGGTGACCGTGAATGAAAACCGCATGGCCTTTCCGGCGGTAGAAACAAACGACGATACGGTAACGCTGGCGTTCTTGGTACTGGGTTTCTCCCAAGCGCCGGAGCTCCCACGCACGGTCTTCCGCAAGCTGGTGCAAAAGTACGTCGCGCTCGAGGAGGCGGACCGGGCGTTTGACGCCATCGCGCACTTCAACCGATCGCGCTTTATCGCGCTGCTTCGGAAGCTTCGCGGTCACGAGGGCCCGCTGGTTCGCGTCTTGGAAGACGCCGTGATCAATCAGCTCGACGCCCTCTCGGCGTATATCGGGGCCCGCGCAACCGAATAACCGGTCCCTCGCCTTACTCCCCCCACTGCATCCAAGGTCCTACGTTTGCGGGTATGGGTACTCATGGCGACCACGATGCGTGAAGTCGAGCAAAAAGACGTTACCGAGACTGGGCTGCGGCGCGTGCTTATCGTGCTGGGCGTGATGGCAGCCGCGCTGATGCAGACCCTCGATTCCACGATCACCAACGTCGCGCTCCCAACGATCCAAGGCAACCTCGGTGCCAGTCAAGAGCAGGGCACCTGGATCGTCACCGGTTACACGATCGCCGCGATCGTTATCATCCCGCTCACGCCGTGGCTGCAAAACCGCTTTGGGCGCAAGAATTATTTCGTCACATCGATCGTCGGCTTTACGCTCGCGTCGGTCGTCTGCGGGTCGGCGAGCAATCTGTCGGTCTTGGTTCTCGCCCGCGTAGTGCAGGGCGCCTTCGGAGGCGGCTTGCTGGCGACCGCGCAGTCGATCCTTCGCGACACGTTTCCGCCCAAGCAGCTTGGCTTGAGCCAAGGCATCTTTGCGATCGGTGCGATCATGGGGCCGGCGCTCGGTCCGCCGCTCGGCGGAATTCTGGTCGACAACTACTCGTGGAACTGGGTTTTCGACATCAATATCGGTCCGGGGCTCTTTGCCGCAATCGTGCTCGCGTTCATGCTGCGCGATCCCAACACAGCCAAATCGCGTCCGGTCGATTTCGCCGGCTTGTTTCTGTTGGCCGCAGCGCTCGGATCGATGCAATACGTCCTGACCGAGGGCGAACAGCATTATTGGTTCGCCGACCACACCATTCTCGCGATGACGATCATCATGGGGCTGAGCCTCGCGGCGTTCATCTATTGGGAACTCTTTCGCACCGACAGCCCGATGGTCGACCTGCGCGTCCTGCGCAATCGCAGCGTCGCGGCGGGTTCACTTCTGGGCGTTGCACTGGGCATGGCGGTATTCGGCTCGACCTACATCTTGCCGCAGTTCACCCAAGGCCCACTCGGCTTCACCCCCGCCCTCAGCGGCGAGCTCTTCATTTTGCGCGCCGTACCGATCATGTTGATGACACCGCTCATCGTTCGCGTTACCGGCAAGATCGATCCACGCATCTTGCTTGGTACGGGCTTCGTGCTGGTGGCCTTCGGAAGCTGGCTGCAGGCCGGCGCGACGACGCCGCTCGCCGGCTTCTGGAGCTTTGCTCCCGCGCTCGTCGTGACGGGCCTGGGCTCCGCCCTGCTGTTTATTCCGCTCTCGATCGCCGTCCTTGGCGCCACGACACCGAGCGAAGGACCGAAAGCTGCCGCGTTCGTCAATTTGTCCTTGCAACTGGGCGGATCGATCTCCGTCGCGGCGCTTGACGTCATCATCGACCAGCGTTGGTCCTTTCACTCGTCCGTGCTCGGGGCGCAAGAGACGCTTGCCAACCCTGCGGTGCAGACATTCTTGCATCGCGGAACGGTGACGCAGCTCGCCGAAATCGTGAACGGACAAGCGGCGGTTCTCGCGTACGCCGACGCGACCCTCATCATTGCGATCGTCTGCATCGCCTGCACGCCACTCGTGCTTCTGATGCGCAAACCAAAAGCGCGCCCCGCGCAGCCGACGCCCAACGCACCCGCACCGCAGCACCACGTCGAGTTCGCGTAGAAAAAATCGGCAAACGAACGCGTAACTCGGCAGCGCACCGGGAAGAACTTCCACTGGAGGTGCGCGTTGGAAAGAAATCCGTGGCCGGTCATTCGGCAGCTTGGTGACGATCGTTTTGCTTTGGGTTCGGCTGCCGAATCACGGCAGACCCGCAACTGGACGTCGCGCAACGCCGGCGCCAAGATCGTCAAGTCGGTTTGTCCCTACTGTGCGGTCGGTTGCGGTCAACGCATCTCGGTCGTCGACGACAAGATCGTGCAGATCGAAGGCGACCCCGATAGCCCGATCTCGCGCGGGCGCCTATGTCCCAAAGGTTCGGCGACGCGCTCGTACGTTCAAAGCCCGCTGCGCGAATATCGCGTGAAGTATCGTCGGCCGTTCGGCACACAGTGGGAGTCGCTGCCGCTGGACCGCGCGCTGGATATGATCGCCGATCGCGTCATCGAAACGCGCGCGAAGAACTGGCAGGCCACCGACGACGAAGGCCGGCCCGTCAACCGCACGCTCTCGATGGGAAGCATGGGCGGTGCGACGCTCGACAACGAAGAAAATTATCTGATGAAAAAACTCTACACTGCGCTGGGCATCGTGCAGGTAGAGAACCAAGCGCGAATATGACATAGCTCGACGGTTCCCAGTTTGGGAACCTCGTTCGGCCGCGGCGGCGCGACGACCGCACAGCAAGACCTGCAGAATTCCGACTGCATCCTGATCATGGGCTCCAACATGGCCGAGTGCCATCCGGTGGGCTTCCAATGGGTCATGGAGGCGCGCGAGCGCGGCGCCAAAGTCATTCACGTCGATCCCCGCTTCACGCGCACCAGCGCCGTGGCCGATCTTCACGTACCGCTGCGCCCCGGAAGCGACATCGCCTTCCTCGGCGGTATCGTCAACTACATCTTGCAGAACAACCGCGAGTTCCGCGAATATGTGGTCAACTACACCAACGCGCCCGTGCTGATCAACAAGGACTTCCGCGACACCGAAGACCTCGACGGCTTCTTCTCGGGCTACAACGCCGAGAGCAACAGCTACGATTTCGAGACGTGGCAGTATGAGGACATGCCGGTCCATGCGTCGTCGGGTCAGCGCAAGGGCGGTTCGGCGTTCGGTGAACGGCATGGCGGGCACGGCGGCAGCGTCGGCGACGGTCTCGAACACGGCCACGCGCCGCACCGCGACATGAGCCTGCAGCATCCGCGCTGCGTCTTTCAAATTCTCAAGCGTCACTATGCGCGGTATACGCCCGAGACCGTCGCGAGCATCTGCGGCATCGATGCCGCGCAATTTCTCGAAGTCGCCAAGGCGCTGTGCGACAATTCGGGGCGCGAGCGCACCGGCGCGATGTGCTACGCGGTCGGTTGGACGCATCACACCGAGGGAGTGCAACTGATTCGCACCGCCGCAATCGTTCAATTGCTGCTGGGCAACATCGGACGCCCCGGTGGCGGCATCCTCGCGCTACGCGGGCACGCCTCGATCCAGGGCTCGACCGACATTCCGACGCTCTATAATCTGCTTCCCGGCTACATCCCCATGCCGCACGCAAGCGAACACCAGTCGCTGGAGGATTTCGTCAAAAGCGACTCCAGCAAGACGGGTTTTTGGGGACACATGCGCGCGTACACGGTCAGCTTGCTCAAGGCCTACTGGGGCGACAACGCGCGAGAAGACAACGACTACTGCTTCGACTACATCCCGAAGATATCAGGAACCCATTCGTACTACAGCACCATCCTGGGGATGCTCGACGGAAGCGTGCACGGCTACTTCATCGTCGGTGAAAACCCACTGGTCGGGTCGGCCAACACGGACTTGCACGCGCGAGCGTTCGCTGCGCTGGACTGGCTCGTGGTGCGCGATCTTGTGGAAATCGAAAGCGCCTCGTTCTGGTACGACTCCGCCCCGGTTAAAGAAGGCGTGCTCTCGCCTGAGACAATCAAAACCGAGGTCTTCTTGTTGCCGGCCGCAGCTCACACCGAAAAGGACGGATCGTTCACCAACACGCAGCGTCTGCTGCAATGGCACCACAAGGCGGTGGAACCGCAAGGTGACGCGCGCTCGGAGCTCTGGTTCTACTATCACCTCGGCAAACGCATTCAGGAAAAGCTCGCCGCTTCCACGGAATTGCGCGACCGTCCGATTCAACAGCTTGCGTGGACGTATCCGACCAATGGTCCGCTTGCCGAACCATCGGCCGACACCGTGCTTCGCGAAATCAACGGCTGGGATGGCGAAGGCAAACCGCTCGGCACGTACACCGATCTCAAACCCGACGGCTCGACGACCTGCGGATGCTGGATCTACTGCGGTGTGTACAAAGGCGGAAAGAACCACGCCGCATCGCGCAAGCCGCGCACGGAGCAAGGCTATCTCGCGCCGGAATGGGGCTGGGCGTGGCCGTCCAATCGGCACATCATCTACAACCGCGCGTCGGCCGACCCGCAAGGCAAACCGTGGAGCGAACGCAAGAAACTGGTCTGGTGGGATGAAGAAAAGGGCGAATGGACCGGCGAGGATACGCCGGATTTCGAAAAACACAAACGCCCCGATTACGTGCCGCCGGACGACGCCAAAGCCGAAGACGCGATCGCGGGCACCTCGCCGTTCATCATGCAGGACGACGGCGTCGGTTGGCTCTTCGTGCCCAACGGACTCAAAGACGGACCGCTACCCGCACACTTTGAACCGCACGAGTCGCCGGTTCGAAATGCGCTGTACGGCCAGCAGTCCAACCCGCTGCGCGAGCAGTACGACCGTCCGGGAAACCGCTACAATCCATCTCCGAGCGATGCGGAAGGCGGGGCGTTCCCGTACGTGCTGACGACCTATCGCCTGACCGAACACCATACCGCCGGCGGCATGTCCCGCACGGTCCCGCACTTGAGCGAATTGCAACCGGAAATGTTCTGCGAGGTGAGTCCGGAGCTCGCGCGCCTGCGCGGTCTCGAACACGACGGGTGGGCAACGATCTTCACCGAACGCGCGGCGATCGAGGCGCGCGTGCTCGTGACCGAGCGCATGCGGCCGTTGCGCGTGGACGGCCAGACGATTCACAGCATCGGCCTGCCGTATCACTGGGGCAGCAAAGGCATCGTCACGGGCGACTCGGCCAACGCGCTGGTCTCGATCGTGCTCGACCCGAACGTGCACATCCAAGAAACCAAAGCGCTGACGTGCGACATTCGCGCCGGACGGCGTCCGCGCGGCCCCGCGCGCAAGGGGTTCATCGACGACGTCCAAGCCGTCACTCTGGAAAGGTCGCCTTCATGATCGAGCAAACACCCGCGCAGCGCGATTCTCTCACTCGGGGTACCGTCGAAGCCGCGACTTCGGCGCAGCACGAGACTGCAACCTACGGCGCGCAAAAACACGATCGCGTCGGGTTCTTCACGGACACCACGCTGTGCATCGGATGCAAGGCCTGCGAAGTTGCCTGCAAAGAGTGGAACGAACTTCCGGCCGACGGATACGAGTGGTCGGGTAAATCCTACGATAACACCACGCAGCTAAGCGGCGATACCTGGCGCCACGTGGCGTTCGTCGAGCAGTTCGACGGACACACACCCGACGGGACCGGCCGCTGGCTGATGGAATCGGACGTTTGCAAACATTGCACCCACGCCGCATGCCTGGATGTCTGTCCCACCGGTGCGATCATACGTAGCGAATTCGGGACGGTCGTCGTGCAGCAAGATGTCTGCAACGGTTGCGGGTACTGCGTCTCGGCCTGTCCCTTCGGCGTAATCGGGCAAAAGCCCGACGACGGCCGCGTCGGCAAATGCACGATGTGCTACGACCGCCTCAAGAACGACGAAGTGCCTGCCTGCGCAAAAGCCTGCCCGACCGAATCGATTCAGTTCGGTAAACTCGACGATTTGCGCGACCGCGCGCAAGAACGACTCGAAAACGTCAAAGACCGTTTCACCGATGCCCGGCTCTATTTGGAATCGCCCGACGACGGGGTGGGCGGCGGCGGTGCGTTCTTCTTGCTGCTCGACAAACCGGAAGTCTACGGGCTTCCTCCTAAGCCCATCGACGCGACGTTACGCTTGCCCGAGATGTGGAAGCGCATGTTCGCGGTGGCCGGCGTTTTTGCCGCGGGGATGGCGCTGGTAGGTCTGCGCAAATGACCACCGGGTACTACGATCAGCCGATCCTCAAGCCGCCGACGTGGACCGATCTGATCCCAACGTACTTCTTTAGCGGCGGGCTCGCGGGTGCATCGGGAATGCTCTCGTTCGCCGCCCGCCTGCACGGCGAACGCGATCTCGAGCGCACGCTCGACGTCACGACGGTAGCGGCGATCGGGATAAGCGGATTTTGCCTGATCAAAGATCTCGGTAAGCCGATGCGCTTCATCAACATGCTGCGCGTTTTCAAACCCACCTCACCGATGAGCGTGGGCACCTATGTCTTCAGCGCTTTCTCGGCGACGGCTGGCGCCGGGCTCGCGTTCGATCTCGCCGGCGTCCGCGTGCTCGCGACGCTTTGCAAAGGCGCGGCGGCCCTAATCGGTCCGCTGCTCAGCACGTACACCGCCGTCTTGATTTCGAACACCGCGGTTCCGGCGTGGCACGAAGGACGCCATTCGATGCCCGCCCTTTTTGCGGCGGGCTCGGCGATGAGCGCGGCCGGCGCGGGACTGCTGTTCGGTCCCGCGCGCGGTTCGATGTGCGGAAATCTCGCGCTGATCGCGGCAACGGCCGAACTGATCGCTCTCGGGCGACTGCACGGCGAACTGGGCCCCACACTCAACACCGCCTACAAGCGCGGCCGCGCGAAGACGGTCGCCCATTGGGCTCGCGGCCTGGCGATCGCGGGCGCGTTGATCTCGCGAATCCCCGCGCCGCTCGCGCGCCGAACCGCCGGGGCATGTTTGCTCGGCAGCGCGCTGATGGAGCGATTTGCGGTGATGGATGCGGGGCGGATCTCGGCGAGCGATCCGTCGTACGTGATCGCGCAGCAAACCGCTTAGAGCGGCTGCAGCGGCAAGACGACACGCAGTTCGGCGCCGCCCGACGGTGATTTGGCAACGGTGACCGACGGCGATAACGCGGTAACGAGAAACAAGCCGCGACTGCCCTCTTCCCAGTGGTCGGGAAGGGCGGCGGCAACCGTCTCGAGGCCGGGGCCGCTATCGCGCACGATGAGCACGTACTGTCCGCCCGTCCACTCGAGCACGAGGTGAACCAGGCCGGGCGCATGTTCGACGGTGTTGGCGAGCAACTCGCCGACGACGAGTTCGCTTTGAAACGTTCCCTCACCGTCGCCGCACTTGCGGTGAAGAAAGGCGCCGACTTCGCGTCGCGCCACGTGCGCTGCCTTCGCATCGCTGGCGTGAAAGCGCCACTGCTTGCCCATCGAGGGCCGGCTGTCGCGAGCGTGCGGATCGACCGGCGAGAATTGCAATAGCAAGACGGCGGTGTCGTCTTGAGAAACGTGATCGCCGATTGTTTCGTCGTAGACGAACTTGGCCGGATGCTCGAGCGACATCTCGCCGACCAGCGACGGCAGAACCGCTTCCAAGCGCGCCTCGCCGGTGAGCACGTCCCGCGCATATTCGATCAGCCCGTCGGTGTAGAGCGCGATGACGCAATGCTCGTCGATCCGCGCTTGGTGCACGTCGAGGGCGAGTTCGGGAAGAACCCCGATCGGCGGGCCCCCTGCCGGCAGCGTTTGCGCGCGCGCATGGGAGCGCCGGGCGATTACCGGTGCGGGATGGCCGGCCGACGCATACGAAAACATGCCGCCCGCCGCATCGACGACCGCGACGAGCACGGTCACAAACGCGCCGTTCTCCTGAGCCAGTGCGATGCGGTTGACTTCGGCCAGGATCTTCGCCGGATCGTCGATCAGACGTGCCAACGTGAAGATGCTCTGACGCAGCCTCCCGACGGTGATCGAAGCCTCGAGCCCGTGACCGGCGACGTCGCCGATCGAAAGAATCAAGCGCCCGTCGGGGAGCTCGAATCCGTCGTACCAGTCTCCGCCGACCAACGCATCGCGTTCGGCCGACACGTAGTGCGCGTCGAGCCTTAAATTTTCACGTTGCGGCAAGCGCGGCGGAAGAAATGCTTCCTGCAGCACGTCGGCGACGCGTTTGGTGCGCTCCAGTGCCTGCTTCTGCGCTTCGATGTCGACGATACTTCCGTACCAACTGACGATCTCGCCCTTGTCGTCGCGCACCGGGTCGACGATTGCCAAGTGCCAGTGATACGCACCATCGTAACGGCGTAGCCGAAACTCGATCTCAATGCGTTTCCCCGTGGCCAGGGCTTTGGGCCACTCTTCCATCACGCGCAGAAAATCTTCGGGATGGTGCGCCGTCTGCCACCCCCACCCCTCGGCCTCTTCGTAGGTCTGACCCGTAAACTCGTACCAGCGACGGTTGTACCAAGTGATCCAGCCGTTTGGTTCGGTGCGCAGCACGATGACGGGGACGGATTGCGCGAGCGTACCAAGTGACTGCGCCAGTTGCCGTTTGGCTGCAAGCGCGCTTACCTGCGATGCGAACAGCTCGGCCAGCGCGCGATGACGCACGTCGAATGTCGATGCGTGGCGCCGTCCAACCGCGAGCGCGCCTACACAGGTACCGTCTTGCATCATCGGCACACCATACAGTGACGACAGCCCGACAGCCCCCATCGCAGCCGCCACGTCCGCACCCATGGCCGCGGGGTTCTCGTAGCAAAGCGTGCGTCCGGCGCGCAAGTCGTCCGCATAGGGGACCAGGTCCTCGGGAACAGCGACGCCCGCGACGTTGCCGATCAGGCCGGCCTGCGCACCGATGGTCCAGACGCCGTCGTGCCGCCGTCCCATGTACGCCACGATGTCCGGATCGGTCAAATCGAGTAGCCCCGATAGGGCTGCTCGTTCGATCTCGTCCAGCGTCGCCGCGCGGCCCATGATCTCTCCGCATCGAGCCAGCGCTTCCAAATCGCTAGCTGCCTGTTCTGCGAACGGGCTCTCTCGTATGCTGATCTCTCACCCCCGCCCTGGGTTACCAGTGACAGACCATTGTTCCCATTTCTGAATCGTTTTCTCGTAGGCAAAGGACGGTTCGCTCGCTTTTTTTTGCTCGCACTAATGTGATAATCAAGTAAGCCCTTAGAACCATGAAAAGCACGATGGCCGCGGAGCGCTCGGCGTGGGATACTTTTCCTCCGACACGAAGGGCGCCCGCTCTACCAGGGAACGAAGCGCCGATCCCACCTTTGCTGAGAGGGCCGCCGAGGCTGACGATGGCGCATAAAATCCACACCGTTTCCGTCACGCAGTCGTCCACCAGTGGTGACCTTTCGGATCGACGCTCGAAAGAGCGCCGCCTAGGCGACGTGCACGAGACGACGCGCTATACCGCTGCCAGGCTCCTGGTCGATAGTCTCTACGCGCATCATTTTCCGACCGTCGCCGGGGTGGACATCGGGACCGCCTATGCGCTCGCGCAGGACGAAGTGCAGGTCGGCGGCGATCTCATCGACGTCTACCAGTTCAACAACGGTTCGGTCGCGATCTCCGTCGCGGATATCTCAGGAAAGGGCGTCAAAGCAGCCGCCCGCGCCGCGCTGGTCAAATATGCCTTGCGCGCATACGTTTCCGCCGGTCTTACGCCGGCCCAAGTATTGCGCAACTTGAACGTCCTGTATATGGAAACGTCGACGTTCGATAAAGAATCTCCCGACTCGTTCGTGAGCGTGTTCTTGGGCGTCATCGATCCCGAGCATCGCATCATGACGTATGCCTCGGCGGGGCACGAGCCGGTCATCCTGATGAGCCACGTGCAACCGCCGGAATTTCTTCCGCCGACCGCACCGATCGTCGGGGTGTTTTCCGAATCGCAAACGCTGTTCCATCAACGGTTCGTCTACCTCGAACCGGGCGGCTCGACGCTGGTGGTGACCACCGACGGTGTTACCGAGGCGCGCTCACCCGGCGGAACCTTCATCGAAACCGCAGAGATCGTGGCGAACGTTAACAGCAATCGTACGCTGCCTGCCCAAGCCCAAGCGGACGAACTTTTGCGCACGACGCGCGAGTTTTGCGGCGACCAACCACAGGACGACATCGCGATCGTCGTCGCGCGTTTTCCCTAGGGCCGCTCTGAAGTAACCCCGCCCGCGCGTTACGAATAGCGACCCCATGAGTTGCTGTCAGCACGACCACTACGCACCTTCGGCCACCGGTGACTACGGTTTCGAAGTCGACGGCGCGCGCATCAAATACGGCCGCGGCGTACTCGCCGAACTAGGCGACGCGGCGGCGGCCTTGCGTATGACGCGCGTCGCCGTCTTCATCGACCCGCTCCTACGCGATCAGCCCTACGTGCAAACGGCCCTGGACGCGCTGCGCGCCTCCGGCATCGACGCGGTCACGTACACCGACATTGCGGTCGAGCCGACCGATCTCTCGTTCAAGGCGGCAGCGGCGTTCGCCATCGACGGCCGGTTCGACGGATTCGTCTCCATCGGCGGCGGTTCGACGATCGATACCGCGAAGGCCGCCGATCTCTACTCGACCTATCCGGCCGAGTTCATGGAGTACGTCAACGCGCCGATCGGCGCAGGCAAGGCGATTCCCGGCCCGCTCAAACCGCACATCGCGTGTCCGACGACCTGCGGTACCGGCAGCGAATGCACCGGCATCGCGATCTTCGACTATCTCGCGATGAACGCCAAGACCGGCATTCGCGCGCGCGAATTACGCCCGGCGCTGGGCATCGTCGATCCCGACGTCACGCGCACGCTTCCGGCGATGGTCGTCGCGTGCAGCGGCTTCGACGTGCTCAGCCATGCGCTCGAATCGTATACGGCGCTGCCCTATACCCAGCACCCACGCGCCGGTAAGGGCGTGGCGCGGCCGCTCTCGCAGGGCGCCAATCCCTACAGCGACGTCGGCTGCATCAGTGCGCTCTCGACCCTGGGCGAACACATCGTGCGTGCCGTCACCGATCCGAGCGACGACGTCGCGCGCGAGCGCATGATCTTCGCCGCCATGCTGGCCGGCATCGCATTCGGCAACGCCGGCTGCCATCTGCCGCACGCGATGTCGTACGCCGTCTCGGGCAACGTCAAAACGTTCCGCGCCCCGGGATATCCCGACGCCGAAGCGATGGTACCGCACGGCATGTCGGTAATCTTAAATGCGCCGTCGGTCTTCCGCTTCACGGCGTCCGCTTGTCCCGAGCGTCATCTCGATGCAGCCAAGCTCCTCGGCGCCGACGTACGCGGCGCGGGGCTCGACGATGCGGGCGAAGTCCTGGCCGGCCAAATCACGGCGTTGATGAAAGCGACCGGCATGCCCAGCGGACTTTCCGCTATCGGCTATGACGAAAACGACCTCGACGCGTTAGCGGCGGGGTCGTTTCCACAGAAGAGTTTGATCCACAACGCTCCGCGTGAGATCTCGAGCGAGACGCTGCGAGATCTCTACGCGAAAGCGCTGCGGTACTGGTGACTACTTCAGCTTGAAGATTGCGACCGCGTCGCCGTAGGGGAAGCCAAGCTGGAAGTTGCCGCCGGCCGCGACGGCGATGTACTGCGTTCCGTTGACCGAATAGCTGATCGGCGGCGCGTTGACGCCGGCGCCCAACTGATACCGCCACACGCGCTGACCCGTCGTCGCGTTGAACGCATCGAACCAGCCGTTGCCTTCACCCATGAAGACCAGATTGCCGGCCGTTGCGAGCGCTCCGCCGATCAACGGCTGGGGCGCGAGGTACTGCCAGGCGATCTTTCCGGTATCCATGTTGACCGCCACGAACGGCCCGTTCTGCACGCCGTTCTTCTCGACGTTGCTAAACGCGCTGCCCAGACGAATCTGGCCCGGGCCCGTCTTCGGTTCGTGCGTCGCGAAGTTCATGAGCTGATTCATCGCGAGCACGTACATGTCGTGGGTTTGCGGCGAGTACGCGGGCGGCGACCATTCGGATCCGCCGTTCGCGCCGGGCAGCATGGCCACGCCGGCGGCCGTCGGCTTGGAGAACATGTTCTTGGACATCATCACGTACGGCGCCGATTTGCGAATCAGCTTGCCGGTGCGACGATCGACGATGAAGATCCAACCGACTTTGCCCGCTTCACCCGCGGCCGGAATCGTCTGGCCGTTTTCGTGCACGTCGAAGAGCACGGGATTGCTGACCGCGTCGTAGTCCCACACGTCGTGTTTGACTTCTTGGTAATACCACTTGAGGGTACCGGTGTTCACGTCGAGAGCGACGATCGAGTCGGTGTAGAGGTTGTCGCCCTTGCGCGAGTCGCCGAACAGATCCGGGTTGGGGTTTCCGGTGCTGAAGATCAAGAGGCCCAGCTTGGGATCGATCGCCGGCGTGGTCCACACCATGCCGCCGCCGCCCTTCCAGGAATCGCCCTCGAAGCTCTTGGGGTCGGTCGACCACCACTGCCACTTCTTGTCGCCGGTATTCGCGTTGTATGCTGCGACGAAACCGCGCAGCGCCCACTCACCACCGGCGCTGCCGACGATGACCGTACCCTTGTAGATCTGCGGCGCCATCGTTTCGGAGTAGCCGCCGCTGGGATCGACGATCTGTTTTTGCCACGCGACTTTGCCGTTGCTCGCGTCGAGCGCGAGCAACTCGTCGTCGAGCGTTACGACATACACTTTGCCGTAGCCGACCGCGACGCCGCGGTTGACCGGTCCGCAGCAGATCTGGAAGCCGTTGAGATTGTACGTCGTCGTCCAGTAGGGTTCACCGGTCGCGGCGTTGAGCGCCATGATCTTCATCTGGTTGTTGACCACGGGCGTCGTGAGATACATGACGCCGCCGTCGACGATCGGCGTCGTTTCGAAGCTGGCCGGCATGCCGGTCTGCACGATCGCCGCAGGCGTAAGCCCCGAGATGTTGCTGGTCGTGATCTGCGTGAGCGGCGAATACCGCTCGTTATCGTACGTACGCCCATTGAGCGTCCAATCGCTGCTCGCCGAACTTGCCATCATGGCATCGCTCACGTTGACGTTGCCCGTCGGCGCCGCATAGTCGACGGTCGTCGGCGGAGCTGCGCGCACGATCTCGTTGTTGTTAGGCGCGGAGCTGCCGCTTGACGAGACCATGCTCATCGCGTTCGAAAGGTTGACGCTTGCAAGCGTGGTCGCATCCAGGGGATGGCTTCCGCTCGGGAAGCCGTTCTGCTTGAGCAGATATGCCGTGACGGAAAGATATTGCGTTTGCGACAGACTGCCCGGCGCGCTCGCCGGCATCTGCTTGCTGATAAATTCATAGAGCTGCGAACCGTTGCCGTACGATTGCAGCGATTTCGCGAAGCGCGCACCCATCAGCGACGGGCCACTCTGCCCTTGCAGATGCACGCCGTGGCACTGCGCACAACTCGCGGAATAGACCGTTGCACCGCTCGAGGCTTGATCGTCGGTATAATAGCCGTTCCCGGCTCCCGAGGCTGCGGTGGACGCGGTCGCCTCGGCCGCGGCGCTCGACGACGCCGTCGACGTCGTGCTCGAAGAACTACTGCAGGCGACTAGTGAGGCACTAGCGAGAATGACGGCCGCTACGGCGAGCGATCGTAGATACATGATGTACTCCCTCCAACGCTGTTGCTACGCTAACTGCTCTACGAGCAAGGAGAGTTGCACGCCTTTCAACCGGTCTCGAGAAGCGCCACCGATCCTTCGCCGCCGTCGGCGCAGATGCTCACGATCGCGCGCGAACCCGATGGGTACTGCGCCAATTCCTTGGCCGCTTGGCTTAGGATGCGCGCGCCTGTTGCACCAAACGGGTGCCCGAGTGCGATACTTCCGCCGTTGGGATTGATTCTCTCAAACGGAAATGGACCGAAGTCACGATCCACGCCGGCTCGTTCGCGCACGAACGTGCGATCTTCGAGCAATGCGACGTGCGCCAGCACTTGTGCGGCAAAGGCCTCGTGGATCTCCCACAGCGCGACGTCGCCGTAGCGCAGATCGTGGCGCGCGAGCAGGCGCGGAATCGCGTATGCGGGAGCCATCAGCAGCCCTTGGGTATGCAGGTCGATCGAGGCGATCTCCCAGTCCACGAGCTTGACGCGGGCAAGATCGGCCGGAAGACGCTGCAATCCCTCATCGGATGCGACCCACACGGCAGCCGCGCCGTCGGTCAGGGGCGAGGAATTGCCGGCGGTGATCGTTCCGGTGCGGCGATCGAATGCCGGCGCAAGACGCGCCAGACGTTCGATCGAGGTATCGGCCCGCGGGATGGTGTCGCGCCGGAGACTTCCCACCGGCGACACCAAATCGTCGAAAAACCCGCGCTCCCACGCGGCGACGGCGGCGCGATGACTTTGCAGCGCCCAGCGGTCCTGTGCATCGCGCGCGATCGCCATCTCCCGGACCGTGATCTCCATGTGTTCGCCCATGCTCTTCCCGGTGGAGCGATTGGCGACGCTGGGAATATACAGGCCCGGGTGCGCCTGACGCAATGCGGACAGCAGCGCGAGTTTGCCTTTGACGCCTTTGGCCTGCGTGAAATCGCCGCAGCCAATTCGAAAACGGCTGCGTGAGCCCGATCTGCACGTGACTGAGGCTTTCGGAGCCTCCAACGAGCGCGAGAGAGCGGTGTGTTCCTTGCAGCATCGACGCCGCTTCGAGCGCGCCGGTCATACTCGTCGAACAGGCCATGATCGTCGAGAACGCGGGAATCGACGGATCGGCGTGTGCATCGAGCAAGATCTCGCGCGCGATGTTGCTCCACGTCAAATTCGCGAGCACGGTCCCCCACACCGCGAAGTCCGGCTTGCCGCCGCGCAGTTGCGCGAGCATCGCCTGCACGAGCGGAACGGAAAGGGCGATCGGATCCAAGCGCGCGAGCGCGCCGTCCGATTTTGCGAACGGGGTACGCAGCCCGGGAAGGATCCAGCGGGTCAGGATTTAGCCGAACAAGCCGAGCACGGCCGACGCGTGCACGTTGTTCTGCGCGATCAGCGCGGCTTGGATCTGCGCGCGCAGCGTTCCAAGTGCGGATTGGCTCGCGCCTTGATAGACGTTTTCATCGGCCAGCGACGACTGCGCCGCGGTAAGGTTGACCGCGTTGACGTTGTCGGCTTGCACCGCGTTCTGCAGGCTATCGAGCTGGGCGCCCAGATTTGCTTGCGACGTGGTGAGCGACGAGAGGGCGCTATCGATCTGACCGATCGCCTGCGTCGAGCTAAGGCTGCTGGAAAGATTGATGTTGTTGATCTGCAACTGCGTCGAGTTGACACCCGGAATCGCAACGTTCGTGACCGCACCTTCGCCGGCACCGGATTGAACCGTGAGCGCGCTGTTTTGGCCGTTCGCGGGCGTGGCTTGCGCAATCTGGACCGTCGCCGTCTGTCCGACGTCGGCGAGCGAGATATTTCCGACCGAAATGTTGACGTTTTCGATTCCCGAGATCGTCCCGCCGGCGGCAACCGGACCCGATTGCACTTGCGCGCCGGTCGCGTTGTCGATTGCGGTCGCGACCGCTGCGGCCTGTCCGTTGTTGTTGACGACCTGAATTTGAACCGTCGAGTTGGTCGTCGACGTGCCGCCGAATCCTTGCGCAGCGCCGGTGGGAACGGCTTGAAAATTCGCGTTGGCCGCCGAGACCTGCGTGACGATGGTCCCGCCGTTCTGCACGATGTCGTTGTTGGTCACGGTCGCGACGGCGTTCGTGCCGGCTTGCGGGCCCGCGAGCGACCCGTTAAGCAACGGCAACCCGTTGAAGTTGACCGACTGCGCGATCGTGTTCGCTTGCTGGATCAGCTGATTGCTCTCGGCTTGCAAATCGGCGCGGTCGGCGGGGCTGAGGAACGAGTCGACGCCCTGGACCGCGAGATTGCGCGCCGTTTGCAGCACGCCGGTGAGCTGTTGCAGCGCACCTTGCGCGACGCTGGTCGCGTTGAACGCGTTTTGAATGTTGTCGCTCGCAGCGCTCGAGGCGGCGGCCTGCGTGGCAAGCGAGGTTGCGATGGCATACGCCGCCGGATCGATCGCCGGCGATGTGAGGCGCTTGCCGCTCGAAAGCTGGTCGAACGTCTGCAGTAAACTTTTCTGCGTCTGTTCGGCGGTATTGAGCGGCTGCGCGTTGATGCTGGAAAGGGAGGCCATAGCTTCGCCATTATAGCAAGGAGGCAGGCAGCCGCGCTGTGATCCTTTACGGAATCTTTACAAAATCAATCTAGTCATAGCGGACGGCGTCGATCGTGAACTCAATCGGGCCGGCCGGCCGGATGACCGTGACCCGCTCGCCGCGCTTGTGATCGGCCAGCGCCCGCGCGATCGGCGACTCCCAACTGATCGTTCCATGCAGCGGATCGGCTTCGTCCTCCCCAACGATTCGCACGCTCAAGCGATTCCCGGCCGCGTCGTGGGCTTCGACGGTCGCGCCGAACTCGACCACGCCGCGCGGATGGCCGGCGGGATCGACCACGATTGCCGTGTCGATGCGCCCCTCCAAATAGCGCGCTTGGCGGTCGTCGCCGGCCTCCTGGGCGCGGCGCAGGCCGTCTTCGAGCAACGCGAGCCCGGTAGGGGTCACGTAGTTGGGTTGATCGCTGACAGGACGTTCCAACCGAGGTTCCGGAGCGTCGCTGTCGTCCTTCACGAACGCGCGGCTCATACGTCATACTCCCAAAGCGCGGCCGGTCGGCGGCGCCATCGTAATGTCTTCCAAGAGTTCGCGTTTGGTCTCCGGTACCCCGCGCGCCACCACCACGATCGTCACCAAACAGAGCGCCGCATAGATGCTGAAGGTCACCGTTCGCCCAAGATCGTGAACCATGGTCAAGAAGAACTGCGACACGAGGAAGTTCGCGGCCCAATTCGCCAGGGTGCACAGGCTCATCCCGAGGCCGCGCGACTGCAGCGGAAAGATTTCCGAAATCAGCAACCAGAGAATCGGGCCGAGGCTGTACGCGAACGAGCCGACGTAGACCATCAGGCTTGCAAGCGCTATTCCGACCATCGATCCATGGAGGCTCGGCTGCGCGAACGCATACGCCAGCACCGCGAGCGCGACGAACATTCCCGCACAGCCCGCGTACAGCAGCGGCTTGCGGCCGACGCCGTCAACGAAGAAGATTGCGACCAGCGTGAGCAACACGTTGACGGCGCCGACGAGCGCCGTCGCGAGAATCGACGCTTCGTTGGATGCAATCCCCGCCATGTGAAAGATTTGCGGACCGTAGTAGATGACGGTGTTGATCCCGGTGACTTGCTGCAGCACCGCGAGTGCTACGCCCAAAAACAAAGCGTTACGCACGGCCGGTGCGCGAAACGCCGCGAAGCCGGTACTCTTGGTTTGCAGGCTCGATTCGATCGCGCGTTCTTCGCGTGCGACGTCATCGCTACCGGCAATGCGCTGCAATTCGATGCGCGCCTCGTCGACGCGTCCCGCTTTGTAGAGGTAGCGCGGGCTCTCGGGCAGCGGGATCATCCCGGCGATGAGGACGACCGACGGAACCAGCGCGAGCCCCAACATCCATCGCCACGCACCCGCGCCCGCCAACGCATAGTCGATCAGGAACGCCGCGAGGATGCCGACGGTGATCGCAAATTGATACAGCGACACGAGGCCGCCGCGCACGGGCGCGGGCGCGACTTCCGAAATGTACAGCGGTGCGACGACCGAGCACAATCCGATCGCGGCGCCGACGATCAGCCGCGCCGCGAGCAACACGTCGATCGACGGCGCCGTCGCCGAGCCGATTGCCCCCAGGCCAAACACCACACCGGCGATCAGCAGCGTCATTCGCCGCCCGAAACGGTCGGCGCAACTACCCGCACCGGCCGACCCCGCGATCGCGCCGATCAGCACGACGCTGATCGTGAACTCCTGCAAGCGGGTGTCCAGCGCAAAATCCTTGCTAATAAAGAGAATGGCACCGGAAATCACGCCGGTATCGTAGCCGAAGAGCAAGCCGCCCAGTGCGGCCACCGACGCTACGAGCAAAACGAACGGTCGCATTCGCGAGCGCTTTCGCCCGCGCGCGGCGAAGCCCCGCTCATGCAGCAACTGCTCATCATCGCTCGCGACGGAGCCATCGTGCACGAAGAGTATGCCGATGGTTTCGATGCGCGAACGCCGCACGCGCTCTACAGCGGAACCAAGAGTTTCTGGGGCATCGCGGCGCTCGAAGCGCGCGCGGACGGGCTGCTCGATCTGGATGAAGCCGTGCGCGGCGCCATCACCGTACGCATGCTGCTCTCGTTGACCGCCGGCTACGGATTCGGCGGATTGGGAACGGCGGTGCCGACCTACGAGCGCGCGTGGGAGATCGTCCCCAAAGATCCACCCGGTGCGCGGTTTACCTACGGCGGCATCCCCCTGCAAGTCTTCGGATCGTTTTTCGCACAGCGCCTACGCCCCAGCGGCCGAACGCCGCACGACTACCTGCGCGAACGCGTGCTCGCGCCCGCCGGCGTCACCGTCGCGGCGTGGCGCACGCTCAAAGACGGAACGCATCCGCTGCCGACCGGCGCGCAGTTGGACGGCGCGAACTGGCTAGCGTACGGGACCTACGTACTGGCACGGCACGAACGCTATCGCGAAGCCTTCGCCGGTTCGCCGGCCAACGCGCGTTACGGTTTGGGCTGGTGGTTGAACGGGCCGCGACTCCCCGCCGATCTGTTCTACGCTAGCGGCTCGGGCGGCCAGGGGTTGTACGTGATTCCCTCGTGCGGCCTGGTCGCGGTGCGGTTCGCCGATCGCGGGTCGGCCAATCACCCGGCCGTCGTCAAGAAGATTCTCGCGTCAGCAACACCTTGAACGCGTCGCCGCCGCGCGTGAGCGCCTCGTAGAGCGCGATCTCCGAGTGCTCGCTGCACGCGCGCAAACGCCACCAATTCGTCTCCGCCGCCGTCACGCCGAGCGACGGCGCGAGCGCGGCGAGCGCGGGACGCACGTGACGCGCCGCCTGGATCGTCAGCACGTAGTCGTGGTCGCTCAAGTGATTGACGAACGCTTCGACCGGCGGTAGCGCCGCGAGCGCGAAGCCGTCCGGCGTTTTCTTGACCAAACCAAACGCAACCGGATCGACGCCGGCGATCATCGCCGCCGCACGCGCCCACGTGACGACCTTGCGCTCGTCGCCAAGCGAGGGTGCAGCGTGCGCGCTGAGCAGAATGGTAACGAAACGCGCGTCGCGGCCCCGCAAAATCGCCTCGGCTCCCGAAAGGCAGTGATGACCGCCGGTGTCGCCGATCGACACCTCGTCGAGAAACGTGCCGTCTTCGCGGTATTGAAAGACGACGGTCTTCATGACGTCGTGATAGAGCGCGGCCGCGATCGCCACGTCGGCGTCGACGTTCGCGCGGCCTCCGAAATATTGGCGGTCGTACGTCTGCGCGAACTGCATCCCCATGCGAGCATTGAAGAGCTCGTGCGCGCACAGTCCGCCCGGGTATGAATGATGTCCGTTCGTATCGGAACCGGGCGCGCTCCAAAACGGCTGCGCGACACCGCTGGCGCCAACGGGCGGGAAGAGTCCCTCGACCGGCGCATCCGCGGCGATGAAACCTTCGCGCGCGAGGGTATCGCGCAGTGCAACGCGTGACTGCGACGTTGAATACCGGGCTTGGTAGCTCGCGCGCGGGTGCGCGAGAAGATCGAGCACGTCCGCACGCAGCGTCGCGTCGCCGACCGAACCGGCGAGAGCCACGATCTGCGTGTAGAGCGAACGCACGAAGGGCGAGCCCGCAGCGATCCGGGCGGCGCGAGCATTCGCGGCCGAAAGGCCCGCGGGAACGACCAGCGGCGCCGCGGGCGCGGCATCGGCCGCCGCAGACGCAAGGAGCGGCAGTGCCGCAGCACTGACCGCTCCCAGGAAGCCGCTGCGCGAGAGCAGCGAGGTACGAGTCGAGGCGACGCACATTATGGCGTCACGGTTTTTGCTCCCTCGATCGGCTTCCCGCCGTGCGCCTGCAGATTCTTCGAAAGCGCCTGCAGCGAAGCGGCGTATGCGTTGTACTTGGCCATCGCCGCGTTGTAGGCGGTGTCGTAGCGCGACGCGTAGTCGAGCTGCTCGGCCGTCGGCGGCTGGGCCGCACCAAAGCCCGAGCGCGGGATTTCCTCGCGCAGCGCACCCTGATGCTGGATCGAGTCCTCGTCGTTGTGGAAGTCCGCGGTGAAGGTCGAGAAGATCGTTTCGCGCTCCGATTGGGCGCTCGCGATCTGCCCGCTCAGCGCCGCATCGCCTTTGACGTGCGTTGCCGCGTCGAGCGATTTTTTCACCGCGTCGAGGTTGTTCAGGACATCGTCGATCTTGCCGTAGACCACCGAGTACTTCTCGGCAAAGTCATACGCCGATTGATACTGCGCTTGCGTGAGATCGTCACGCGGGTCGGGTTTGACCGTCACGTTTGCCTCGAGCGTTTTTCCTTCGAGTTTCAAACGCACGCGATACTGACCGGGCACGACTTGCGGGCCGGTTTTGGGCCCGCGGAACTTAACGTTGCCCGCGCCCATCCACTGCGGCGGACCGTCCTCGTGGAAGTCCCACGTCATGCGATTGATGCCCGCTTTGTTCGAAACGACGGGCACGTCTTTGCCTTTGACCTTGTGCGTGCCGTCGATCGTGCGAATCACCTTACCGAACGCGTCGAGAATTTCGATGACCGGCGCCTTCTTCTGCGGCGCGGCCAGATAGTAATCGAGAATCGCGCCGCTGGGCGGATTTTCGGCCGAGAAGAACGTGTAGGTTCCGTAGTCGTCGTTGGAATGTTCGTGATATTCGTACGACGTTCGCGGCGCGAAGAGCATCGCACCCGCTTGCTCGGCTTTTGGTAATTCCTGGATCGAGGTGAGATCGTCGAGGATCCAGGCATCGCGGCCGTGCGTGGCGACCAGCAGGTCGTCGAACTCGGGTTGGATGCGGATGTCGCGCACCGAAACGTGCGACAGGTTCAAGCGGAAGTTCTTCCAGTGCTCGCCGCGATCGTACGAGATCCACAGTCCGTTCTCGGTACCGGCGTAGACGAGATCGGCGTTGCGCGGGTCGGGACGAACGGTGCGCGCGTAGATGCCGGCCGGCAGCCCGTCGACGATCTTCGTCCAGGTCTTGCCGTAGTCGCGCGTGACGTAGATCAGCGGTTCGTAGTTGCCCATCAAATGATCGTCGGCCACCGCATACGCCGTTCCGGCGACCAGCGGCGATGGAGCGACCGTTTCGAAGCGCGCGTACTCGGGCGCGCCCGGAGGTGTGACGGTTTCCCAATGTTCGCCGTCATCGCGCGTGAGCGAAACGACGCCGTCATCCGAACCGGTCCAGATCTCACCTTTGTCGAGCGGCGAACCTTCGATGTCGAGCAGCGTGTCGGAATACTCGGCGCCCGACACGTCTTCCGCCAGCGGACCGCCCGCCGGCTTTTGGTGATCTTTGACGTTGCGCGTGAGATCGGGGCTGATCGCTTTCCACGTTTGCCCGCGATCGGTGGTTTGAAAGACCGCGTCGGCGCCGAACCATGCGACGTGACCGTCCCATGGCGCGAACGCGAGCGGCGAATCCCAATTGAAGCGATAGGCGGCTTCGCGCGAGTCGAACGGGCCGAGGATGCCGCTGGGGAACGCATCGTACGGCCGCACCATGCGCGAGGTCTCCGTCTTGCGGTCATAGACCATCAGTACGCCGTCCTCGAGGTCGGACCAAATGTAGCGCGGATCGGAGGGATCGGGAATCGACCACTCGCCGTCGCCGCCGACGACGTTGTACCAGTCGCTGTTGAGGATGCCGTTCCCGTCGAGCGAATTTGAGGGTCCGCAGAAGGCCGCGTTGTCCTGCAACGCCGCGCAGACCGTGTATGGATTCTCACCGATCGAATAGCCGATGTGGTAAATCTCACCGATCGGAATGTTCTGCGAGAACGACCAGTGTTTGCCGCCGTCGAGCGAGAGCGCGTAGCCGCCGTCCTCGCCGGTCATCATCCGGTCGGGATCGTTGGGTGCGATCCACATCGCATGATAGTCGACGTGGACTTCCTTGGCGATCGCCTTGAATTTCTTACCGCCGTCGGTGCTCTCGGCCAGCTCCTCGGAGACGCCGTAGACGTGATTGGGATTGTGCGGATCGACCGCGAGATGCGAAAAATAAAACGGTCGCTGATCGACCAGCGTATCGTCGCTGACCATCGTCCAATGCGCGCCCGCGTCGTCCGAACGCCACAGGATACCGCCCTTGGCTTCGATGAGCGCGTAGACGCGCTTGGGATCGCTCGGCGCGATCGCTAAGCCAATGCGTCCGGTTTCGCCGGTGGGCAGACCGTTGCCGGTCAGCTTCGTCCAGGTCGAACCGCCGTCGGTCGATTTGAACAGGCCGCCGGTATCGCTCCCGCTGGTGAACGTCCATGGCTTGCGGCGGAACGTCCACATCCCCGCGTAAACGACGTTTGGATCCTTGGGATCGATCGCGATGTCGCTACCGCCGGTTTTGGCGTCGACGTAGAGCGTCTTGGCCCATGTCTTGCCGCCGTCGCGCGTGACGTAGATGCCGCGCGCGCTCGAATCCTTGAACGGATCACCGAACGCGGCGACCACGACGTGATTGGAATTCTTGGGATCGACGGCGATACGCGCGATACTCCACACGTCGTCTAACCCCAGGCGCGTCCACGTCTTGCCGCCGTCGGTCGTTTTGTAGATGCCGTTGCCGTAGCTGACGTCGTTGCGCGGATTGGCCTCGCCCGTTCCGACCCAGACGACGTTCTGGTTGTTGGGATCGATGGTCACGGCGCCGATCGCGGAAACGTCTTCCTTATCGAAGACCGGCGACCACGTCGCGGCACCGTCGTCGCTTTTCCACACGCCGCCGCCTGCGCTGCCAACGTAGTAGAGCTTGTCGTTTTGCGCCGTGCCTGCGACAGCCGCGATACGCCCGCCCGCAACGGCCGGTCCGATGACGCGCATCGTGAGATTCGCGTACGCGGGCGACGCGGCGGCCGATGCCGCCGCCGGACCCAAGAGCGCGGCTGCCGCGAGTGCGGCAACCGCTCGTCCTGCGATGTTCACGTGATCGAACTCCTCTTACATGGAAGCGGGTTTGAGTTTGAGCGTCGTGAGCGTTGCGTTGAGCGCCGGCAGTTGCTGCGCTTTGAACGCGTCGTATTGCGCGGTCGCAGCATGCAGTTCGCTCTCCACACGCCGCAGGTAGTCGCGCATCGCCGGCGTTACCACGGTTCCGCCGAAGTACATGATCGTTTGCACGTCTTCGCGCACCTTGCCCGGACGTTCGATCGAGTCTTCGTCGTTGTGGAAGTCGGCCGTCAGCGCCGAGAACACCGCGTCGCGCGAGGTCTCGATCGCCTCGAGCTTGGCCTGCGCCGTCGTGTCGCCGGCTTTCTTGGCCGCCGCGATGCCGCCGTCGACCGATTTTTTCACCGCGTCGAGCGCGTTGAGCTTCGTGTCGACGTCGGAGAGAATCGACTCACCGCGACGTGCGAGGTTGTAACTTTCAACAATCTGCTCTTGTGTGTACGCCGTATGCGGATCGGCTTTGACCACGAAGTGCTGCATCATCACCTGCGTGCCCACCGTCAAGCGCGCGGTGTAGTCGCCCGGAGGAACCGGCGGACCGCCGTCGGCCCCCTGGTACGATTTCTTCGCCGCGCCATACCACTTGACGGGACCTTCGCTGGTCCAATCCCACACGAAGCGGTTGAGGCCGACCTTGTCGGCGACGTACGGCTCCTGCTTCTTGGCGACTTCGTGCGTGCCCGCGTACGAGCGCACGACGCGGCCGAAGCTGTCGAGAATCTCGAGCTTGGGCGCCGTTTTCGGCTTGGTTTTCAGGTAATAATCGACGATCACGCCGGTCGGCGGATTCGACGCCGCGTAATTGGTGTACGTTCCTTCGTCGTCCTCGCGCTGGTTGTACTGATACGAGGTGCGAATCGGGAAGAGATAGGCGTCATGTTGCTCGGCCGTCTGGAGATCTTGCACGGCCGTCATGTCGTCCATGATGTAGATCGAGCGGCCGTGCGTCGCGATCACCAGATCGTCGAACTGCGGCTGCATGCGGATGTCGTGCACCGAGACGGTCGGAAGATCGTTCTTGAACGACTCCCACTTCGTGCCGCCGTCGAACGAGATCCAGATACCCTCTTCGGTTCCCAGGTACACGATGTTGGGATTACGGATGTCGGCCGCGATCGAACGCGCCCATTGTCCGTCGGGGATGCCGGCCGCGATCGAGGTCCAATGCTTGCCGAAGTCGTGCGTGACGAACACGTACGGATGATTGTCGCCGGTGTAATGGCCGTCATTGATCGCATAGGCCGTGCCGTCGACCAGCGGTGAGGGCGAGATCGACGCAAAGCGGCCGTATTCCGGCGCGCCCGGCGGCGTCACGTTCTCCCAGTGCTTTCCGCCGTCGAGCGTAAGCTGGATCAAACCGTCGTCCGTTCCGATCCAAATCTCGCCCTTGTGAAGCTTCGAGCCCTCGATATCGAGAATCGTATCGCTCTCTTCGGCGCCCGACACGTCGTGCGTGATCGGTCCGCCCGAGGGGGCTTGATGCGCCTTGTCATTGCGCGTGAGATCTGGGCTGACGATCTTCCAATGCAGTCCGCGATCGGTCGTCTGGAACAGCACGTTGCCGCCGATCCATCCGATGTGCGGATTCCACGGTGCAAACGCGATCGGCGCTTCCCAGTTCCAGCGCACCTTGGCCGTGCGGGTGTCGAAGCTTTCGGCCGCGAGTTGCAGATAGGGCTCCACGTACCAGCCGTCTTTGGTGATCTTGTTGATGACGGTGACCGAGCCGTTTTCGGAGTCCGCCCAGATGTAATTCGGATCGGCCGGATCGGGAACGGTCCATTCGCCGTCGCCGCCGGTCACCGCAATCCATGCCTTATTTTGAATGCCGGACGGATCTTGTGTGTTGTTCGGCGCGCACCACCCATTGTTATCTTGCAGACCGCCGCACACCCAGTACGGATTTTCGTTGGAAAGACCCACGCGATAGACTTGCGCGATCGGCAGATTCGCCGAGAAGAACCAGTTGTCGCCGCCGTCGAGCGTGAGCGCATAGCCGCCGTCTTCACCGGTGATAATGCGCTTGGGATCGCCCGGCGCGATCCAGATCGCGTGATAGTCGACGTGCACGTTATCGGCGATGGCTTTGAACGTCTTGCCGCCGTCGGTCGACTTCGAGAGCATCATCGACACGCCGTAGACGATGTCTGGATTCTTGGGATCGACCGCGATGTGCGTGAAGTAAAACGGACGCTGGTCGACCAGCGTGTTGTCCGAGACCATCTTCCACTCGTTACCGCCGTCGTCCGAGCGCCACAGAATGCCTTGCTTGGATTCGATCAGCGCATACACGCGATTGCCGTCGCTCGGAGCGATCGCAAGACCGATGCGGCCGGTGATGTCGGTCGGCAGCCCGTGACCGGTCAACCGTTTCCAGGTGTCGCCGCCATCGGTGGACTTGTAGAGACCATCGTTCGGGCCGCCGCTGGTGAACGTCCACGGGCGACGTTGGAACGTCCACAATCCCGCATACAAAACGCTTGGATCCTTGGGATCCATCGCAAGATCCGAGCCGCCGGTTTCGGGACCGACGTAGAGCGCGTGCTTCCACGTCTTACCGCCGTCGCGCGTTTCGTAGATGCCGCGCTCGGGGCTGTCGTTGAAGAGGTCGCCCTGCGCCGCGACGATCACGTGATCGTGATCGCGCGGGTCGACGACGATGCGCGAAATCTGTTTGGTCGCGTCGAGCCCCATGTTCTTCCAGTGCTCGCCGCCGTCGGTCGATTTATAGATGCCGTCGCCATAGCTGACATCGTTGCGCGGATTGTCTTCGCCGGTACCGACCCACACGGTTTGATTGTCGGTGGGGTCGATCGTCACGGCGCCGATCGCGGCGACCGGTTCCTTGGCAAAGACCGCGGTCCAGGTCTGGCCGCTGTTCTCGCTCTTCCACACGCCGCCGCCGCCGGTCCCCACATAGTACAGCGTGGGATCGGTGGCCGACCCGGCGACCGCGGCGACGCGACCGCCGGCTGCTGCCGGACCGATCTCGCGCCAACTCATCGACCCGTAAGCGGGTCCGGGCGTCGGGGTGGGAGATGCCGAGGCCGAAGGGCTCGGCGAGGGAGAGGGTGCTGCGGCACCGGCCGGCAGGGCGGAAAGCCCGAAGGCGACCGCTCCGCTAAAAGCGAGAACGAGCGAACGAAATAACACGGTCGAGAAACGACCTCCGAGAAGAAGCGTGAAGGCTGACCGGTCCGGTGCAAGCGCCCGAACTCCTGCGCCGGACCCATCAAAGTCGTCTCAAAGGGCGACTAGGCGCCCAAACGAGTGACCAGGACGTCGACCTCCTCACGCCCGGGCTTGCCGATGAAGATAATGTGGACGCGCTGCGGACCCCACGAGAACTTGAAGGTGTAATCGAACGTCACGGTCCCGCCGTCCGGCTTGGCAACGAGGTCGCGGAAGCGCCCTTCGAACTCCGGGTTGGCCGTGCAGGGAGCGACGTCTTTAAAGAAGTCCTTGCCTAGCTGGCCGCCCTGATCGAGGCGGGCGAGCTCGGCCTCCTTCTTGTTGTAGCGCAGGATCTTCCCCGCCCGGTCCAAGGTGATGACGCCGAGGGGCAGCTCGTCCAGCTCCGAAGAGCCCATGGATTGAATCTTGTCAATGATTGCTTGGTTGTCCATGGTGGTGGCAACACCAGGCAAATAGTCAGAGTTGCGCCGAGCGAACCAGAACCATGCCGCCAAAGGCGGCGAGTACGCCGAGTGCGACGCTCGCGACGGCATAGGCGAGACCCAGCAGCGCGGTACGGTCTCCGCCCATGAGGGTCACGATGTCGAGCGAAAAGGTGGAAAACGTCGTATAGCCGCCCAGGAAGCCGATCATCCAGAACACCCGCATGACATTGGGCATCGCAATTGCTCGCGTGACGGACAGCTCGGCGATGATGCCGATCAGCAGGCTGCCGGTCACGTTGATCAAGAGCGTCGCCCACGGGAATCCCGGGCCGACACGCGCGGTCACGAACACTGCGACGGTGTAACGCGCGACGCTACCCAAACCGCCGCCCACCAGAATCGCCAGCAGCGTGCGAAGATCGAATGCCGCGCTCACGCCTTGGGCTCGCCGCTTTTGTAGCGAATGACCTGCACGTTTTCCATTGTGATCAGTCCTTCGTGCACCATCTCGTCGAGCAACGGAATGAAACGCTCGATCTTCTCGGCCGTATCGACGATTTCGATCAGCACCGGCAAATCGGTCGAAAGATCGAACACGCGCGCGGCATGCACGACCGAATGTCCGCCGTAGCCTTCGATCCCTTTGAAGACCGTCGCACCGCTCAGGCCTTCATGGCGTGCCCGTTCGACGATCGCGGTGTAGAGCGGCTGCGCGCCGTGCCGGTCGCTTTCGCCGACGAACACGCGCAACAGCTTGCCGGTGGTCTCCGCTTTCACCTTAGTGCTTCTCCATCGCTTGATAGCGCGGCACGTTGACGTTCTCGGCGTACCACTGCGACAGCGCGATCGCCCCGCACATCAACACGAAAAAGGCAACCACGCCGATTCCCCACCACCGCCGCGCCCGCGGCGACATCCCCGAAAATCTACTCACGAGGATTCAGCTTCGCTGAATCCATCACGTTCGGCCTTCGGCCGAGCCGTTGGGAGACGACGCGAGGCGTTCCGGCAAGGAGGCGGGTCCTTCTCGATGGGTGGGGGAAGGGGGGCGTATGAGCCGACGACGTGCCCCGCTTGTGGCGGGACTTTGTTTGGTGCTTGGGCTTGCGATGCCGCTTGCCGCGTCCGCTGCGACGCGATCGGTTCCCGCGACCCCCGAAAGCATCGCCGCCTACGCCGCCGTTCTTCGTCAATATAACCCGGAAATGCCGCAGTGGCAGAGCAAGGATCTGGCTCGCCATCTGCTGCTCTCGGCCACCCGCTGGAAACTGGACACCAACATGCTCGCCGCGATCGTCACGGTTGAATCGAGCTGGCACACCCACGCCGTCTCGTATGCGGGCGCGATCGGGCTGGGTCAGTTGATGCCGGGAACCGCGGCCACGCTGGGGGTCGACCCGCGCGATCCGGTCCAGAATCTATCGGGCGCCGCGCGGTATCTGCGCGGCCTGCTCGAGCGTTTCGGCGCCAAACGCGATCGCTATTCGCTGGTGTTCGCGGCTTACAACGCCGGGCCGCGCGCGGTGCAGCGCTACGGTGGAATCCCGCCCTATTCGCAGACGCAGCGTTACGTCGTCAAAGTCCTGCGTGCGTGGAGCGAACTGCGCGCGATGGTGCATATTCCGCGTTCGGCCATGCTTGCCAAGGATTCGCACGTTGGCGGCGCCGACGTAACCTACTGGCTCGACGACGACCGCTAAACGTCCGCTAGCACCGCGTCGACGGCTTGCGCGAGCGTCATGCCCGTGCCGACCTTGATGCCGGTGCTTCCCGCGTTACGCGCGGTTTCGATATCGCTCTCCTTGTCGCCGATGATGACGATCTCGGAAGGATCGACGTTCCATGCGCGGGATGCGTCGAAGACCAGCGTGGGTTTGGGTTTACGGCAGTCGCAGTCGTCGTCCGGTGCATGCTCGCAGATAAACCATCCGTCGAACGGGCCCAGCAAAGCGTCGACGCGATCGTTGACGGCCTGCATCTGCGCGCGCGTGATCGTGCCCCTCCCGACACCGCTCTGATTCGTCAACACTCCGACGCGTAGGCCGGCCGCGCGCAGCCGGTCGAGCGACGCTTTCGCATCGTCGACCGGCTGCACCAGTTGGGGATCACCGTTGTACGGAACGTCGACGACGATCGTCCCATCGCGATCCACTAAGACCCCGCGGACCCTTCGAGGCTCGCCTTCGGCGAGCACCTCAGGACGACAGGACGGGCGCCGTTACGTAGACGTCGGCGCCGGCTTCGAGGAATTCGCGCGATTTCTCGGCCATGCCGGACTCGGCGTACTCGCGCACTTCCTGCGTGATCTTCATCGAGCAGAAGTGCGGCCCGCACATCGAGCAGAAGTGCGCGATCTTGGCTCCCGGTGCGGGGAGTGTTTCATCGTGGAACTCACGTGCGGTGTCAGGATCGAGCGCCAGATTGAACTGATCTTCCCACCGGAACTCAAAGCGTGCCTTGGAGAGCACGTCGTCCCAGTGCCGTGCGCGCGGGTGTCCTTTAGCGACGTCGGCCGCGTGCGCCGCGATCTTGTACGCGATCACGCCGTCCTTGACGTCCTTTTTATTGGGCAAGCCCAAGTGTTCTTTGGGCGTCACGTAGCACAGCATCGCCGTGCCGAACCAGCCGATCATCGCCGCGCCGATGGCACTGGTGATGTGGTCGTAGCCCGGCGCGATATCGGTCACCAGCGGTCCGAGCGTATAGAACGGCGCTTCGTGACAGATTTCGAGCTGCTTGTCCATGTTTTCTTTGATCAAGTGCATCGGCACGTGCCCGGGCCCTTCGATCATCACCTGAACGTCGTGCTTCCACGCGATCGTCGTAAGTTCGCCCAGCGTCTCGAGTTCCCCGAACTGCGCGGCGTCGTTGGCGTCGGCCGTGCAGCCGGGTCGCAATCCGTCGCCCAGCGAGAACGCGACGTCGTAGGCTTTCATGATCTCGCAGATGTCTTCGAAGTGCGTGTAGAGGAAGTTCTCTTGATGATGCGAGAGGCACCACTTGGCCATGATCGAGCCGCCGCGCGACACGATGCCGGTGACGCGCTTCGCGGTCAGCGGAACGTAACGCAGCAGCACGCCGGCATGAATCGTGAAATAATCGACGCCTTGTTCGGCCTGTTCGATCAGCGTATCGCGGAAGAGTTCCCAGGTGAGTTCCTCGGCTTTACCGTTGACCTTCTCGAGCGCCTGATAGATCGGCACCGTGCCGATCGGCACCGGCGAGTTTCGCAAGATCCACTCGCGCGTTTCGTGGATATTCTTTCCCGTCGACAGATCCATCACCGTGTCCGCGCCCCAACGCGTCGCCCACGTCATCTTGTCGACCTCTTCTTCAATGGTCGATGCGACGGCCGAGTTTCCGATGTTCGCGTTGATTTTGACGTGAAAGTTGCGCCCGATGATCATCGGCTCGCTCTCGGGATGATTGACGTTGGCTGGAATGATCGCGCGACCGCGCGCGACTTCGTCGCGTACGAACGAGGGCTCGAGCCCTTCGCGAATTGCGACGAACTCCATCTCCGGCGTGATCTCGCCGCGTCGCGCATAATGCATCTGCGAGACGTTCGCGCCGGGTTTGGCACGGCGTATCGTGCGTTGCGCGTTAAAACGAATCGCGTCGAGTTCGGGCATCGCTTCACGTCCGCGACGATAGACCGACGACGGGCGATCGAGCCGATCGGTATCGCCTCTCCCTTCGATCCACGCCGCGCGCAGTGCCGGTAATCCGGCGCGCACGTCGATCTGGGCGGCGTCATCGGTGTAGGGACCGCTGGTGTCGTACACGACGTGCGACGTGCCGTCGGTAAGTGCGATCTCGCGCATCGGAACGCGAATGGACGGGTCGCTGCCCGCTACGTAACATTTCATGTCGTCGTTGTTCCTCCGCCGGCATTATCCGGATCAGGTGTGGGCGCGTTTGAAGATCGCCCTGACGGTCGGCGCGTCGTGCGCCCTCTCAGCCCGCGCAATGCGAGCTCCCGCATCCAACAAAGCTACGACGAAGCGTTTTTTTCGCCTCTGGGCCAAACGAATGAAGGGGGCCGAAGCAACCAATCGAACGGGACCTTGACGAAAGTTCGCTTCAGGAGCAACCGCTATGAAGGCTTTGTGCACTTCTTTGCTGGCCGTGTTGGTCGCCGTACTGCCGATCACCGCGTCCTCAGCCGATACCGACCGTACACTCGAGAACGTCAAGGGACACGTGACGTACGGCGCGTCGCAAACTCCATCAAATGCGCTCGCTCTGCACACGCGCACTGCGCTGGCCGACAGCGATTACGCCGCGACCGGCGCGGACTCGCTGGCCACCATCACCCTGCCCGATAGTTCGCAGGTGGTCATGGCCTCGAACAGCTCGGTCCAAATGACGTCGTTTGCTATGACCGACATCGCGCACGCGCGCTTCGTCGTCGTCGGCAAAGTTCGCTTCAAAGTCAACCACCCGCAGGGCGCCAAGGCGGACTACCAGTTCCAGACCACGACCGGACAGATCGCCGTACGCGGTACCGAGGGCGACATCTTCTCGGGTCCGCAGGGACTGCAAGTCAACGTCTACGCCGTGAGCAATCCAGCCCTTCCCGTGCAGGTCACGCTGGTGAACGGCCAAGTGTTCACCCTGGCCGCCGGACAGTCGCTGGTTGCCACAGCCGCGGCGGGCGCGATTACCGCCTCGGTCACCAGCGTTTCGCAATCACTCTTCACGCCGTTCAGCCAACTCGGCGCGCCGCTCAACGCCAGCTCAATGGGCATCGCCACGACGACCGCTGCTGCTTCGACCGCCGCGGTCACGACGGCCGCTGCCGCCGCGGTCGGCACCGCTGCCGCCGTGACGACGATCGCTAACAGCAACAAGGGCTCGACCCCCGCGCCGACCAACTCGCCGACGCCTTCGCCGGCACCGAGCACGACGTCGGTACCGATCACGGTGAGCTCGAGTCACCGCAACACCGCAACGCCGGCGCCGCCGCGACCGATGGCCACGCCGTTCGTGCCGAACAATGGGCCGCCGGATCCGATCCGCGGGCATGATGGCGGAATTCCGCGTCCCCATCCCTCGCCGCACGGCTAGTCTTCTCTGCTCCGGTATTTCATGCTCGGCGGCGCCCAACTCGCAGTTGGTGCCGCCGCTATTTTTGCCCGGTACGCGCTCGCGGCTGCCGGCCCGCTAGCGGTTTCGGCAGCGCGGCTGTGCATCGCCGCGGCGGTGTTGTTGCTCGTTGCGCTGGTGCGGCCCGGTCACACCGTTAGCCGGCGGCAAGGACTGCAACTGGCATTCGCCGGCGCGATTCTCGCGCTCCATTTCGCCGCCTGGATCGCCTCGCTCGAGGACACCAGCGTTGCCGTTTCCGTGCTGCTCGTCTCGACCGCCCCATTGTGGAACGCCCTGTACGACGTCGTCGTCTTGCGGCGCCGTTTTCCGTGGACCGTCCCGGCCGCGCTGGCAACAGGCCTCGCCGGCCTCGCCCTGGTGATCGCGCAAAAACATGTGCCCGCGCCGCATCCCGGTCACGAAGCTCTGGGCGCGGTCCTCGCGCTCGTGGGCGCGATGGCGTTCGCCGGCTATCTGATCGCGGTCCGCGACGTCCGCGATCAGGTCGGCACGCGTTCGACGGTAACCGTGACCTACGGCGTCGCGGCAGTCCTGCTGACTGCGGCGGCCGCGCTCGCCCATCAGCCGCCGCCGCCGGCGGCCGCCACGGCGGCATGGGGCGGCATCCTGGCGATGGCTCTGATCTCCCAGCTCCTGGGGCACACCGCGATGAACGCCTCGCTGCGTTGGTTCTCACCCACGGTCGTCGCCTTCTCGACCCTGATCGAGCCGGTGATTGCGGCGATCGCCGCCTTGTTGCTCTTCGGCGAGACCCTGGGGCCAGTCGCCGTGTTCGGAGCGCTGGTCCTTCTAGGCTCGATTGGCACCGTTCTTTGGACCGTTCCGAATTGAGAATCGGACCGATCCATCAGCAAGGGATTGGCGCGACATGCGGAATGGCGGGGGCATGATGCACGATCCGGATCCTCAAGAAACGCAAGAGTGGCTCGACTCCATGCGCGCCGTCGTCGCGGTCGAAGGGCCGGATCGCGCGCGCGATCTCCTCGAATCGCTCGTCGATGAAGCGCAGCGCGGCGGCGCGCACGTCTCGCTCGGCCTCGAAACGCCGTATCTCAACACGATTCCGCCCGAGAAGCAGCCGTCGATGCCCGGCAACGCGGAACTCGAAGCGCGTTTGCGCCACTACGTGCGCTGGAACGCGATGGCGATGGTCGTGCGCGCGAATAAGATCAGCTCGGAACTGGGCGGACACGTCGCGACGTTCGCGTCGGCTGCGACGCTGTACGACGTCGGCTTCAATCATTTCTTCCGCGCGCCGTCCGAGAACTTCGGCGGCGACTTGGTCTTCTTCCAGGGACACAGCTCGCCCGGCGTATACGCGCGCGCGTTTCTCGAAGGACGCATCACCGAAGAGCAACTCGGAAAGTTTCGTCAGGAGGTCGACGGTAACGGCCTTGCATCATATCCGCATCCGTGGCTCATGCCTGACTTTTGGCAATTTCCAACCGTCTCGATGGGCCTGGGCCCGATCATGTCGATCTATCAAGCGCATTTCATGCGCTACGTGCACGATCGCGGCTTGCGCGACACGGCGGACCGGAAAGTGTGGGCCTACGTCGGCGACGGCGAAACCGACGAACCCGAAACGCTTGGCGCGATCTCGCTAGCCGGCCGCGAAAAACTCGACAACCTGATCTGGGTGATCAACTGCAACCTGCAGCGCCTCGACGGTCCGGTGCGCGGCAACGGCAAGATCATTCAAGAACTCGAGCGCGTCTTCAAAGGCGCGGGCTGGAACGTGATCAAGGTGATCTGGGGCAGCGGCTGGGACGAACTGCTCGAAAAAGATCAAAGCGGACGGCTGATTCAATTGATGAACGAAACCGTCGACGGGGACTATCAAACGTTCAAGTCGCGCAACGGCAAATACGTACGCGACGAATTCTTCGGCCGTTATCCCGAGACCGCCGCGCTGGTCGCCGATTGGAGCGACGATCGCGTGTGGGCGCTGATGCGCGGCGGCCACGATCCGCTCAAGGTGTATGCAGCCTATAAGGCCGCCTTCGAACACAAGGGCGAGCCGACGGTCATTTTGGCCAAGACGATTAAGGGCTACGGCATGGGCGATGCGGGCGAAGGTCTCAATATCGCGCATCAAGCCAAGAAAATGGACGTCGAAGACATGCGCGCGTTCCGCGACCGGTTCTTGGTTCCGGTCAAAGACGAAGACATTCCCAGCGTCCCCTTCTACCGACCGCCCGACGACAGCGCCGAGATGCAGTATCTCAAGGAACGCATGAAAGCGCAGGGCTCGCTGCCGCAGCGGCGCCGTACGTCCGAATCGCTGGCGGTGCCCGAGCTTTCCGCATTCGAAAGCCAGCTCAAAGGTACGGGCGATCGCGAGATTTCGACGACGATGGCGTTCGTGCGCATCCTCAACACGATCGCGCGCGACACCACCGTCGGCCCGCGCATCGTGCCGATCGTCGCCGACGAATCGCGCACGTTCGGCATGGAAGGCATGTTCCGCCAGCTCGGAATCTACTCGTCGGTCGGACAGCTCTATCATCCGCAAGATGCCGAGCAATTGATGTGGTACCGCGAGGACAAGCACGGACAGATCCTTCAGGAAGGCATCAACGAAGCCGGCGCACTTTCGTCGTGGATCTCGGCCGGCACCTCGTACTCCAACCACGATCTGCCGATGGTGCCGTTCTACATCTTCTACTCGATGTTCGGATTCCAGCGCATCGGCGATCTGGCATGGGCAGCCGGCGATTCGCGCACGCGCGGTTTCCTCTTAGGCGGAACGTCGGGACGCACCACGCTTAACGGTGAAGGCTTGCAGCACGAGGACGGCCACAGTCAAGTCTTCGCCTCGTTCATCCCCAATTGCCGCAGCTACGATCCGACGTTCGGCTACGAAGTCGCGGTGATCATTCAGGACGGCTTGCGCCGGATGCTGACCGACCAGGAAGACGTCTACTACTACATCACGCTGCTCAACGAGAACTACACGCATCCCGACATGCCCGACGGTGCAGCCGAAGGCATCCTGCGCGGCATGCATCTGATCAAAGACGCGGGCAAGACCGCCAAGAACGCTGCGCGCGTTCAACTCCTGGGCTCGGGCGCCATCTTGCGCGAAGTGCTCGCGGCTTCCGATATGCTCGCGAAAGACTGGGACGTCGCCTCGGACGTGTGGAGCGTCACGAGCTTCAACGAGCTCGCGCGCGACGGCGTCGAAACCGCGCGCCAGAACATGTTCCACCCCGAATCCAAGCCAAAGCTCTCGTACGCCGAAAGCTCCCTCCTCCTGGCCGGACATAACGGCCCGGCCGTCGCCGCGACGGACTACGTGCGGTTGTACGCCGAGTCGATTCGCCCATATGTCGGTAAACGGCGATACGTCACGCTGGGTACCGACGGGTATGGCCGCAGCGATTTCCGGCGCAAACTGCGTGAGTTCTTCGAGGTCGATCGCCGTTACGTTACGATCGCGGCATTACACGCGCTCGCGCAAGACGGCACGATCGAGATGAGTGTGGTAAGCAAGGCGATCAAGAAGTACGGCATCGATCCGTCCAAGCCCAACCCGCTGTCGGTATAGGGGACGTCCATGAGCAACACCATCGAGGTTCGCGTTCCCGACATCGGCGATTTCAAAGACGTGCCGGTGATCGACGTGCTGGTCAAACCGGGCGACAAGATCAAGAAAGATGACGCGCTCGTCACGCTCGAAAGCGAAAAGGCGTCGATGGACATTCCGTCCAGCGCCGCCGGCGTGGTCAAAGAGATTCGCGTCAAATCGGGCGACAAAGTCTCGCAAGGCAGCGTAATCGTCGCACTCGAGACCGACGACGCGCCCGCCGCGACCGCCTCCCCCGCTGCTGCGGCGCCGCCCGCGCCGGCGACGGCGTCGAGCGCGGTGCTCACCGAACTCGTCGTTCCCGATCTGGGCGACTTCACGGACATTCCAGTGATCGACGTCCTCGTCAAACCGGGCGACAAAATCGAAAAAGAAGCCGCGCTCGTCACCCTCGAAAGTGACAAAGCGTCGATGGACATTCCCGCGAGCGCGGGCGGCACGATCAAAGACGTGCGCGTGAAGCCCGGCGACAAAGTTTCCAAAGGCACCGTCATCGCAACGCTGGAAACGAATGCGCCCTTCGAGACGAGCGCCTCGCGCTCTCCTCAGGGTAACGGCAAGCGTGGCGATGCAAGCTCGCAACCTGTCACCCTGAGCAGGGTTCGCGATAGCGAACCCGTGTCGAAGGGCGGCATCGTGCATGCGAGTCCGGCGATTCGGCGGTTTGCTCGCGAGTTGGGTGTCGATTTGCATGGAGTGGCGGGAAGCGGGCCGCACGGGCGCGTGACGCGCGAAGACGTGCAAGGCTTCGTCAAGCGCGCGCTCTCGGGTGGCGTGCCTGCGGCTACCGCCGGCGCAAGCTTCGCGGGACTCCCCGCCTGGCCAAAGGTCGATTTTGCGCAGTACGGCGCGATCGAGCGCAAGCCGTTGCCGCGTATCAAGAAGTTCTCCGGCCCGAATCTTCATCGCAACTGGCTGCAGATTCCCCACATCACCAACTACGACGAAGCCGACGTGACCGACCTGGAAGCGTTTCGCGTCGAAGTCAACGCCGAACAGACAAAGAGCAACGGCGCCAAGCTCACGATGCTCGCGTTTCTAATCAAAGCCTCGGTTGCGGCGCTGCAGCGTTTCCCCGAATTCAACAGCTCGCTCGACGGTGACGAGTTGGTCTACAAGCAGTACTACAACATCGGCTTCGCTGCCGACACGCCGGGCGGGCTGGTCGTGCCGGTGCTCAAAGACGCCGACAAAAAAGGCTTGGTCGAACTTGCGCGCGAGAGCGCGGAACTCGCCGGCAAAGCGCGCGACGGTAAGCTCGGCATGGCCGACATGCAGGGCGGCACGTTTACGATCAGCTCGATCGGCGGCATCGGGGGAACGCAGTTCACGCAAATCGTCAATGCGCCCGAAGTTGCGATCCTCGGTGCGACCCGCGCGGCGGTCAAACCCGTGTGGGATGGCAGCGCGTTCGTACCGCGAACGATTCTGCCGGTCAGCGTGAGTTACGACCACCGCGTGATCGACGGCGCCGGGGCCGCGCGCTTCCTGGTGTATCTGACGTCGCTGCTGCGCGACTTCCGGCGCGTGCTGCTGTAACTACGGCCGGCGGTAGATCGACCGCCGTAATGCCGGCAGATGCGGGTTACGCCAGGTCGTTCCGTCGGCATAGGTGATGCGCAGCGGAACGCAGCGCGGCAGCCCCGTTTGCAGCGGAAAGACGTTTGGACTCAGGCCGAACTCGTGACGGATCTCGACGCCGGGAGAGAACGTGCCGGCATCGCGGACCTCCGCGACGAGCCGGCCGCTGGCAACCAGGCCGAAGTCGATTTTTTGCATGACTTTTTGCGTCTTGTTGACGTAAGCGATGCTCAGCGTCGGATTGGCGCGCGCGATCGGCGGCTGGTAATACCGATAGCCGTAGATGTCGCGCCAAAAGAACGGCACGCCGGGGTAGTAGGCGGGTGCATAGCCGAGACTGGGGTTGAGCTGCGGATCGCACGTCGTGACGTGAATCGGCCAAGTTGAACGCATGGTCGCGGCGCCCGCCGGAATAACCGCGGCGGCGAGCATCGCGCCCAAGAGAAGAACACTGCTGTACCGCATGAGATGGGCTCCTTTCAGGTTTCCACCTCCTAGTTTGCGCCTTCGTACGGCGGTTGTCACCCATCTTCTGACGAAGTGCGCGCGTATGGACGCGCCTTCGGAGGGGATTGCCTTCCTAACCGAGCGGATCGACGCGGTCGAGCGAGAGCGCGACGGGTTGCTCGAAAAATCGCAACGGCTCGAAACGCTGCAACGCTCGTTCGTGGACATCATCGCCGCACCGGACGAAGCGGCGCTGGCGGCTGCGGCGATGCGCGGCGCCTGGCTCGGGCTGGGGTTTTCACGCGCGCTGTGGTTTCGCTTTGACGCACGTGCGCATGCAAGCGCCATCTATGAGCTCGACGGCGAGAGCGTCACGGAATCGGAATACGGGGGCACGCTACCGGAGGCGTCGAGCCTCTATCGAATTTTCTCAGGCGATAGCGACGTTGCGACCGGTTGGGCAGATGATGCCGATGCACCGCTGTTCGATACACGGCGCCGGTACGCCGCAGCCGCCGTCCGACCTGCAAAGGGCGAGGCCGCACTACTCTACGCCGACGGCTCGAGCGATCGCGCCGGGTCCGCCTGGAGCGTCGCGTCGCTGCAAGAGCTCGCGACGCACGCCGCCTTCGCGCTCGAACGCATGCGCCTGTCGGCCGAACTGGAGCGCCTCGCGATGCACGATCCGCTCACCGGACTTTACAACCGCCGAGCGCTGATGGAACAGCTTTCGCAGGCGCTACGTACCGCACGGCGTACCGGTGAGACGCTGGCGTTTGCGATGCTCGACGTGGACGATTTCAAGAAGATTAATGACACCCGAGGACACGCCGGAGGTGACGAAGCGTTGCAAACGATCGCCGAAATCCTACGCACCTGTACGCGCGAGATCGACATCCCTGCGCGTTTCGCCGGCGACGAGTTCTCGCTGATCATGCCGCGCACGGACCCGGCATCGGCCGGCGCAGTCATGGAACGTGTCGTCGCAGCACTTCGCGCGCACGGCCTGTCAGCTTCGATCGGCGTCGCCTTCACGCATCCCGGCATCGAAGAGGCACGCCTGATGAGTGACGCGGATCGGGCAGTATACGCCGCAAAGGCCGCGGGGAAAAACGGCTTTTGCCTCGCGAAGCAAACACCCGCCTAGCAACGAAACTCGAGCAAGTTCTCATCCAAGCTCCCCATTTGTCATGGTGCGCTCCCCATTTGTCATGGTGCGCTCCCCATTTGTCATGGTGCGCTCCCCATTTGTCATGGTGCGCTCCCCATTTGTCATGGTGCGCTCCCCATTTGTCATGGTGCGCTCCCCATTTGTCATCCTGAGCTTGTCGAAGGATCGACGTTACGCCCGTCCTTCGACAAGCTCAGGATGACAAGAGAGAGTTCATCATGACAAGAGGGAGTTCATCATGACAAGAGGGAGTTCATCATGATACCAGCGCTGCGTAGCGGTCGCAGATTGCCTTCGCGTGGGCGACGATTGCTGCGCAGAGCGTCATCGGGTCGACCAACTCCACGGTCGCGCCCCATGACACGAGATGACCGAGCGCCGCGCGTTCGCTGGAGAACTCCACGCGGAGAAGCCGCTCGCCGTCGCATTCCACCCACGTCGTGGGCCAGAAGCTGGTGATCATCGCGACCGCGTCGCCGCCTGCGCGCACCGTTACCGCGAACGCCGGCTGGTCGCCGCGCAGGCTGGCTGCGCTGGCCTTCCAATACGCATCGAGATCGAAGGCTGCATCACGTTCGAACCGCGTGTCGCGTTCGCACGCTTCACGCATGCGGTCGATACGAAAACTTCGAAAGCCATCGGCCGTACGCGCCACCAAATACCATACGCCGGCTTTTGACACTAAGCCGTAGGGCTCGACATCGCGCGTGGTTAGGGCCTTCTGCCGGTCTTCATACACGATTTCGAGACAACGGTCGTCCCATACCGCACGGCGCAGAAGCGCAAGTCTTTCGACCGGCGGATCGCTCTGATACCAGCGGCGCTGGTCGATATGAATTCGGCCTCGGGCTTTCTCCGCGGCCTTTTGCTGCACGTCCGAAAATCCGCCGCGCAATTTCTCGAGCGCCCGATCGAGATTTTGCTCCAGACCCAAATCCGCTAAAATCGCCGAACCCGAAATGAACAACGCACGCACCTCGTCCTCGCCGAAGTGCATCAGCGCTTTGCGATAGCCATCGGAGAGGCAGATGCCGCCGTCCGAACCGCGCTCGGTATAAATCGGAACGCCCGAGGAGCACAGCGCGTCGACGTCGCGGTAGATCGTCCGCTCGCAGACCTCCAGGCGCACGGCGAGTTCGCGTGCCGTGCGGCGGGGCGCGGACTGCAGAAGCAGCAGCAGAGAGATCAGCCGGTCGGCTTTCATACCGTCAGCCTCGCAAACCTGACAGCAGATGTCAAGTAGGTGCGCTAGGATACGGTCATGAGTAAAGCCACCGGAATCGACGCGATCTATTTCTCGGTCAAAGACGTCGCGCGCTCGATCGCCTTCTATCGCGAACTGCTCGATATTGCAACCACGTCATGGGAGGCCGATCACGGCGCGGAGTGGGTCCTGCGCGACGGTGCGGCGTTCGGCGTCGGCAAATATTCCAGCGGGGAGTACGTCCCGTCGGGCTGCGTGCTCTTCGCCGTGCCCGACGCGGCCGCTGCGGCGCCGCGCGTTGCCGAAATGGGCGGCAAGCTCGTCGACGGCCTGCGCGAATTTCCGCACTGCCTCGCGCAGTGGTGCGAAGATCCCGACGGCAACGCGTTCGTCCTACACCAGCGCATCACGCCTTAGCCGCGGGGGCTACGATCCGTCGCGCGATCACTCTACCGAGCGTAAAGCCGGCCATGACCACGAGACCCAGCGCCGGAAAGATCCATGCGTCGTCGCCGTAGGCGAACGACACGCAGACGCCTACGCCCACGCACAATCCGCTGACGCCGTTGATAATGCCGAGCCGGCGCCCGCGATCGTAGCGAACGGATTCGATCGAACCGCGCAGCCGCGGCATTCCCGCGGCAACCAGCACCGCCGTCACGATATAGTTGGCCGCCAGCGTCGCGAAATAGAGCCGACCGGCGACGATGGCGTCGTGCAGCACGGTCGCGCGACTAAATACTTGAGCAAAAAAGACCAGCAGCACGATCGTCGCAAGCAACACGAAGTTGAGCGGAATCGTCCAGCGCGTCGCGGCGAATGCCGAGCGAAAGATGCTATTGTGACTCCACCACATCAAACAGACCAGCGCGAAGGTCCATGCAAACGAAAAGATCCAGGACGGATTCGAGACCAGCTCCGCCGCATGCCCGGGCACGATCAGCGTCGCACCGAGCTGGGCTAGCGAAAACCCGATCACAATGTCGGAAAACGCTTCGAGCCGATGGATGAAGCGTTCTTCGTCACCCTCCTCACGCATGTTCGCCCGCCCGAATGCGCGGTTCGATGTAGCGGAGCGCGACGCGTACGACCACCGATGCGATCAGCGCCGCGAAGAAGAACGGCAGCATCTCGGTCATCGTGCGCGCCCCGGGTGCATACGCCTCGTACACCACCACGGCAAGAATCACAAGACCCAGGACGAGTCCTCGCGCGGCATGCCGAATACCTTGGGCGCGCGTTTGAGGTTCTAGCGCGCGCCACCGCGCGTGCGTGCCGATCGCGTAGAGCGATCCGATTGCCGCTATGGCCAGCCCAAGCGCGGCAAAGTACCAGAGAAACGCGAGCGCACGATCCGCGTCGGTGTTCATGTGGCCGAAAACCTGTACGAAGTATACGATCAGACCGAGCATCGAGAGCATCACGAAGTTGATGATGATGCTCGGCATGCTAGGAACGAAAAAGTGCCCGAATAGGCGCTGGTGGTTGAACCAGATCGAGCCGATCACGACAAAGGTCCAAAAATATCCGGCCAGCCACCACGGGTGCGCGAGCAGTTCGCTCGCGTGCGCCGGAATCACGAGCGTAAGCCCGAGGAGCGCAAGGCTAAAGCCCATCACCAGATCCGAGAAGGACTCGATCCGGTGCACGAGGCGCGCCTCGCGTTCCTCGTGCATCGATTCGTTATCCGGTCTTCGTGCGCAGTTGACGCAGCACGTACTGCAGGATGCCGCCGTGGCGGTAGTACTCGGCTTCATCCGGCGTATCGATGCGTACCAGCGCCTTGAACTCGATCGCCTTGCCGGTTTTCGCATCGACGGCTTTGACGTGCGCGTGCATGCGCGGCGTGATGCCCGCCTCGATTCCGGTGATGTCGTAGACTTCTTCGCCGGTCAGTGCGTAGGTCGAGCGATCGGCGCCGTCGAGGAACTGTAACGGCAGGATGCCCATGCCGATCAGGTTGCTGCGATGGATGCGCTCGAACGACTCGGCGATCACCGCCTTGATGCCCAGCAGATACGGACCCTTCGCGGCCCAGTCGCGCGAGGAACCCGAACCATACTCTTTCCCGGCGAGCACGATCAGCGGTGTGCCTTCGGCTTGGTATTTCTCCGAGGCATCGAAAATCGACATCTGCTCGCCATCGGGAAGGTAACGCGTGACGCCGCCTTCGACCCCGGGCACGAGCAGATTACGCAGGCGCACGTTGGCGAAGGTACCGCGCACCATCACCTCGTGGTTGCCGCGGCGCGCGCCGTACGAGTTGAAGTCCTTGGGCTCGACGCCGTGCGCCATCAGATATTTGGCGGCCGGCGACGATTTCGCGATATTTCCCGCGGGCGAGATATGATCGGTCGTGATCGAATCGCCGAACACCGCGAGCGCGCGAGCGTTCTTGACGTCGGCCAGCGGTGCCGGCAGCGTGGGCATGTTTTCGAAATACGGCGGATGCTTGACGTATTCGCTCTTGGGATCCCAGTTGTAGCGTTCGCTGCGTGCGACTTGGAGTTTGGCCCAGTTGTCGTCCCCCGCGAAGACGTCGGAATAGCGCGCCTTGAACATGTCGTCGGTCACACAGGCGGTGACGGTCTTTGCGATCTCGTCGTTGCTCGGCCAGATGTCCTTGAGATACACCGCCTTGCCGTCGCGATCGTTGCCCAGCGGTTCGGTGGTCAGATCGACGTCCATCCGTCCGGCCAGCGCATAGGCGACCACCAGCGGCGGCGACGCGAGGTAATTCGCACGCACTTGCGGATGGATACGGCCTTCGAAATTCCGGTTCCCCGAAAGCACGGCCGCGACGATCAGATCCTGATCGGCAACGGTTTCGGCAACATCGGTCGGCAGAGGGCCCGAGTTTCCGATACATGTCGTGCATCCGTAGCCGACGATATTGAAGCCCAGCTCGTCGAGCGGGGCCTGCAGGCCGGCTTTGAGCAGATAATCCTTGACGACTTTCGAACCGGGCGCAAGCGACGTCTTGACCCACGGTTTGCTGTGTAACCCGCGCGCGACCGCGTTTCGTGCCAACAGTCCCGCGCCGATGAGCACCGACGGATTCGAGGTATTTGTGCACGAGGTGATCGAAGCGATGACGACCGCACCGTCGCTTACGTTCTTCTCGGTTTGCGCGATCGTCGCCGTTCCGCCGCCGCCTTCACTTTGGAAACGTGAGACGGCGCCATTCTTGTCGTCGCGTGCCGCCATCCATTCATTCATCGCGGCGTTGAACGAGTTTTTGACGTCGCCCAGATCGACGCGGTCCTGCGGGCGGCGCGGCCCGGCGATGTTCGGCCGCACGTCGCCCAGATCGAGATGGACGACGTCGGTGTACTCGGCGTCCGGCGTCGCGTCGGTGCGGTACAGCCCTTGCGCCTTCGCGTACGCTTCGACCAGCGCGATGTGATCCTCGGCTCGGCCGGTGAGACGCAAATACTCCAGTGTCCGATCGTCGATTGGGAAGATCGCGCAGGTGGAGCCGAACTCCGGCGACATGTTGCCGATCGTCGTGCGATCCGCGACCGGCAGCGACGAGAGCCCCTTGCCGAAGAACTCGACGAACTTGCCGACGACGCCCTTCTTGCGCAGCATTTCGGTAATCTTGAGCACGAGGTCGGTCGCGGTGACGCCTTCGCGCAGTTTGCCGTCCAGACGGAAACCGATCACTTCGGGAATCAGCATCGTGACGGGCTGGCCCAGCATTGCGGCTTCGGCTTCGATACCGCCGACGCCCCACGCGAGGACGCCGACGCCGTTGACCATCGTCGTGTGCGAGTCGGTTCCGACCGCGGTATCGGGATACGCCGTCGCGCCCTGCGCGTCGTACGCGATACCCGCGCCGCCCGCGCCGAACACGACACGCGCGAGAAACTCGATGTTGACTTGGTGCACGATGCCCGTGTCGGGCGGCACCGCGCGGAATCCGTCCAGCGCCGATTGGCCCCACTTGAGGAACGCGTACCGTTCTTGGTTGCGCTCGAACTCGAGGTCGGCATTTTTCTGCAGCGCATCGTTGTTGCCGAAGAAGTCGATCTGCACCGAGTGATCGATGACCAGTTCGACCGGCTGGAGCGGATTGATCGCTTTGGGATCGCCGCCCATCGTTGCCATCGCATCGCGCATCGCCGCCAGATCGACCACGCACGGAACGCCGGTAAAATCTTGCAGCAGCACGCGCGCCGGACGAAACGCAATCTCTTTATCGGGCGCGTGTTTGGGACTCCACGTCGCGAGCGCCTCGATGTCGCTCTTGGTCACCGAGCGTCCGTCTTCGAAACGCAGCAGATTCTCGAGCAAAATCTTGAGGCTATACGGCAGCCGGCTCAGCTTGGTGAGCCCGGCTTTCTCGATCGCGTCGAGGCGGTAATACGTGTACGAGCGGTCGCCGACGCGCAGCGTGTCGACCGCATTGAAACTCTTGGCATTCTGTGTCATGGCAAGAGATGTATTTTCGGATCGCGCTGCGCGTAGCCTTCGATTGCGATGCGAACTTCACCTGACAAAAGTCGCCATAGCGGCTCGCCCACCAGGCCCAGACGCCACTGCGAGAGCTCGAGGGCCCGATCGAAGGCGTCCCGGTCGCCCGGCACCTCGCGGGCCACGCGTTCAAGCGCGGCGCGCGGCACCAGCAGACTCTGGGGAAGCTCGTTCTCGCGGGCGATCTCGCCGACCACCACGCCCATCAGCGCGGCAAGCGTGTCCCGGCTTTGACCCAGCGGGCGCTGCGGGCGCTCGGGCAGGGCATCGTCGGGGAGCGCTTCGGCCCGCGCGACCCCCTCGATGATGCTGTGTCCCAGCGAACGCCGCACGCCGGCATCGAGACGGCGCAATTGATCCAATTCTTCCACGCGCTTGGGGCGCAGGGTCGCAAGGCCGGAGACCACGTCATCCGGGATGATGTATTTGGGCGGAAGGTCGCGCGAGCGAGCCTGCTGATCCCGCAGCCGGACGATCTCGGCCAACACCGCGAGCTCCCGGCGACTCATCCGCATCGCGCCGGGAATTCGCAGATACGCACGGCGCTCGTCGCTGCGGTAGCGCTCGATCTCGCCTAGCGGTGCGCATTCTTCCAGCGCCCACTGCAGCCGGCCGGCTTTTTCTAAACGCGCGATGAGCTTGTCGTGCATCGGTAGCAAATGCGCGACGTCGTCGACCAAATATTCGAGTTGCCTGGGCGTAAGAGGCCGCGTCGACCAGTCGCTGACGGTCTGCGATTTTGCGAGCCGCACGCCTTCGAGTTCGCGGACCAAATCGGCAAGCGAGATCTGCATGCCGTATCCGAGAAACGCCGCTGCCACCTGCGTATCGAACACGTGCGGCGGAACGACGTCGTAGCGATCGGCGAAGATCTTGAGGTCCGATGAGAGCGCGTGACCGACGACCGTCACGCCGCCCAGCGCGTCGAGCAGCGGACGTAAATCCGAAACCGCGAGCGGATCGACGATCGCCGCGCCATCTTCGAACGCGAGCTGGAGCACCATCAGGCGCGGCGCGTAGGTGCGTTCTGTGTGGAATTCGGTATCCAGCGCCACGCGGGTGCTGCGCGCGACGCGCTCGCACACCTCCGTGAGCGTCTGCGGCGTTTCGATCATCGCAATGGAACTGGCAGTCACGGCGTCGGCGTCACTTTCACTTTCAGTTTTGGGTGGTGATGGAAACGAATGTGCGGATGGTGCTCTTCCCAGTAGACGTGCGCGCGGTGTTCGTACCGATGCACGACCACCGAGACGCGATCACCGAAGATCGCCAAAAGCGTACAAATCGGAATCGCGACGATACACATCGTCCACACGTGCACCCAAATCGGCACGCGAAACGTCGCCGCACTCGCGGTCGCGACCGTTCCGCCAAAGCCCGGAATCATCCGCACCGCGATCAAGAATGCAGGCGATCCGACCGGGAAGCGCCTGACCCACTTGGGGACACGCGCGAGATAGGCGTCGACGTCGAGCATCTGCGAGGCATGGCGGTTGATCCAGTAGCCGATCAACGCCGCGAAGACCAGGCCGATCGCATTGACGATCGAGCCCTTGACCGGGCCAAAGAGGACGCCGTTCATGATCGCAAGCGCGTCGGTCACCGAAAACGGGGCCGATGCGACGACCGAGAAAATCGCGATCGCGAGCGGATAGGCCGAGAGCCCGAGCGAGCGAATCTCCTGCTCGACCAGCGGCTGGAAACGAATGACGAGCGCGGCCAGCGTAAATGAGGCCGCGAGCAACGCAATCGCCCCCAGACGTTTGACGACGGGGCTCAAGCGGAGGTGCGGATGACGGTAGCGCTGGTGATCACGGTCTTGTGCGGAGTTGGTCTCTATGCTTCGCTTTTCATGCTGCGCAAGGGCATTCGGGCGCAGCAGGGCGGCCTCGACGAGCCCAGCGTGGTCCAGACGGCACGCGCACGTCTGTTCGGCGGCATTCCCAACGCGGCCATCGGCATCGGCTACTATCCGATCCTGACACTAGGCATATGGCTCGGCGGCGCGCCCTGGTTGCACGTCGCCTTGGCGGTAGCCGCGCTGGCCGCGGCAGCGACCAGCGCCTACTTGGCCTATTCGCTGCTCTTCGTCACCAAAATGGCGTGTATCTACTGTTGGACGTCGCACGCCGCCAACTGGCTGCTTGCCGCGTTGACGATTTTCCACGCCATACATCCAGGTGCGTAGATGTCCCGTTGAGAGGACGTATTACTACAAACGCTCTGAATACGCAGAGCATCGAGGAGACATTTTGTGAAGAATCTCGGAGTTGCAGCGCTCGCTGCGTTCCTTCTGGTCGGCGGCGCCGCGACAACGGCACTTGCACAAAGTTCGATGGGATCGATGCACGATCCGATGGTCGGTGGAGCAGCGATGTATCCGTCGAAGAACATCGTGCAAAACGCCGTCAATTCAAAAGACCACACGACGCTGGTCGCGCTGGTGAAGAAAGCCGGCCTCGTGTCGACGCTCGAAGGCCCCGGACCGTTCACCGTGTTCGCGCCGACCAATGCCGCCTTCGCCAAACTTCCGAAGGCAACCGTCGATAAGGTCACCGGCAACAAGGCGCTGCTGACCAAAGTCCTGACCTACCACGTCGTTGCGGGCCGTTTGACGACCGCCGACATCGCCGCGAAGATCAAAGCCGGCGGCGGCTCGGCCAAGCTCAAGACCGTCGAAGGCGACGACCTTACCGCGACCATGGACGGCAGCACGCTGATGCTCACCGATGACCACGGCGACAAAGCCACCGTCACGATCCCCGACGTCTACCAGTCCAACGGCATCATCGACGTCATCAACACCGTCATGGTTCCCTAGCCCGGGCCGACGTTCGAAAGAAAAGAGCCGCGTTCGACACGCGGCTCTTTTTTTGTTCCAGCCGCCCGCTTAGTGGATGATCGTGATCGTGTCGGCGTCGAGCGAGCCGTCGTGGTTGGCGTGGCCGACCACATCGATGAGCTGCCCCGGTTCGATCGTCGCGCCGCGCGGATTGATGACCGTCCCTTGATGCAGATGGATGTCGCGATAGGCATTGAGCGGCATGCTGATCTGCAGATCGAAGCGGCGGAAATAGGTGACGTGCCCGCGGCTGTGGTTCGGATCGACGCCGTAGGGCGCGGCGGCGTCGCCCGCGAGTTTGGTGATGATCCCTTCGACGATCGACGCGGCAGCGGGCGGGATCGTGGGATGCGGTGCCGGCGCACTTTGTGCTACGGCTGGGGCTACCGGCGCAGCCAAGGTGAACAGGACGGCCGCGACGGCGGCGACAACTCGCGTTTTCATAGTGATGGAACGAACCTCGGTAGACTCGCGGTTCCCGCCGGTGCGTTTGGCGTCGACCGTGATGGTGGTGCGGCAAGCGAGCGCCGGCATCGAGGTCTTTCTGCTGCGCCGCAGCAGTGCCAGTGCCTTCATGCCCGATGCCTATGTCTTTCCCGGCGGTACCGTCGACGCGTCGGATTACACGCACGGCGATCCGCCCGGCTGGGACGAGACGCGCCTACGTCGTGAATTCCGCGCGAACGTAGCCTCGGACTTGCCGTCCGACCAGGCGCCTGTCGATCTTGCCGCGGCGCGCGCACTGATCTATGCCGCGGTCCGCGAGTTGGCCGAGGAAGCAAGCCTTACCGTGGAACCCGCGCTCGTGCATCTCTTCTCGCATTGGATCACGCCGGCGAGCGAACCGCGGCGCTATAACACGTTCTTCTTCGTTGCCGCCGCTCCCAACGGCCAAGAAGGGCGCGCCGATCAAACCGAAACGCACGACGGACAGTGGATCGCCCCATCCGATGCGCTCGCCGCCGCGCAGCGCGGCGAATTGCGGCTCGTGTATCCCACGATCAAACATCTCGAGCGGCTCGCGGCCTTCGGCGGCGCCGCCGCGCTGCTGGCGTATACCAAAAGCAAACCGATCGTGACGATCATGCCGGGCGGACTTCCTGAAGACGGATTCCACTTGCCCGACGCCCTGGAGGCTAACTGGTGAGCCGCATCGTGCTCCTGCGCGCACCCAATCCGTCGGCAATGACGCTGACCGGAACCAACTCGTACGTGATCGACGCCGGCGCGGGCGAAGCGCTAATCGTCGATCCGGGTCCAGTGATCGAAAAACATCTCGACGCCCTGGCCGATAATGCGCGCGAACGCGGATTGCGCATCACCGCGATCGCAGTGACGCACGGTCATCCCGATCACGCACCGGGCGCGGCGCCGCTCGCGGCACGTACCGGCGCGACCGTGTACGCGCATCCGCATTCGGAGGTACCACACGACCGCGCTTTCGAACTCGAAGGGGCATTACGCGTCGGCGAACTGGTCATGCGCGTGATCGACGCGCCGGGCCATACGTTCGAGCACGTCGCGTTCTACGAACCGCAGGAGGCGGCGCTCTTCACGGGCGACGTGATCCTGGGTGAAGGCACGGTCGTCATCGCGCCCCCCGGCGGTGCGATGCGTCCCTATCAGCGTACGCTCGCGCGCCTGCGCGACGAATTTCCGAATGCACAGCGCATCTACGGCGGCCACGGCCCGATCGTGGAAGACGCCCGCACGAAGATCGAGGAATACATCGCGCATCGCATCACGCGCGAACGCGAGTTGCTCGCCGCGCTGGCGGAAGGTCCGCAAGACGATTCCGCAACTAGTCCAGCACATGTACGGCGAGACGCGCCGCATTTTATGGCCTGCGGCGGCACGGCAACTCCTGGCCTATCTTCTCGCGCTCACGCAAGAGGGCCGCGTGCACGCGCGCGCGCTGGACCGCCCGATGACCGATGAAGAAAACGCGATCCTCAACCCGTCGTGGGAGTCGATCGTCGGCGCCGAACACGCCCCCCTCATCGCCGCCGAACTCGGCGCCATGCTCAAGCTCGACGTGCTTTACGAATACGCGCTGAGCTAATCTATTCGCAGCACGACTTTGCCGAATTGTTCGGCGCCCGCTAGACGCTGCGCGGCATCGACGACATCGTTCATCGGGAAGACGCGATCGACGACCGGATGAATGCCGCTCCCGACCAGCGCAAGCATGTTGCGGAAATCTTCCGGACTCCCCATCGACGTTCCGCGAATGTCCAGATGATTCCAGAAAATCGGAAAGATGCGAATCGTCGACTCGCCGCGCGTCGCGCCATAGAGCACGACGCGACCGCCGACGCGTACAACGCCGAGCGCTTTGTTCAGCGTGTCGCCGCCGGACGAATCGACGACCACATCCACTTCGCCGCGCTTAAGCTGCTTGTGCCAATCGGCGTTGGCAGCGTAATTGATCGTAACGTCGGCGCCGAGTTCTTTGGCGCGCTCGAGCTTTTCGTCGCTACCCGACGTAACGATCGTGCGCGCTCCCAGCGCTTTGGCAAAGAGCAGCACGAACGTCTGCACGCCGCCGCCGATGCCGGGGATCAGCACCGTCTCCCCACTGCGCACTTCGCCGCGTGTGACGAGCGCGCGATAGGCGGTCAATCCCGCAAGCGGAAGCGCCGCCGCTTCTTCCATCGAAAGCGCAGCCGGCTTGGGGTAGACGTTGATGCTCGGGACCGCGACGTATTGCGCGAACGTACCGTCATGGGGCATGCCCAGGATCGAGGCCTTCGAGTCCCACACGCGCGGATCGTCGCCCCAGCCCAGCATCGGATCGATCACCACCTGCGCACCGCTCGCCTCGACGACGCCCGCGCCGTCCGAACCCAAGATCCGCGGAAGCGCGATGCCCGGATAGAGCCCTTGCGTGATGAACACGTCGCGACGATTGAAGGCCGCGGCTTGGACACGGACGAGCATCTCGCCGGGACCGGCAACCGGACGCTCGACCTGCTCGACGCGAAGGTTTTGCGGCCCGCCAATCTCGTGCAGGCGGACCGCTTTCATCGACTCACTCATGGAGCCGTCATTCGTGGATCGTGTAGATAAACCTCAGCCCGAACGGCTCGACGACCAGACGATCGGTCGGGATCGGCACGCCGCCGACGCCGAGGTACGGCGTTCCCTCGCCAAGTTGCGTGAAGCGTCCGGCGCCGTCGCTAAATAGGTTGGTGCCCACCAGCGAGATGTCGCTCAGATCGTTGACCTTTAGACCCACGGTCAAGTTGATGAACGTGAGGGGCCCTTGGCTCAGTTCGTTGTTGTTGCCGCGGAAGATCGCTTGCATCGCCGCATGCCAGCGGCCGGGAGCGTAATCGAGTTCGAGCGACCCTTGCTGTTGCGGAATCCCAAGGAACTGCTCGTTGTCGACCAGATTTCCGCCCGACGTCGGGTTGGAGAAGTCGGCATTGAGGTCTTTGGGATACGCGATATTGAGCCCGTACATCGCGGTCAGGAAGAGATGCTGCGGCGCGAAGCGCTGCACGAAGCGCATTTCGGCGCCCTGATAGACCGCATTTCCGACGTTGCTGTTATACGAGACACAGCCGGCCACCGGATTGGCGGCCGTCTGCCCGAGACACGCACCGGACTGCGCCAACGCGAGAGGATAGTAGATCTCGATCGGATTGCGCAGGTTGGTTTGATAGAGCGAGAAGTCGAGCGTCGACGACGCGAACTCGTGCGAGACGCCCAGTTCGTATTCGGTGGCATGCTCGGGATGTTCGTTCGGACTTCCCTGGCCGACGAAGACGCCGTTGGCGTCTTGCGCCAGTTGGCTCAGCGGGAACTGATAGCGCTCGATCAGGAGCGGCGGACGGAAACCCGTTCCGATCGAAAAGCGCAACGCGGTTTTCGGCGTCGTATTGTAGATCGCTCCGAAGCGCCCGTCGAGATTGGAACCGAACGTCGTGTAGCGCGACGCAAAGACTCCCGCGTCAAGGCGCAGTTTCTCGGTCGGCGAGAAGCCGCCGCGCGCGAACAGAACGTTGATCGTCTGACCGAGCATCGGCTCGGCCTGGAACGGTGTGAGTGGTGCGCCGCTGCTCGCAGGCGCCATGAAGTCCAGCGATTCGTAACGAGTGTAGCCGCCGAACGCCAGTTCCGAGGTCGCAAACGTGCGCTGCCACGTCAGGCCCGCGTTGTAGCGATGATCGATGTGCGTGACGTCATAGGCAGGATCCGACGGATTGCCGTCGATCGTCACGCCGTTGTCGCTGTCGGAGACATCCGCGGTAAGTTCGCCCGAACCCAGCGGAGCACGGCCACGCACTTGATACGCACGAATGTTCTGCAAGAACGACTCGTTGCCGGGTCCTTGATATTGGCCGTCCGAGATACCGGTGGTCGACGCGCTCATGTCGCGCACGTCACCCAGCGTGAAGATGCGCGCGGTGATATCGGCGTTTTGTGAAAACGACCAGGTCAGATTCCCCAGACCCAGGCGCGACGCGACGCTCGATCCGAGCACGGTCGAGCACGGTGCGCAGTTGGGATTGGTCGTGGAATAGAGCGGCACGGTCTGATTGACATAACCGCCTTCGTGCTGGTCGTCCAGCGCGAGCGCGTATCCCAACTTACCGTGCGTCCCCGTCGAGTTGAGCCATGCTTCGCTCTGGCCGAACGAACCGCCGGAGGTTGCGAATGAGAAATGCGGCGTGTGCGTCGGTTGGAGCGAGATCAGGTTGATCGCACCGCCGAACGTGTTGCTCCCGTTGCTATCCTCGGGTCCCAGGCCCTCGGTCACGTCGACCGCGGAAAACGCGGCCACCGGAAAGCGCGAGAGGTCGAGATCGCCGGTATTGCCGTCGTTGAGCATCTGACCGTCGAGCGCCACGATCGATTCCGACGGGTCGGGACCGCGCAGCGAGACGACTGAGATCGCGCTTGCCGAACCGCCGTCCGGACGAGTGAACGTCGCGCCGGGCAACGACTCGAGCGCATCGACGATCCGATTATCGCCCATCGTATCCATCGATGCTCGTGTTACGGTTACCGCGGGAATCGCACCGCGAATCGGCGCGAGTCGCCCGTCCACGGTCACACTGCCGATCGTGCGCAAGGTCGGCGCATCGACCGGCGGCAAGCTGACCACGACGCTGGTGGGCTCGCGCAGGTCGACCGTCGTCGAGATGCCTTCGTAGCCTTTGGCGCTGGCGTCGAGACGGTACTGCCGGGATCGGCGCTTACGGTGGCATTGCCGGCGACATCCGTCGCAGCAGCCACGCGGTGCGTACCGCTCAGCGTAACGGCGGCGCCGGAGATCGGCGCGCCGGCCGTCGAATTGACGTGAATCGTCACCGTACAGCAGACGGCCAAAAGCAAGGGATGCATGGGGAGCGCGGCTTCCGCGAGAATACCTCGAATTCCTGATAACCTGTGAAAGAAAAACGTCATGCCCAAACCCGCCGCCACCGTGCGTGAAGTCTTCAAGGGTCTCGCCCGCGCGCACGCCGTCTCGACCCTAAACGTCGGACCGGTGCGCGCGACCGGCGTGCCTGCCATACTCGTGGCCGTGTGCGGCATCGTGGTGGCCAGCGGGATCGCCGCCGTGCTCTCGCGGGCCGCGGGGCGCCTGCCCGAAACTCTGCGCGAGGCCAACGGGTTGGCACAGACGATACGCGGCGAGCGGCCGCGCCTCAACCCGTAACCACCTCGACCGCAACGAAGAGACCGATGATCGATAACGAGTCCCTCACCGCCCTGATCCGCAGCGAATTACCCGACGCGCGCGTCGACATCGTCGACCGCACCGGCACGATGGATCACTTCAACGTCACCGTCCGTTCGATCAAATTCGCGGGCCGCACGCTGATCGAACAGCATCAGCTCGTTTACGGCGCGCTGCGCGGCGCGCTCAAAGACGGCCGCGTGCACGCGGTCGAACTCACCACTCTCGTCAGCGAAAGCTAACAACAACGATGTCCGACCAACTCAAGAACGAAATCACCGCCGAGATCGCGGCCAACAAGATCCTCGTCTACGGCAAAGGCACCAAGTCGGCGCCGCGCTGCGGCTTCACGCTCGAGACGATCGAGTTCTTCAACCACTTCGGCTACCCGTTCGAAGTCGTCGACGTGCTCGAGAACATGCCCAAGCGCGAAGTGCTTGCCGAGATGACCAACTGGCCGACGCTGCCCAAGGTCTTCATCGACGGCACGTTTTATGGCGACACCGACATCCTGGGGCCGATGGCACAAAAAGGCGAACTGCAGAGCGTCCTGCGCGATGCGTTCGGCGCCGACGCACCGGCCAAGACGACGATTAACCTGCACTAAACCGTGCCGTTCACGACGCTCGTCGATCCCGCGACGCTGGCTGCGCACCTCGACGATCCCACGTGGGTTGTCGTCGATTGCAGGCACGCGCTGGGTGATTTCAAAGCGGGAAGGGTCCTGTACGAACAGGGCCACATTCCCGGTGCGTTCTTCGCCGACGTCGAACGCGACTTGGCCGGAGCGCACACCGGCAGCAACGGCCGCCATCCGCTTCCCGATCCTCAAGCGTTCGCAGACTACGTGCGCGGCATCGGTGTTAGCGACGGAACGCAGATCGTGGCGTACGACGCGGGCGGCGATATGTTTGCCGCGCGGTTCTGGTTTCTCTCGCGCTGGATCGGCCACGACGCATGCGCGGTACTCGACGGCGGAATAGCGGGTTGGACCGCCGATGGCCATCTTCTAGCAACGCAGATTCCGCAAGCCCATCGCGGATCGTTCGAAGCCCGCGTTCGTGGCGACCTCGTCGTCGACGCGTCGTACGTACTCAACCATTTGCACGACGAGAGCACCCGAATCATCGATGCTCGCGGCGCGGACCGGTTCGCGGGACAGAATGAAACGGTCGATCCCGTTGCCGGACACATTCCCGGCGCGCGCAACCGTCCGTTCAAGGAAAATTTCACCGCCGACGGCCGTTTTAAACCGGCGGCCGAACTGCGCGCCGCATTCGGCCCGCTAGGCGAAAGCCGCTCCATCGTCCACCAGTGCGGCTCGGGCGTTTCGGGCGCCGTCAACTTGCTCTCGATGGAGATCGCGGGCGCACCCGGTTCACGCCTCTACGCCGGTTCGTGGAGCGAGTGGATCGCCGATCCGTCGCGGCCGATCGCTACCGGCTCGTAGACGCGCGCCGCCGGCGCAGCGCGAACACCGCAACGATCCCACCAAGCACCACGACCGCGGCGATTGCCAGCGCGGCTTCAACCGCGTGCGTTCGCCGCGAGGTATGCGCGCACGCCGCAAAACCTTGACCCAACTGCGTCTGCGCGCAGGCGAATGGCACCCAATCGTTGTCCAGATCGCCGACACGCCAGGACCATGCATCGTACGCCTGCTTCCAGACCTCGCGCACCGAAGCGTCGTCGGTAATGCGCTCGGCGATACGGCGCAGGTTCGCGGCATCGAACGATGCGACACCGTACATCGCGTCAAAACTCGGCTCGCGCGTCCAGGTTCGCGTATAGATGTCGTAGACGTACGGCACGACGTCACGGATTGCGCCGTTAGAATCGACCGTGACGTCGTAGAACGCGGGATTGTTCTTGTAGACCGGGGAGATCGACGAGCCGATCAGCATCGGGATGCCCGCCGGAAGGCGGAAGTCGTAGCGATGCGTGTGGGCTCCAAAGATCTCGCGCACGCTGCCGGCGCCATCGGCGAGCACGCCGAGCAGCGTGCGGTTCGTGCTCGGACGCAGGAATGGCACCGCCAGAATGCGGTGCGCGCGCATCGTGCTTTCCGCATCGTATCCCGGCGGGATATGCATCAGCACGACGGTCGGCTCATTCGCGGTTCGTGTCTGGAGCTCGGATTTGAGCCATTGCATCTCGGCATGGCCGGGATCGCGCGGATGCGAAAGACAGCCGCCACGATAGACGATCGACCAAAAGACGCTATTGAGTACGATCGCCTCACCGCCGCGGATCGGCAGGCGCGCTGTGTAATATCCGCCGCGCGCGTACTGTGAAGCGAATTGCGGCGCCGCGTTCGCGCGATCGACCAGCGGCCCCCAGATTCGCGCGAGGGCGCGCGTGTACGGTCCGTCGGTCTCGCTGCGGTAGTCTCCGCAGGGATCGTCGTTATTGCCTTGTGCAACGAGAAACTGGGCGGACGGAAACGCCGCGCCGAGATCGCGCGCAATCGTTCGCTGCGTATCGAGCGCCGCCCGTTCGACGGAAACGCGCGTCTTACGCGCAAGCGCCGGAAAGTGATGCGCGAGCATGTCGCCTCCCAGCACGACGACGCGGGCTTGCGGCACGTCGCGCCGCATTTCCGGTACGGCGATCTTCCACAGCGCGGGCGTCGTATCGGCGCTGCGGCGGATGCCCGCGGTCGAGAACGGATCGAGGTGAATGTCGTTGACCACCAGCCAGTGCTGCAGCGCAGCCGCGAGGGCGACGGCGGCGATCATGCAGATGGAGACGTCGCCGGAGACGGCGTGGGTGTGGGCGGCGGGGGTGCGGTCGGCTGCGGCGGAAGATCGTGCTGGATCTGCGGCATCGCGCACGCGACGTACTGCGTGACCGTCAACGCGACGTTCGCGCACCAATACGGCCGCCAGCTATCGTCGGACATCGGTGCGGTGCCGCCGCCGGTTTGGTAGAACTCCTCGAAGCGCCGCCGGACGCGTTCGTCGCCGAAAATCGTCTGTTGCGCGTGCCACAGGTGCAGCGCGTCGATCGTGCCACGGCCGTAGACGCTGTCGAAATCGTACTCGCGATGCCAGTTCCACGCATCCTTGATCTTCGAGAGCATAAAGACTTGCGAATCGCCGACCTGCGCGCTGACCGGATCGACGCGCAGCACGGTGAACGCTGGCGCGTTACCGAAGATCGGACTGACCGACGGAACGACGAGCATCGGAACGCGGGGGGAGCTTGGGTCGGGCCCGATCACGCGAAAACTGTCCATGTGCGTGTGGCCGGTGAGCGCCATCACGGTATTGCCGGTATCGAGCGCCGCAATGAACGCTGCGTTATCCGGATCGGTGAGAAACGGAATCACGATCGGCAGCGGTAGGGCGGCGGCGGCGTGAGCGTGCACCGTCGAGTAGACATCGACGCCCGGCGGAATATGCGCGATGATCCAGACCGGCGTTCCCGGCGCGAGCGCTTTCTGCGTCGTTTGAAGCCAACGCACTTCGTCGGCACCGGGATCATCGTGAGCATTCCCGCACGCATTGGTGTACTTCGGCGACCAGAGCACGTCGTTGAGCACGATGGCCTGCGCATCGTCGACCGGGAGCGGAACGCTGTAGTACCCGCCGGTGGAGAACTGCGCGATGAAACCCTTGGGATCGGAAATACCGATCGAACCGGCCCAAGCGGCCGCCATGTGCGCGAGAAACGCGCCGTGCGGCGTACTCTCGTAGTCCCCGCACGCGCCGTCGTTGTTCCCGATCACCGGCAAGAGATGCGCGCGCGGAAAGGCGCTCTGAATCTCCCAGGCGAGAAACGCGATCGTCTTGTCGACGAAGCTGTCGTAGGCCACATCGTCGTGGGCCACGCTCTCGCGGTCGAATTTGGCGCGGAAGCCGTGGGCCAGAAAGTCTCCGCTCACGATGACGACGCGCGGGTCGTCCACCGCGTTGCGCGCGCCTTCGAGCGTCGATTCGAGCAGCGCGTCATTCGTGTCGCTCCCGGCCCCCGACGGCGCTACCGTCTCGCCGGATTCGAAGATCGCACGCCAGCGCTCCGGCGGCGCGGCTTCGAGACGTTCGACCAACTTCGGCTGCGTGAACGGATCGAAATGGATATCGCTGAGCACCAGCCACGTCTGGGCCGGCTGGGGCTGCGGCTGTGCACCGCGAGCGGGCACCACGAGGAGGAGCGCGGCGATCAGCGCGAACGCGGAGGCGAGACGAACCATCCTAGGCGCATTCCCCGAAAGGTGGACCGATGTCCCGCTATTGGCTCTTCAAGAGCGAACCCGACGCGTACGGATTCGACCAACTGCGAAAGGACCGCACGACTCCTTGGAGCGGCGTGCGAAACTACCAAGCCCGCAACAATATGATGGAAATGCAGGTCGGGGATTTGGGCCTCTTCTACCACTCGAGCATCGCGGTACCGGCAGCGGTCGGCATCTGCAAGGTTGCGCGCACCGCCTATCCCGACGCCACGGCGTTCGTACGCGGCGGAGACTACTACGATCCGCGCAGCACGCCGGACAAGCCGATGTGGATGAACGTCGACGTCGAGTACGTCGAGCCGCTCGAACACGCCGTGACGCTCGCTCGCATGCGGGCCGATCCGCGACTCGTCGGCATGGCGCTGCTCAAACGCGGCCAACGCCTTTCGGTTCAGCCGATCGTGCCGCACGAGTGGAAGATCATCCTCGAACTCTCGCGGACACCGGAATAGAAAGGGGACCGGAAACCGGTCCCCTTTCCTCTGAGACGCAGCGACCCTAGCGGTAGTTCATCGCTGCCGTGTACGTGCGACGTGCATGCAACGGAGTTGACGTCGGGAACGTGCTGCTCGGGAGCATCTGCACGTTGCCCAGGTAGATAAACTGCGCATAATAGGAGGCGGTGTCCGTGTAGAAGCTCCAGTTTCCAACATAGAGCGTGACGGTTTGGCCGGCGTATGCGGTGAGGTCGTATGGTCCGCGTGGAGACCAGAATCCACCGCCTGTCCAGTCTTGATAGTTATTGCTATCACCTCCGTAGGCCGCCGGCCAGCAGCCGCTCGTCGCCGCTACGCCGCTACCGCCCCAGTTCGTGGGATCGAGATAGCAGTTTTGCTCCGCCGAAATGGTCTGCTGAATCGTGCTGCCGGTTTGATCCAGAATGTCGACTTCTTCATCGACCGTCTTGAAGCTGTATCCGGAGCCGCCCTCCCACACCCAGAAGGAGAGGTACGGCGTATTCGCCGAGACCGCGACGCTCTGGCATGCTCCGAAATTCCCCTTCGGGAACGCCTGCGTCGCCGCATTCGTGCTTCCGATCAACAGTACGTCACTGCCGAGAACCGGGGGCGCCGTTGCAGAGATCGCTGCAGCAGTCGGATTATCGTTCGCAGGCGGTGTGGTGACGACAAGCGGCGGTAGGCTTCCCGCGGCGACCGCCGAGGTTGCCGCTCCCGGCGATTGCGTCGGCACCGGCTGGTTCGGCGTCGGTGTCGAAACGTTGACCGGCGCAAGCGCCGTGTGCGCAAAGCTGCACGCGGTCCAACCGGTCATGCCGTTGGTGAAGGCGCCGTTCTTGATATTCGAGACGACGCCCGTGAAGGTACCGCTATCACCGTAGGGATCGGAGAACGTGATCGTGGCAGATCCCGGTCCCGCAGCCGTTACGACGAAATTCACGTGGCCTCCCGGATCGGGTGTTGCCGGCGTGCTGCTCACCGATAGTACGGCGCTGTTCGAACTCGAAGCGGTGATCGCGGTGCCGGCGCGTGCGGGAACCGCGAGAGTGACCTGGTCCCCAAGTCCGAGCGTCGCCGCAGCCAGTGTCGGTTCCGGTGACGGATTGTTGTTGTTGACCGTCACCGTCGCGGTTCCGTGTTGACCCAAGGGATCGGTAAAGGTCAGCGTGGTCGAGCCGACCGCGAGCGGAGTGACCGTAAAGCTGGCCGTCGTTCCCGTGCCCGTGTTCGCGGATGCTGAGACCGTCGCGACCGTCGTATTGGAACTGGTCGCCGTGATCGTAATGCCTTCACCCGACGTCACGCTTATCGATCCCGCGATTCCAATCGAGAGCACGAGCGAAGGGGGAGAGGCTACGGGTGCCGGCGGCGGTGGCGACGGCGTCGTCAAGACGTCGCCGGTGTACACGGCAACGTCGAAGCTCGCGCCGGTTGTAAGCGACACGGCTGGATCGAGCGTCGCGCTGGGGAACGTGATGACTCCTTGTGACAGTGTGCCGGTACCGCCGAACGTCACCCATTGGGTGCCGTTCCAGTAGGCCTCGTAAATCGTCGTACTCGGAGCGGCCGCCGTCGGCGTCACGTCCACGGCGAAGCCCGCGAGCGAGGTCGTCGAGGTGGCGAGCACCGTTACGTAGGCGATGGCGGAGTTCGGGTCGCTTGCATTCGCGCGCAGCTTCGCCGCGTTTCGCAGCGATTTGACGCTGAGCGGCTGCGCTCCCGAAGGGGCAGAGACGCTCTGCGTCGCTTTGACCGTGCCGGTGCCCTTGAGCACCACGGTGCCGACGCCGAGCCCGCTGGATGCGGGAATCGTGATGGATGTGTTCGTGGTGGCGCCGGCGAGCGTCGCGGTGCTCACCCCCCCACCGAGCGGTTGCGGGTAGACGGTGCTCGGGCCACCGTTTCCGCCACCGCACGCAACAAGCGTACCCACGAGCGCAATGACGGCTAAAGCACCAACGAGATGTTTACGCACGGTAGCTCCTTGCGGTTTGTCGTGATGTCTCATTTGTCAAACGTCTTCGTGAGGGTGAAGTTATAAGTGGCCGGGCCGAGCACGTTGCCGACCGTCGCGCCGAGCGTTCCATTTGCCAGCCTGATCGGAACGCCGCCGCCGACGATCGGGAACAGCGCGTTGTACGCGTTAAAGATGTTGTAGCCCGAGACTTGGAACGAGATCGCGTCGTTGATGGGAATGCGAACGCTCGCACGCGCCACGTCGAACGCCGGCTCGCTATACGAATTGTTCTTTCCGAATAGCGTCTCGCCGAACGAGGCGTAAATGCCGCCCGGCGACTTGTAGTTTATCTCGGCATATGCTTGCAAGTACGGAACAGCCTGATTCGAGACGTCGTTTCCGCCGGTCGTCACGCTGCTGCCTCCCGAGAAGTTCTGCCCAGCAACCACACCGAGATTCGTATTATATGTTTTTGGATTGCACGGGGTCTTCGCCGTTACGGCGAAGGTGCAGTAAAAGTTCGCCGGTAAGTTGTAGGCGTAACCGCGCTGCGTCGAGCCCTGCAACACGAACCCCAAGCCTTGCGCGACGACCCGCTTGAGCGAAAGCTCGATGCCTTCGTACCGGGCACTCTGCAAATTGGTGTTTTCCGAGTAATAGATCTCCGGACCACCGCTTGCAGGACAACCCGAGGTGGGATAGAGCGCCGACGTGCACTGGATACCCGAGTCCGAGATCGTCGTAATAAACTGATTGAACAAATTGGTCAGGTAGACGTCACCGCTAATAAAGTAATCGTTCTTCACTCGAACGTCGGTGCCGAGGTCGTAACCGAACGCAGTCTCAGGAACCAGGTTCGGGTTATTGTTCGTGACCGTAATCGTCTGAGAGTTCGGATTGAATGCCGGCGCCGTCTGAAGTTTGGAAAGCAGGTAGATATACGGCGGGGCGATCGCCGAACCGGCCGACGCTCGCACGATCGTGTTCGGATTGACGCTGTACGTTAGGCCGAGACGCTCGTCGAAATGCGAGGAACGGCGCGATTGGAACGTGGCGTTCGAACCGTCGGGTTGACAAAGATTGTCATCGGTGCACGAATCAGGATACGTGAAATTGTAGAGGTTGTCGTACAACGCCAAGGTCGAGGAGAGCTTCGACGACCAGTTGTTCTGAAAGCGCGCCATCAGCGTCGTGAAGATTTCATTGGAACCTTGAGGAATGGCGCCCGAAGCCAGAGCTGCGGTAACCGGCGGCGTGAACGGTGCCGAGGGCGCATTGGCCTCGTACGTATTCGTATCGGTCTGAGAATTCGTTTGGTCGGCCGTAACCGTGATGGAATTCCCCACATCCCCGTATGGGTGTGAGTACTGGAAATCGAGGCCGCCGAGCTTGTCGATTTCGTTTTGGCGATAGTAGCCGTAATAATGAACCGGCAGCACTCCATCGTTATAGGCTTGACCGGTTGCGGTGTTGACTCCGCTCAGGGTGTCGTATGCCGTCGTATAACTATTAGGATTTTGGCCGCCTTCGACGATCAGACGGTAGATCGACGCGTGATAGAACCGGGCAAGCACCGTGTCATTTCCGATCGTCGACGAGACTTCGGCCTGGAGAATCGGTTCGTTATTGGTCTCCGTGCTGCCGACCGGATAGGCGTTTGCCTCGAGAAATTGCGCGCCGGCCGGAACCGATCCGGTATATCCGGCTGGCGGCTGGAAAACCGACGGCGTCAACTCCGAAGTGTTACCGTTTTGGTTGGCCGTGGTCTGGCCGCCAAGATAGCTGACGGTCGCAGTCGTCGCGTTCGAGAATCGATAGCGCGCTTTGAAGAGCTCGGCAAGGTTGAAATAGTCGCCGTTGAGCTGATAACAGCAGACTCGAAGGTTGTAATTATTATACGTATAGGATGAGGTTCCGGGAATCTGGGACTTGTTGTCGTTGTAACCCAGAACGTCGGTTCCGCCGCCCGGGAGTGAGACGACGCCACCGTCGATGTTCGAGAAATACACGGACTCATTGTCGATCGGCGAGGGGTCGTCGACGCTGGCAAGGTCGGCGATAAACCCAAGGCGGCCGTTATCGACGGTATTAGAAAATCCGAAATTGAAGAACGTGCCGCCCCGGTTGTTGACGCCGTATGTGTATTCCGGCGTTGCGGTAAGCGTCGGATCCTTGGTCTTGAAGTTCACGGTGCCGCCGATCGCGTAATTCGTTTGGGGGGACATCGCGCCCGGCCCCTTTACGACTTCGACTTGGCTGAACATGAAGCTATTCAAGAACGTCGTGACGTAGTCGCCGTATTTACCAACCGAGAGGGGGTGGCCGTCGATCAACGAGGCCGTCTCGAACGAGAGCCCGTTACGAATGTTGGGAAAAGTGATTGCACCGGGTACCGCCCCGTTACCATCGTTGTTGGGCAACGAAATCTGAAGGCCGGGAATCTCGTTGAGGACCTGCGTGACCTGCGGCGATCCCTGATTGAGGAAATCTTGAGCCGATACCGACGAGACCGAGGCCGTGCTTTGGTTAAACGTGCCGCGGCCTACCGTACGCACGCTGGCGATCGTCCGCAGCGATGAAAAGCTGGCGACGCTCATCGTAATGGACAAGGCATTATTCTCACCGCTCAGGACAGCGAAGCTCTGATCGGTTGCCGTTTCATAACCCGGCCGCGTTGCGGTTATGCTGTAGAGGCCCCGAGTTACACCAGTGATAGAAAACTTGCCTTTGGCATCCGACGTCGTGGTATACGACTGGGGACCGTGCAGGTCGACACGAGCGTTCGCGACCGGGGCGCCGGTCGAGTCCTTGATCGTCCCGGTCACCGCGCCGCTTTGCGCAGTTTGCGCGACCGGGGCTGGCGCGCTCGTGACCGTCGCCGCGCTTACGGGTCCGACGGTGAACGCAACGATCGTGATCGCGGCCAGAACGCGGGTGAGGGTTCCTCTCACACTGCCTCCACAAAACGACAACAAAGAAGCGTCGCCGCAACAAGTTTGAAGCGGCAACGCCTTCAGTGTAGAGACGTATTCTTAACGTAGGTTTATCGTTATGCTATGTGAAGCTGTACAGACTAGATCGCCTGCGCTTGCTGCAAGAAAATGCGCTGCGCGTGGACCGGCATTTCGCCGGAGCGAATGGTGGCGCGCGCATACGTACCGTCGGTCTGAAGGATACGCGTCTTCACGTTGTCCGCCAGGAGCACGGCGACGATCTGCGACGTGAGCGTCTCGGCAAGCACCGGGTCCATCACCGGCACGCCCAATTCGACGCGACGATCCAAATTGCGGCCCATCCAGTCGGCGCTCGACATGTAGACTTCGCGGTCGCCGCCGTTTTCAAAGACGTAGATGCGCGAGTGTTCGAGGAAGCGGCCGACGATGCTACGCACGCGGATCGTCTCGCTCACGCCCGGCACGCCGGGCCGCAGGACGCACATACCGCGGATCAAGAGTTCGATCGGTACCCCCGCCTGCGACGCGCGATAGAGGGCCTTGACGATCTCGCCGTCGGTGAGCGCGTTGAGCTTGGCCCGGATGCCCGCCGGCCGGCCCACTCGCGCGTGCTGCGTCTCGCGGTCGATCATCGCGAGCATCTCGCGTCGCAGCGTCACCGGCGCGACCAGGAGGTCCTCGTAATCGGTGATGTTCGAAAAGCCGGTGAGCGCGTTGAAGAGCTGACTCACATCCGCGCCAAGTTCGCGCCGGCACGTGAACAGGCTCAAGTCGGTGTAGAGCCGCCCCGTCTTCTCATTGTAGTTGCCGGTGCCGAAGTGCATGTAGCGGCGGATGCCGTCGTCTTCCTGACGGACGACCATCAACGCTTTGGCGTGCACCTTCTGCCCGGGGAAGCCGTAGACGACGTGAACGCCCGCACGCTCGAGACGCCGTGCCCAGTCGATGTTGTTCTCTTCGTCGAAGCGCGCTTTGAGTTCGATGACGACCGCGACTTGCTTTTCGTTTTCCGCCGCTTCCAACAGCGCGCGGACGATCGGCGAGTTCTTGCCCGACGTGCGATAAAGCGTCGCCTTGATCGCGAGCACGTGTTCGTCTTCGGCGGCCTGCTGCAGAAACTGCACGACCGGATCGAACGACTCGTAGGGATGATGCAGCAACAGATCGCCTTCGCGGATCATCGCGAACAGATCGGTTTTGCCCAGCAGCGCGCGTGGGATTGCCGGCATGAACGGCTCGTCGCGCAACTGGTCGTAGTCGGGCAGCCCGACGATCTGCCACAGATCCGAGAGCGCGATCAAACCGTCGGTCTCGTAACAGTCGACCTCCGAGAGCTCGAGCGCCTTGAGGAGAAACTCGCGCATGTACTCAGGCATACCGCGCTCGATCTCCAAACGCACCGGCTCGCCGAAACGGCGGCGCTGCAACTCGGATTCGATCGCGCGCAGGAGATCGTCGGCTTCGTCTTCCTGGAGGTCGAGATCGGCGTCGCGCGTGACGCGGAACAAATAGGCTTCGCGAACGGTCATCCCCGGAAAGAGCGCGTCGAGGTGATGCGCGATCAAATCCTCGATCAGCACGTAGATGCGCTCGCCCTCGGGCGCGCCGTCGACGGCTATGAGCCGCGGCAGCGTCGGCGGGATCTTTACCCGCGCAAAATGCAGCTCGACGCCCTCGGCCGTGGGCTCTTCAAGCTCGACGGCGAGCGAGAGCGACAGATTCGAAATATATGGAAATGGATGCCCGGAATCGACGGCCAGCGGCGTGAGCACCGGAAAGAGCCGGTCGTCGAACAGCCGCTCGAGCGTCGCCTGCATCTCTTCGGGAAGATCGATGATGCGACGGATCTTGATCCCGAACTGTTCGAGTTCGGGCAGCAGTTCGTCGTTGAGTAGCCGCGTTTTCGTCGCGAGCGTGACACGCAGGCGCTCGGAGATCGCTGCGAGATGTTCGGCCGGCAAGCGGCCGTCCTCGGATCGGCGCACGACTTGCGCTTCAATCTGCTGTTTGATCGCCGCGACGCGGATCATGAAGAACTCGTCGAGATTCGTGCCGAAGATGGCCACGAACTTGAGCCGCTCCAGCAGCGGGGTGCTGCGGTCGAGCGCCTCCTCTAAGACGCGGTCGTTGAACTCGAGCCACGAGAGCTCGCGGCTGAAGTAGAGCGAAGGGTCGTCGAGGGGAACGGCGGGCCGCTCGACGGCCGCCTCGGATTGCGAAAGCATCTTCTCCGATGGTTTCGCCGCCGGGGGCGTGAAACTCTAGCTGCATGTGGGCGAACCTCACCACCGATGCCGGCCGCCATGCTGAGCTCGCGCTCGCCGCGCTGCTGTGCGCGGGAACCGCCGGCGTCGCGCTCGGCACCCTGGCGGCGTGCGTTGCACCGTGCCGCGCACCGATTCTCGGGCTCGCCGCGCTGGGCCGCACGCTCCCCAGCATCGCGCTGCTCACGCTCCTCATTCCGCTGGTCGGGGTGGGCGCACCGCCGGCGATCATCGCGCTCACGCTGCTTGCGCTTCCACCGATCGTCGTCAACGTCGATCTGGGCATTCGTGGAACGCCCGCCGCCGCGCTCGACGCCGCAATGGGGCTGGGCATGACCGCACTGCAGCGCTTCACACGTATCATCGTGCCGCACGCACTGCCCATTTCGATCGCCGGCCTTCGAACCGCAACCGTCGAGGTGATCGGCAGCGCGACGCTCGCCACGTTCATCGGCGCGGGCGGGCTCGGCGACGACATCGTGCGCGGACTGCAAACCGGAAACACCACGCTGCTCGTCGCTGCCGCCGCACTGGTCGCCGCGATGGCGTTTGCGGCCGAACTGGTGCTCGACCAACTCGCTCGCGTTACCGCAGCGTGAACGTCACACGCGGTCGCGCGATCGCAACCCTGGCCGCCGTCCCGCTACTGCCTGCGTGCGCGCGCGACGTCGCACTGCGCGTTGGATCGAAAAACTTCACCGAATCGATTTTGATCGCCGAGATCTACGCGCAGGCGCTGGAACGCGGGGGCTTGCGCGTGGAGCGCCGGCTCGATTTGGGATCGACCCAGATCGCGATGGCCGCGATGGCCCGCGGCGACATCGATCTCTACCCCGAGTATACGGGAACCGCGCTGATCGACGTGCTGCACCGCGCGCCGATGCACGACCCTGCGGCGATCTACGATGCGGTGAAGGCGGCGTTCGCACGGCAGTACGGCATCATTTGGCTGGCACGCTCGCCGATGAACGATTCGCAGGGACTGGCCACGACCCGTGCGATCGCGCAGCGTTATCACCTGCGCACCCTGTCCGATCTGGCGCCGGTCGCCTCGCAGCTACGTCTGGCGACGATTCCCGAGTTCGTCAGCCGTCCCGATGGACTGCCGGGCTTACAGCGGCTCTACGGCGGATTTCATTTCAAGATCGTGCGGACGTACGACATCTCGCTCAAATACCAAGCCCTGCTGCAAGGAGAGGCCGATATCGCTACGGCGTTTACCACCGACGGCGCAATCGTCGTCGACGATCTGATCGTGCTCGAAGACAACAAGCACCTGTGGCCCGCGTACAACGTCGCGCCGCTCGTGCGACGCGAGGCGCTTACGAGCACGCCTCGCATCGCGACGCTCCTCGACGCGATCGCACCGCGGATCACCAGCCGAGCGACGCAGGCCATGAACGCGGAAATCGAAAGTCGCGATCGCGACCCGGCCGACGTCGCTGCCGCGTTTCTGGGCGGACATAGCGCATGAGCGGCGCCGCGATCGAACTCGAACGCGTCAGCGCGGAATATCCGGGCGCGCAGCGCCGCGCGATCGACGACATCGATCTGCACGTCGACCCCGGCGCATTCATCACGCTGGTCGGACCGTCGGGCTGCGGAAAGAGCACGCTTTTGCGCACGATCAACCGCCTGGTCCCGATCTCGGGCGGACGCATTCTCTTCGACGGAACCGACAGCGCGACGCTCGACGCCGTGACGATGCGCCGTTCGATCGGCTATGCGATCCAGGCGACGGGCTTGTTCTCCCACCTCGACGTCGCGCGCAACGTCGGCGTCGTTCCATCGCTGCTCGGGTGGGATCGCGAACGGATCGCGCGCGCGTGTCGACGAGGTTCTCACGCTGGTACGGCTCGATCCGGCACGCTACCGTGGCCGGCGTCCGAGCGAGCTATCCGGCGGCGAGGCGCAGCGGGTCGGCGTGGCTAGGGCCTTGGCGGGTTTTCCGCGCGCGCTGCTGATGGACGAACCGTTCGGCGCGCTCGACGCGATCGTGCGGCGTGCGCTACAGCGCGAACTCCTCGAGATCGTCCGCTCGGCCGGCACCACGACAATCCTGGTCACACACGACGTCAACGAATCGTTGCACCTGGCCGACCGGATCGTCGTCATGCGGGAGGGCCGCATCGAGCAAAACGGCACGCCGCTCGATATCCTTGCCCACCCGGCGAGCCCTTACGTCGCAGATCTGTTCGCCGACGACGAAGCGATCGCGCAGTTGCGCGCGCGGGCGCGCGGCGCATGAGCTACCTGATCGCCCATCCACTGCGCGTCGCCGAACTAACCGGCGCGCATCTCGCGCTGGTCGCGACGGCGCTCGCGGTTGCGCTGCTGATCGCGCTACCCGTCGGCTTTGCTGTAGCGCACCGGCCGCGCACGTCGGCGTGGGTCTTCGGAGGGTTGGGCGCAATCTACACAATCCCCAGCCTGGCGCTGCTTGCGCTATTGGTGCAAGCGCTTGGCCTTGGACCCACGCCGATCTTCGTGGCGCTAGTGGCGTACGCACAGTTCATGCTGGTGCGCAATATCGTCGCGGGCATTCGCGGCGTCGATCCCGCGCAGCGTGACGTGGCGCTTGGCATCGGGATGTCGCCGCTGCAACGCGCGCTGCGCGTCGACCTTCCGCAAGCACTCCCCGTCATGCTGGGCGGCGTGCGGATAGCGACGGTGACGATGGTTGCGCTCGCGACCTTGGGCGGCTACGTCGGCGCCGGGGGCCTGGGTTCGCTGATCTTTATGGGCTTGACCCTTCACCATACCGACGAGATCGTCGCCGGAAGTCTGGCCGCGTGCGCGCTCGCCGTTGCATGCGATCTCGCGCTGCGCTCGCTCGAACGCGCTGCACGCGCCTAGGCGCGTACGAGTCAAATATACCGAGAAGCGCGAGCCGCGATCGGTCCAGCTCTTCTTGCGCGCGAAGCCCGCATCGGCCGCCAGCGCGTCGATCGCCGCGTCGTCGAACTTATAGGACGATTCGGTGTGGATCCGCTCGCCGCGTTCGAACGCGACCTCCAGATCGAGCGCCTCGATGCGGACGCGCTGCGCGACGCCGGATTCGAGAAACGACTCGATACAGCCGCGTTGCGCGTCGTACGATGCGATATGCGTAAACGAGGGCAGATCGAATGTGCCCCCGAGCTCGCGATTGATGCGGCCAAGGACGTTTTTGTCGAAGGCGGCCGTTACGCCGGTGGGGTCGTCGTACGCCAGCTCCAGGGTCGCGGCGTCCTTCTTGCGGTCCACGCCGAGCAGTAGCCCATCGCCCGGCCGCAATGCGCGTCCGATCAGCGCGACGAGATCGCGCGCCGCTCGCGGCTCGTAGTTCCCAAGATTCGACCCCATCAGCATGGCGAGCACGCGCTGTTCGAGTTCGAGCGCCTCCGACCCAAGGACGGCAAAATAGTCGCCGGCATACGCCCGGACCGACAGCCCTGCATAATGTTCGACCAGCGCCGACGACGATGCGCGCAGCGCATCGAGCGAAATATCGATCGGACTGTACCGCAGCGAGGGCTGCACGCGGAGCGCTTCTTCGATGAGGATACGCGTCTTCTGCGCGCTTCCGCTGCCCAGCTCGAGAAACTCGACCGGACCTCCGAGCATCCGCACGATCTCCCATCCCCACGTCTGCAAGATCTCGGTCTCGCACGAGGTGAGATAGTATTCGGGAAGCCGCGTGATTGCATCGAACAGCGCCGACCCCAGATCGTCGTAGAAATATTTGGACCAGAGCGTCTTGCGCCGCGCGCTCAATCCGGTGCGAACGTCGTCCGCAAAACTCTGCATCGCCACCGCGCGTGGAAGTTCGACGATTTCCAAACGGTCGCGGGGGATGGTTACGGTAGCGTGCATGCGCCCTCCAGGGTCGGGTTATACCACCCCAACGCCGCAGCATAACCGCCGGTTTCGATTTTAGGGCAAAATCACTTCGGACAGACGTTGCGAATAGCGCTTTCGGCCTGCGCATCGGGCGGCGCGCCAAGCGGACGCAGATACATCGCCATGTAGGTCCTCCCGCTCACGTTGGTGGCGAGAAATTCGATCCGTTCTTTCTGCTGCTTGGCCCCCGGTGCGGGCGTTTTGTCGCCCTGGGGATTGCCGACCATATCGGCATAAAGCGCCGATTGGTCTCCGCAAATGGTGATCGTCATTTGTTTTTCGATGTCCGCATTGCTCACCGTGGAGTTCGAGATCGTTTGCTTCAGATTGATCTTCGTCGGCATCGCCATCAGCATCAGCATGCTTTGATTCGGCCCGGACCACGCTTGCATGAACGGACCCACCGAAACCGATGAGATGAATCCCGCCGGCGGTTTGAACGTCACCGCGTCCGTCGCGCTGCCGCACCCGGCGAGCATGGCGGTGACGGCGAAGAGAGCGACCTTACGCTGCATGTTCATGGCGCGGCCTTCGCGCGTGACCAAGCGAAGCCTTCGTCAATTCGACTCATATCCGGCGATGCGCCCCCAGCGCTCGCGGATCAACAAAATGTATTCGCGCGTTTCGGGATACGGCGGCACACCGTGATAATACGTGACGGCGCCCGGACCCGCGTTGTACGCCGCCAGGGCCAGCGCGTACGGATCGCTCCGGCCGCTATACATCGCCAAATACGACGCGAGCAGCTTCGCCGCGCCTCGAATCGCGCCGGCCGGGTCGAACGGATTCACGCCGTACTGATCCGCGGTCGCAATCTCGAATTGCGCGATACCAACGGCGCCTGCGCTCGATAGCGCGTCCGGATCGTATGCGCTCTCCTGCAGCATCGTCGCCGCCAGAAATTCGGGCGGCAGACCTGCGTCACGAGCCGCACGTACCGTCACACCCGCCAGCACGAGCGAACCGATCGCCGTGATTCGCGGATTGGTGCGCATGATGGCTCGGGTGATAGCCAGTTGCGGCGACGAGACGCGCGGGCCGTCTTCGAACATCGCAGCGCCGAGCAGCGCGTCGACGTACGCCGGTGCCGGCCAGCTTAACGACCCATTAATGACGCGTCCGATCGAAGGATTTGCCATCTGGTCGTTTAGCGTAGTATCGTCGAAGGTAGAAGTGTTGCAGCCGCACAACAAAGCTGCAACGGCAACGACGACCGTCACACGACGAAGGAAGCGCACCAATGGCACTTGCAGAAGCAATGCTAATCGTTCTCCTGGTGGGGGATTTCGCATCGACATTCTTCTACCACGTTCCGCAGCATCTTTGGTTTACGCTGCACCTGCGAACCCATCACGATCGGCGCCGGTCGTATTGGGATCACGCCGTGCTCTCGACCAACTGGGAAGTCCTCATGGACGGCTTGCTCGGTGCGGTCCCCTACCTGATCGTTGCGGCATTCGTTTGGAAGATCTCGTGGCCCGGTGCCTTGCTTGGCCTGGTGCTCGGCCAACTGCACGTCTGGTGGCGCCACACAACGGAGCTAGGGTGGAAGACCCCGGCCTGGCTGCTCGCCGTGGCCCGGCCCCTCCAGATCGTGCTCCCCGAGGACCACGACGGTCACCACCGAAACCCCGATATCGAGTTTGGCGACATCTTCCGCTTTTACGACGCGCCGGCCAGATGGCTGATCGTCAAGCTCGCCCCGACCAGCCGCCGTTCGCGCAATGCCGCGATGCGTCGCTCGAAACGGGCTCCTGTGCGCGCATGACCCACACCGGAGACTGAATGACCAAACGGGCGCTCTTCCTGATCTCGGACACGGGCGGTGGCCACCGAAGCGCATCCAACGCGATCACCGCAGCCCTCGATGAGATCAAAGAGCCGTTTGCGTTCGAGCACCGGATCGAGGACGTTGCCGCCCACTGCGCCTTTCCGCTTACCCAGCTCGGCCTGGGCTACAGCATGGCCCTGCGCTACGCCCCGCCCGTCTACGGCGCCCTCTACTATGCCACCAACGGCCGCCGCCGCTACCGCGCCCTGGTCCGCTTCTGCGAGCCACTCTACCGCGAGCGCCTGCGCGACCTCTTCCTGAGCTACCGACCCGACGTCATCGTCTCGGTCCACCCGCTGCTCAACCACGCCGCCTTGCGTGCCCGAGCCGACGCCCATATGACCAGCGTGCCGATCGTGACCGTCATCACGGATCTTGGAAAAGTCCACGAGTCGTGGCTGATGCCCGATGCCGACGCGGTGGTGGTTCCGGCCCGTGAAGTCTACGAACGCGCCCTCTCGCGGGGCATCTCGCCGAACCGGCTGCGTCTGCTCGGCCAGCCGATACATCCCAAATTCGACGACGTCGACGGCACCAAGGACGAGCTTCGCACGGCGCTCGGGCTTCCGCGCGACCGCTTGATCGTGATGCTGATGGCCGGCGGCGAAGGCGGCGGCAAACTGCTGCCCACCACGCTGGCCCTGGCCCGCGCCCGCCTGCCGATCCATCTGCTGGTCGTCTGCGGTCGTAACGAGCCCTTGCGCCAGAAACTCGAAGAGAGCAGCGCCTCGCTGCCAACGCCGATGACCGTGCTCGGCTTCACCGACAAGATCCCCGAATATTTCCGCGCGGTCGATCTGCTGGTCACCAAAGCGGGTCCAGGCACGCTGGCCGAAGCCAACGCGGCACAGTTACCGGTGGTCGTGTACGATTACGTTCCCGGCCAAGAGCGCGGCAACGTCGAGTTCGTTCGCCATAACGGCCTGGGCGCCGTCGCAATTCACGGCGCAAGCGAAGTCGTGCAAGCGGTGCGTTCGATGATTCGCACGCCCAACCGACTCGATCAAATCCGCCTCAATCAAGAGATCGTCGCGCCCAAACGCAGTTCGCGCCGCATCGCCGCGCTGATCGCGCAAATCGCGAACACCAAGACGATCCCCGCACAAGACGACATGATAGCCGTCCGCACCCTCGCCGCGGTCGCCTCACTCTAACGCAATAACGTAGCCACGCAGCTCGCAACAAAAAAAGGGACCGGCAGCATCGCTGCCGGTCCCGACTTTAGCGAGCAAAGCTTCAGCTTTGATCGATAAAGTCTGATCGATAAAGTCTTTAGAGCGCGTTGGCCAGTGCCCAACCCTTGGGCGTTCCGATACCCGCGGCTTGGTTGTACTCCGTCGCGCTGCACGTGTAGGCGATGTTGTTGCCCGATGTGCAAGGCGTGTAGTACGTTCCGTATCCCGTCGAGGAGAACAGGCTGTACAACGTGGGGTTGAGCCAACCCAGCTTGCTGCCGTGGAGTTGGTCGGCTTCGATGAACAGCGCCACCGATGCCGGCGAAGACCACGACGTTCCTAGGTATTCGGCAAACGCACCGCCCGTGTAGACGGCCACGTAGTCGAATGGCAGTGAGATATCCGGCTGGTTGCGACCCGAGGAGATCATACCGGCGATGCCGCTCTGCCAGCTCGGAATCGCAACGACGGTCGAAACGCCGCCGCCGCCGTAGCAGGTTCCGCTCGAGCTGCCGCACGATGCGTCACCCGCGGTAACGGTTTCCAGCGCGCCGGTGCTGCTGTTTTCGGTGAAGTTCACGCCGCCGATCGAGGTGAAGTACGGATCGCCCGCCGGAGCGCTGACGCCCTTGGCGTTATCGTTGGATCCGCATTCGTCCGAACCCGTGTCACCGGCCGATGCCGAGAATTCGACGCCTTCCGCGGCGCCTTGTTCGGCGATGGCATTGGTAGCTGATTCGAACGACGTGTCGCTGGATTCGCAACCGCCGAACGAGGAGTTCACGGCGCTGGCTTTACCGTCGCTGAGCACCAGATTGTAGGCGTCTTCGATGTTCTGATCCGAGAGCGAGCCTTCGTCGTACACGATGATGTTCGCGCCCGGTGCGAGCCCGGAGATCGTCTGGACGTCGAGGTCGGTTTCGGGATCGTCACCGCTGCCGCCGCCGTCGACGGCTTCGTTAGTGATCGTGCCGGTCTGCGTGACGCCAGCAGCCGAGAGGTACTTGGAAACGTAGCTCGTGCTGACCGGATCGTCGATGACGATCGCCGCCGTGTAACCTGCGCCGTTGCAGCCGTGCTGCACGGGGAAGTCAAACGGTTTGGCTACGCCCGTGGCGAGCGTGCCGTCCGAGTTGGTCAACGGACCGCTATCGGCCGCCGCGCCGTTACAACCGCTTGCCGGCGTGCTGGTCGGCGAGGTCGTCGGCGTCGCAGTCGGTGCGGTGGTCGGCGTCGCGGTCGGATGCGTCGTCGGCGTTGCCGTCGGCGAGGTCGTCGGCGTTGACGTCGGTTTGGCCGTCGGGCTCGCCGTCGGCGACGGCGTCGGTGTGCTGCTACCGCCCGAGAGCGTCAGCGCAGCCGAATCGATGAAGAAGTCGGTCGCGCGCCGTCCGGTTTGCTTGGACGTCCACAGCAGCGCCGCGGTGCTGCCCGCGAACGACGAAAGGTTGACCGTCTCTTCGACGTAATTGCCGCCCGTCTGGTTCACGTTGGAGAACGACTGTTCGGTCGTTCCGTTGACGGTCAGCTTGAGCGTATCTTTCGCCGTCGTTCCCGTCTCGTTGGTGTAAATGTAGAGATAGTACGTCAGCGTCGCGGTACAGCCGCTCGGAATCGAGACGGACTGCCCCAGCGTGTCGGTTTCGGCCGACGTGTAGCCGTCGAGCCACGCGAACCAGCTGCCCTGATACGCATCGGCCGAGTCATCGGTGATCACGTTCGCCGTCGTGCTCCAATCGACGTTGCCGGACTCAAAGCCCGGATTGAGGAGCAGTTGCCCAGTGCAGCCGCTTGCCATCGTACGCATCGTCGCGTCGGCTTCTAGCCCGGGCGCTCCGCCCGACGGCTTCGCGCCGGGATCGCCGCCGACCGACGGATGGATCACCGAACCGCCGTCTTGATCGACTTTGGTTTCGGCGATGACCACGTTGCTCAGCGAGGCCGTATTGACGTACGACGCAATCGACGACGGAACCGTCGCGGCGCTCAAGTTTGCAAACCGCTGGCCATATTTGCCTTGGTTGACCGTATGCATTTGCGTATTGAAGAAGCGCTCGACCGTCGAACTCGGTGCGCTCGCGTCGACGATGGTGCGGTTGGGATACGTGTGCGTGATCGTGAACCCTGCGCTCTTGAGCGCGTTCACGACGCTCTGCTCCTGCTGTACGGTCGGCGCGAATTGCGTGTTGAATTCGGCCGGCGTCAGAAAGTGATGCGCGCCTCCCGGCGTGCTGTCGGCCGCGACGAGCTGGTCGAGCTGCGCTTGATTGTTGTAGCGCAGGGTAATGGCGACGTTGACCGGCGCCGTTGCGGTGCGCCGTCCCATGTCGGTGAAGGCCAACCGGCCATAGGTTTTCGGAATCGAAATTAGCGGGGACGTGCGCGTCGGTGTGGTCGCGGCTCCGGTCGGGCTCGTCGCCGAGTTGCTCAGTCCGGGCAGCGCCGCAGAGTGACCGCTACAGGCGGTCACCGTCAGCGCGAGGATCAGCGAGCCAGCCAGTGCTCGTTGCGATTTATGCATGTAACTCCTCGAAAAATAGCAGCAAAGCGCGCACGTGGTGCGCGCTTTGCAAATCTACGGTAAAGACAGCCGTTTTGAAAATAGCGACATTTCACACATCAAGGCAGTTCGCATATAGGTGCGGACCTGCGCGATCGTGGCGGCGCCGAAACCGGCATCGCGAATGCTAGGCGATAGCGATAACTTGCGTTACGTCTCCACGAGGCGACGGGAGACGCGGAGCAACATTCGCCGAGGCGCGAGCCGGGTCGAAAGGGCCGTGAGCTTATTTTGAAATCCCGGAACGATCAAATCTTTTCCGCTCATCATCGCGTCGTAGCCCGCGACGGCCACCGTGCGCGCGTCCGCGGTCGGCATGCGGAACAGCATCGTCTTCTCCATTCCGGCGCGCTCGGCGAAGCCGGTTGCCGTGGCGCCGGGGCACAGACACGTAACCGTTACGCGACTGCCGCGCAGCTCTTCGGACAACGCCTGAGAAAACGAGATGACGTAGGCTTTAGCGGCGTAATAGACCGCCATGAATGGACCGGGCAAAAACCCGGCCGTCGACGCGACGTTCATCACACGGCCGGCTCCCGCCGCCCGCATGCCGGGGAGATAGGCGCGCGTCAGTTCGGTAAGCGTGACGATATCGAGCAGCAGTTCTTCACGAATCAGCGCCGGTTCGAGTTCGTCGAAACGTCCGCGATTTGCGAACCCGGCATTATTGATGAGCACATCGCACGACGGGACGCGTTCGACGATGCGCGCCGCCGCATCCGGGACACCGAGATCCTGCGCGATCGTTTCGACCGTACGCCCGAAGCGTGCGCGCAGATCGGCGGCGATCGCCTCGAGCTTCTCGCCCGATCGCGCGACGAGCACCAGATCGTGACCGCCCTGCGCGAGCAGCACCGCAAATTCCAGACCCAAACCGCCCGAGGCACCGGTTACGATCGCTTTTCCACTATTTCAAGCTCTTCTTTCTCAATCCCAAAATGATTACAACATACACTACCACGATCATCAGCGATCCAAGACCCAGCAATGCGTCCATCACAAGCCGCGGATAGGTCGACGGGCTTACACGCAGCAACAGCAGGGCGCCGCACTCGTAGACCAGGACGATCACGAGCCCGGTCCGTCCTTTCGCGATCGATCGTAAGCGCGCATGCGGCGCTCGACCTCAGCGGGGTTGCCGATCGTTCGTTTGAGGTAATCCAACTGGCCGGCCCGGTCCAGCGCATCAGAATCGATACCGTACTGAAAACCGTACCCGTACGGAGCCAGCACGACCAGGGCGAGCAAACGCGGCCAGAGCGACCAGCCATGCAGGGCAAAATCACCGGCATACAATGCGACGATCGCCACGGTCAGGACGACCGCGGTCGCGTCGACCTTACGCGCCGAGCGTTGTGAGGCCGCCACGGAAGGCCATGGTCGCGGCGCCGACTTGGCCCGCGTCGTTGCCGAGTTGCGCGACCACGATCCGCGTGGTGCCGCGCGGCACCATCGTCGTGAGTTCGTCGACGCGGCCGCGCACCGCGTCGAGCATGAAATCGGCGGCGGTCGAAACGCCGCCGCCCAGCGCGATCACCTCGGGATTGACGAAGGCGATCACGTTTGCAAGGCCGATCGAAAGATCGGCGGTGAAGTTTTTCCATGCCGCGAGCGCGTGCGCGTCGCCGGCCTGCGCCATCTTGCGGATCTTCTTCGAGCCGAGCTTGTCGCGGTCCATATCGAGCAGCGTGCTGCGCGGAAAGGACGGTGCGACGGCAAACGGCGTGGCGGATCAGCCCGGTTCCCGACGCCTGCGCCTCGAAACAGCCGATCTTTCCGCAGCCGCAGATGAAGCCGTCGCTCGGGCGGATCTGATGGTGGCCCACTTCGCCCGCGCCGAAGCGATTGCCCAGCAGCAGATCGCCGTCGGCGATGATGCCGCCGCCGATTCCCGTGCCCAGCGTGAGCAGTACGAAATTTCGCGTTCCACGCCCCATGCCGTAGGTGATATTCGCCCAGCGTCGCGCAGCGCGCATCGTTGCCGACGAAAACCGGCATATCGAAGTGCGCGCGCAGCGTTTCGCCCAGCGGAATATTGGCCCACTTGAAGTTGGGGCTATACAGCACGGCGCCCGAGCGTGCCTCGATGTTGCCGGGCGAGCCGATGCCGATGCCGACGACCTCTTTGGCGTCGGGGTCCTTGAGCGCTTGCTCGATCGTAGAAACGAGCACGGCGCTGACCGCCTTGAACGAGAGATCGTCGAGATCCACCTCGTGCTGGCGGTGTATCGTGCCGTCCTCGCCGATCACCGCGGCCGTAACGTGTGAGCCGCCGAGATCGACGCCGATTGCCGTACGCATGGGCAAGTATCTTATCCGCCTCGCCAGGCCGCACCCGCAACCGCGCCGCGAATGACAGACGGCACTATGGAGACCATCGACCTCATCGCCCTACGCGAATTTCACCAAGCGTACCGGGCAGCCCACCCACCCCGAAGTGCTCGACGCGCGTCCGATCGAACACGTCAACGAAATCGAGATCACCGAAGAGCACATCACGGTCAAGTACAACGAGGCCACCACGCGCTTTTACAATGTCAACGAAACGACCGCGCGCGAATGGGTCTACAAGTACAACGACGATCCCGAATTCGTGCGCGCGATCGGCAAAGTCATCGATCTCGCGCGCAAGCATCTCAAGGATATGCCCGAGAACGTTGCGTGTCCGCCCGGATGTGCGGAGTGCTGCAGCGGATACGAGCCGTTCGTGAGCCGGGCCGACGTGCAGCGCATCGCCGACCACTTGGGCATGCGGTACTCCGACGTCATGGACGAGTACATCGTCAAGCGGCCTTCGGCCGACGGCTATCACGTCGGCTGGGTGCGCAAGGTAACCGAGGACTTGGCCGACAAGTGCGTCTTTTTGATGGGCGCGCGAAGCGGCAAATACTACTGCGGCATCTACGAAGCGCGGCCGCACGATTGCGGTGACTTCACGCCGATCGGCTGCGAAGACGTCGACGCGGATCTTCCGCGCAAAGGCGGCTACAAAGCCGGCCCAGCATTCAAACCCAATCCCCGCCGGAGGCGCCGTTGAACTACGCTCGTCCGCTCGCGCTCGTCGCGCTCGCCGCTCTGCTCTCCTCACTGTTTCCGCTGCGAGCCCCGGCGCGCACGATCCCGTCGTCACAGTACGCGGGGTTGCAATGGCGCTTCATCGGCCCGTTGCGGGGCGGACGAACCAAATCGATCGTCGGCGTTGCCAGCGCCCCGAATCGGTTCTACATCGCCGCCGTCAACGGCGGCATCTGGCGTACCGACGACGCGGGACGCACGTGGCGCCCGATCTTCGATAGCCAGCCCACCGGCTCGATCGGGTCGTTGGCCGTCGCGCCGAGCGATCCGAACGTGATCTACGCCGGCAGCGGCGAAGGGCTCCAGCGCCCGGACCTTGCCGTCGGCGACGGTATCTACCGCTCGACCGACGGCGGCGAGACGTGGACGCACCTGGGCCTACGCGACGGGCAGCAGATCCCGCAGATCGCCGTCGACCCAACCGACCCCAAGCGGCTCTTCGTCGCCGTGCTCGGCCATCCGTACGGGCCCAATAGCCAGCGCGGTATCTTCCGCTCGACCGACGGCGGGGCGACCTTTACCCGCGTGCTCTACCGCGACGAGAACACCGGCGCATACAACGTGAGCATCGATCCGAGCGATCCCAGCGTGGTCTACGCCACCCTGTGGGCCGCGCGTCAGGCACCCTGGGAGATCGGCTCGTCGTTCGAACGCCCCGGTAGCGGCATCTTCAAATCGACCGACGGCGGCGACCACTGGGCGCGCCTCTCCGGCGGCTTGCCCGCTGCGATGGGCCGCGCCGAGATCGCGATCGCACCGTCGAATCCGAAGGTCGTCTACGCCTATGTGGACGGTTACGGCGACTCGGGCGGCTCGGTCTTCCGCAGCGATGACGCCGGTGCGCACTTCACGCTGATGAACGACGACCAAAATACGATCGGCGAACGCGGCGACGATCTGGTGGCGATCGGCGTCGACCCCAAAGATCCGCAGACGATGTATGTGACCAACACCTCCACGTACCGAACGACCAACGGCGGCAAGACGTTTGTTGCGATCAAGGGTGCGCCGGGCGGTGACGACTATCAGAACGTCTGGATCAATCCGAACGATCCAAGCATCATCGCGCTCGCGAGCGATCAAGGCGCGACGATCTCGGTCGACGACGGCAAGACCTGGAGTTCGTGGTACAACCAGCCGACCGCGCAGATGTATCACGTCAACACCGACAACCGCTTTCCCTATTGGGTCTGCGGCGGCCAACAGGAGTCCGGTTCGGCCTGCGTCCTCAGCCGCGGCGACTGGGGCGAAATCACGCAACGCGACTGGCATCCGGCCGGTGCCGAAGAGTACGGATACGTCGTGCCCGATCCGCTGCATCCCGGCATCTTCTACGGCGGCAAAGTCGAGAAATACAACGAGCGCACGACGCAAGCACAAGAAGTCTCGCCCAACCCGCTGCGCGCAAAAGGTTACCGCGTCATACGCACCGAGCCGATCGCCTTCGATCATTTCGATACGTCGCTGATGTATTTCGGCGCCAACCGCATCTACGCCACGCGCGACGGCGGAATGGCGTGGAAAACGATCAGCCCGGATTTGACGCGCAAACATCCGGCGATTCCCAGCGTCATCGACGCCTTCGAGGCCAACGATCCGCAGCACGGTAAACACCGCGGCGTCGTTTACGCGATCGCTCCGTCATACCGTCACGCCGGCACGATCTGGGCCGGCACCGACGACGGACTGCTGTGGATCACGCGCGACGGCGGCAAGAACTGGAAGAACGTCACGCCGCCCATTCTGACGCCGTGGAGCAAGATCTCCATTATCGACGCGTCGCGTTTCGACGACAACACGGCGTACGTCGCGGTCAATCGCTTCCGGCTCGACGACTTGCGCCCGTGGGTGCTACGCACGCACGACGGCGGCGCACACTGGACGATGATCGCGTCCGGACTTCCGTCCGATCAGCCCGTCAACGTCGTGCGCGCCGATCCCGACGTTCCGGGTCTGCTCTACGCGGGTACGGAGGGCAACGTGTACGTCTCGTTCGACGACGGCGCGCACTGGCAGTCGCTGCAACTCAACCTGCCGCACACCTCGATGCGCGATCTCGACGTGCACGGCAACGATCTCGTCGTCGCGACGCACGGCCGCGGTTTTTGGATTCTCGACGACATCGAACCGCTGCGCGAACTCGCGCGCTCGCGCGGCTGGAGCGGTCCGCATCTCTTCACGCCGGTGACGGCCTACCGCGTGCGGCGGAATACCAACACCGACACGCCGCTCCCGCCCGAAGTGCCGCACGGCACCAATCCGCCCGACGGCGCGATCCTTTACTACAACCTGGCCTCCGACGCACAGCACGTGGCGATCGCCGATCTACGACGCGCACGGGTCGCTGGTGCGGCGCTATTCCAGCGACGATCCGGCGCCCAAGCCCGTCGAGTTCGACAAACCGGCATATTGGGAAAAGCCGTTCGTGCGCCCGGCCACCGATGCGGGGATGCACCGTTTCGTCTGGGATCTGCGCGGGCCGATGCCTGAATCCGTCGCCGTCGATTTGCCCATCTCGGCCAACGACGACGACACGCCGCGGGTTCCGCAAGGCGCGCTGGCGGTTCCGGGACGTTACACCGTCAAACTCACCGTGGACGGCGTGACGCGCTCGCAGCCGCTCGAACTGGTCATGGACCCGCGCATCCACATCGCCCAATCGGTACTCGAAAACCAGTACGCGATGGCGCACGACGTTTCGATGCTGCTCGATCGCACCTACGATGCACGCGAACGCGCGCTCAAGCGTCACGATACCAAAGCGGCGGAGCTCTTCACACGTCTCAACGGAGAACTTACCGCGCTAACCGATCTCGTGGACGGGGCCGATGCCCCGGTGCCCGGCGGAACGGTCGCCGCCTATTGTTCGCTACGCGCTCAAACCCGGACGGCGCTGGGCGAGCGCAACTCCCCATGCATGCATTAGGTTCCCTGCTCTTGAGTAAGGATGCATGGGCGCGGTTGGTCGCCGCCGCCTGCAGATGGTGCACCAACAGGGGGTCGAGCAGACGACGCTGGCGGACATCGCCGCAGGCGGCCGGCGTGCCGCTGGGCAACGTCTACTACTACTTCAAGACCAAGAACGACCTCGTCGCCGCGGTCATCGCGACCACCGGCAGGCGAACGATATGATGGCTGCGATGGACCCGCGTACGACACGCGCCGGGAGCGGCTGAAGGCCTGGTCGCGGGGCTGTCGAGCAGAGCGAACTGGTGGCGCGGTCCGGCTGCCCGGGCGGCTCGCTCTGCATGGAACTGGACAAGCGCGCCGATGGCCTGGGAACCCGCAGCCGTGCTGGCGCGGGTCCCGCTCGGCTGGGCCGCACGGCAGTTCGAGGCCATGGGCCGCTCCGACGGCCGCGATCTCGCCATGGCCCTCATCGCCCGGTACGAGGGCATCGCGCTGCTGGCCAACACCTTCGGGGACCCCGGCCTGATGGACCGCGAGGCCGCCCGTTTCGGGCAGTGGATCGATTCGGTCTAGCCCCGCTCCGGCGCCACTTCAGGGGCGCACCGAGGCGGCGAACAGATCCAGCTTCCCCGTGCGGGTGTCGTTCCAGACCAGATGGAAGGCTCCGGCGCTGTTTCCCGTGCCTACCCTAACCGGTCCACCACTACCCTACCCCAGCAGAAAAGCCCATCATCTGGTCCACAAATTAAAAACAGTCGTCACCCAACAAGTTTTTTTTTTTTTTTTTTTTTGTCTACTAACCTTTCCCTCCTCTTGCTCGAGAAAAAAGAGAAGAGCCGCGTACCCCACATGAACGGTCCAAACCAACCCTACAAAGACAGAAGGAAAACCGACAGCAACAAGAGGAGAAGCAGCAACCGACACTGAACAAACAGACAGCCCGACGACGGAAAACGGACGGCAAAGAGGAAGAAGAAGAATCCAAACCCTCCGTGCCCGGCATCCTGCCTCCAACCCTAAACACCTACAACAAACAACCAAACAAACAGACACAAGTAGCAACAGATAACCCGGCCAACCCAGTAAGAAGAAGAAGAATCCAGAGAGAGAGACAACCCATCATCCAGCAGTCCGACAACCCATAGCCCACACCCGACAGCCCGCAAGAGACAGCGACAACCGACAGCAACAAACAAACAGA
>CAVZSY010000010.1:0-325379 GCA_963778045.1 Vulcanimicrobiota bacterium
CGGTGGTGGCCAGGGCGATGATGTCGACGATTACGTATTGCTCAGGAAAGATGGCCTTCACGCCTGGAAGTTCGTGAATTCTAAGTCCGATCCGGTGACGACTGAGATTCTCATGGAAGCTTTCCTGCTCACCACAAGGCCTTTTGCGATGTTAGACGACGATATCATCATCGATGCATCTGGAATTTCACCTCAATTCATCTCGTGCTGGCGGCTGTCTGACGGCACAGCGAACATTTCGACGGCACCAGTTCAATGAGTGCATCTGGTTATGGGGCGTCCGTGGAAGGCGATTCTCGGATTTATGTTGACCGAGCACAAGGGTGAGGGAACGTCCGACCACGCTAACTTCAAGCCACTTGTTGAATCCGTGGCGGGGCGCCGGATTCGATCTACGAATGTGATCGCCGACAACGCGTATCTCAGTGTAGAAAATCGAGACGTCTGCCACTCCTTTGGCGCGACGTTGGTTGGCCCAACTAAACCACGAAACTACGGCAAAGACGAGAAGCCGAGCGAGGCCATCAAGCATATTCATGCGCTCAAGACTACGGATCCAAAGCTCTACGATGAGTTATGCCGTGCGCGGCAATGAATCGAAGGGCTTTTTCGCTCGAAAAGCGCGTCGATAACCGCCTAGCCGGAATTGGCACGCTGGAGGAGCGAAAAGCCGACGAGATGGAACCGGCGATTCACTGTACGTTTCGCGTTGGAACGAGTTCCTCGCACGAATCGTACGCTATAACCTTTGCCGCACGGTCGTTCAGGAGCAATTGCGGAACCGCCGTATCTCGTATTCAAAGGGAAGCGTCTTTAGTCACTGCACGAGCGATATCGGAGAATGCAGGCTAAATTACGCCGAAGGAAAGGCCTGGCCTATGACTACCGCTTAAACGGTGTCGAACATGCCGTTGGCAAGCCGACTGTTGCCAGCCGCGGCGAGGCGAGACCGCCACTACTTTTCATCTCGGACATTCGTATGACGCTCTTGGTCACTCTTGCGTTGCACGGCGGAAACATTCGACTGCAACGCCTCTGGGAGCATCTCTGGAGACCCTAATTCGGTGCTTTGACCGAGCTCGCCAATCTAGGATTGGTATCCAAATGGCGACTTTCGAGATCGTGCGTCTACGTGGCGCTCGACCCGGCTCATCCCGCTGCGGAATCGTTGAAGCGTCTTCTGCTTAGGATTGGCGAGATTTATGGCTTCAAAACGCCGTCCTATCATGCGGACAACGACTTGGCGGGTTCTCCACCCTTTCGGCGCTCGCGCAGAAGAGATGTGCGGACAACATTTGGCTACAGGCATCGGACGCTGCCGCTGTTACTACTGTATATTCTAGGCGAGGCAAATTCGGCCGAGATCGCTCGATGCATTCCAGGCCTCGATCGCTCGACGGTTCGGCAGACGCTCTGGATGTTTAAGGCTTTCGGCATTCTTGAATACCGAAGAAAAGTCAACGGTAAGTCTCGTGGATTGGCATTCAGGTTCAACCCGAATCTTGCGTTCTATGGCGAGCTCATTGACGTTCTTGCCGAGTTGGACGCCGCGATGCCAATGTGGAGAGTTGTGGCCGGACGTGCAACCGCCTCGATACCACGGTCGGTTCGCGATCCGAGACGCGGTCGTCGCAAGCCAAAACGCTGGAAATGGTGATGGATTGCTGTCGATAGAGAACACGACGATCCTTGACTTTGCGTGCATAAGGCAAATCCCGCTACTCTAATCGTCGCTCTCGCCGACGCCCTTTGCGATCATATCGAGCCGAGCCGACGCCTTCCCCAGGTCTCGTCGCGCCTTTTCGAGCTCGTCTCCGAGTTTCACGTTTACCGCTCGCCGAGAGGCGAGGTCGCGCGGTGGTCGACCGAAGCCGCCAATTGCACATGCGGCTGCCACCGCATCTAATGAAAGTCCCATCGCGCCAGCGATGCGCGCAACGGTCGAGAAATGAGGGTCGGCGCGCTGCCCATTCTCGATCTGGGCGAGCTGTCCGGCCGAGATACCCACTCGCTTAGCTAGGGCGCTCTGCGAAATGCCTGCGGACTCGCGCGCCGCCCGGAGAATCGCCCCAACTTTCTTCATCGTGGGGCACGTTGGGCTCGCCGAGAGCCCGCCCTGTTCGCGAACGCTAAAGCAATATGCTATAGCGTCCGAAGAATGTGATGCCGCGCATTTTATAGCGCGATGGCAATCACACGGAACCGCGCAGGAGGTAGCGTGAAGAAATTTTCAAGTACCGCTGGGTATATCGGCCTACTCGGATGCATTGTCTTCTTAGCGGCTTGCGGGGGCGGAGGCTCCAGCGGTGGCACGCCGGCGACGGCTGCACCGACGGCGACCGCAACCGGCAGCCCAACACCAGCTCCGACGACGGTGCCCCAGACTTGGACAATGCAGAGCAGTTCGATTTCGATGACACTTACTGCCGGGCAGACTCCAGCATCGGTCGGCGGAGTCTTCGATAGCACGACCAACGCGATTCAATTCGCTACGCCTTCTCAGAGCGGCGCCCTCGCGTGGAGCATGTCACTACCGGCCGCGGGAGCGATCGCGACCCCCAACACGCTGGCGGCCGACAATGCCACCGCTGGCTTTACTCCGCAGGCATACTACTCGTTCTACAACGGAGGCACGCAAACGATCAGCTTCGGCCAAAACCTGCCGCAAGTGACCTTCGCTTCAACGCCGACCGGTGCGACGACGTGCGCTCTCGACGTATATGCGAACAGCGCTTGGAAGCAAGTCGCAACCGGCACGGTAGCCCCGGGATCGCTATCATCGCAGCAGGTCGTGATCGGGCCGACCACGCTTCCCGCTGGGAATTCGGTTTCATTTCCTCCTGGCCAGCAAGTCGTTGCCGTGTCGTGTAATTAACAGCAGCTCCGGCTCGAAATCCAGATGGTCCAACAATGGGTCGACAATTGATCGCCGGAAAAGAAACAGGTCCAACAACGTTTCCATTGTTGGACCTGCGATAGGTTGCGGGGACAGGATTTGAACCTGTGACCTTCGGGTTATGAGCCCGACGAGCTACCGGACTGCTCCACCCCGCGGCGTTCCTTCGACAAGCTCAGGATGACAGGTGACTGCGTGACCTGAGGATGACTGCGGGTTGTACGGCGGGTCGGGGCGCTTTCCCTCCGAATCTGGTGAGGGATGAGTGCAATCGATCCGGCCATCGCAAGAATACCAAAGATTCATCTGCATTGCCACCTCGAAGGCAGCTTGCGGGCCGAGACTTTTGTCGAGCTGGCTCGGCGGTACGGCGTTTCCACGCGCTATCGGCCCGGGCAGGCCGAGCTGGCCGGCCCGACCGACCCGCAGCAAGCGTACCAGTTCGCCGATTTCGGCGAGTTCTTGTTGATCTTCGCGGCGGTCAGCCGGGCGCTCGCGCAGCCCGACGACTACGCTCGCCTTGCTCGCGAGTTCGTGGCCGATGCGCTCGCGCAGAACGTGGTCTACGGCGAGCTGTTCATCTCGCCGTCGGTGTGGTCGTATTTCCATCGCGATCTCGATATCGCGGCCACGATTCGCGGCATCGTCAGCGAACTGCGTGCAGCCAACGCGCGCGGTGCGGAGTTTTCACTCATCGTGGATGTCACGCGCAATTTCGGCGCCGATTCGGCGCTGCGCACGGCCAAGCTCGCGGCGTCGCTCGCGGGCGAGGGCGTGATCGGTATTGGCCTGGGCGGCGATGAGGCGCGCTTTCCGGCCGAACTCTTTGCCGACGTGTTCGGCGCGGCGCGCGTGGCGGGCTTGCATGCAGTCGCGCATGCTGGCGAAGCAGCCGGCGCCGACAGCGTGCTCGCCGCGATCGACGTGCTCGGCGCCGAGCGCATCGGCCACGGCGTGCGCGCGATCGAAAACCCCGCGGTGGTCGAACTCTTGGCCGAACGCGGCATTGCGCTGGAGATCTGCCCCACGTCCAACGCGCTCACCGGCGCGGTGCCGGCGCACCTGGAGCATCCGCTCTACGATCTCGATGCGCGCGGCGTGCGCGTCACGATCGACGCCGACGATCCGGCGATCTTCGGCACGTCGATCACGCAAGAGTACGCGCTGGTCGCACAGCGCGCCGGAATCGAGACCTTGCGCCGCTTCGTAGCGCAAGCCATCGACGCGTCGTTTCTGGATGCCGAGGGCAAATCGCGCCTCCACAAGCGCCTAGGCATGGAACCGCGCAGTTCCGCCGCGAAGGTGTAACCCGGATGTCCGGTCACAGTCATTTTGCCGAATCGATCGAGGAATATCTCGAGGCGGTCTACCGTTTGGAGCGCGAGGGTCCCGGGGTCACCACCTCGGGGCTTGCGTCGGCGCTCGGCGTCGCGCCCGCCTCGGTTTCGGGCATGCTCAAGAAGCTCGCGAAGGACGGCTACGTGGAGCAGGTCGCGCGCGGCGAGGTCAAGCTCACGCCCAAGGGCCTGGAGGTCGGCGTGCGCGTGCTGCGCCGCCATCGCCTGGCCGAGCGGCTGCTCACCGACGTGCTCGGCATGCCCTGGGACCAGGTGCACGACGAGGCCTGCATGCTCGAACACGCGATCTCGGCCAACGTCGAATCCCGTCTGCTCGCGCTGCTCAAGGACCCGACGACCTGCCCGCACGGCCAGCCGATTCCGCCCGCCGATCTCAGCGCGCCGGCCGGCGTCGGCGAACCGCTCGCGCAGGCGCCCGAAGGGCTGCGCGGCCGCATTCAAAGCGTCACCGAAGAGTTTCCCGAGATCTTGCGCTACCTCGACGACATCGGCTTGCGTCCGGGTGCCGAGATCACGCTGGTGCAAAAGGCGCCGCTTGGCGGTCCGCTGACGATCGACGTCGGCGGCAAGCGGCACGCCATCTCGCTCGAACTCGCGGGCCTGGTGACGGTGGCGACTGCATGATCGTCACCCGCGCCCTCATCGGCATCAACCTCGTCGTCTTCATTTGGGAAATTTTCGTCGCCGGTCCGAGCATGCTCTCGATGATGGGCGGCAACGGCCTGGATGTCGTGCTGCAAGCGGGCGCGCTCTCGCCCAACTCGGTGCTGATCTATCACGAATGGTGGCGCATCCTCACGTCGGCGTTCTTGCACGCGGGGCTGCTGCATATCGGCGTCAACATGGTTTCGCTGTGGTCGCTCGGGCGCTTCATCGAAATGGTCGCCGGAAAATGGCGCATGGCGCTAATCTATTTCGTCTCGCTGGTCGCCTCGGGGCTCGGCGTCGTGTACCTCAGCTCGCCCGCGCAGGGTGCGTCGGGAACGCTCGGTGCGAGCGGCGCGATCTTCGGATTGTTCGGCGCGCTGTTCGCGATCGGATTCAAACTCGGGCCGCCCGGCATGCGGCTCGTGCGCGATAACATGGGCATCTTGGTTGTCAATTTGATCATCACGTTTGCCGTGCCGCAGATTTCGTGGCAGGCGCACGTAAGCGGTCTGATCGTCGGCTTTCTGCTGACGCTTGCGATCTACTATCCGCCGCGCCGCGTGGCGCCGGTCGTCGTCAACGCGGTCACGGGCGACCAGTACGAAACCGAATATCAGGCGCCGCAACAACCGCAACCGCCGCATCAATGAGCGAGACCACGCCGGAACTCTTCGCTCCGGGCGGTGCGCTTTCGCGCGCGCTCGCCGGGTTCGAAGCGCGGCCGGGGCAAGTGCAAATGGCGCAGTCGATCGAGCGCGGCATCCTCGAAGGCATGCACACGATCGTCGAAGCCGGCACGGGCGTCGGCAAATCGCTCGCGTATCTGGTTCCCGCGGTGCGCAGTGGGAAGAAGATCGTGCTTTCGACCGGCACGATCGCGCTGCAAGAACAACTCGTGCGCAAAGATATTCCGCTGGTCGAGCGCGCGCTGGATCATCCGATCCGCGTCACGCTGCTCAAAGGCCGCGGTCACTACCTGTGCAAGCAGAAGTACGAGCGGATGCGCTCCGAGCGCCTAATCGCCTCGTCGCGCACGATGGGTGAGATGTGGAACTGGGCGGCGCGCACGCAGACCGGCGATCGCGCGGAACTCTCGTTCGTGCCGCCGGGCGACGAATGGGAGCAGCTCGACGCCGACGCCGACGATTGCACGGGCGAGTTCTGCGAGCATTTCCGCGACTGCTGGTTTTTCAAAAAGCGCGACGAAGCCAAATACGCCGATATCATCGTCGTCAATCACGCGCTGTTCTTTCTGGATCTGGCGGTCGGGCGGCGGGTTGATCCCGCCCTACGACGTCGCGATTCTCGACGAAGCGCATCAGTGCGAGCGCTGGGCCACCGACGCGCTGACCGCGACGATCTCGCGCAGCACGCTCGGCCGCATGATGCGTAAGCTCCACCGCACCTACAACGTGCCCGCGCAGCTTCGACGGCGAGTTCGACGAAGGCATGCGCGCGCTCGAATCGGCGCTGGCGACCGTTCAGGGCGATCGCTATCCGCTCGAGGCCAACGAAGCCGCCCTGCCCCGCGCTCGAAACCGTCCGCGGCACGCTCTACAAACTCGAGAACTGGCTCTACGCCAATTGGCACTCGGCGCTTGAAGAAGCGCGTGGATCCTTCGAGAACCGGACGCGGAAGCCGAGCGGCGGCGCGATCTCTCGATGCGCTCGGTGCTCGCGCATCAGAACGGCGATCGATCGCGTGCACATCCCGGCCGACGAGGCGATCGCGTGGGTCGAACGCGGCGAGCGCGACGGGCGCTACGAAGTCAACAGCGCACCCTTCGATGTGGCGCGTTTCTGCGCGCGACGTTGTTCATCGCGTCGAAAGCGTCGTGCTCACCAGCGCTACGCATGCGGTCGGCGACATCGACGCGCCGGTGGAGGAGCGCTTCGATTTCTCAAGCGCGCTCTTGGCGTCGACGACGCGCAAGAGTTGATCGCACCGTCGCCGTTCGACTACGCGCAAACAAGCGCGCCTCTATCTCGCGCCGCCCGAACTCAATCCCAAGGCCAACGACTTCTCGCGCAAAGCGGCGCCGATCGTCGAAGAATGCCTGGACCGTTGCCGGGGCCGCGCGTTCGTGCTTTTCACGTCGTACGCGCGGCTGCGCGAAGTCTACGCGCTGCTGCGCGAGCGCATTCCGTATCCCGGTCAAACTCCAAGGCGAGTTGCCGCGCGCGCATCTGCTGCAGTGGTTTCGCAAAACGCCCAACGCGGTGCTCTTCGCGACCGGCACGTTCTGGGAAGGCATCGACGTCGTCGGCGATGCGCTCTCGTGCGTGATCATCGACCGGCTGCCGTTTCCGTCGCCGGCCGATCCGCTGGTCAGCGCGCGCGTGCGGGCACTCGAAGCGCGCGGGCTCGACGGATTCGAGAACTACATGATTCCCGCAGCGATCGTGCGCCTCAAGCAGGGCTTCGGGCGGCTGATCCGCAGTACCACCGACACGGGTCTGGTCGCGTTGCTCGACGGTCGCGCCGCTTCGACCCGTTACGGGCAAACGATTCTGCGCGCGCTTCCGCCCGCGCAGCGTATCACCCATCTCGATGAAATAACGGAGTTCTTTGCGTGACATCCCGCTCGATCGCCGCGCTGGCGGCCACCCTTGCGATCGCGTCGCTTCCGTCTGCCGTGCTCGCGTGGGGCGAAGTCGGCCACACGATGATCAGCCGACATCGCGGCGCAGACGCTGCCGGCCGAATTGCCCGCGTTCTTGCGCACGCCCGATGCGATCGCAGAGATCGCGTACCTCGGGCCGGAAGAAGACCGGATCAAGGGCGCGGGCGAGTCGTGGGACGACGATAACGATCCTGGCCACTTCTTAGACATCGGCGACGACGGCACGGTCGATGGCGTCGTGCGTTTGGATGCGCTGCCGGTCAGCATGAAGGCCTACGAAGCAGCGCTCGCGCGGGCGGGCAGCGATCCGTACCGCATGGGCTACGTGCCGTACACGATCATGGACGGCTTCGAACGCGTGCGGATGGATTTCGCGCTTTGGCGCGTCGACAACTATCTCCACGCCAACAGATCTCGCCGCTGCGCGAAGACCTTACGTTGCGCGACATCGGTGATTGGGGGCACTTCGTGGGCGACGGCAGCCAGCCGCTGCACATCACGACGCACTTCAACGGCTGGGGCGACGGACCCAATCCGCACCAGTACACGACCAAGCACATCCACTCGTACTTCGAAAGCACGTTCGTCAATGCGCACGCGCAGCCGGACGCCGTTCGCGCCGACGTGCCGGCGTACATGTCGATGCACGCCGATCATTTGCTTACGCAGACCGAGATCGCGTCGATCGTCGGCGCGTATCTGAGCGGCACGGCGAAGGAAGTCGATCCGCTGTATCAACTCTACGCCGACGGCGATTTCGAAAACGCCACCCCGAAGGCGGTCGCCTTCACCGACGCGCAGCTCGCGCGCGGCGCGGCGATGTACCGAGACCTGATCGCGCTCGCCTGGGAAAACAGCCTCTATGCCAGCGTCGGCTACCCCGAACTCCCCGTCCGCGACATCCTCGCCGGCAAAGTCGTTCCCCGCGGCTCTTGGTAGACGAGCGTAGCGAGCCTCGAAGGGCGGCCCGGCGTAACTCATCCGCGTTCGGCCGGGCGGCGTACCCCATGCAGATTACTACCACTGCAGAGGAGTACACCACCCATGCGTCTTCTTAGCGCAATGCTCGTGGCGGCCGTATTGACCGCCGCCCCCGCGATGGCCGACACGATGAAGGCTTCGCCCAAACCCGCTCACGCCATGGCCATGAAAAGCCACGCCATGAAAAGCACTGCGATGAAAGGCAGCGCCATGAAACACGATGCCATGAAACACGATGCCATGAAGGGCAGCGCCATGAAGGGCAGCGCCATGAAGCCGAAACCGAAGGCGTCAACGCGGCCGTAGGGTTTTGAGGTGGGCGGGAGCGTGCTTCGAGGCTCGCTTTTGCTCGCCCCTCAGCATGACAAGGGGGAGAAAAAAAGAGCAACGCTTGGCGTTGCTCTTTCCCTTTTTTGCGCGGCGAGCGGAGTTTATTCTTCGCTTGACTCGACTTTGGCGCGTTCTTGGAGTTCGTTGACGATCGTTGAGTCGGCGAGCGTCGTGGTGTCGCCCAGGGTGCGGCCTTCGGCGATGTCGCGCAGGAGGCGGCGCATGATCTTGCCGCTGCGCGTTTTCGGCAGTTCTTGCGTGAACGTGATGTACTTGGGCCGCGTGAACTTGCCGAGTTTTTCGGCGACGTGGTCGCGTAGCTCGTCGGCAAAAGCCGGCGAGCCCTTGTCGCCGCCTTTGAGCGAGACGAACGCGTAGATCGCTTGGCCCGTCACGTCGTCGTTCTTGCCGCAGACCGCCGCTTCGGCGACTTTGGGATGATCGACGAGCGCGCTCTCGATCTCCGCCGTCGAGATGCGATGGCCGCTGACGTTCATCACGTCGTCGATGCGGCCCATGAACCAGAAGTTGCCGTCCTTGTCGCGTTTGCATCCGTCGCCGGCGAGGAACTTGCCGGGGAACTTCGACCAGTACGTTTGCTTGTAGCGTTCGTCGTCGCCCCAAATGCCGCGCGTCATGCCCGGCCACGGGCGCGTGATCACCGCGTATCCGCCGCCGCCGAGCGGCACGGAGTTGCCCTTGCTCGTCGACGACGTCGGCCTGGATACCCGGGAAGCGGGCGCGTTGCCGAACCCGGAACCAGCGTCGTGATGCCCGGAAGCGGCGTGATCATGATGCCGCCGGTCTCCGTCATCCACCACGTGTCGACCACCGGGCACTTGTTGCCGCCGATCCATTCGCGATACCACATCCACGCTTCGGGATTGATCGGTTCGCCGACCGAACCCAGCAGACGCAGCGACGAGAGATCGTGCTTGGCCGGATATTCGGTGCCCCATTTCATGAACGTGCGAATCGCCGTCGGCGCGGTGTAGAAGATCGAGACTTTATAGCGCTCGATGATCTCCCACAGCCGATCCTTGTCGGGATAATCCGGCGTGCCTTCGTAGATCACGCTGGTCGCGCAGTTCGCGAGCGGGCCGTACACGATGTACGAGTGGCCCGGTCACCCAGCCGATATCGGCGCCGCACCAGAAGATGTCTTTGTCTTCTTTGAGATCGAAGACCAGCTTGTGCGTCGCGGTCGCCTGCGTGAGATAGCCGCCGGTCGTGTGCTTGATGCCTTTGGGCTTGGCCGTCGTGCCGCTGGTGTAGAGCAAGAAGAGCAGATCTTCGGCGTTCATGCGTTCGGGCTCGCACGTCGTCGATTGACCGGCGACAACTTCGCTCCACCAATGGTCGCGGCCCTCGTGCATGAAGACTGTCGTCGCCGACGCGCTTGGCCACGATGCAGTGCTTGACCGACGGCGTCTTTTCCATCGCGATGTCGCAGTTGCGCTTGAGCGGAACCTTGTTGCCGCGGCGCCAGCCTTGATCGGCGGTGATGATCGCGACGCATTCCGCGTCGTTGACGCGATCGATGATCGAGTCGGGCGAGAATCCGCCGAAGATCACCGAATGCGCCGCGCCGATGCGCGCGCACGCCAGCATCGCGACCGGCAGCTCGGGAATCATCGGCATGTAGATCGCGACGCGATCGCCCTTCTTGATGCCGAGCTTGCGCAGCCCGTTCGCGAACTTGCAGACGTCGTCGAGCAACTGCTGATAGGTGATCGTCCAGCGGTCGCCGGGCTCGCCTTCGTAGTAGTAGGCGATCTTGCTCGCCTTTGCCGGCGCGCACGTGGCGATCGAGGCAATTGACGGACACGTTGAGTTCGCCGTCATAGAACCACTTCGCGAACGGCTCGTTCCACTCCAGGGTTTTGGTGAACGGCTTCATCCACTCGAGCTTGCGCGCCCACCCGGCCCAGTACGCCTGGTAATCTTTTTCGGCTTCCTCGTAGATGCCGGGCTGCGCGTTGGCTTGCGCCGTGAATTCGGCGGGCGGTGGGAAACGGCGGCTCTCTTCAAAGAGTGCTTCGATTGCTTGCGTGCTCATGGGGCGCGCGTTCGGCGATTGTGAACCGGAATGCCTGCGTCAAAGGTCACAGCACTAGCTTGGTAGACTTTATCGGTCAAAGCTGAAGCTTTGCCCGATAAAGTCGCCTGGGTATTGGCACTCCGGGGTTAGGAGTGCTAGGATAGGGGCAATGAAGGGCGAGGGCGGTCTGGACAAGCGCAAGGCCTATATCCTGGCGACGGTCGTGTATGAGTACATCGCGACGGCCGAGCCGGTCGGGTCGCGCGACGCTGACGCAGAAGTACAACCTTGGCGTGAGCTCGGCGACCGTTCGCAACGAGATGGCCGAGCTTGAGGCGCTGCGGGTACTTGGTTCAGCCCCACACGTCGGCGGGCCGCGTCCCCTCGGATGCCGGCTACCGTACCTACGTCGACGAACTGATGCAGCCCGAGACCCTCGGGAACGAAGACCGCCGCCGTATCCGCGACGATCTGCGTGAGGCCAGCCGCGAACTCGACGACGTGATCGAAAACGCGACGCGCCTGCTCGGCCGCCTTTCGAACAATCTGGCGTTCGTCACCAAACCGCAGCCCGATACGCAAGCGTTCAAGCACATCCAACTGATCTGGCTTTCGCCGCGCACCGGCGTGGCCGTCGTCGTGACGTCGCTCGGCGTTGCGGCGCAGACGCTGTTCGAATTGGGTAGCGATGTGGATGCCGATGCGCTCACGCGCCTCTCCAACGCGCTCAACGCGCGCCTCTGGCAATCGTCTGATGCGCGACATCGGCGACGGCGACATGTCCGCCACCGTGCGCGAACTGGGTCTGAGCGACGATCTCTTTGCCGCCGTCTCGGCCGCGCTGCGCAGCGCACGCTCGCGCGCAGGCGCCGTCGATCGCCGCTGCGGGCACGCAAAATCTGCTCGATCAGCCCGAGTTCCACGATCTGCGCAAGTTGCGCTCGATTCTGCGCATCATCGAGGAGCAGAAGACGCTGTACGAAATGGTTGCCGACGCGATCGGGTGCCGAAAACGCCAGCGTCAAGATCGGCGCGGAATTGGGCATCGACGAACTGGCCGATCTCTCGGTCGTCACGGTTCCCTATCGCTTTGGTCCAAGCGCGATCGGGATGCTCTCGATCCTCGGCCCGCGCCGCATGCCGTACGCTCGCCTTTTGGCGCTCGCGTCCGGAACCGCACAAACGCTCTCCGAACGCCTCTCCGACGTAGCCCAGGAATAACGAATAAGCAAGCCAATGCCCACCAAGGATTATTACGAATCGCTCGGCGTCGCGCGCGACGCGTCGCCGGATGAGATCAAGCGCGCCTATCGCACGCTCGCGCGGCGCCACCATCCCGACGTCTCGCAGGACAAGTCGACCGCGGAGCATCTCTTCAAAGAGATCAACGAAGCGTACGAAGTGCTCTCCGATCCGCAAAAGCGCGCGCAGTACGATCGCTTCGGCACGGTGAGCGGACCGCAACAAAAGGCGGCGCGGATTTCGGCTTCTCGGGCTTCGGGCCGAACGGATTCGGCGACATCTTCGACATGTTCTTCGGCGATGCGCGCGGCGGATGCGCAGCCGCATCGCAGCGGTCCGCAGCGCGGGTCCGATCTGCGCTACGATCTCGAGATCACGCTCGACGAAGCGTTTAGCCGGCACGACCAAAGAGATTCAGTTCTCGCATCTCGCGCAGTGCGAGACGTGCAAAGGCTCGGGCGCGCAGCCCGGTTCGCTCGTCGCCGGGCTGCGAACGCTGTCACGGCTCGGGCGTGATGCGCACCGTTCGGCAGACGCCGCTCGGCCAATTCGTCACGCAGGCGACCGTGCTCGACGTGCGGCGGCGAAGGCGCCGTGATCACGCAGCCGTGCGCGGTCTGCGGCGGGCGCGGACGTCATGAAGTCGAGCGCAAACTTACCGTGCGCGTACCGGCCGGCGTCGACGACGGTTCGCGCATTCGCATCGCGCGGCAACGGCGAAGCGGGGATTCGCGGCGGTCCGGCCGGCGATCTCTACGTCTATCTCAGCGTCGCACCGCATCCGTTCTTCAAACGCGACGGGCTCGAGACGTTCATCGATATGCCGGTGAGTTTTCCGCTCGCGGCGCTGGGCGCGACGATCGACGTGCCCTCGCTCGAAGGCCCGCTGCAGCTGACCGTTCCGGCGGGAACGCAGAGCGGAACGACGCTGCGTCTGCGCGGTCACGGCATGCCCAGCGTACGCGGTTCGCAGCGCGGCGATCATCACGTCACGATTCACGTCGCGGTTCCGACCAAGCTGAGCAAACGTCAGCGCGAATTACTCGAAGAGTACGCGCGCGCCGGCGGCGACGCCTGGAAGAGAAGAGCTTTTTCGATCGCGTGAAGGACGCGTTCCGGCCCGAGTAGTGCCGGCGCGGCGCTTCTTCGTGCGCGATCGGCACGCGATCGGCGACGCGTGCGATCGAGGGAAGCCGACGCGCACAAGATCGTGCACGTGCTGCGTCTGCGCAAGCGGCGACATGATCGAGATCGTCGACTCGGCCGCGCAGGTCTTTCGTGCGCGGCTCGAACGTCGACGGTGCGCGCGTAAGCGCGCGAGCTCGAAGAAATGCTCGACGGCGCGCGACGCGCGCGCGACGTTGCGGATCGACGTCGCGCAGGGCATTCCCAAAGGCGCGAAGATGGATTACGTCGTCGAAAAACTCGAGCGAACTCGGCGTGCGCACGCTGATCCCGCTACATAGCGAGCGTACGATCGCCGGTGATGTGCGCGCCGCCAAACTCGAGCGTTGGCGCCGTCTGGCGCAAAGCTCCGGCGCGCAGAGCGGCCGCACGGACGATGTTGCGACGGGAGCCGCCTGGATCTGGCGACCTGCTCGCATGCATGCCCGGCTACGATCGCGTGCTGATTCCCTGGGAGGCCGCCGATCCGAGCCGCTGGCGCGAGCGTGTTGCCTGAACTGGTCGCCGGAGTCACGCGCGTGCTGATCGTCGTCGGGCCGGAGGGCGGATTCTCGCACGCCGAGGCCGAGGCTGCCGCGGCGGCCGGCGCGCAGCTCGATATCGCTCGGCTCGGCAGATCTTGCGTACGGAGACCGCTGGGCTCGTCGATGGTGGCGATCTTGCGATACGAATGGGGCTGAGCCGTTCTGAAGGTGCTGCGGGCCCGCTCCGATAGCTAAACAGAGATGCATGAGCGGCAAAGCCGTCCGTCGCCTGAAGCGGGGCGGGCGCAATCGGCGCTGCCGCGGTTGCTTGTCGTGTTGGTGATCCAGGTCGCCATTTTCGTCTTTCTTGCGGTTTCGACGAACGCGCCGACCGCAATCGATCAACGCCAGTGGCTTGCGGCGCGCCGTGCACGCTGCAGCGTGCTCTACGATGCGACGATTCACGATAGCGCGGCGCAGGAGCAGAACGGCGACGGCGTTGCTCGACGCTCAGACGCATTTTGACGATCTCGACCGCCGACGAATGGCGTTGCTCGATCGATACGTTGCCGCGCCGACGCGGCCCGACGGGATGCGCCTCCTTGCGATCTTCAACGGCGCACGATCGGAATATGAACAGCGGACTTCAAAGCTCGCGGCAGCGTTTCCGATCGGGAGCGATCGTCTCGGCGGCTGATCGCCCTCGCGTTGTCTTCGCGCCTATTACATCTGATTCGCCCGGTCGAAGGACGCTGGGAAGACGATGCTCAAGCGGCTGGAAGAACGGCGCGAACGATTCACGGCGATCTTCGCCGAGAGTCCCGATCGCCATGGCGATCTACCGGCGCGATGGAACGATCGTGCGCGGCAACACGGCCGCGGTCCGGATTGCTCGGGATGCAGGCGAAGCCGTCAACATGCATTGGTCGGTGCACATCGCGGAGTCGACGAGCGCGCGTTCGCCTGCGGCCGCGTTCGAGCGCGCGCTCAAGGGCACAGCTGCGGAGTTCGAGACGATCTTTCGCACCGCCGCCGGTGCGGACGTGCCCGTGCTGTGCAGCCTCTCGCCGATCAGCGTCGGGGCAAATCGTTGGCGTGGTGGGCATTGCCAAAGGATCTTTCGGAGATTCGCGCCTCCGAACTCGAATTGGAACGCAGCCGCGATCGCTTTGCTTCGATGTTCGATTTTCATCCCGATGCGATCGCCGTGATCGATGCAAGCGGCCACATCATGCGCGCGAACGTGCGAATGGAATGCTCTCGCAATACCGGACCGAAGAACTGATCGGCATGCCGATCGAGATGCTTGCGACCGCGCAGGACGCGCTCGAACACGCCGGGACTCGCCGGCGCGCTCTACGCCGATCATCCGCTCCGGCTCGATGCTGCGCTGCGGACGCGCAACGGAAAGTCGGTCATGGTGCGCGTCGACACGGTGCCGATGCGTGCCGGCGGGCACGCTCGAAGGCACGTACGTCGATCGCGCGCGACGTCTCGCGCGAGCGTGAACTCGAATTTCGCGAGCGCGTGCAACGCGAACGGCTCCGTTCGCTCGCGCACTTGGCGTCGGAGAATGCGGCGTCGGTCGAACGCCAGATCAACGAATTGCTCTAGTTCGCCGCGCGATCGCTGGAACTCGACGCCGGCGATGGTGACGCGCGTTCGGGAAGACAAAGTGTACGTGATGTACAGCTTCGGCATCGCACACCCGGTCGGGCATGAGGTGCCGTTTCGAGCGACGTTCACGCGGCATATCTTCGGGACGAATAAGGTCTTTTCGTTCACCGAAGCGCACAAGTCGAATGGGCGCAGCGATCCCGCGCAGCAGCGCGAAGCGTGGTCGGCCGCCATCGTGACGACCGCGTACGCCGACGGCGAGCCGATCGGCGGCGTGCTGCTGTATTCGCAACGGCCGCGCGGCAAGGATGTTCACCGAGGCGGATCGCGACTTCGTGCGCGTCGTCGCCGCGATGATCGGCGCGTCGCTCGAACGCGAGCGGCGCGAAGAAGAACTCGAAGCGATCGCCTACGCCGATCCCCTCACCCGGCTGCCCAACCGCCGATATCTGCTCGAACATCTGCAAGGGGCGATCGCCAAGGCCGTCCGCAGCGGCGAGCGCGTCGTCGTGTACTACATCGATCTCGACGGTTTCAAGGCGATCAACGACGCGTTCGGCCATGCCGATCGGCGACGAGTTTCTCAAGCTGACGGCGACGCGGCTGCGGACAGGTCGTTCGCGAAGGCGACGTGCTCGCGCGCGTCGGCGGCGACGAGTTTTTGGTCATCCAGGTGACGCCCGGTGACGACCGCAACGAGCTCGATCTCGCCAATCGCATGATCGAGGCCGCGAGCGAGCCTGCGACCTTTAACGAGCGAACGGTGAGTATGGGGGCCAGCGTCGGCATCGTGGTGGCGCCGGCCAACGCTGCGACCGCCGAGGAGGCGATCGAACGCGCCGACGATGCGATGTATCGCTCGAAACGTGCTGGAAAAGGCCAGGCGACGCTCTATGTCGCCGGCGGCGGGGAGTATTGCCCTCCTCGCGTGGTTTCTCCATAATAGGAGCGTGATCGACCGCAGCCTCTTGCGTCGGTTGCGGGTGACTGCGCTCGGAATCCTCGGTGCTATTGTGAGCATCGAGCTCGTGCGTGCCGCCGTTTCGTGGTACGTGCACAAACACGCCCCCTCCGCTGTCACCCCGTTCTCGGCGATCTTCTCGCTGATCGTGCTCGCGATTGTTGCGATCCTTGTGGTCGCGGTGCTGCTTCCGGCCCAGCACGCGGTGCTTGAGAACATGCGCGGCGCGGAGGCCGCGCGCGAATCGCTCGAGCGCAGCGAAGCCTGGTATCGTTCGATCTTCGATCACCATCCCAATCCGGCGGTTGCGATCGATCGCGATGGGAATTATCTGCGCGTCAACGCGGCGATGGAAAAGCTTTCGGGTTACCGTGAAAGCGAACTGGTCGGTCTCGAGGCGCGCATGGCGGCACAAGAGCACGTTCCGGTGGTGCGCGCTGCGCTGCGTTCGGCCGAAGAAGGGAAGCCGTCGCAATTCGAAATCGAGCTCGTTCGCAAGGACGGCGGCCGGCGTACGATTAGCGTCGATGCGATTCCGATGGCTTCGAGCGGCACCGTCGCAGGGATGTACGCGTTCTCGCGTGACGTCACCGACGCGCGGCACGCCATGCAGCGCGAAGCATTGCAACGCGATCGGTTCCGCGCGGTCGCACTCCTGGCGGCTCGCGAGTCGTCGAGTGCCGATCGCATCGCCGAGACGCTCGAGTTCGCGACGCAGACGCTCGAGATGGACGCGTGCCATGTCGGCATCGTGCACGAAGGCACGTTGGTGGTGACGGCCGGAAGCGGCTCCCCGTATCCCAACGGTGTGGAAATTCCGCTGGCGCGCTCGTTCTCACGGCACGTCCTGGGCTCGCACGAGGTGCTCGTCATCGAAGATGTCGCGCGAGAACCGTGGGCGAGCGATCCCGCGCACGCATGGCAGCCATGGGCGGCGTACGTATGCATCTCGATCTCGGCGGGAGCCGACCGCATCGGCGCGCTGACCTTCGTTAAAAACCGCCCGCTCGAACGATTCGACAATGCCGATCGCGACTTCGTCGTGGTCATCGCCTCGCTTATCGGTGCGCATCTGCAGCGCGAACGCGAAGAGCGCGAACTCGCGCGGCTGGCGTTCGTCGACGCACTGACCGGGCTGCCGAATCGGGCCTACTTTTCCGAGCAGATCGACGCTCGCGATCGCGCAAGCCCGTCGGGAAGACACGTCGTTCGCGCTGCAGTATGTCGATCTGGACGGATTCAAGACCGTCAACGATCTGCAGGGCCACGACGCCGGCGATCACGTGCTGGCGGTCATCGCGGCGCGCTTGAAAATGGCCGCACGGCTGAGCGACGTCGTGGCTCGCTACGGCGGCGACGAGTTTGTTGTGTTGCAGCAGCGCTACGAAGGCGACGACGGCGCCGCCCATCTCGCGCAGCGCCTAATCAACGCGGCCGCCGAGCCGATCATCATTCGCGACGAGATCGTGCGCCTTGGAGCCAGCGTCGGTATCGCCTGCTTCCCGCGCGATGCGCAGACCGCCGAAGAGCTGCTTCGCTGCGCGGACGCGGCCATGTACCGGGCCAAGCACGCCGGGCGCAACCGGCTCGAACTGTACGGATAGCCGGAAACCCCCAGGATGCCGTCGTATAGCCTCCGGCTAGACTATGGCCAGCTTTCCTTTTTCGATCGTCGTCCCCACCTATAACGAAGCCGGCGGGATCGAACGGCTCCTGCGTGCCGTCACCGACGTCTTCAAAGCCCATGCCCTCGATGGCGAGATCATCGTCGTGGACGACAACTCCCCTGACGGCACGGGCGCCATCGTCGACCGCCTGGCGCAAGAACTGCCGGTGCGCTGCCTCCATCGCCCCGGGAAGCTCGGCCTATCGAGCGGCGTGATCGACGGTTGGGCCTTTGCCCGCCCCGAATCGGTGGCGCTCGGTGCGATGGATGCCGACTTTAGCCACGACATCAACATCCTGCCCAAAATGGTCGCGGCGCTGGCAGTCGGGCGAATACGGCCTCGCGATCGGAAGCCGCTACGTCAAAGGCGGCGGCATCGAAAACTGGCCCGCGCGCCGCATCATTACCTCGCAGGTCGCCTGCATGCTCGCGCGTCCGCTCACGCCGGTCAACGACATCACCAGCGGCTATTTTCTGGTCAGGCGCGAAGCGCTCGAAGGCGTCACGCTCGATCCGATCGGCTTCAAGATCGGGCTGGAAGTCATTGCCAAGGCGCACTACGGGCGCGCGATCGAGATTCCGTACGTCTTCACCGACCGCGTCGTCGGCGAGTCGAAGCTCAACCAAAAAGAGATTTTCAATTACCTCAAGCAGCTGCGGCAAACTGTATTCGGCGCGCCTGTTTCCGGGAAGCGACGGCTGATGGCGATTCCCGATTGGCTGCGCAGCCGGCGCGGCAAAGACGCCGACGGCCGCGATGCCGCGCTGTGGACGAAGTGCCCGGTCTGCGGCGAGGTGCTGTACCGGCGCGATCTCGCGGCGAATTTGGACGTGTGCACGAAGTGCGGACACCATTTTCGCATGAGCGCCTACGATCGCATCAGCATGCTGATCGACGGCGATTTCACCGAGATCGGCGCCTCGATCGCAGCCCGGCGATCCGCTGGGATGGGTCGACAAGAAGACCTATCCGGTCAAACTCGCGGGCGACAAAGAGAAGAGCGGGCTCACCGAAGGCGTCGTCTGCGGCGTCGGCTCGATCGACGGGTTCGACGATCGCGCTCGGCGTGATGGACTTTCATTTCCGCGGCGGCACGATGGGCACGGTCGTCGGCGAGCGCATCACGCTGCTGCTCGAAGAGGCGCGCAAGCGCCGCTCTGCCCTGCGTGATTTTCACCGCTTCGGGCGGTGCGCGCATGGAAGAAGGCATGTTCGCGCTGATGCAGATGGCCAAAACGACCGCCGCCGTAACGCGATTCAAAGAAGACGGCAACTTCTTCGTCACCGTGCTGACCGATCCGACGACCGGCGGCGTCTCGGCTTCGTTCGCGTTCGAATCCGACGTGATCGTGGCCGAACCCAAGGCGATGATCGGCTTTGCCGGGCGGCGCGTGATCGAGCAGACGATCCGCCAAAAGCTCCCCGATCAATTTCAGACCGCGGAGTTCTTGCTCGAGAAGGGGCACATCGATATGGTGGTCGAGCGCGCGCGAGCTCAAGGCGACGCTGGTGCGGCTGCTGCAGTACGCGGCCGGCGGGATCAAGGCGTGAACAACGTCATCGTCGAGCGCGAGCGCGGATTGCTCGAAGTCGAGCGCCGCATCACCGACCTGCGCACCGCCAACGTCAATCAGCCGGTCGATTTTTCGGCCGAAATCGCGGCGCTGGAGCGAAAGTACGAGAACGCTTCAGCGCGAGCTCTTCGGCTCGCTCACGCCGTGGGAAAAGGTCAACATGGCGCGCCATCCCGAGCCGCCCGACCTCGCTCGACTACATCGCGAAACCTCGATCGCTTCGACGAACTGCACGGCGACCGCCATTTCCGCGACGATCCGGCCGTCGTCGGCCGGCTTTGCGCTCCTGCGCGGCCGCGCGGTGATGGTGATGGGCCAGCAGCGCGGCCGCGATACCAAAGAGAATCTGCGCCGCAACTTCGGCATGGTTGACGCCCGAGGGCTATCGCAAGGTCGCAGCGCCTAGCCCACACGGCCTCGCGGTTGGGTCTGCCGATCCTCACGTTCATCGATACCAAGGGCGCGGATCCGGGCATCGCCTCCGAAGAACACGCGCAGTCCGAAGCGATCGCGATGTGCCTCTATGAATTCACGCAAGCGCGCGTGCCGATCGTCGCGACGATCATCGGCGAAGGCGGCTCGGGCGGCGCGCTTGCGCCTCGGGCATCGCCGATCACGTGATCATGCTCGAACACTCGGTCTACTCGGTCGCATCGGCCGAAGGCTGCGCTGCGATTCTGTGGGGCGATGCGACGAAAGCGGAGGAGGCGGCGACGCGGTTGAAACTCACCTCGGCAGATTTGCAGCGTTTTGGTATCATCGATGAGATCGTGCGCCGAACCGCTGGGCGGCGCGCATCGCGATCCCGCGACCGTCGTGGCGAACGTTCTCGGTGCGATGTCGTCGGCGGTGAACCGGCTCGCGGCGGATATCGCCGCAAGAATTACGAGAGGCTCGTTATCGGAAGTATCGCCGGATAGGCGCATGGGAAACGGAGCGCCAGGGGGACGTCGGCAGGTAAGCAAGAGGCAAGCGCGCATTCGCGCTTCGCTCATTTTGCGTTTCTGCGGCCGGCTTGGCCGCCGCCGGCGTCTGCGATGCTGGTCTTCACCCTGGTCGCCGATCCAGTTCGCGCGCGTCATCGATCAAAACGTGGCGCTGGCCAGCGCACTCAACGCGACCCAGACCGACATCACCGCACTGCAGACGCGCCGCGCGTGGCAACTGCGCCAACTTCGCCGTCTGGAAAATCCCGAAGGCGGCGATGCCCGAGATTCACGATCGCTTGCGTCTGGTCGTCCCGAACGAAGCGATCGTTTTCGTGAGCCCGCTCCCCTCCCCGTCGTCATCGCCGGCTCCGTGATCGAACGCGTCTTCGGATTCGTCATCAACGTGAACGCGTTCGGCGCCACCGTACGTCTTGAGAACGGCGAGCTTGCGAGCGCGCCGGCAGGTGACGTCGAAGCGCACCGCGCGCTTACGATAACGCGAATGTCGCAGCGGCGAGTCCCAAGCGTTCGTGCTGCATCCCGGGCGGCCGTCGCCCGATGGTGACGATCGCACCGCAGATCGACGAGCCCGAACTCGACGATCAGATCGCGCAGTTTTTCGAAAGCACGCACGAGTTGGGAGAATGACGACGACGGCGTCCCCGCGCACGAGCGGCACTTCCTGCGCAAGAAGCAGCGCGCCGCGCTGTTCAGCCCAAGCCTAGCGATACGCCGTAACCGCGAGCCCGCACGATGAGCAAGCACTATGCCGTCCTCTCGATCGGCACGAACTCGACGCGCGTCATGCTCGCCGACGTCGCGCCCGACGTTCCGCACGTCGATCTCGCGCGCTCGGTCGGCACGCGCATCGGCGAGGGTTTGCGCGAACGCGGTACGCTCGGCGACGAACCGATGGAGCGCACGATCGAAGCGCTGCGCTCGCATCTGCGCGCCGTGCGCGGCCATTACGTGCGCCTCTTCGCGATCGCGACCAGCGCCGTGCGCCGCGCCGAAAACGGCGCAAGCTTCGCGCAGCGCGTGCGGATCTCACCGGCGTTCCGCTGCACGTGCTCTCGGGCGATGAGGAGGCGACGGCCTCGTATCGCGGCGCGATCACCGCGCTTGCGCCGCTGCGCGGTCGAGCACGGTCGGCGTGGTCGATACGGGCGGCGGCAGCACCGAGTACGCGATCGGCGAATGCGACGGTAACGCCGCAGCAGCACGGTCTCGTGCGAGATCGGCGCCGTGCGTTTGACCGAAGCCGATGCCGCAGCTCGCCGGGCGCGACGGCGTGGTCGATCTCGACACGATCGAACGCGCGCGCGCAGATCGCGCGCGAAGCGCTCTCGCCGATCGCCGATTTCGACGCACGTCAAACAGCTTGCGTTCGTCGGCGGCTCGGCAACGACCGCGGCTGCGGTCGTGCGCGGCAAGAAGACGAAGTTCACGACCTTCGAGTTGACGCGATCGGACCTTCAGCGCGCGCTGGTCAAGCTGTGCGCGCTCTCGCTCAAGGAGCGCAAGGCGATCGACGGGATGAAGCCGCAGCGCGCCGACATTTTCCCGCCGGCATCATCGTGCTCGAGACCGTGCTCGATCTCGCCGGCCACGACCGCGCCGTTGCGACGACCGCCGATCTCTTGCTTGGCTATCTGCTCGATGCAGCGAGACCGCGAGCCGCACGCCGGCAGGACGCTGCCACCGCCGCCCCGGATGGTGCGGCCATGAACGATGCATCGATTCAGCACGCACATCGAAGAGCTCGTCGCCGAAGAGCATCGCCTGCTCGAACACGGCGATAGCGGCAAGCTCACCGCGCAAGACAAACTGCGCCTGGAGGACGTCCAGGTCGAGCTGGACCGCTACTACGATCTGCTCCGCCAACGCCGCGCCCGCCGCGACGCCGGCCAAGATCCCAACATCGCCCACATGCGCCCCGCCGACACCGTCGAACACTACCAACAATAGCGCACGGCGTCCGCAGGATGCGGATGGACTATTCAGAGCACACGATGTGCGCCCTCACGAAGTGAGGCTGAATAGGGATGATGGTGGAATTGGCAGACACAGCAGACTTAAAATCTGCAGCCGGGCAACCGGCGTCCGGGTTCGACCCCCGGTCATCCCAAAAATGCGCCCGCGTCCTACGTACCCGTGCGCGCGTCTTCGAACGGTTGTAATTTATCGGCGATCGCGGATGCGCGGCCGGCCGACGTCGTGTAGAGGGGGCGGCGCACTTGTGAATGGCTGGCGCTGCGCACCGGGTGCCGCGCTTGGTGAAAGTGCAGCACCGCGTCGTCCCAGGCAAGTCCGCAAAACGCGAGCATGCGACGCGCTTGCGTCTCGAAATCGCCGACGACCTGTTCGTACTCCACATCGAGAATCGACTCGGGCGGCAGTATCTTGTGCCAGATGGACATGAGGCGTTCGTAGGCGCGGTAGTACCGCCCGAGTTCGCCCAAATCGTACGCGAAGGGAATGGGGTCCACGAAATACGTTGCAAAGCACGAGTAGGCAACGTCGAGCGGGGAACGCCGCACGTGGATGATCTTCGCGTTGGGCAGCGCGGCGTGCACGATCGGGAGAAAGCGAAAATTGAACGGCATCTTGTCGGTAAGATACGGCGAACCGTTTGCCGTCGCGTCGGTCTGCGCGACGTAGGCGCCGCCCAATGCGCGCAAAGCCGAGCGCAGTTCGCCGATCAAGGCGCGAGGTCGCACCGCCGGCATGGCGACGATGCTTTGTTCGAGTACCGTCAGTTCGCCGCCGGCGCGGACCTGCGGATGCGCGCAACGATCGCTTCGACGAGCGTCGTACCCGATCGCGGCATGCCGACGATAAAAATCGGGCGGTGTGACGGATCGCCGCTCCCTTCGGTCGCGCTGACGAATTCTCGCGTGAACGTCGCAGTCAGCATGTCGAACGATTGCAATAGCGGCCGTTCGTCATAGCCGATCGTGCCGCGACGCAGCGCATTTGCTTCATGAAGAGCCGAGAACGCCTTGTCGTGCTGCTCGACGTCGGCGAGAACCTTGGCGTAGGCGAAAAGGGCTTCGATGCGACTGGAAAGCGGGAGACGTTCGCGGATCGCCACGACCCGTTCGATCTGCTCGACCAGCGTATCGCCGGGGGCAACCGGCGCCGTGTCGGCCAGATTACGAAGGTAGCGGCCGTTCTCGGGGTCTAACGCGGTCGCCCGCAAGAAGTGCTGCCGGGCTTGCGCGAGGTCGCCCAGTTCGCGCAGCACGATCCCGAGATTATCCGCGCCTTCGGCGTAATCCGGGTCGAGGCGTACCGCTTCGCGAAACGCGCTCAGCGCACCGTGCAGATCGTGTCTGCGATGGCGCACGGCGCCAACGCCGTTGTGCGCGCGACTGTACTCCGGCGCGACCGCTACCGCTTGGTTAAAAGCGTCTTCGGCGCCGTCGAGATCGAGCTGCGCGAACAGCAGGTTGCCGCGCTGCGTGTGACGCGCCGCGAGGTCAGAAGATTCCGCCATTTTCGACTCATGATCACTCGACTTTCTGGGTCGCGGCTGTGCCCATGAATTCGGCTAAGCCTCGAGCCTGTGCCGTGGCGAGCGTTTTGAGACCGGCGGTAATTTTTTCGACGTTCTCTTCGGGGTGGTTGCGATTCAACTTGAAGAGGCCGATGAGCGAATCGACGCGCAGTTCGACCCCCACGATCGCTTTGAGCTGCGCGTCGATGTAGTCGGCGGGCGCGTCGTCGACGCGACCAATCCGAACCAACCCGCGCTTCCTGCGAATCGGTAAGGCGGCGTACGAACGCGTCGAGCCAATCGCGTATCCTCGATGAACCGCACGCCTGCCGCGCGCCTCGATCGCCACGTAGTCGTAAGTCGGCACGACGCGCGGGTTGGTTTTCTTGGTTGCATACCAATTGGGCGAGATGTAGTGTTCGGCGATGCGGAAGAGCGCGACGCCTGGGCCGTCGCCGTGTTTCCACTGATCGTTGGCGCGCGCGATGTGCCCTTCGAGGTACAGCGCGCCGTCTGCCTCTTCGCGTAAGAGCAGCGGTGCGTAGGTTACCACCGGCTCGCCCGGCGGCGACCGTGATCAGCGTCGCGAGCGGGTTGTGCGCGATCAGCGGGCAGCAGCACGGCGCGGTCGTCCTCACGGACATGCGGGGGGCGATAGGTCATTGGACGCAACCTCGGGCTTGTCGGGGGCGTGTATCATAGCTTCGTGAGTGCACTTTTCTCTCCCATCACGTTGCGCGATCTCACGCTGGAGAACCGCATCGTCGTCTCGCCGATGTGTCAGTACTCGGCCGACGCGGCACCGCCAACGACTGGCACGTCGTCAATCTCGGGCATTTCGCCCTTTCCGGTCCCGGGCTCGTGATCTTCGAGGCCGACCGCATGTGAGCCCCGAGGCGCGCATCACGGACCGGGGATCTCGGGCTGTATTCGGACGAGAACGAAAGCGGCGATGGCGCGCGTCGTCGCGTTCATTCGTACGTGGACGCGCAGCAAAATCGGCGTGCAGCTCGCCCACGCGGGTCGCAAGGGCTCGACGCTCGTCCCGTGGGACGGCGGCGGACCGCTGCCGGCCGAGCCGCGCGTATCCGACCGTCGCGCCGTCGGCGCTGCCTTACGCCGACTAGCAGGTCCCCATCGCGCTCGACGAAGCCGGGCTGCAAAAGATTCGCGACGATTTTGCCGACGCAGCGAAGCGCTGCGAGCGGCTCGGCATCGACGCTGATCGAACTGCACTTCGCGCACGGCTATCTCGCTCACGAATTTCTTTCGCCGCTGTCGAATCCGCGCACCGACGCGTACGGCGGTTCGCTCGAAAACCGCATGCGCTTCCCGCTCGAACTTTTCGAGCGCGGTGCGCGCGGTGTGGCCGAACAGAGAAGCCGCTCGGCGTGCGCATCTCGGCAACCGATTGGGTTCCGAGGCGGATGGGATCTCGAGCAATCGATCGCTTTCGCGCAAGAACTGCAAAGAGCGCGGCTGCGATTTCATCGACGTTTCGAGCGGTGGGCTCTCGCCCGATCAGAAGATCGAGATCGGCCCCGGCTATCAGGTGCCGTTTTCGGAAGCGATCAAAAATGCGACGGGCATCATGACGATGGCGGTCGGGATGATCACCGAACCGCAAGCAGGCCGAAGAGATCATCGCAACGGCAAAGCCGACATGGTCGCGATCGCGCGCGGATTCATCCGCAATCCGCACTGGACGTGGGATGCGGCCGACGCGCTCGGTGCGCGAATCATTCGTGCCCCCGCAATATCAGCGGGGCCGAACGACCCGCGCGATAGGCTGAATGACCGGCAGTGTTCGTCGTTGCCGCCGTGTACGACAGCGCGCCTGCCCCTACGCCCTCGCCGTCACCGACGCCGGGCGTTTCAGCATTCACGTCGCCGGGTCCAACGTGTACGTTTCGCAGAACGCGGCCGGCCCGGATTGACGCCGCCCGAGGCGGGCTGCGTTCGAAGCCGGACAACCGCTCTCGCCGATGTCCCCGTACGACTATTTTTCCAGCGCGCCGGCGACGCCCGGAAATGCCGCGACAATTTCAGTATCTTGTCGGACTTCAACGATCGAATGAAGCGATTCACGCTCGACGCGACGGTGCTTGCCGGGCGTGTACGGCGGCGACTAGCAGACGCTCGATGTATTGGGGCGAGCCGTGGCTGGGCCCGCTCGACCCGCATGAAGGGCGCTCGCCGTACGGCTATCGCATCGAATTTCCGCGGTACGCGGGCGCCGGCACGCAAGACGCTCAAGCGCAACTCGTCGCGCCGTACAGTGCGTCGCTTGCAAGCGACGACGGCGCGTGGAAATTGAGCGGCGGATACATCACACTGATACAAACGCGATCGTTTCGTCTTCGCCCCGCCTGCGGTAACCAACGTCGATCCGTCGATCGGCGTGCAGACCGCCGAGACGCTCGGCTCCGGGCATGCCGAATCTCGATGCGTGGACGCCGTCTGACCTCGCGCTGCCGCTGCTATGGCGGCGACGCCGTATTATACGAACGGCTCGTCGCACGTCGAAGTCACCGATGCGTTACTGCCGGTGCTGCAAGGGAACGCAGGCGCGGCTCGCGCTCGGCTCCTACGTCCTCGATCGCGGCGACTGCAGGCCGTTACTCCGCGGAAGTTGCGAACATCACGACCTCGGGCGATCCGATCGCGACGACGACGTATTTCGGAACGGATCAGCAGCTTTTTCCCGGCCCGCAAGGCCGTCTGTACGGAAGCACGCTTGCCGGTCAAGTGCAGACGATCGCGGGCGTCCGCGCGTTCGTTCATCCGCATCACGGCGACGATCTCTTGGTCGAGCTCGGCGAAGCGTGGTACCACAGCGGACTCGCCGCGGAACCGGGCACGCAAGCGCCGGGGACGTACGAGCACTCTCGCGTTCACGCAGCATTTCGACGCACAGAGCGATGATGCGGGCGTCGAATACTATCGCTTCGATCCGCGGTACGCGACGATCATTTTGCCGTACGGCGTTCCGGAAAACGTGTGGAGCGTCGCGTGGTCGTGGCCGGGCCAGTGGTTGAAATCGACATATCAAGCCGTCGACAATTCGATCGTCGGAATCAACCGCGAGGGCTTTCGCATGCACGCGGATGCGTCGCACGGCAAGTCTGGAGGTGCATGCCGATGCATCCGTGTGGCGGCAGATCGCTCCGATCACGTCTCGCAAGCCGCGGCACAGGAGGGCTGGGTCGACGGCTACTTTCTGCCGCAACGCGATAGCGACGCGACGCTCGGTTGGCAGCGGCAAGTCGGGCTCTATGCTGCCTGGCATTTCGGCAGTCGACGATCTGGCGCTCGATACGCGTCTGGGATCGTGCGTACCGGCCGGCGATCGATCCGGTCGATTTGGTGAGCATGAACGAACCGCAGATCGTCGCGAGCATCCAGCACCACTACCGCAAACGACTGCGTAGCCGCACTCGGCTACGGGCGTTATAGCGCGAACGGCGCATGGTCGACGACGCCCGTCCAAGGCATCTACGGTGTCGGCTTCGCGGGCGCGCAATGGGACTTCGGCAACGGCCGTCAGGTGCTGGTGCAGCTCCGCCGTTTCGCCTTGGTCGGGCTGCCCTCGATACGGCAGGCGGCCGACCCCCGATCGTGCGGGGGACCACCCTGGTCGTCGACGAGCGCGTCCAGTTCTGATAAAAATAATATACGTTGCCCGGGCAGGGGTCGGCTTCGTCCGACCCTAATGGCGCCGGGTTCTCCCCCACGCGTATGAGGAGGTCAAGTCTCCACGTGAAGATCGTGGTCACGGTCAAACTCGTGCCCGACCCGAATGCGGAAAAGCGCATCGACGACGGCACGAAGCGGCTGGTTCGCACCGGCGTTGAAACGGTGCTCAATCCCTACGATGAGTATGCGCTGGAAGCGGCGCTGCAGCTCAAAGAAAAAGTTGGCGGTGATTCGACGGTCACCGTCTTTGCCATGGCGCCCGAAGCGTTGAAAGAGACGCTTCGCAAGGCGCTCGCGATGGGTGCGGACGATGCCGTGCTGCTCAGCGACGCGGGCCTCGAAGGCAGCGACGTGTGGGCGACCTCGTATGCGATGGCGCACGCGCTCAAGAAGACCGGCTACGATCTGCTGATCGTCGGCGGTCTCTCGGACGACGGCTCGACGGGCGCAACGCCCGGCGCACTTGCCGAACATCTCGGCGCGCCGCTCGTCACCAACGCGCGCAAAGCCGAGATCGCGGACGGCACGATCACGATCGAACGCGAGACGGACACCGGCTATCAAGACGTGAGCGCTCCGCTGCCGTGCGTCGTCACGACGGCGCTCACGTTCGGCGAACCGCGCTACGCGTCGCTCAAAGGCATCATGGGCGCCAAGAAAAAGACGATCGCTGCGATGACGCTTGCGGACCTGGGACTCTCGGAAGCGGTCGGTACGGGCGGTTCCAAGACGGAGCTGCTATCGTTCGCACCGCCGGCCGCGCGCGGCAAGGGCAAAGTGGTCGAAGCGGCCGACGGCGCCGCCGGCGCGCAAGCGATCTTCGATTTCCTCAAAGAACGGAAGCTGGTGTAATGAAGAACGTTCTCGTTTTCGTTCAGCACAAGAACGGCCAGACGCCCAAGGTCACCTTCGAGATGGCGACGCAGGCGCGCACGCTCGCCGATAAACTCGGCGGTCAGGCCCACGCGATCGTCGTCGGCGCGGGATCGACGCAGCTCGGCGAAGACGCTCAAGAGCTATCCGCTCGACGTCGTGCACGTCAACGACGACGCCGATGTCGAGAAGTTTCTGCTCGATCCGGTCGTCGATTACGTCGATGCCGCCGCGCGCGCGATCGGTCCGTCACTCGTGCTCATCGCGAACACGCTCACCGGGAAAGACGTCGCGGGGCGTTTGGTCGCGACGCTTGAACGCGGGGATCTGCGCCGACGCAACCGATTTCAAGATCGAAAACGGCACCATCGAAGCGATTATGCCGAAGATGGGCGGCGCCGCGATTACGACGTGCAAACTGCGCGCCGGTGACTACGGCATCGTCACGATTCGTCCGAACGCTTTCGCCGCCACAGCGGACGGTCCGGGCGCGACCGTGCAACCGATCGCAAAACCGGCCGGCAAGAGCTACACCGTCGCGATTGCGAAGGATGTGGAAGAAGGCTCGGGCGAGCTTGCGCTCGAGGAAGCACCGGTCGTCGTTGCGGGCGGACGGGGCCTGGGCGGTCCGGATCCGTTCGACATCGATGCTCAAACCGCTCGCGCAAGCGTTCGGCGGCGCGGTCGGCGCCTCGCGCGCGGCGGCGGACGCGGGCTGGGTTCCCTACAATCTGCAGATCGGCCAGACCGGTAAGACGGTCAGTCCGAATCTCTACATCGCGGTCGGGATCTCCGGCGCGATACAACACAAGGTCGGCATGCGTTCATCCGGTACGATCGTTGCGATCAACAAAGACGGACAATCGCCGATCGCCGAGTTTTCTGATCTCTTGGTCGTCGGCGACGCGTTCGCCATCGTTCCGGAGCTCACCAAACTGGTGCAAGCTGCAAAATCATAAGTTAGGACTCGAAGTCACGTTGAAACGTTTCGCACTTTTGCTCACGATGCTCGTTGCGATAATCGCGGCGAGCGTCGTGACCGCGCCGAGTGCGCGCGCCGGACTCTTCGGCGGTGAAATCTGCCGCCAGCCCATCGCCTTCGCCCTCGCCGTCGGCGCTGCCGACCGCGAGCCCCGAGCCGCCTTCGGTCGCGATTCCACGCCTCGAAGAACGCTCAAGAAGAATCCCAGCGATCAGCAGGCGATGACGGAGCTCGCGGGCCAGTTCTTGCAGATCAATCGCCCGGACCTCACGCTCCAGCTCACGCAGCACCTGCTGCAAGATGGGCGATAAGAACGGCGCAGTCGTACTACCTCGACGGTTATGCGATGGAAGAGCTCAATCGCAACGACCAAGCGATCGCCGATCTCGAGCAAGCCGAGAATCTCGATCCGAGCAACATCGGCGTGCTCGCAGCAACTCGCCGAGCTCTACCTCAAAGCCAATCGCTTCACCGACGCCGAGCGCATTGCCAATCGCAGCATGGTGCTCAACAAGGGTGACGAGGCATCGTATCAGATGCTCGGCGCGGTCTACGCGGCCGAACAGAAATACGACGACGCGCGCAGCGCAGTTCGAACAGGCCGCGACTCAAGGATCCCAAGGACCCGCAGCCGATCTTCCAGATCGCGCAGACGTACGCGCAGCAAGACAACATTCCGATGGCGATTCAAACCGTCGAGCGCGCGATCGCCATCGATCCCAAGAACGTGCAAGCACTGGTCTTCAAGGCCGGTCTCTACGCGCGCCAGCACGTCGACGCCAAAGCCTCCGAGGCGTACGACGACGCTATCGTCGCCGCACCGGATGACGCGACGAAGGTCCAGATCGTCATCCAAAAGGCCGCGTATTTCAGCGGCGAAAAGAAGCCCTCGCAGGCCGAGACCGTCTTCTTGCAGGGCATCGCGCAGTACCCCAAAGTGCCCGAAATCTACGTTGCCTACGGCGATTCGAAGCCGCAGCAGAAGCAACATGGACAAGGCAAAGACGGAGTGGCTGCAGGCGCTCACGATCGACAACAATAACGTCGAGGCGCTTGACGCGGTTGAGTCAGCTCGCGCTGCAGGAGGCAGCAATATTCCCGATGCGATCGGCTATCTCAAAGCGCTTGACCGCACATCCAACCCGATCCCCGCACCCTTGCGATGCTCGGTCAGGCGTATTCCTATCGTGCGCGACTACGCGGGCTCCAAGGACGCGTGCAGCAAGAGCTTCCAGCTCGCGCGCTCGCCGCAGACGCTGGGATGCATCGCCGGCGCAGACTTCGAGCTCAAGAACTACAAAGAAGCGGCGCAGATCTTCGACGTGCTCGACAACAACGCCAAGCGGCTTTCTCGATCAGAATCCCGCAGCTGCTGTTCGTCGCCGGCAAGAGCTATCAGCAGCTCGACCAGCGCGCGAAAGCGGTCGAACGCCTACCGGCGCCTGTTGCCGATGGTGAAGAAGGGCACGAAGCAGTACAGCGAGATCCAAGGCTGGATCGCGGATCTGAGTAAGCCCTCGCACCGCGCCGGCGAAGAAGAAGCCGCGGCCCACTGAAGTTCGTCTACGACGCGCTCTACGGCGACCATCTCCGCACATCGGGCATCCGGAATCGCCCGACCGCGTGGAGGTGGTCGCTGCGCGTTTAGCGCCGAGCGCGGCCTCTGCGATCGCCAGCTCGCGCCCGCCGATGCCGCCGATGACGAGATCGATCGCGTGCACGCACCGCGCTATCTCGAACTGGTAAAGCGGGAGCTTGGCGATGTCGCCGCGCCGCGCTATCTCTCAACCGGCGACGTCGTGGTCGACGCGCGCACGCTCGACGTCGCGCGCCGCGCCGCCGGCGGAGCGATCGTGGCGCTCGGAAGCCGAGGCGCAGCACGGCGAACCGGTCTTCGCGCTGGTGCGTCCGCCCGGGCACCACGCCGAATCGAGCGCGCGGCATGGGATTTTGCGTCTTCAACAACGCGGCGATCGCCGCGCGCGCGTATCATCGCGCAGACCGGCGGGCGCGTGCTGCTCGTCGATTTCGATTATCACCACGGCAATGGTACGCAGGACGTCGCGGGTGACGGCTTGAGCTATGTCTCGACGCACGCGTCGCCCGCCTATCCCGGCACCGGGCTTCGAGCTTGCGCAGATAGGTGACGACGTGGTGATCAACGTCCCGCTCCCCGCGTCCGGCGTCTCGCACCGAAGGGTTCGTTGCCGCGTGGGAGCAGTTGCTCGATCGTGCGGCGCGCCGCACGCGTCCCGACCGCGATCGTGTCAAGCGCGGGATTCGATTACGTCGCCGGCGATCCGGTGGGCGACCTGGGCGTCGGGGTCGAGGCGCCGGGTGCGCTCGCTCGCGCGATCAATCGAACGGCGCGGACGTATTGCGGCGGTCGCGTCGCCTACGTGCTCGAAGGCGGCTACGACATCGATGCGCTAACCGAATCGATCGCGCAAGTGATCGACATGCACCGATCGCGGCGACGTCGCGTAGCCCGACGCGCAGCATCGAGGCGCTTCCGGCGGCCGTGCGAGCGCGAGATGCTCAAAGCAATCGACGAGCGGTTTGCGCGCTGAGGTCTTCGAGGACGCGTAGCGCTTCTTCACCGCGATCGACCGGCACGAAGAGATGGTCGTGATAGAACGCGCTCACGACGTTGGTCGGAATCGTGTGCTTGGCGAGCTCCGTCGTTACCGCCGCGGGGAATCCGACCGACTGCTAAATCCGAATGAACGCGAAGCGTGATGCGTCGCGCGCGAGAAGAGATACTCGAAGTCATGGCTCTTCGGCGACGTGCGCGTTCGATGACGATCGTGATGCCCCTCGGTTTCGCGAAAGACGCACAGCGGGTTGGCGTCGTCGATCGGAAATGCGCGGTCGACGCAACAAAAAACCCACTCGCGTGGGTCGAGCGCCGGTTTCATCGTGATGAGCAGTGATGCTAGGTCGCGTTCGGGCACCCGCCTAGGGTAGCACACTCGCGCCGATTTTTTCCAGTTCACGTCAACGCGAGATCGCCGACGAGCGCATAATGGCGACCGCCGTTCGACCAGGCAAGCAGCGTTGTCGGACCCTCTTCGACGTACCGCGCGGGCTCTTTGCCGACGGTCGTCGGCGTTGACGTGGTATCGCGAAAGATCGACGGCCGTGTCTTTGTCGTTTTGAAACAGCGAGACGGTGCGAATACCGTCGGAGTAAGAGCAGATGCAGCGTCGGAACCCCGTTGACCGAGATGACGTCCGCGGCGGTCGGGTGTGAAGCCTTCGGGCAGATATTTGGGGCTGGCCGTCTTGAAGCCGGCGCGTCCGCGACCACACGCGTAACGTTGTCGGAAGGCGTCGATCGCGTCGTGCCGTTGACTGCGTCGCAATCCTGTGGGAAGCGCGAAGATGCCGGTGGGAATCGATCCGGTATAACGGATTTGGTCCATACGTGTCTGCGCGATGAGGGATCCGTTGCCTGCGTACTGCTGACGCTCGAGCACCAAGTTGTGTCGCACTGTCGATCGTGCACGCGCATCGTCGTCTGGCCGGTGTAGCGGTTGTTGAGCAGCACGACGTGCACCCGACGGCCGTCGATGGTTTCGTCGGGCGCATAGACGGCCGTGTAATTTGCCATCATGACACCGAAGTTGTCGTCTTCGGCGACCTGATCGTCGATGTCGTCGTCGTGCGAGACGCACGACTTGCTCGCGCTTGACGTCGATCGAGTAGGTCGTGTCGCCGCGCGTGATGATCGAATCGCCGTAGAGATCTCTGCGGCGCGAGATACCAGCGCCGGGTCAAGTCGGGCGCAAGGTGCTCGATGCGGTAGATCGCCGCGTTCGAACGCTCGCTGCCGATGCGCAGGACCTGCACTTCGCCGACATACGAGATGTGCTGCGGCGCGGTCATCGCCAGCGCGCAGCAAATCGGCGGCCGGAGGGTCGTTGCGGCGGCCGCGCGCGACGAGCAGCGCTGCGAGGAAGCTAGTGCGTAGCGCCATCCACCGCACGTCGCCGGCTCGCATTGGAGGCGAGCCACGTTCGAGGAGAGCCTGCTTGCCCGGTGGTCGGACGTCGGAACGGCATACCTTCGTGAACGGGCACGGTATTGGTCAGCGCTGCGTGATCGTCGAGGATAATAGATCGCGTCGATCGCCGTCGGCGGCCGCGTGTGCGATCGTGCCGTAACCGACGAACGATCACGGCTCCTGCGACGGCTGCAGCCGCAAAACCGGCTGCGCCGGCCGCAGCAAGCGGCGCAGGCGGTCGGCGAGCGAGGTGGCGCTGCGCGTCGATCGCGTTCCAAATCGCGCCGCGGACGGCGCCGGGCAGCTCGCGCTCGCTCGCGCGGGCGTAGGCTCGGAGTCGATTCGGTCAGCGCGGCCTGGAGCTGGTATTCGGCGCGGCAGGCCGGGCAGCGCTTCCAAATGCAAAGAGCGCGTCAGCATCGTCGCCCGCCGGCAATTCGCCGTGGAGGTAGTCGATCAGTTGTTCTTGCGTTAGGTGATTGTTCATGATTTCGTGTGATGACTTCCACTGCCCGCCGCAATTGGTGGCGAGCGCGATGCAGCCGCGAGCGAACGGTTCCGATCGAGCAGCCGACGATCTCGGCGATCTCCTGGTAGCTATATTCCTCGATGTCGGCGAGGACGAGGACTTGGCGTTGGTCCAGCGAGAGCGAAGCCAAGGCTTTGGACATCGTCTCGCTGAGCTGCCGCTCGACCAGTTCCTCGATGGGCTGCTTCGCCAGGGGCCTCGCTCCGCCGAAATCCTGCGGGTGCATTGTCCTCGGGGATCTCTTCTAGATAACGTCCTTTTCGGCGCCGAAGTTCATCCCGGTGCAGATTCGTGACGATCCGGTAGATCCAGGAGAGGAACGAGGTGCCCGGGATAAAGCTGCGCCAGGCGCGGTAGACGCGGATGAAGGCCTCCTGGGTCAGATCGCGAGCGTCGGCCTCGTTGTGGGTCAGGCGAAGGGCATACGTGTAGGTCGCGTTGCCGTAGTCGGCGATCGCACGTTCGAGGAACGCCGTCTGCTCGGGGGTCGGGCGGATCGAACGGCTTACGCGGTGCTGCCATGGACTGGTGGGGGAGTACCCCCAGCTCGAGCGGGAGCCTGCCCAGAGCACCCGGCCGACAACCAAGAGGCTGATCGTCGACGACGATCGTGATCAGGAAGAAGAGCGCGATTTCCAGCGTGACGATCCCGGCATACTGACTGCCGCCGCACAGCGCGACCACGCTCGCGATCAGCGAGAGCTTGAAGCGTTCGAACGGATTGCTGGCCATGCCCTCGACCGACGCGCTTCGGCCAGGACGCCGCGCGGATCCCAGCTGGCCGTGTCGACCACGTAGGCGACGCGCCCGTTCGGCGCGACGACGAAGAGCTTATCGCTGTGGATGTAGTCGTCGCTGTCGGTCTTGCAGCGACGAGATTCCGAATTCGTCGAGCACGCGCTCGATCGTGGACCCCGTCCCGGTCAGATCGTCCAGATCGCTGTGTCCTGCCAGAATTTCTCGCCGTAGGCGCGCAGCACGGCAGGCGAATCGTAGGGCGGGTCGAGCTGATCTCCGACCAGCGCAAAGTGTTTGGGGTCCAACTCGTGCTGCGAGCTGCGCGTATTTGCTGCTGATCGCGATGCAGACGTCGGTATCTTTGCAGCGCGTGAAGATGAAGCTGAGCAGCATCGTCTTGCCGTCGAACGCGTCGTGCAAATTGACGGGACGTCCGTCTTGATCGATCAGCTCGCGCCGGGAAGCTGCTTTCCGAAGTCGACCGGCTCGACGCGGCCGGGCATTGGGAAGTCCGGCGGCAAACGCGGCCGCCGGCGAACGCGTCGCGCAGCGTCCACGGCGTCGTCGAGCGGTCCAGGAACGCATCGACGCCGGTGCCGGCGCGTACGCGCATCGCGCGGCGCGATACGATATAGGCCGCGTTTGCGCGGCGAGCGTGTGCGTGATCGCCGCGTTGCGCACGACCAGTTCGCCTCCGGGAGCGGCGAGACGACGACCCCGTGAAACGGCACCAAGCTGCGAGCGAGCAGACAGCGCGCCGATCACTTGAGCAGCGTCCGCATGTCGGCGGCGAAGGCGGCTTGCGCATCGTCGTCGTCTGTGAACCACGCGTTCGTCGCCGCGCGATCGATCAGAAAGGTAAACGAACTGTGGGCCTCATCGTAACCGGCGCCGTCCTTGGGCGTGACACGCGTTGCGACCGACATGTGATAGGCGCGTTCTCGACGCCCGCGATCTGCGCGGGCGTTCCGGTAAGCCCGACGATCGTTTCGCTCGGTAAATCGGCGCAGTAGCGATGCAATCACGGCGGGCGTGTCGCGCTGCGGATCGACGGTGACGAACGCGATCTCCGCGTCTGCCGGCGCGCGCCGGCCGCCGCGCAGCGCCGCGGCGAGCTTGGCGAGCGTATCGGGGCAGGTGTCGTCGCAATGCGTGTATCCGAAGAAGAGCGCGACGACCTTGCCTGCGCTGGCCGAGAGCGTCCACGGCGTTCCAGCGTCGCTGGTCAAGCGTGAAATTGGGCGCCTGCTGCGAGAGCGGCGTGCCGTGAAAGTGAGCGGCTGGCGCGGTCGCGCAGCCGGTAAGCGCGAGCGGCGAGCCCGGCCGCAGGCTAGGCGAGAAGTCATTTCTGCGCCTTCGAGTATACCGCGCCGGCTAGCTGCCGGGGTGGAGAATCGTCGTAATCGTCATCCAAAGCGCCCAGCACGACGATGACCGCCGAGAGCGAAAAGGTGATCGCGTTGCCGAGCAGGGTATTGCGGCGGTCGCCGATCACGCGCTTGTCGTTGACGAGCACGAGCAAGAAGCCCAGCACGATCGGCAGGACGAAACCGTTGAACGCTTCGACGTAGACGGTGATCTGCAATCAGCGGCAGATGCGGAATCAGCACGATTGCCGCCGCGAGCGCGACGCAGCCGACGTAGAGCGCGGTGAAGCGCTTCGCGCGCAGACCGTCGTTGAGCGAGCAGCGCCAGCCGAAGGCTTCGCCGAACGCCCACGCCGTCGCGAGCGAGACGACGAACGCGCCCGAGCATCGACGCGCCGATCAGGCCGACGCCGAAGGTCACGCCCGCGAATTTTCCGACCAGCGGCGTGAACGCGAGCGCCGCGTGCGCCGCATCGCTGACCGGAATGTGCTCGGACGAAGAGCGTCGCGGCCGTCGTGATGATGACCGCGCACATGATGCCTGCGTGAGCACCGCGCCCAGCGCCGTATCGACGCGCGCGAAATTCAGATCGGCGAGTCGTGAGCCCTTTGTCGACCGTCGCGCTCTGCTGATAGAAGATCATCCACGGCATGATCACCGCGCCGATGTTCGATGCGATCAGCAGCAGGTAGCTATAGTCGTGCAGCGGCTGGCGATCCGAAGATGCCTTGCATCACGATCGCGTGGATCGGCGGATGCGCGGCAAATGCGGCGGGAATGAACAGCAATTCGACCAGACAGAGCGCGAACGCAAAGATCTCGGCGCGCTTGTACGAAGCGGTGAAGATGACGACGATCAGCAGCAGCGCGGCAACGATGACCAGCGGCGCCGCCGGACAAGCCGAAGATCAACGCGGCGCCGGCGATGCCGGCGAATTCGGTGACGAGCGCGGCGATGTTCGTGACGAGCATCGTTCCGAGCGAGACCCACGCCCAGCCGAGGCCGTAATGCTCGCGAATCAAGCGCGCGTGACCTTTGCCGGTGACCGTGCCCAGGCGCACCGTCATCTCCTGAACGACGAAGAGCGGCACGATCAGCAAGAACTGCAGAAGAATCAGCTTGAAGCCGTACTGCGCGCCCGACTGTCGCCGCGGTCGTGATGCTGCCGGCTTCGGTGTCGGCGAACGCGACGATCAGGCCCGGGCCGGTGACCGCGAGAAAGCGCAGAAAAATGCGACCACCAAGAGCGGCGCGGGGCAGCGGTCGGGACCGGCCGATTCGAGGGAGCCATGCGATATGTTAGGTTAGCCTAACATCCCCCTAAGTCCCTCCGCGAAACATGGGGCAGCCGGTGCGCGTCGCGCATCCGATGAGCCGACGATGCAAGCAGGCCGTAACGGTAGCCCGCTTCGCTCCTTGGCGCGCTCCTCGTGGCCGCCGGCGGCGCTCAAGATCGGCCATGCGCCGGCGCTGGCCGGGGCGATCGCGGGCTTCCGTCTGCTCCCGCCGGCGTCGATCCCGGCCCTCGCGGTGGTGCTGCCGCCGTTCGAAATCCTCGTCGGGCTCTATCTGATCGCCGGGCTGCTGACCCGCATCGCCGGCGGCGTCGCCGCGGGGATGTTCGTGCTCTATGCAGTTGCGATCGCCTCGGCGGTCGTCCGCGGCATCCCGGCCAATTGCGGCTGCTTCGGCCCGGGCGAGCGCGGCGACCGCGGACTGGCCGCACGTCGGGCTTCGACCTCGTCCTCGCGGCCATCGGATTTTTCATCGCCTGGCGCGCGCCCGGCGCGTTGGCACTCGACCGGAAATGGACATCGCACATGAATCAACGCGTCGTGCGGCGATCGCCTCACTGGCCGCCATCATCCTTCTGGCTCTCGGCGGCGTGCTCTACGTCAAACTGCGACCCTCGCAGCAACTGCAAGAACGCCTCGGCCGCGCCGGTCAGCGCGCCGATCGCGGTCGGCCAAACCGCACCGCAGTTCACGCTGCCGACCGACGAGCGGGTCCGTTCGATCTCGACACGCAGACCAAGCCGATCTTTCTCGAAATCTTCGCGACGTGGTGTCCGCATTGCCAGCGCGAGACGGTCGTGCTCAATAAGCTCTATGCCGCCTACAAATCGCGCGTCGCGTTTCTCGCCGTTCCCGGCAGCGACACCGGCATGGACGAGACCTCGCCCGAGATCGCAACTCGACGTGCTCAATTTCCAAATCCGGTTCGACGTGAAGTATCCGATCGGCGCGTACGATCCGAATCTCGTGATCGCCAAACGCTATCTGCACGGCGGATATCCCACGATCGTCATCATCGGCCGCAATAAGAAAATCGCCTATGTCAACAGCGGCGAGGTTCCTTACTCGGAACTCGCCTCGGCATTGAACTCCGTCCTGAAAAAATGAGCGGCGGCCAAGCGGCCACACGAATGACTATGGTTGCAATTACTTCGTAAGAACGCTACGCTGGGAACCCGACGATCCGAGCTCCCGAGGTAGAACCATATGTGTGTTTGCATCCACGATCCCCGGCTGCACGACCGTAACGGTTGCCTGGTTTGGATTTACCCGTTCAAAGGCGACCGGCGCCGCAATCCGCGGCGCTGTCGCTGCAGAGCAGCGGCCAGCGCCGACCGGTTGCGTATTCCCGAGCGAGCCGCGCGCGAGTTGCCGGTTCTCGCGCGTCAGTCGTTCGGCGGGAAGACGTAGTTCGGCGGCGGCACGGTCGGCGTGCCGATTTCCAGCACGACCTGCTGATGCGAGCGCAACGGAATCAAGCGCAACGGACCGTCGTATTCAGCGCCGTTGACGTAGGCGATCACCGGACCTTTTAGTCCCGCAACGTCATCGCGCGAGAGCGGTTGACCCCAGATGTCGAAGAACATGCCGAGGTCGAATCCCGCGCTGCCTTCGGGCGCGAGCACGGGCGACTCGACGTGGATGATGCCGTCGGGCGCATGCGTGTGAATCCAGTAGAGGCAGACCGCTCGTTGCGGCTGGGCGCGCAGCGCCGACCAGACCCGGAACCTGCACCTGCTACGCCGTGATAGAAGATCGACAGATGCGTGTGCACGTGCAGCGTGCTGTACTCCATGCCGCCGCAGGTGATGCCGTCGACCGGTTGCCCTGCCCGCCGCTGCGCCGTATCGGGGAGGACGCTTTCCGGGCTTGAATCAGCGGCTTTCCCGATCGTTTCACCGTCCGCGAGTTGAATCGGTTTGCCGTCGTGGCGGCCTGCGCCGATGGCAGCCGGCGTCGGCGTGGCGTAGGCTTGCGTGACTCGCTCTGTTGCCGCCAGTGCAAGAACGAGAAAGACGGCGATGACGATCACCATCAGCATGGCGCGCGCCGACGTAGAGCGGGAACATCGGGTCGCGGCGCGGCGGCGGAATGCGGAACCGCCGCGCGATTGCCGGCGGCGGTCGGAGCGGGAGTTTGACATCGAACCTCGTTATCGGAGCTGAGGAGTTCGTGATTGCGGTGCCGGATCGAGCAAACGGCCCGGGCACCAAATAGTTCGTGACGTAATCGCGCACGGCGGCGTCGAGCGGCGTCGATCGGGCGACGTGTAACCGCTCGCGCGCAGCCGGTCGATCGTCGCGCACGTCGAGTACTGATATTTCGGGCGCAGCGTTTCCGGCATCTCGATGAACGTCGATCGTTCGGGCAGTCCGAGCGCTGCGAAGATCGGGCGCACGAGGTCGAGCCAGGTTTGCGCGTTTCCCGAGCCGATGTTGACCAGTCCGGTCAGCGTCGGACTGCGCGACGTGCGATGCGTCATCTCGACCGCATCTTTGACGTAGATGAAGTCGCGCTGTTGCTTCGCCGTCGCGAAACTCGCGGCCGATAGCTCTTGAAGAGCTTGACCTCGCCCGTCGCGCGAATCTGCTCGAGGCCTTGACACGATGCTGCGCATGTCGCCCTTATGATCTTCGTTGGGGCCGAAGACGTTGAAGTACTTCAGACCGACGATCTGCTCGCCAGTCCCGTGCGCTGGGCGTAGAGGTCGAAGAGATGCTTCGAATAGGCGTACATGTTGAGCGGCCGCAGGCTGCGCAGTTCGATTTCGTCGGAGAGATCCGTCTTCGAGCCCGCCGTAGGTCGCCGCCGACGAGGCATAGACGAAGCGCGCGTCGAGGTCGACGGCCCAATGCGCGAGCGCTTTGGTGTATTCGTAGTTGTTGCGCATCAGGAAGTCGGCGTCCGTTTCGGTCGTCGCCGAACAGCGCTCCAAGATGAAAGACGGTGCCGACGTCGCCGAAATAGCTGCGCTGTTCGCTCACCAGGCCTGCGAAATCGTCGGCGTCGACATATTCGGCAAAGCGGAGCGGCACCAAGTGGCGCCACTTTTCGGAGCTGTCCGAGCCGGTCGACCGCGATGATGTCCTCGACACCGCGCCGGTTGAGCGCCCAGATGAGCGCGCTGCCGATCAGACCGGCCGCGCCGGTGACCAGAACGGGCCTTGTGTGAAATCATGCATTGGCGAAGCCGCCTATTCCCCGATTCGTAAACGCTGAGTCCTTCGAGCCAGCGAAGAATTGAGAAGCTTCGCAAAATTGAGAGCTATACTTGCAAATGATTCTCAGATTGGACGTTTCCTCGTGACTCGCCGCCTCAGCCGCGCCTCCTGGCGCTCGTTATGCCTGCTATGTCTGTTCTCGACGCCTGCGTTTGCGCAGGCCACGACGCACATCACCGGTATCGTAACGGACGCGCGCCGGTCGACCCGGTCCCCGGGGCGACCGTCGAGCTGCGCGGCGGCAACGTCTCGCTCGATCGCGCACGACCGATGCGAGCGGCCGCTTCGCCTTTTTCGGCGCTGTGCGGTCGGGAGCTATCGACTCGATGCCGCGGCCGCACGGCGCGCGGCGGCCAGGTCGAACCTTGCGCTCAGCGGATCCGGGGCCGACGGCGTCAGCGTCCAGATCTCCGGGTCGTGGGGACCGTGACCAGCCGCACCGTGCGCGCCTCGACCGTACGCGGAAGCGGCGACCGACATCGTCTTTGGCCGAGCCAGCTCGCGCAGATTCGCCGGCGGCCGGTTCGGTGCCGAGCATGCTCCTGGAGCTGCCCGGCGCGGCTCGCGGCGCCAACGGCGTCGTCCACATCAACGGCGATCACGGCGACGTGAACTACATCGTCGACGGCGTGCCGATTCCGACCGCCGCTGGACCGCCAGATCGGAACGAAATGGATCCGTAGGACATCTCGTTCTTCGATGCGATCGAAGGTGCGTATCCCGCGCAATACGGCGATCACTTTGCCGCGACCATCAACATCGACACCAAGACCGGCGTCGCCGGAGGCGCCCGGTTTGAGCGGCTACGTGCAAGCCGGGTCCTACGGCCACGTGGATCAGGGGCTCACCTATCAGTCACCGCTGGGCGCGGGATCGCTGGTGCTGGGCGTTCGTAACGAGCAGAGCAACTGGATGCTCGATCCGCCGGGATACGAAAACATCCATAACGCCGGAAGCAATGCCGATCAGTATCTGCGCTACACGCTCTCCATGGATCAGCGCGACTATCTGGATTTTTCCGCGACGCACTCGCTGCGCTGGTACCAGATTCCGCCGGACGTCGCCTCGGGAGCGCCGGCCGCGACCGACGACAACGAAGAGCAGAACGAGTCGTTCGTGAGCCTCCAGCTCCACCATGCCTTGCGAACCGATGGATCGCTCACCTACGGCGTCTCGTTCGATCAATCGAAAATCATCGACTTCAACGATCGGCAGAACGACTTTCTCTTCGGTCAGACCCTCAATCTTGCGGGCGGGGGCAGTCCGACGGACTGCGCGAGCGGCGTGGTAACGGCGTGCGGATTCTCGGTGTACGCCAATCGCGACGCGCGTCGACGTCATCTTCAATCTCTCCAACGTGGTACGCAGCAGCCGCCATCAGGTGCAGATGGGGCGCGATCGAAGACATCACGAGCGTAGCCAAGCTCTATCAGGTCTCGTTGCAGCCGAACAGCTACCTCGACCCGGTAAACGTCACGCAGCCGCTCAGCGGCTATACCTGCCAAGGGAGCACCGGTGTCTGTACCGTTACCGACGACAATCCCAACATCGGGCACAACTCGCAGGCCTACCTGCAAGATAGCTGGCGGATGAGCAATCTCTGGCAGCTCGATTACGGATTGCGTTACGACGATCTTCAACTGAGTTCGGCGCAGTTCGCACGCAACTTCGACCAAGTGAGCCCGCGCGTCAAGCTGACGCGGTTCGTGGGGGCCGCGGGCCAGCGTCTACGCGTACTACGGCCGATTCTTCACGCCGTTTGCTCTCGAGAACGTCGGACCCTAGCGCCGCGTACGTCCTCAATTACTCCGCTGCAGCGATCGGTAGCGTCATTCGATCTGCAACCGCAGCGCGACAGCGTCTACGAAGTCGGCGCACATCTTCCCGTCGGCCGCGGCGAACTCGGCCTACGCGTGATGCAAAAGAACGCGACGAACTGGGTCGACGACACCGAAGTCGGCGACGACGGCGCTCTTCCAGAGCATCAACTACGCGCTGGGGCGCGTCGCGGTGCAAGGCGCGACCTACAGCTATCCGCTCGCGAACGGCGGAACGTTCGATTCGTCGCTCGTGCATACGTATGCGCGAAGACAAGGGCTGCGAGACGCAACTGCTCGCACCGTGCGAAGGCGGAAATTCACAGCCGTACTGGGCGCCGGCCGATCACGACCAGCGTTGGGACGAGACCGAGGCATTCACGCTTCCAGATCGCCGCGGCGGATGGCTTCAGCCTGAGCAGCGAGTACGGCAGCGGTCTGACAACCGATCCGTCGCAGTGTTCACCCGCCAGCAACAATTGCAAAGTACCGCCGCACCTGATCTTCAATATCGAAAAGGGCATCGGCCTTGGGCCGGGACGCGGCGCGATCTACGTGCGCGTCCTCAACGCGCTCAACGACCACTACTACATCACCTACCTCAACGCGCAGGGCAACCACGTGGGTATGCCCCGCGACGTCGAGTTCGGCTACCGCTTCGCCGCTAGAACGGCTCGGTAAGGCGCAGGAGGAACGTGCGGCCGTTCGCGATTTGGGTCGTGTTGAACCCGTTGGCGATCTTGATCACGTACTGATGATTGAGCAGGTTCTGCACGTCGAGCGTGACGCCCAGACCCCTGCGAACCCGGCCCTGCCCGGCAGTACGTTGCGTCCGGCCTAGAAGTCGAACGTCGTGTGCGCCGGAAGCGTACCGTTGAGGTTGACGTTCGCGTCTTGGAACGCCACCGGGAAGCCGCTGCCGTAATCGGCTTGCAGCGTCGCAAACCAATCGCGGTGCGGGCCGAAGATGCGCCGTGTATCCGGCGGTCGGAGTCGAACAGTCTCGCGAGTGATCTTCGAGCGAGAGCAGCGCCGGCGACGTGATCGGTAACCCGGCGGGTTGGTGCCCGGCGGGAAGAGGAACGTCGAGCCGGAGATGCCGCCCGCATAGCGAGTTGCGAGATCGTCATCGGTGAAGAACCAATTGTTGCCGTTGCTCGTGCGATCTTGCAGCCGGAATTCGAGTCCTGTGTCGTATCCGATCGCGTTGTTGTACACCGCAAAGAGCGGCGTGTTGAGCAACTGCGTCGTGTCGAGAATATTGACGACGCTCTTCTCGAAGAAGTTCGCCCAGCCGGTCAAGTTGCGGTCGAACGTGTGCTGGAGTCCGAATTCGTAGTAGCTGTCCATTTCGGGCTGAGATCGTAGACGGATTGGTGACCGCGTTCCGTCGTTGCTGCGCAGCCGTTCTGCGCCGCGAAGATCACGCACGCTTGGCGCACGTCTTCCAGAAGCGGCGCCGCGTAGTAGCGTCCGTAGAACACGTGGGCGACGTTCTTGCCGCCGTCGGAGACGTTGATGCCGAAGCGCGGCTCGATCATGTAGCCGCTGGTGTAGCCGGTCGAGTGATCGTAGCGCAAGCCGTAGTTGAACGAGACGGCCGCGACTGGCTGCCATTGGTCTTGGGCGTAGAGCGCCGAGCTGCGAGCCCGGCTTGCGCTTGCGAGGACGTTGCCGCGAAGTACGGCGTCGCGACCGGCGGCGTCACGCCGCCGCCTGGGAACGCGCAGATCAACGTAGTAGCAGGCGTAGGTCTGCGACGCCGTAGACTGTTCTCACGGTCGGCGTCGATGCCGACCTTCAAGGTGTGGTGCGTGCTCGAACGAGAGCTGTTCGGAGATGCGCACGCCGACGTAGTTGGCGTTGCTCGCTGAGCTCGAGTCCGACGTTGTTGACGTAATCGGGGTCGCGGCGGCGTGTCGGTGCGTGCAAGCGGGAAAGTTCGCGCATCCGAAGTTCGGGCCCATGCCCTGAACGTCGGCGGCCGAGGTCGCCCAGATAATTGACGCGCGTCGAACGGAACCATGGAATCAATTGGAAAACGCTGTTGCCGTCGTTGGACACGCTGCGTGAAATTGAGATTCGCGAACCGATCGTACTCGAGCTGCGCGTCGTCGGTGCTGGGAATTGCGTAGATCGGGTCGTTGACGTTGTTCGGATCGGTGTTGATCGGGATTTGGAACTGCGAGAACTGGTCTCGAATAGTCGAACGCGAGCGTCGAGCCTGGTCGTTGAGCTTGTGAACAAAGCGCAGGAACTGGTCATTTGCGGAGCTCGCATCGTGGATCGGCTGATAGGTCGGCGCGTCGATGCCGCGATTCGTGCTCGAGCTGTTGAGCGCGAGGAAGACTTCGTTGTTGCCGAAGCGCGAGACGGTATCCAGTTCGCCGAGCGCCTGGGCTTGATTGCCGACCGCCGCCGTGATCGTTCCCGTACGTGCCTTCGGGGATGTCGTCGGAAGCGGTCGGTGATGATGTTAACGACCGCGCCCATGCGATCGCCGCCGTATTCGGCGGGGATCGCGCCGGTGAAGATTTCGAGCGAATTGATATCCTTCGGGATCGACGATCTCGGCGAAGTTTGAGGTGGTCGCGAGCGGCAGCGGCGCACCGTCGATTTGATAGGTGATGCCGTGGAACCCGTTGATCACGGGCTCGTTGTAGGAGAATTGAACGACGCCGGGCACCGTTTCGATCAGCCGATTGAGGCTGTCGCGTTCGGGCGAGGTTTGGATCTGCTTGCTTGATCGATGGTGGTGACGGCGACCGGGTGTGCCGCCGGCGCCCGCGCTGGCGCGTAACGGCGCGTGACACGATCGTCTTGAGCAGGTCGACGTTTACCGTGGCGACCGCGTCCGAGCTGACGTTGAGTCCGTCGGAGCGATCGGTCGATCCGGTCACGTGAGCGGTGAGCTGATAACTGCCGAATGGAATCGTCGGCAAACGAGTAGTGCGCCGTCGAGCGTTGGTCTTCGTCGACGAAGCGTTCGCCTTCGCCGACGAGCGTGACGGTCGCATCCGGCTGTCGGGTGTGCCCGATTCGGTGATCACGCCGCGCACGACGCCGGTTGCGACGGCGAGCGCGGGCGTCAATGGAAAAGAGCATGCACGCGGCAAGCGATTGCCGCGATCCATCGAGACATGTGGAACTCCTATGAAAAGTTGAAGTGATGCTAGAAGGGGTAGGAGTAGCTCTAGACCGGCGGAGGCCGCGCGAAGCGACGGTAGGCGAAGGCAACGCGTGCGCGCAGAGGGGGGCGGTGAAAACCGATGCCGCCGGAAGAACCGGCCGCTTGCGGAACGGTGCCGCTCGCGACGATCGCGAACGACGATCGCCGCGATGCCGCGGACGAATCCGCGTGCCGCGGAACCGACCAGCAGCGATGCAAGGATCAGCGCCGCGACGACCAGCACGACCGGAGCGGCCGCGTGATGGGGCTCGAGCGCCTCGATCGGTGACGAACCACAGCGTCGCCGACGCCGAGGAGCGCGCCGGGTCGGGAATCGGCGGCCGCAGCGCGGCGGCCAGGATGCGAGCCGTCGGCATGGCGCCGGGCACCTACCAGGGCGACGGAGCCAGCGACCACGGCAAACAGCCCCGGCGCCGGCGATGGCGACAGGAGCAGGAGCAACGAGTGGTACGGCGCCGCCGGCCGCGTGCTCGCCGCCGTAGGCCGCCGTGTGGGCCAAAAGGGCAGCAAGCAAGCCAAGCAAGGCGAGTCCTGGCAACTGCCGGGGTCATCACGGTGGTTACCATTCTAGCGGGGCGCAGGGGTGGCCTTGGGCCCGCGTCGTATCAGGTGGGCCCGATCATGAATAGCCGTCTTCCCCTCGAAAACGCCGATACCGTCAGCCTGGTCTGCGCGCTCCTGGTGCGCTTTCCGGAGCTGGCTTCGATTCGTTCGATGCCCGCCGACGGCAGCGTCCGGCTGACCTTCGCGCTGCGCGCGCGCTTGGACAAGGCAGCGCAGGCGGCGCTGGCCGAGACGATCGAGGATCACGTCGTCGGGCTATGTGCTCCTGGCCAAAGACGAAGTGCGGACGCTCCGCGTCGAGTGCGAGGGCGACCGCGCGAACCACCTTCGTCCACGTGACGCGCGACACCGACAGCTTCTCTAAGGAAGAGCTGGAACTGCTGGTCGCGCGTTTTGCGCGAACGGTTCGCGCGAGGTGCTGGTCCGCAATCCGCTGCCCGAGGATCACCTCGACGCCGATCCGGCGGCGCAGGACGAGGCGGCGCTCTACGCGATCGAGGCGCTGCGCGACCCAACCCAATCCAAGAGTCTGGTCGGATTTCGCGAAGAAGCGCGTGTCCTGGTCTACTTCCTCAAAGCGCAACGGAAAGCAAAGGCTTCATCTCGCCGCTAGATACACTCAACCTGCTGCTCGATCGGTGACGTCGTCGGCTCGCCCGGCCGCGACACCCTCAAGCGATGCGTGCCGCTGGTGCGCGACCAGCATCAGATCCACGCCTGCATCGTCAACGGCGAAAACGTCGCGGGCGGATTCGGGCTTACCGCGCAGACCGCCGAAGAGCTCTTCGCAACCGGCGTCGACTTCATCACCAGCGGCAATCACATCTTCGACAAGCGCGACTTCAAGACGTACTTGGACTCGAGCGATCGTGTGATCCGGCCGGCCAACTATCCGCCCGGACTTGCCCGGCAAAGGCTATGGCACGTTCGACGCCGACGGCGTGACGGTCGGCGTCCTCAACGTCATGGGCCGCACCTTCATGCCCACGGTCGACGATCCGTTCCGCTGCGCGGACGCGATCGTCGACGATCTGCGCGCGCTCACGCCGATCGTCATCGTCGACGTTCACGCCGAAGCGACCAGCGAAAAGGTCGCGCTCGCGCGTTTCTTGGACGGCCGCACCTCGGCGATCTACGGAACGCATACGCACGTGCAGACGGCCGACGAGCAGATTCTTCCCGGCGGCACCGCCTACATCACGGATCTCGGCATGACCGGCCCGACCGACGGCGTGATCGGCATGGAGCAGGGCGCCGTGCTCGACCGCTTCCTCACCGGACTCTCCGAGCGCTTCAGCGTGCAGAAGAACGGCACGAAGCAATTCTGCGCGGCGGTCGTGCGCATCGACCGGTCGACCGGCAAGGCGACCGAGATCAAGCGCGATCTTTCTGCGCGGCATCGCGTGATCGTCGATTTTCACAGCCACACGAATCAGAGCGACGGAACGCTGACGCCGCAGGCGCTGGCGGATTTCATGGGCGAGCGCAGGGTCGAGATCTTTTCGATCAGCGATCACGACACGATGACCGCGTACGGCATGTTCAAACCGCCGGCCGGGTGCGCGCGTCGTGACCGGCGTCGAGATCAACACGACCTATCGCGGCAACGAGGTTCACATCCTGGGCTACGGGATGCCGGCCGATGCGCCGGCGCTCGTCGCGATGATCGAGCACAATCGCGCGGCCCGATACGAGCGCGGCAAGCGAATGGTCTTGCAACTGCAGCGCGCGGGCTACGGCATCACGTTCGACGACGTGCTCGCGCAGGCGCCCGACGCCAAGGCGATCGGACGGCCGCACGTCGCCAAGGCGCTGATCGCCGCGGGAATGGCGCCCGATATCGATTGGGCGTTCCGTCATTTGCTGCGGACCGGCATGCCGGGCTACGTTCCGTCGCTGCACGTCACGCCGCAAGAAGCGATCGACCGGATTTCCGCAGCCGGCGGCGTCGCGGTGCTGGCCCATCCCGGGACGGCTCAAGGATCGCGCCTTGATCGACGAACTCGCGCCGCGGGGCCTGCGCGGCCTCGAAGTGTTCTATCCGCTGCACGATGCGCAAGACGTCCAAATCTTTCACCGAGGCGGCAAAACGCTACGGCCTGGTGATGACGGCGGGCATGGATTTCCACGACATCCGCTACCACACGCGCGGCGTCGGCATCGACGTCGACGCCGGCGCGATCGCGCCGTTTTTGGAATTGGTCCGCTAACGCCGAATCGGCAGCGCCCGATAAACGGCACAGAGGCGCCGCTTGCCTTGCGGTCAAAGCTGCGCTCATGTGGAGCACTAACGTCTTTTTGCGGTCAGCCGCGCTCGTTGCGGCGGTTACCCTCACGGCGGCGGCGCAACCGCCCGCCCCGACTTCTGGAGTCATCCTTTCGGCGCTGCAGTGGCGCAGCGCCGGGCCGGGAATCGGCGGCCGCGCGGTAGCCGTCGACGGCGTTCCGGGCTCTCCCGATACGTTCTATTTCGGCGGTGTCGACGGCGGGGTCTGGCGCAGCACCGATTACGGCCTGCAGTGGGAAAACCTCACCGACGGCAAGCTGCACGGTTCCAACAGCATCGGAGCGATTGCGGTCGCGCCCTCGAACCCGAAGGTCATCTATGCCGGAACCGGCGAGGGCGACATTCGCGGCACGATGGTGACCGGCGACGGCGTCTTCAAATCGACCGACGCGGGCAAGACGTGGTCGTACGCCGGATTGCGCGACACGCACACGATCGCGGCGCTGGCGGTCGACCCGCACAACCCCGACGTCGTCTACGCGGCCTCGATGGGACACGTGTTTCGCGGTAACGCCGAGCGCGGTGTCTTCAAGACGACCGACGGCGGCAAGACGTGGCACAAGGTGCTCTTCGTCAACGACGACACCGGCGCAATCGACATCGTTATGGATGCCCGCGATCCCAGCGTCCTCTACGCCGCGATGTATCAGGCGTATCGCACGCCGTGGCTGCTTTCCAGCGGTGGCCCGGGCAGCGGGCTGTACAAAAGCACCGACGGCGGCGCGCACTGGACGAATCTTTCGCACGCGCCCGGATTCCCACGCGGCGTGCTCGGACGCATCGGCGTCGCGGTCGCGCCCAGCGATCCGCACGTCGTCTACGCGATCGCACAGGCGCATGATGGCGGCATTTTCCGATCGACGGACGGCGGTTCGCATTGGACGCGCGTCAACGACCACATGGAGTTGCGCCAGCGCGCATTCTACTACATGAGCATCTTTGCCGACCCGCGCGATCCGAACACCGTCTACGTGCCGCAGGTCGAGGCGCTGTGGGTCTCGCACGATCGAGGCCATCGCTTCACGCGCCTGCGCACGCCGCACGGCGATAACCACATCGTCTGGGTCGACCCGCACAACACCAACATTTTGCTGGAAGGCAACGACGGCGGTGCGACCGTGTCTACCGACGGCGGCAAGACCTGGAGCACCGAGCACAATCAGGCAACGGGCCAGTTCTATCATGTCGCACTCGATCGGCGCTTTCCGTTCCACATCTACGGCGCGCAGCAAGACGAAGGCTCGTTCGAAGGCCCCAGCTCGACGGCGAGCGGCGGCATTCCGACGACCGATTGGCAGCGTGCTGCATACGGTGAGAGCACCTTCATCGCGCCGCAGCCGGGCAATGCTAACGTGACCTACGGCTCGGGCTATTTCAGCATCATGCTGCGCGACGATGCCAAGACCGATCAACTCAGTAGCGTGAGCCCGTGGCCGCTCTACCGCGAAGGCGCATCGTCGGGCGAACAAGAGTACCGCTTCGGCTGGACGCATCCGATCCTGTTCTCGCCGGCCGATCCCAAAGAATTGCTGGTCGGCTCGCAATACGTTTTGCGCAGCGACGACTACGGCCAGAGCTGGCGCAAGATCAGTCCCGATCTCACGCGCAACGATGCGGTGACGGAAAGCCCGAGCGGCGGTCCGATCGATTTGGACCAGAGCAGCGCCGAAGTCTTTCCCGACGTTTCGGCACTGGCGGTTTCTCCGCTGGACGGCGATCTGATCTGGGCGGGATCGGCCGATGGTCTGGTCCACGTGACGACCGACGGCGGAACCACGTGGAGCGCGGTGACACCTCCCGCGCTGCCGCAGTGGGCCGAAATCTCGTCGATCGAACCCTCGCACACCGACAAAGCGGTGGCGTATCTAACGGCGTCGCGCTATATGTGGGACGACTTCCATCCGTATGTCTTCCAAACCGCTGACTACGGCAAGCACTGGACTGCGATTACCAACGGTATTCCGAACGACCAGTACGTATTCACCGTGCGTCAAGATCCCGCCGACGCGCAGTTGATGTTTGCCACAACCAAGAGCACGGTGTATGTCAGCTTCGACGGTGCCGCCCACTGGCAGCCGCTCACGCTCAACCTTCCGAACGTTCAAGTGCGCGACGTCGCGATCGACGCTCGCGAGGGAGAGGTCGTCGTCGCGACGCACGGGCGCGCGTTCTGGGCGCTCGACGATCTGGGACTGCTCGAACAGCTTACCAAACCCCGCGCGCCGCAGAGCAACGGGGCGGAACTGTTCGCCCCGCAAACGGCGTGGCTCACACATGCGTACGGGGCCAGCCCGTACGGGAATGGGACGGCCACCGGAAACGGCGCCAATCATCCGTTCGGAGCGAGCGTGGTCTTCTACGTACCGCGCGGCTACGATGGCAAGACGCAGGCCACGCTAACGTTCCGTGATGCTGCCGGCAACGTAGTGCGCACGTTCGCGTTGCATCTCAAACCCAAGCGCACGCATAAGCCGCCGTCCGACGAAGTCTACCAGCCGGCGCTGATGAGCCGGCTCGCGGAGCGCAAGCTCACGGGGATCGCGCCGGGGATGAATGCGTTCCTGTGGGATATGCGCTATCCCGACGCGACGGAAGTGACGGGCTTTGAGCCTCCGCTTGCGGCCGGCGGTCTCGAAGACGGCGTCGACGGGCCGCAGATCGTGCCGGGAACCTATAGCGTCACGCTCGATTACGGCGGCGTCTCGTCGACGCAGCACTTCAACGTCGCGCTCGATCCGCGGATCGACGTGCCGGAGAGCGCGCTGGCCGATCGTCTGGATCTTGGCATGAAGATCCACACGACGCTCGATCAACTCGACCGCACGATCAACGCGGCGATTGCGGCCCGTGCGCACGCGCACGGAGCGGCAGCGCTCGCGCTGGATCGCGCGATCGGCAACGCCGTGCAGCTCGACGTGAAATCCAGCGAAGGTACGCTGCTGCACGAAGCCAAGCTGCGCAGCTATCTTGCGTATCTCGCGGCCGAGGTCGACATGGCGTACGCGAAACCGACGACGGCGCAAGAAGCCGTCTACGCCAAGCTGCGCGCGGACGCCGCGTCGGCGCAGCAGGCGCTGGAGGCGGCGACGGCGCAGGCCGGCCGCTAACCCGAGGCGCCCGGGGCGGGACGCTCCAATTGGGAGCGCACGGCTTTGCGAACGCTCGCAAGCAGTGCGCTCCCTTCGCGTTCGTAGCGTTCGAGCGCATGCGACTGCGCTTCGATCGCCGGAAGATCGTGCATGAAGCGATGGTTGATGCGCACGTTGTATGCACATGCCGCGAGTGCCGCGTACGCAAACTCGGCCGCGCATCCGACGTCGCTGACCAAATTGCGGTTGTGAAAGTCCAGCGCGCGATGCCGCCAAGCGCAGCAGTTCGAGCGCCTTCGCGGCGGCATCGAGCGGTTCGGCGGCGGCGTGGGCCAGCGCGATTTCCAGCGCATCGCGGCGCACTCGTTTTTCGCCCTCGGTTGCTTTGGGCATCGCGGTCGCGGCTACGACCCGGTCGAAGGCGGCCTCGTCGCGCTCGCGTGCCTGGAGGAAGCCGTCGCGTAGCGCGTCGGATTCGGCCGACCAGCCGCAAGGCCAGCGCAGTGGTGCTGCGTATACTTGGGATTGGCCGAACAGATGCGGGCCACCATCGCCACCAGTGCCGCTCCGGCCGCTGCGACCATCGTCGCAGCGCTGCCGCCCCCGGGGGTCGGCCATTCGCTTGCGAGCTGGGTTAAGTACTCCGAGAGCGTTTCCACGCCGGGGGCTTTCCGCGCCGAGCTCGAAAAGCTCCCCCTGGTTCCCCCTATATTTTCCCGTCGTCTCGAAAGAAATAGGAGTCTCGTCGTGCCCGTCACGGAAAAGCTTGCTGGTGATGTCAAAGACCGCAGCTTGGCAGAGGCCGGCCACTCACGCATCGCGTGGGCTGGTGCGTACATGCCGGTGCTCGCGCAAATTCGCGATCGCTTCGCGATCGAAAAACCGCTCAAGGGCGTGCGGATCGGCGCGTGCCTGCACGTCACCACCGAAACCGCGAACCTGATGCTCGCGCTCCAGGCCGGCGGCGCGGAGATCGCGCTATGCGCGAGCAACCCGCTCTCGACGCAAGACGACGTCGCGGCGGCGCTGTGCGAGCACGGCATTCCGACCTACGCGATCAAAGGCGAAGACAACGCGACGTACTACTCGCACATCGAGTCGGTGGTCGCCACCAAGCCGCACATGTCGATGGACGACGGCTGCGATCTGGTGACGACGATCTACACCAAGCACAACCATCTGCTCAAAGAGATGATCGGCGGCTGCGAAGAGACGACGACCGGCGTCATTCGCCTCAAAGCGATGGAGAAGGACGGCGTGCTGCCGTATCCGGTCATCGCCGTGAACAACGCGCTGACCAAGCACATGTTCGACAATCGCTACGGCACGGGCCAATCGACGCTCGACGGGATCATTCGCGCGACCAACGTGCTGCTCGCCGGACGCACGCGTCGTCGTGGTGGGCTACGGTTGGTGCGGACGCGGCGTCGCATCGCGCGCGGCCGGCATGGGCGCGCACGTCGTCGTGGCCGAAGTCGATCCGCGTAAGGCGATCGAAGCGGTGATGGACGGTTATCGCGTGATGCCGATGAACGACGCCGCTAAGATCGGCGACGTCTTCGTCACCGTTACCGGCAACTATCACGTGATTCGCGAAGAGCACTTCAAGCTCGATGAAGGACGGCGCGATCGTCTGCAACTCGGGCCACTTCAACGACGAACTCGATCTCGAGGGTATCAAGCGTCTGGCGAAGGGCATGACCGTGCCGCGCGCAGTTCGTCGAGCAGTACGAGTTCCACGACGGACGCAAGGTCTGCATCCTCGCTGACGGACGTCTGGTGAACCTGGCCGCGGGCGAAGGCCATCCGGCGGCCGTGATGGATATGTCGTTCGCCAATCAGGCGATGGCCGCGGCGCATCTTGCGCCAAGCATCACGCATCGATGAAGAAGAGCGTCTACGACGTGCCGCTCGAGATCGACGAAGAAGTCGCGACGCTCAAGCTCTCGTCGATGGGCATCGAAATCGATACGCTCACGCCCGAGCAGGTGAAATACATGGCCTCGTGGTCGGAGGGAACGTAAAGATGGGCGACTATCGCAGACTCTTCACGTCTGAATCCGTGACCGAAGGTCATCCCGACAAAGTCGCGGACCAAATCTCCGACGCCGTGCTCGACGCGCTGCTCAAAGACGATCCGCAGTCGCGCGTCGCCGTCGAGACGTTCGCGATCACCGGTCAGATTCACATCGCCGGCGAAGTGACGACCAAGACCTACATCGACATCCCGCGCATCGTGCGCAACACGATCGCCGACATCGGCTACACGAAGTCGTCGGTCGGCTTCGACGCCGATACGTGCGGCGTGAGCGTGTCGATCGACGAACAGTCGCCCGACATCGCGATGGGCGTCGATAAATCGCTCGAAGCCAAAGGCGGCAAGGACGACGAGTTCGAGCAGACCGGCGCCGGCGATCAGGGCATGATGTTCGGCTATGCCTGCCGCGAGACGGCCGAGCTGATGCCGCTGCCGATCATGCTCGCGCATAATCTCACCCGTCATCTGGCCGCGATGCGCAAGAACGGCGACATTCCGTATCTGCGCCCCGACGGCAAATCGCAGGTGACCGTCGAGTACGACGGCGATCGGCCGGTGCGCGTGGATGCGGTCGTGATCTCGACGCAGCACGATCCCGACATCTCGCTGGAAGTCATTCGCAACGAAGTCTCGATCCAAGATCATCAAGCCACGTGATCCCCGGCGCGATGTTCGATACAGAAACGCGCATCTACGTCAATCCGACGGGACGCTTCGTCATCGGCGGACCCAAGGGCGACGCCGGGTCTGACCGGCCGCAAGATCATCGCCGACACGTACGGCGGTATGGCGCGTCACGGCGGCGGCGCGTTCTCGGGCAAAGATCCCACCAAGGTCGACCGCTCGGCGGCGTACGCCGCGCGCTGGGTTGCCAAGAACGTCGTCGCGGCGGGGCTTGCGGATCGCTGCGAACTGCAGGTCGCGTACGCGATCGGCGTTGCCGAACCGATGAGCGTGCTCGTCGAGACGTTCGGCACGGCGAAGATCGCCGAAGAGCAGATCGCTAAGGCCGTCAAGGACGTCTTCGATTTGCGTCCGGCGGCGATCATCCACTACCTCAATCTGCGCCGTCCGATCTACCGCCAAACGGCGGCGTACGGCCACTTCGGACGGCCGGATCTCGACCTTCCGTGGGAGCGCGTCGATCGAGTCGACGCGCTGCGCAAAGCAACCGGCTTCACCGGCGAAGCGCTGCGAGTTCCCAACTTCGCGCAATGACCATCGGGCTAGCAGCGCTCTGCGCGCGCTCTAACGGACGAGAGGGCGAGCCCCGCGAAACATTGCGCGGGGTTCCTCCGTTTCAGAGGCAAAGGAGTAGACATGAAGATTCGCAATGGCTTTATGGCGCTCGTGGCGCTCGTCGCGTTCGCCGGAACCACCTTCGCTGCATCGGCGCAAGAGTCGCTCACGCTCTATCAGGGCGCGCAGCTCAATGCGCGGATGCGCACCGCGATCGACACGGCGAAAGCGCATGTCGGCGATCGCTTCGTCATGGACGTCGTGCCGCCGTATCCGAGCGGCAACCCCGTCTATCAAGGCGCCATCATCGCCGGTGAGATCACCAGCGTGACGCCGGCGGGCCAAGGCCGCAAAGCCCTCGCTCGGGTCTGCAATTCGACTATCTGCGCCTGGCCGATGGGAGCACGGTCGACATCGCCGCCAGCATAACCCAAGATCAGCGGAAAACGCAGACAAAGAACGGCGCGAAGGTCGCGCTCGCGACGATCGGGGGCATGCTGCTGGGCAACATCGTCGGCAAGACGATCTTCCACACCGGCGGTGGGGGTTTGATCGGCGCCGCAGGCGGCCTGTTGTACGGCATCAACCAGAAGTCGAACTTCGCCTTGCCGGCCGGTTCCAACGTCCAGATCACGATCAACCAGACCGTTACGATCCGCCGCCAAACCCCGCAATAGCGATGCTCCGCGACGCACTGCTGGCCTGGGCGCATTTCATCACGATCTTTGCCTTGGTCGGTACCGTCGTCGCCGAGCTGGTGCTCTATCGCTCGAACATGGATTCAGGTGCGCTGCGGCGACTGCAGCGTGTGGACCTGGGCTACGGCGTGGCCGCGGCGCTGGTGATTCTCACGGGCGTCGCCCGCGTCTCGTTTGGGCTCAAGGGCGCAACGTTCTACCTAGAAAATCCAATCTTTTGGATCAAGATGTCACTCTTCGTCGTGGTCGGCTTGCTTTCGATCCCTCCGACGATGCATTACCTGCGCGTAAAGAAATACGCCGCCGCCGACGGTTCGGTGACGGTTGCCCCAAGCGTCTACCGGCGTATGCGGGCGCTGCTAGGCAGCGAGCTGGCATTGCTCGCGGTCATCCCCTTCTGCGCGACCCTGCTGGCCCACGGCTTTCGGTAGCAGGGCCGGGCACCGCTTCGCAGAACGAGGCTCCCCGGCCGTCATCTGCGCTTGCGCAGCCCGGCCGCCATCGAGTAGAATCCCGCAGTACCCTCGCGGTCCCGGTTAGCTCAGTTGGTAGAGCGTCTGACTGTTAATCAGAATGTCGCTGGTTCGAGTCCAGCACCGGGAGCCATTTCAGTACAAAACCCTCGCTAAAGCGGGGGTTTTGTCTTTTGCGCAGTGGCTTCGGAACGCCGGAGGCGCGATGAGCGAACCGGATGCTCTGGGGCACGCCGCGATCAACGAAGCAAAAGGTCGTTGCCGCTCGGTGCCGGGCTCGAGCGATGAGCGTCGATATCCGCGGTAGAATACGGACCCCCTATCGCTTTGGGTGGCCAAGTCAAACGGTATTCGCTTTCGGTCCGACTTAGGCGAGTTGCATAGTGCCATGGCAAGACGAAATATCCATCAACGCTGAGTATCCGGCCGGCACGCCTGAGGCGACCGAGTTCGAGCGAAACGGTCTCGCGTGTGCTTCCAACAAGCGAGGCGATGTCCGCATGGGTAAGATGCACGTCTATTCGTGTTCCCTTCAGGTCCACATGGCCATGATCGTGACTAAGGCGTTCGAACAGACGCACGATGCGGTCGGGAACTTTCAGGAAAGCGAGATCCTCGACAGCGCTCACCGCCGCGTTGCGCTGGGCCTGCAGATACCGCGCAACGTTAATGGCGATGACCGGGTGCCTAGATAGGATCGCGCAGAAATCTTGCATCCGCGAGAAGCACAGATACGCCTGTTCGATCACCTTGGCTTGCGTCGTCCGCACGGCGTGTTCGTGAAAAACCAGCTCCTCGCCGAAAATGTCGCCCGGACCTAGGATTGCCAGCGTGATGTCTTTTCCTCGGCGTTCATTCGCGTGATTCGAACCTTTCCACGCTTGACGAGGTAGACGATGCGCGCTGCGTCGCCTTGTTCAAACAGAACGGAATGCGGGTCGTAGGTCCGCTGCACGAAGAGGTGCACGCAGTCGCGCACCACCGCGTCGCTTGTACCATCAAACAGCGGGTGCTGGCGAAGATACCAGGCGGGATTTTCCACTTGCGGTCTCAAGGCGTTATTGCCTCATTCCTGCTTCGGGAACGTCGGCTAGAGTATCGCGGGCTGAAAACGCTACGCGGCTGAAAGAGAAGGACGAACAATGCGTAAGTCTACGCATTAGTGGGTTTACGCAAAGTTGCAAACCATGGAAGTTCAGGACGTGCGTATGTAAGAACGACACAGGTGACGAGTGCAAATGAGACGAGCGGCTCTCTTAACGCAATGATCATCGCGAGCGCAAAAAGGCCCATCGTGACGATTGAGCGAGTCAAGGCTTTGCGACGCATCGATCGTGTCGTGTCGTCCGCGCTTCCCCGACCTACGACGGTATGAGCGAAGCCGTGATACGAGATGTTAACGCACAGGATCGTCGCAGCATAAGTGAACACAGGAACGGACGCCATGCGGCTTTCTGCAAGCCACGCCGTCGCGACCGGAACGAGCGATGCCATAAACATGTGTGTGAACGTCCATAGCATTAGCTGTCGCGTTGTGTCCGTCGCGTAGCGTAGCAAGAAGTGATGGTTCAGCCACATAATCGCGATAAGCAGATAGCTGACCGCATAGCTCAGCGCCGTCGGCCATTCCTCATAGAGCATAGCAAAGCTGGGATGGCTCGGCACTTTGAGTTCCAGAACCAAGATCGTGATGATTACGGCAAAGACGCCATCGCAAAATGAACTCAGCTTTTCGCGCGTCATGAACGATGGCTGCGGTTTTTGCGTCATTTTAGTAGGAAGTGCCACTTCGCAGCAAGGCGCTCGATCAGGCCATTGTAGGCGTGTGCGCCGCTTGGATGTCCGCCGGGCAAGATGGTCGCCGGGGCGGCTTCGCTGCCGGCTTCCCGATAGAACATTTCAACGCCCATGATCGAGCGGAATCTGTGCTTGATAGTGGTGGCAGGGAGGGTGCTGGTAGGCTTCAATGCATCTCCAATATGACTAACGCTAAACGTAATGAATTGCCATTACACTGCATTCATACCAAAGAACCCTAACGTTTGCAAGTGGTATACTAGCGTTAGTGCGAAAACGCGAAGCAAGCAAGCAGCCGAAGTTCGAGCCGACGCTTAGCGATGTCCAAGCCGCGGGGTTTCCGATGGGCGGCGAAGGCCTAGCTGTCGACCTCGCCGATACCATCGTGACCGTAACGGATCCGCATATTGATCTTCTTGCCGATCAGGCTGCAAGCGACGGGTTTTGGAATATCCACGCGCCTCAGTTGCCTCTCATGTGGGAACCGCCAACACTAGAAAAGACCCGCGCGCTTCGGAACGCAATTCGCATGATTTTCGATGCCGTACAGCAAGGTACGCAGATCGCCGAGAAGTCGCTCGAGTTCATCAACGACTCCGCGCGGCTCGCGCTGCCTGCCACGCGCGCAACGCTTAGCAATGGCTTGTTAGAACGTCACGACGAGTGGCAATTTCAAGATCCAGCGGACCTGGCGCTCGCCGCGGCAGCACGTTCCGCGCTGCACGTGCTCATTGGACCGGATTCACTCGTCCTGCGACGCTGCCAGAGCGCGACCTGTAGCATGCTCTTTGTTAACGGCGACGCGCGCCGGCGCTGGTGTACGCCAAATATTTGCGCAAACCGCGACCGCGTCGCGCGGCACCACCGCCGCCATCATCGTCCTGGCCCGTAGCGCCTTTGCTCGCACAGTATTCGGCTGCACCGGATGGCCGTTTGTGGCCGAATGCACGTAAGGACCATTACGTCGCGGGACGGCCCTGTGGCTCATGGTGTACGAATGGTGATCGGGCCAAGCGGCGCGGATTGCCAATATCAGTCGAAGACGGCTCGCGCGATTCCCCGCGCTGCCCTCAAAGGATTTCCATGACAAAGCTCCTGTTTATCAAAGTAGTCGAGAAGGCGTCGCGCTTCATCACCGCGGACCGCTACCTCGTCGCGACGCCGATGTGGAACGGCGGCATCTCCTACCGCCTCAAGCTGGAAAACAAGCACGCGACCCTGGTGCTCACTGCCGGCGCCTACGCGCAGAGCCTTCCATCGCCGGCATTCGGCGTGGACCTGCAGTCCACGTATCTGCGCGCCTGGCTGAATCAGGCCGGCGTCACCGCCATCGACGAGGTCCGCTTCCAGCCGAGCCTGTTGACCCAAGATCCCGAGGGCGACTTCCAGCGCGCGAAGCATGCGGCCGTCGAGCTCGCCACGGTGCACGGGTCGCGCCTATCACCCGAGGTAGTCAGACTTTGAAAACACGTCATCTCGGAGCCGTTCTCGCCAGCGCCGAGTCGGCCACGCCAGCGCCGATTCCGTCGACCGCAGCTACCACGACCTACCATCGGACGCAAGTCGATGGGGTTCACATCTTCTATCGCGAGGCAGGGCCTAAGGACGCGCCGACGATCGTGCTTCTGCACGGCTTTCCATCGTCGTCGCGGGAATTCGACACGCTCATCCCACTGCTGGCCACGCGCTACCATCTGATCGCTCCGGATTTCCCCGGGTTCGGTCAAAGCGACGCGCCACCGCCGTCAGAATATCGATATACCTTCGACCACATCGCCAAAACCATGGACGACCTCCTGGATCAGTTGAAGGTCGACTCGTACACGCTCTACATCCACGATTATGGTGCGCCGGTCGGCATGCGCATGATCCTGGCCCATCCGGGTCGGCTGCACGCCCTCATCTCTCAAAACGGAAACATCTACCAAGAGGGTCTCGGCCCGAAGTGGAGCGCGATCGCCCAGTTCTGGGCTGACCCGACGGCGCACCCGGAAGTCGTGGATGCTTTCCTCTCGTACGAGGCGACCGAGCAAAGACACACCCTCGGTACGTCGCATCCCGAGCGTTATAACCCGGACACGTGGACCGACGAGTTCGCCCACCTGTCAAAGCCCGGACAGCGTGAGATCCAGACGGCGCTCCTCTACGACTACAGGGCCAACGTCGCGTCGTATCCGAAATGGCAGGCGTGGTTGCGCGAGCACCGTCCGGCCACGCTGGTCGCCTGGGGTGCCAACGATCCGTCCTTTATCGCTGCGGGCGCAACGGCGTTCCAGCGCGATCTGCCAGACGCCGAGATCCATCTGGTCGATGCGGGCCATTTCGCGCTCGACGAGAAGAACGATGAAATCGCCAGCCTGATCCTGGCGTTTCTCGCGAAGAATCCCTGAGTGCGGAGGGCCGCGGGCAGTGCGTCGCGGCCGTCGCCCGCTCGGACGTGTGGGCCAGACGTTAGCTGTCGGACAAGCGACTGCGCGCGTAGCCGGTACCGTGACCATCGGACGTGCGAGCGTATAGTGATAGTAATCCGACTGCGCCGTCTGGAGTTAACAGCCGGTCTTCGTTTCCCGGCGAGCCACCGTCGTCGAAGGCTGATCCCGATCGCGCGGAGTCCAGCACAAGGCTGTCAGGAGACATCAGTAAAGCGTGTATAGTGGACCTAATCGGAATGAGTAATAGCGGCGATTTTCAGATTGACGGGAAACAAATACGCAACGGTCTGATAGCGTCTTTGGTAATAGTGCTCGCCGTCGCGATGACTGGATCCGCGGTCGAGTGTGCTGCTCCGACGCAATCTACGATGGTGGTCCGTATACAGCCGTGGCAAGGAACAGCGCTAAAACATCCGTTCCGCGTGGACAGAAGACTCCGAGGGAAATGCCTGGGCCGTGCGACGGAATCTGCCAGGTTGGATGCGTGGCGTTGTGAGACAAGCGAAGTGGTCCAATTTATTGCGCGAAGCGGTAGAGCGTCCACGGCACATGCAGTTTTGGAGCCGTGTTTTAGTCCGTCGGTTTCTAAGGCCGTGGTTGTTTGCATTCCAAATCCGTTCAAGGACGGAGTTACCTTGGTCGAATTGCCGGCACCCCTACCTGCTGGAGTTTCGTCCGCTAGCCCTGACGAGGGCGCGCGACCTTGGGCCTTGCGCTTAGCGAATGCTGATACGTGTCTTTTGCAGCCGGGTATCGGATATCTAGCCGGAAAGCGCGCGGACTACATGTGTTACACGAAGGGCGGAATTGGGGGGCTCATAGGTGTTCCCGACCGTACGAATTCGTTGTGGACGATAGAGTATGTGCCGTCGTACACATCCCGCGAGATGCGGCGCATCGGTATTGCAGAAGCTATATTTTGACGGGCGCCCTTCGACAAGCTCAGGGTGACAAGGGGTTAGCGTTCGTAGGGGGTGGCGGCGGGTTTGTCGGCAGGGCAAGCAGGTGAAGGATTGGTTGCCCGGGCCCAAAATATTCGGGTAACCTTCGGGCCCAAGCAACTCCGTAGCTTCATGCCGGCCGGCTTGATCATCAGTTAGCGGCGTTCGCTAGCGGCGTTCGTCTGGACGGAGCCGTACGGTACAGACCGTACGACCGTTCTCGCGGAACACGACGTGCGCAGGGAGGGGTTTTTCCACGACTGCGCCCGTCCACGACGCGATCGTCGAACTGGAACGCGACGCTGGTGAAAACGTATAGTCGAAAATGATGTTCGGGCCATCGCGTACCACACGACGTGGGGCCAGGACATCGCTGGCCGATCCGGCGTAGGTCGAGCGGGCCACGAAGAGCACGGCGCGATTGCGCCAGAACGAATCCGGCGGCGAAAAAGGGCGGTTCGCGCCCATGACGGCTGCCGGATGAAGCGTGTGCTTCCACGACGCTGCCGATTCAAATACCCGGCACAGTGGCGCGGTCGCGGGCTGCCAGTGCCCAACGTAGTCTTGGAAATCTTGCGCGTGAAGAAATGAAACGTGCGGCGTGATAACAGCAGCGGTGAGAAGCAACGCTCGTAGCATGCCGCCCGATTCGAGCTAACCAAGTGGAACGCCTCGGACGTACTAAAGACTGGAACTGCTGTGAAAAGAAAACTTGGACTGCTGGCCGCGCTCTTCATCACGCTCGGCGCGGCGCCCATCCGCCTGCCTGAGTTGCACACGTACACCACGACCCTCCAAAATAGCACGGGCGAATCGCTGGGTATGCTCATTACCCACGTCGATTATGGGCAAGAGTCGCAATGCAATCTGCGCGAAAGGGTCGAGGGGGATCCGACTTCGATTGTGCCCTGTAGAGCCGAGAGCATGGTCGTGACCGTCGATGACTCCGTTCCGCAACCCGCTGACGTGGAAAGCAATATCGTCACCACCGTTACGAACGACGGTAATTCCGCGCTGACGCTTCTGGCCGGTCACGGTGGCATCGGCGGTCTGAACGTATGCGTGCGCAGTCATGTCGATGCACATGCAACAGCGCAGGTAACGTGCTCTTCCTCATCCACGACGGACTGGCACATGCAGGCGAATAACGGCTATCAAAATACCAAGCTGTGCGACTGGGTCATCAATGGAGACCAGACGCAATATGGCCTCCGGTGCTCGCTGCGGCGGGTTGACGAAACGCACTTTGAATTTGTGATCGATGAGGGGCGCTAACATGGTCAAACTGCTGGTTTTCGCGGCTGCGGCGACGCTTGCCGTCACGCCGCTCGTTGCAACGTCCGAACCTTCGACGCCGGCTTCGGTCGTCAAGTCGGCCTACTCGTGCATCTTCTCGAACGCGTGTCCCGAATCGAAGGCACGAGGCTATCTAACACCCGCGTTCGCGAAAGAGTTTGCCGAGGTAGACGCCCTCGAGCAGCGTTGCCGTTGCGCCGTGATCGATGCGAGCCCGTGGATCGATGCGCAGGCCGGCCCGAAAACATTTGCAGTTGGCGCCGCAAGGATCGCGGGAAAACAGGCGAGCGTTCCGATTCACTTTAGCGGCGGAAAAGCCGGCAGCTATTCGTTAACGATCGAGACGGAACACATGGCTTCCGGCTGGGCGATCTCCGACATCCTCATGCATAATGGAGCGAGCACCGCCGCGATGATGGCCGCGAATCTGCGGTCGACGCAGGCTGTTGCGACAACGCCCGATGCCGTACTTACGCACGTTGAGAAATGGTACAACGATGCGGCGATGAGCAACTCGATCGCCCGTTCGTTCGATTCTATCGCAGGCGATCTGACGCCGTCCTTTGCACGTCAAAGTCGAGCCAAGCTCTCGCAAGGCTCAGATCCGTTCACGCTGGGAACTGCGCGTGTTACCGATTGGGAAACGTCGAAAGCAAACGTGGACGGCGATACGGCAAACGCGATCATCCGATTGCAATTCAAAGGTGGCGCGCGCTCGCAACTCGTCTATCGCCTGCAACGCATCGGCGGCCATTGGGCGATCGCGAACATCGTCCTACGGTAGAAGTTGGCGCCCGAGACGCTGTCATGAATCGGCCGTCATCGTCATGACCGCGTCGATCCTGGCTCCGTCGTAGGCGTACATCAGCGTCTCGCCGGCCAAACAGTCCGTCACAACACGCGGTCGGAATGCGACGATGCAGGTGCCGGCGGGGCGCCGGACGCTGCGGTACACGATGCCATCCTCGCGATCGCGGAGATAGATGTCCATCGCGTAGCGCTGTGCATCGGCGTACGCCTGCGGACTGGGCGCGTAGATCGGATCCGCCGGCGCGCGGCCGCGCACGTCGTCGAAGCATCCGGTTACCTTCGCGTCGAGCACGCGCTTGAAGACATTCGTCGCCGGTTGCCGGCTCTGAGCGAGAAAACGCTGGGTATGGTAGCGCGATTCCGCGATCGCCGTATCGCGCTCGAACGCCGCATAGTAGACGCCGAACGAACCGTCGCTGAAGCGGCTTGCGCCGGAGTAGACGAACGACGCCATGACCAACTCGTCTGGTGCGTCGCCGACGTCAGCGGGCCGGATCTTCCGTCGCGCGCTCCATTCCTGGCGGATGCGGGGATTTGTGAGGGCCTCGATGTCCGCGAGAGCCGACGGATTGCTCACGCCCGGCAGACGGGCGGCGACGGGCCGGTCGAATGGTCGATGGGCGATGACCCGAAGGGTCGGTGCTCGCTGGAATTCGGCTACCATCCGCGCTCGGCGTCGAGGTACGCCCGCACCGCGGCGATGCTCTCCAGCGTGCCGTCGAGCATCACGTCCTTGGCGCTCGCACCTTTGAACAGCGGATGGTCGTTCGGACGCGAGATCCAGGCGTCGGCCAGCCGGTCATCGGGGAGCAGGACGTTGATCGCCTTGAAGATGCCGTACAGATGCGAGATGCGCTGCAGGGTGTCGTAGGAGAGCACGGCGTTGTCGGCGTCGCGCATGTACTTGGTGTAGGTCGACTGCGGGAGGATGCCCAGAAGTATCCGCTGTTCCATCGGCGAGAGCCCCCAATGCCGGGCGATGTCCCGGAATGCGGCAATCGCGGTCGGCGTGAGTTCCCGCAGCCGGGCGGGATGACGGGCGATCTCCCGCGCGGTCAGGAACGGTGCAGCGGTGGCCATGCGCTCATTATAGCAGGTTCATTGGTGTGCCGCCACATATAGCGGCAGGCGAAAGTGCGCCTTTCGGCCCAGAGAAGCTATTCGTTGGTCGCTAAATCGTTAAAAACACTATCCCTGGTCGAGGCCCCCAAACGTAGACTAAAGGCCAGGAATTAGCCGGCGACCTTCACGGGGGGGGATGCGTATGGCTACGGTGGTCCACGTCTTCGCTGGGGAGTACGACCTCACGCACAAGGCACGACTGCGGGCCGACTTCGAGCGGCTGCAGGCGCAACCTCACCTCATCTTTGACCTGAGCGCGGTAACCTACCTCGACTCGATCTTCATTTCCGAGCTGATGTGGATTGCCGAAAAGCGCGCGGAACGCGGCTGGGAGCCACTTATGATCGTGCGCCCTTCGCCGATCGTCAAGAAGGTTTTCGCACTTCTCTACGTCTTTGCGTTCGCTCGCGTCGTCGGCACGCTTGAACAAGCGCTGCCCAACGACGGTAGGCGCGTCGTGCTTCAGCATGCCTGCGCGGGTGACAACCTCGCGCCCCCCAATCGCGTCGGCGAATTTAAAATGCACGCGCCGACGCCCGCATGGATCTCCGCCGTGCTGACGGCTGCCGGCATCTGACCCGCTAGCTTATCCGTAGGTAAACCCGGGTTTGCTTTGCCCGACTTCGATGATGTAACCGTCGGGGTCGCGGATGTAGCACCGTATCTCGCCGTACTTGTCTTTGGGCTCGGTCAGAAACGTCGCTCCGCGGCTGCGCCACAGCTCGTAACACGCGTGAATGTCGGCGACGCGGATGTTCATGAAGCTGCTGATTTGATCGGGGTCGGGCGGGGGGCGAAGCGTCACCGTCGGTTTGTCGGGCGTGGGGCCGCCGCCGACATTGAGAATGAGCCAGGTGTTCGCAAGTCTGATGTACGGCGGCGCGTCGCCGTCGCCCATGCTCACGATTTCTGCGTCGAAGACCGTTTTGTAGAACTCCGCGGATCGTTTGAGGTCGGTCACGGTGAGAAAATGCGCGACGGTAAATCCCTGTTGCGGGGGCATCTGATAGACCGTTTGATCGACATGTACTTCGTCCATGCCGTCATGGTACCACTCGGACCGGCGGCGGCAAGAGGCGCTGGAAGTGTCCCCAAAGACGTGCTATCTTCGGTCGATGCAACCTGCCAATATGAAAGGGGCGGTCCGGCGGCTTCGCCGGCGTGCGATGCCCGTCGACACGGTCGAGCTGGCGCGCTTTCTGATAGGGAAAATCCTGGTACATGACCGCGGCGGCCACCGAACGAGCGGCCGAATCGTGGAAACCGAAGCCTATCCAGTCGGCGACGCGGCGGGCCATGCATTTCGCGGCGAGACCAAGAGAAATGCGTCGCTCTATTTGGGCCGCGGTCACGCGTACGTTTACTTCATCTACGGCATGTACTATTGCCTGAACGTCTCGAGCGAACGTCCCGGGATCGGCGCGGGCGTTTTGATTCGCGCGCTCGAACCGATCGAGGGAATCGACCTCATGAAGAAGCGTCGCGGCTCTTCCTCGCTGCGGGACCTCGCGCGTGGGCCAGGACGTCTCGCCCTTGCAATGGCGATCGATGTGCGTTATGACGGCGTGGATTTGTGCACGGATCCTTCGTTGTGGCTTGGCGTATCTGACTGCGACTATCGCGGCGTCGTGTCTGCGACCACGCGGATCGGTCTAAGCCGCGAGCAAGGTCGCCCTTGGCGCTTCTACGAGCGCGAAAGCAATTTCGTAAGCGGTCCACGCGATGATCCCTAAGAGCCTGTTTGCCGCCGATTTCCGCCAGCAAATTACCGTGGTGTGAAAAACTCGATGAAACGGCGGGCGACTTCTTCCGGCTTCTCCTCGGGCAAGAAGTGGCCGCAGTCGAGGGCCTCGCCCCGCACGTCATCGGCCCACCCGCGCCAAATCTCGAGGAAGTCCCACGGTTTTCGCAGTCGCGAACTTCCCCATAGCGCCAGTAGCGGAGCGACAATTTTCCGCCTGCCGCGGTCGGCAAGGTCGTCCTGCGAATCGATCGTTGCTCCTGCGCGATAGTCAGCACAGGTCGCAGCAATCACCGCCGGGTCGCGAAATGCGCGCCGGTATTCGTCCATCGCTTCCGCGTTGAACGCAAAGTTGGGGCCGGCCCAGCGCGGCACTATCCGGTCGAGCCAGAGGTCCGGATTGGCCGCAATCATGCGCTGCGGTAAATCCGAGTCGAGCGCGAGAAAGAACCAGTGAAACGATCCGACGCCGTTTTGACGGCCGAGCCGGTCGAACGTTTCAATTGTCGGCACGATATCGAGAACGGCAATCTTGGTTACGCGCTCCGGATGATCGAGCGCCATACGATAGGCGACGCGCCCGCCGCGATCGTGCCCGGCCACGGCAAATCGCTCGAACCCGAGCACGGTCATGGCGCTGACGAGCGCGTTCGCCATCGCACGCTTCGTATACGGCTGCAACGACGCATCGGCCGGAGGCTTATCGCTTGCGCCATATCCCGGCAGATCGAAGGCGAAAACCGTGAAGTGCTGCGCGAGCTGCTCGACAACTGCATGCCAGCAGAGATGCGTCTCGGGGTAGCCGTGCAAGAGCACGAGCGGTGGCCCCGAGCCGCCGATCGCAACGAAAAGATTGCCGTACGGCACGCCGACGCTTTGCCGATCGAAGCCGCCGAGCGTCATGACCAAGGCCATGCCGCCTTTTTCGATGGGCTAGGGCGAAATCCGGGTTTTTCACTATACCGCCCGGCTTGGTTGCCAGCTACACTTGGGCGATGGATACGACCGTTCCCCACAAAAGTATGCGCTCGCTGCAGCGATTTGTCGTGTGCTTGGTTGCCGTGGCTCTGCTTTTCGTAGCGGCGCCCGGGCGTTCGAGCGCTCAGAGCCTGTCATTTGACCTTTCGAGCCTGGTAAATCTTCTGTTGTACAGCGGGCCGCCGCAACTGCCACAGTACGATCAGCCTCCCGCCTACCAACAGAATTTGATCTGGCAGCCAGGATATTGGAGCTGGGGATCGGGCGGATACTTTTGGGTGCCGGGTACGTGGGTGACGCCGCCCCAGCCCAACCTCTATTGGACGCCCGGATACTGGGGTTACAACAACGGTGGCTACCGCTGGAACCCAGGCTACTGGGGGCAAAGCGTCGGTTATTACGGTGATGTGAACTATGGCAACGGCTACTATGGCTCAGGCTACAGCGGCGGCCGTTGGCGTGGAAATAATTTCCAGTACAACACGTCCGTCACGAACGTGAACCGTGGGGACGTGCGCTACACGTACGCGGATAGCGTTCCGCTTGCTAGTCGTAACCGTGGAAATCGCGTTTCCTATAACGGCGGTCGCGGTGGAATCTCGGCGCAGCCGACGCAACAACAGGTCGCCATTGGACGCCAACATCACTACGCGATGACCAGCGCCCAGACGCAACACGTCGTCGTCGCCGCCCAGAATCGAAATTTCCTGGCTAGCGTAAACCATGGCCGGCCGGCCATCGTGAGCGTCCCGAAGCCGCTTGCGCTAAACAACCGGCCCGCCGGTTTCACTGCGGTGAAACCCACCGATCGCGCTGCAGCCTCGACCTACCGTCGAACTGCAGCGCCGGTCGCGCACGCCGCGCCGGTTAAGCAGGCCGCGCCGGTAGCGCATGCCGCGCCGGTAAAACATGCCGCGCCGGTAGCGCATGCAGCGCCCGCTCACAAAGCGGCTCCGGCTAAGCCTGCGCCTAAGCCCCATGCGACGCCGCATCCGGTAACGCTACACGGCTAGGGGTTTAAGACGACGTTCGAAAAATCGATCTCGCGCACGAGTGTCGGTCCCTGGTATCCAAGCACGCGGATAGGGAGGCCGGTCACCTGCGAGAGATCGACGACTTCGAGGGTCAAACCGGTGTTGATGATCGAATTGGTCGGAATGAGGCTGACCTCATCGGTCGCGACGTCGTCGATGCGAGGTCCGTCGGTCCGAGTGACGGATCCATCGGTATCATGTGCGTGGACCAGAATTGCGCCGAAGCTGAGTTCGTTGATTGACGAGCCGCGAATGGTCGTTACACGGGGGTCGGAAATGCCGAACGTTTTCGTGAACATCGCCATGAGACCCGAACCGCGATGAGCTACGACGGTGCTCCCGCCGTTCCATGTGAGTGTCGCGCCGGCGTTTGGTCCCTCGACGATGTGCATGGTTGCGTTTGCCGGCTTGCTGAACGTGTAGTCGACGACTTCGCGTTGAGTCCGCGCGCCTTTGCGCTCGAAGATCGAGACCGTGGCGCGATACGCCGAAATATCTGTCCAAGCAAACTCGAAAGCCAGCCACGACGCCGGTACGGTTCGAGCCGACGAAACCGCAGGCTGCGGCGCATAACCCGCGACGATCGCGAAAACGATTCCAAGCATGTTCGCGCGGCTCATGATCACATCATAGGCGTCGCGTCACCCCGAAGCAATCCGTGTTTTGTAGGCTAAAAGAGCTGACCCACGAGGCCGAAGGTGAAGCGGCCTCCGGCTTGGCCGTAGCCCACGTCGAAGCGCACGCCGTGGAAGATCAGGCCGACGCCGGAATCGGGATGCCATGTGTAGGTCGACGGCGCGTACGCCACCTCGCTGCCGCGCACGCGACTAGCGCCGGTTTCGGTGAAGAGCACGAACTTGATCGGCTGATCGTGGTCGTCGTTGAGCCGCAGTTCGGCCATCAGCACTTGACCGTCGGTTCCGCAGAATGACTTTGGATAGGCGCGAAGTCCGGCGGCGCAGACGAGAAAGCTATCGGGAACCACGCCCCCGGTACGGGATGCCGACGCATGCAGCGCGAGCGTCGAGGAATCGACTTTAACGTAGCCCGCGACGTCGGCGAGCAGGCTCTCATATTTGTTCGTGCTTCCCATTCCGCCGATCGCATCGTAGCCTTGAATGCGATACTGAATCGCACAGAACGGCGGATGCCAGTGCGTTGGCGGCACGGTGCAGGCGTGATCGATGCCGGCTTCGACGATCGTGTTGACGGCCGGCGCGACGCTCGTGGGATAGACATACGGTGAGATCACGCCGCTCGACAGGCTCGTCGACGTATGTTGGCGGCGCGCGCCGAATTCGACCTGCGTCCCACTCGTCCACTGCGTCAAATACACGGCTTCGAGACCGCTGGTCCAGCTGTAGACGTTGATCGCCTGGGGATGGCTGATCCGCAGATCGCCGCGTGCGCCGAAGTCATCGACGATGATCTTGGATTGCCGTCCGTGCGCCGCGTCGACGCTTGCCGGCGTGGTGTAGAGCACACGCGCGAGGTCGGCCCGTTGGCTTAGCTGCGTGTACGCCGAGACGTTGCTATCCCGCTCTCCAAGTTGCGGCGATGTGAGGATCCAGCCCACGCCTTCGATGGGAGCCGAGAGCGGCTGATCTCCATAAAATGGATGTTTGGTCGGCTCGAGCCACTTTGCCATCACGATCCAATGGAGTTCGACGGCATGCGGCGAGCCGGTCTCGTGCACTTCGAGTCGCGGAATGTAGCCGCCCAGACGCGTGAGATTGCGATAGTCGCGATCGACGCCGGCCTGGTCGAGCCGGTCGCCGCGATGCAGCGAGAGATAGGGACGTACGCCGCTTGGTTTGACGACGCCGTACGTTTCAATCGTTACCGCGGAGATCGTTGCTCCCGCATCGGCGGCGCTGATATGCGGTGGTCCCATGCGCGCCGCCGCTTGTACGGGAAGCGCAGGGATGATGAGCGTCGCGATAAGCGCCGCCGCGGTGCGCGTCAGGATGGAGCGGATTTCCACGTTAGGGCACCGCCAGCGTGTACGGGCTAGTCGAGCCGATTGGAATTGGGGCGCCCGCGCGGCCAGTCGCCACGTCGATGGGAATCAGCGCGCTATCGCGCCGGGCGACCACGTACGCGGTCTTCGAGTCCGGCGTGAAGGCAACGCCCCACGGTGCGCCGCCGACGTGAATCGGGGCGAGCACGCGACCGCCGGCTAGGTCGATCGGCGTTACCGTTGTGGTGGCATAATTGGTGACGTAGGCGACCTTGCCGTCGGGTGCGATCGCAATGAGCATCGGTTCAACGCCGACGGGAATTGCAGGTAACGCGCGCTCACGTTCGAGATCGATCGGGGTAACGCTGTTGTCGCCGGTGTTCACCACATATGCGATCTTTCCATCGGGCGCGATCGCAATGCCGGTTGGTTGCGCGCCGACGGCGATCGGAACGCCTGCTTTCATCGTGGAAAGATCGAACGGCGTCACGCTGTTGGCGCCTTGATTGCTTACATACAGTGTGCGGCCGTCCGGGGCGATTGCGATGAAGCGCGGCCCGGGCCCCGTGGCGATCGGAGCGCCGGCGTGCCGTGTCACGGTGTCGATCGGCTGGATCGTGTTGTCGCCGTTGTTGGCAACCCACAGCGTCTTGCCGTCGGGTGTGAGTGCGATACCGTTGGGCCCGTTGCCGACCTTGATCGTCGCGACGGTCTTTTGCGCCTGCGTGTCGACCACGCTGATCGCCGCGCCGCTGTGATCGGCAACGTACAGGTAGCGTCCATCGCGGCTGAGCGCGGAATCGCGCGGCTCGTCACCGACCGTGATGGGCGCACCGATCGCACCGGTTCGCGGATCGAACGGCGTGACCGTGTTGTCCCAACGGTTTTCGATGTAGCCGAGCGCAAGCGGTTCGCCCTGCACGCGCACGACGGCAACGAGCGCGCGCGGAACGGTGCATGCCGCACCGGCGCACGCATCGGCGGTAATCGGAACGTCGTATAGCCCAGGCGCCACGCTGCTCGACGCGGTGACGGTCGCCGCGATTGGCGTATTGCCGCCGGAGGAGACTGCGGCTTCGCCGCGATCGGGTTGCATCGAGAATCCGGCCGGCACATGCGCGCGCCACGAAAAGCGAATCGGCGCCGGCGCGATGCTCGTCGCCGTGAAGGCAAGCGTGGCCGTCGCGCCCGGCGCGACGATCGTCTCGGGCTGCGGGCTTTGCACGAACGTTCCGGTCGTTGGCGGCGGATAGAGCTGCTGTGTATCGACCGTCGCAAACGAGGGCGGTGCATCATTTGGCGCGCTACCCCAACTCGTGTCGGGCGACGCTGCCAGCGCGAAGTCGAGCCGGAGCGAACCGTGCATCGGAAGTGCGATCCACGTATGCGCCGTGGTCGCGCCGTTCACGCGCAGGGCACGTACGTAGGGTGTGGTGTCGGATGCGCCGGGTGCGTCGATGTCGATCGTCGGGCCGCCCGGGGAGGCGATCGTCACGTGCGAAAAGAGCGGGCTGCCGATATCGAGATCGCGCACGGCGGGGTTCTGCGGATACAGGCCGATCGCGCCCCAAATGTACCACGCGCTCATCGTCCCGAGATCGTCGTTTCCGGTCAGGCCGTGCGGCGAGTCGCCGAATTGCGTCAGCAGCGCTTCGCGGATGATCTGCTGCGTGTGCCACGGGGCGCCCGCCGTCAAATATACCCACGGACTGCCCAGCGAGATTTCGTTTCCTAGCCACGCGTACGGTTTGTCTTGACCGGCGTTGAGCTGGGTGAAGAACGTGTCGAGTTTCGCGATTGCTGCCGCGCGGCCGCCCATCGCTTTGATGAGGTCCGCAAGATCCTGCGGAACCATCGGCGTGTATTGCGCGGCATTGCCTTCTTGGAATCCGCTTTGACCCATAGACGTGATCGGCTCGAGCATGAACGCACCGGCCGCATCGCGCGGCGTGATCAGGCCGGTACCGCGATCGAAGAGGCGCGCCCAATTCGACGACCGCTTCATGAATGCGGCCGCGTCGGACGGAGCACCGGCCGCTTGCGCAAAGCGCGCGATCGAGAAGTCGTCCAGCGCGTATTCAAGCGTTTCGGATGCACCGTTGGGCACCGGCGAAACCGAGGTCGTGTGCGTGTTGACGATATAGCCGCGCTGCAGATACTCGGGCAGCTCGGGGCGTTCCACATACCATCCGTTGACGGGTGCGATCGCGGCGTCCGATGCGCCGCGGACCATCGCGTCCAACGCTGCATGAACGTCGAAATCGCGTGCGCCGAAGGCGTATGCGCCCGCGATGACCGGATCGACCGAGTCGCCGCCCATCACGCTGGTGGCGCCGTTGACCAAGGCCCACCGCGGCAACATGCCCGTTTGTCCTGCGGCGTCGACGAGCGATTGAACCATGTCGCTGCTTTCGCGCGGTGCGATCAGCGCGAGCCACGGCATCTCGGTGCGGTAGATGTCCCAGTCGGAGAAGTTTGCATATTCGGCATGTCCGGGGCGCGCGTGATGAATTGCATCGTCGAAGCCGCGATAGCGTCCGTCGACATCGCTGTAGACGTTGGGATGGAGCAGCGTATGGTAGACCGCGGTGTAGAACGTGCGCCGCTCGGCGGGCGTGCCGCCAGTGACCCGGACGCGGTCGAGCAGATGCTGCCAGCGGGCGAGCGCGGCGTTGCGCATCGTCGTCAGATCCCACCCGCGCCCTTCGGCGGCTAGATTCTTGCGCGCGCCGTCGAGGTCGGTGAACGACAGTCCCACGCGCATCTTTACCGCGGGATTCGCCGCCGTATCGAAGGTGAGCCAGCCGCCTACATCCGGTCCCTGCGCGCGCGTCGATCCGGGCGTAAGCGTTGTACCGTGCCAGGTGCCGTACGACGCGATTGGACGATCGAATTGCGCGACGAAATAGACGGTATAGCGGTCGGGCATACCGCAGAAGCCGCCGGTCTGCGCGTATCCGTCGATCTCGTGCGCGTTGACCACCGTAAAGCCGGCCAGGCGTACGCCGGCCTGATCGGATGAAACGTTGACCAGCAGATTGGCGGTCGCGCCGGCCGGGTAGACGAAACGCCCGAGACCGGTATGCGTCGTGACGGTCACTTCGGTGCGAATGCCTGGGCGGCCAAGCGTTACCGCATACCAGCCCGGCGCGGCTTCCTCCGATGCGTGCGAGAACGGCTGCGACGCGTGCGCGGGATCCGTCACCGCGCCCGTCGTCGGTAGAAACGAGAAGTCGCCGAAGACGCTGCAGCCCGGACCGCTGAGGTGCGTGAGACTGAGCCCCGTGATCGCATGGTCGCCGTATTCGTATCCGCCGCCGGCGTTTTGCGAGGGCGTATCCGGACTCCACTGCACCATGCCGAACGGGACGTCGGCGCCGGGAAAGTCGTCGATGACGTCCTGCCCGTCGGGCGTCGTGGACGTCCCGACGAACGGATCGACGAGCATCGTGGCCGGCGCAATGTGCGGCGGTGCCGCGGCACCGAACAGCAGCGCGGCGGTAAGCAGCAGCAGAACATGCGGGCGACGTTTCATCCGCTCTGCTTTCCGGGGCGGTGTAAGCCGGTTCCTTTTAGCGCACGCGATCTAGAAGTTGGTCACGAAGCTGGCCAGCCCGAACGCGACGAAGAACCAAATACCGTACTCCGCTGCTAGACCGACGGCCGAACGTAAAGCGCATGACGGTTTCCGCAACGATCGCAAGGCCGCCCAAGATCGCGATCACGCCCAGCGCGTACAGCACGATCATCTGATTCACGAACGCGGCGTCGAGAATCGAGTTTCCGCCCGAAAGCACGACGATCCATCCGCCGAGCGCGACCAGGAATACGATCGCGCCGATCCGTGCGGCCAGATGCGTCCAGCTTTCGACCGGGGAAAGGCCCAGGCGCAACTTGAGGTTGCGCCGCGCGATCCACGCGCCCAGACGCACCAGCAGCGAGATGAGCAAAATCGCGACGAAGACGATCAGCATCGGTTTGAGCATGCCCAGGGACGTCAAGCCGGAGACGCGCTGGAAGATCTCGACCGGCGGAAAATCGTCGGTCGTCCACGACACGATGTGTCCTTGGCTGTCGGTGTTGAACTTGAGGTGACCCTGGCCGTTGACGTCGCGGTAGTAGAGCGGCCCAACTTCACGCCAGTGCTGCGGATCGCCCGCGGGCGAGAGCAGCAAGGTCACCTCAATCGTGCCGTCGGGATTGGCGCTCACGCTGGTCTGTCCCAGCGCGTACACCAGGCGCAGCGCGCGCTGCACGCGCCGGCTGCTCTGATACCAGCCGGCGACGCGCGCGGCGTCCCGCTGCGGATTCGCGACGGTCTTTTCTAGCGGCGGCGTGTATGGGTAATACCGGTTGAGAAAGCTGTGGAAGATCTGGACTCGCACGCCCTCGATTGCTCCGGCTTTGCCCGCGCGAGGCTCCGGCGGGCGCCGCTTCGACGAATTCGTACGGCGTTGCTTTCTTGTCGTCCGAGGTTATGTAGCCCGACGCCATTAGCGGAGCGAGCGACGGCGGCAGCGGCTGGACGAACGTCGAGTGGATCATGTGCAGCGGCGTGAAGATGTGCTGGGCGACATAGGTATCGAAAGGCTCGCCCGAGACGCGCTGCACGATGTACCCGGCCAGCGTCGCACCGTAATTGGAATACGCGATCACCTTTCCCAGCGCAAAGATGCGGGTTGGCATTCGTTTGATGAGGTATTCGCGGATCGGATAGAGATCGCTCGCATTTCCGACCAAGAGGTCGCGCACGGTCTCTTCGAAGCCGGCGGTGTGCGTCATCAGATCGCGCAGCGTGATCGGCTCGCCGAATTTGGGTGGAATCTTGAAATCGAGATACTGATTGACGTCGGTATCGAGGTTGAGCTTGCCGGCTTGCACCAGTTGCATGACCGCCGTCCAGGTGAAGAGCTTGGAAACCGAGCCGGGCCGGAACAGCGTGTCGTTCGCAGTGACCGGCGTGCGTTTGGCGATGTCGGCGTATCCGCAGCGCGTATGGCATGACCCCGTCGAAGAACGCGCAGTGCCGAGACGAAGCGAATCACCAGCGATGTTCTCCTGGACGTTGCAAGCGAAATTTTAATCGGTTTTGGCTGTATTCCGTGCCGTGCTCCAAAAAACCGTTCCAAAAGGCAAAATTTCGTCGGCGCGGCAGGGCCGCCGCAACGCTCGCGGTAACTACGGACGCGTGATGCTGCGGACCGCGATGGTGTTTCTGTGTCTGGTCGTGCTCGGCAGTGCCGGGTGTACGACACAGCAAGCGCGCTACCAGCATCGAACGTCGGACGCGTTGGTGATCGCCATGCGCAAAGAGCCGATCTCGCTCAATCCGTTGTTCCTCGAAGGCACGGATTCATACGCGTACAGCGAACTGCTCTTTTCGTACCTCACGAACTACCGATCCGACGGACGCGTTGTGGGTGACATCGCGCTGCAGGTTCCCTCGGTCGCCAACGGCGGAGTTTCCGACGGCGGCACGCGCGTCACGTATCACTTGCGACACGGCGTGCGCTGGCAGGACGGCGTGCCGCTCACCGCCGCCGACGTGGTATTCACGTATCACGCGATCATGAATCCGGCCAACAACGTGCCCGAGCGCTACGGCTACGACGTGGTGGCCTCGATCGCCGCGCCCGATCCGTATACCGTGGTCATCACGCTCAAGCGCCCGTTCTCCCCGATCATCGGATATTTTTTCGGCGGCGACAGCAACTACGCGATCCTTCCCGCGCATCTGCTTCGCGGGCGTCACGATCTCAATACTGTCGCGTTCAACGCGCAGCCGGTCGGCTCGGGTCCCTACCGATTCGACCGGTGGGACCGCGGCGACCATGTGACGCTGACGGCGAACGGCTCCTATTATGCCGGACGACCGCGAATCGGGCGGCTGGTGTTGCCGTTCATCCCGAGCGATTCGACCGCGATTAGCGAATTGCAGACCGGCGAGGTCGACGCGGCCTTCATGCTCGATGCGTCGCGCATTGCGGAGTTGCGGGGAATCCCGGATCACCGCGTGATCGTGACGCCGGTGCCGTACTTCTACGCGATCTCGTTCAATCTGCAGGATCCGCTCACGTCCGATCTCGCCGTTCGCCAAGCGATCGCGCTCGCGATCGACCGGCGCGCGCTCACGCGCAAGATTTCGCGCGGCGTGTACCAGGCCGACACCGCGATGCGCGGGCTGTTCACTTGGGCGTACGATCCGGCGGCGGATAAGCCCGTCTACGATCCGGCGCAAGCGCGTGCCGTCCTCGCGCGCGATGGATGGAGGCAAGGTCCGGGCGGCATCGTGACCAAGCACGGTCATGCGCTGCGTTTACAACTCTCGTATGCGGCCGGTTCGGACATCACGTCGCGATTCGCCGTCGCAATCGCCGCAGCGGTACGCGCGATCGGGATCGACATGACGCTTCGCAGCTACGAGCGCGGCCAGTTCGTCCAGAGTGACGGGCCGCTGATCCAGGGGCGCTACCAAGTCTCGCTGTACGACTATCAAGCCGGATACGATCCCGACGCGTCGTGGCTGCTTTCGTGCGGCGAACGCTCGCCGAACGGGCTGAACGTTTCACGCTACTGTAACGCGGACGTCGACCGTCTGCTCCAGCGTGGTGCCGCGTCCTACGATCGCGCGGCGCGCGCGGCGGTGTACCGGCAGGTGCAGCGTCTCATCGCGCGCAGCCTGCCATATTACTTCCTGTGTCAGATTAGCGAGGTGGACGTCATTCCCGCGCAACTCGGCGGATACGCGTCACCGCTGCTCTCGCCGTTCAATTCGGCGGCATCGTGGTATTGGGAGAACCCAAAAACGCCCGCGGAGTAACGATGTCACTGCGCGCCCGGCAGCCGCGTTGTGGTAGATACGATGATCGAACGCACCTACATCACGACCGGCGAACGCGTTCGCAATTATCTGGCGGCGGCATTCGCGCTCTCGCTGCTGCTCAACGCGGCTCTCACGGCCTGGTATCCCAACCTCACGCGCGATCGCGTCGAAACGCCGCCGCCCGATGTGCTGACGATCACGCACCGCACGCAAGTTCGTCTACCGACGCCCCCGCCGCCGACGCCGAAGCCGCGCATTCGCGAGCATCGGCCGAAGGTGGCGCACCCCCTGGTTGTGGCGCTGCCGAGAACGCACGCCGTCGCGCGCAATGCTCCCCCGGGCGTTCGCGCCACGGTTCCCACGCACGGCTCGCCGATAGGCGATCCGCAAGCGCCGGTGGATGCGGCGGGAGCGCCGGTAGCTGCCGAGCCCGCGACCGCGGCGCCGGCGTGCGCGCACCCCAACGCCGACGCGAGCGTTACCGCCGTCTTCCCGCCCGATTATCCCGATTCCGCACGCGATCTGGGACTTGGGCCGGTCAGCGTGCTGATCGCGGTGACGATCGGAAGCGACGGCGCGCTGTTGCGCGCGACGATCGCCCAATCGTCGAACAATCTGGCCATCGATCAGGCCGCGCTGCGTTCGGCTCGGGAATCGACCTACGCGCCGCGTATCGCCAATTGCATGCCGGCGGTAGGGACCTACCTCTTTCACGCCGATTTCGACCCCAACTAGCACGATAGACGAAGGAAGGCAAAATGTGCGCCGTGGCGCGCGCCGAAACGGTCATGGATGTCGATCGTGCCCGAAGGTGAACCGCAAGAGTCGCCCGATGAAATACTCAAACGTGAACGCGCGGAACGCGCCAAGCTGCGCCGTGCCGTCGAACGCTTGGGCTGGAAGTGGGTCAATCGCGAGACGGTATCGGTTCCATGCGAACGCGAGTTACTGCTCGGTCCGCGGACGGTTGCGATTCGCGGGGGCGTTCCGATCACGCTGCCCGAGCATCTGGACGAAGCCGCCGGCCGTGCGGCGGTCGACGCGATCGTCGACCCGACGATGGATCTGTTCCGCCACACGATGGAACATACGGCAGCCAAGATTCTCTCGCAACCCGACGACGTCGAGCAAACCGCGGCCTTCGAACGGCCGTCGTTCTTTTCCGCGCTCGAAGACGCGCGGCGCGGCCTCACGCAAACCTATCAAGCGCTCGAAAACCGGCGCCTGGACGATCGCATCGAAGCCGAACTGGGGCTCAAGTTCTACCTCGAGGGATTTACGACGCAGGAGCGGACCTTCGAGTTTTTCGTCGGTCCGACCAATTCGGGCAAAACGCATGCGGCGATCGAGATCCTGCGCGAGTCCGATAGCGGTATTTATCTGGCCCCGTTGCGTTTGCTCGCGCTCGAAATCTACGAGCGGCTCAACGACGCCGGGACGCCGGCGTCGCTGGTCACCGGCGAGGAGCGCCTTCTGCACCCCAGCGCGCAACACGTCAGCTCGACGGTCGAAATGGTCGATCTCTCGCGAACGTTCGGCGTCGCGGTGGTCGATGAAGTGCAACTGCTCGAGGACCCGCAGCGCGGCTGGGCATGGACGCTCGCGATCGCGTCGGTACGCGCGTCGCGGGTGGTCCTGTGCGGTTCGGAAGAAGGGTTGCTCGCGGCGCGACGCTTGGTCGAACGGCTGGGGACCACGCTGAGCGTGCGTCGCTTCGAACGCAAAAATCCGCTGCGCGTTGTCCCGCCCATTGCGCTCTCAGACCTGCGCAAAGGCGATGCGCTCGTCGGTTTCTCCCGCAACGCGGTGGTGGAGCTGCAGGGCGAAGTCGGTCGCCGCGGCTTTACCTCGGCGGCCATCTACGGTTCCCTGTCGCCGTTGGTGCGCCGCCGCGAAGCCGAACGATTCCGCAGCGGCGCGGCCGACGTGCTGGTCGCAACCGATGCGATCGGATTGGGCTTGAACTTACCGATCCGGCGTATCGTGTTCGCGACATTGGAAAAATTCGACGGCATCTCCGAGCGCGTGCTCACGCCGCAAGAGATCCGGCAGATCGCCGGGCGAGCCGGGCGTTACGGCATTCATGAGGAAGGTTTGGTCACCGCGCTGGACCGCCGTCACCTCGGCTTGCTCAAGCGCAGCATCGAGCGTAACGACGTCGGAGGGATGAACGGCCCGATTTGGATCTCGCCGACCGACGAGCATCTTCGCCGTCTCTCGACGATCATTCGCACGACGCGCGTCGGACGGCTGCTTCAATTCTTTCAAGAACGCGTCTTGCGCGAGGGGGACGTCGGCCTGCGCATCGCCGACCTGACCGACACGATCGAAGTTGCCAACACGCTCGAACTCACCGATGGATTTCTCGATCTGGCATTCGAGGCGCGTTGCACCTACAGTCGAGCGCCGGTGAACACGCGCGGCCGTAGCCTGGCGGTGCTGGCGCAATGGGGCATCGCGCACGCGGCCGACGGCATCGTCGACGGTTCGGAACTGATGCTCGAAGGCGGCACGCGCGATCGCTTGCTGCTCTACGAAGATCGCTCGCGCCTTGCCACGCTCTACCTGTGGCTCGCGCAGCGCTTTCCCGCGGTCTACCGCAACCACGCCGACGTCGCCCTGATCCGCGACAGTATCGACGACGACATACACGCCGCGCTGTTACAGCGCGGCGGCCGGTCTAAGAGCTTGCGAACCCACACGACGCCCAAACGGCGTCCGCCGCGCGCCCGACGCTACTTCAAGAAATGAACGTCGGACGACGCCTGCGGCGGCGTCTTGAACGAGACGAAGCGCAGGGTGCCCGACGTGTCGACCACGCCCGCGTGCGCGGTGCCGGCGGGAATCACGATGAACATGCCGGGCCGCAAATCGACTTGGCGATCGCCTAGCCATTCCGTGCCGGTTCCGGCGACCACCACTTGCACTTCGTTCGCATCGGCGTGAAAGTGCTTCGGCGCGGTTCCCATTTGCAGCGCGGCGGTCATTCCGTCGGTGGCGACCAGCGGCTTGGAACGCAAATTCGGGAACGTCGCAGACGGCGGAGGCATGTCATCGTGCGCGATCGCCAGGAGGTCGATGGCCGCCGGCTGCAGCGGCGCATTGGCGGCCCGCGCGGGCAGCGGCATCCGGCTCAAGCCGATTCCAAGAGCAAAGCTGATGGCCGAGGCGACGGCCAGGCGAGCGAATTGATTCATGACCTTGGTTTACGACTTTTGTCGGCAATGACCCTGGCGGCGTCCATTCGCTTACCGAAGATTAAGGCTGGATGCATTTTGCGTACCGTGACTTGACATAGCGTTAAGAAAATCGGCGGCCGCGTCGATGCTCAATGCATGAGCCCGCTGATGTTCGCGGCGGTCCTGTTGGCCCCGCAGGCCGTCGATGCTCGTACCAGCCGCCCGATTGCGCGCGTGGCTGTCACCGTCCGTGACGACGTGACCCCGGGCTTCGTCGACGTCGAAGCCGCCGGCGCGGTCGTGGGCTATGCGGATTTTCACGGCCGGTTCCCGTGCGCGAAAACGCCGCGCTCGATCCGGTTGACGGCGATCACACCCGACGAATCGCACGCACTCGATCAACTCAACCGCTTTCGCGCGCATTTCGAATTGCCGGCGCTCTCGATCGACGAGAACCTGACCGAAACGGCGGAGTATTGGGCGGGCGAAGAGCGTCGCAGCGGACGCATCGGCCACACCTGCGCCGCGCTCGACGATCCCGCGGGTTGCGTCGAATTCAACGATTTTTTTCACCGCCTTCCGGGCGCGCCGCAAGATTGGGACTCGGGACAGAACGCGGCTTTCGATCCGATTCCCTCGTGGAGCGATCCCGACTCGGGCTTCGAAGACGAGCAATTCAAAACCAGCGGCGAACGCGGGCACTTTCTCAACCTCGTCGAGGCGAAACACTGGATCGGATTTGGAGAGGTGCAGGTGCCGGGTTCAGGCTCCTACTTCGCCATGAACGTGCTCTAGCGGCCGCGAAGTTTTGCTGCGATGGCTCTCTTTGCGCTGACCGCGCCGGTTTTGAGACGGCATCGTTTGGTACTTGGCGCGATCGTGGCATGCATCGTCGTTGCCGGATGCTTTCAATTCGCGCCGCCGTTGCTCATGGGGCGCTTTCTCGGCGTGCTGATCGCCGCCTCGCATCACGCGAGCGGCAGCGCCTCAGCGATTGCGGCGCGAGCCGAGATGACGCGCTTGTTTTGTGCGATTGCCGCAAGCGTGGTGGTGATCTTGGGCTTTCAGTTCTGCGCAAACCGGACCGGCATCTGGCTTAGTTCGCAGATCGGCATCGTCATTCGTACGCAACTGCACCGGGCGGTGCTGGGTCTGGCGTTCGGCGAGCATGCGGTGCTCGACGCCGGTACGCTGCAGACGCGGATCGCAGCCGACAGCGCGGCGATCGAAGCGCTCTTCTCGGTCGCACTTCCGAATATTGCGATTCAACTGATCTTCGTGAGCGGGGCGGTTGCGTTGATCGTAAGCCGGGCGCCGTTCATCGCGCCGGTCGTCATCGTGCCCCTGGCCATTCTGGTCGGCGCCGCCCTGTTGCTGCGGCGCGCCACGGTGCGCCTGCTGGCCGAAAACGCGCTGCTCGCGGCGAGCGTCTCCGCGAGGATTGCCGAACTCGGCAACGGGGCGCGCGCGATTCGTCTGTTCGGCCGGGAAGATCATCAACAGCGCCGCTTCGACGATGCGACGCGGCGGGCGGCGCGCTCGGGGCGTGTCCTCTGGACCTACGGCGGCGGCTTCCAGCACGCCTTGATTCTCAACGTGTCGATCTGTTCGTATCTGATCTGGTATGTCGGCGGATTGACGGCGCTTGGTGCGGGCAGTTCGTTTGCGGTCAACGATCTCATCGCGTTCGTTCCGATCGTGCTGCTGCTATTCCAACCGGTCTATACGATGGCGGCGATGCTCGACACGATTCCTAAAGCGTTGGCGGCCGCTGAGCGCATCGCGCGTGTACTGGAACTTCCGGCCGAATCGACGGCCGGCCTCGACGTCGTTCCGACCGGCGGTCCGTTCGTCTTCGAGCACGTGTCGTTCGGGTACGTAGCGGGCTGCGAGGTGCTACGCGATTGTTCGTTTCAACTCGGCCAAGGTGAGTTCGTCGCACTCACGGGCAGCAGCGGGGCGGGGAAATCAACGATCGCCAACCTGATTGCGCGGTTGTACGATCCGGGCGCCGGAACGATCCGCTGGGGCCCGCACGATGCGTGTGAAATCGCTCCGCGCAGTTGGCGTCGCGCGATCGGCGTCGTTGCGCAAGAAACGTTTCTATTCGAGGAGAGCGTGCGCGAAAACATCCGCTGCGGCCGCCCGTGGATCGGTGACGGCGCGGTCGAATCGGCGGCGAGAATAGCGCGCGCAGACGAGTTTATCGCGCAGCTTCCACGTGGTTACGACACGCCGCTCGGGGACGGTGCACGCGAACTATCCGGCGGCCAGCGTCAACGCTTGGGCATCGCGCGCGCGCTTGCGGGCGATCCAATCTTGCTGATGCTCGACGAGCCGACATCGGCACTTGACATGGAAACCGAGCGCGCGTTTTTGGACGCACTCGACGGCGCCCGGCCGGGGCGCACCGTGCTCGCCATCGCCCATCGAGCGTCGACGATCGAACGCGCGGATCGCGTCCTACATCTTGCGAACGGGGCCGTGGCCGCAGGCACTAACGCGGTCGAAGCTATTTAATGTTGCTGCCGGCGTGATCGTAGGGTTTGGGCGTGTAGGTGTATTTCGCTCCGCAGACGCGGCAGACGTTGAGCGGGCTGCCGAAATGTTCGTGCGGCGGATACTCTTTGGCCACGGGCGTAGCTTTGGCCCGTTTTTTGACGGGGACGGGAACGGCGACGGTTTCGGTTTCGATGACGTGATCTCGATCTTGCTTCCGAGGCTGGAAGCTTGCGACGCGCCCAGGGAACGGATGCGTTGGGGGTTTCTTCGCGTTTGACGTGGCCGCGGCCTGGAAACGCCCGTAGCTACGGCCGTCCAGCGGTGGCATCGTAGCGAATCCACGCGCTTTCGGCGATGGGTTGGTGGTAGGCGGCCCACTGGTTGGGCATCCATCCGTACGTGCGCGGCGAGAGCCAACTGGCGACGCCCGAAAGGTGCTGGCTCATGGCAAACGCGTCTAGCCGCGAGTCCGAGAGGTGAAAGGTGTGCGCCACGGTGTGCTGCGCGATCTCCATCGAACCCCAGCCCAGCAATAGCTCCGGCAGGCGCCCGCGGACGAACGGCCGCATCACGGGATTGCCCTCGAGCGACGGATTGCCGTGCGTATCGTTGGCCGTTACGACTCCGTCGATGAGCGACGCGATCATGTTCCCCACGAAGACGCGCCGTTTGTCTGCGTCTGCGGGAACAAGGCGAATCCGCCCGCAGAGGAAGCGATGAGCGGCTTTGCAGGGGTCGGGCGGCGTCGGGGTGGGAGCGGGCTGCGTCAGCACAATAGCCAACAGAAGATGCAGCATGAGCGTCTCTCCATCGATGGCGGATCGTTCCTGAAATCATCGGCATTTTTACGCCTTTTCCGCACTTGAATACCGGGCGAGCAAGCACGCATGTCGCAATTGGGATTTTTTGACTCGGGGGCGCGCGTCGTTCTCGACGACGATAGCGGGTCGATTCGTTATATCCCCGGGGCGCTCGGCGCGCGAGAAGCGGCGCAGCTCTTCGATCGCCTTTTACAGATCGTTCCCTGGCGCAGCGAGCGGCGCACGATGTACGAGCGTGAAGTCGAGGTGCCGCGTTTGGTCGCCGCGATGCGGATCGCCGATGTCGACATTCCCGAGCTGCGCGATGCCGCCGCGCTGGTCGAGCGCGTGGCCGGCGCGACGTTCAACAGTATCGGGCTCAACCTGTACCGTGACGGACGCGACAGCGTCGCACCACACAACGACACGCGCAGCGACATTGCCCCGGGCCAGCCGGTGGCGTTGCTCTCGCTTGGCGCGACGCGACGTATGACGATACGAAGCAAGGCTCTCCCGCGCCGCGTCTTCGATATGGATCTGGAACCGGGCAGCGTGCTCGTCATGTCATACCGGACCCAGCAAACCTACGATCATGGGATTCCCAAGACCGGTGCCGCGATCGGCCCGCGGATTAGTGCGGCTTTCCGGGTGCGGCTGGGTTGAATTTATACAGACGGCTCCCCTTGCGATCATTAGCGTAAGAGATTGCATTTGACGCGGTGTCGCTCATTTTAAGACATCCGCTCAACCTTGAGGAGCGTATGTCGGACCAACCCGCCACCGGGAATTTTATCCTTGATCAATTGCCCGCGTCCGAACGCGCGGCCGTCGGCGCAGACCTCCAACCGTTGCAATTCGAAGGACGTCAAGTACTCTATCGCCCCGGCGAGCCCATCGAGTACGTGTATTTTCCCAGTGGTTGCGCGCTCTCGGTCCTCACGATCATGGAAAATGGCGATTGCGTTGAAATCGGCACGATCGGGCGCGAAGGGTTGTCGGGATCGCAGTTGATCTTTCATGCGTTCCGACCTGAGAGCGAGATGATCTGCCAAGTACCGGGCAACGCGCTCGCGCTTACGACGGACCAGTTTTTGGAGCATTTCGAGTCTGCTCCGGTGCTACGTCACTTAGTGTTCGGGTACACGGAATCGATGTTTAATTTCATGGGGCAGTCGATTGCGTGTAACCGGCTGCACAACTTGAACGAACGATGCGCGCGATGGTTGCTCTCGATGCAGGATCGTGTCGGCCGTTCGCAATTCTATCTGACGCAGGAGTTCCTTGCGATGATGCTCGGGACGGCGCGCCCGGCAGTGACCTTGGCAGCGCTGGCCCTTCAGGAAGCCGGCCTCATCAGTTACCATCGGGGAAACCTCACGATCGCCGATCGCGACGGCCTTGAACGCGCCGCGTGCGAATGCTACGGCGTCACGGCGCGAACGCTGGCGCGGACCCTGGCGATGCCCCTGAACTAGAATCGAACGCCCGTGTGCTATACTTGCGCCCTGCTGCGGTCGCGAGGCGCACATGCACGAGCGTCCCATCCTCGGCAACGGTCTCCTCGACGCGTTGCCCAACGAAGCGTTTTCAGCCGTTTCGCCCGATCTGCGGGCGGTCGAGTTCGAACCCGGCGACGCGGTTTACACCGCGGGCACGCGCATCGGTTGGGTGTACTTTCCGGTGGATTGCGTGCTCTCCACGGTTACGGTCATGCTCAACGGCGACCAGTGCGCTACCTCGTCGGTCGGACTCGAAGGCGCGTGCGGTGTGGAACTGCTCTTTGCGCCGGATCATCGCTCGTACGGCGCAACGACCTGTCAGATACGAGGAGCGGCCTACGCCATGCTGGCGGCCGCGTTTGTGGAGCACTGCGCGCGCCTGCCGGCCTTCCGCAAGAAGATGGACGCGTTCACCGACTCGCTCTTCTCAGCGATACGCCAATCGGTTGCTTGTAACCGGCTGCACGGGCTCCGCCGGCGCTGCGCGTGCTATCTGCTCGGAACGCAGGACCGCGTGGGAAGCGATGAGTTCTTTTTGACGCAAGAGTCGCTGGCGACGACGCTGGGCACCGCTCGGCCGGCCGTGTCGCTCGCCGCGGGCGCACTGCGCGCCAGCGGTTCGATCCGCTATCGCCGCGGCCACGTGGTGATCGCAGATCGGGTAAAGCTATTATCCGCATCCTGCGAATGCTACGCCATCGGCAGCGCGGCGCTCGCCCGCCTTTCCATGCAATAAAAACAAACCGGCGTTTCATAAAAAAATTCATTGGCACTCGGTGTGTATGAAATGATACGCACGGGTATGGTAGACCCCAAAAGCGGCCCATAGACCCTGCTTGGGACACCGCGATTCGTGCGCCATACTGCCTATGCAGTCACGAAGGGGTCTGCTTTGAAGTGGGAATTTCGGGCGAGTGACGCGACTGCTTCCTTGGGGAAGCGTAAGGACTTCGTGCATTTTCTGCGCGACGCATGCGCCGCGTCGTCGGACGTCGACGCGGCCGAGCTGATTTTCGGGGAACTCGTCGCCAACGTCGTCCGGCACGCGCCCGGGCCGATCGAGATCGTCGTTCATGTCGACGCGAGCGGCGTCGTGCGCCTCGACGTGTGCGATACGGGCAAACCGTTTGTGTATGCTCCGGCGTTGCCGGCGGTAACGCGAGAGTGCGGGCGCGGGCTCTTCCTGGTCGCACAGCTCAGCGATCGCGTGATGTGCTCGCGAACGGAGTCCGGCAACCAAATCAGCGTCGTCCTCCCGGTCAAAGCGGCCAAGGAGCATGTCGAACCGTCGATGCGCCGCTGACTTGGGGTATGATCGCTCAATGAACGGAAATGAACAGTCCGGCGAACTGCACACGGTCGCCGACGACCTCGAACCGCTAACCAAGCTCGAAGCGGAATCCATGGGCCGCCAAACCGAAACCGCGACGCGCGGAGAGCGCATCGCGGATCAGGTTGTCTATGGCGACGTCGGCGGCTCGGTCGAAAACGAAGATCAAGCCGACGCCCACCACGCCGAGTCCGACGAACACGTGTAGAAGCCGGCAGGAGGACTCTGGGCGGCTGCCAACGCTGCAGCGATGAGCGGGGATAACATCGTCTCGCGAGGTTTCACCGGGAAACGCCGCACCGAACGGCCGTCGCTTCCACCCGGACAATACCTGACCGACGATTTCCCAGTTCTCTCGGCCGGTCCGACGCCGGCGATCGACCTTGCCGCTTGGGCGTTCACGCTGACGACCGAGAACGGCGCGACGCGTCGCTGGAGCTGGAACGAACTGCGCGCGCTTCCGTCGCAGCGCTTCACCACGGATTTGCATTGCGTGACGCGCTGGTCGAAACTGCAGACGCAATGGGAAGGCGTTTCGATCGATGCGCTGCTCGCCGGCGTTGAGACGCAGGCATCGTATGTGATGGCGCATTCCTACGGCGGTTACACCACCAACATGCCGCTGGCCGACGTGCGCGACGGGAAGGCGTGGATCGCATTTGGTTACGACGGCGCGGACCTCGCCCCCGAACACGGCGGCCCGGCGCGCTTGCTCGTCCCGCATCTCTACCTGTGGAAGAGCGCAAAGTGGATCAACGGGATCACGCTGATGCGCGAGGATGATCCCGGCTTTTGGGAGCGCCTGGGATATCACGACTACGGCGACCCTTGGCGGGAACAGCGATACTCGGGCGATTGAATTGGCGACTCGCGACCGTCGTCGAACGGCGCGACGAAACCGCGACCACGCGCACGTTGGTGGTCGACGTCGACGGCTGGCCCGGTCACGACGCCGGTCAGCATTGCGACGTGCGGCTCACGGCTCCTGACGGATACACTGCGGTTCGCTCCTATTCGATTGCCAGCGCAGCCGCGGGTTCGCGGATCGAATTGACAATCGAAGACATCGCGCAGGGCGAAGTCTCGCCGTATCTGGTCGATACCGCGATGCCGGGCGACACCTTCGAGGTGCGCGGCCCGATCGGCGGCTGGTTCGTCTGGCGCCCCGAGCAGCTCGAGCCGGTGCAACTCGTCGCGGGCGGTTCGGGCGTCGTGCCGTTGATGGCAATGATCCGTGCGCGCAGAGCCGCGCGCAGCATCGCGCCGTTCCGGCTGTTATATTCGGTGCGCTCACCGCACGCGGTGATCTACGAGCGCGAACTGCTGCAATCGGCTATCGACGGCGAGATCGCGTTGACGCTCGCGTACACGCGCGAGATTCCGCCCGGCTGGGCGCGGACGGCGGCGCGGATCGACGGGCCGCTCGTGATGCAGTCCGTTTTCGATGCGTCGTTGCAGCCCTCGTGTTACGTGTGCGGACCGGCTGCGTTCGTCGAGCATGCGGCCGCACTCTTGATCGCTGCCGGACACGATCCGGCGCGCATCAAAACCGAACGGTTCGGTCCCAGCGCCCCCTAGAACGAGCGGTTCGGCTCTTCGCGCCCGGGGTATAGTTCAGGCCGCAAGCGCGATAGGAGATTGTACATGACGCTTAAGGATGAATTGAACAAAACGGTCAACGACGTGAAAGACGCGGCCAGCGAATCGGCACACCGTACCGCTGCCGATGCGGAGAAAGCGCGGCGCGAGACCGAGAGCGACGAGATGACCTCGAGTGAGAAGCTCGAATCGCTGGCAGACGAAGGAAAGCACCGCACGCAAGCCGAGATCGATCACGCCAAGCGAGCGGTCCGCGACCACACCTAGACGTGGCGGTCACCACGCCGTTTGAAGACGGGGCACCGCACGCGGAGCCCCGTCTTCTTTATGAGCGTGCACCAAAAAGGAAGATTTCCCGAGCATGCTAAATGGGTGTGCCGCGTGAGCAGCTCGGGCACGGCCGTCGTGGAATTTTCCGGCGAGATCGACTTTACCGCACGCGAGACCTTTCGGGCGGCCCTCGGCACGCTTGCCGAAGCCGAGATCGCCATCGTGGACCTCACGGAGGTCTCCTATATGGACTCGAGCGCATTGGCCGAGATCCTTTTTCTGCATCGCAGCCGGTCACGCACCGGCCGTTCGGCGCCGCGAGTCGTCGTAGGGCCGAAAGTTTCGCGCTTGTTCGACGTGGCGGGTTTACGCAGCGTCGTTCCCTCGTTCTCGACACTCGATGATGCTAAGGGCCGCGCTGACGGCACCGGAATCTAAAGGTGCGTACCTTCGTGCTCAAATTCCGTTCTGGCCGTCTCGGAGCGCTGTTCGCGCTCATCGCGGCGATCGTTGTCGTCGCGGTGTTTATCGCGGCCGCGGTCTTCGTGCGCGCAGCCATCGAACACAATCTGGCGTTTCAACGCGATCTGCGCGTCGCGCAGGTCGATCGTTCTCGGCTGCTGCGCCTTCAACTCGACGAAGAAACGGGCATGCGCGGATACCTTGCGACGGGATCGCCGATCTTCCTCGCACCGTACACCGCGGCTCGTTCGGGATTCACGCCGACGGCGCGTTCGCTCGAGCAGAACGCGCGCGCGCTCGGGGTCGATCTTGCACCGCTACGCGCGGAAGAAGCACTCAACGAGCAGTGGAATGCGCAAGTCGCGGCCCCGTCGCTTCGCGATCGCGCGCTGGGCAACACGCTTGCGGTGCAGTTGCGCGGTAAGGATCTGGTCGACGCCTTCCGCTCGCACGACAATGCAATGATCGTCGAACTCAATACGGCGGCCGACCAAGGCGAGGCTCGCACCAATCGCCTCGTTTCGGCTATTTTGTTCTGGTCGATTGCCGGCGGCGTCGCGATCGCCGCGATCCTGGCATGGCTTTCGGCGGCGCAAGAACGTTTGGGCGGCGAATTGGAAGAACAGCGCCGGGCGTACCTGGAAGAAAAGCGCGTCGCCGATGCGCTGCAGGAAGCGTTCTTGCAAAAAACGTTGCCGGAGCTTGCGAAGGCCGATCTGCACGCGGTCTACATGCCGGCTGGATTGGAAGCCAAAGTCGGTGGTGATTGGTACGACGCGTTCGAGCTGAGCGACAACCGGATTCTGTTTTCGATCGGCGACGTCGCGGGTCACGGCATCGAGGCGGCGGTGGTGATGAGCCGCGTTCGTCAAGCCGTCCTCTCGGTGGGCGTGGAAGAACGCGATCCGGCGAGTGTGCTCGCGCGCGCTAACGAGATCTTACTGCTTCAGGATCTCACGATGGTCACCGCGGTGTGCGGCATGATCGATCTCGGGCACGGCATCATCACGATCGCTAACGCGGGCCATCCGCCGGCGATTCTTCTGCATGCCGACGGGACCGTCGAGATGCTTTCAGCCAGCGGACCGCCGCTCGGCGCGCTGGACCGGCCGACATATGCAACGACGGCAACGGCCGTCAGCCCGGGCTCGATGCTGGTGCTCTATACCGATGGGTTGATCGAGTACGGCCGCGATTGGGAGGCGGGCGAAGCACGCCTGCTCGAAGCGATTCGTTCGGTCGATCGCCAAAGTTCAATGGATCCGGCCGCGGCCATCATGAAGGCAATCTTCGACGGCAACCCACCGGTCGACGATGTGGCGATCCTCACGATCACGTTCCGCGAGTCCGCCAACGATCCGCAACCGGTTACAGCAGACTTGGCTTCGGCCTCCGCCCGGCCGCTCTTGGACCGCTCGGTCCGCGCGCTGCTCGAATCGGTCATCCCGCAGGCCTACGCTCGCGCCTCGCTGGCCCAGTTGGACCAACGCGGGCATGGGGTGGAGTCGAAGCGAAACACCTGATGGCAATGCGATGGAATTGGCAGATCAGCCACGTCGAACCGGCGGTCATCGCGGACTCGCGGCATGCCTTCGCCCAAGCTCTGCGCGAGCATGGGTTTGCCGACATGCAGATTGAGTCCGCCGTGATGATCTTCGGAGAACTGATCGCCAATGCGTGCGAGCACGGCCGGGTGCCGGTCGATATCGAACTCTCGACGCGCGGTACCAGCGTGGTGTTGCGGGTGGTCGACTCGGGCCAGGATCTCAAGCGCCCGTCCAAGCGCGACCCGCTCTCGTTGCGCGGACGCGGTTTCGAAATTATCGAGCGCCTAGGCGGCACGATCGCGCTGACGCCGCGGCCCCGTTCGACCGTCCGGGTCGTGCTCCCATTTAGCCCCGCGTGCTAGTTCGCCAACCCGATCGGAAGCAATGTCCAGAACGCAAGTAAACGCCGTCTACGTCGGCGAGCATCGGGTGCTGCTTCGAACCGCGAGCGGCTTCAAGATGTACGTCGACTCGCGCGACATTTCGATCGCCCCCCACCTGATGCTCGACGGCGTCTGGGAGGAAGGCACCGAGGCCGCGCTGCGGCGGATCGTAAAGCCCGGCATGCGCGTGTGCGAGGTGGGCGCGAACGTCGGGTACTTCACGCTAACGCTCGCGAGCCTGGTGGGATCCGGCGGGTCCGTGCGGGCATTTGAAGCCGACCCTTCGCTGGCCCAGATCGTGCGCGATAACATCGAGCTCAACGGCTTTGCCGGTCTGGCATCGGTGGAGGCGACGGCGGTTGCCGACGCGCGCGGGGAGTTGCGCTTTTTTGCAACGCGGCGCCATCGCGGCAATGGTTCGATTTTGCCCGGCTTCGAACAGCTCGCGGAGAACCCCGAGGATGCGCGTGACGAGATCGTCGTGCCGTCCACGACGCTGGACGAGGCCTTTGCATCGCAGGCTCCCGACGTGATCAAGATCGACGCTGAAGGTGCGGAGAGTGCGATCCTGCGCGGCGCCGCTGCGACGCTAACGTCCGATCGGCTGCGCGCGGTGGTGGTGGAATTCTTCCCCCGGTTTGTCGAGGCTGCCGGCGACGATCCCAGGCTTTTTCTGGACCGCTTTATGGCGCAGGGTTTTCGGCTGCACCGCGTCGATCACCGAAAGCGAAAGATCCGCGCGACGACGCCCGCGGAGCTGCTCGCGATGGAGTGGGCCGAACTGGTTTTGCTCCGCTAGAGTTTTGCGCAGAGCAAGGCTGCGGCGCGCTCGATATGCGGATTCGCCGTGTCGCGCACGAGCGCGCTACAGGCTTCGAGTGCGATAGCCTTGGCCGCCTCTTGCTCGGCGCGTGACAGACCGTGGGCGATCGCACCGAACGGCTTTCCCGTACCGGCAAACTCTACCGAAATGCCGCTGGCCGATGACAACGCCGCCCCGATCGCGTTGCGGTAGTGCGCTTCGGAAGAAAACGTGTCGGAGTCCAAGATGAGGTCGGCATGCGGGACCGCGGATAGTCCTGTCGAGACCCAAAATGCGAGTGAAGCGCGATAGAGTTCTGACGGCGTCGATTCGGCAACGTATTGCAGCGATTTTCGATAGGTGCGGCCGTACGTGAACGAGCGCAGCGCTCGCACCCGTGGCGACAAGGCATCGACGAAGCGATCGACCAGGGTATTTCCGCGCGAACGCGCCAAAATTGCGATGGGGGCAGCAAGGAAATACGGCGTACCCTGTTGCGCCAGGCGCCATCCCGACGCCCACTGCTCGACCGGATCGCGGACGATCACCGCATGCACCGCGTGCGGAAAATGACGCCGCATCCAGCCGACCCGCCCGTGCGAGCGCGCAAACTTGAGCACGGGAACCTTGCTTGCGTCCTGGGCCAGTGCTTCGAGCTCGCGCAAGTACGTGGCGAGCTGGTCACTGCGCGCGTGTTCATCCATGAAGAACGTGTCGAAGGAGAAGGCACGTTGGAAACCCGCTACGCCACCCCGCTCGCGCAGTAGGGGGGCGTACTCCTCGAAATACGGACGCGTCTGCGGATGGCGTGAGTCCCAGCTCTCCGGTCGCGATTCGCCGAGGGACTCCTCACGGAGGCTGGCAAGCGATTCGTGCAACGGCTCACAGAACGCCAGGACGTCCGAAAGTGTGCGCAACTGTGCCCACACCCACGTTCCGGCGCTGCGCCAGCCGCTGTGCAAAAAAACCGGGCGCCGCTGCGGGGCAGGGCGCGTGCCCATGGTCGTGATCACGCGATGGGCCTAAGTGCATCGGACATCAAGTATCAAACCAATCGAAGACGCCTGAGATTGGGCTGAGAAAGCGGCGTTAATAGATGCAGGTTACCCATCGCGGGGCCCATCGCAACACGTCCGGAATGGGGAGTGGGTGAAAGCGCAAGTTCTGCTGATCGTCGCCGTGACGGCAGTCGGCATTCTTCACACGTTGGTCCCCGATCACTGGATGCCGATCACGCTCCTGGCTCGGCAGCGGGGCTGGTCGCGGGCGCGCGTTGCGCGCGCCGCATTCGTGGCCGGTTTGGGCCATACGCTCTCGACCTTGGCCATCGGGGTCGTGGTCTGGGCCGGCGGGGCGCTGGTCGCGCAGCGCCTTGGGCACCTGGTCGCGGTGCTTTCGAGCGTGGCGCTGGTCGCGTTCGGGCTTTGGATCGTCGTTCAGAGCGTGCGCGAAGTGCGCTCCGGTGCTCCGGCGGTGCACGCGGCATCCGGGGTGACGTTGATGCTGATCCTGGGCTCCTCGCCGATGGTCGAGGGCATTCCGGCATTTTTTGCCGCGGCACGTTTCGGGCCGTGGCTGCTCGGGGTGATGTCGCTGTGTTTTGCCGCCGCGACGATCGCGACATACGTGGGATTGTGCGTCCTGTCGGGCGCCGCGCTCGAGCGGTTGCACCTGGGGGCGCTCGAGCGCTACGGCGAGGTGATCAGCGGAGGGGTGATCGCGGTGCTGGGGATCGTGTTTGCGATCTGGCCGCTTGCTTGATCGTGGGCGACTGTAGAATGTCCCCCGACGTGCCGACCGTTTAAGACGATGGCACTCGAAGCGATCTCGATTTCAGTCTCCTGGGCGATCGCGCAGTACCGCCAGGTCCTTCGCACCGTGAGCTCGCGCACGGGGCTGGGCCCCGTGCGCGTTCCCCACGATCCGCCCGATGTCGTGCGCTACTTTCGCGCAATTGGCATCGGTCGCAACATCGACCTCTACGCGTAGTCGGCGGCCGAGGTTGCGTCGGTACCAGCCGAACCCATCGCGTTGAAGATGGGCGTGAAGATCACCGAGATGACCAAGTTGAGCAGCAACGCATAGAACGGACCGTATCCGACCAGCGTTCCGCCGGGCAAGATGCAGCGGGAACGCTGCGGTGTAGTTGGTCACGACCGCCATGTACGTTCCGGTGACGATGCCGACGGCCCAGCCCAGCAGCAGCGCCTTGGGATTGAGCCAGCGGGTGTACAGTCCGATCATGAACGCGGGGAACGTTTGGAGAATCCACGCGCCGCCGAGGAATTGGAATCCGATCGCGTACTCGGATTGAGGAAGACGACGAAGAGCAGCGCGACAAGGCAGATCACTAGCGTGAGGATCTTCGCGGTCGCCGTGTCTCCCGAGTCGCGGCTGGACGAGAACTGCGCGGAAGATGTTGCTAGCGAACAGGTTCGCGCCGCCGATCGCCATGATCGCCGCCGGAACCAGCGCGCCGATCACGATCGCCGCATAGGCGACGCCGACGAACCAATCCGGGAAGATCTGAGCGAAGAGCACCGGCACGACCAACTGCGGGTTCGTCACTTTGATACCGGCCGCGATACCCGCGTATCCCAGCAGCGCGAGGAACCCGAGCAGCAGCGAGTAGATCGGCAAGAAGCGCCATGTTCCGCCGGACGACCAGTTTGCTCTTGGCTGAGAGCAGCGACGTAATCGAGTGCGGATAGATGAAGAGCGCCAGCGCCGATCCGAACGCGAGCGATCCGTACACGAAGTAGGCCGGCTTGCGGAAGCAGCAGCGTCGCGGGTTTGGGCCGCGCCGCGAGCGCCTTGCCGGCCGCATCGAAGATGCCGTGCCAACCGCCGAACAGATGCGTGACCGCGAAGATCGCGCAGATGATCGTCAGGTAGATCAAGCCGTCTTTGATGAAGGCGATCATCGCCGGAGCGCGCAGGCCGCTGGTATACGTATATGCGGCGAGCAGCACGAAAGAAATGGTCAGCGCGAGCAGACCGTTGCCGGCAGCAAATACGCCGCCGAGTTGCAGAAAGACGACCTTCATGCCGACGAGCTGCAACGCGATGTACGGAAGCACCGCGACGACGCCGGTGATCGCGACCGCGAGTTCGAGCCAACGATCGCCGAAACGGTCGCGCACGAAGTCGGCCGCCGTGATGTATCCGCGCGTGCGCGCGACGCTCCAAAAACGCGTGAGTACGAGAATACCGAATGGATAGGCGACGATCGTATACGGTAGCGCGAAGAACGCGATCGGCCCGGCAGCGTACGCAAGCGCCGGAACGGCGATGAACGTGTATGCGGTGTAGAGGTCGCCGCCGATCAGGAACCACGAGATGATCGTGCCGAAGCTGCGTCCGCCCAGCGCCCATTCGTCCATGCTGGTGAGCCCGCCGTTGCCGCGCCAACGCGATGCGGCAAAGCCGAGCACCGTGACGCCGAGCACGAGGATGATGAGGATGATCGAACTAGCGTGCATCGGACTCTCCTTCGCGGATCAGCGCGATGTAGATTGCAAGAAGCACGCCGCAGCCGATCGTCCAGATCAGCTGATATGCGTAGAAGAAGGGCATCCCGAAGATCGTAAGGCTCTAGCCGGTTGTACAAACCCGGAAAGAGCGTGGCGATAAACGGAACCAAGAGGAGGAGGTTCCACCAAGCTGATCGTTTCATCCGCGTCTGTTGCGCTTGCATCGCTCGCGCTCCCTGGAAGCTGTACCTATCACATGCTTGGTGAACGAAGAGCGGGATCGCGCCTCTATCCGCGCATAAAGGCCCTGGCGTGAACGAGGACGCCGAATCGCTTGCGCGCGAGGTCGCGCGGTTGCATCAAGAAGGCCGCTCCGCCGACGCTTTGTCGTTGGCCCAGCGTGCCGCGCAGCGCTTCCCTCGCAGCCCGCTCACCCACTGCAACTACGGCTTTCTCCTCGTGACCGCCGGGAATTTCGAGGCGGCCTGCGCGGCATACGAGTGCGCGCTTTCGCTCGACCCCGGCCACGCCGAAGCTCGGCGCGGGCTGGCCGTCGCCAAGGCGCAGCTCGGGAGCAACGTCCAGGGCGACTCGTTGAGCGTCATGCCCTACGCGGGCACCTCGCCGGCGATCGAAGTGCTGGTTCCGATCACGCTCGGAAGTGGGAACCTCGTGCTCGACGAGCTGTTCGACTCGAGCGTCGTCCGCGTGACCAAGCTCGCGCTCGAACTGCATCCGCCGGGCGCACTCCCTGCGCACGATGTCGTGTTCAACGCGATCGGCGACGCCGACGCCTCGCCCGAAGCGCTAGCGCGGTTGGATGCGCTTCTCGCGGCGTCCAACCGGCGCGTGCTCAACCCGCCGTCGCGCGTGGCCGCTACCGGACGCGCGGAGCAGGCGCAACGTCTGCGCGGACTCCCGGGTGTACGCACGCCGCGCACCGTGCGCATCGCGCGCGATGCCGCGCACGGGTTGCCGCTGCCGATGCTGTTGCGCGCGCCCGGCTATCACGCGGGCGCGCATTTCGAATTCGTCCGCACCCCCGGCGAAGTGGAAGCGGCGCTCGGGTCCTTTCCCGACGGCGAGCTCTTTGCGATCGAGTTCATCAACACGCGCGACGCGGCCGGTGCGTTCACCAAGTATCGCGTCGTTGCGGTCGACGGGCGGCTCTATCCCGTCCATGCCGCCGTCGCGCGGCAGTGGAAAGTGCATTACTTCAGCGCCGAGATGGCAACCAGCGCGATCTCGCGAGCACGCGAGTCGATCTTTCTGGCCGATCCGCGCGCGGCGCTCGGCGAGCGCGCGTACGCAGCGCTCGAACGCGTGGTCGAACGTACCGGGCTCGACTACGTGGGGATCGATTTCGCGCTCGACGCGCGTGCGGAAGTCGTGGTGTTCGAATGCAATGCCACGATGGCGCTACGCCGGCCGCCGCAAGATCCGATGTGGGACTATCGCCGCCCGGCGGCCGCGGCGGTCCTCGACGCGGTTACGCGAATGTTGGTGCGCTACTCGTCGATCTGAACGTTGCCGCCTTGATCGTCGAAGAGAAAGCGCGTGTCGAATGCGCGCACTTCGCCGGTCGTATCGTCGCGCACGCGCGAATGGATCGAGAGACGGTGTAGCGCTCTGCCGCTTTGCTTGATGACGCCACCGTATGCATATTGCACCAGGGGCGTCTTCTCGTCGATCGGCGCGAGTCGTCCTTTGCTCACCAGAAGGCTGAGCATCTGGTCCTGTAACTTTTTGGGAATCAAACGAGCGACGTCGTCGGCCTGCAGCCGTACGAGCTCGAGCTCTTTTTGCATCTTGTTGTCGACGACGACGGTGTCGTTGTTGCAAAAGCGGATGATCGCATCCCAGTCGTCCGCGCTGATGCCGGTGAACGTGAGCCCATAACGCCATGCCGGTTTGCCTTGCGCGGTTCCCGGTTGCTGCCACACGCGCTTGGCCCGGATCACGACGTTGCGTCCCTCGAGCTGCACGCGGAAATTCGCTTCCTCGGGAAGCGCGGCCGGCACGACGACGCCGAGGCCCGAGCCGGAAATGTCCAGGCATGCGCAGTTCGTCCACTGCGCACCGATCGCGACCCATGCGGGAAAAGGCCCCGCGCGACGCGCGTATTTGCGCCGGTTCTGCGGTGCCCCCGTGAAGAACGTAATGAGGTCGTTGATCATCTATCCCTTATCATCGTCGGACGCCCGGTTGGAATTGCGTGCTCGCCTGTCTGGTTCCCTTTACAAAGTCTTAACCGGTGGTATACGAAACACCACGATTCGTTGGTCGGCGGGGCGCCCGGCGTGGTGCGAAGAATCGAAGACCATGGCCGAAAACTCGGCCCTGCGGCCCGATCTGTCGCTGGTTCTCGAACGGATCACCGACGGTTTTTTTGCACTGGACGCGCAGTGGCGCATCGCGTACATCAACGCGCAGGCGCGCAAGCTGCTCTATGCCCCGCAGGACGCGGTGGGGCGCTTCTGGCTCGACGTGTTTCCCAAGGCGCGCGGCCGTCTGTTCGAACGCGAATACCAGCGCGCAATGCGCGATCAGCGGCCGGTGCAATTCGTGGAGTTCTCGGCCACGGCGCGAATTGTGGCTGGAAGTCAAGGCCTATCCCTCGCTCGACGGCCTCTCGGTGTATTTTCGCGACGTGACGTCGCGGGTCGAGGCGCAGCGCGAAATCGAGCGCACCGCGCGCCGCCAGCAGGCGATCATCGATTACGGACGGGCGGCGCTAGCCGGCGCGCCGTTCGAACAAACGATGCTCGACGGGGTCGACTCTGGTTCGGGAGCTTCTCGACGCGTCGGTCGTGGAAATGTACGAGTACGATCGCGCCGAGGGGCGCTTTTTCGTCACCCGAAGCGCTGGGTGGGAAGCCGGCACGGCCTTCGATCCGGCCACGCCGCCGATCGCCTACCTCGATGTCCTGCTGCGTGACGGCGAGACGTTCGTCTGTCCCGACGTCCGCATCGACCCGCGCGCGCGCTCGCTGCGGTGTACGCCCGCCACGGTATCCTGCCTGTGTCGCCGCGTTGATCGGGCCGCCGGACGCGCCGCTGGGCGCCATCGTCGCCTACCACTCCCAGACGCGCACGTTCAGCGTCGGCGACGTCCGCTTCCTCTCGGCGATTTCGCAAACGATCGCCGAGATCGCGTCCTCGCTGGAATCCAATTTGCGCATGGACCGAGGTGCTCGAAAGCATTCACGACGCGTTCGTCGCCGTCGATCGCGATCTGCGCATCACGTACGTCAACCGGCGGATGGCCGCGTTCTGGGGCAGTCGCTCCGAGCGAGATGATCGGTGCGCCGCTGGCCGAGTTCACCGGCCGTTTCACCGATGACGGCGTCGCGCACCGGCGTTTTCGCGACGCGCTCATCGATCGGCGCTCGGTCAGATTCGAGACGCCGTACGCGGGTACGCTGGTACGAAACGCGCTTGTTTCCGTTCGGCAGCGGGGTCGCCGGCTACGTGCGCGACGTCACGTCGCGCAAGAGCGAACAGCAGCGCGTGCTCGAACTCAACGCTGGAATTGGAACGGCGCGTGGTGGAACGGACGAACCAGCTCGAGCTTGCAAACAAGGAGCTCGAATCGTTTTCGTATTCGGTCTCGCACGATTTGCGCGCGCCGCTGCGTGCGATCGACGGCTTCTCCCAAGCGCTGCTCGAGGACTACAGCGAGCCGCATCGACCAGCGCGCGACGCGGCTATCTGCGAGCGCGTCCGCCGCGCCGCGCAGCGCATGGCCGATCTGATCGACGCGCTTGCTCGAACTTGCAAAGGTCGCGCGCGTGCCCATCGTGATTGCGCCGGTCGACCTGAGCCGCGCTCGCGCAGGCCGCGATCGCCGAACTGCGCGACGGTGATCCCGGACGCGCTCGTCGAGGTGAACGATCGAGCCGGACCTGCGCGCGCCGAGGCGAGCCGCATCTGGTCGCGATCGTATTACAACAATCTGCTCGGCAACGCCTGGAAGTTCACGCGTCACACCGCAGCATGCGCAGGTGAGCGTCGGAAAAAACCGCGAAGGCGAGTTCTACGTTCGAGATAACGGGGCCGGTTTTGATATGGCGTACGCCAACAAGCTGTTCGGGGCGTTCGCGCGGCTGCATGGTACGCGACGAGTACGAGGGAACCGGAATCGGCCTTGCGACCGTGGCGCGAATCATTCACCGTCACGGCGGCGGGATTCGCGCGGAAGGTGCGGTCGAGCCGGAGCGACATTCTACTTTCACGCTGCCGTCCGACGGAGCCGGAAATGAGGGCGCATGATGCAAACCGTACATTCTGCTCGTTGAGGACAATCCCGACGACATCGAACTGACGCAGCGTGCGTTCGCGAAGAATCACATCGTCAACGACGTCGTCGTCGTGCACCGACGGCGCGCAAGCGCTGTGAGTTTCTGTTCGACCGCGACAGCGACGTGCGCGCGGACTGCCGCAGCTGATTCTGCTCGATCTCAATCTGCCGAAGGTCAGCGGGCCTGGAAGTGCTCGCAGCACATCCGCGCAGATGAGGCGACGCGATTCTTGCCGACGGTGATCCTTACCTCGAGCAAACAAGAAGAGGATCTGATCGAAGGCTATCGGCTGGGCGTCAATAGTTACGTGCGCAAACCCGTCGATTTCAATGAGTTCGTCGAAGCGGTTCGCCAGGTCGGCCTGTACTGGCTCGTGCTCAACGAACCGCCGCCCCGGCCGGCGGCGCGGGAGGAATGTAGTGAAGCTACGCGTCCTCTGCGTCGACGATTCCCCCGACGACGCCGAACTCAACGTGCTCGCGCTCGAACGCCATGGTTTCGCGGTCGAGAGCGCGCGCGCGTGGACGAGCGCGAGGCGGCGGTCGGCGCTCGGCGCGGGCAGTCGTGGGATCTGATCCTGTGTGACTATTCGATGCCGCATTTCAGCGCGCCGGCGATGCTCGAACTGTCTGCGCGGCGCTCGAGACCGACGTCCCACGCTTGTCGTATCGGGGCAGATCGGCGAAGAGGCCGCGGTCGAAACGATCCGTCTGGGCGCGTACGATTACATCTTCAAGAACAACCTCAAGCGTCTGGGGCCTGCGGCCGAACGCGCGCTGCGCGAATGCGGAACTGCGGCGCGCCCGCGCGTTGATGGAAGGCGCAGCTGCGCGAGCGCGAGACGCGTCTGCGGCTGCTCTTCGAACAACTTGCCGGCGCTCGTGATCTCGTGCGACACCGAATTTGACTGTCACGTCGGTCGAAGGCGCGCAGCTCGCGCAGGTGCCCGACGATCCCGATGCGCTGATCGGCACGCCCGTGGCGGGCTCGGCGCTGCTCGCCGACGAGTCGCGGTTTCCGATCCGTCACGCGCACATGCAATCGCTCCAAGGCGGCTCGGCCGAGTACGAGATGATCTGGGGCGGCAAGACGTTTCGCGGACACGTCGAGCCGCTGCGCGACGTCGATGGACGCATCGTCGGCACGATCGCGGTCGCGTTCGACATCACCGAACGCAAGCTCGCCGAGCAGCGTATCGCGTATTTCGCGCAATACGACGCGTTGACCGATCTGCCCAATCGCGCGCTGCTCGAGGACCGTCTCAGGACAAGCCATCGCGATGGCGCAGCGCCATCGCACATCCGCTGCTCGTCATCACCACCGATCTCGATGCGTTTCGCGAGGTCAACGAACTCTACGGCACCGCCAACGGCGACGAAGTGCTGCGCCAGATCGCCGCGCGCATTGCGCCGTCTGGTCGATGCGGGCGCGACGGTCTCGCGCGTCGGCGAAGATCAGTTCGTCATGCTGTTGATCGATGCGCCGACGCCGGCGCACGGCCGCGCGTTCCTCGAACGTCTGCATGCGATCTTCGAAGCGCCGTTCGTCTCGGGCGATGTCGAAGTCTACGTCGCGCGAGCTCGGGGCTCGCGGTCTTTCCCGACGACGGCGCGGATACGCAGACGCTGCTGCGTTCGTCGGAGGCCGCGATGCAGGCCGCCAAACAAGCCGGCGGGCATGCGTTCGCGGTTCTTCGTCCCGAGCATGATCGTCGTCGTCGTCGGAGCGGCTCTCGCTCAAACGCGATCTGCGCGTGGCCGCGTCGGCGCGGGCAGTACGTGTTGCACTATCAGCCGATCTTTCGCTCGCTCGATCTTGCGTTCACTGGGTTTGAAGCGCTGGTGCGCTGGCAGCATCCGCAACTCGGGCTGCTGCCGCCCGATCATTTCATTCCGCTCGCCGAGGAGTCGGGCGCGATCGACGAACTCGGGCATCTTCGTGCTGCGCGAAGTCTGCCGGCAGCTTGGAGAATGGGACGACGCGTGGATTCGGGTGCCGCGCGTCTGCGTGAATCATTTCCGCGCGCCAATTCGAGCGCGCGGGCCTCAAAGAGGCGATCGCGCGCACGCTGCGCGAAGCGCGGCATCGCTCCCTCGCGGCTGGAACTCGAGCTGACCGAGAGCTCGGTCATGCGCGACATCTCGGGCGGTATCGCGATGCTGCACGAACTCAAGATCGCTCGGCGTGCGTCTTTCGGTCGACGATTTCGGAACCGGCTACACCTCGCTGAGCTATTTGCGCCGCTTCCCGATCGACACGCTCAAGATCGACAAGACGTTTCTTGCGCGACATGCTGCCCGGGTTCGCAAGACGAAGCGATCGTCAAAGCGATCGTGATTCTGGCCGAAAATCTCGGCCTGACCTCGATCGCCGAAGGCATCGAATCGCGCGTGACGCTCGAACAGATTCGCGCGATCGGCGCGCACGAAGTGCAAGGCTATTTCCTCGGGGAACCCGCGCCGCCGCAAGAAGCGGTCGGCGCGGTCAGCGACCTGCAGCACGGCGAGACGGCGTTCGTGGGCTAGGGCGTGGGTCGGGACGGCGCGTAAGTGATACGAAGTGCAGTTCGCCCGCCGCGTAGTCGATCGTGACGTCGTAGCGCGAGAGCAGGCCGCAGCCGACGTGTCCGTATGCGGTGCCTTGCAGCGCGCGTCGCCCCGATCGCGGCCGAAGCGATCGAGAGCGCCGATCTGCACCCGCGGAATCTTGCCGATGATCTCGATGCTCTGAGCCGCCGATGCCGCCGACCGCGCGCGCGGTCGTCGCGGAAAACAGATCGTGATGTGTTGCGTAGAAATCGTAGGCTAAGTTGATGCTCGATTCGTCGCCCGTGTCGAGCGCGAGTTCGCGTTGGCAGCGAGCCGAGGCGCACGTCGAGCACCGGAACGAAATCTTCGAACGCCAGCGGCACGCTCACGCCGGTCTGCGGAGGCGGCGCACCGAGCACGACGCGATGTGCGCCCGCATCGAGTTCGACCGTCGTAGCGGCGAAAAAGTCGGCGCCGAGCACGACGTCGTAGCCGAAGCGACCGATATCGTGCAGCACGACGTAATCCGCCGCCGGCAGCGTCATACTGCCGAGCGCGAGCGGTCCCGCGCGCACGACCTCGGTTGCGTAATCGCCCAGGCCGCGCACCTGAAACGAGCCGACCGTCGTCAGGCCCAGGCGTTCGGCGAGCGGCAGAGCGATCGAGAGCCCGGAGTTCCCGAATCGAGCAGGCAGCGTGCGGCGATGCCGGCGATCGCGCACGGGAACGACCGGAATCGAACGCTCGGGATCGGTCGCGACCGCTGACTGGGCCGTCCGCGAACATTGCCGCGGGCGCCATGCGGAGCCGCGAACGGGCATCGGCCGCACGTCGCGGCTGGTGTAGTGTTCGAACGGGCTGACCGTTGCGCAGGACCTCGTAGGGCAACCAGAAGCGTTGACCGACCGCGCGCGTACTCGTGATATTCGAACGTTTCGTCGCCGTTGATATCGCGCATATAGCGTATCGTCGCGGTCTTGGGATCGATGTAGACCAGCATCGGCGTCGCGTCGCCGTTTGCCACCAGCAGCGTGCGATAGCGGCGCTCCGGAGATCGAGCGTGTAGCCGTCGTCGAAGATGCGTCCGCCTCGCGCGGTGAAATCGGGTGCGAGAAATGCGAGCGAGGCGACCGTGCGCTCGGCGCGCAGATACGGGTCGGCGCCGTCGACGGCGCGGAAGCGTCGTGCCGTTGATGTCGATCGACTAGGGTCCGTTCGCCGTCGAAATACGTTCCTTCGCACAGCCGGCCGGCACACTGGTAGCTCGCGACGCGCACGCCTTGCGATTGCGAGTTTACGTCGACGGCGCGGCTGCCTTCGATCACCTGTGACACCGAGCGCAGATGGGCGCTCCAGACCGGGCCGCTTCGAGCGCGCATCCGCGCCAAAAGGGCGCTTAGCGGTTCGGGCCGCGGCGCGGCGGCGCCGACGGTCGCTGTAACGATCGCGAAGAGCAGCAGCATCCGCGCGGCGAAGGGCATGGAATGAGTTTCGATTCGATCGACGAGTATCTTCTGACCGGGGGGCCAGGCAAGGCCGATGTGATCGCGGCGCTCCTGCGCGACCGCTCGCCGGCCCCGGCCGCCCAGCCGTTCTATGAGGGGATGCGGATGCTCGGTGCGCGCACGCCCGACCTCTCGCTGGTCGCACTGCGTCTGGTGCTGGCCGGCAAGAGCGCCGATGACGCGGGCGTCGTGGAGCTTCGCGACCTGGCTGCGCGTGCACGCGAAGGTGACCTCGATGCTCGCGCCGCCTACTGCCGCATTGTCGGCGCGTGATGATGGAACGCTGCGACGGGTACGCACGTTGAACGGATGACGATGAGGAGAAGGATATTCGGCCTGGTCTGCTTGGTTGTTGGCGTTACCGTGATGGTGCCGGCGGTCGCGCGCGCCCAATCGCCACCGCCCAATCTCTACCGTTCGCTCGAATCGGGCAAGCCCGCGCGGGACGCCGGGGAGATTCATGGCCGCATCGTCTCGGTCGATTATCCGTCGGGTCAAGTGGTCGTGCGTGAGGCCCGGCGCTCGGATACCGTGGCGGTGGTGCCCGGCACCACGATCTACCGGCACGGCCAGTACGCGACGCTCGCCGACCTGCGGCCGGGCCAGCACGTGAGTATTTCGGTCTACGAAGTGGGCGGTCGGCTGGTCGCTCAGACGATCCGCTTGTAGCGCGGGCCAGGATCGCATGAACGATCTGCTGGCACTGGCAAGTGGAGTGATCGTCACCGGTTTCGACGGTGTTACGCTCGACGCACCGACGCGCGAGGCGCTCGCCGGCGTACCGTTCGCGGGGTACATTCTCTTCGCCCGAAATCTGCACGACGTCGCCGCGACGCGCGCGCTCACCGACGACTTGCGCTCGTTGTGCGCCGCTTGCGCCGATCCTCGCGATCGATCAAGAAGGCGGTCGCATCGCGCGTTTGCGTAACGGGGTCGAGGCGATGCCGCCGATGATGGCGCTCGGGGCAACCGGCGACGCCGCACTGGCCCATGATGCCGGCGTCCAGCTCGGCGCACGATCTGCGGCGTGCCGGATTCAATCTGGACTTCGCGCCGGTGCTCGACCTCGCGATCGATCCGGCAATACCGTGATCGGTACGCGCGCCTTCGGTTCCTCGCCGGCCGTCGTGGCGCAGCTCGGTGCGGCGTTGGCACGCGGCCTCGAAGACAGCGGGATCGTCGCGACGTTCAAGCATTTTCCCGGACACGGCGCGACCTCGCGCGATACGCACCTGGGGCCGGCTCGGCTGGACGTGGACCGCGAAACCCTTCGCGCGCGCGACCTCGCGCCGTTTTTCGCGTGCTCGTCCGATGCGCGCGCGATCATGGCCGCGCACGTCGCCGTGCCGGCGATCGACGGCGACGTCCCGGCGTCGCTCTCATCGCGTCTGCTGACCGGCGTGCTGCGCGAGCAGTGGGGATTGCAGGGTGTCTGTGTTACCGATTGCATGCAGATGGACGCGATCGCGCAAGGCGTGGGTACCGTTGCCGGCGTGACGCTGGCGATCGCGGCGGGCGCGGATTGCGCGCTGGTGAGTCACGATCCGCTGCTCGCGCGCGAGGCGGCGCTTCACCTCGCGCAAGCCGTCGAGCGCGGCGACCTTCCGTTCGAACGGTTGCAGACGGCGCACGCGCGCGTCGATGCGGTTGCGGGCACGTGCTCGCACCGCCGATCGACGTGCACGCGGCAGCGCCGCACCCGGGCATCGGCCGTCGTATCGCGCGCGCGCGGTCACGGTTGTGCGCGGCGCGCCTCGCGGCCGATCGCGCGCGACTGCCTCGCCGTCGTCTTCGGCGATGCATCGTGGCGGCGCGCGTGCTAGGCATTCCGGCGCGTTGCCGTTGCGCTCGATCCGGACGACGAACAGCGCGCGGTGATGCTCGACGCCGTGCGCGTCGCGAATCGCCGCCCGGTGATCCTCATGTACCGGGCGCATCTTCATGCGGGCCAACGCCGCGCGATCGACGCGATCGTCGAGATGTTTCCCGCCGCGATCGTGGTCTCGACGGGCGAACCATTCGATCTCGCCGGTGCCGGTGCAGCCCAGATCTTGGCGGCCAGTTACGGCAACGACGAGGCCGCGCTCGCGGGGCTTGGCCGACGTCCTCTTCGAGCACGCGCCGGGAGCCGGGCGACTTCCGGTCGGCTCGTGAGCGCCGCTGCGATCGATCGCGTGCTCGACGCCGCGTGCAGCCACGCGTTCACGGCGGCGGTGGCACGGGTTGAGCGTTGCGGCGTTCTGGTGTACGAACGCGCGGTCGGCGTCACGCGCGCGGATCGCGACGCGGCGCCGGTCTACGTCGACTCGCAATTCGACCTGGCATCGCTGACCAAACTTTTCGTTTCGACGCTCGCGCTCGACACGGTCGCGCGCGGTGAACTCACGCTGGACGAGTCGCTTTCGCAATGGATCCCGGCGTGGCGAAGCGGTGGCCACGCCGCGATCACGCTGCGAATGCTGCTTTCCCACACGTCGGGTATGCACTCGGGCGCCGACTATCGCACGCTGCTCGATCGCAACGTCGCGGACTTTGCTCTGGAACGTCCGCTGCGCTGCGCACCGGGATCGCAGGTCGATCTATAGCGACCTTGGGATGATCGCGCTGGGGGTCGTGCTCGAACGCCTACGCGGACGATCGCTGAGCGCGCAGGCCGCGGATCTACGCCGCGAGCGATTACGCTACAATCCGCCGCTGCGCGACCTACGCGGCATCATCGCCACCGAGGACGACGGCTGGCGCGGACGCGTGCAGGGCGTCGTGCACGATGAGAAAGCCTACTTGATGGGCGGGGTCGCGGGCCACGCCGGGCTGTTCGGCACGGCGGCCGACGTCGCGTGGCTGACCGGCGCATATCTCGCTGCGGTCTGCGGCCGGCCGCAGCGGCTGCTGCCCGATGCCTTGGCACGCGAGGCGGTGCGATGCGCGGCCGACGATCCGGTCTTGCGGCGCGGTTGGGGCTGGGCACTTCGAACCACCGCGCAGAGTTCGTGCGGCCCCCGGTTCGGGCCGGATAGTTTCGGCCACACGGGCTTTACCGGCACATGCGTGTGGGCCGATCCCGATCGCGACCTTTCGGCCGTTTTGCTGACCAACACCGTCTATTTCGGCCGCTCGGATTCCCGCCCGCTGCGAGCGGCGTTTTACGATGCCGTCATCGAAGCTTACGGCACATGAGATGCTGGGTGTGGCCGCGGTGATTGCCGTCGGTGTGATGAGCGGTACGTCCCTGGACGGAATCGACGCAGCGTTGGTGCGCATCGTGCCGCGCGGACAAGGCTATGCGATCGATTTGCTCAACTTCACGTCAATGGCGTTCGAGGCCGATCTCGAGCGCCGTTTGCGCGACGCGCTGCCGCCGCAACCGGGCAGCGCCGCCGCGCTCGCCGCGTTGCATCGCGGATTGGGCGCCGCGTTCGCGCGCGCGGCGCGCTCGGCGGCTGGTGCGCTCAGCGTCGATTACATCGCTTCGCACGGGCAGACGCTCTATCATGACGGTGGGGCGCACCTCACGATGCAGCTTGGCGATCCGTTCGTCATGCGCGAGTCGCTGCGCGCGACGGTCTGTTACGATTTTCGCAGCGCCGACTGTGCGGTTGGCGGTATGGGCGCACCACTGGTACCGTACGTCGACGCGCTGCTGCTCGCGAGCTCGCTCGAGGATCGTGCGGCCGTCAACATCGGAGGCATCGCCAACGTCACGGGGTTGAAAATCGGCGCCGCGCCGCACGACGTGATGGCGTTCGATACGGGTCCGGGCGTGATGCTGATCGATGCCTTCGTGCGGGCGCGTACCGGCGGCACGCTGACCTTCGATGAAGACGGCGCGTTCGCGGCCGATGGTACGGTGAATGAACGGCTGCTCATCGACATGCTCGGCGACCCGTACTTTTCACTTCCCTGGCCCAAGTCGACCGGCCGCGAACGTTTCGGCGAACACTTCCTGCGCGAGCGCGGTCACGATTTAGAAGCGCTTTCACTCGAAGACGGATGCGCGACGTTGACGGAACTGACGGCCCTGACCGTGGCCGATGCGATCGTGTCGCTGGAGTTGCAGCACGCACGCGTGCTGTGCAGTGGCGGCGGCGCGCGCAATCTCGCGCTGATGCGGCGGCTGGCCGTGCGGTTGCCCAAAGCTCGCGTCGAACCAACCGATGCGGTCGGGCTTTCCGGCCACGCGAAGGAAGCGATTGCCTTTGCCGTACTCGGTTATGAAACGCTGCGCGAGCGGGCCGCCAACGTCCCGCGCGTCACGGGCGCCTCGCACGCGGTGCCGCTCGGCGCCATGGCGCCGTACGATATGCGCAGACTGCTCGCAACGGTGGAGGCTGAATGTCAATCTTCGTAGGAATCGACGCCGGCGGGAGTGCGACCGAGTGCATGGTCGAGCGCGACGGCGCGCGTGCGCCGTTCACCGGCGCGGCCGTCAACGTGCGTACGCTGGGGGTCGATCGTGCCGCCGACGCGATCGCGCAAATGCTGCGCGTAGCGCTGCAGGGCGCAACGTGCCGACGCGATCGCGGTCGGTGCCGCCGGGGCCGGCGATCCGGGGGTTGCCGCTGCGCTGCGCGCTCGACTGGAAGCGGTCTGCGCACCGGCGCGCGTCGCGGTTTACGACGATGCGGTGATCGCCTTGCGCGCCGCAGTGCCCGCAGGCGACGGCATCGTACTGATCGCCGGAACCGGATCGATCGCGTACGGTGTCTTCGGCGAGCGGGTGGTGCGCGCCGGCGGTTACGGCCCGCTGCTCGGCGACGAAGGCTCGGGATTTGCAATCGGCCGCTCGGCGCTTTCGCTGGCGCTGCGCGCTGTTGGACGGGCGCGCGCCCCACGATCCGCTGGTCGACGCGCTGTGCGCCGAGCTCGATGCGCGACGATCCCAGCGCAATGCTTGCGCGCATTCACGCCGGCGGCGATCCGGTCGCGTCGATGGCGGCGCTCGCGCCGCTGATCGTCGAACGCGCGAGCGCGGGTGAACGCAGCGCGTCGAAAATCGTGCAGGCCGCGGCGCTCGAGCTGACCGATCTGGTCAAAGCGGTCGTCAAGCGCGCGGACGCGAGCGCGAAACGACCTTCCGCTGGTATTTGCCGGCGGGCTGCTCGCGCGTAATACGCTGCTTTCGTTCCTTATCGAAACACGTTTGACGGCGGATCTGCCGATGCTTGCTGCGGTGAAATCACCGCCATCGCCCGTGCTTGGGGCACTTGCGCTGGCGCGTCAGACATCCGGCGCAGCGTGAGCACCGTCCCGCCGACCGAAGGGCGGCACGCCGCCAGCGCCGGGCTCGACGACCTGCCGACCGCAGAGATGGTCGATCTGTTGGTGCGCGATCAAAGCGAAGCAGTTGCCGCGGTACGCGCGCAGAGCGTCACGATCGCGCGCATCGTCGACGCGGTAAGCGCGCGCATGCGCAGCGGCGGAACCTTGCACTACGTCGGTGCGGGCACCAGCGGACGTTTGGGCGTGCTCGATGCCTCGGAGATGCCGCCGACCTTCGGGACCGCGCCCGAGCTGGTGTGCGCGCACATCGCGGGCGGAGATGTCGCGTTGCGCCGTGCGGTCGAAGGTGCCGAAGATGACGCGGACGCGGGTGACGAGCAGATGCGCGATCACATCCGCGCGGGCGACGCGGTGATCGGTCATTTCGGCCAGCGGCGGCGCCGCATACGTCGTGGCCGCGGTGCGTCGCGCGCGCGCGATCGGTGCGCTGACGGTCGCGATCACCGGCGTCGACGATTCGGCGCTGGTGTCGGCGGCCGACGAAGCGATCGTCGTACCGACCGGCGCGGAAATCGTCGCGGGATCGACGCGGCTCAAAGCAGGAACGGCGCAGAAGATCGCGCTCAACACGATCTCGACGGCCGTGATGGTTCGGCTCGGAAAAGTCTACGACAATCTGATGATCGACGTCGTGGCCACAAACGAGAAATTGCGCGCGCGCGCCTTGCGGCTCGTGGACGAGCTCACCGGTGCCGGTGAGACCGCGGCGGCGGGCGCCCTCGACGCGTGCGGCGGCAGCGTCAAGGTCGCGGTGGCGATGCTGCGCCGCGGCGTCGACCCCGAGCACGCGCGCGCGCTGCTCGCGCAGCACGGCGGGCGTCTGCGCGACGTGCTGACCGGCGGGGAGCACTGACGCTGCGCCGTTTTGCGCTGCTCGCCGTCGTGCTGCTGCTCGCGGCTGCACCGCGCGCGCCGATCGTGTTCGTGCCGATGGACGATCGCCCGGTCACGCTGCAGTTGCCGTTGCTGCTGGGCCGCATCGCGGGCACCAGGGTCGTTGCGCCGCCGCGCGATCTGCTCGGGCGGTATCTGCAATTCGGCCGGCCCGACAGCATCATCGCGTGGCTCAACAGCGATGCACCGCGCAGCGGCGACTACGTGCTATCCAGCGACATGCTCGCGTACGGTGGCCTGGTCGCCTCGCGGGTTCCCGGACCCAGCTACGCCGACGCCTACATGCGGCTGCGCGAACTCGATCGTTTGCGGGCGCGCGAGCCGCGGGCGTGGATCGGCGTGTTCGCGACGGTGATGCGCCTGGCGCCCACGGGCGTTCCTGCGATCGGCGCGGGTGCATCGTTTTTCGCGGCGTACCCGGCGTGGACGTATCTGCAGCAGTATGCGAATCTCCACGATCCGTTGCTTCCCTCCGAGCAAGCGCGAGCGCAACGGCTGCGCGCGCTGATCGGGGCGCCGCTGCTCGACGAATATTTGGGCGCGCGGGCGCGCGACTACGGCGCCGATCGTCTGTTGATCGATAAAACGGCCGCGGGTACGATCGATCGGCTCGTGCTCGGGCAGGACGATGCTAAACCGTACGGGCTGCACGTGCCCGAAGTGCAAGCCCTGCAAGGAGCGCTCGACGCGGCCGGCGTGGGTCCGCGCGCGTCGATCCAGCCGGGCGCCGACGAACTGGGAATGGCGCTGGTCGCGCATGCGCTTTCGCTCGCGGCCCGATGGCAACCGCGCATCGGCGTTCACTTTTCGACGCCGCAGGGCGCCAGCTATCAGGATCCGCTGGAGTACACGACGGTCGGTACGACGATCGACCGGCTGATCGCGCTGTGCGGCGCGGTACGCGACGATGCGAATCCGCAGATCGAGCTGTACGTGCATCTTCCCGATACCGGTGCGCTCGACGACGCGTTCGTTACAGCGATGCGCAGCGATGAGGATGCGGGCAGGCCGGTTGCTCTGGTGGATCTCTCGTTCGAAGCGGGCTACGCGCAGCAGGCGGCCTTCGTACAGCGGCTCTTGGATGACGGGATCGCAGGCCGGTTGGACGCATACGCGGCGTGGAACACGGCCGCCAACAGCACGGGAACCGCACTGGCCGAAGCGATTGCTTCCGGAGCCGGGCGGCGGATGCACCGGTACAACGCGCTTGCGCACCAGACGTTCACCTTCATGCGTTTCGTCGACGACGTCGATTTTCACGATGAGGTACGTCCCGCGCTCAACGACTGGCTCAGCGCTCAAGGCATTACCGACCACACGCTGCTCGTGCCGCCGATCGCCGAGCAGGCGTCGCAGCGCAACCGTGCGTTGCTCTGGACGCGGGCGCAATCGACGCTCGCGCAGCTCTACCCGGGGCTGCACATCGCGGCGATGACGATCGACCTGCCGTGGGATCGCACCTTCGAAACCGGTCTGAACGTCGAGCTCGCGCCCGCGCTGCCTACGCGGTGATCGCGATCTCTTCGTCCGTCAAATAGCATCCCGGATCCGATGCCCACAGGTCACCGGTTGCGGCCAGCGCGCGGGCGCGAAATCCGCCTCCGCACGTTTGAAAAAAGCGGCAATCGCGGCAACGGCCTTGGACGTAGTCGCGCCGGTTGCGCAACTGGTGCAGCATCCCAATCCGCTCGTCGCTCCAGATTTCACTGAACGGGCGAGCTCGCACGTTGCCCAGCGTGACGCTTTGCAAGAACTGGTCGGGATGGACGTTGCCGAGCCAATCGACGTCGGCGATACCGGTGCCCGACGAGTTGGTTGCACCGCCGTTCCAGAGCAGCTTGGCGTAGGCGTCGGCAGCGCGCACGGCGGCATTGCGCTCGAGCCACATCCAGGCATACGGTCCATCGGCATGATTGTCGACGGTAAGAATCTCACGCGGGTCGCCCTTGGCCGCGAGTGCGCGCGTGTGGTCGAAGATGCGGTCCAAAACCTCGCGCGTGCGTTCGTGCGAAAGCGTCGTTAGGCTGCCGCCACGTCCGGCCGGCACGAGATGGTAGAAGCATGCGCGTTCGATGCCCTCCGTTTCGATGAAGGCGAAGATCTTGTCGATGTCGTCCGCGGTAGCCGGCGTGATCGTCAGACGTAGCCCGACTTTCTGGCCGACGGCCTTGAGATTACGGATGCCGCGAAGCGCTCGATCGAAGGCTCCCGGCACCCCGCGAAAGGCGTCGTTGGTCGCGCCGATCCCGTCGAACGAGACGCCGACGTAGGTAAAGCCCAAGTCCGCAATGCGCTGCGCGACCGGTGGGGTGATCAATGTGCCGTTGGTTGAGAGCGTCAGTTTGATTCCGATCGAACGCGCGTAGGCGGCCAAGTCCAGCGTGTCGCGGCGCGCCAGCGGTTCGCCGCCCGAGAGCAGCACGGCGGGAACCTCGTACGCGGCGAGGTCGTCGAGCAGCGCGCAGCCTTCCTCGAACGTCAACTCTCCGTCGTAGTGTTGCGCGGCAGAGTCGCTGTAGCAGTGGGTGCAGTGCAGATTACAGGTTCGTGAGACATTCCAGACGACGACCGGACGGCGGCGTGCGGCCGATGCCGGCGCTCCCGCGCCATGTCCGTAGCGCAGTGCGTCCATCGGCTGGTCAACGCCGCAGAGAATCTTGGTCACGTTAAACATTGGCCGTCTCCGTCCCATCGTACGCGCAGGCAGGATCGCTGGCGAAAGCATCGCCGTGGACGGCGAACGCGCGCGCACGCGACCCGCCGCAGAGCATGTTGTACTCGCAGGTCCCACACCGTCCGCTAAAGCTCGATGGCCGGCGAAGTTGCGTGAAGAGCGGATTGGTCCGGTAGACCTCGCCGAACGAAGACGAGCGCACGTTGGCGACCGCAATCGGCAAGAAACCGCTCGGGTAGATATCACCAACATGCGACACGAACGCGAATCCTCGTCCATCGCCGATGCTCGGCCGTTGCGGTGTAGCGGGTTCTTTCTGAGCCACGAAGCGGCGGTAGCTCGGCGCTTCCGTCGTTGAGATCGGAAACGGTGCGATCTGCGAAGCTTGGTAGAGGCGTTCGAAGGCCGCTTCGGTCTGCTGCGCATCGAGCATGAGCGCGATATTCGCGCGGCCCATCGGAACCAGGAAGAAGGCCGTCCAGCGGGCGATGCCCAGGTCGGCGAGCACGGGAACCAACGCGCCGATCTTTTCGTGATTCAGACGCGTGATCGTGGTATTGACCTGCACCTCGAGGCCGATTGTACGGGCTTGATCGATCGCGGTAATCGTGCGCATGAAGGAACCCTCGACGCCGCGGAAGCGATCGTGCTCTTCGCGGATGGGTGCATCCAGGCTCAGGCTGATTGCGCTTGCGCCGGCGACGACGAGACGGCGCAGCGCCTCGTCCCGAAGGCGGCCGGTCGCACTGGGCGCAACCGCAACGTGAAGGTTGCAGTGGCGCGCGTGTTCGACGATCTTGTAGATGTCGTCGCGCATCATCGGATCGCCGCCGCTCAGGATCAGGAGATGCGCGCCGCTACGCGCGATCGCGTCGACCAAATCGAAGGCCTCGCGGGTCGAAAGCTCGGCCGGATCGCGGTGGGGTACGGCTTGTGCGCGGCAGTGGGTACATGCCAGCGCGCACGCGTGCGTCATCTCCCAAACGACGATGGCGGGAGAGCGGTCGTAGAGTGGACCGTTAGCCGACTTCATGCCTACGAGCCTAGCGGCCCGATGTGCAAGGAGCGGGAAGATGTTGGGAAGTTAGTCCGGGTGCGACTTCTGGCAGAGTTCGATCAGCACACCGCCGGTCGATTTGGGATGCAGGAACGCGATCAGATTTCCGTGCGCTCCGGGGCGCGGACGTTCGTCGATCAGGCGCACGCCCTTGGCTTTGTACGCGGCCAGCGCGGCTTCGATATCGGCGACGCGGTAGGCGGTGTGGTGCAGCTTGGTTTGGGCATCGCCGCGAAAACGCGCGATCGGCGACGACTCGTCGAGCGGCCGCAGGAGTTCGATGATCGAATCTCCCGCCTCCAGTCCCACCGCTTCGATGCCTTGGTCGGCGACCGTTTCGCGGTAGACCTGGCGAAAGCCGAGCGTCTGCGTGTAGAGTGCGATCGTCGCGTCCAAATCCTTGACGACGATCGCGATGTGATCGATCGTCACGCGACGATCTCGCGGGCACGATAGACGCCGAACACGTCGCGCAAGACGTTGCAGATTTCACCCAACGTCGCGCCCGCGTCGACGGCTTCGACGAATGCCGGCATAAGGTTGCTCGTTCCGCTTGCGGTCTCGCGCACCTCGGCTAGGCGTGCCTCGGCGTGCGAGATATCGCGGGCCGCGCGAAAGCGCACCAGCCGCTCGACCTGCTCGCGTTCGATTGCGGCGTCGATGCGTTGGAGCGGAATCGGCGTCGTCGCGCCGCTCTCGACGAAGCCGTTGACGCCGACCACGACGCTGCGTCCGCTTTCGATCGCTTGCTGCGCATCGTAGGACGAATCGGCGATACGCGTCTGCATCCAGCCGCTCTCGATTGCCGCGATGCTGCCGCCCAAGGCATCGACCTCCGCGATGAGCACGCGTGCCCGCTCGATCAGTTCGTCCGTGAGCGACTCGACGTAAAACGATCCGGCCAGCGGATCGACGACGTCGGCAACGCCGGATTCGTAGCCGATGATCTGCTGGGTGCGCAACGCCACTTTCGCGCTCTCAGCGGTCGGCAAGGCGAGGGCCTCGTCTTTGCCGTTGGTATGGAGCGACTGCGTTCCGCCCAAGACGGCCGCGAGCGCTTGCAGTGTCACGCGTACGACGTTGTTGTCGGGTTCCTGGGCGGTGAGGGTCGAGCCGGCCGTCTGGGTGTGGAACCGGAGCATCTGCGAGCGCGGATCGGTGCAGCCGAATTCGTCGCGCGTGATGTGCGCCCACAGATAGCGTGCGGCGCGAAACTTGGCGATCTCTTCGAAAAAGTCGTTGTGCGCATTCCAGAAAAACGAGATACGCGGCGCAACCAGATCGAGGTCGATGCCCGCCTCGCGTGCGGCGCGCAGGTATGCCTTGGCGTTGGAAAGCGTGAACGCGATCTCTTCCACCGCGGTCGAGCCCGCTTCCCGAATGTGATAGCCCGAGATCGAGATCGTATTCCACTGCGGAACTTCGCGCGCGCAATAGGCCATCACGTCGGTTACCAGACGCATCGAGGGTCCCGGTGGATAGATGTACGTTCCGCGCGCGACGTATTCTTTGAGCACGTCATTTTGGATCGTCCCGCCCAATGCTTCGAACGGGATGCCGCGGCGCCGGGCAACCGCGAGCACCATTGCCAGAAGGATCGACGCGGGCGCGTTGATCGTCATCGAGACGGTCACGCGGTCCAGCGGGATCGCGTCGAGCAGCGTTTCCATATCGTCGATGGTGTCGATGGCGACACCGACCTTGCCGACTTCGCCGCGCGCGACCTTGGCATCGGAATCGTAACCCAACTGCGTCGGGAGGTCGAACGCGACCGAGAGCCCGGTCGTCCCGTGCGCGAGAAGATAACGATAACGTGCGTTACTTTCCGCGGCGGTCGCAAAGCCCGCATACTGACGCATCGTCCAGAGCCGGCCGCGGTACATGTCCCGCCGGATGCCGCGGCCGAAGGGAAACGTCCCGGGCTCGCCCAGGTCGTGCCCGCGTGCCTCGACGCGATCGTAGTGCGGCTCGAGCGGAATTCCGCTGGCGTTGTGCTCCCGTGCCATGCGACCCCCCATTCGGCACGCCCGCCAAGCGTACTTGCGTAAAGTCGACGTAAACCTCAGGTAAGAAATTTCTTAACCGATATGATGATGGAATGAGAAAAAAGCCGCCGTCTCGGGTTGGTCGCGGCACCTTGCCTCGTTCGGAGCTGCTCGAATTAGCCGTCGAGCAGGCGAACGATGGCATCGCGGTGATGAAATTCACGGGCGATCCGCAGACGCCGATTCGTATCGTCTACGCGAACGAAACGATCGAGCGGTTCAGCGGCTATACGCACGACGAACTGCTCGATCCCAGCAATCCGTTTCTGCGCATTCAGCCGCAGAATCGTGCGCTCTACGACTCGTTGTTGGAGAAGGTACGTGCCGGGACGCCGGTTCGCTTCGAGGTCGAGCTTGGCGGCAAAGGCCGTTCGACGTGGGTCGAGATCCGCTGGTCGCCGCTGCGCTATGCCGACGGCGAGGTCACGCACTACGTCGCCGTGTTGCGCGACATCGGCGAACGCCGCCGGGCGCAGGCCGAGCGCGAACTGCTCTATCGTGCGATCGAGCAGGCCGATGACGGCATCTGCATCGTCGACGTGCCCGAAAACGACCCCCAGCGGCGCCGGGTGATCTATGCCAACGACGCGCTGTGCGGCATGCTGCGCGTTTCGCGCGAGACGATCTTCGAGAGCGGCCTGGCGCGGTATTTTTTCGATGAGGATCCCGAGATGCTCGACCGCTACCTCGCCAACGTCATGAAAGGGGCCACGTTCAAGCGCGACGTGCGCGTGACGCGCGGGGACGCTTCCAAGCGGTGGATCGAGATGACGGCCGCGCCGTTCACCGACGAGTCCGGGAAGATCGTTCGCGTGATCGGAACGTACCGCGATATCGAAGAACGCAAACGCAACGAAGAACAGCGCGCGCTACTGCAGTCGATCCTCTCGGAAACGTCGGACTTCATCGTGATGGCCGACGACTCGCGTCCGTCAACGGGCGGACCGCGCGTTACCTACGCCAACCCCGCGTTCGCGGCGCTGCTCGTCGCGGCGCCCGAGCGGATCGTGGGCGTTCCGCTAGCGTCGTTCTTCAGTCCGGACAACGATCGCAGGCTGCTTGCCAACATCACCGCGCGCCTGGAACGGCACGAACGCATTTCACACGAACTGATGCTGCGCGGCTACGGTGACGGCGACCGGTGGGTCGAGCTGACCGGGCACCGCGTGCGCGGCGAGGCGGGTACTGCCAGTTCGTGGCTCTTCATCGGAAAAGACATCAGCGTGCGCAAGCACGGCTATACCCAGACCGCGCAGCTCCTCACCGCGTTGGACCTCGCTGAAGAGCCGATCGCAATCTACGACGTGCGCGAACCACTCGACCTCGAACTGCAGCACGTCAACGAGCGCGCGCGGGAGAACGGGCCACCGCTGCTCGAGCGGTTGCTGCGCGATCCGCAGCAGCGCGCCCGGATAGAAACCGCGTGGCCCGTTCTCGCGAGCGGGCAGGGCGTGCAGCATCTGGTGCTGGGCGGCAGCGCGGCCGGCCCGGCGCGCTGGACGACGCTGGAAATCCGGCCGCTTCATTCTGTGCCGGGTACCGTCGATGCGATCGTCGTAATCGAACACGTGTTGCGCCTGGATTCCTACAACGGGCTTGCCGATGGTGTCGGAACCGCCTTGGAACTCGGGCGCGAAATTCGCAGCTACGCCGATGCACCGGCGCGGCATGACGGATTCTGCGAGGCTCTGCGTGAGGTGTGGGGGATTACGCCCTCGTTCGTCCCGGGCGGCGGCAATCCGGACGTCGTTCTGCACGCGGGTGTTCGCACGGGGCGCGCCGTTCTTCCCGGCGGCATCCTCTTCGATCATCCGGTCGACGTCGAATTCTCATGGGCGAGCACAATCGTGCCGCGGCAACTGACCGCGCTGCGATTATTCCTGGAAATGTTCGCGCGCTCGGACTAACCGATCGTCACCAACGGCGCTTGCGCCTCAACGGTTTCTCCGGCCTTCGCGTGCACGCTTGCCGCCGTCCCGGCTTTGTGCGCGCGGATCTCGTTCATCATCTTCATCGCCTCGACGATCGCAACGACCTGGCCTTCGGCAATCGCATCGCCCTGCGCCACCTTCATCTCAACCACCACACCGTGCATCGGCGAGCTCACATCGTTCCCGCTCGCGCCCGCGCCACGTTTCTTCGTCGCCGCGCGAGGAGCAGGCCGTCGCACGCCGTTCGTGCTCGCCGCCGAAGCCATTCGCTCTGGCATATCAAATACGCGCACGCGATACAGCTTGTCGTTGACCTCGACGCGCACGGTCTGACCGCTCGCTTGCGAGCTTTCCGGCGGACTCTCACCGCCGGAGCCAACCGTAACCGTTCCGAGATTCGCGGCAAACGCCTCGAGTGTTGCCGTTCCGTATGACGCGTTGGTCACGTCCGGCTGATCGCATAGGGCGCGAAGTAACGGTAAGGTCGTCGGAACGCCGTCGATGACGTATTCGTCGATCGCACGGCGCATGCGCGCGATGGCCTGCGCGCGGGTTGGTGCCCAGACGATCAGCTTGGCGATCATCGAATCGTAGTCGGGTGAGATGGTGAAGCCTGGGTACGCCGCCGAGTCCACGCGCACGCCAAGGCCGGCGGGTTCGCGGTATGAGGTAATGGTGCCCGGAGCGGGGCGGAAGTTTTGCGCCGGGTCCTCGGCGTTGACGCGCCCTTCGATGGAGGCGCCGGTGAAGGTGATGTCGTTCTGCTCGTAGCCCAGCGCTTCGCCGGCTGCTACGCGGATCTGTTCGCGAACCAGATCGAGACCGGAGATCATCTCGGTGACCGTGTGCTCGACTTGGATGCGCGTGTTCATTTCCAAGAAGAAGAACTCGTCGCCCGCGACCAGACATTCGATCGTGCCGACCGAGTCGTACTTGATCGCCTGAGCCGCACGGACGCCCGCTTCACGCATGGCGCGGCGGACTTTGAGCGGGATTTGCGCAGGCGCCTCTTCCCAAAGCTTTTGGTGCCGGCGCTGTAACGAGCAATCGCGCTCGCCGACGTGCAAGACGTTGCCGTGCTTGTCGGCGAGAATTTGCAGTTCGACGTGTTTGGGATTTTCGAGATACCGTTCGGCGTAGATCGTACCGTTCTTGAAATAGGCTTCGGCTTCGCGCTTAGCGGTGGTAAATGCCGATTCTATTTCGTCGAGCGTGCGCGCGACCTTGAGGCCTTTACCGCCGCCGCCGCCCGAAGCTTTGAGGGCGAGCGGCAGACCGTAGGTCTTTGCCGCTTCGATGGCGCCGGCGACATCCTCGATCGCTTGCGTGCCGCCGGGGACGAACGGGACGCTGGCTTTAGCCATCGCCTGGCGAGCGCGCAGCTTGTCGCCCATCGCGTCGATCGCATCGGGATGCGGGCCGATCCAAACCAATCCCGCGGCGATCACCCGGCGCGCGAACGGTGCGTTTTCGGCTAGAAAACCATAGCCCGGGTGAATGGCTTGCGCTCCGGAACGTTTGGCGACGTCGAGCAGCTTGTCGATGTCCAGGTAGCTTTGCGACGGGGCGGCCGGCCCGAGCACGTAGGCTTCGTCCGCCATACGCACGTGCAGCGCGTCGCGGTCGGGTTCGGAGTAGACGGCGACCGTCGCGATCGACATCTCGCGCGCGGTGCGGATGACGCGGACGGCAATCTCGCCGCGGTTGGCAATGAGGATCTTAGTGAACGGCACGAAGCTCTTCGATCTCCAGGTCGGGGTTGCGGGCGGCGATTTTCCAACGCGATCCGCCTCGAGGTTCTTGCGCGCAGGACGGCTCGACTTGAACATAGCGTTCGCCGAGCGCTGCCAATGCGGCCGTCACCGCCGCAACTTCGTCGTCGGACATCACGTCGTTTTGAAGTCAGGCGGGTACATGCCGACGACGTGGTATCCGGCGTCGACGAAGTGCACGTCCGCCGTAATCGCCGCCGAGAGATCCGAGGCGAGGTAGACGGCGGTGTTTCCGACGTCGTCGGACGTCACGTTGCGGCGCAGCGGCGCGACTTGCGGCACCACGTCGAGCATCTTGGTTGCACCCGCGACTTGCCGCATGCTGGCCGTCTTGATCGGACCGGCCGAAATCGCGTTGACGCGGATCGCGCGCGGTCCCAGATCGTAGGCGAGATAGCGCACCGCGGATTCGAGCGCGGCCTTGGCGATGCCCATTAAGTTGTAGTTGGGGACGATCTGCGTACCGCCCAGGTACGACATCGCCATGATCGATGCGCCGTCGTTGAAATCGCCGCGTAACGCCGCAACGAGCGCGATCAGCGAATACGCCGAGACGTCGAGCGAAAGCGCGAACCCTTTGCGCGACGTATCGTAGACGGTGCCGCGCAGATCGTCCTTGTCGGCGAATGCGATCGAGTGCACCAGCGCGTCGAGTTTTCCAAAGCGCGGGATGAGCGCCGAACGCATCGCGGCCAGCGACTCGTCGCTCGATACGTCGCACTCCACGACGGGGCCGCCGCCCAGCTCCGCGGCCAATTTTTCGACCTCGTCGCGGACACGCTCGCCCTGGTAGGTAAAGGCGAGTTGCGCGCCGTGCTCGTGCATCTTGCGCGCGATGCCGGTCGCGATCGACCAGCGGTTGGCCACGCCCGTAATCAGGGCGCGTTTTCCTTCGAGCAGCTTCACGTCAGGATAGATACCAGCGCAAGGGGCATCGTCCTCTCGCGCGAACGGATCGGGTCATGTTTGTGCTGCTTTCCCGTTACCTCAAACCCCTCGACGAGGTCGACCGCTGGGTCGGCGAACACCGCGCGTTCCTCGATCGCCACTTCGAATCGGGCGAACTGCTGATCTCCGGGCCGCAGAACCCGCGGACCGGCGGTGTGATCGTCACGCACGAGATCTCGCGTGAAGCCGTCGAAGCGCTTCTGACAAACGATCCGTTCGTGCGCGAAGGCGTTTCAGAATATCAGATCATCGAGTTCAAACCGACGCGCCCGCTCAACGTCTAAACCGGAGGCGCGAGCGACGTCTGCAGATAGGTAAAGTGCTGCTCTTGGATCGCGTGAACGGCCCATACGCCGGCCGGCACGAGCATTGCATTGGGCGCGAGATGGTGCGCGAGGTCGTCGTACACGCTCGCGTATGACAGGCCAAGCGTCTGTGCGAGAAAATGAGCCATGCCGCGCGTAGCGTTGTTACAGATGTAGAGGCGCATACCGGCGTCGCCGACCAGCGCGCGGATCGAACTGTCGGAGTCGCTGCCGCGTTCGGGCAGGCACGGATTGCCTTTGCCGCCGTCCTTTCGGACCGAGTCGATTTGCTGGGCGATCGTGCCGTGCTTGGGAAATTTCGGCATCGCTGCAAGCACGTAGTCGTTCCACACCTGATCGTCGAAGCCGAGCAGCACCGCGGGACCGTGATAGAGCACGCCGACCGGCAGCACGTCGCTCCATGCGACGCCGATGTCGCGGTAGGCGTCGAGCGTGTTGCGAATCGCCCCAAACATCGAGCCCCCGTCCATCTCGACCGCGGCGAAAAGATGCTTGTGCGGCTGCGCGCCGCTTAGCGACGCGTTGAATGCCGCGAGGTCGAACGTGAGCTTGGCGGGCGGCGGCGCGGCTGGAAGCGGCGCCGCGTCGGCGAGGGTGGGAAGCGCCGCGGCGGCCAGCGTTCCGGCGACCAAGAAATCTTTGCGCGTGGTCATAGGGTACTCGTTTCTCTCCTAGAGCGGGATGTTGCCGTGTTTGCGTTTGGGGCGCTCGACGCGCTTGTTCTCGAGCATCGCCAGAGCCGTCGAAATCGCGCCACGGGTGCGATGCGCTTCGATCACGTCGTCCACGTAGCCGCGCTGCGCCGCGATGTACGGATTGGCAAAGCGCTCGGTGTATTCGTCGATCAGTTCCTTGGTTTTGGCATCCCTATCGGTCGCGGCGGCGATGTCGCGCCGGTTAATCACCTTGACCGCGCCCTCGGCCCCCATGACCGCGATCTCGGCCGTCGGCCAGGCCAGGTTGATGTCGGCGCGGATGTGTTTGGAGGCCATGACGTCATACGCACCGCCGTAGGCCTTACGCGTGATGATCGTGATCTTGGGCACCGTTGCCTCGGCAAAAGCATAGAGCAGCTTGGCGCCGTGGAGAATGATGCCACCGTATTCCTGATCGGTACCGGGTAGAAAACCGGGCACGTCGACGAACGTGATCAGTGGGATGTTGAACGCATCGCAGAAACGCACGAAGCGCGCGGCCTTGATCGACGAGTTGATGTCGAGCACACCGGCGAGCACGCTGGGTTGGTTGGCGACCACCCCGACGCAGCGGCCGTCGACGCGTCCGAAACCGCACAGGATATTTTGCGCGTAGAGCGGCTGGATTTCGAAAAAGTCCCCGTAGTCCAGGACGCCTTCGATCACCGCGTGCATATCGTAGGGTTTGTTCGGGAGGTCCGGCACGATGTCGTCGAGGTCGTGATTTTCGCGCTGCGGATCGTCGTCGCACGCGTAGCGCGCCGGATCGTCGAGATTGTTCTGCGGCAGATAGGAAAAGAGCGTCTTGGTCTGCTCGCACAGGTCGTCTTCGTCGGTCGCGACCACGTGCGCAACGCCGCTTCGCGTCGCGTGCGTCATCGCACCGCCGAGCTGTTCGAACGTGACGTCTTCGCCGGTGACGGTCTTGATGATCTCTGGGCCCGTGATGAACATCTGCGAGACCTTTTCGGTCATCAGCACGAAGTCGGTGATCGCCGGTGAGTACACGGCGCCGCCCGCGCAGGGTCCGGCGATCAAACTGAGCTGCGGGATCACGCCGCTGGCTTGTACGTTACGCCAAAAGATCTCGGCATAGCCGCCGAGCGAGACGACGCCTTCCTGGATCCGCGCGCCGCCCGAGTCGTTGATGCCGATCATCGGCGATCCGGTCCGTACCGCAAGGTCCATGACCTTGCAGATTTTTTCGGCGAACGCCTCGCCTAGCGAGCCGCCGAGCACGGTAAAATCTTGCGAGAAGAGGAAGACCTGGCGTCCGTCGATCGTCGCTCGGCCGGTGATGACGCCGTCGCCGAGAAATTCTTTTTCGTCCATGCCAAGCGCGTTGCTGCGGTGCGTTACGAACTGATCGAGTTGCGTGAACGACCCGTCGTCCACCAGCGCGTCGATGCGTTCGCGCGCCGTTCGCTTTCCGCGCGCATGCTGTCGCTCGACGGCATCCGCGCCCGCCGGCGCCTTCGCCAGTTCGCGTTTGGCCTCGAGTTCCCGGTATTTCTCTTCGTGTGTCCTCACCGCTAGCTTGTTGCACGCATGAACGAATCCGCCCTCGTTACGGCGCGAGCGGACGCGTCACTCCAGCGCGACCGCGTGGCCCGGTATCGGCCCGGCGGCTTGAGGCGGCCGCAGGAGTAGAACCAGCGGTGAAAGTAGGAGCGTGACGACGCCGAGCATGTAGAAGGCGTCGGCGAACGAGAGCGCCGTGGCCTGCTGCACGACCAGATTCGCGATCGCAGCGATCGACGCATGTGCCGCGATTGCGTGTTGCACGGCCGGCCGCGAGAGATTGATCGATGCCGCCAGATGGTCTTGATGGAAGGCGCCGCGCCGGTCGAGCAGCGTGACGAGCACGGCGGTCGAGATCGATCCGCCCAGTTGCTGGAAGAGGTTGAGCAGCGAGGTCGCTTTCTGCGTGTCGGCGCCGCGTACCGAACTGAGCACCGATACCGCGAGCGGTACGAAAATCATGCCGAAGCCGATGCCGCCCAGCGCGAGCGGAAAGACGAAGGTGACGAAGACGCTGTCGGTCGTGAGTACCTGCGCGGTGAGCACGTTAGCGATCGCGACGATCAGAAAGCCGGTGCCTAAGAGTATCTGCGGTCGCACTTTGAAACGATTCATCAGCGCAAGCGTAATGAAGGTCATCACCATGATGCCTAGAGCGCGCGTGAGGATCGAAAGCCCCGACAGCGTCGCGGTGAAGTCCAGCAGGCTTTGCTGGAATTGCGGTGCCAAGATCACGCCGCCAAAAAGTGAGAAGGCTAGCAGCATGGCCAGCAGCGAGCCCGAGGCAACGGTGCGGTTCTTGATCAGGATCCTGATGTCGACGATAGGGTTTTTGACCACGCGCAGTTCCCAGTAGACGAACGACGCCAGCGACGCGATCGCGACGATCGCAATGATCGTGATGTTCTGGTCGCCGAACCAACCGTAGCGTTCACCGTCGTCGAGCACGTACTGCAGGCAACCCAGCCCCATCGCCATCAGCGCGAGGCCCACACCGTCGAACGATGCGCGTCCCCGACGCTCTGGATCGCGCAATAGCGACGCGCAGAGCAGTGCCGAGATGATGCCGGGCACGATATTGACGTAGAAGATCCAGTTCCACGAGAGCGCGTCGGTGAGCACGCCGCCCAGCGTCGGACCGATCGACGGTCCGACAACGGCGCCGATTGAGGTGAGCGCTTGACTTAGGCCGAGCTGTTCGGGCGGAAACGTATCGCGCATGATCGCCTGTCCCGTCGCAATCAGTCCGCCGCCGCACAACCCTTGCAAGATGCGGTAGAAGATCAACTGATCGAGTGCCGTCGCCGTACCGCACAGTCCCGACGTGATCGTAAAGCCCACGATCGCCGCGACGTAGTAGTTGCGCCGGCCGAGAAGTTGCTGCAGCCACGGCGTGAGCGGAATGACGATGACCGCCGCGATGATATAGGCGGTGACGATCCACGCTCCGTCGTCGAAGTTTGCGCCCAGGTTGCCTTGAATCGTGGGAAGGGCGACGTTGACGATCGTCGCGTCGAGCACTTGAAGGAGCGTCGCCGACATGACGCCGACGACGACGAGCCAGCGCCGTGCGCCGTATTCAACGAGATCCGTCTGCGGTTGCATCGTCCCCCTTCGAACCGGGCGAAGGTCCCGGCGGTTACAGACCGAACGGTCTGTTTCAACCGATGAATGCTTCGAAGCGCCGCACCGCGATCCTCGCGTCGGCGGCACCGTTGTTCAATCGCCAGGGCTTCGCGGGCACGTCGATAGCCGACATCTTGGCTGCGACGTCGCTCGAGAAGGGCGGCCTGTACAATCACTTTGCCAGCAAGGAACAGCTCGCGACCGAGTCGTTCGACTTTGCCTATGCGGCCGTGGACGCGTATTTCACCAAGGCACTCAAAGATTCACCGCCTGGGCTCGCGCGCGTGCGGGCCTACATCGACGCGTTCGAGCGCTATTGCGAACGGCCGGTGGTCGACGGCGGCTGTCCCGTGATCAACGCGTGCATCGAGGCCGACGATGCCCAGCCGTTTCTGCGCGAGCGCGTCGCCAAGGCCTTTCGCGCGATGCGAACGGTCGTCGGCCGGAACCTGACGCGCGCCGTGCAGAGCGGCGAGCTCGGCCCGGCGCTCGACGTCGAGGAGTCCAGCGATTTCATCGTCGCCGCACTCGAAGGCGCGGTGCTCCTCGCCCGCGGTTTGCGCTCGCGAACGCATTCGCGGCGAGTGGCGTCGGCGCTGCGCCGCTGGCTGGCTTCGCTCGAGGCCGCGCGGTGAACGAACGCGCGATTGCGATCCCGGCGCGCGACGGCTTGCCGCTGCCGGCAACGCTCGTCGAACCGGAACTCCCTTCCGGCCCGGTGGTGATCGTTAGTCCGGCGACGGCGACACCGCGCGGTTTCTACCATGCGTTTTGCCGTTACCTCGGGCAGCTCGGCGCGACCGCGATCACCTACGACTATCGCGGCACGTTCGAAGCGCCGCGCGACCTGCGCCGCTCGCCCGCGCGCATGCGCGACTGGGGCGAACTGGATTTTGCGGGCGTCGTCGATTGGGCGAGCAAACGCTATCCGGGCGCGCCGCTCCATACCGTCGGCCATTCGGTCGGCGGTCACGTGTTGCTGATGGCCCCCAACGCCGATCGCATCGCGCGCGCCGTCAACGTTGCGTCGCAGTCGGGCTACTGGCGCTTGTATCGCGGCGTCGAGCGCTACCGCGTCTACGCGTTCGTCAAGGCGATCATGCCGGCGATCACGCGAATGTACGGCTATTTTCCCGGTGCGCGGCTCGTGTTCGGAACCAACCTCGCTCCGCGAGTTCTCTATGAATGGAGCCGCTGGTGCGTGTCCCCAAATTATTTTTTCGACGACCCGGGCATGGCCGATCTGCTTCGAAATGCCGCACGCTTCGTTGCGCCTACGTTGATGGTCGGTCTGGCCGACGACCCATGGGCTACGCCGCAGGCGATCGACGCCATGGAGCACTGGTTTAGCGGCGCCGCGGTCACGCGACGTGAGATCGACCCGCGCGCCCTCGGTGTTGCGCCGATCGGCCACATGGGATTTTTCCGTTCCGCCAACGCCTCGCTCTGGCCGGTCGTCATCGACGCGCTCGAGCTGCGACAACCTGCCCCGACCTACGCGAAAGGACCGTTATGAACTCGACCGTTCGAGAGCGCCGCTTCACGTGGCACGATCCGCGCGACGTCGCCCGCGCGATCATGGGCCGTCCGCATCTCGAATGGATGGGCGACATGATCGCCGGCAACGTGCCGCCCCCGCCCTTCGCAAGTACTCTCGGGTTCGTCTTCGAGGAAAGCGAGCGGGGCCGGGTGCGGTTTTCGGTGGAGGTTCACGAGTGGGCCGCCAATCCGGCCGGCGTCGTCCACGGCGGCTTCACCGCCGCGCTGCTCGACACGGTGATGACGCTGGCGGTCACCACGAAGATCCCGGCCGACCGCGTCGCGACGACCCTGGACCTGCATCTCCACTACGTGCGCCCGCTCTTCCCGAACGGCCAAAAGATCACCGCCGAAGCAACCGCCATCCACACCGGCGCCACCATCGGCACCGCCGAAGGCCGCATCCTCGACGCAGATGGCCGCCTCATCGCCCACGGCACCACCACCCTAGCCATCATCATCCCCCAAGCCCCCAGGTAGCCTGGTTCGCCCCCCGCGCCCACAGGGCGCCGGACCTACTAAAAGTAAGCAAAGCTTACTTTTAGTACGTCCTACCAAATGCCCAGGGCGGCTTTGACGTCGTCGGTGGCCATGGTGACGGGATCCCAAGGAGGCGAAAAGGTGATGTCCACGGTGGTGGTCTTGACCCCGTCGACGGCCAGGACGTGGTCCTCGACCGATTTCTTGAACATCGGACCAACCGGGCACATCGGCGACGTTAGCGTCATCACGACGTTGACGTGCTCGCCTGCATCTCCCTCAACGTTAATGTCGTAGACTAGGCCCAGGTCCAGGATGCCCAGGTTCAGTTCGGGGTCTTTGACTTCGATTAGTGCGGTTCGGATCTGGTCGGCTGTCGGCATAGCAACCATCTTAATACATCGAGCAGACTAGGCGATAGCCTATAGAGTGGCGTACCCGCCTGGCCAGGGCGTCACGAAACCCGTCTTTCTTGGGTAGCGTTACAGTGAGGTACTTGCGCAGGGGCGCAAGGGTCCGGAAAATCGGAAGGAAGAGCGTAAACAATGTCTATGTGGGAACCGTTCACCGAGCGCGCCAGACGCAGTATCGTGCTGGCTCAAGAAGAAGCCCAGCGCCTGGGGAACAACTACATCGGAACCGAGCACATTCTGCTCGGCATCATCTCCGAAGGTGAAAGCCTCGCTGCTAAGGTGCTCGAGTCGCTCGGCGTCAATCTGGCCAAGGTGCGCCAGGAAGTCGAAGCGATCGTTGGTCGCGGCGGGCAGACCGTGCAACAAGAGATGGTGTTCACGCCGCGCGCTAAGCGCGTGATCGAGCTCGCCTTCGAAGAAGCCCGTCAACTCAATCACAATTACATCGGTACCGAGCATCTGCTGCTGGGGCTGATTCGCGAAGGCGAAGGCGTCGCCGCGCGCGTGCTGACCAATCTGGGCGTCGACCCGGCCAAGGTCCGCGTGCAGACGACCTCGCTGCTCGGCGCGGAAGGGCAACCGCCCGCACCCAAAGGCAAGAGCAAAACGCCGACGCTCGACGCGTACGGTCGCGACCTCACCACGCTCGCGCGCGAAAACAAACTCGATCCGGTCATCGGACGCAACAACGAGATCGAGCGCGTCATCCAAATTCTCTCGCGCCGCACAAAAAATAACCCCGCGCTCATCGGTGAACCGGGCGTCGGCAAGACGGCCATCGCCGAAGGTCTCGCGCAGCGTGTGATCAAGGGCGATATTCCCGAGCCTTTGCGCGACAAGCGCGTGATCACGCTGGATTTGGCCGGCTTGGTTGCGGGCACGAAGTATCGCGGCGAATTCGAAGAGCGCATGAAGCGCGTGATGGACGAGATCCGCGGCGCGGCCGGTGAGATCATTCTGTTCATCGACGAGTTGCACACGCTGGTCGGTGCAGGCGCGGCCGAAGGCGCGATCGATGCGAGCAACATCATCAAGCCGGCGCTTGCGCGCGGCGAACTGCAGTGCATCGGCGCGACCACGCTCAACGAGTTCCGCAAGCACATCGAGAAAGACTCGGCCCTCGAACGGCGCTTCCAGCCGGTCATGGTCGGCGAACCGTCGGTCGAGGAGACCGTCGAAATTCTGATGGGACTGCGCGATCGCTACGAAGCGCATCACAAGGTCGTCATCACCGACGAAGCGCTCGCGGCTGCCGCGAAGTTGTCGGATCGCTACATCACCGATCGCTTCTTGCCCGACAAGGCCGTCGATCTGATCGATGAAGCAAGTTCACGCGTGCGTCTGCAAGCGACGCTGCCGCCGCCCGAGATTCGCGACGTCGACGCACAACTGCGCCGCGTGATCGCCGAAAAAGAGTCGGTCGTCAAGAACCAAGAGTTCGAGAAGGCCGCTGGGATTCGCGATCGTGAGGAGAAGCTGCGCCTCGAACGCGCGCGCCTCGAACAAGAATGGCAAGACAAGAAGGCGCAGAACGCCGAGAAGCCGCTACGCGTTACCGGTGAGAACGTCGCCGAGATCGTTTCGGCATGGACCAAGATTCCGGTGAGCCGGCTGGCGCAAGCCGAGACCGAGAAGCTGCTCAACATGGGCGCCAAGCTCCACGAGCGGATCGTCGGTCAAGAAGAAGGTATCAACGTCATCACGCGAGCGATCCGCCGCTCGCGCGCGGGCCTCAAGAACCCCAGCCGGCCGATCGGCTCGTTCCTATTCCTGGGTCCAACCGGCGTGGGCAAGACGGAAGTCGCGCGCAGCTTGGCCGAGTTCATGTTCGACGACGAAGAGTCGATGATTCGCATCGACATGTCGGAGTATATGGAGAAGTACTCGGTCTCGCGTCTGGTCGGTGCACCTCCAGGATATGTCGGCTATGAAGAAGGCGGTCAGCTCACCGAAGCGGTGCGCCGTCGTCCCTACTCGGTCGTGCTGCTCGACGAAATCGAGAAAGCGCATCCCGACGTCTTCAACTTGCTGCTGCAAGTGCTCGACGACGGGCGCCTGACCGATTCGCAAGGCCGGCAGGTCGACTTCAAAAACACCGTGATCATCATGACCTCGAACGTCGGTGCCGCCGGCATGCAGACGACGACCGACATCGGCTTCCGCCCGCAAAAAGGCAACGAGGAAGACGAGGCCAAGAATTACGAGCGCATGAAGACCAAGGTGCTCGAAGAGGTCAAGCACACGTTCCGGCCCGAGTTCCTCAACCGCGTCGATGAAGTCGTGGTCTTCCACCAGCTCACGCGGCTGCAGATCGAAGAGATCGTCGGCCTCGAGCTCGAGAAAGTGTTGCGCGAAGTTCGCGCACAAGAGATGAATCTCAAGGTGACCGAAGCCGCGAAGGCGTTGCTGGCCAAGAAGGGCTGGGATCCCCAGTTCGGCGCACGTCCGCTGCGTCGCGCGATCCAGCGCAACGTCGAGGACGAACTCGCCGAGGAGATGCTCAAAGGCACGTTCGTGGCCGGCGACCACGTCCTGGCCGATGTGGACGCCGACGATCCCGAGAAACTCAAGTTCTCGAAGATCCCGTCGATCGAACCGCCGGCAACGACCAGCGAACCAGCCCACGTTTAGCAACCTCATCGAGCCCCCGGCCTATCGGCCGGGGGCTTTTTTTCTGCCAAGTCGTAGTTTTGCGCGATGAGTGTTGGACTTGCGGTCGGAAAATTCGATCCGCCGCATCGCGGCCACGCGCTGCTGATCGATGCGGCGCGTGGTCACTGCGAGCGCGTGATCGTGATGGTCTTTGAATCGGCGACGCAAACGCAGCCCGCGCAGCGTCGCGCGGACTGGCTGCGTGAGATCCATCCCGGCGTCGACGTGCGCGTCGTCAACGACGTGCCCGAATTCGATCGCCGCAGCGCGCAGACGGTCGCCGCCTCGGTGGCCCACATCGCGACGCTGGTGCAGGCGGCGCTCGAGGGCGAACGCGTCGACGTGCTGTTTACCTCCGAGCCGTACGGCGAGATCTTCGCGCACGAGCTGGGCGCGCGCCATCACAGCGTTGACCGCGACCGCTCGTGGGTTCCCTATACCGGCACGATGGTGCGTCGCGCGCCGCACCTCGCACTGGACGCACTCGCACCCGTCGTGCGCGCGCATTACGTGCCGCGCATCTGCGTCGCGGGTGCCGAATCCACCGGTAAGACCACCCTGTGCGAGCGCCTGGCGGAACGATATGGCACGTTCTGGGTCGCCGAATACGGGCGCGCCTATACGTTGGAGCGCGCGCGCCGGATCGGCTTGACGAACTGGGAAAGTGACGAGTTTTTTCACATCGCGTTCGAGCAGCAGCGCATCGAAGACGAAGCCGCGCGGCGCGCCTCACCGGTGCTGATCTGCGACACCGATGCGCTCGCTACGCGCATGTGGTATGAATTCTATCTCAACGACGAGCCGGCCTCATGGCCGCTCGGGCACTCGCGCATCGCGCATTACCTGCTACCGTTTCCCGACGTACCGTTCGTGGCCGACGAAATTCGCGAGGGCGAGCACCGCCGCTTTTGGATGCACGAGCGCTTCGTCGCGGCGCTCGAGCAACTCGGCACGCCGTTCACGGTGCTTGAGGGAACCTACGAACAACGCTTCGCGCAGGCCGTCGCTGCGATCGACGCGTGCCTGGCGGGAGGCGAGCGCGGTTAAGGCTGCGCGGGGCGCATGGGAGCGACGCAGTTCGTGATCTGTGTCATGACCACCGTGTCGTCTTGATTGAACGTCTCCATGCGAAAGCGCACGATGCCGCGCCGTTTGCCGCCCGGTGAGGCCGTTTTGCCGATCACTTCACCGCGCACGCGCAGCGTGTCGCCGGGAGCGACGGGCAGCGTCCAGCGCAGCTCCTCGACCCCCGCGCCGATGATTCCGCCGCTAAACGTTCCCGATCCCACGATCAGCCGCATCGAGATCGCGGCGGTTTGCCAGCCGCTGGCGACCAGCCGCCCGAAGAAACTCTTCTCGGCCGCGGCGTCGTCGAGATGGAACGGCTGCGGATCGTACGATCGCGCGAATGCCAGGCTCTCCTCGCGCGTGAGCGTATAGCGTTCGCTCTCGAAGATGTCGCCGACGTTGAAATCTTCGAAGTACTTTTGGTCGCTCACCATTCCACCTCGATCTGGCTGAAGGACTCGACGCTCGTGTGGCGCGTCGTCGGTGTCGTGCCGTCGTCGGGCCGCGCGAGCTGCACGGTTTGGATGCCGGCGTCGAGGGCCGCGTCAAGTTCGGCTTGGTTGTCGGAGAAGAAGATCGTCTCGTTCGGCGGCACCCCGATGTCGTGCAGAATTCGCTCGTACGACGCGGGTTCGCGTTTGGGGCCGATTGTCGTATCGTAGAAGCCCGAGAAGAGCGGCAGCAGATCGCCCGCCACGCTATGCCCAAAGAGCAGCTTCTGCGCGGGGACTGAGCCCGACGAATAGATGTAGAGCGCGACACCGCCGTCCGCAAAGCGGTGCAGCGCGTCGACGGCGTCCGGATAAAGATGCCCGCGGATGCCGCTGCTGGTGAAGCCCTCGACCCAGATCAACCCCTGCAGCGTCTTGAGCGGCGTGACCTTCACATCGCGGTCCGACCAGTCATGCAGCGCGGCAACCAGGGCGGCCAGATCGTTGCGATCGGCGCCCGCCTCTGCCGCGGTTTGATCGAGAATCTCGCGCACCGGCGCGTCGCCGGCATGTGCGTGCACGTAGGCGTCGAGGCGCTGTGAGGCGTACGGAAAGAGCACGTCGCGTACGAACGCGATCGACCCGACCGTTCCCTCGATGTCGATCAGCGCGGCTCGCGCGCGAAAGCGCATGCCTTAGTTTTCGAGTTTGGGGAAGCCCGACGCGATCTGGTCCCCGGTGAAGTTGGCGACCCAGCCATCGGGGTTGTTGAACAGACGAATCGCCGTGAACTCGGGGTCGGCACCCATGTCGAACCAATGTTTGGTTCCCGCCGGCACGCTGATCAGATCGCCTTTGACGCAGATCGTCTGATAGACGCGCCCGCCCACGTGCAGATAGAACGCACCGCGGCCCTCGACGAAGAAGCGGACCTCGTCTTCGGCGTGTTGGTGCTCGTCCAGAAACTTCTTGCGCATCGGTTCGGTGTTGGGCGTGCCGCGTTCGATGCGGACGACGTCCATCGACTGATAGCCGCACTGCGCGACGAGCTTTTCGATCGACGAGCGGTACGCGTCGATCACGGTCTGCTGATCGGCTCCCGGCGCAAGCGTGGCGTCGGCGGCCCAGCGTTCAAAGCGCACGCCGATCGTGCGCAACTCGTCCGCGATGCGGTTACCGTCGCTGCTCTCGAGCAGCAGTTCGCGCGGATTGGATTCGTCGTAGACGCGCAGCGTCGTCGTGGCGGTCATGGTCATCTCGAGCGTAGTCTCCGTTCTTCCAAAGCGCACTGGAGCAAAAATTCCAGCCCTTCGAGGTGGCGGCGCGCGTCGGTCATCGTCGCGCCCCAAGCGTATAACCCATGTCCGGCCAAGAGGTATCCGGGTACCTCGGGCAGAGCACCGAGCCGCGATTCGATGTGCTCGGCCAGCCGCGCCGTGTCCTGGTCGTTGGCAAAGACCGGCAGTTGCACGACGCTCTCGTGGGTGGTAAAACCACCCAGGCTCTTGTGCATCTCGTAGCCCTCGAGTTCGACGTGGCCGCGCTGCGCGTCGGCACGCGAGAGCACGGTTGCGGCGACGGTATGCACGTGCACGACCGCGCCGGTGCGGCGGTCGTTGCGATAGCGCGCGACGTGCAGCGGCGTCTCGGCCGAAACGCCGGCCGGAAGCGGACCCTCGACCGGTACCGCGACCACGTCCTGCGGGCGGATATTGCCCTTGTCGATGCCCGAACGGGTCACGGCCGCGAAATGCTCGTCGATGCGGCACGAAAAATTGCCGCTGGTCGCGGGCACCCAACCGCGCGCCGCGACGAAGCGCCCGATCTCGGCTAAATCCGCAGCGGCGGACGGGGGCACCGCAATCTCCAGCATGGGCGACGGATTTCGATCCTGACACGGCCTTTACATGGTCGGTCCCGCGCCGAACATCCAAACGGGCGCCGGCCGAGTTATCTGCACATCTAGCTACCAGGGTTGCCGAAAGGATCTCGTCTTTTATCATGACCCGCTTTTTTGCACGCGCGCTCGTCGTTGCCGCGCTTCTCGTCACCGCCGGTGGATTCGTCGCCACGGCTCGCGCCGATGCTCCGCGCGCCCGCTTCAGTAACGTGCTCAGCTACGTTGGCGCGCCCGATCTCCCGCTCACGCTCTCGATGATCGAGGCGGGCGGCGGCCCGTCGGACTTTCAGACGCCCAAACTCGTCGGCGTCCTGGCCGGCGCCTCGACGGCGGCCGAAGTGAAAAAACTCACCGGCGAATACGGCGCCAAGGATGTCACCTCGTTCTTGGACGTGTTCGATTACGTCGTGAGCGATTCGCTGCGTCTGGCGACGCAGGCGCACGTGGCGCTGCCCTCAAGCCCCGACCCGTCGCCGGCCGACGGCAAGGCGCTCGCGGAAGCACTCTACAACGCCGGCATGTCACCGCAAGGCTTCGACGTCGAGTACCTGCTCGACCGGCTCGTCTCGCATCCGATTCACGTTCAAGTAATGCTCGACATCGACAAAAAATACGGCCGCTACGCCGATGCCAACTACCACACGGTGCTGCAGACGGCGATGACCGATCTCAAGGCTGCGTACCATTTCTAATCGCTCCAGCGAGGGCGCGCGCCGAACGGATCGAGTGGGTCGATCCGGTTCGGCGTCGCTCGTGCGCCGTATCGCCACGGGCTACGCGGTCGCGCTATTCTTCCTGATCCTGATCTCACTGGTCGCTTTGTTCGAGATGGAACGGATGCATGAGCGCAACGCCGACCTCGCGCTGAGCGTGCCGCTGCTGCAATCCTCCAACGACATTCTTCTCCAGCTCGCCGACGAAGAAGCGGGCCTTCGAGCCTATATCGCTTCGGGCGACAACAGCTTCATGTCGGTCTCCGATAGCGCGGCCTTGACCATCGTTAAAGATTTTGATTTCATCAACGCGCACGATGCGTCGCGGTCCGCACTGCAGGCGTTGATGCGCACGTTCGCCGCCCAGGTGCGCAGCGAGCAGCAGAACATGGACAACGCAAGCGATCTGATGGATCGCCGTCAGCAGCGGGCCGCGCTCGCGCAGATGGTCGGCGGCCGCAAATATTTCGAGGACGTCCAAGCCACGGCTGCGGCCATCGCCGCCGACGCAAGCGCCTACGTCAAGCAATCGACCGGCGACTTCGAGCTGGCGCGCCGCACCGCGATCCTTACCGTGATCGCGTTCGGCGTCGTCGCCTTGATCGTCTCGTTCGGCTTGGCCCTTCGCATCGGGCGCGACGTGCGCGGCAGGCTGCGTGACGTCGCGACCGCGATCGACGGAATCGTCCAAGACGATCTCAAGGCGTTGGTCCATGCGTTCGCAGGCTTTGCGCGAGGTGATTTCCTGCATGCATACGTGCCCCGTGCGCTGCCGATCGACGTGCGAGGAAGCGATGAACTCGCGCGGCTGGCGCGACGCTACAACGAACTTTGCGATGGATTGCAAGAAATTTCGGCGGCGTTCACCGCGATGGGCGGCGCCCTGCTCGAAGCGGTATCGTCGATCGATCGCGCCGCCGACGATCTCGCCGATGCCGCCGGCGGGGGCGATACGAACGTGGGTCAGATGATGGAGCAGGTCGTGGCGGTCGGTGCGACGGCCGAGCAAGTGGTGGTGCAGGCGCGCGAGCAAAAAGAAGCCGCGCACGCGATCGCCGAAGGCATCGGCGCGCTCGAACAGCGCGCGGGCGTCATCGCCGGCGGCTCGCGGACGCAAAGTGCCGCGCTGAGCGGAATCGTGAACGAGTCGGCCGAGTTGCGTGCGTCGGTGCGAACCCTGATCGACGCGGGCCACACCCTCGAAGGGGCCGTCCAGGAGACGCGCACGATGGTTGCGCACGGACGCGAGAGTGCGCAGCGCACCCGCGCCACTGCGGACGAGCTTCGCCAGTCCGCCGAAGAGAGTCGCGGCGTGCTCTCGTCGCTCGAATCGCGCACGGCCGCGATCGGGGAGATCGTGTCGACGATCGGCGCAATCTCGGATCAAACGAATCTCCTGGCGCTCAACGCGGCGATCGAAGCGGCGCGCGCCGGAGAAAACGGCCGCGGTTTCGCCGTGGTCGCGAGCGCCATTCGCAAGCTCGCCGAACAATCGGCCGCCTCTACCCGCGAAATCGCGTCGATTCTGCCGACGATTCGCGCCGGCGTTCAGCAGGCCGCGCAATCCGCCGCGCGCACGTCGGGTGCGTCGACGGTCGTGCTCGATCTGGCGAGCGAAACCAGCGACGCTCTGCACGCGATCGACGGCGCAACGGGCGAGGCCTCGGGTTCGGCTCGGGAGCTGGCGGCCCAAGTCGAGCGGCTCAAGGCAATGAGCGACGCGATCGCCGCCGCGACCGAAACGACCGCGTCGGTGGCCGCGCAGAACCAGAGCGCGGTAACGACGATCGCGCAGATCGCGTCGGATGCGTCGGCGCAAGCGTTACGCCTTTCGGAAAGCGCCGACGGGCACGCGCTCGCTTCGCAAGAACTGACGCGCGCGATCGGCGCGCTGGACGGCGTTGCGCGGGCGATGCGCGACAACGCGCTGGTCGTCGGCGATGCGTCGGGTCAATTGCGCAGCACGCTCGGTTCGCTCGTTGCCGCGCCGGACGACGAGGAGTTCGCGCTTCCGGCGCCTTAACGGGGCACCATGTTCGCGGGACTCGTGCTTTCGGCAGCGCTGCTCGCGGCGGCGCCGGCGACGGTGACGCTGCATCCGAGCGCGCGCACGAGCGTGTCGATCGGCGGTGCGCAAGGCGCGCTGACCGCGGTCGCGGCGAACGATCTAGTGACCGTTTCGCCCGACGCGCAGCCCGGGGTGCTCGATGTCGTCTCGAGCGCGCGCACGGGAACCGATTCGCTACACGTGACCGATGCCGCAGGCGGCAGCATCGACATTCCGGTTCGCGTGGCCGCTGATGCGGGAACGTTTCCGTCGCAGGTGCAGATGACGGTGACCGGCTCGCCGCTGCAGTGGTCGTGGCTGTGGCAGCAGGTCATCGCGGCGATCGCGCGCGCTTCGACGGTGGCGCCGGGCGCGACGCTCAGCGCCGCATCACCCGCGCCGCAGCTTCCGCCTGCACCGGGAGCGCAGCTCGATCTCGACGTGCCGGTGCGCATCGCCGGCGCGGGATTCTTCGATGCGTTCGGCACGACGCACGTCAGGATAGAAAACGCGTCGGTCCAGCCGGTCGCACCGCCGTTGCTGCTCTACGACGACGATCCCGAACGGGTCGACGCGAACGGCGTGCTCTTTCGCGCCGACGTTACGCGGGCGCAGGCGGCGCGGCTCTACTATTACCATGACGATGCGGGCGGTCCGCGCCGCATCGTCATCGTGCTTTCGGCTGCGAAGAACGCCGTGGTGCAAGCCGTGGACGTGACTGCCGGGCCAAACATCGACGTGCTCAGCGTGGGGCACGCGGTTTCGCGCGACATGCTCGACGTGGTTCCGCGCGACGAAGGCATCGTATTCTCGCTCACGGCTGCCACGCCGCTGGTGCTCCACGATCTAACGATGACGGCCAAACAAGGTGTGGCGGGCAGCATCGATCTCTCGGTGCTTTCCGGCGGTCCGGTTCGCGTGTCGGTCCTCGCGGTCGCGCCCGATGCCGATCCGCAGGCGTTGCTGGGCGGTCCGCTGCTGCCGCGCGATGGACATCACCGCGAAGGAACGTTCGTGATTCGGAATTTCGGTACGCAGTCGCTCGCCTACGCCGTCGGCGGTCCCGACGTCTCGACGAAATACGGCGACCGGTCCTCGACCCCGGCCAACCTCGATGCGGCGTCGGCGGGGACGGACTTCGGCGATTACGGCGTGCTCCACACCCTGCTCTTTTCGCTCGCCAATCCGACGGCCGATCCGGCGACCGTCTTCTTGTACGAGCGCCCGGCGGGTGGGATCGTGCGCTCGAGCTTTTTAGTCGACGGCGTTTTGCACCAGGTTGGGTGCGTGCGCGATTCGGCCGTACGCTACGCGATCGCCGCATTCGAGCTCGCGCCCGAAAGCCGTTACCAGCTCACGGTCGATACGATGACCGACGGCGGATCGAACTACCCGGTGGAGGTTGGCCTCACGACCACACCGCCGCAGCCCAAGGCGCCCCCGATCTCGGCCCCGGACGGGTGCTTCCCCAAGCACTGACCGCCCTCAATTGATAGAATTTTGAGCACTAGGCCGGGCAGTTGGCACACCACGGGTGCCATGATTGGGTTACAGTATGAAAGCAGTGGAACGCACAACCGAACCCAAAATCGTGCTCCTCGTCCGGCTTCTGAGCGCCATCGACGAAGGACGCCATTCGTTCGAAAACCTCAAAGAGCGGATCGCCGAGGGGACCAAGCGGCCGAGCACCCGCAGCTTGCGGCGCTACCTCGCGGTGCTGGCCGACGCCGGCTTTCCGTGGTATTTCGATCGCGCGACCAATTCGTACCGGTTCGCAGAGGGGTACAGCCTCAAGCGGCTGGATTTGAGCGGTGGCGAGCTGTTCGGGCTGGTGGCCTTGCGGTCGTTCGGCGCCTCGCTCGGCGGTGCGATCGGTCAGTCGATCGACGAGATCACCGACAAGCTCGTCGGACAGGCGCGCAGCGGCGTCAAGGCTCGCGTCGACGCGCCTTCACCGGTCGCGTTCCGTCTTTCAGAGATTCGTTTGGACGAACCGGGTGAGCGCGCGTTCAGCGCGTTTGCCGCGGCGCAGCGTGTGTCGCGCAGCGTCCAGTTCGTCTACCAAGATAAAGAAGGCAATCGTAGTTCGCGCACTGCGGATCCGTACGGATTCATCGTGAGCAGCGGGCGCATCTACTGCGTGGCGTACGATCACGCGCGCCACGATAAGCGCGTGTTCGCCGTAGACAATGCGTCCGACGTCGAACTGAGCGCGCACACGTTCGTGCAGCCGCCCGATTTCGACGTCGAGGCCTTTGCCGCCGCGTCGATCAGCGGCGTCATGCATGGCGAGGGAACCGCGGGCGTTCGCGTCCGGTTCGCGCCGCGCGTGGCCAAAGCCGCGATCGCCGCACGCGTCGTTGCCGAGCGTCAAATCGAACGGCTCGACGACGGAAGCACCGAAATCGAATATCGCGTCGCCGACGCGGACGAACTCTTGCGCTGGGTGCTGGGCTGGGGCGCGCAAGCCGAGGTCGTCGGACCGCCGGACATGCGCCGCCGCGCCGCGGCGATTGTCCGCGACATCGCCGCTAAATACGCAGCGCCGATCCGAGCGGACTTTACCGCCCCGCTCGACCCGCGCGCGCAAGCCGTCGTCTAGTCGACGAGCGTCCGCTACGGCAATTCGATCCGGTACAAGTCCGCACCGTCGAGCCAGAGCCGTTGCATCTTTCCTTCGAAGAGCGTGTCGAAGCGAATCACCGACGATCCGAGCGCAAATTCGCCGCCGGGTAAGCTGCGCAGCGGATTGATACCGTCGACGGTGAGGTGGCCTTTGACGATGACGATGCGCATGACGATCGGCGACCCGAAGATCGAGGTCTCGTATCGCCCGGTAAGCCGGTTCCATGCGCCCGGATGTGTGAACGTCGTCGGACCGCTGTGGCGAGCGTTGACGTAGTACGCGCCCGCATTGGTAAAGCCGTCGATTGCTTTGGCTTTGTTTCGCTCGAAGGCGACGTAGAAAATCGTAAAGCGCGGATCGTCGGTCCAGAACATGTCGTGCGCTTGCGCGACGAGCTTATACGTGCGCCCGCCGTCGAGCAGAGAGAGCGTCCCTGCGTCATTGCGCACGTCGACGCTATCGCCGCCGGCGTTATAGGTGCCGACGTAGTCGCCCGCGGCGACGTGCGGCGCAGCAATCGGTGGTCCCGACGGCGGCGGCGGTAGCGCTTGTCCCAAGCTCTGCGCGCGCAGCACCTCCATCGCATACTTCACGATCGCGCACGGGTGCAGCGGCGCTTCCACGAGGTTCGAGAGCGCGATTGCGCCGAAGCCGCGCGTCAGGTTGGCTTGGAAGCACGCGGTGTACCCCGAGACGCCGCCGGTATGGCCGACCAGATGATCGCCGCCGGTTGAAAAGACCGAGAGCCCGTAACCGTACTCGTGATAGAACGCGGGCCATTCGGCCAGTTCCGTGCCTTTGGCGATATCCGGAGCACCATTCTTGAAATGGTCGGCGTTGGTCATCGCGCTCAAGCTCGCAGGCGCGATCAACTGCACGCCGTCGGCCGTTTTTCCATCGTTGAGGTAGAGGCGAAGGTACTGCGCCATATCTCCCGCCGTCGAGATGACCGAACCCGCCGGATCGACGAAATCGACGTAGGGGGAGGGAATCAGGACCGGATCGGGCGGCGTCGCGACGTAGTCGGCGTCGCGGAATTGATAACCGGTGGCGGTGTCGGCCAGCGTGCGGTCGTCGAAGATCGCCGAACTGTGCTTCATACCGATTGGGGCAAAGACGTGGTTCTCGATGTTCGATTGCCAACTCGCGTGCGAAACGGCCGCAACGATTGCGCCCACCGTCGCGAAGCCGTCGTTGGAATACGACCATGCCGTACCGGGCGGAAAAAGCGTGTGGGCGTTGCGCAGCGCGGCGAGCGCGTAGCCGTATTGCTCGAATGAATAGTCGTCCGGAACCCCGGCGGTATGCGAGAGCAACTGGTGCACCAGAATCGGCGCGCCGTTCGAGTGGATCGACCATGACGGCAGATACCGCTGTACGCGCGCGTTGAGATCGACGAGCCCGCGATCGTGCAGTTGCAGAAGCGCAAGCGCGGTCATCGATTTTGAAATCGAGCCGATCGGGAAACGCGTCTGAGCGCTCACCGGCGTCTTGCTCGCAACGTCCGCCATCCCGACCGTGATGACCGCAAGCGTATGCGTGCGATCGGTGATGGCCACCGACATTCCCGGCGCGCCCTGATCCTTGAGCGCCTGGGGCGCGAAGGCTCGGATCGCGGCGATTGCCTCGTCCATCGTCGGAGGGGGCGACGGGGCCACTGACTGCGCAAAGACGGGTCGGGCCAATCCCAAAACAGCGGCTAAGATCAGACCGAGAAGGCGTGATAGTTTCATCGTGCGGCACTACGCCGCGCGACGAAATTTCCCCGTGTAAACCAAGATTTTGGCGCCGGCCTTGCCGCCGGGACGCCGCAAAACAAAACCCGCCGGATAAAATCCGGCGGGCTCGACGTATTCGCGCACCGTTCTCGCCTGTTGGGCTCCCGGGTGGGAGAGCTCGACTGACGTCGACGGCGGTTCGACCGAGAAGAAACTTCCTGGCCGCGACCGATACGTGCGTCGCCCTTCGATGAATTCGAAGTGACGAAATCGTATCGCGCGCTTAGCGCGGGCGCAAGTCGGCAGGTCCGGTCATCGACATGCTATCCACAAGTTTTTTGCCGTTATACACGGCAGGCGTCGGGTTATCCACTCGGAAGTAGACTTACCGCCATGTCGCAGACACTTTCGTCCCCGTCCGTCGAGCTCGACGGACGCCACCTTCGCCTCGAGTCCATCGAAGCCGTCGCCGACGGCGCGAGCGTTACCATCTCCGCGGCCGCCCGTGAACGCGTCGTGCGGGCACGCACGTTCGTCGACGAGCGCTTTGCCGACGGCGACGCGATCTATGGCGTTACGACGGGTTTCGGGCGCCTGGCCAACGTGCAGATCGATCCCTCCGATGCGGCGGAATTGCAGCTTAATCTGGTGCGCAGCCACGCGGCCGGGACTGGGGCACCGCTCGATGCGCGCTTGGTTCGCGCGGCCGGCGTGCTGCGCGTCAACTCCCTTGCAGCCGGCCATTCCGGCGTCAAGCTCGAAACGCTCGAACTGCTCGCCGCATTGCTCAATCGCGGCGTGACGCCGGTGGTTCCGTGCCAAGGATCGGTTGGTGCAAGCGGCGATCTCGCTCCGCTCGCGCACATGACGCTCACGTTGATCGGGGAAGGCGAGGCGCTGTTCGACGGCGAGCGTATGCCCAGCGCGCAGGCCCTGGCGCGCGCGGGTCTGCGGCCCGTAACGCTCGGCCCTAAGGAAGGGCTCGCGCTGATCAACGGCACGCAGGTGATGACGGGCATCGCATCACTGGGGATTTTGCGCGCGGAGCGCCTTGCCGCCGCCGCCGACGTGATCTCGGCGCTTTCGCTCGAAGCCTTTCTTGGAACCGACCGGGTCTTCGATCGGCGCCTCAACGACCTGCGGCCGCATCCGGGGCAATCGACCGTAGCGAACAATCTGCGTGCGCTGCTGGCTGAATCGGAGATCATGCTTTCGCACCGCGAGTGCGGGCGCGTTCAAGATCCGTATTCGTTCCGCTGCATTCCGGTCGTGCACGGTGCGGTGCGTGACGCGGTCGGGTATGCGCGCGGGGTCGCACAAATCGAAGCAAATTCGGTGACCGACAATCCGCTGGTGTTTCCCGACGACGGCGAATTTCTCTCCGGGGGGAACTTCCACGGTGAACCGATTGCGCTCGCGATGGATTTCCTTAAGTTCGCGATCAGCGAACTTGCCTCGATCGGCGAGCGGCGGCTCTACCTGCTGCTCAACGCCGAAGACCGCGGGCTGCCGCTGTTTTTGACGGGACGCTCGGGTTTGCAATCGGGTTTGATGATCGTGCAATATGCGGCGGCCGCGCTGGTCAACGACAACAAGGGCCTTGCGTGGCCGTCGAGCGTCGATTCAATTCCAACCTCGGCCGGCCAAGAGGATCATGTCAGCATGGGCATGACCTCGGCCAACAATCTTGTGCGTGTTCTCGACAACGTCGAAGGTGCGCTTGCATGCGAGCTGCTCGGCGCGATCGCCGCGACGGATTTTCGCCGGCCGCTGCGTTCGGGAGCCGGCACGCAGGCAGCCTACGACTGCGCCCGGGCCGCTATCGCGCCGTGGACGCAGGACCGCAGCCCCGCGCCGGACATCGAAGTTGCCCGCGAGCTGATCCGGGGGCGCTCGCTCGTCCGCGCGGCGGAAGAAGCGATCGGCGCGACGCTCTAGCGGATTACGTTCCCCGCACTGCGGGCACAATGACGTCGATGGACGACACGGAACGGGAAGCGCTCTCGCGGCGCTCGTTTTTGGCGGCAGGCACCGCATCGGCGATCGGCGTGCCGGTCGCGGCGTCGGCAGCGCCGAGCACGCCCGCGCATACCAGCACGTCGCAGCCTGCACCGTCGCGCATGAACGTGACGCTGAAGGTCAACGGTGCGTCGCACACGCTCGAACTCGAACCGCGAGTAACACTGCTCGACGCGCTGCGCGACCGGATCGGGCTGACCGGCACCAAAAAAGGCTGCGATCAGGGGACGTGCGGCGCCTGCACGGTGCTTGTCGGCGGACGGCGCATCGTGTCGTGTTTTTCACTCGCCGTCATGCATGACGGCGATGAGATCACCACGATCGAGGGGCTGGCGAGCGGCGACGAGTTACACCCATTGCAGGCTGCGTTCATCAAATACGACGGCTTTCAGTGCGGGTATTGCACGCCGGGCCAGATCGTTTCGGCGGCGGGGATGCTTGGCGAAGGTCACGCGCTCGATCGCGACACGATCCGCGAGCAGATGAGCGGTAACCTTTGCCGGTGCGGTTGCTACGCGCACATCGTCGACGCGATCGCGCAGGTGGGAGCGGCGCAATGAATCCATTTGCGTACGAGCGCGTGGAGTCGATCCCAGCGGCGCTGCACGCGCTGTCTTCGACGCCCGGTGCGCGCCTGATCGCCGGCGGTACGAACCTTTTGGACTTGATGAAGGACGACGTCGAACGCCCGCCACTGCTGATCGATATCAATCGCCTAGGCATGCGTTCGATTCAGGAGCACGCCGGCGGGCTATTCATCGGCGCCCTCGCCCGGATGAGCGACGTCGCGCGCGATGCACAGGTGCGCGAGCGCTATCCGTTCGTTGCGGTCGCGCTCGAGCAGAGCGCTTCTCCGCAGCTGCGCAATATGGCGTCGATCGGCGGTAACCTGATGCAGCGTACGCGCTGCCCGTATTTTCGCGACGTCGCGACGCCGTGCAATAAGCGCGAGCCCGGCAGCGGCTGCGGCGCGATCGGGGGCGTCAATCGAATGCAGGCGGTGCTCGGGACGAGCGATCGCTGCATCGCGACCCATCCGTCCGATCTGGCCGTCACGCTCGCCGCGCTCGAGGCGGTGATTCACATCGCAGGATCCCGCGGGCAGCGCGACCTTCCCGTTGACACGTTCTTTCTTACGCCCGGGCAAACGCCGCAACGCGAACATGCGATCGGCGCGGACGAGTTGATCGCCGGCGTGACGTTGCCGCCATTGGCAAGCGATGCGCGTTCGACCTACGTCAAGGCACGCGATCGCTCACAATACGAATTCGCGCTGGCGTCCGCTGCCGTTGCGTTGAGCGTGCGCGAGGGAAAGATCGCTTACGCACGGGTGGCGCTGGGCGGTGTCGCGACGATTCCGTGGCGGGCGCGCGAGGCCGAGCGCATCCTCACCGGCGCGTCACCGGGGGAAGAAGCCTTCTCGCGAGCAGCCGACGCCGCGCTGGACGGTGCCATCGGATACGGCCAGAACGACTTCAAGATCGCGCTGGCCAAGCGCACGCTGATCTACGCGCTGCGCGAGATGTCGGCATGAGCCAGCCGGTCATCGGTGCTCCGCTCGATCGCGCCGACGGCCGCGAAAAGGTCACGGGCATGGCGCAGTACACCGCCGATCGCATCCTCGAGGGCATGCTGCACGCCGTGATCGTTCCGTCGTCGATTGCCAAGGGGCGTATCACCGCGATCGACACGCGCGAAGCAAGCGCGGGCGACGGTGTCGTGCTGATTATGACGCACGAGAATGCGCCGCGCGTCGATGCCGGAAAGAAGAACGACCAAGATGCGCTGCTCTTCTTGCTGCAAGATGACCGGATCGAGTTCGACCGGCAGCCGGTCGCCGTCGCCGTCGCGCATACGTTCGAACAAGCGGTCTTCGCGGCCGATCGCGTGCGCGTATCGTATAGCATCGAGCACCCTCAAATGTCGCTCGACGCCGCGCAGGCCGTCCAGCCCAAGACGATCTTCGGCAAGCCGGCCTCGCACACGCGCGGAGCGCCGGTCGAAGCGCTTGCGCAGGCGCGGCACCGCGTGCAGCACACCTACCGCACGCCGACCGAACACCACAACCCCATGGAGACGCATGGGACGCTCGCCGCATGGGAAGGCGATCGGCTCACGATCTACGATTCGACGCAGTGGACGTTCGGCGTGCAGCGACGATTGGCGTCGGTGTTCGGCATCGCGCCCGAGCAGATTCGCGTGATCGCGCCGTTCGTCGGTGGCGCGTTCGGCGGCAAAGGAACCGCGTGGTCGCACGTGCCGCTCGCGGCGATGGCGGCGCGCGCGACCGGGCGGCCGATCAAACTCTTGCTTACGCGCCCGCAGATGTTCGGATGGGTCGGCCATCGACCGCAGACCGAACAGGATGTGGCCGTCGCGGCGCAACCGGGCGGGACGCTCGTCGCGATCATCCACGACGTGCGCAACGAGACCAGCATCGCCGACGAGTTCGTCGAACCCTCCGCCGTCTTCAGTCGCGATCTCTACACCGTGCCGAACTTCGGCATGAGCCAGCAATTGCGGCGCCTGAACATCAGCAAGCCGACGTACATGCGCGCGCCCGGCGAATCGACCGGTTCCTTCGCGCTCGAATCCGCGATGGACGAATTGGCCTACCTCCTCAACGTCGATCCACTCGAGTTGCGCTTGCGCAATTACTCCGAGCGTCAGCCCGACAACGGCAAGGAGTACACCAGCAAGAAGCTGCGTGAGTGTTACGCGCTGGCATCGGAGCATTTCGGCTGGAGCCGGCGAAAGTGGCAGCCGCGCTCGATGCGCAACGGGCGGATGCTCGTGGGCTGGGGGATGGCGACGTCATCGCGCGCGACCCATCGTTCGGGCGCGTCGATGCGAATGACGATGCACCCCGACGGTACGGTGGTCGTCGAGAGCGGGACGATCGAGCAGGGGACGGGATCCTCGACCGTGTTCGCGCAACTCGCGGCCGAGATCTTGGAAATTTCGCCCGAACGCGCGCGTTTCGTGTGGGGCGACACCAACCTGCCCGATGCTCCGCTGGCAGCCGGGTCGCAAACCGCCGCGAGCGTGGGTTCGGCGACGGTGCTTGCCGCGCAGAAATTGCGCGACGAACTCGCTCTACATCACGGTGCTGTTCCAGCGCAAGGCCTGACGGTAGAGCTCGACGCGAAGGTTGACGAGGCGCAAGAGGATCGTTACGCGCAGCAGGCGTTCGGTGCGAATTTCGCCGAGGTCGAAGTCGATCCCGATCTGCTTTCGATTCGCGTCACGCGCTTTACCGGCGCGTACGACGGTGGATCGGATTCTCAACGAAAAGACCGCGCGCAGCCAGTTCTTGGGCGGTATCGTGTGGGGCATCAGCATGGCGCTCTTTGAAAAGACACGCTATGACGAACGCACCGGCCGCATCATGAACGCGACGCTTGAGAATTATCTGCGTTCCGACCAACGCAGATATTCCTAACCCACAGATCTTCATTGCGCACGACGACGACGAGCGCGTCAATCCGGCCCACGTTCGCGGCATCGGTGAAGTCGGGATGGTCGGCTCGTCTGCCGCCGTTGCCAACGCGGTCTTCCACGCCACAGGCCGCCGCGTACGCGAACTTCCGATTACCGTTGAAGCGCTGCTATAGACGGAACGGCGGCGAACGCAGCGAAAGGTCGGCAGAATGAGTGGGTCTGCCTCCGATGCGCTGCCCGAGATCGTCCTGACCCCTCCCGAGCCCGTGCCGGTCGTCGTGCCGGCGCAAGTGGAAAACGGTGGGCCCGTTCGCCTTTCGGCCGATGACCAGGCGCAACTCGAGCAACGTGTGTCGGGCTTTGTCTCCGATTTGGTTACGGCGCCGCTCGACGGCGAGGCGTTCAAAGAGCGCATCGACGCGATCGTGCATATGGGCGAGCGCGAAGTCGAAGCGTCGGCCAACGTCTCGAGCCGGCTGCTCGCGCGCCCCGTCAACGCCGCCGCGAAAGCCGACGGGCGCGATACGATTTCCAAGGGACTCGTCGACCTGCGCAACACCTGCGAGCGCCTCGATCCCAAGAAGCAGAATCTGCTCGCTCCGAACCGCCTGCTCGGCGTGCTGCCCTTCGGGAATAAGATCAAAGCGTATTTTCAAGGCTATCAATCGGCGCAGTCGCATATCAACGCGATCATGGAGTCGTTGCTCTCGGGCAAAGATGAACTGCTGCGCGACAACGCCTCGATCGAACAAGAGCGAGCCGAGATGTGGACGCTGATGGGCAAGCTCGAGCAGTACATCTATCTGTGCAAGAAGATCGACGCCGAAATTTCCGCTCGTGTCGCCGGCCTCGAGAACACCGATCCGCAGCGAGCCAAGGAACTCAAGGAGAACGCGCTGTTCTACGCGCGGCAAAAGGTAACCGATCTCTTGACGCAGATGGCGGTCAACGTGCAGGGCTATATGGCGCTGGACCTGATCAAGAAGAACAACCTCGAATTGATCAAGGGCGTGGACCGCGCGCGAACCACGACGCTCTCGGCGTTACGGACTGCGGTGATCGTGGCCTCGGCGCTGGGAAATCAGAAGCTCGCGCTCGATCAGATCAACGCACTGAAAGATACGACCGGCAACATGATCGCGTCGACCAGCGAGTTGTTGCGAACGCAGAGCGCGCAGATTTTCCAGCAAGCCTCCGACCCGACCGTCGACGTGGCCAAACTCCAAACCGCCTTCGACAATATCTATGCGACGATCGACTCGATCGACAGCTACAAAGCCCAGGCGCTCGGAGCGATGAGCCAAACGGTCGACGCGCTGAGCGGGCAGGTCGAGAAAGCCAAAGCGATTCTGGCCCGCGAACCCCACGGCAATGAATGATCGGTTCTTCGAACTCCCCGAGGCGGCGCGAAATCTCGTGCGCACGATCGAAGCTACGATCGAAGAGGCGCAGCCGCTGCTGCACGAAGGCGACGCGCCCCCGGAGCTGAGCTACAACTTCGCGCAAACCAAAACACGCTATCTGCCCGAGACGATCGATGCGTTCGTGGCCGTGCCGCCCTCGCAGCGCGAGGGGCGCGGCGGCGATCGTTCGGCAGTCGACCTGCTGCTCGAGCAGCTCTCGGTGCTCGACCGCGCGACCAAGCGCGACCTCGAATTGCTCGCGCAACGTAAGCGAAGCGATCTTGCTGCCAACGCGCGCTTTCTCGCCGAACGCTTCGACGATCGTTCGACCGAAATCTCGGTCGTCACCGATGCACCGCCGCATGCGCCGGCGGCTGTTCCCTCGCTCGCGGATTGGGCGCCGGGCGGGGCAGGCGGGCGGCGGAAACCGTGGCCTTCCTCGCCGAACGGCTGCGTGTGGCGTTTCCGGGAATCACGCAGATTCGCGGTCGTGGGTTATTCGGAATGGGCGGTGCCGAAGCGGTCTCGGTAACCCTCGCGCAGGGCGGCGGAAAGGCGTTTCGTTACACGCTTAGCGCGCACGAAGGCATCCTCGAGGCGTCGGTCGCGAAACTTGTCCACGGTACGACGATACAAACGGTCGTGTGCTCCGCGCAGGAATGGCTCGAGTCGCTCTACGATGACATCCTGGAACAGGCCAAGCGCCACGAAGAGATGCGCGCACCACTCGCCCGGCTCTTCTCGAAGTAAGGAGTTCTTGTGAAATTTTTCGGCGGCGGTCAACAGAACGACACGCAATACCAAACCACCGAAAGCGGCGTACCCCTCGATGCGATAAAACGACTCAAGCGGATGGCCGGCGAAGGCGGGCCGCCGCTCTTCACCAGCGATTTAGCCGTCAACGAGTTCTGTTTGCTCGCGCAGATGGAGATGCAGCCGCTGGGCCTGGTGATGGGGTCGTCGATCTACCACATCGGCTGGCAGATGCCGCCGGGGTTTTTTCGCAGTCAGGAACTGGCAACGCTGACGCAAGCGCTGTACGAGGCCCGCGAATTGGCCGTGCGGCGCCTTGAAGAAGAGGCGGTAACGCTGGGCGCCGACGGTATCGTCGCGGTGCGTCTAGCGATCAAGGGGTTTCTCGAACCCAATTGCATCGAGGTCGTTGCGCTGGGCACCGCAGTCAAGGCGCCGCCGGGTGAAAACCATCGCCGAGCGGACGCGATGCCGTTTACTTGCGATCTTTCCGTTCAGGAAGTCTATCAGCTCTATCAGATCGGCTACGTTCCCTCGGAGTTGGTCGTCGGCAACTGCGTCTACCACATCCGCCATCAAGGCATGATGCAGCAGTTCGCCAACGCGGGTCAGAATATCGAACTCGACAATTTCACGCAGGGCTTCTACGAAGCGCGTGAACTGGCGATGGGGCGGATGCAGGCCGAAGCCGAGCGCAATCTCGCGGTCGGCATCGTCGGCGTCGATATTACCGAAGCGTCATTTAACGGCTGGAATCCCAACGTGATCGAATTTCTCTCGATCGGGACCTCGATCGTACGCCGCAAGGGCTACGATCACACGGTCAAACCGCCCGCGCCCACGATCACCCTGGGTCTGGATTAGCCCCCGGCCATCGCGCCGACGATCAGCAGCGGCTCGGTGCCGCTGCTGACGGCGTCGGGCAACGGATCGTCGATCGAGACGTGCGAGAGATCGCGTTGGCACGCGAAGTAGCGAATGAACGGTCGCCGGACTTTGCTGGTGCGATCGCGGATCGTGCCGGCGAGGACCGGAAAGCGCATTTCGAGTGCGTCGACCGCGGTGCGCAGCGTTGCGGAGCCCTCGGGATCCACCGTCACCTCGTCGCTCACGCGCGCGAGCGCCCGCAGATGCGCGGGCAGCACGATGCGAATCACGCGAGCGTCTGCACCTCGACCGAGAGCACGGCGGGGAGATCGCGCGCGATCGCTTCCCAGGTATCGCCGCCGTCGCGCGATGCGTAGACTTGGCCGCCGGTCGTTCCGAAATACACGCCGCACGATTCGAGCCGATCGACCGCCATGGCATCGCGCAGCACGTTGACGTAGCAGTGCGCTTGCGGCAAGCCCGTTAGTAAGCGGTTCCCAGTCGTCGCCGCCGGTGCGGCTGCGATAGACGCGTAGCGCACCGTCGAGCGGGAAATGTTCGCTGTCGCTCTTGATCGGCACGACGAAGATCGTCTCGGGCTCGTGCGCGTGCACGTCGATCGCGAACCCGAAATCCGTCGGCAGATTGCCGCTGACTTCGCGCCACGAATCGCCGCGATCGTCGCTGCGCATCACGTCCCAATGTTTTTGCATGAAGAGCACGTCGGGCCGTGACGGATGCATGGCGATATGGTGAACGCAGTGTCCGACCTCGGCCTTGGGATCGGGAATACCCTCGGAACGAAGACCTTGATTGGTCGCCTTCCAGGTTTCGCCGCCGTCGTCGCTACGAAACGCCCCGGCAGCCGAGATCGCCACGTAGATACGCTGGGCGTTCGTGGGATCGAGCAGAATCGTGTGCAGACACATGCCGCCCGCGCCCGGCTGCCACGACGGTCCCGTGCCGTGCGTACGAAGACCGGAGAGCTCTTCCCACTTCGTGCCGCCGTCGCGCGAGCGAAACAATGCGGCGTCTTCGACACCCGCGTAGACCAGATCGGGATCGTGGAGCGAGGGTTCGAGATGCCAGACGCGTGCGAACTCCCACGGATGCGGCGTGCCGTCGTACCATTGGTGCGTGCCGGGAACACCGTCGTAGGTGAAGGCGTTGCCGACGGTATTCCAGCTCGCGCCGCCGTCGTCCGATCGTTGGATGATCTGACCGAACCAGCCGCTGCTCTGCGATGCGTAGATCCGGTTGGGATCGATGGGCGATCCCTTCATGTGGTAAATTTCCCAGCCGGCGAAGTGCGGACCGTCGATTGTCCAGCGATCGCGCCCTTCGTCGGCGGTGAGAACGAACGCGCCCTTGCGCGTTCCGACCAATACACGGACTCCGCTCATCGTGCTGTACGCCTCCCGTTGCGGTGGAAGCGTTCGCGCGCTACGGCAAAAGACCCGTTTAGAAGTGGTCGGCGAGCAGTTCGAACAGCTCGCGGCGCGCGCGATCGAGCACCTCGACGGCTTTTTTGTAGAGCTCGATGTTGCCGCTGCTGGCGATTTGCTTGGCGGCGTCTTTGATGCCGTGCACTTGGCGCATTGCTTCGGCGACGGTCGCGCAGAAGTGCCGGATTCGCCGGCGGGCGTCTCGTGTCTTCGCGACGGTTCGCGATCGCGCGAGCAGTTCGCGGCCTGTGTCGGTGATCTCATAGACGCGTTTACCGTCGCGCTCGCTGCCGCGAACGAAATCGCCGTCCTCGAGCATCTGCAGCGCCGGGTAGATCGAGCCGGGGCTCGGGCGCACGCCGCGCTTTTGCTTCGATCGTCGAGCATGATGTCGTAACCGTGACGCGGGCCGTCGAGCAGCGCTTCGAGGATCTCGTACTTGAGATCGCCGCGTCCGCACGCGCCGCCGCCGAAATGCCGGCCGCGCCGTCCGCGACCGAAGCCCATGTCCGAAATGGCCTTCGAAGCCTTGGTGTCCGTGTTTAAAATGCAAATTCATTCTGATGTGGTGTCCTTACGCGCTCGCGGTGTTGGCCAAGTAGACCGAGCCGCGTTCCGCGATTTTGTAGGGTGACCGCCGTCCGGCGCGTTCGATGAACCCGAAGCGCTCGAGCAGCCGTAGATAGCTATCGACGAGGGCTGGGTTGACCGGGCGTCCGATGCGGTCGTAGACGGCAGCGACGAGTTCGGGCATCGTCGCCGGTCCGTTCCAGAGGGTTGCGAGGATCGCGTAGTCCATTGGAGGCTCCTTTCGAACAGTCGCCGTGCTTACGAGTAAGTTACTCGATATATCGACTAATGTCAAGCGCCCTTCGGACTTCCGCCCTGCGAGCCTCCGCTCAGGCTGACAGGGACACATCGAGCACTAAGAGCCGGGACATGGCAACGACGATCTCAGGCCCGCGCACTGGTTCGGGCCGCACGCGGAACGCAGCTTACCGCCCAAGGCTGGCCGCAAGAAGCGGCGCTGCGCATGCTCTGCAACAATCTCGATCCCGACGTCGCCGAACGGCCCGGACGACTTGGTCGTCTACGGCGGCAACGGCCGCGCCGCGCGTTCGTGGGCCGCGTTTGACGCGATGGTGCGCACGCTCACGCGTCTCAAGAACGACGAGACGATGATCGTGCAGAGCGGCAAGCCCGTCGCCGTATGGCGGACGCACGAACGCGCGCCGCGCGTGCTGATCGCCAACTCGAATCTGGTCCCAAGTGGGCGGATTGGAAGATCTTCCGCGAACTCGAAGCGCAAGGGCTCACGATGTACGGCCAGATGACGGCGGGCTCGTGGATTTACATCGGCACGCAAGGCATCGTGCAGGGCACGTATGAGACGTTTGCCGAGCTCGCGCGTCAGCACTTCGGCGGCTCGATGCAAAGGCCGCGTCTGTCTGACGGCGGGCGTCGGCGGCATGGGCGGCGCGCAGCCGCTCGCGATCACGATGAACGAAGGGATTGCGCTGGTCGTCGACGTCGATCGCTCGCGTTTGGAACGGCGCCGCGATCTGCGCTATCTCGATCTCGTCGTCGATTCGCGCGAGGCAGCCTTACGTGAAGTGCGAACGCGCGCACGCTGCGGGAGACGCGATTTCGATCGGCTACGAAGGCAATGCGGCAACCGAGTTCGCGCGAACTGTATCGCCGATGGATTTCGTCCCGATGCGGTCACCGACCAAACATCCGCGCACGATCTGATCAACGGCTACGTACCCGAAGGTCTAACGCTCGATGAAGCGGCGGCGTTACGGGCGACGCTCGCCCGACGAGTACGAACGCCGCGCGCTCGAGAGCTGCGCCAAACACGTCGAAGCGATGGTCGCAGTTTCATGGATGCCGGCTCGGTTGTGTTCGACTACGGCAACAATCTTCGCGCGCAAGCGCAGCGCGCCGGCTACGCGCGCGCGTTCGATTTCCCCGGCTTCGTGCCGGCGTTCATCCGTCCACTGTTTTGCAAGGGCTCGGGGCCGTTCCGCTTTGCCGCGCTCTCGGGCGATCCGAGCCGATATCGCTCGCCTCGACCGCGAATTGCTCGAGCTGTTTCCCAATGACGCCGGGCTGCAGCGTTGGATCGCGCTCGCGCAGGAACGCATCGCATTTCAAGGTTTGCCCGCGCGCATCTGCTGGCTCGGCTACGGCGACCGCGCGAAAGCGGGACGTACGCTTCAACGAACTCGTGCGCTCCGGGTGAGATCAAGGCGCCGATCGTCATCGGCCGCGATCATCTCGATACCGGGAGCGTCGCCTCGCCGTATCGTGAAACTGAGGCGATGAAGGACGGCAGCGACGCGATCGCCGACTGGCCGATTCTCAACGCGCTGCTCAACACTGCCGCCGGCGCGCACTGGGTCAGCGTACATCATGGCGGCGGCGTCGGGCATCGGCTACAGCCTGCATGCGGGCATGGTCGTGGTCGCCGACGGGTCGCCGGATGCGCAAGAGCGGCTCGCCGCCGTGCTCACGACCGATTGCGGCATGGGTGTCGTGCGCCATGCCGACGCGGGGTACGATCTCGCGATCGAGACGGCCGACGAAACAGGCATCGATTGGCGCCTCTGACGCTCGTTCGCGCCAAAACCGATCGTCCCGTGTAGCGGTGACGCCGCGCAAGCGGGCATCACCTTCGCAGAGCTGGGTTCGATCGAGGACGGCGCGTTGCTGATCGACGGCGAGCGAATCGCCGCGATGGGTCCGCGCGCGGTCGTCGAGCGAAACTGCGCGGGCGCGATGCGGATGTCATCGATCTCGGCGATGCGGTCGTCGTACCGGGATTCGTCGATGCGCACGCGCACCCGCTCTTCGACGGCGATCGCGAGCCGGACTTCGCTTCGCGCCTGCGCGGCGAAAAGCCCGGCCCTGGGTATGCTCTATACGGTCGAGCGCACGCGCGATGCGCTGCTTCATCCGCAGGCCTTTTACGAGCGCGTCGTGCGTCCGCGGCTGCGTGCGATGCTTGGCGCACGGCACGACGACGCTGGAGACCAAGACCGGGCTATGCGTTGCATAAACCCGGCGAAGACGCACTGCTCGACTTGATCGCGCAGCATCGCAGCGATGCGGACGCTCCGCATCTTATCGCCACGTTTCTCGGCGCGCACGCTTTGCCGCCGGAGTTCACCCGCGAAGAAGCCTACGTCGATTACCTGATCGATCAGGTGATCCCCACCGCGGCCTCCCACGGCGCCGTCTACGCCGACGCGTTCTGCGAACCGGGATTCTTTTCACCCGCGCAAACGCGGCGCTATCTGGAGGCCTGCGCGGATGCGGGCATGCGTCTGCGCGTCCATTGCGACGAGATGTCGTTCGGCGGCGCGGCCGAGATGGCGGTCGACCGCTGGCGTCGATGCGGTCGATCACTGCAACTGCATCCGCGCCGGAGGACGTCGAGCGCGATCGCCGGCGCGGGCATCGTGACCGTCGCGTGTCCCGCAACGATCGAATATCTTGGGCTTGAACAGCAAAGCGCCGGTGCGCGCCCTGCTCGATCGCGGCGCCGCGGTTGCGCTCGCAAGCGACTATAATCCCGGTACGTCGCCGTGCTTCAATCTCCAGACCGTCGCATATTTCGGACGCGCGCTCTTCGGACTCTCGGCAGCCGAGGCGCTCTACGGCGTCACGCGCGCGGCGGCGCATTCGTTGCGGTGCGATGCCGGTACGCTGCGCGCCGGGGCGTCCGCGCCGACTTTGTTGCGCTAGCGGATCGGCTCGCCGGACGAGTTCGGCTGGCAGTTCGGCGGCAATTTCGCCGCCGCGGTCTTTCATCGCGGTCTGCGCGTCGCATGAGAACGCCGGCAAGCGAAGTCGTGCGCTGCGCCCGCGCGCTGGTCGGCGGCGAGACGCGCCACGACTACGCGTTCGTGGTGCGCGAGGGCACGATCGATTACGCGGGCGACTATGCGATCGTCCGGGAGCACGCGGACGGTCTGCCGGTGCGCTCCTTTCCCGACGACCGGCTGATCGTTCCGGGATTCATCAACGGACACAGCCATGCGTATCAGATCTTGTTGCGCGGCTGGGCCGACGATTGGACGTTCGCTCGTTGGCGCAGCGACGCGCTCTACAAGGTCGTTCCGCAGCTGACCCCCGACGACGTGCATTGGATTTTTATCGCCGCATTTTCCGAAATGCTCGCGGCCGGCATCACCACGCGTTGCGGAGTTCTTCTATCTCAACGGTGCACGGTAACGCGCACGCCGAGGCAGCGATCGCGGCTGCGGAAGAGACGGGAATCCGCCTGGTGTTCGCGCGGACGTGGATGGACGCGGAGTACGCGCCGGCGGCAGTTTCGCGAAACAATCGATCTCGCGCAATCGCGCACGCTCGACTTGATGCGAGCGCTATCCTCAGGCGAACGTGTGCGTCGCGCCGCACTCGCTGCACGCCGCCTCGCCCGATATGATTCGCGCTGCCGCGGATTTCGCGCGCGTCGTACGATTGTCTGCTGCACGTCCACGTCGCCGAGGCGTCATACGAAGGCGAGCAGACGCTCGCGCGTTTCGGTGCGACGCCGGTCATGCTGCTCGAACAACTCGGTGCGCTGGACGCGCGTACCGTGGCGATCCACGCGATCTACGTTACGGAAGAAGAGAAGCGCCTGCTGGCCGAGCGCGGCTCGCGCGTGATCCACAACCCGATGACCAACCAATATCTTGGGCGACGGCATCTGCGACGTTTCGGGCTTGCAGGCGCTCGGCGTGACGATGGGCCTAGGCACCGACGCCGACGTCAAGCCGTCGCTGATCGACGAGATGCGTGCTGCCAGCTTACTGCAAAAGATACTGCGCACCGACGGCAGCGCGCTCGGCGCGCCGGGCGCCTGGGATCTGGGTACATCGCAAGGAGCGCGTGCGCTCGGACTTGCAACCGGCGACCTGACGCCGGGCAACGCGGCCGACTATCTGGTCCTCGACGCGGAAGCGATCGATCCGTGGACGCCCGAGATCAATGCGCTTGGTCTACCGCGCGCAGGATGCGTGGGTCCAAGCCGCTTTCGTCGACGGAACGCGTGTCTATACGGGGGAAGCGTCCCCCGTGGCCCTTCACGCGCGCACCAAGCTCAAGGAGATTGCACAACGTGTCATTACCTAAATCGATCGTCTGCATACTGCTGGTCGCCGCGCTCGCGGCGTGCGGTGGAAATAAAGCATCGCAGAGCGCCGCGAACGCCAATGCGCAACCTGCTGCAACGACCGGCGCCGCGAGCAGCGCGAACGCGATGGCCGGAGCTCCGGGCGCCATGGTCACCGCCTCGCCGATGGCCGAAGGGCCGGTCAAACCCGTTCCCGGCAACGTCAACTGCAACGGGGTTCCGCCCGTCTGGGCCAACCCGCGCTCGCACGTCTACCACGAGCCCAGCGATCGGCTCTACGGCCGCACCAAACACGGCATGTACATGTGCGTGGCCCAAGCGACCGCCGCTGGCTACCACAAAGCGCACACGCACAATCGCCCGAACAACACGATGATGAATACAGAAACCACGCCGGAACCCGCCGCCACGTAAAAGGGAACGCTGAACGTTCGGTCTGGTGCTTGCAGCAGCCGTTGCGAGTACGGAGCCAAAGGTCGTCGATCTGATGCCGCGGCGGCGTGGATTTGAGGAGGGCTTCGATGCGCGAGAGCGGAGCAGCGGCTCTGCAGGTAGGCAGAGCCGCTGCCAGCGCGTCTGTTATGCAACGAGCCTTCGCTTCAGCATGCGCTCGCGGCTCTTGTAGACACGAATTACCAGGCCCAGACGGCTCGTCGTTCCGGTATTCGTGAGAATGTGGCCGACGTGATTTTTCACCGTTTTATCTGAAATTCCGAGGCGCTTAGCGATCGCCCGGTTTGGAAGGCCATTAAGCAAACCATTAAGCACCTTTTGCTCGGCCAGCGAAAGGCGGTCTCCAATAGGTGTGGTCATGATGCGTGAGCCTTCGGTGCAAGGTTCCGTCCACCGGCCCACCCGGACCAAAACACCATCACGGCTCTGCCCCACCGGGCAAGACATAATGGGAGAACGGCCTAGGGGCGTTTCTTGCGTGTGGGTACTTGCATGCGGCTCGGCTACGTGCTATTCTGTCTGCGTGCAAGTGCGTACTTGCACGCTAAAAATGACAGGAATCATGGAAACGCTCCAACTCGATTACCGGCCCGACGCGCTGGCCGCCATTTCGGATCAGGTGCTTTCGGCGTTTGCCGACGGGGCCGACCGAGTCGTCCTCAACCTTGACACGCTTGCTCGCTTGGACACCGACAGTGTCCGCGGGCTGATCGTGCTGTTGCGCCGCGCCCGCGAAGTCGGAGGAGAAGTCGCGCTCAAAGTGACGCGTCCCGAACTCGTGCGATCGCTGCAGGTCATGGCGCTCGACCGTCTCTTTCCAATGATCGGATCCGTGGCGGCATGAAGCGGACCTCCATCGCTTTGGCCGTGTTGCTACTGGCCGTCGGCACGCAAGCGTCCGCGCAGACCGCGTCGCCGGTCGTTTCTTCGACCGCCGTTGCTTCGGTGGCGCCGGCCCCGGCCGATGCGCACGATTTGATCGAGCGGATACTCGCGCGCAACGCGTCGCTCGCGTCCTATAAAGCCCGCGTACACGTCAATCTGCGCATGCTCAATTTTCCGTTTCTCGCGCCGGTTCTCGACGGCACGTCGTACTTCAAGCGCCCGGACAACTACGAAGTCGTCTTCGACCACGTGCCCGGTTACGCCAAGGGCTTCGAAAAAATCTTCAACGACGTTGCCGATCCCGAGCAGTGGGAGGTCGATCAGAACGTCGAGCTGCGCGGCACGCAAGTGGTGAACGGACATCGCTATTACGTGCTGTATCTCACCAAAAAGATCCACAGCGATATTCTCGATCACACGCTGGCATTTGTCGATCCTTCGACCTACGAGCTGGCACGGATGGAGTGGCACTACACCAGCGGCGGCTCGATCGTGATGACGCAGCAGTATCGAACACAAGGCGGCTACTCGTTCGTCGCGGTTCAGCACGTCACGATCAACATTCCGCACATCCATGCCGTCGGCGACTCACAATACGGTGCCTACCAGACCAACGTCGCCGTCGACGACGCGGTCTTCAGTAAGAAGTCATGATCGAACACAAACATTCCGATGCCGCCAAAGTCGCCCCCGAGGAGACGCGCGAACGCATCATTCTGGCGGCTCGCGACGTCATCAAGCGCAAGGGCAAACGCGGTGCGACCACGCGCGAGATCGCCGATGTCGCCGGCGTGAACGAGGCAACGCTTTTCCGTCATTTCGGAAACAAGGAAGCGCTCATCATCGCAGTGGCCAAGCATTCGTGCCCGGACGTCAAACTGCGCGAGTCGATCGGCGCCCTATCGGGCCCGGTCGAAACGGACCTCTTCCTGATCGCGACCGAGATGACCGCGCACATGGAGTCCATGATCGACATGATTCGCTGGTCGCTGGTCGAGACGGACTACGAAAACAGCGTCTTCGCCCGGGAGACCTGGCGCCCCCAGACCGCCATCCGGGCGGTGATGGGCGAATACATGGGCGCCCAGGTCGAATCCGGCCGCTTGATCGGCAACCCGGACGACCTCGCGACAGTTTTTATGGGCATGATCTTCGCGCGGCTCATCGCGCGCGAAAAATTTTCGGACAGCAAGATTTTCTCGGATACGGACTACGGTCTGAAGTACATCGTCGACGTCTTTCTCAACGGCGTAAGGAGCAAGTAACAATGGACACGCGCGAGGCGCAGCAAGGCGCAGGGCGAAACGCATCCCAACGGACGCGGTGATGCCGCGACGCCGATCGAAGAGCGTACGGGGCCGCGCAAGCGCGTGATCTTCGGCGTGATCGGCGCGATCGTCGCGATCTTGCTGATCTTCTGGGGCGTGAAGTAGTTCCTCTACGCCCGCGTTCACGAGGGAACCGACGACGCGCGCATCGACGCCGATCCGGTCGCGATCACGAGCAAGATCAACGAACGCATCGATAAGATTTTGGTCAGCACCAACCAAGAGGTGACGCAAGGGTCAGCTTCTGGTCGTGCTCGACCAGGCGGTCGAAAAGGATCAAGTTCGCAGCGCGCAGGCGCAGTACGATCTAGCCGTGGCGAAGCAGCGCACGATTTCGCAACAAGGCCGCGGCGGCGTCGCGCAGGCCCAAGCGAACACCACCAACGCGCAGGCGCAGGTGCCCGTCGCGCAAGCCGGCGTCGCGCAAGCGCAAGCCCAGCTTCGCGCCGCGCAGGCGCAACTTCCGGCAGCGCAGGCCGCGTACAATCGCGCGCAAGCCGACTACAACCGGACCGTTTCGCTCGTGAGCACGGGCGACGTCGCGCGCCAGGAACTCGACGCGCAGCGCGCGGCATTGGCCGGCGCTGCGGCGCAACTTCGCAGCGCGCGCGATCAGATCAACGTCGCGCAAGCCAATCTCGACGCGTCGCAGCAAAAGGTCGGTGCGGCGCAAGCCGATGTGGCGGCGGCGGCAGGCGGTGAAACGCACTGCGCAGGGCAAGCTCGCGCAAGCCGTCGATCCCAGCCAAGTCGAAGCGGCGGCCGCGCAACTTTCGATCGCCAAGCAGAACCTCGAGTTTTACGCATATCGTCTCGCCGATCGACGGGTACGTCGGTGAGAAGAGCGCCGAAATCGGGCAAACCGTCTCGGCCGGCATGACGATCATGACGATGATTCCCGACGGACCGGGCCAGATCTACATCACGGCCAACTTCAAAGAGACGCAAATGGGCGACATGAAGGTCGGACAGCCGGCCGATATCACGGTCGATGCCTATCACGGCGTGACGTTCCACGGCCACGTGATCTCGATCAATCCGGCGTCTCAAAACACCTACGCATTGGTTCCCGCGCAAAACGCCACCGGAAACTTCGTGAAGGTCACGCAGCGTATCCCGGTGCGCATCTCGATCGACGACATGCGTCGCAAGCATGCCGCTTCGACCCGGAATGAGCGTTGAAGCCAACGTCAAGGTCCGCTAGATAGCCTCGAGCACGAACATGATGATGGAACCTCGCAACGTAGTCGAACACGGCTCACGTCGGGCCATCGTGAGCATGGCGGTGATTGCCGCGACGCTTCTCGAGATCATCGACACGACGATCGTCAACGTCGCATTGCCGAACATTCAAGGCAACTTCGGCGTGCCGGTCGATCAGGGTGCGTGGATCGTGACCGGCTACATCGTCGCTAACGTGATCGTGATTCCGATCACCCCGTGGCTCGCCGCGCGATTCGGGCGACGGCAGTACTTCTTCGCGTCGATCGTGATCTTCACGATTGCCTCGCTGATGTGCGGTCTATCGGGAAGCTTCGGCGACTGGTCTTTTGGCGTATCGTCCAGGGACTGGGCGGCGGCGGCCTCATTTCGACGTCGCAGGCGATTTTGCGCGACACCTACACCGCTGCGAGAGCAAGGCAAAGCCCAGGGAATCTTCGCGATGGGCGTCATCGTCGGGCCGGCGCTCGGCCCCGTGCTCGGCGGCTGGATCACCGACAACCTGACGTGGCGCTGGGCGTTTTTCATCAATCTTCCCGTCGGCATCATTGCGGCGTCTCTGATCTGGAATTACCTGCGCAATCCAATCAAGCCGCGTTTCATGAAGCTGGATTGGGTGGGCCTCGCATTGCTGGCGATGGGGCTAGGATCGATGCAATACGTGCTCGATCAAGGCCAACAGTACGACTGGTTCACGATGGCCACATCCGGCTCTTCGCCGTGCTCGCGATCGCGGGGTTAGGCAGCTTCGTCTGGTGGACGCTGCGCTCGGGGATTCCCGTCGTCGATCTGCACGTGCTGCGCCTGCGCCAAGTTGCCGCAGGGAGCATCTTGGGCGCGGTGCTCGGGGTGAGCCTGTATGGCTCGATTCTCGTGCTTCCGCAATATCTGCAGAACTCGCTGGGGTTCACGGCGTTTCTCTCCGGCCTGACGATCTTCGTGCGTGCACTCGCCGTGATGATCTTCACGCCGATCACGGCGGCATTGGCGAGCCGAGGCACGATCGACGTGCGGCTTTCGACCGCGATCGGATTCGTGCTGCTCGGCGTCTCGAACTGGATTCTGGCCGGCGTGACCACTTCGGACTCGCAGTTCAGCACGTTCATCGTGTGCCTGATCATTAGCGGCATCGGCCTCTCGCAGATCTTCGTGCCGCTCTCGATCGCGGTGATCGGCGGCGTACCGGACCGCGAGGTTCCCGCCACCTCGGCATTCTTCAATCTTTCCCGCCAGATCGGCGGCAGCATCGCGACGGCGGTTCTGGTCACGCTCCTCGTGCGCGGCATCACGTACGCATCAGACCGAGCTCGCTGCCAGCGTCAACCTGCATCGCGCGCCGACGGCAATCTATCTCCAACACAACGGCGGCCAGCACTCCGTCTCGGCTTTGATCAAACTGGAAGGAATGGTCGAAGCACAAGCGGCGGTGCTCTCGTACGCCGACACGTCGCGGTGGACGGCGATCATTACGATCCTGCTGGCACCGCTCGTGTTACTACTCAATAAGCCGCGGCTCGGAGCCGCCGTGGCCGAATAGGAGCGCTCGTGAACACTCGCACCCTCACCACTCTTGCACTCGCGACGGTCATCACCGCCACGCCGTTCGTCGGCGTTGCGGCGACCACGTCCGCGCGGATGCTTCCGCCGGCAGCGACGATTCCGACGCCCGTTCCAACGCCTGTCACACCGGCCGTTCCCACGGTCGCCCCCGGGTATCACGCGCCCGACGTGCGCCCGACCGCGGCCAACATCGTCGGCGTCACGCAGCAGCCGTTCGTCGGTATCGCGCTGGACGACGCGATCGGTATGGCGTTGATGAAGAACCCCGATCTCTCGGTCGCCGCCTCGAACACGCGCGTCGCTGCGTATCAGATTCAGGAAGCCAAGGGCGCCTACGACGTGCGCTTCTTCGTGACGCCGTCGATCAAACACGACACCACGGCGCCGGAGAACGCATTTTTTGCCGGCGGTCCCGACTTCGAGCCGATCGTACAGAACTATCAAAGTGTCCAGGCGGGCCTTCAAGGCCAGACGCTCGAGGGCACGCAGTATAACGTCAACGTCTCGCAGACCAAGGTCAATGACAACACGTACATCGATGCGTTCAACCCCTACTATCTCGCCTCGATCAACGTCTCGGTGACTCAGCCGCTGCTCAAGAATTTTGCCATGAACGAAGGCAAGCGCCAGCTCGAGCTTTCGGTGATCAATGCAGACGCTTCGAAGGCCTCGACCCTCGCGTCGGTCTCCACGACCATCGCGAGCGTCGAAGATGCGTACTGGAATCTGGTCGCGGCCTGGCGTAACGTCGCGATCCAAGAGGACGCGTTGCGTCAGAGTGTCTCGCAGCAAGCGAGCAACGTTCGCCAAGCCAAGCACGGGGCGGCCGCCCCGATCGACGCGGTCGAGTCGTCGACGCAGGTTGCGATTTACCAAGAGAACGTCTTTGCCGCGCTGCAGACCGTCTCGCAATTGCAGAACCAGCTCAAGAGCTTGATCGTCACCGATCCCGGCGATCCGATCTGGCGCGCGAATCTGGTGCCGACCTCGCCCGTGTTGCAGTTGCCCGTCTCGCCGACGCTGGAGAGCGTGCTCGCGGATGCACTGAAGAACAGGCCCGAAGTTCGGGAAGCGCTCGACTCGCAAAAGCAGGCCAACGTGAACCTTGCGTATGCCAAGAATCAGCGTCTTCCGCAAGCCGATCTCCAGTTGCAGTACAACGGCAACGGGTTTGCCGGCAATGCTCTCCCGGCGTTGGGACCTCCCTTCGGCAGTTCGACGCCGCCGCCGTATCTGGGCGGAACGTATCCGCAGGCGTACGGTAACATCGGCAAATTCCCCACCTATTCGGCGTCGGTTCAATTCGCAGTCCCGCTCGGCAACAATACCGCCAAGGGCGCCTACTCGGCGGCGCAAGAGCAAGAACACATCGCTGCGGTTCAAGCGATGGGCACGAACGAACGCATCCAATACGAAGTGCGCAACGCCGTGCAAAACTACCAGGCCGCGCTCGCTCGGCTCTTCGCCGCGCGGCAAGCGCGCGAGGCGGCCGCGCAAGTGCTCGCCAGCGAAGAGCGCAAGTTCCACAACGGTGAATCGACGACGTTCCTGGTCGATCAGCGGCAGGTCGAGTTCGTCCAGGACGAGGGCATGGAGCTGCAGGCGCAGACCGACCTGAACCAGGCGGTCGTCGAGCTGCAGCGTGTCGACGGTTCGATCCTCAAAGAGAATGGAGTTTCGCTGACCACGTTAGGTCAAGGAGTGTTGAAATGACGGTCGTACGTAAAACGGTGCGGCGCAGCCGCTTAGTGACCCTGAACTACCGCAAGCTGCTCGAACGCACAGCCGTGCTGTACGGGCGGGAACTCGATCGGCTCAACCGGCGCGTTCGCTAGCGCTCGCTGCGGCGTCGTCCGCGAGCCAGATCAGCGTGCCGTCCGTCGGCGCGATGATTTGTGACGGCAGCGCCGTCGGATCGTAAGGACCCTCGCGCACGGCCGCGAGGGTCTTTGCTTTGCCGGCACCCTCGACGGCAAACACGACGGCGCGCGCCGCATTGATCGCGCGCGGCGTCAATGTGATACGCCACTGAGACTGCGACGACGAATAGACCGCCCGCACCAATTGCGCGTCATCGGTGAGCGGATCGCTTCCGGGAAAGAGCGACGCCGTGTGACCGTCGGGCCCCATGCCCAGCATCACAAGGTCGAAGCGCGGCTGCTCGCCGAGCGTCGCGACCAGATCGTCGCGATACGCGACGGCCGCGCGCGGCGGATCGTCTTCCCCGCGCATGCGGTGCACGTGCGCATCGGGAATCGCCAACGGCCCCAGGAACGCTTCGCGGGCCATGCGATAGTTCGATTGCTCGTGATCGGGCGGCACGCAGCGTTCGTCGCCGAAAAAGATTTCAACCGACGACCAATCGATCGCCTTGGCAAACGGCGGAGCCGCCAGCAACGCGTAGGTCGCTTTGGGGGTCGTCCCGCCGGAGAGTGCGACGCTAAAACGACCGCGCGATCCGATCGCGACGTGCGCCGCCGCGACGAATTGCTGCGCGAGCGCGGTCGCGACGTCGGCAGGGGACGGATACACGCGCAGTTCGCCCTCGTTGCGCATCAGGCGGCCTGCTTATCGATGATCTGGCGAGCCATCATGAGCGACTGAACGAACACGTCGTCCGGGCCGCTATGGAGAATTGCGCGCTCGACCAGCGATGCCAAATCGACGGTGTGCAGTGGGGCGCAGCGCGTCGTCGTGCCGCCTGCATGTTCGATGTCTAGACAGATCGTCGCCGGGTCGTCGGGATGCACGCCGGCCGTAAAGCGCGCGCCTGGTGAGGAGAGCACGATGCGCGAGAGGCGTCGCGGCGGTCCGTCACGATGCAGCGCGAAACGCAACGTGCCGCCCGGTGCGGCGAAGCTCCCCGGCGCGCTCGGCGTCCATGCGAGCCGGCTCGCGAGCCAGCCGAGCACGTAATACATTTCAGCATCCGATCCGGCACTCACGTCGATCGAACGCAGCGCGTGCAACTCGCGCCGGCTCGTGGGTTCGTCGAAGAACTCGGCAATGAGTTCTTGCCACGACGCCAGACGCAGGTAGGCGATGTCGGCGATCACGATCTCCGGATGGCGCTGCACGAACGAGGTGAGATCGCGCAGTCCTTCACCGTCGGTGCGCGTGACCGAACTGCTGCAGATCGTCGCCCCGGCTCGGCGCGAGAGCGCAAGAAACCGCTCATCGTCGGCCATGCGGTCGGCCACCCAGAGTAACACGACCGGCGCTTCGGGAACTTCGAGCGTACGCAGCGCGGCGTCGAGTTCGCCGGACGTGGCGTCCCGGGCGCCGATTTCGATCCATTCGCCGCGCGTGCCCAGCGATTCGATGCTCCGCTGTTCGACGCCGCGCGTCGCGTCGAAGATCACGACGCGTGACGGATGCTTTTCCGCCAGGGCGTGAGTGCGCTCGCGGACCCATTGGGCGACGTTCTCGTTCTCGAAGAAGACCGCGAACGTCATTGTCGCCGCTTTCATCGAGCCCGGCGTCGTGCGCGCGTGCGCGAGCTGCGAAAGTAGCGGCTGTACGTCCAAGTTCACAGCGTGCGCCATTCGGAGAACAAGGTCGTCGCTGCATCGGGACCTTGCGAGCCCGACTCGTAGTTGGGGAAGGTGAAATCTTTGGTGTTCTGCCACACCTCAAGCACCGGCATCACGATCTCCCATGCGCGCTCGACCGCGTCCCAGCGTGTGAAGAGCGTTTGATCGCCCCGCATCGCGTCGCCGATCAGGCGTTCGTATGCGGGCGGCGACTGCACGCCGAACCCCGTGCCGTAGTTGAAGTCCATGAAGACGCTGCGAATGTGGCTCTTCATGCCCGGAACTTTTGCCGAGAAGCGCATCGCGACGCCCTCCTCGGGTTGAATCTTCATCACCAGCACGTTGGGTTCGATCGTATCGGTGCGTTCGCCGTAGATGCGGTGCGGAATCGGTTTGAACGTCACCGCGATCTCCGACATCTTCTTGGCGAGCCGTTTTCCCGAGCGAAGATAGAACGGAACGCCGGCCCAGCGCCAGTTGTCGATCGCGAGCCGGACCGCCGCGAACGTCTCGGTGTTGGATTGTGGATTGACTTCGGGCTCTTGGCGGTAGCCGATCACGGCTTTGCCGTTGATCGTGCCCGGGCCGTACTGTCCGCGCGCGGCCATGCTGGTCACGGCGGCGTGCGTCGGTACCGCGATCGACTGCAGCACCTTGAACTTCTCGGTGCGAATCGCATCGGCGTCGGAACTGGAGGGCGGTTCCATCGCCACGAGCGCGAGCAGGTTCATCACGTGGTTCTGGATCATGTCGCGCAGCGCGCCCGCGTTGTCGTAATAGCCGCCGCGCAGTTCGACGCCCAGCTGTTCGGACGCGGTGATCTGCACCGACTGTACGTAGTTGCGGTTCCAGACCGGTTCGAAGATCGTATTGGCAAACCGCAACGCCATGATGTCCTGCACCGGCTCTTTGCCAAGGTAGTGATCGATGCGATAGACTTCGCTCTCGCGAAACGCCTTGTCGACGGCTTGCTGAAGCGCGCGCGCCGATTCGAGATCCGTGCCGAACGGCTTTTCGACGATGATCCGCGCCCAGCTATCTTCTTGCTGATGCAGATCGCTCTCGCGAAGGAACTCGATGATCGTCGGAAAGACCGACGGCGGGGTCGAGAGGTAGAACAGCCGGTTGCCTTTGGTGCCCAACTCCGCGTCGTTTTTCTTGACCTGTTTTGCCAGCGCACCAAAGGCCTTGTGATCGTCGAAGTCGCCGGTCACGTAACTTAGTCGTTTGGCGAAATCGTCCCAGATCGCGCCTTGCGGCTTTTGATCGGCGGGCGCGAACTCGTCGAGCTGTGCCTTGCAGTACTCGCGGAACTCATCGTCGCTATAAGCCGAGCGCGAGAAGCCGACGATCGCGAAGTCGTTGGGGAGGATGCCGTGCAGGCGCAGCGAGTACATCGCGGGCAGCAACATGCGCTTGAACAGATCGCCGCTCGCGCCGAAAAAGACGATCGTACAAGGATCGCTGATTCGGTCGGTATGAAGTCCTGTTCGAAGCGGGTTTTCCGCCGCTCCGTCGACCGAGACGGTCGCCACCGCTTCAGGCATGGGTTTCCGATTTGACGGCGTGGCCGCCGAATTGGTTGCGCAGCGCGGCGATAACCTTGGCGCTGAACGACTCGTCCTGGCGCGACACGAAGCGCTGCAGCAATGAAAGCGTGATCACCGGTGCCGGCACATTCTGATCGATCGCTGCCTGCACGGTCCAGCGGCCCTCGCCGGTATCGTCGACGTACCCGCGAATGCCGGCGAGTTTGGGATCGTCGTTGAACGCCAGCACCGCAAGTTCGAGTAGCCACGAGCGCACGACGCTGCCGTAGCACCAGACGCTGGCCACTTGTTTGAGATCGAACTCGAACGGCGAGCTCTCGAGGATCTCAAAACCTTCGCCGTAGGCCTGCAGCATGCCGTACTCGACGCCGTTATGCACCATCTTGGAGTAGTGGCCCGCTCCGGCGCGGCCGACATGCGCGTAGCCGTTTGCGCGGCGCGAGCGTGCGAAAGACCGGCTCGCATGTTTTTACCGCTGCGTCGTCGCCGCCGACCATCAAGCAGTAGCCTTCTTTGAGGCCCCACACGCCGCCGCTGGTTCCGGCATCGACCAAGTGTACGCCCTTGGTCTTGCAGCGTTCGTAGGCGGCCAGCCCATCTTTCCAGTTGGTGTTGCCGCCGTCGATGATGATGTCTCCGCTGCTCAGGATGCCGGCGAGTTCGTCGATGGTGTCGTCGGTCGGTTTGCCCGATGGCACCATAATCCAGACGACTTTGGGCGAACCATTGAGCTTGCCGCACAGATCGGCAAGTCCGCTCGACGCCGTCGCGCCGCCGGCTGCCGCGCCCTTGACGGCGTCGGCGCTGCGATCGTAGACGACGACCGCGTGACCGCCTTCGATCAAGCGCGTGGTCATGTTTGCGCCCATCTTTCCCAGGCCAACCATTCCGAGTTGCATGTCGTGTGCGGGGCTCCTTATAAACGAACGAGGTGTGTTAGGCGGTGGTGGAGAGCGCGTCGTCGACCGCGCCGAGCAGCGCCTGCAGCGCTGCGTCGATGCTGCCGCGCAAGTGGACGCGCACGCCGCGCCGCTTGCGTGAATCCAGCGCCTGCCAATCGCCGAGCGCTTGCGCGGCGAGCAGCGTGCGGAAGCCGACGTTCATGCCGGGAATCGGCGGATCGGTCGGCTCGTCGCCGGTGATCTGAATCATGACGGCAGAATCCGGCCCCCCTTTGTGCAGTTGTCCCGTCGAATGCAGGAAGCGTGGCCCAAAGCCAACCGTCGTGGCCACGTCGCTCGCGTCGCGGATCTTCAGGCGCAGCGTGTCGAGCGTTTCAAGGTGCGCGGCGTCGCGCGCGATATACGCGCAGATCGCCACGTAATCGCCGGGGACTAACTGTTTGAACACCGCGGCGAGCGCACCGACGGCGTCGCGCGCGTCGGCGTCCTTGCTGCCCGAGAGGAAGGTGACGTCCAACGCTGCCCGATTCGACGTTCGGCGCGGGCTCGGGGATCGAACCGGTCTGCTGGTAGGTCTCGAGCAGCGCCTTGGTGTTGTCTTTGGACTCTTGTACGTTGGGTTGATCGAACGCATTGATGCCGAGCACGCTTCCCGCGGCGGCCGTCGCGATCTCCCAGAGATAGAACTGTTCGCCCACGTCGTACGCGTCGTTCATCGCCAAGCGAATGATGGGATGGCCCGCGTCCTGCAGCGCTTGCAGTTTTTGTGACGTGCTCGGCGACGGCTCGGGCAAATTCGCGCCGACGTAGACGAAAACGCGATCGTTCCCGTAATCGTGCACGGTGCCCAGCGCCTCACCTTCGATCGGGATGATGCCCTTGCCGAGCTTGCCGGTCGATTCGGCGATCAATTGTTCGGCCCACGCACCGAACGCCGCGACGCGCGGATGCGTGACGATCGTGAGCTTGTCGCGTCCGGCTAGCGCAAGCGAACCGATTGCCGCACCGAAGCGCACGCCCGGGGCGTTCTTGGGCGCGACGGCCGGATCGTTCGAATGACGTGCACCCAGCGCGCGATCGAGCAGCAGCCGCACGTCGTACCCGGCCAGTGCCGCCGGCACCATGCCGAAGTACGAGAGCGCCGAATAGCGTCCGCCAATGTTGGGATCGTTTTCGAAGATGCGACGGAATCCGTGGCCCTTGGCAACCTCGACCATCTGCGTGCCCGGATCGGTGACGGCGATGAAGTGGCCGCCGGCTTTGTCGGCGCCGACGGCTTTGGCGACCCGGTCGTAGTAGTAGGCGAAGAAGGCGTTGGGTTCGGTCGTCGTGCCGCTCTTGCTCGCCACGATGAAGAGCGTGCGTTCGATCGCAATCGCTGCGTCGAGTTGTGCGATCTGCAGCGGATCGGTCGAGTCGAGCACGTGGAGCTGCGGATAACCCGGTGTACGGCCGAACGTTTGCGCCATGATGTCGGGCGCGAGCGAGCTGCCGCCCATGCCGAGCACGACGACATGGTCGAACGCGCGCGCGGTCTCTTTGGCGAAAGCTAATAGGTCGGGCACGTGTTCCATCAGATGCGCGGGAACCGTCAGCCAACCCAGTGCGTGCTTGACGATGTCGGCGGCTTTGGGGTCGCTGGTCCACGGCGAGGGATCTTTTGCCCACAACTTCTTGAGGAAATCGCCGGTCGACAGCTTTTCGAGTTCGGGTCCGTCGGGTAGGCTGATCGCGACACGTTCGGAACCGTCGGCGAGTTGCTTTTGCTTGTAGACGATCGCGCCCATCAGCGCGGCGAACGAATCGGAGAACGACGAGACGCCTTCGACCTGCAGGTCGTAGGTGACGTCGAAGAGCGAGATCTTCGCATCGGCTAGCGCGCGCATCGTCGCGCGTGCTTCGTCGAGGCCTTGCTCGACGGTATCGGGTTTGATCGACCCGTGATCGATGAGGGCTTCGAGCGTGGCAGGCGGCATCGTATTGACGGTGTGCGGACCCACGACGGTTTCGACGTACATCAGATCGGAATACGCCGGGTTCTTGGTCGACGTACTGGCCCACAGCGGACGCTGAACCGCCCCGCCCGCTTTTGCGACATCGGCGAACGCGTCGCCCAGGAAAAGCTCCTTGAACTTCTGGTAGGTCAGCTTGAGGTTGGCGATGCCGGTCTTGCCGAGCAGCGGCTCGAGCGCGGTTTCACCCTTGGTGATCTTGGCTTGCAGCAGACGATCTACCGCCGTGTCGATACGGCTGACAAATACCGAGTTGACCGACCGGATCCGGTCGATCGGCTGACCCGCTTTGAGGCGGCGGCGCAGGCCGGCGATATACGCGTTCGCGGTCTTTTCGTACATGTCGACCGAGAAGATCAGCGTCACGTTGATGTTCAGGCCCGAGGCGATACACTCTTCGATGGCGGGGATGCCTTCGTTGGTTCCCGGAATCTTGACCATCAGGTTCGGCCGGTCGACGCGCTTCCACAGCAGCTTGGCGTTGTCGATCGTGCCTTGCGTATCGTGCGCGAGCAACGGCGAGACCTCGAGGCTGACGAAGCCGTCGTCGCCGCCCGAGCTATCGTACACGCCGCGAAACGCATCGCACGCGTGCTGGATATCTTGGACCGCCAGATCCCAGAACAGCGCATCGGCGTCGGTTTGGCTTCCGATCAACGAACGCAGTTGCTCATCGTAATCGTTGCCGGTGCCGATGGCCTTTTCGAAGATCGTCGGATTGCTGGTCATGCCGCGCAAACCTTGATCGATCAGGCGTTTGAGTTCGCCCGACGCGAACATTCCGCGCCGCAAGTTGTCGAGCCAGACGCTCTGTCCGGCAGCGAGCAGTTCGTTCAAATGGTTACTCAAGCGTATTCTCCCGATCGGTTGCAAGAAAGAGCGATGAAAAAGCGATCAATGGGCGGCGAAGGCGAACGCCTGCATCGCGACGCCGGCCACATGTTCGGGCGTAAAACCGAAACGTTTGGCGATCGCAGCTTGCGGTGCGGATTCCCCGAAGCGGTCGATACCGTAGATGACGCCGTTGTCCCCAACCCAGCGGCTCCAGCCCATCGTTGCGGCCGCTTCGATCGACATGCGCGCACGCACGTTGGGAGGAAGTACTTCGTCGCGATAGGACTGCGGCTGCTTGGCGAAGAGCTCCCACGAGGGCATCGACACGACGCGCGCGTGCACGTGTTTGGCATCGAGTAATTTCTTGGTCTCGATTGCCAGGGAGACTTCCGAACCCGTGGCGATGATGACCAGGTCGGGACGACCCGCGGTGTCGGCGATCACGTACGCGCCGCGATCGACGCGGGCCTCGCGGTCGCCGAGATACGGCAACTTCTGACGGGTCAGCACCAGCACCCACGGACCCTTGGTCTGCGGATCGATCGCGAGCTTCCATGCTTCGAGCGTTTCGAGCGCGTCGGCGGGACGCACGACGCGCACGTTGGGCGTTGCGCGCAGCATCGCAAGCTGTTCGATCGGTTCGTGCGTCGGCCCGTCTTCGCCCAAGAACACCGAGTCGTGGGTGAACACGAAGATCGCGTGGAGCCCGCTCAGCGCGGAAAGGCGCAGCGCCGGCTTGAGGTAGTCGGAGAAGTTGAAGAAGGTGGCGCAGAACGGCATCAAGCCTCCGTGCAGCGCGATCCCGTTGGTCGCGGCCGCCATGCCGTGTTCGCGAACGCCGTAGTGCACGTTGCGTCCGGCGTAGTTCGCGGGTTCGAAATCGCCGGCATTCTTCAAATAGGTCTTGGTCGACGGATCGAGATCGGCCGAGCCGCCGATCAATTCGGGGAGCGCGCTCGCGATCGCGTTCATCACGGTGCCGCCCGCGTCACGCGTCGCGACGTTTCCGTTTTCGGTTGTGAACGACGGCCATGGAAGGTCGGCCGGCAGTTTTCCGGCCAGCGTGCGCTCGAGTTGGGTAGCGAGCGGCCCATTTGCGCCCTTCCAGGCATCGTAGGTGCGCTGCCAGTCGGCCTGAGCGCGCGCCCCGTCCGCCCCGCGTTCGCGATAGAACGCGAGCACGTCGTCCGGAACGTAGAAGTCGGGTTCGAGCGGCCAGCCCAATGCCTCTTTGGTTTTCTTGACATTCTCGGCGCCGAGCGGTTCGCCGTGCGCCTTGAACGTGTCTTGCAGCGGCGAGCCGTAGCCGATGTGCGTTCGCACCGCGATCAGCGACGGACGATCGGTCACGCCCTTGGCAAGGCAAATCGCGTCGTCGATCGCGCCGACGTCGTTGCCGTGTTCGACTTGCACCAATTGCGTGTGCCAGCCGCTGGCTTCGAAACGCGCACACGCGTCGTCGCTATACGTAATGTCCGTTTCGCCCGCGAGCGAGACCTTATTGTCGTCGTAAAATAGGATCAGCTTGCCTAGCTGCAGATGTCCGGCGAGCGATATCGCTTCTTGGCTGATGCCTTCCATCAAGTCGCCGTCGCCTGCCAGGCAGTAGGTGTAATGGTCGACGATGGTGGCATCGGGCTGGTTGTAGACGGCGGCGAGGTGCGCTTCGGCAATCGCAAAACCGACCGCGTTGCCGACCCCTTGCCCCAGCGGTCCCGTCGTCGCCTCGATGCCGGGTGCGTGGCCGGCTTCGGGATGCCCGGGTGTCTTGCTGCCGAGCTGGCGGAACGAACGCAGGTCCTCGAGGGTCAAGTCGTAGCCGGTGAGATAGAGCAGCGCGTAGAGCAGCATCGAACCGTGGCCGGCTGATAGGATGAAGCGATCGCGGTTGAACCAGTGCGGATCGGCCGGGTTGAAGCGCAGATGCCGGGTCCACAGCGTGTAGGCCGTTGCAGCCGCACCCAGCGGCATCCCCGGATGGCCCGAGTTGGCCTTTTGGACCGCGTCAACGGCCAAGAACCGGATGGCGTTGATACGTTGCTCGTCGGCGGGTGCGTTCGGCACAACAGGCTCCTTCTAGAAATACTAGGCGGGAGCGTCTGTATATTCGCGCCCCACTGATCTACTCTTACCCCAAATGGCTGGTCGCCATTTGGGGCCCCCAAGGTTTCAAAAATGCTAGGCAGCTTCGCTGCTGCGCACCCCACGCTCCGCGCGGGGCCCAAGAGCGCTGGTCGCCATTTGGGGCCCCCAAGGTTTCAAAAATGCTAGGCAGCTTCGCTGCTGCGCACCCCACGCTCCGCGCGGGGCCCAAGAGCGCTGATCGGCCCATACACTCTGCTCAGGGTCACTTCAAGAGTACGCTTCGCGGATTAGGCATAGATTATCGCGCTCGCACGGCTCGGCCCCGCGGGGCCGAACGTTAAGGATGAAATTCAGCCAAAGGCTGAATTTCATCCATTAGGACAAATGACGGCGCGACCGTCGAGGGTGCCGTCGTGCATTGCGCGGTAGGCGTCGGCCACGCGTTCGAGCGGATAGCGTGTGACGTGCGCTCGGATCCGTCCGCTTGCGGCCAGCGCGATCAACTCGCGCAGCTCGCCGATCGAACCGTAGAACGGCGTGAAGACGCGTGCGCCCCACGGAATCTTGCCTTGTCCGTAGGGCATCGTGCCGCCACCCAGCCCGACGATGGTAAAGTCGCCGCCCGCGCGCACCAACTTGCGGCCGAGGTCGATCGTCGGCTGGATGCCGACGAAGTCCAGCACGACATCGGCCGGTATGCCGCCCAGCACGTCGAGTGTATTCGCGAGCGCTTGTGCGTCGGAGCGCACGGTAACGTCGGCGCCCAGAGCCTTCGCCGTAGCGAGTTTTTCATCCGAGACGTCGAGCGCCACGATTCGGACTGCGGTCGTTGCGCGCAGAATCTGCAGCGCCATATGACCCAGGCCGCCGATTCCGATCACGACCGCGGTCGCGTCGGGTGTGAGCAGCGCACGCGAGCGGTTGATCGCGTGGTAGGGCGTGAGCCCGGCGTCGGTCAGTGGCGCCGCATCCCGCGGTTCCAGATCGCCCAGCGGCACCAAATAGCGAGCCGCGGGTACCAGCATGTGCGTCGCAAGGCCGCCGTCCACGCCCAGGCCGCCGCCACGCAGGACCTTCTGATGGACGCAGTAGTTTTCGCTTCCGGCCGCGCACATGCGGCATCGTCCGCAGCCCCACGCGCAATACACGCCGACCGCATCGCCGATGCCGACCGTCGTGACGCCGGCGCCGATCGCTTCCACCCATCCGGTGTTCTCGTGGCCCAGGGTAAATGGTGGTTTGAAGAAGCCGTTTCCGGCCGCCGTCGCGGAGATCACGTGAAGGTCGGAATGACAGGCTCCGGCGCCGGCTATTTTTACCAGCACTTCGCCATCGCCGGGGTGCGGGACCGGCGCATCGTCGACCAGGCGCGGCCCGTCGTCAAAGAGTCGATAAGCGAGCATGAAAGGCGCTTCGCCGGGGCGTAACCGTACGCCCGGCATGAGAGAAGAAAAAATTCGCGAGCGTATCGCGGCGCTGATCGCGGGCAACGGTGACGTACGTGGTGATGACGGACGCGCGATCGACGAGGTGATCGAACGGCTCGACGACGGGACGCTGCGCGTGGCCGAACCGGGCGATGACGGGTGGCGCGTGAACACGTGGATCAAGGAAGCGATCTTGCTCTATTTTGCGCGGCGCGAGAGCGAGGCGTTCGGCGATCGCGACGGCTTGCAGTTCTTCGATAAATTGCCGGTCAAGCGCAATTACAAGAAACTGGGCGTGCGCTGCGTGCCGCCGGGCGTCGCCCGCTACGGAAGTTTTCTCGGACGCGGCACGATTCTAATGCCCGGGTTTGTCAACATCGGGGCGTACGTGGACGAAGGGTCGATGATCGACACCTGGGCCACGGTCGGGTCGTGCGCGCAGATCGGCAAAGGCGTGCACCTTTCGGGTGGCGTCGGTATCGGCGGCGTGCTCGAGCCGCCGCAGGCGGCGCCCGTGATCGTCGAAGACGGCGCGTTCGTTGGTTCGCGCTGCATCGTGGTCGAAGGCGTGCACGTCGAACGCGAAGCGGTGCTCGGCGCCGGCGTCGTGCTCACCGCGAGCACGCCGATCGTTGATGTGCGAGGCACGCAAGCCGTCACGAGCAAGGGCCTCATCCCCGCGCGCGCGGTCGTGATTCCCGGCACGATCCCCAAGTCGTTTCCGGCCGGAGAATATGCCGTGCCGTGCGCGCTGATCATCGGTACGCGCAGCGAGTCGACCGATCGCAAGACGTCACTCAACGCTGCGCTGCGCGATTTCGAGGTGGCGGTTTGAACCCGCGCGTGCTCGAGATTCCGTCGTCGATGATCCGCGAGATCGCGGCGAAACGACGCCCGTCGTCGATCGACTTGGGCCTGGGCGAACCCACGCTGCTGCCCAACCCCGCGCACTTCGAAGCCGCGATGGCGTACGTGCGCGAACGCGGTGTCAAATATCTGCCCAATGCCGGCGATCCGGCGCTGCGCGAAGCGATCGCGCGGCACTACGACTATCCCGGTATGCACGATGCCGAGAACGTTTGCGTCACAACGGGCTCACAAGAGGCGATGTACGTCACGATCAAAACGCTGCTCGATCCCGACAAAGACGAACTACTGATCGTCGAGCCGGCGTTTCCGTCGTATTTCAAGATGGCGCGCCTCGAAGGCGTCGCCGCGCGCGGCGTGGCGATGAACGAAGCGGACGACTTCGCGTTGGACGCGCAGCGTATCATCGATGCAATTGGCGAACGAACGCGCGCGATCGTGATCTGCTCGCCCAACAACCCGACCGGACGCGTGCTCTCACGCGACCAAGCCGAGATCCTCGTGCGTGCACTCGAAGCGCGCGGCGGCGAGCCGATTTGGCTGATCCACGACGAGATCTACCGCGAGCAAACCTTCGTCGACGACGAAGCGTTTTTGGCCGAACGCTATCCGCATACGATCGTGACCAATTCGCTCAGCAAAAGCAATGCGCTCACGGGCTTGCGTCTGGGGTGGATTCTTGGACCTAAAGAAGTGATCGCGCAGGCGATCAAAGCGCACGCGTGGGTGACGTCGTGCACCGACACCTTCGCGCAGCGCGTCGCGCTCGGCGTCTTCACGCAGCTCGGCGGAGTCAACGAGCACGTCTCGTGGTATCGCGGCCAGTGGGCCGGCGTGATGGAGGCGCTGGCGGCAAGCCCGCTACGCAGCATCAGACCCGAGGGCAGCTTTTACGCGTGCGTCGCGTTGCCGCCCGGCATGGATTCACGCCGGGCGGCCATCGCGCTGATCGAAGAGCACGACGTGCTCGCGATTCCCGGCATCGCCTTCGGTTCGATCTTCGAAGGCTGGCTGCGCTTGAGTTGGGTTGCACCGCTCGACGCGGTACGCGAAGGCTTGCACCGGATCGAGCGTTACTGCGCGGACCACGGGCCCGGGGGCCCGGCGTAGATCTCGATCAGGTCGTTTGGCCGCAGATACTTCTGTGCGACGCGCTGGACGTCGGCCGGGGTAATGTTCGCGAAGCGCTCGTTGAGCGTGCGGTAGTAATCCAGCGGCAATCCGTTGGCACCGATGTCGAGCAGTTGATCGACTTGTCCGGTCGCCGAGGCTTCATCGAGCAGCGCGTCGCTGACAAGGCGCAGCTTGGCTTCGGCCAATTCGGTTTGGCTCACGGGGTGGGTTTGTAGCGTGTGCAATTCGTTGCGGACGAAGGTCACGGCCTCGACGACGTGATCGGGTGTGGCGCTCAACTCGATCTTGAAATCGCCGCGATCGCGTCCGGCCTCCAGCGTGCTGCCCACGCTATACACCATACCGCGCTTCTGCCGAAGCTCTTGCCACAAGCGAGACTCGAAGTAGCCGCTCGCACCGAGGATCTCGTTGAGGACCATGAACGAATCGTAGTCGGGGCTCGACCGTGCGATTGCGGGCTCACCCAGCCGCACGTACACTTGTGATGCGGCCGTTCCGATGTAGTTACGGCCGGCGTGTGCCGCCGCAAAGGGCATGGCGCGCACGTCGGGCGTGGGGCCTTGCGCGGTCCACGAACCGAAGGCGTTGAGCAGCTCGGTGCGCACCTGATCGGGCGAAAGGTCGCCGACGACCGCAATCGTGGTGAGGTCGGGACGCCAGTAACGCTGGGCGTACGCGAGCAAGTCGGCCTGCGTGATGCTTCCCACCGAGATGGGGGAGGCCAGGCGTAGCGCCGGGTCGTCGGGCAGGCTAAGCATGCCTTGGAATGCGCGATCGATCATGACACCCGAGATCGTGCTCTCGGATTGGATACTGTTCGCGAGCTGATCGCGTTCGAGTGAAAACCATGGTTCGGCGAACGTCGGATGTTCTTCCCCGTCGGCCAAAATGGTGACGATCTTGTCGAAGTCGCTTGCAAGTCCGCGCGCGGAAAAGCTCTGCCCGTTGTCGACTTGCGCGCCCATCAGGTCGATCGCTCTGCGCCGCTGCGTGAACGGCTCGTTCGCGCTGCCGTAGTCGGCGAGCGTCGAAGCCAGCGCGGCGATGCCTTCCTTGCCGGCTGGTTGAAACGCGGCCGACGATGCAATCGAACCGGCGAGCACGAACGTCGAACGGTCGGACTTCTGTTGTACCAATACCTTGATGCCGTTGGGCAGCGTGAAGCTGGTGGGATCGAGCGTGCTGCGCGCCGTCGTCGGGGTGCGTACTGCTTCGCGCAGCGCGGCCGGTTCGACGATCGGTCCGCTGGGCACGCGGCGCGAGAAGTCGTCGGTGATCGCGGCGTTGCTCTTTTGCGAATTCCCGCGCGGCGGTGCCGCGTTGGGATCCAGGTTGCCGATGACGGTGGGCCGAGCGAGATATTTTTGTGCGATCGCGAGCAGCGATTGCGGGGTGATTGCGGCCAAGCGATGGTCTTCGTCGCTGATTTTCTCACCGACGATTCCGTAGGTGTACCCCGCGAGATCTCCCAGGCCGTCGATCGAGTCGGCGGAATAGAGGCGATCGGCGATCGTCAGACGTTTCGCGGCTTCCACCAGTTCGGGGTCGAAGCCGTTCTTCAATTCGCGGTCCATCGTGGCTTGGAAGATCGCTTCGGCTTCCGCGGCGGTATGGCCGGGATTGAGCACGATGAAGACGTTCATCAGCCCGCCGTGCAATTGCGTATCTTCCTGGGCGTCGAGTCCCAGAGCGATATTGCTTTGCACCAACGCCTGATAGAAGGGCGAGAGCTGGTTGGAGATCAGTGCGGTGAGCGTACTGATCGCGGGCTCACCTGGTTCGGTATCACCGGGAACGGAATACGAAAGCACGGCGACGGCGAACGGAAACGGAAGATCCGAGCTGACGTGAACCGTGTGCGCGACGGCTACCGGATCGTGCTCGGGGCGCGGCGGCAGCGTCTTACGCGGGATCGCTCCGAAATCGGCTTGCGCTTTGGCAAAGATCGCCGCATGGGAGACGTCGCCTGAAACGACCAGCGTCGCATTGTTCGGCGCATACCAACGGCGATAGTACGCGGCGATGTCGCTGGCGCGTGCGTGCTCGACGTCGAGAATATTGCCGATTGGCGTGCGGCCGCTCGGCTGGCCCGGAAAGGCCGCCGCGCGCACCAGCTGCAGCAAGTTGAAAAACGGCGAACTCTCGTCACCGCGCAGTTCGCTCAGGACCGCGCCGCGTTCGACGTCCCAGCCGGCTTGACTGATCGTCGCGTGCTGCATCCGGTCGGCCGCAATGGCTAAGCCGACGTCGACTTTGTCGGCCGGCATCATGAAGTAGAACTGCGTGTAGTCGTAGGTCGTCTCGCCGTTCATTTGCGCGCCCAATCGGGCGACGATGTCGTCGAGTCCCCCCGAGCTCAAATCCGTCGTCCCGCGGAAGAGCATGTGTTCGAGCGCATGCGCGAGCCCGGTTTTCCCCGGCGTTTCGTCGAGCGAGCCGAAGTGATACCACATCGCCGTTTGCACGACCGGCGCCGCGCGGTCCTCGACGACGACCACGCGCAGCCCGTTGCTCAGCGTCGTCGTATAAATGCCCGCGTCACCGGGGCCGCCGGTGTCTTGCGCGCGAGCGGTCGCGCCGAGCGCGAAAACCGCGCAGGCGAGGAGGAGGGCGAAGCGTTTCACGATCGCGGGGGTGCTCCAGTCTGGTCATGAACGGGTGGTGGACAGCCCAGGGTCGCCCGGGCCGCCTCGTCGATCGCGGCAAGCGGCACCAAGCCGATCAACTCGCTTCGGCGCACGCGCACGCCGTTCTTGGCGGCCAGGCGCGCGATTGTCGAAACGACACGGTAGAGCGGCGTCGCGGCGGCGTCGGTTACGTTGAGTGACACTTGGACAACTCCCTCATCCAAGCGTAAGCCCAGCGCGCGCAACGTGCGAAGGCCGCCGGAACGCTCGCGTACGAAACGCGAAATCGCACGCGCAAGTTCCAATTCCCCGCTTTCCAGCTCGACGTTGAAGGCAACGAGTAGCGGACGCGCGCCGACCGCAATCGCTCCGGCGCTTTCGTGGCGCGCAATCGTGCCCACATCGGGGGGCATGCGTTCAAAGCGCGCCGGCAGTCCTTCGAATTCTCCCGCCCGCACGTTGGCGAGCTGCGCACGATGCGGATGCGCCGCCGCGGCCCCGTAGAAAAAGGATGGTATCGCGTAGCGCTCCCAGATGCGTGCGGCTGCGGCGCGTGCGAGCGATGCCGCGTCCTCTAATGTGGCGCCGCGGAGCGGAACGAACGGCAAGACATCCAGCGCACCGATCCGCGGATGCACGCCGCGATGCGCGCGCAGATCGATCCGTTCGTGTGCGACGCCGGCTAGCGCGACCGCGGCGTCCAGTACTTGCTCCGCATTGCCTGCGATCGTGAGCACGCTGCGATGGTGAACGGCGTCGCTCGTGCGGTGCAGCACGCGCGCACCGGTCGCCGTTACCGCGCCGACCGCAGCGTCGATCGTTGCGTCGTCCCGTCCCTCCGAGAGGTTCGGAACGATTTCGAAGACGGGCACGCGCGCCGCTACGAGAGCGCCGCTTCGATCGCGGACGCGACATCGGGGTGCGCGTCGGGCGAGAAGATCGTGCGGTACCCGAGTTTGCGCGCTTCGGCTTCGCGACGCTGGTGTGCCTGCACGCCGCGCAGCTCGCCCGAGAGTCCGAGCTCGCCGAAAGCGACGGCATGCGGCGGCAGCGGCCGGTCGCGAAATGACGATGCGATGGCAAGCGCGATGCCTAAATCTGCAGCCGGTTCGTGCACGCGCAGGCCACCCGCGACCGAGGCGTACACGTCGTGTGTTCCCAAATGCATTCCGACGCGGCGTTCCAACACCGCGAGGATCATCGCCAGGCGCCCTTGATCGAGGTTGTTGGCGAGCCGTCGTGGCGTGCCGTAGCTGGTTTCACCGACGAGCGCCTGCACTTCGATCAGTACCGGACGCGAACCCACGATCGACGCAACCACGCACGATCCGCTCGGCCGCTCGGTTCGTCCGGCCAAAAATAGTTCCGACGGATTGGCGACTTCTTCCAATCCGCGATCGTGCATCGCGAACACGCAGATCTCATCGATCGATCCGAAGCGGTTCTTGTACGCGCGCAGGATGCGGTACTCACCGCTGGTTTCACCTTCGAAGTACAGCACGGTGTCGACGAGATGTTCGAGCAAACGCGGTCCCGCGATCGCGCCATCCTTGGTGACGTGGCCGACGATGAACGTCGCGCATCCCGTGCGTTTGGCGAACTCCATCAACGCTTGCGTGCAGTCGCGGATTTGCGTGACGCTGCCGGCGTACGATTCGGCGTCGGGAAGCCACACGGTTTGAATCGAGTCGACGATCACCGCGAGCGGATCGGTGCGCTCGAGCGCTTCGAGCACCGCGCGCAAATTCGTTTCGGCGTGCACGAGCAGCGGTTGGTCGATGCCCAGACGCTGCGCGCGCAGCTTGACCTGTGCCGCGGATTCCTCGCCGCAGACGTAGACGACGCGGCCGCTTGCGCACAGTTGCGCGGCAATCTGCAGCAGCAGCGTCGATTTGCCGGCGCCGGGCGGTCCGCCGATCAGCGTCATGCTTCCCGGCACGATGCCGCCGCCGAGCACCGCGTCGAATTCGGGCATGCCCGTGCGTACGCGCGCGATCCGTGTCGAGTCGATCGCGTCGAGCTGGACGGGGAGCTGCGCGGCGCCGCCGGCGCGTGCGATCGCAGCCGCCTTGCCGCGCGTGGGCACGGCGATCGGACGTTCGTCGAACGAGTTCCACGCCTCGCACTGCGGACAGCGTCCGAGCCATCGCGTCGATTCGAAACCGCAGGCATTACAGAAGAAGACCGAGCGTGTTTTTGCCACTGCTCGTGTGGTTCGTCAGCCCACAGGGGCCGCCCCGTGCCGTGCGGCGAATCGGGCGAGCGGTCATGAGCCCGCCCCTGCATCTTCAAATTGCCATCGACGGCCCCGCCGCGTCCGGCAAGACAACCGTCGCGCATCTGCTCGCGCAGCGGCTCTCGATCTTGTATCTGGACACCGGTGCGATGTATCGCACGCTCGCGCACCTGGCACTGGAGGCGCGGATCGACGCCGATAACGAGCCGCGCGCTCGTGTGGCTGTGGGAGAGCGCCGCGGTGAAGGTCGTGCTCGACGCAAGCGCACCGCTCGGATTTCGCATTCTCACCGCGGGCGACGAACTTGACGAAGCGACGCTGCAATCCAATGCCGTGACCGCGATCGTCTCGACCATCGCCGCGCATCCGCGCGTGCGCGAGGCGATGGTGCGCAGTCAGCGCGAGACCGCAACGCAAGGTCCGGTCGTGATGGCCGGACGCGACATCGGAACGGTCGTGTTGCCGTATGCGCGCGTGAAGATTTTTCTGACCGCCTCGGTTCAGGCGCGCGTGGAACGGCGCCGCGCCCAGTTCCAAGCTGCCGGCGTCGACATCAGTTCGCACCAACTTGCGCAGGAGATCGAAGAACGCGACCGGCTCGACCGCGAACGCGCCGCATCGCCTTTAGTTCCCGCACCCGACGCGCACGCGATCGACTCGAGCGCGATGAGCGTGGAAGACGTCGTCGCCGCGATCGCTGCGATCGTGGAGCGCTCGCGATGATCCTGTACGAGATCGCGCGTTTCCTGATCTCGATCATTGGGGCCGTGCTCTGGCGGGTGCGCGTCTATGGCCGCGGCAACGTGCCGCGCACGGGCGCGGTGATCGTGGCCTGCAATCATCGCTCGAACCTGGATCCGCCGCTGCTGGGAACGTACACCCCGCGCCAGATCCGCTATATGGCCAAAAAGGAGCTCTTTGCCATCCCCGTCCTCGGGCCGCTGATCGCCGCGGTCGGGGCCTACCCCGTCGATCGCGAGGGCAGCGCGACCGCCGCGATCAAGCGGTCGGTCGAGCTTCTGCGGGGCGGCGCCTGCATCGGCATCTTCCCCGAGGGCGGCCGCAACGTCCACGGCGACAAGGAAGCGCGCGCCGGCGTGGCGCTGCTGGCTTCCTTGGGAAAAGCTGCGGTAGTCCCCGCGTACATCCACAACAGCTCCCGGGCCGGGCAGCTGGCTGCGATCAAAGTCGCATTCGGAAAACCGATGGCACTTCCGAGCGATCGAAAAGCAACGCGCGAGGACCTGGCGAAGTTTACGCAAGAGGTTATGAGCGCGATCCACGCGCTCGGAGAGAGCATCGATGGAAATTCGTAAGGCAAAGACGCAAGGGTTCTGTTTCGGCGTCGCGATCACGGTCAAAAAAGCCGAGGAGTCGATCGCGGCCCGCGACGACGTGACGACGCTGGGACATGTCGTGCACAACCCGCAGATCGTCGCAACGCTCGAGGCCAACGGGCTGCGCAATGCAGCTAGCGTCGACGACGTCGAAAGCGGCGCGCTCTTCGTGCGCGCGCACGGCCTCCCGGTCGATGTCTTCGAAAAGGCCCAAGCCAAGGGCCTAGAAATCATCGATGCAACGTGCCCGATGGTCACCAAGATCCACGTGCAAGCCGAGAAGCTCAAAGCGGACGGCTACAAGATCATCGTTGTCGGCGACCCGCATCACCCCGAGGTCAAAGGCACGCTGAGCCACGTGCCCGCCGCGTGGTGCATCGAGACGGTCGAAGACGTGGCGCGCCTCCCGCGCGGCAGCCGTGTGGGTGTGGTGGTGCAGTCGACCTATTCGCGCGAGCGCTTCACCGACATCGTCAAGGCGCTCAGTGAGAAATACTACGAAGTACGCGCGGTCAACACGATCTGCACCGACACCAACAATCGCCAGAGCGAAGCCGAACGGCTCTCGCAAGAAGTCGAAGTGATGGTGGTCGTCGGCGGCAAGACCTCGGCCAACACCAAACATCTGGCAGAACTTGCCGAATCGCACGGCGCGCGCTCGTATCACATCGAGGGCCCCGATGAGTTGCAGCCCCAGTGGTTCGACGGCATCAAGGTTGCCGGACTGATGTCGGGTGCCTCGACGCCCGGATGGCTGGTCGATCAGGTCTGCGATCGCATGGAGGAGCTTAGTCGTCAACCCGTCTGACCGTTTTGAAGATCATCTGCGCGAACGGGTAAGCGCCTATCGCGGATCTCCGGCCGTCGCCGACATGCTTGCGTATCACTTCGGGTACGGCGTGCACGGGCCGGCGCGCCGCGGAAAACGTCTGCGTCCGACGATGCTCCTGCGTATCAGTACGTCGCTCGGCGCTCCTATCGAACGCGCGCTCGATGCCGCCGCTGCCGTCGAGATGCTGCACAACTATTCGCTGGTCCACGACGACATCGAGGACCATGACGCGTTTCGTCACGGACGGCCGACCCTATGGAAGCGGTACGGCATCCCGCAGGGCGTCAACGCCGGCGACGCGATTTGCGCGCTCAGCTTCCTCACCTTGGCGCGTGCCGCCGGCGATCTGGGCCCGCAGCGGGCGCTCGCGACCGTTCAGACGTTGCATGCCGCTCATCTCACGATGTGCGACGGTCAGTCGCTCGACTTGCAGTTCGAGCGCGAAGCGCGGGTCGAACTCGCGGACTACTACCACATGATCGCCTGTAAAACCGCGGCCCTCTTTGAGGCCGCCTGCGCGCTGGGCGCGCTCTGCGCCGGCGCGGACGACGACATCGTGGCCTCGTACGGGCAGGCGGGGCGGGCCTACGGGCTGGCCTTCCAAATCCGCGACGATCTGCTCGGCATCTGGGCCGGCGTCGATCGCACCGGAAAGACGACCGCCGGGGACTTGGCGCGCCGCAAGTGGACCTATCCGATTGTCTGGGCGTTGGGCCAGGCAGCATGCGCCGACCGCGACACGATCGAGCGCGCCTATGCCGCAGGCCGGGCGTTGGAGCCCGCCGAGGTCGAAGCCGTCGTTGCCGCGCTCAATGCGATGGGCGCCCGAGAGGCCGCGACGCGTGCGATTGAAGAACCTATGGCGGTCGTGGAGCGCCACCCCGATCGCGCGCTGCGGGACTATCTACTCGACACGCTCGCCGAAACCGTCGGCTAAACCGGAGGCCCCGAACGCCTGTGAACGCCAGGACGAACGTCCCCACGTCCGTCTGGGAGCGCACGCTCCCGTACGCGCTGCCCATCTTGTTGGTGGCGGGGTTCCTCGTGCGGCTGGCTTTCATCGGGTCGCGCGGGTTCGACGTCGACGTGCGAACCTTCGAGGCGTGGACGATTTCGCTGGTCGACAACGGCTTGCCCAACTTTTACGCCAAGACGGGCTTTGCCGATTATCCGCCCGGCTATTTCTACATTCTCGCGATCTTCGGCCATATCTGGGCGTTGTTCCGCGGGCTCGATCCGAACCTCACCCTGCTGCGCATCATGGTCAAACTGCCTGCGATCCTAGCGGATCTGGGCATCGGCGTGCTGCTCTATGCGATCGGCAGCCGCTTCGGTAGACCCCTGGCGGGCCTGGGAGCCGCCGCGCTGTACCTGCTGAGCCCGGCGACGATCTTCATTTCCGCTTACTGGGGCCAGGTCGACTCGGTGGCCGGCGGCTTCGCGTTGCTCGCGGTGTACCTGCTGCTGCGCAGCACCGACCGCCCCGACGTTGCGATGCGCTGGATTCCCGCCGCGTGGGTCGTGCTTGCATATTCGCTGCTGATCAAACCGCAAGCGGCGGTGCTGATCGCGTTCTTCATCGCCTTCGCGTTCGCCGACCGGGTGCAGATCCGCGCGCGGCTGGCTGCGACGGCCGCCGGCATCGCGGCCGCGTTCGTGTTTGCGATCGTGCTGGTGATTCCGTTCCACCCCACCGCAAATCCGATCGAAGCGCTACGCTGGCTGCTGGCCCGCTACGAATTCGGTTCGAGCGTCTACGACTATAACTCCGTCAACGCGTTCAATTTGTGGGCGATCCGCGGCCCGTTCTGGCAAAAGGACTCCACCCTCATCGGGTTCGGCGTGCATTTGCCGCAATACGTGTGGGGCATCGGGCTGGTCGTGGCCGCGACCGCGCTGTTGGTCTGGCGCTATATCCAGGACCGTACCGCATCGGCTTTGATGGAGTCGTGCACGCTCGCGCTGCTCGCGTTTTTCATCCTCGCCACGCGAATGCACGAACGCTACAGCTTCGACGCGGTGCTGTTCTGCACGGCCTGCATTCCGATCGCGCGCCGGTACCTGTGGGGCGCGCTTGCGCTTACCGTGGTGCTCTTCGCAAACATGGTGTATTCGCTGCAATATCTCAGCGTGGTCACCAATCACACGCCCGGCGTCGATGCGCAGAACCTCTGGGGCCCGCTCACGTCGTTTTACGCGCTCATCGCCGTCGGCGTGTTCTTCGTGCTGGGGTATATTTTCTTGGGCTCTGCGCCCAGCGCGGAGGCCGGCGCGTCGGCCCCGCAGCGAACGGGTCAAATCCCGGTAGGCGGCTCTCCTGTGCCGCGACTTCGGTCGCGCCGGTTCTTCGATCCGCTCGAAGGGCTCTCGATCATGCGCGCGGTCGACTACGTGATGATGGGCGTGCTGGGCCTGGGCAGCTTCATTCTCTCGTTCGTTCGCTATTGGTATCCACCCGACAAGATCTTCGATGAAATCTACTTTGCGCGCGCAGCCGAAGAGTATCTGCGCAACATGCGCATTTACGAGAACACGCACCCGCCGCTCTCCAAGCTGCTCGTGACGCTCTCGGTGATCCTCTTCGGTGGTCTCGTCGCATGGCGACAACTCGTATGGTTGGCGCTTCCTGGACGTGCTCTTCGGCGCGCTGGTCGTGATGCTGCTCTACGCGTTCGCCAAGCGGATCACCGGCTCGACGGTCTTCGCGTCGATCGCGTCGTTCTTTCTGATCTGCGACGGAATGCATTTCGTGCAGTCGCGCATCGCGACACCCGAAGGCTTCGTTGTCGTTTTCTCGCTGGCGGCCGTCTACGCGTTCTATCGTTTCTGGATCGCCTCGCAGGTCGAGGAACGGGCGCACTCGGTCGCGCCCCGGTGGGCTTTCGCGGCGGCCGCGGGCGTCTCGTTGGTCGCGGGTGCAATCGTCGTGGGCATCTGGGACCTGATCTGGTCGCACATGCGCCTTCCGGGCAAACTCGATACTGCCTCGAGCGTCATCGTCGTGCTGTATGTCGCGCTCGGCGTGTATCTGCTCGCGCGCTACGTGTATTTCCGTTCGTGGTTTGCCGATGGGCTCACCGAGTCGACCTTCCCCGACGGCGCCTACGCGCTCGCCAACGCGACGACGCGCGTGCTCATCGCGCCCGACGGCGGCTCGATCGATGCGTCGAGCGGCAAACCTAAAATCACGGCGGGCGCGATCTCGCAGAACCGCGGCGGCGCGTTGGTCTATGATGACGGCGGCCAGAAGATCACCTACCGCGCAACGCCCGAAGAGAGCTACGAAACGCCGGTCGGTAGCGCGGTCTTTGCAGGCAACGAGATTCGCTCGGGCGCCGCACGCGAACGCGGCTCGTCGGCCAATCTGTGGCTGGTGCTGTTCACGATCGCGCTCGGTTTGTTGGTGAGCTCCAAGTGGTACGGGGTGATGGGTTTCGGCGTGAGCTTCTGCGTGCTGATCGCCGTATGGCTCCAGCGCGTGTTTGCGCAAGGGCGGCCGCTGCTGTGGGGCAATCCGCGCGGCTTCCGGCTCGACGGCGCGCTCGTGACGATCGTCTTCATCGCGATGACGGTCTACGGGCTGGTCTGGATTCCCGACCTCGCCCGGCACTCGCCCGACCCCAACGAGATTCACAACTTCAACGACGTGGTCTACCGCCAGTACACGATGTTCGAATACCACGACCATCTCAAAGCCACGCATCCGTATTCTTCCAAATGGTTCGAGTGGCCGATCGACTACGTGCCGATCGCATACTTCTATCAGGATCACCGCAACAACATCAAAGACCCGAACGGATGCTGCGTGCAGGAGATCACCTCGATGCCCAACCCGCTGGTCATGTGGCTCGGGTTATTCTCGGTACCCTTTGTGGGCGTGCTTGCGTGGCTGCGAAAGAACAAGGGCTACGCGCTGATCGTCCTGACGTACCTGCTGCAGTGGCTGCCGTGGATGGAGTCGCCGCGTATTACGTTCGCCTACCACTTCTACGTCGACATACCGCTGATTTGCCTGTGCAATGCGATTTTGCTCCAGCAGTTCTGGGAACGCTTCAAGGACGATCCGAGGACGCGCAATTGGGCAATTGGCGGCATCGCGTCGGTCGTGGTCGTCATCGCGCTTGCGTTTGTCTTTTTCTACCCGATCCTCGCGGCGGTGCCGCTGACCTGGAACCAGTGGCACGCGCGGATGTGGTTCCCCACCTGGATCATCGGACCCGGATAGCGAAAGGACACCGGTATGGGCCGCAAGTGGCAAAATATCAAGCTCGATAAAGGCAAGACGGATGCGCAGCGTGGTGCGCTATTTACCAAGCTGAGCCGGGAGATCACGCTCTCGGCCAAGACCGGCTCGCCCGATCCCGAGTCGAATCACCGGCTTAAGCTCGCCGTCGAGAAAGCACGCGAGCACAACATGCCCTCCGACAACGTCAAGCGAGCGATCGCGCGCGCAAGCGGCGCGGGCGAAAAGGAAATCGAGGAGATCCGGTACGAGGGCTACGGGCCGAGCGGCGTTGCCGTCGTGATCGACGCGGCGACCGACAATCGTAACCGCACGGCCGGCGAGCTGCGGTTTCTTTTTACCAAACATGGCGGTGCGCTGGGAGAGACCGGGGCGGTCGGCTGGATGTTCGATTCGGTCGGCGTCGTCGAAGTCGACCCGCAAGGTCGCAGCGAGGACGATCTCACCGAAGCCGCGCTGGTCGACGGCGTGGTCGATGTGGAGTACGCGCCGTCGCTCGCGTACATCTACACCGAGCCCACGCAACTTGCCGCCGTGCGCGACGCGCTGCGTTCCACGCTGCGCATATCCGATCTGTACCTAGGCGTTCGCGCCAAACAGACCGTCGCGCCCGAAGGCGCCGAGCTTTCCGCGGCGCTGACGTTTTTGGATGTACTGGAAGAGCATGAGGACGTGCAGCACGCATTTAGTAACCTCGAGGTGAGCGACGCGGCGCTGGAGGCGTTGACCTGAGCACCGTTCGCGACATCGAGACAGTCGTTCGGCGCTATCTGCCGCGCGATTGGGTCTTTCCGATCGTCTTCGCGGCGTTTGTCGGCGTACTGGTCTGGTTCGGGCATCAAATCTACGACTTGTTACTGCCCGCAGCCAACACGATCACGGTACCGTCATTTGTCGGGCAATCGTCGAGCGACGCGACCGCCGCGGCGGAACAGATGCATCTGATCGCGTCGGTTATCGATCACGGAACGAGCGACCGGTATCCCAAAGGCGTCGTGATGAATCAGCGCCCCGAAGCGGGTACGACCGTGCGCGCGGGGCGACAGGTGGACTTCGTGGTCAGCGACGGCATCATCACCCGGCTGATGCCGGATCTTCGCTATCAATCCTTACGCGAAGTACAGCTCGATTTGATTCGCACCAAACTCTCGCTCGGGCATGTGACGTACATCAAGAGCGACGTCGTTCCCGACGGACACGTGATCGCCCAGGACCCGCAGCCGTTGGCCAACGTCGTCGAAGGTCAATCCGTCGACGTGACGGTGAGCCGGGGCGGCGCACCGGTGGTCAAGGTACCTTCGTTCGTCGGCATGTCCGTCGACGATGCGCGCACGCTCGCTCGCAAGATGGATGTCGACCTCGGCCAGATCGTATGGACGCCGCTGGGGAAGAAGGGGCCGCCGCACGGACGCATCGCGCGCCAGTCGATTCCGCCGGGCACGCGGGTCAATGCATACGAGCCGGTGTCACTCCAGGTAAGCGCCGGTCCCAACGAATCGGGGTACATCATTCGCCAGGTGCGCGTGCTCGCGTCGGTACCGACGCAGCCCGATGCGCCGCCCGGAACCTCGGTTGTGGTGGTCTTGCGCGTCCGCGACGCAACCGGCCAATACGACGCCTATCGCGCCTACGCGCAGCCCGGACAAAAATTGGACTTTACCGTCACCGCGGTCGGAACGTCGGTCGTCGATCTCTATGTTGACAACCGTTTGGCCGGCGAGACGCGGCTGGGCGACGAACCCGCCAACGTCTACGGCGACAAACCATCGCCGTCACCGTCTCCCGGAGGCCCATGATGCCCGTCGTGATCGCTCCGTCGCTGCTCTCGGCCGACTTCGCACACATCGCACGCGACATCGAGCGCGTCACCGGGGGCGGAGCCGAATTTCTGCACCTCGACGTGATGGACGGCCGTTTCGTCCCCAACTTGACGTGGGGCCCGAAGATCATCGGCGATTTACGCAAACTCTCGCCGCTTACGTTCGACGCGCATCTGATGATCGTCGAGCCCGAGCGCTACGTCGACGAATTCCGCGCCGCCGGCGCCGACATCATCACGTTTCATTACGAAGCGACGCCGCACGCGCAGCGATTGCTCACCCATATCCGGTCGCTGGGCGCCAAGGCGGGCATTGCGCTCTGCCCGCAAACGCCGGTTTCGATGCTGCAGGACGTCATCGAGGATTGCGATCTCGTGCTGATCATGAGCGTGAATCCGGGGTTCGGCGGTCAGACGTTTATCCCGCGTTCGCTTGATAAACTGCGCGAAGCGCGTGCGCTGATCGACCGGCGCAATCCGCCGTGCATTCTGGAGGTCGACGGCGGCGTGGGCGCGGGCAACATTCGCAGCGTCGTCGAGGCGGGTGCGCGCGCGATCGTGATGGGTTCGAGCATTTTCGGCACGAGCGATCCCGGCGCGACCGTGCGCGCGATGCGCTCGGTGCTGGGCGACTCGTAGCCGCGGCGGTGGACGAAGACCAACTGATCGGCGCGATCGCGGCACTGCGCAGCGGTGACGCTCGCGTGCTCGTCGGCATCGGCGACGACGCCGCCGTATGGCAGCCGTCACGTTCGCATCGCAGCGTCGTCACCACCGATGCGCTTGTCGAAGGCGTGCACTTTTCGCTTGCGTGGATGACGCTCGAACAGGTCGGATGGCGCGCGATGGCCGCCAATCTCAGCGACCTCGCCGCAATGGGCGCGCGGGCGCGTTTGGGTACCGTGGCGCTCGGCGTTCCACCGCACGTCGAGGGTGCGGGCGTCGTTGCGATTTCGCGCGGCATCGCCGAATGTGCGGGCACGTATGGACTAAAGATCGCAGGCGGCGATCTCACGCGCGCGCCGGTGCTTACCATCGCGATCACCGCCATCGGCGAAGTGCGCCCTCAACACGTGACGACGCGGGCGGGGGCGCGCGTGGGCGACGTGCTTGCCGTGACCGGAGAGCTGGGCGCGAGCCGCGCCGGCTTGGACGTCGCGCGCGGCGACGTAACGCTCGACGACGCGCTGCGCGCGCGCGCGCTCGCCGCGCATTGCACGCCCGTTCCGCGCATGGCCGAGGGCGCGTGGCTGGCTGGGAGCGTGCACGTGCGCGCGATGATGGATTGCTCGGACGGCCTCTCGACCGATCTCGCGCGTCTGACGCGCGCGAGCGGCGTGGGCGCTGCGATCGATCGCGTGCCGGTCGCTCCCGCGGCCCGCGCTGCGGCGATGCAGCGCGGCGTCGACCCGGTCGCCTACGCGCTGGCCGGAGGTGAAGACTACGAGTTGCTGGTCGCGGTGCAGTCCCACGCGTTCGCGCATCTGGCACGCCGTTTTGCCGCGCGCTTCGGGCGCCCGCTCGAGGCGCTGGGGCACGCGCGGGCGGACGAGCGGCTGCTCTTGGTGAACGAAGGTCGAGAGGAACCTATCGCCCGCACCGGCTGGGATCATTTCACGTAAAGGAACAAGGCAGCGTGTTCGAAGACGACGTCCAGTCCTTCCCATTGATCGGCAGCATCCAGAACAGCGTCGGCATGGGCTTTTTGGGCAATCAGGCCTCGTTCGCGATCGCTAGCGCGCTGGGCGCACGGGTCGTGCATGCGCAATCCCAGTTCTCCAATGCGCACGGCGGCGTGAGCGGCCGCACCACCGTCACTGCCGACGTGGCGCAGTTCCGGCGCGACGTCGATTTCGTGATCCGCCAGCGGCCCGGCATTCTGCACGTCGGCTTTTTGCCGCGTCCGATGCACGTCGACGTGCTCGCGTCGATGCTGGTCGATTACAAAGGCGTCGTGCTCCTCGATCCCGTCATCGGCGATTTCAAAAAAGGGCTCTACGTTTCGGAGGAGACGGCGCGCGCGATCCGCGAGCGCCTGGTTCCGCTCGCGCAGATCGTCACGCCCAATCGCTTCGAAGCCGAAGTACTGCTGGGGACGGGCGATCGCACGATGACCGAGCATGCCTACCTCAACGGAATTTTCGATCTGGGTCCGCAGGCGGTGGTGATCACCTCGTTCACGCGCGATCCCGAGAAGCACCGTTCGACGTCGCTCTTTAGCAACGGCTACAGCTACCATCGCGTGAGTGGCCCGTTTTTTCCGCGTTATCCGGGCAACGGTGCGGGCGACGTCTTCGCCGCCGCGATGACGGCGTTCATTGCGCTGGGCGGTTCGCCGTTTGCCGCCACGCTGCTGGCGACCGCGCTTGCCTCGCGCGCCGTCGCGAACACCACACCCTACGGAGGGCACAGCGTCGATCCGATCGCGGCGCTCGCTAAGTGGAATCCGCTAGGCTATCAGGTCGACGACGACCGTACGATTCGCTTTTGCGAACGCTCCAACGTCGAACTCGAAACCCTCAAAGCGACGTCGGAGGATTCCGCCCGGCTCAAGTTCGCGCCGCCCAAACACAAGATCATTTACGGGTAAAAGGGTTGCGATGACCGCTCGAACTATTCGCATCGGCGAAGGCGAGCCGCAGGTTGCGCTCGAGATTCTCGGCTACGCGCATCCCGACGTAGCCGAGCCGGAAGGCATGGATCTGCTCGACTGCCTGGTACACGCCGTCGCGCCGCCGGTCCAGGCGACGTTTCCGGTACCGATCCGCGTCGACGAACTGCGCGCGGTGGGTGCGTACCTTGAGCAAATCAACTCGGGTAACGGGCCGCCGGCCAGCTTTGCCATCGCCGGCGGCCTCTTCGAATTATCGTTTGCACCCAGCCGCCGCGGCCCCGTGCTATGCGCGGTTCGTCTCAAGAGCATCGAGAAGGCGCATGCGCGCTTGGAATACCTGGTCACGCTCGAACCCGAGGCGATCACCCGCCTCCTGCGCGACCTCTCCGCCTTCGACCCGCAATCAGGCACCTGAGATGATGACGCTTAACAATTGCGTAGTATGGTTGGTTCCATTATCCGTGTGGACGGCGGCTTGTGTGGTGTGGAGGAGAGATACTCGTGGATGAGCGCGATGGCGCTTGAACCTTCGCCGACGCCGGCCGCTACGCGTTTGATCGAGTCCCGGCGCACGTCGCCCGCTGCGAAAATGCCGGGTTGGGACGTCTCAAGGAAATACGGGTCGCGCGCACGTTGCCACGCCCCCGCGGCTTTAGCCGCCTGACCCGTGAGCACGAACCCACGCTCGTCGAGTTTGACGATTCCCTCGATCCAATCCGTCTTCGGTACCGCGCCGATGAACACGAACAGGCCGCCGGTGGGCTCCCATTCGATGGTGCCCTCGATGCCGTTTCGCAATGCGACACGCTCGATGCGGCCGTCGCCGGCAACCTGCGCTACTTCGCGGTTCGGGACGACCGATATGTTGTTCCGACGCGATATCTGATCGATGAGATACTGCGACATGCTCTTTGCGATGTCGTTCCCGCGAATCACGATCTTCACCGAGCGCGCGTACGGCGAAAAATACATCGCCGCTTGGCCTGCGGAGTTTCCACCGCCGATGATGTGGATGTCGGAACCGGCCACGGTCGGCGCCTCGGTCTGGGCGGCACCGTAGAACACCCCGCGATTTAAGAACAGATCGCACCCGTCGGACTCGAGCGTTCGATACTCGACCCCGGTCGCGACGACGACCGTACGGGCGTGCACGATTTCGCCGTTCTCCAAAACGATGCGCCGATCGCCCTCTTCGCCCTCGATCGTGCGAACTTCGCGCAGGATGAGGATGTCTGCGCCGAAGCGGCGCGCTTGCTGGAGCGCGCGCGTTGCGAGTTCCTCTCCGGAAACGCCGCTCGGAAAGCCGAGATAGTTTTCGATTCGCGACGACATGCCGGCTTGTCCGCCCGGCGTGTATCGATCGATTAGCAGCGTCTGGAGTCCTTCGGATGCGCCGTAGACCGCGGAGGCCAGGCCTGCGGGACCACCGCCGACGATGACGACGTCGTAATGCACGCTGCGGGGAACCACGCATAGCTCAAGGCGTTCGGCTAGCTCGCGAACGGTCGGCGAGTACAACGCAGGGCCTTGCGCAAACCGCACCTCGCAGTCGTTCCCGTCGCGTTCCTCCCAATCGTATGGTACGTGCGAGCGCGTGAGGAAATCGCGCAGTTCGTAGCACGCCGCCGTGCGGCTGTCGCCCACGATCGTACAGCGCGTGGCCGGCGCATCCCAGGACGCTTCGCGGATGCGTTCAACGCGCCGTCCGATGTTGGCAAACACCGCCCGCGCCAGCGCTGGATCCGCGTGCACGGCATGCCAAAACGCGACTGCGTCCAAACGCGCCAGCCGCGTCGACGAGGTTGCACGGATATCGGCGAAAGACGGTGTCCGGAGCATTAGCGGAACGTCGCCGAACGTATCGCCGGCGACGTAGTTCCCGATTGTGGTGACGCTACCGGCGACCGTTTTGAGAATCGTCGCCGATCCTTCGAGAATGACGAAAAACGCGGCCGCTTCGCCTTCGAGAATGATCCACTCTCCCGACGCAACGTGCATGTCGGCCGCGTTATTGGCGACGAACCGCAACGTCGACTCCTCCGATTCATGGAAGAGTTCCAGACCGCGTAGCTCTGCGGGGGTAATCATCGTACGGCCTTCGGGGGTAACAGCAATGGACCATTCCGCGCAGTTTGCAGGCGTGAACGCGCAGGCCCGTAGAACATTGGGGCGAGCTGCGGGCTCTTGTTGGGGAAAAATGAAGCGGACGAGACCGGGGGTTATTTCTCTTGGGGCTGCTGCGCTTATCGCGGGCTGCGGCGGCAATGGCGCGTCGCCTGGCCGCGATCTGCCGGCCACGAACCCGAATTCCGGTCCGTTGGCGACCGCTTCGCTCAGAATTCAAATTCCGGCGCGTGGGACCCGAGCGTCGCGGCGGCGGCCTCAATGGCTGTCACCCAGCAGTGCGACGGTGGGCGTTCGCGTCCTCGCATCGCCGATGCCCAATCCAACACCGACGGAAAACGTCTATGCGCTCCCGAGCCCCGGGCCGCTGGCAACGTCAATAACGGTGCAAGTCCCAGCGCCGATTTCCGATGACACGTTCATTGCGAGCGCCTATGACGGCGACCACAAGCTGCTTGCGACCGGAAGTTCCGCGCCCACCGTCGTCTCGCTCAGCGGCACGCCGGCCGTATCGGTGACGATGCTCGGCGTCGCGAGCGGAGTGCAATACACCGTAGCCGGTAGCACGCCGGCCGTTTGGCGTGTCTTGGAAAACTTGAACGCGGCCCAAACAACGACGGTCGATGCCCAACCCGTGGACGCGGATGATAATCTTATTCCCGGCGCGCTCGCTACTGCGGCGCCGCTCAGCGCGACGGACGGCGTAACGCTCTCGAAGACGTCGATTATGGGCGAGACATCGGTGACGGCAACATATCCTGGAAACGCGAGTGGTTCGGGATCGATCACATCCCCACTGGCCTTGAACGCGAGCTCGTCAGCGCTCAACGCCGCGGTCGATGGTGACTACTACCTCTTCGCGGTCGACAACGACGGCACAGTGTATGTCATCGATGGACTTTCGCAAAAGCAGGCCGGCTCGGTTCTGACCGGTGCTTCGGGTTCGCAACAGATCGCGGCGCTGAGCGGCTGCGCGACCGGCGCCTTTGCCGTCTCGGGTAACGCCTCAGGTGCGTTCGTCTACTCCGTGGTTGCGCCGACGACAGTAAATCCGACGCCGGCGCCTGCCGTTGCGCCGTTACCCTCAGGCATTCTATCTGCCAACCCATTTTGGTATGGCGCGGCTGCGGATTCGCATTGCGACGCCTTTTACAACGAAACAACCAACGCCGTAACCAAGCTTAGCGGCTTCGATTCAACCATCGCGGCGAATCCGTCATTTTCCACGGGTTTCAACTACGAGAATCTGCTCAGGTCGATCGGCGGACAGTCTGTATTCCGCCGCGTCTCCGGGACTCAATGAGGCCCAGGCGGTCGCGGTGTCTGAAACGGCGGGCGGGACCGCGACCATGTCGGCCATCTATTCGATGACGAATGCTATCCCAAATCAGATCCTCGTCGCGGGCGCCGGCAGCTCGGTCTATCTCGTCGCGAACACGTGCTCCGGCCAGCCCCTTCTGCAGTCGCTCAGCGGCGGCTCCCTTATCACGCTTTCGCAGTTTGCCGCAATCGATGGCGCTGCCGAGGCGACGGACGGTACCGCATACCTCGCGGGCCTGTCGGAAGCTAGCGGTAATGCCCCCATCCTCTCGTATGGAACGCTTGGCACTATCGCAAGTGCATCCGACGTTGCTCTTGGAGCGCAGCCGGTCGATGTAGCCGTGACCCCCGATCAGCAATATGTCTGCGTGCTCGAAGCACCCGGCGGCTCGAGTGGTCAGATCGAATTCTTCCGCCGATTGCCCGCGCCCTCACTCGTTGCGACGGTGCCTTTGAGCCCATCCTCGACTCCGCAATCGTTTAGTATCGGGCCCTGATCAGGACGCTCGTAGCCGGCGCGAGCGATGCGCCGGCGGTGCTCGACCAAGCGGTGCAGCTGCGTCTGCGCGGCGAGCATTTCTTTTCGCGCTTTACGTTTACCCATCCGGGATTGATTCGGATACTAAAAACCGCAAAGGCGAATCTCGAACTGCCGCAAGCGCAGCGGCGGAACGCCTTTGAAAGCCTCGCACGCTTGGAAGGAATCAACGACGCGCACGGGCGGCCGATTGTTCGCGCGCAGAACGATCTGGCACGTGCAGCGACACTCGCGACGATCGCGCGACTCTCGGAGGCACCCGTCGTTTGCACGCAAGAAGAGCGCCGTTTGTTCGAGTTGCTCTTTGAAAGCGCGCTTGCCGGCGGGTTTGATACCCAACTGACGGCGCCGACACCGTCAGGAAGCGTTCCTAAGGTGCTTGACGCTTCGACGGAAAAAGATGCGTTCGTCGTATGGGCGCCGCTCGAGCCCGCGTGGCGAACGGCCTTAGCCGCACATGCGCTCGACCGCCTGGATATCTCCGTGATCGTCGTGTGCCGCGACGGCACGTTGCCGAATGTCCGCGCACGTTTCGCGCGCCCGGATGACGCGCATGCGGTGCTTGCACGGGCGCGCGCCGTCCTCGATCTCTCGGTGAGCGATCCGGGCGATGCGCTCGAACTGGCAAATCTAGGCTTGCCCCTTGCCGTATCGTATCTCTCCGGTGCATACGAACTGCTTGACGGGGTCACGATCTACCGTCCTTGGATGCAGCGCGATATCGAACTGGCTGCGCTCACGGCGCTCGGCCTCTCCGCCGCGCGCGCGATCAGCGTGTCCCCGCGCGCGCCGGTGTACGCCGAGCCGCCGACCGACGGCCCTCCCGTCGCGGTCCTGGGCGACTGGGGAGCACTCGAGGGGCAGACCTATGCGAATATCACGCGGGATGGAAGCGCGGTGTACGTCGCGCAGGTTCCTCTTGGGGCTCGATTGTTCGATACGCACATCGCTTCGCTGGTTGAAGCCATCGAGCGATCGGGGGCGGATCGTGCCCTCAGCGACGGCGTACAACCAACGGCGCAAGCTCCAAGCTACGCGTTAGCCGTGGGCGCTTTCTCCTTGACGCGTATCGGAGCGCGGGGCGACGCAGTCGTTCGCGTGCCACGGGCAACGGGGTTGCTTTCTTCGTAATGGCGCACACGAGAATTCTGACCGACGCGCTAGGCGCTCTGGAAAACTTGGACAAAGCGGTCCGTTTGCGTTCCGCGGGTGACTCGTTCGACCTTGTGTTACGACTCGACGATGACCGCGGCAGCGTCGCCGCCGTTCTCGCGCGCGACATCTGCAGGAAGAACCACGACCCAAACGCTCGCCGCGCGGCGCTCGATCGTCTGGGGAGCGCAGATGGTGCGGTCGGACAAAATCCGTTGCTTGGTTTTGCAACGATGGATATTACGACGAAAGCGACGGTGCGCGACTTGGCGATGCTCGCGCGTTCGCTCGTGTTCCGCTCCTGGGCCGAAATGCGCCGCGCGGTCATGACGTTCGACATCCTCCACCATTCCTTCACGATCGAGGCGCCGCGCGATGGGCTGGTACCCGAACCGGGTCGGCGCGGCAGCGATGACGGCAGCATCGTGATTTGGGCACCGGACGAGCCCGTCGAGTGTTTGTACATCGTGCTCACGGCTGCGGCGCAGACCGGCAGATTGGTTCGTCTGGTTTGCAGAGGCGGTGATCTTGCGAACATTCCAGCCGAAATCGTCGCTACCGAAGATGGCGCGCGTGCGCTGTCTCATGCTTCGATGTGCGTTGCCGCGTCGCTCAGCGACCCGGGCCCGGCAATCGCGCTCGCGAGATGGGGAATTCCGCTCTGCGCAACGTTCACCAGCGGCGCGCACGAGTGGCTCGATGGCGTGTGTTCCTACCGGTCGTGGAGCGTGTCTAGCGCAGCGGCGGCATTTGCCTTTGCGTTAGCCGCGCCCGTTGCGCGGTTCGAGCCATCATCCCCTCTCCATATTGGCGCGACCGAGATTCCCAACCACGACGTGCTCGTCACGGTCGTAGTCCGCACGCGAGGTGCCGGCATTTCAGATGCCACGGCAGCGTCGATTTCCCGGCAGTGTCATCGAGCCTACGAAACGATCGCCGCGTCGACCGCGCAAGAGCTTCGCGAAGCCCTTGGCTCGGCGAAAGGCACGTACATCGTCTTCTTGCAAGACGGCGACATTCTTTTTCGCGAGGGGCTCGCGGCGCTGGTCGGAGTGCTCGAAAACTCCCACGCGGAGCTTGCGTACGGGGACGGGTTACTCGGCTATGTCATCGATGCGCCGGGGACACCGACCGTCCTTGGGTATTCCGTTCTCGAACGGATGCCGGTGTGGGCGCGAACGATGGCGGCGCATGACGAATTCGTCGGTGCATATTTTCGCGTGTTATTCAGGCGCGCATCGCTGGTTGAAGTGGGCCTGGATGAGGATCTCGACGGGCTTATGATCTACGACGCGTTCTTGCACATGCTCATGCGGAGCACGGCAGTTCGCGCCGACGAGGTATGCGGCATGTCGTACCGGTATCTCGACGGCCGAAGCCCCGGCGCAGCGAACATTCGATATGCGCAGGAATACGAGCGCGTGTATGCGCGGTTTCCAGCTGCTGACTCCGTGGTCGCCGATGCACGCGCCGCCGTGCGTGAGCACCTGCGATCGCATGACGGTATCGGACTGCGCCCGCCGCCTCAGCGGCTGCATCCGCCGCGCCCCGTATAGTCTACGAAGCAATCCCGAGACGTTGGATCGGGTTCAGTCAGCGCCACATAGGACACAGGTGGTGGAAGGGGGCGCGCAGTATGGCGGGCACTCACTTCCGAATTGTTTACGAGCCGACTTTCTCGAAAAGCAGAGCATTCGCGAACGTCGCTGAGCGAAGCATTCAACCTTTCCAGCACAGCGTAGGTGCAAAGTGCCTTCTGGATTCTTCAGCCATCGAGAACGTGGCTCGCGTTAGGCAGGCGACGCGCGCCGACATCCCACGGCTGTCGCAGGTGATCGACCGTTCGGTGCGCGAGTTGCAGCGCCAGGATTATACCGAGTTGCAAATCGAGGGCGCGCTCGAGACGGTCTTCGGTGTCGACACCATGCTGATCGACGACGGGACCTATCTCGTCGTCGAGATCGAGAGCGAGATCGTCGCTTGCGGTGGCTGGAGCAAACGCAAGACGCTCTTCGGCGGCGATCAGTGGACACGCCGCCAGGACGATTTTCTGGACCCTGCCGTCGACGCCGCGAAAATCCGCGCGTTCTTCGTCCACCCCGACTGGACGCGCCGCGGCTTGGGCACGCTCCTCCTGGAGAGTTGTGAGGATGCGGCGCGCGGCGCGGGCTTTCGGCGTTTCGAGATGGGAGCAACGTTGACGGGTGTCTATCTCTACGAGCGTCGCGGCTACAAGGAGGTCGATCGCATCGTATTGGCGCTCGCAAACGGTGAAACGCTTCCAGTCGTACGCATGGTTAAAGGCTAGCTCTCCCAGGCCGCCGATAAAGTCCGTGCGGTGCGTGGCCGGCGTTAGCCAAAAGCAAAAGCCGCCCGGAGGCGGCTTTACGCTTGGAGCGGCGCGATCGCAGCTTAGACGGCGCGGGTTACCCGCTTGGAGCGCAGGCACTGCGTGCAGACGCGAGCGGTGCGGTGGGTGCCGCGCTCGTTGACCTTGACCGATTGCAGGTTAGGCAGCCAACGGCGCTTGGTCTTGTTCATCGCGTGGCTGACGTTGTTTCCGGCCTTCGGGCCCTTGCCACAGACTTCACAGCGCTTGGCCATGGATCAGATTCCCCTATTTCAAAAACGGCATTACGACAAAAAAAGCACCGGCCCAGCTGCCCGGACCCGGCTAACCGCAAGATCGTACCACGCCGGGGGCGCCTTGACAAGGATTCAGGCCTCTCCGGCTCGCAGACCGCTCCTCCGTGGACGTCATCACCCTCGATGGCCGCGGCTACGCCAAATTCCTCGCGGCCGGCACGTACTTCTTACGAAAGTACCGCCAAGTCCTCAACGATCTCAACGTGTTCCCGGTACCCGACGGCGATACCGGTACGAACATGTACCTCACCGTACGCTCGGCCATGCTCGAGGCAGGCAAGCTCCACGGCGCTCCACTCTCGGAGGTCGCTGCGGCGGCCGCCGCGGGCAGCTTGATGGGGGCGCGAGGCAACTCCGGGGTCATCATCTCGCAGATGCTGCGCGGCTTTGCGCACCACGTCCGCCACCGTACCGATATCGACACCTTCGTCCTGGCGACGGCCCTGCGCGAAGCCGTGACCGAGGCGCGGCACGCGCTGCTGCGGCCGGTCGAGGGCACGATCCTCTCGGTCGCCGAGGCCGCCGCCGAAGCCGCCTACAAGCTTGCGCTGCACGAGCGCGATTTCTACCGTCTGGGCAGCGGCGTCGTGCGGGCGGCCAACGAGGCGCTGGATCGCACGCCTGATCAACTTCCGGTGCTCAAAGAAGCCGGCGTGGTCGATTCGGGCGGCGCTGGGTTCGTGTATTTTATCGAAGGCGTGCTGCGGTTTCTGCCCGAGTCCAAGACGCGCGCGACGGCCTTCCCGCGTCGCCCCGTGCGAGGCAAGGTCTTTACCCCGTCCCAGGCGGTCGGTGAAAACAAATTTTGCACTGAATTCGTGCTCGAGGACGCCGCGATCGGCGCCCATGAGTTGCGCGCGTTGCTCGAACCGCGCGGCGAGTCGCTGCTGGTCATCGGCGCGCCGCCGACGATCAAAGTCCACATCCACACCGACGATCCCGATCGCGTGCAGGACGTTGCCGGAAAGCATGGCCGGCTCACGCGGATCAAGATCGACAACATGGAGCGCCAGCATCAGTTGCTGGTCGTCGAGAAGCCCAGCGTGCCGCATTCGATCGTTGCCGTCGTCCCGGGACCGGGATTCGAGCGAATCGTACGCGAGCTCGGCGTCGAAGTGACGGTCAACGGCGAACGCAACCCCAGCGTTCGCGATCTGCTGCTGGCCATCAACAAGACGCTCTCCGACGACGTCTACCTCTTCGTCAACGATACCAACGCGGCGCTCGCGGCACGAGAAGTGACCGCACTCACCGACAAGCGGGTGCACGTGATTCCCACGCCGGATATCGTGGCCGGCATCGCGGGCCTCTTTGCGATGCAGACGCCGCCGCCGGCGCCGCCCGATGACGCGATCCTCGCCGCGACGCGGCGCGTCAAAAGCGCGCAGCTGTTCTTCGCCGGCAAGGACGCAACGCTCGGCGGGGTGAGCGTCGCCAAAGGCAAGCCCGCGGCCAAGGTGGGCGGCACGCTGCTGGCCGGCGAATCGATCGCACAACTGGCGACGCAAGCCGTGCGAACGATGGGCGGCGAGCACGGGGGCCTCGTCACCCTGTATTACGGCGGTTCTCAGAAAGAGAAGGATGCGGTGCGTCTGAGCGAAGAGCTTGTCGCTTGCTATCCGAGTACCGACGTCGAATATTACTACGGCGGAACCAAGGACGCGGAGTACTGGATTTCCTTCGATGAATAGCCCCCGCATCGCCATCGACGCCATGGGCGGCGATCTCGGCCCGGCCGAGATCGTGGCCGGCGTACTGCTGGCCGCAAACGAATATCCGCAGGTCGCGCTCACGCTGTACGGCGACGAAGCGCGCGTGCGTCCGCTGTTGACCGGCCCCGGCTCGCAGCGCATTGCGATCGTGCACGCTGCCGAGGAAGTGCCGATGGATCAGCATGCGTCGCAGGCCTTGCGCGCCGCCGAGCGTACGTCGCTCGGCATGGCGGTCGGAGCGGTGAAAGCCGGGACGGCCGACGCCGTCATCTCGGCTGGGAACAGCGGGGCGTTTTTGGCCATCGCGCTGATCAAACTGCGGACGATCGAAGGCATCGCGCGTCCGGCCATCGCCACGGTGTGGCCCGGCCTCAAGGGGCCGTTCGTGCTGCTCGATTCCGGGGCGAACGTCGATTGCCGCCCGGAGTGGCTCGAGCAATTCGGTATCATGGGTTCCGCGTATGCCAAAGCGGCGCTCGGCATCGCGCGGCCGCGGGTCGCGATTCTCTCGCTCGGGGAAGAGCGCACCAAGGGCAACGCGCAAGTGCTCGAAGCGGCTGCGCTGCTCGACAACGCGCCGGTCCACTTCATCGGCAACATCGAAGGCAAGGACATCTTCTACAACGCCGCCGACGTGATCGTTGCCGATGGATTTGTCGGCAACATCGTGCTCAAGACCGGCGAAGGAATGGTTGCAGCGATGGGAACCGTGATGAAAGATGCACTGCTGGGCGGTAATCTCGTGACAAAACTCGGCGCGGCGATGCTGGCTCCCGCCCTGCGCCGTCTGCGCACCAAGTTCGATTACGAGACCTACGGCGGCGCGCCGCTGCTCGGTCTGCGCGGGTATTGCATCGTCACGCACGGGCGCGCGACGCGCCGCGCGATCAAACACGCGGTCGGTGCGGCGATCGTCGAAGTGCAGCACGACGTCGTTGGTCGCATCACCGAGATGATGGCCGCGAATGCGACCACACCCACTACCGTAGAAAGCGCCTGATTGTCGATCGTCGTCGTTACCGACAGCACCTCCGATATCGAACCGCAGCGCGCGGCCGCGCTGGGTATCACGGTCGTCCCCTTATTCGTCATTTTCGGCGACCGTAGTTTTCGCGATTACGTCGACCTCTCGCGCCCGCAGTTTTTTGCAATGCTCGCAAGCGAAAAGCAGTTGCCCACCACCTCGCAGCCGACGGCGCAGATGTTCGAAGATGCGTTTCGTCCGCTCGTCGAGGCTGGTCACGAGATCCTGTGCATCACGATCTCATCGCACCTCTCGGGCACGATCAACGCCGCGCAAACCGCGGCCAAGGCCTTTTCGAACGCGCGGATCGAAATCTACGACTCGCAAAGCGCCGCCGGAGGTCTGGGGATGATGGTGCTGCGCGCGCACGAGTTGATCGCGGCGGGTACGCCTTGGCCCGAGTTGCTCGCGGCGCTGGACTACGAGCGGCGCACGCAGCGGCTCTACGCCTGCCTTTCCGACCTTTCGCATCTGCAACGCACCGGACGAATCGGCAAGGCGCAAGCGGTTCTGGGATCGTTGATGAAGATCGTGCCGGTGCTCTGTCTCAAAGACGGACAGGTCGAAGCCCAAGCACAGGTTCGGACCTTCGCTCGTGCGCAGGAGACGATGCTCGACCTTGCACTGGCGGCCGTATCGGATCCGGCGAAGGCGCGTTTTCTCGTCATGCACACCAATGCTCCGCATCTCGCCGAAGGCGCGATGGCGAAACTGCGCGCGCGTCTGGGTGATGCGCGGCCGCGCATGCTCGACATTCTCGAAGCGGGTCCCGTCATCGCGACGCATGGCGGTCCCGGGGCCGTCGGCATCTTCGTCGCGCAAGACGAATAAGTAAGGAGAACGTACATGGGCGTCACGGTCATCACCGACAGCGGCAGCGATTTCGCGAACGGCGAACCCGGGAAGTACGGGATCGAGATCGTTCCGATTTGGATCATTTTCGGGCAGAGCCGATTGCGCGACGGGATCGATATCGATCGCGAGACGTTTTTCAAACGTATGGCCGCGGGCGAAGTGCCCACCACGCAGCCGCCATCGCAGGAAGAATTCGCCGAGGTCTTCGGGCGCGCGGTCAACGCCGGAAACGACGTGGTGACGGTCACGCTATCGTCGCAGATATCGGAGTGCTTCGCGAATGCAACGCAAGCCGCGAGCGCCTTTGGGGGGCGCGTGCACGTCGTGGACTCACGCGGTGCGTCGGGTTTGGAGACGCTGCTCTCGCTGTACGCCGTCGAGCTGGCCAAAGCGGGAACCCCGGCATCCGAGATCGCGCGGCGCTTGTCGCCGGGCGTGCTCAAGAGCGCGTCGTTCTTCGCCGTTCCGGATCTGAGCGTGCTCGGCCGCAGCGGACGGCTTCCCAAAGCGGTGGTTGCCTTGGGGTCCATGCTCAATGTGAGTTTGGTGCTCAAGATGAACGATCAGGGCGCCATCGGGCCGGCCGGCCAGAGCTTTTCGTTCGACAAAACCTGCGAAATCATGGTGGAAGCAGTCGTGCGCGCGGTGGAACATTCGCCCAATGCGCGCATCGCCTTCGGCCACGTCCAGGCCGCAGCAACCGTGGCCAAACTTTCCAAACTCATGGCCGAGAAGCTCGGGCATCCGCCGCGCCGTCGAGATTTCGCACGAAGCGCCGCTGACGATCGCGTCGCACATGGGCACCGGAGCGATCGGGATCTTCGCGATCGTCCCGTAGCGTTCGCGCGCCGATCATGGGCCTGGGAATCTACGTCCACCTACCGTTTTGTCCGTACATCTGTCCGTACTGCGATTTTGCGAAGTGGCCGATGCAACGATCGCGTGCGAACAGCTACCTTGTTGCGCTCAGTCGCGAGATCGAAACGATCCCATCGCAGCCCGCCGCGACGATCTTCTACGGCGGCGGTACCCCCAACGCGAATGACGCGGCCACGATCGCCGCGCTGACGCTGACGCTGCGCAAGCGTTTTCCGCCACTGCATGCCAGGCAAGAGATCAGCATCGAGGTCAATCCCGAGCTCGTGCGCGAAGGCGATTTTGAACACTATGTCGCCGTGGGAATCGATCGCGTTTCGATCGGCGTGCAGTCGTTCGTGGCCGATGAAATCGCGGTACTAGGACGGCGACATACCCCGGCCGACGTGGAGCGCGCGGTGCGCTACGCGCGCGAAGCCGGCCTGCGTTCGGTCTCGCTGGATTTGATCTTTGGGGTGCCGGGGCAGACGACGCGAACGTGGAAGCGCTCGCTCGACCACGCGGTCGCATTGGGTGTCGATCACATCTCGACCTACGGGCTAACCGTCGAGGAGGGCACGCCGTACGAGCGGTGGCAGGTACGGGAGCCGGCGGCGTTTCCCGACGACGATGCGGGCGCCGACATGTACGCGATGGCGATCGACACGCTGACCGCGGCGGGCTACGAGCACTACGAAATCAGCAACTTCGCAAAACCCGCTCACCGCTGTGCACACAACGAGAACTACTGGGCCAACGGCGATTACCTGGGCCTTGGGGTCGGGGCGGCTGGGTGCAACGGCGGAGTGCGTGCCGTCCATACGCGCTCGTTCGATGCCTACGTCAAGGCGGCGCTGGCGGGCTTGCCGATTCCTTCTGAGGCCGAGCGCTTGGAAGGCTTGGCGGCGACCGGGGAGGCGATCATGCTGGCGCTGCGGACTGCGCAAGGGGTTGATCTTGCCGGGTTCAAAGAGCGATACGGCATCGACGTGCTCGAACGGTATGCGCCGGTCGTTACCGCGTACGAGCGCGACGGGTTCCTCGAGCGCGACGGCGGCCGCCTCGCACTCACTAGGAGAGGACGCTTCGTGGCCAATGACGTCTGCGGAGCATTTGTAGACATTTCGGTGAGCAGCAACAACCTCTCGGCAACGCTCCTGCGAACGTTTTTCGCAATCGTGTTCTTCGTGACCGGCTTTTTACTGGGCCGCGAAGTCTACATCAACGTGCTCTCGCTGCACTTTGCGAGCGAAGCGCTGCAGTGGACGATGCTCATCGCCTGTCCGGTGCTCGGCGCGATCGTGGGCGTGCTGGTCGCACCGCTCGCACAATCGTTCTTTGAAGACGAACTCGTCGCCGTCGAGCGCGCCATCGAGCGTCTTGCACCGGCGCAACTGGCGGGCGGCGCCGGCGGGCTTGCTGGTTGGACTTGGGATCGCGCTGCTGCTCAAGAGCATCTTGTTCGAGTTCGTCACCACGACCGGGCCGACCGGCAAGCTATCTTGCGATCCTGCTGTATTTCATCGTGACGGTGTTTTGCGCGTATCTCGGCGCGCGTGTCGGCGCCAAATCGTTAATTTTATTCCGCTTCCTAAGATCCGCGACGTCGGGCGCATCGGCCAAACTGGTCGACACGTCCGTGATCGTCGATGGGCGAATCGTCGAGATCGTCAAGAGCGGTTTCGTGGAAGGAACGCTGATCGTGCCGCGTTTCGTCCTGCGCGAATTGCAGACGATCGCTGACTCTGTCGATGCGCAGCGCCGCATGCGCGGCCGGCGTGGTCTGGAGATGCTGACCAAACTGCAAGAGGTGCATGCGATCGAGATCAACGAGCGCGATTTTAGCGATATGCCGCCGGGCAACGTCGATGCCAAATTGGTGCGGCTGGCCAAGGAGCTCGACGGGCGCCTATTGACCAACGATTACAATCTCAATCGCGTCGCGCACGTCGAGGGTGTCGACGTGCTCAACATCAACGAACTTGCGGGCGCGCTGCATCCCGTCGTGCTGCCGGGAGAAGAACTCAGTGCGCGGTGATTCGCGAAGGGAAAGAAGCTAATCAAGGCGTGGGATATTTCGAAGACGGAACGATGATCGTGGTCGAGCACGGGAAGGCGTCTGGTCGGCGTCAAGCGCCGACGTGGTCGTCACCAGCGTGCTGCAAACCGTCGCGGGGCGCATGATCTTCGCGCGTCCCAAGGACGGGAGCGCCGCGGTCCGATGAGCTGGGGTGTGGTGGTGGTCGCCGCCGGACGCGGAACGCGCTTTGGCGGCCCCAAACAACTCGTCGCGCTCGCCGGACGCCCGATGCTCGGCTGGTCGCTCGAAACGTTCGCCGGGATGCCCGAGATCGAACACGTCGCCGTTGTCACCGAGGCCGAGTGGCTCGAGGACGTGGAGCGCATAGCGCGCGCCGCGCTTGGTGCGCGCCTCGACGCGCGTCGTGTGCGGCGGGGCGACGCGTCAGGAGAGCGTGCGTCACGGTTTGGAAGCGCTTGCGCCCGAATGCGCGAAGGTGCTCGTTCACGACGGTGCTCGTCCACTGGTTCGCGCGAGCGACGTTCGCGCGGGTATGCGCGAGGTGCGTCCGGGACGCGGTGCGGTATTCGGTGCACCCGTCGTCGATACGATCAAGGTCGTCGACCGCAAAGACGATGCTGGTCGAGCGCACGCTCGACGCGCACGCGCTGTGGGGTGCGCAGACGCCGCAATTTGCCACGCGCGAGGATTTGACGCGGGCGCACGAACACGCGCTGCTCGAAGAGATTGCCGAACGACCGACGATGTCGCGCTGCTCGAAGCGATCGGCATCGAGGTCGTCGTCATTCCCGCCAGCGCAGACAATTTCAAGGTGACGCATCCCAGCGACGTCGCGCGCGCGGAGGCGCTGCTTCGATGACGCGCGTCGGTCACGGATTCGACGCGCATCGGTTGGTGGAAGGCCGCCGTTTGGTGCTGGGCGGAATCGACGTGCCGTTCGAACGCGGAGCGCTCGGTCATTCGGACGCCGACGTGCTCGCGCACGCGATCTCCGACGCGCTGCTGGGCGCCGCCGCGCTGGGTGATCTGGGCGGGCATTTTCCCGACAGCGATCCGCAGTGGAAGGACGCCGACTCGATGGTGCTGCTCGAAGCCTGCGCGGCGCGCGTGCGCGGCGCGGGCTACGCGATCGGCAACGTCGATGCGACGATCGTCGTCGATCGCCCCAAGCTTGCGCCCTATATTGGGGCCATGCGCGAACATCTGGCGACGCGGCTGGGACTAACGCTTGAATCCGTGAGCGTCAAAGCCAAGACCAGCGAAGGCATGGGATACACCGGCGACGGTAGCGGCATCGCGGCGTTTGCCGTCGTGTTGCTCGAGCGTAGGGCGTGATCGCGATCGCAAGACGTAGCGCTCGCGATGCAGCGCTGGGGATTTCTCGAAGACCCCGCGCCCGCCGGCCGCGTTGCGCTGGATCGAGACGTTTGTGGAAGCCTATGGTTCGCAGATCGAACGCGCCGACGACGCGTACGCACCGATTGCCGCGCTGCGCGCGGAATCGTGCGTGATACCCGCGCTCGAACTCGAACGGCTGCGCACGCGGTCGGTGCTGTTCTTTTTGGACTCGGTCGGGCAATACATCGATCATCAGCCCGAGCTGCGCGGCTTGCGATTTGACGCACGATCTCGCAGCGATCGCGGACGAGTTCGGGATCGAAGCGCACGACGCGTACGACGCCGTGCGGATGGCGCTTACCGGCGAGCGCGGCGGCCCGCCGCTCGAACTGCTCTTCCCGCTGCTGGGCCACGACCGGATGTTGATCCGCATCGGCGCGGTGAACTCCCGTCTGCTCCACGGGCGCGGGCTCGAGCCGATTCGCTACGGACCGGGCGGCAAGCCGTTCGAGCCGATCCCCTCGACGCGGCCGGAGGACCAGCCGGAGCCGTCGTAACCCCGCCTTGACCCCGGGCGTTACACTAGACGAACATGCCGAGTCCGCTCCAGACGCTAGCTAACGATCTTCGCACGCCGCTCGAGCGCGATCCCGCCGCGCGCGGCTGGCTCGATATCGTGCTGTCCTATCCGGGCTTCCACGCGCTGACCGCCTATCGCGTCACGCATCGTCTGTATCGCTGGGGCTTACCGGTCATTCCGCGCTGGTTTTCGCACATCGCGCGGTTTTTGACCGGGATCGAGATCCACCCCGGCGCGACGATCGGTCAGTGCGTTTTCATCGACCACGGCATGGGCGTCGTGATCGGCGAGACCGCCGAGGTCGGCGACGGATGCACGATCTATCAAGGCGTGACGCTGGGTGGCACGAGCTTGGCACGCACCAAACGCCACCCGACGCTGGGCAAAAACGTGACGGTCGGGGCGAGCGCCTCGGTGCTCGGCGCGATCAACGTCGGCGACAACGCACGCGTAGGAAGCGGATCGGTCGTCGTGCGCGACGTCCCCGCCAACGCGACGGTCGTCGGCATCCCCGCGCATGTGGTCGCGCTGGACGGCAAGCCCGTGCGCGCCGTGCCGGATCGTCCGCAGGTCGAAATGCCCGATCCCAATGCCGATGCGCTCAAAGCGCTCGCGCGCAAGATCGAAGCGCTCGAGGCCCGGGTGGCACAGGTCGAACGCGAGGACGGCGAAGAGACCTGGTCGTGGGTCATTTGAAGCTCTACAACACCCGGACGCGTTCGCAGGAAACCTTTTCCCCACTTCGCGGCAACGCGGTGCGGATCTATGTGTGCGGCCTCACGCCGTCCGCGCAGGCGCATCTGGGTCATGCGCGCTCGTTCTTGTTCTTCGATTTGCTGCGCCGGTTTTTGATCCACAAGGGCTACGACGTGACGTACGTGCAGAACGTCACGGACATCGACGACCGCAGCATCAATCGCGCGCGTGAAACCGGCGAAGACTGGCGCACGATCGTCAACGGGTATTACGCCGGCTTCAAGGACTCGATGCGCAAGCTCGGGGTGATGGAGTACGACCACGAGCCGCGCGCCACGCAGTACATCGCGCAGATCCAAGCGATGATCGAAGATCTGCTGCGCGACGGGCACGCCTATGCGGTGAGCGACGGCATCTACTATCGTGTCGCGAGCTTTGCGCGGTACGGAAAATTGAGCAATCGCAATCTCGACGAACTCGAAGCGGGAGCACGCATCGAGGTCGACGAGCACAAAGAAGATCCGTTGGATTTCGCACTCTGGAAATTCGCCAAGCCCGGCGAGCCCACGTGGCCGTTCGAACCGTACGGCGACGGCCGCCCCGGATGGCACATCGAATGTTCGGCGATGGCGCGCGCGCTGCTCGATCCTACCGGCGACGGCTTCGACATCCACGGTGGCGGCGCGGATCTGATCTTTCCGCATCACGAGAATGAGATCGCACAGAGTGAACCGCTGATGGCGCATCCGCCGATGGCGAACTTTTGGGTCCACGGCGGATTGCTGAATTTCGACGGGCGCAAGATGTCCAAGTCGCTCGGGAATTTCGAACCGCTGACCGAGCTGCTCGCACGCCACGATCCGCAGGCCGTGCGCTTGACGTTTCTGAGCACCGGCTATAGCAAGGTCATGAACTTCACCGAAGAGTCGCTGGCAGTTGCATATCAGACGCTCGAACGATTGAAGAAGACGTTCCGGGCTCTGGGCGTGAGCGCGTTGCCCGAACGTATCGTCGCCGCACCTGGAGGTTTGCTCGAACGCATCGAGCACGCGCTCGATGACGACATGAATACGTCGGTCGCGCTGGCTGAATTGCTGCAATGGTCGCCGCAGGCCGGTCCACCGCAAGAGTTTTTGCGCGCACTCTGGTTGCTCGGGATCGAGCCGAACGACACGTGGTTGACCCAGCCTGAGCGTGCGCTGCCCTCCGATCTGCTCGAACGCTTGCGAGCCGAATTCGCGCCGGAGATCGCGTTTAACGGCGCGAGCCCCAAGGAGGCGATCGAGCGCGTCATCGCGGTGCGTGCGCAGGCGCGAGCCGATAAAGACTTTGCCGCCTCCGATCGTCTTCGCGACGCGTTGGCTCGCTGCGGCATTGCAATCAAAGATTCTAAGGAAGGCGCGACATGGACCGTCGCCGGGTAAAGCCGTCGAAGCTGGATTTCGATGATGTGATGTACGGCATCCACGTCGTCGAAGAGGCGCTCGCCTCGGGCGAGGCGTTGCGCGTGATCCACATCTCCGAAGAGCGCAAACGCGATCCGCTGCTGCGCAAGATCGTCGCCGACGCCAAAGAGCGCAACGTCAACGTGCGCTTCGAGACCCGTGAGTTTTTCACGCGGCTCCCCTTCAAGACCCATCAAGGCGTGATCGCGGTCGCGCCGCCGTTCGATTACGCCGCGCTCTCCGACGTGCTGGGCAAGCGCCGCGACAAGCACGCGCTGATCGTCGTCCTGGATCACCTGACCGATCCGCACAACGTGGGCGCGATCATCCGCACGGCCGAGTGCGCGGGCGCCGACGCCGTCGTCTTGCCGGAGCGGCGCTCCGCCGGGGTCAACGCCACGGTCCGCAAGGCCGCCGCCGGCGCCACCGCCTACCTTCCGGTCGTGCGCGTGGCCAACGTCAACGAAGCGATCCGTGCCCTCAAAAAGGCCGGCATCTGGGTCGCCGGCGCCGCCGCCGGCGAGGACTCGGTACCCATGGGATCCGCCGACTTCGACCGCGACCTCGCCCTGGTCATCGGAGCCGAAGGCGAAGGCCTCGCCCCCTTGGTCCGCCGCGAATGCGACTACGTAGTCCGCATCCCAATGCAAGGCCAAACCGAATCCCTAAACGCCTCCGTCGCCGCCGCCGTGTTGCTCTACGAGGCAATCAGACAACGCAGCGCGGAGCGTGAGCGAGCGTAGCGAGCCACGTCGACTTTATGGGGCAAAGCTTCAGCTTTGCGACGTAAAGTCACTTGACGCGGGGAGGACCCCCTCCTATAATTGCCAGGATGTGCCGCGCCCGATGAGGCTCCGGCCCGCGTTTTGCGGCATGTCGACCTACGAAGGCAAAAACGACTATGGCAATGACCCATCCCGCGACGGATGGACTGGAATACAACGAGAGAGCTGACGAAGATCTCGTTGCCATCGCAAAGTCCGGCGACAATCTTGCGATGGAGTACCTGCTCAACAAGTACAAGAACTTCGTGCGTATCAAAGCCAAGAGCTACTTCCTGATCGGCGCCGATCGCGAAGATATCATCCAAGAAGGCATGATCGGGCTCTACAAGGCCGTACGCGACTTCAAGGCGGACAAGCTTTCGAGCTTCCGCGCATTTGCCGAACTTTGCATCACCCGGCAAATCATCACGGCAATCAAGACCGCGACCCGCCAGAAGCACATTCCGCTCAACCAGTACATTTCGCTCAACAAGCCGATCTACGACGAAGACAGCGAACGCACACTGCTCGACGTAATGGCGTCGCAGAAGACGTCGGATCCGGAGGAACTCGTTGTGACGCAGGAGGTGTCCGATGACATCCGCCAGCGCATCCGACAGAATCTCTCCGAGCTGGAATCACAGGTTCTCGAGTCCTATCTCGAAGGTAAGAGCTATCAAGAGATGGCGCGTGATCTCGGGCGTCACGTGAAATCGATCGACAACGCGCTTCAGCGCGTTAAGCGAAAGATCGAAAAGAATCTCGCGGAATTCGAGTTTCAGTAAGCGCATCCGCAATACAAATGAAAACGGCCGGTCTAACGACCGGCCGTTTTTTTGCGCCTAACGAAGGCGGCTAATAGATGCCCGAATCGGCGAGCAGGTCTTTGTGTTGTGCGACGAACGCGACGAAGGCTTTAGCCTGCGGCGAGGCGTTTTTGCGCACGTAGAGATGCTCGTCGGTGGCGAACGTGTAGCTATGGTTGGCGATGTTTTCGCGTGTTGCGGCCACACCGTTGTAGCTGATCATCATGTCGGTGTGCGTGCCGATGAACGACATTCCCATATAGCCGATCGCGCCCGGCGTGGAAGCGATCATCGCCAGCGTCTGTGGCGCGCTCTTGGGCGCCGTGACGTCGACCAGCGTCTTGGCGACGTTCTGCTCGAAGACAAAACGCATCCCGGTACCGATCGGCCGGCCGAACAACACGATCGCGCGGTCTTCGCCGCCGAGCTGTTTCCAGTTGCTGACCTTGCCCGAGTAGATCGCGATCACGTCTTTGCGATCGAGATTCTTGACGCCGGTCCCGGGACCGGTGACCATCGCGATGCCGACGCGACCGATGATCGTATCGACGAGATCGTCGTCGTTGACCGCGACGTCGGAGGCGGCGACGTCGATTTCACCGGCTTTGATCGACGCAATGCCGGCGCCCGACGACGTCCCTTTGACGTCGACGTCGGCGTCCGTATAGGCCGCCGCCGCTTTGGTCAGGACCGAGGTAAGGTTGGTGGTACCCGCAACGTGGACCGCGCTCGCGGCCGAGTAGGAAACCGCGGGAGCGACCAGGAGCGATAGGGCGGCGGCGAGGGCCGCAACGTGAACCTTCATGATTTCGTGATTCGCTTTCTAGTAAACGCCGGTGGCTTGAAGAAGGTCTTTGTTAGCGGCGACGTACGCCACAAAGGCGCGCGTCCGCGCGTCCGCATTTTTGCGGACGTAGAGATGCTCGTCGGTCGCGAACGTGTAGGTGCCGTCGACGATGTTGCGCGGCGTCGGTGCAACGCCGTCATAGTCGAGCACGCTGTCGGCGTGCGAACCGACGAAGGCGGCACCGACGTAGCCCAGACCTCCGGGCGTTGCAGTGATGAGCGGAATCATCGAACCGGCGTCGTGCGGTTCGCGAACGGTCGTGAGCGTCTTGGCGACTTTTTGTTCGAAGACCAGGCGCGTGCCGGCGCCAAGGGGACGACCGAAGACGACGATCGGAAGGTCTTTTCCGCCCAGCTCTTTCCAGTTATGGATCTTGCCGGCATAGATCGCGATGACGTCCTTACGGTTGATGTTTTTCACGCCGGTACCCGGTCCGGCAATGAAGACGACGCCGAGCTTGCCCAAGATGGTGTCGGAGAGATCGGGATCGTCAATCGCGACATCCGATCCGGCGACGTCGATCGCGCCGGACTTGACGGCTGCAATGCCTGCGCCGGATGAGGTCCCCTTGACCGCGATGGCGGCGCCGGGGTGGGTGGACTCGAATGCCGTCGCGGCTTTGGCGAGCATGCCCGAAAGATTGGTTGTGCCTTGGACGCTCATCACATCGGCGGCAGAAAACGAGACGGCGGGAAGCACAAGGGAAGCCAGGGCGACCGTAAGAGCCGCCACGCGAATCGGTGCGTTCACGGAATAATTCCTTTCTAGTAGATGCCGAACGATTGAAGAAGCGTCTTGTCGGCGGCAACGGAGGCCACGAAAGCGCGGACCTGCGCGCTCGCGTCGGGCCGGACGAAGAGATGTTCGTCGGTCGAGAACTTGTAGACGTGGTTACGGATGTTGTCTTGCGTCGGAGCCACGCCCTCATAATTTACGACCAGATCGGTTCGATCGCGGACGAAATAGGATCCGGTGTAGCCGATGGCGCCCGGCGTGCTTTCCACCGCTTTGAGCATCTCGCCGGCTTTCTCAACGGTGCGCGTGGGAATGAGCGTCTTGGCGACTTTCTCTTCGAGAATCAGTCGGGTTCCGGTGCCGATGTCACGACCGATGATCACGATGGGCTGGTCGTTCCCGCCCACTTGTTTCCAGTTCGTGACCTTCCCAGCGAAGATGCCGATGAGCTGGGCGCGCGTGAGGTTCTTGATCCCGTCGCCTGGATTGGCGACAAAGGCGAAGCCCAACACGCCGAGCGTCGTATTCACGAACGTCGCGTCTGCGACGGCCACGTCTGAAGCGGCCACGTCGATGGAGCCGGCGCGCAGGGCGGCAATGCCGGCACCTGAGCTTGTGCCGTGGACGGTAATGTGAACCCCGGCGTGCGCGGCTTCGTACGCGGCGGCCGCCGGCGTGAGAAGAGGGGCGAGGTTCGTCGTGCCTTCGACGAGGATACCGGGGGATTGGGCGAGGGCCGGCTGTGCAGCCAATGCCAGCACGAGCGCTACCAAAGCGAGTCGTAGCATGCGAAAAAGCTCCTTGCTCTTATAGAGCAACGTCTACACCCGCCAGATGCTATATCGGCCGCTTTGGTCGCAAGGGCGAGCTTCGGCTAGGCCGAAGGTCCCATACTGTCAACAATTTTACGATACAGGTCATCGCGCTCGTCGAGGGGATCGACGACCAGGACCTCCGGCGGCGCGCCGTTTTTCGGGTCCAGGCAGACCGTCACGCGGCCCTTGGCGCACACGTCCAGGCAGCTTGTGGAGACCACCCGGATCGGGCCCCAGCGGCCCTCTTCCTTGAGCCTGGTCTTGAGCCAGTCGCGTAGACTGAAGTCGCCGAGACGCTCGGCAACCTCGGGTGCTTCCTCAGGGATGCGCTCTTTGGAGCAGCGTTCGCAGACCAGCACCAGTCCGGTTTGTAGCCACTTGGGATCGACGGATTGCATCAGTGTGGTTCTCGCAAGATCGTGGAGCCGGCGGTGGGACTCGAACCCACGATTACGGGTTTACAAAACCCGCCCTGTAGCCGCTGAGGCACGCCGGCGTGCGGACCGGCCTTCGCTTCAACGTTGTGACAGAAATTCATCCACCACGGTTGCGAATGCATCGAAGTCGGTGCGGTGGAGGTTGTGCCCTTGCTCTTCGAACGTGACGATGCGGACGTTGGAACTGTGGCGGTTCGCGATCTCATCGATGACCTCGGCGGGGACGATGGAGCCGTCCTTACCGGCCATCACAAGCAGCAAGGGCTTGTCGTAGGACGCGATGTCGGCGCGAAGGTCCCAGGCGCCGTCACGATTATCGTCGCGGAGGCCGGCGATCGGCGCGCTCGTCATCGTGTGAACCGCGTGGACTTTGCCTTCGATGTCCTCGGGGTGCCATTGATCGAAATCTTCGCGCGTCCGCGCGTCGCGCGCCGCGCCGGTCAACGCGAATGTTTCGTCGAGTTCTTCGATGTACTCGGCGTACCAGTCGTCGTCGACCTGCACGATCATCGGATCGATTGCGATCACCGCGTCGACGTTGAGGTCGCTTCCGCCGCGTACGACGACGGCGCCGCCCCATGAATGACCCACCAGGAACCGCGCGCCGACGTTCGCGGCAACCTTTCGCAGATCGCGGACGCCCTGCGCGAGCGACATCGGGCCGGTGGTCGCCGCGCTGTCACCGTGGCCGCGCTGATCGTAGGCGACGATCTGATAGCGATCGCCGAAGCGCTCTGCAAATCGCACCCAAGATCGACGTGAGCTGACCATGCCGTGCACGCAGAGCACGACCGGTCCGCTGCTCCCCCACTGTTCCAAAATAGTCGTGGCGCCATCGTCCAGCGCGATCGTTCGTTTCGTCGATTCCACACCCGGGTATTTTGAGGGGAGCTACGTGTATTCCCCTCAAATCCCGTGCGCTAGCTGCGTGGCTAGAAGATTCCGAATTCGGCGAGAAGTTGCGGATTGCGAGCGACGAAGGTGGCGAACGTATCGCTCGATTCGCTCGATTTCGCTAGCGTATAGAGATGCTCGTCCGCGGCGAACGTGTAATGGTGCGAGCGCACGTTGTCAGGCGTCGGAAGTACGCCGTTGTACTTCAAGACGGTCTCACGCGCGGAGTCGATGAAATTCGTCGCCACGTATGCGATCGCGCCCGGAGTCTTGTCGGCCAGAGCAACGAGATCGCCCGCTTTGGCCGGCGCCTGGGTCTCGATGGGCGTCTTCGCGACCGTTTCTTCGAAAAGGAACCGCGTGCCGGTTCCGATGGGGCGGCTCATCGGGACGATCGGTTGGTCGTTTCCGCCGATCTGCTTCCAGTTCGTGATCTTCCCGGAGTAGATGCCGATCATCTGAGCGCGTGTGACGTCCGCTACACCGGCGTTTGGTCCAGCGATGATCGCCATGCCGAGCCAGCCGATGCGATGATCCACGAAATCAGGGTCGTTTACTGCGACGTCGGACATCGCGACGTCGACCGTTTGCGCTTTGAGTGCGGCGATCCCGGCGCCCGAGCTGCTCGTGTCGACCGTCACTTCAATGGCCGCGTTCTGATCCATGAACGCTTTAGCCGCGGCCTTTACCGCTGCGGCGGGATTGCTGCTGCCGCCGACAGTCACTCGCTCGCCGGCGCTAACCGTCGGAGGCGCGAGCGCGAGAGCAAAACTTGCGGCACAAAGAAGGCCGCCGATTCGAAAGTAGTTCATTACCCGTATCTCCTTTGATTCTACGTCCAGCGAAATTCGCCGACTTGCGTGAAATGTTTCATTTCGATCGCGTTGCCGCTGGGATCGAGAATGAAGAGAACCCAATGCTCAAATGGCTTTCCGGCGAACCGGATGTGCGGCTCCAGCACAAAGGAATAGTTCGCCGCGCGCAAGCGCACCGCGAGATCTTGGAACATCTCCAGGTTCAGGGCCGCGCCGAAATGGGGGACCGGAACGATCTCGGCATCGACTTCGCGATGCAGCGCTGCGGCATTATAGCCTTCCACGCCGTGGAGCGTGAGCTGACTGCCGAAGAAGTCCAGATGGAGCGACGTTGGCGTACTGCGCAGTTCGGGCCGCCCTAAAATGGTCTTGTAGAAGCGCCGCGCCTCCTCCAGATCGTGAACGATGCAACTGAGGTGGAAGGGATAGACCGGAACGCGCGTTTCCGCCACGGGTGACTCTTGTCGCTCCGCAAGCAACTCGGTCATGAGAAACTCCTTTCCAAAGCGAAGCCGCGCCGCGTTAAATACGCGGCGACTGCTTCAATCTCCAAGAGTTTCTATCGGTAACCAGAGTTCGAATATCGACGGGAAAGCCGGTGGTTGCCGTTAATCCCTCGTTAAGTGCCTTGCGCGGACGTCGTGCGCTAGGCTGAAGGAACTATTTTACCCGCGCAGCATCACGCGCGCCGCGTTCCAGCCGGGCGTGCCCATCACGCCGCCGCCCGGATGCGCGGCTGAACCGCATATGTATAGATTCTTGACCGGCGTCTTGTAATCGGCGAAGCCGGGCACGGGGCGGAACAGGTAGAGGTTGTGCAGCGGCATCGTACCTTGAAAAATATTACCGCCGGTTAGGCCGAACGTCTCCTCGATATCGACGGGACTGAGGATCTGACGATCGAGCACCGATGCGGTAAAGCCCGGTGCGTACTTCTCGACGATTCCGAAACAGCGATCGGCGAAGTCGTCCTTGATCGCTTGCGTCCACGGTCCATCCTTGAGTTTGTACGGGGCATACTGGACGAACATCGACATCAGGTGTTTGCCCGGCGGTGCCAGCGTGTCGTCGAGCGACGAGGGCAGGCAGCACTCGACCACCGGCTCCTTGGACGGATGCCCGTATTTCGCGTCGTCGTAGGCGCGCTCGATGAAATCCTGATCGGGGCAGAAGTGTACGGTGCCGTGATGCTGCGGTCCGGCTTCGTGCCCGGGCAGCGCGGTGAAGCTGGGCAAGCGATCGAGCGCGACGTTGATCTTGACCGACGCGCTGTCGTAGGCGATGCGTCCGACCGCGTCGCGGAAGTCCGGCGGGAGCGTTGCGGGATCGAGGAACCGTTCGAACGTGAGGTGCATATCGACACCGCTCGCGATCTTGCGCGCGCGATATTCGTCGCCGTTGCTCAGCGCGACGCCGGTAGCGGCGCCGTTCTTGGTGAGGATCTTGACGACTTCGGCTTGCGTCTTGATCTCGACGCCGAGGTCGGTCGCCGCGCGGGCGAGCGATTGGGTGAGACCGCCCATACCGCCACGCATGTATGCCCAGACACCCTTCTTGCCGTTGGTCTCGCCCATCACATGGTGGAACAAGACGTACGCTGTGCCCGGCATCGACGGCGCCATGAACGCCCCGATGATCGCGTCGGTTGCGATCGTGCCCTTGAGCTGGTCGCTCTCGAACCAGCGGTCGAGGATCGGGCGCGCCGCACCGGTGAGGATCTCGATCGCTTCGTTCATATTCGGGCCCATCTTTTGCATCGCCCGGCCCATCTTGCCCATGTTGATCAAATCGCCGATTCCGGGGTGAAGCACGTTGGGCGGAATCTGCATGAGCGTCGGTTCGATGACGGACGCGACGCGTTCGAGCATCGCTTCGTATTTCGGGTATGCGGCCGCGTCGCGCGCGCTGAATTTCGCGATCTCTTGCACGTCGAGTTCCGTACCTCGGCCGAGCATCAAATAGCGCCCGTCGAGAAACGGCGAGAACGAGGCCGGATTTCGCTCGATCGCTTCGAATCCGTAGCTTTTGAGATTGAGGTCGCGCACGATCTCGGGCCGGAAGAGGCTATTGACGTACGCGGCGGTCGAGACTTTGAAGCCGGGGAACGTCTCTTCGGTCACGCTGGCGCCGCCGACGATGTAGCGCCGCTCGAGCACGAGCACCTTCCACTTGGCGCGGGCGAGATAACACGCGGTGACCAGGCCGTTGTGGCCGCCTCCGATGATGATGGCGTCGTAGGTGGTGGACATGCGATGAGCCTTTCTAGCGTGCGGGTTATTCTAAGAGCGCATCCGGTTCGTCGACCGGGACGATGTCGCTGGGGTTCGACTTGCGAAATCCGTAGAGAAAGAAGAAGATCAGCCCGGCTACCAGCGCACCCACGAACCATAGCCACGTTTGCACGTCCAAGCCGTAGATGGCGAGAAATGCGCAGAACGCGATGCCGAGCAGCGGAAAGAGCGGTACGAACGGCGAGCGGAAACTGCGCGGAAGATCCGGGCGCCGGTGGCGCAGAAAGATCACGCCCGCGCAGACGATCACGAAGGCAAAGAGCGTCCCGATATTCACCGCGCTCAGGAGATTGTCGAGCGGTACGATCAGCGTGAGCAGCGCAACGGCGGAACCTACCAGGATCGTCATGCGCACCGGCGTCTTGAAGCGCTTGTTGACGCTGGCAAAACCCGGCGGAAGCATCCGGTCGCGGGCCATGACGTAGAAGATGCGCGTTTGCCCGAGCACGGCCGAGATCGCCACCGTGATGGTGCCCGCGAGGATGCCGACGATGACTGACCAGTTGACAAAGGCATTATGCAGCGGGGCGACCGCGCTGGCCAGCGCGTGGTTCTCGTCAACCGACTTCCACGGGACCGCGCCGACGAGCACGATCGCGACCGCACAGTACAGCACCGTGCCGATCAGCAGCGATCCGATCACCCCGAACGGCAGGTCGCGCTGCGGATTACGGCATTCTTCCGACACCGTGGTCGTGCTGTCGAATCCGATATAGTTGAAGAACACCAGTGCCGCCGCCGGAATGATGCCCACACCCACGCCGCCCGAAAACGGACGTAGCGAACCCCAGCCCTGCGGGATAAGGGGAAACCAGCGATCCGGGTGCACGAGGCGCGACGCCGCGATCAGGAAGACCGCCAACGCCCCGATCTTGAGCACGTTGGAGATGTTGTTGGTGGCGGCCGTCTCCCGGATGCCGATCGTGAGCAAGAGTGAGAGCACGATGATGAACGCCGCGCCGATCACGTCGTACTGCGAATGCGCAAAGTCCCAGTTTTGGGGATTCCACCATGGTCCGGTGATCACCAGATGGGAACGCTGCATCCAAAACGGCGTCACGATACCGAACGCCTCGCGCAGCATATCCTGGATTGCGCCGGAGAACTGCTGGGCGACCGGGGCGCCGCTTACGCCGTACTCGAAGATCAGCGCAAAGCCGATCAGCCATGCGACCAGTTTACCCATCGTCGCATAGGCGTAGGTGTAGGCGCTGCCGGCGATCGGAACGATGGACGCAAGTTCGGCGTACGCGAGCGCGGCGAAGAACGACGCGGCGGCAGCGAGCAGGTAGGAGATGACGATGGCGGGGCCGGCCATGCGGACGCCCGGACCGATGGTGGTGAAGATGCCGCCGCCGATCATCGCGCCCAGGCCAATCGAGAGCACGTCGCGCCCGCCGAGCACGCGGCGCAAGATGCGCTGCCCGGCGATCTCGCGCAAACGTTCGAGATTGGCGGTTTGAAAGAGTTCGGCGAACAGCGCGCGCTTAGGCATGGCGCACCTGCGGCGTGCGCCGCAGCGCCAGCGTCGCGGTGACCAGAACGATCAATCCCGCCAGCGGACCGAAGAAGAGCGGATCGATCGCGCCGATCACCGGTGTATGTCCCGACAGCCACACTTGATCGATGACGCCGGCTAATGCGGCGGTCGCGATCGCGTAGAATCCCGCGCGCCGGTTGGTGCGTTTGACGTAGAGGGCGAACACCAGCGGGAAGAAGATCGCCGCCGGTGCGACCAAGGTCGAGAAGATGACGACCGCGACGACGTCGGGATAGCGAAGTGCAACGGCGAACGCCATGACCGCAAGTCCAATCGTCGCGATCCGCGAACTGCGAACCAACCCTTTCCTCGCGAGATCCCGGCCAAGCAGCGGCTCGTAGAGATCCTGCACCAAAATCGATGACGACGCCGCGAGATATGCCGATGCGGTCGACATCGTGGTGGCCAGGATTCCGGTGAGAAAAAAACCGCGCAGACCAGCCGGAATCACGCGTGCGATCAATTGCGGAAAGGCTTGGTCGGGATCGTGCAGTCCCGGCATCAGCACCGATGCGGTCATGCCGATCCCGGCGACGCAGATTCCGAACACCAGATACGTCGCTGCGGTGAACAGATACGCGGTGCGCGCGGTCGCGGCATCGCGCGATGCGAAGGCGCGCTGCATGTAGGCTTGATCGGTGCCCCACGAATAGACGCACAGCGCGAACCACGCAAGCGGCGTTTGCCAGCCCAGTTGCGCCATGCTCAGATGGCTAGGCGGCAGCGCGGCGCTGACTGCGTTCCATCCGCCCGCCTGATGCACGGCAAAGAGCAGGCCGAGGAGCACCGCCGTCATCAGCACGACGTACTGCACGATGTCGGTCCAGACCACGGCCCACAGTCCGCCCATCGCGGTGTAGGCCACGAAAACCACGGTGACCAGCGTCGCGGCGAGCAGGCCGTTCATGCCGAACAGCGTTTCGAGCGCGAGCCGCGACACGGTGATCTGCACCGCAACGAACGTGACGGATTCGACCACCTGCAGACAGGCGATCAAGCGGCGCGTGCTCATGCCGTACGTATCGCCCAAAAATCCCGGCACCGTCTTGAGGCGCAGATTGCGCATCGTCACGGTCAGCGTGAGGCCAACGAGAATCCAGGCCGGAACGGCGGTGAGATTCCAGTACGATCCCGACGCGCCGATCGCATAGGCGAGCCCGGCGCCGCCGATCAAGCCCGACCCCGAAAACACCGTTGCGGCCAGCGACATCGACACCGTCACCGGACCCAGACGCCGTCCGCACAGATGAAAGTCCTCGGCGTCGCCGATGCGGCGCGAGGTCACCACGCCGATCGCCAGGACGATCAGCAGATAGAACGAGAACGCGGCGATGTCCCAGTTCACGCTAGACCATGTACGTCTTGGGCGGCTGCGCCATGTGCAGAATCGGGCGCGCGAGCGAAAAACCGGAGATGTCGCTGCGGGTGGTTCCGCGCAGCGCGAGGTCGGACAAGATGCGTCCGATCGCCGATGCGAATTTGAACGCGTGCCCCGCGCCGACGGCGACGTGGACGTTGCGATGCATGGGCAGCGTATCGATGATGAAATCGCGATCCGGCGTGAGTGTATAAAGGCAGGTCTTGATCGTGTGGACCGGTGCGTCGAGCGCCGGAAGGTGCGCCGCGAGAAACGCACGCACGCGTGCGGTGATCTCGGCGTCGGGTTCGAACGTGCGCGTGTTGGGATCGACGCTGCGGCCGCCGGCGTCTTGCGTCACCTTGATCGCGCCGGATTCGCCGAATACCGGGAATCCGTAAAACGAGGGATCGTCCATCCAAATCCACACCGGAAACGACCCGAACGCGAACGGCTCGCTGTTCGCCGGGCGAAAATACATCGCTTGTTCCTTGGTGACATCGAGCGGCAGATGCAGGCCGGCGTGCGCCAGCGCTTCATTGGTCCAGGCGCCGGAAGCGACGATCAACTGCCCCGCGCGATAGGTCGTGCCGCCCGCGGCAACGAGCACCTCGCCGTCGCGCACGTCGATACGCGTCACCGGCGTATGTTCGAGCAGCGTCGCTCCGGCGACCACGGCGGCGCGCTGATGTGCTGCCGTCGCGCGTTCCGCGGCGACGATGCCGCCGTCCGCTTGAAACAGGCCCCAGACGTCGTCACCGACCGCAAATGCCGCAAAGCGCCGGCGAATCTCCGCGGCGTCGAGCGTTTCGTACGGCACCTCGCACGCATCCATCGCGTCGGCGTATCCTTGCAGCGGAATCGCGCCGTCGCGCGGCCCGAGATCGAGCCCGCCGGTCTTGAACACCAAGCGTTCGCCGACGTCGTATTCAAGTTGCGCCCACGCGGCGTACGCCTCTTTGGCTAGCGCGACATAGTTGCGCGCATGGTAGGAGAGGCGGATGATGCGCGAATGATCGTGCGACCCGCCGCGCGCGTGACCCAAATCAAAGCGTTCGATGCCCAGCACGCGAGCGCCCGACCGCGCGGCCCAGTACGCCGCACCGCTGCCGATGCCGCCCAAGCCCAGGACGATGACGTCGAATTCGCGTTCCACGTCTAGTCGATCGCGATCGCGTCGTCGCCCAGACGCTGCGCAAGATAGCGACGAATATCCAAACTCGCGTCCTCCATCGGTGCGTAGTAGCCGTACCGGAACGCGCGCGAGCGCATGCCGGCCTGCACGCGTTCGCAGATCGCCCAGTCCTGGGCGTTGACCAGATCCCAGAACGACGAAGCATCGCTCGGATCGAAGGCGGGCCCGCTCATCTCTGCCGGATCGAAGAGGAGTTCGCAAACGATCTCGGTGCGATCGGGGGCGCGGGGCCGCAGTTCGAAGGCGGCAACGTGATCCGCGCTCAGGCTGAGCATGAAGTTGGGATAGATCAATTCGCCCTTATGACGCACCCGTTCGTCGTCGTTCAATCCGGCAAACGGCGCGCGGGCGGTCGTGCCCGACATCGTGAACGTCGTCGCCCCTTCGCGGTGCGGAATGCCGCGTTCCCAATCCAAGTTCATGCCGCCCTGGTCTTTGAACGCCGGCACCACTTTGCATAGCTCGGGGTGAACGCCCGCGCAATGGTAGCACTCGTTGTAGTTTTCGAGGATCACTTTCCAATTCGCCGCGACGTCGTAGCGCAACGTCGCGCCGCTGCGCAGGCCGGTCAGCGGATAGCGCGCCAGGCGCTGCGGAATCGGGCCGAGTTGCCGTTCGAGCGTTGCGCCTTCGTGCACGCGTTGCGGCGTGGCGTGGACGAACAGGAAGCCGCCCCACACGGCGACCGCGACCGCGTAAAGCGCCCGCGCGCCGTCTGGAACGTCGGCCGCGTCGATAAACGGCGTGGCGATCAGGCGGCCGTCGGTAGCGTAGGCCCAGGCATGGTACGGGCAGCGGATCGCCCCGCGAACGTTGCCCTCTCCGCAGAGCAGCCGGCTTCCGCGATGGCGGCACAGGTTGAGGTGGCCCGCAATCACGCCTTCCTCGCCCCGGATCAAAATGATGCTCTCGGTCCCAAGTTCGATGACGCGGTAGTCTCCCGGCGAGGCGAGCGATTCGGCGCGCCCCACGTAGACCCACTGGTCGAGGAAGATCGCCTCGTTTTCACGCGCGTAGAAGGGCGCGTCCCAGTAGGCGCGCCGGGGCAGCGAGGGTTCGAGCCGGACGGATCCATGGACGTCCACGAGGCACCTCCCCAATTTCATTCGACGCAGAGCGCCGCTCACCGAATGGCCTTCGGATAAAATCTAATACGCCCCGAAGGATCGCTGGCCCTCCGACCGAATCTCCGAACAATATTCGGCGGGGAGGTAGCATCCTATGTCCACGTTCGTGAAACCCAATGTCGGCACCGGGCAGCGCACGCTCGATGCGCAGTGGTATGTCTCGCCCGAGGTGTTCGCGCGCGAACGCGAACGCATCTTTGCGCGCGAGTGGATCTGCGTCGGGCGCGCCGAGCAGGCCGAAAACGCCGGGGATTATTTCATCGCGCACGTCGCCGGCGAGCAATTGATCGTCACGCGTGACGGTGCGGGGAGGCTGCACGCCTTCTACAATGTCTGCCGCCATCGCGGGACGCGGATGTGCGAAACGGCAAGCGGACATTTCAGCGGTTCGATCCAGTGTCCATATCACGCTTGGACCTACGGCCTAGACGGCAAACTCAAGGTGGCGCGCAACATGAACGACGTACCGGGGTTTTCCGTCGGTGACTATCCGCTCCACGAAGCGGCGCTGGCGCTGTGGGAAGGCTTCGTCTTCGTCAACCTCGATCGCGCACCGGTGCCGTTCGTGCAGGCATTCGCCCCGGTTTTCGAACGATTCACACCGTGGGCGATCGCTTCGCTGCGTGCGGCGCGCACGATCACCTACGAGTTGCGATGTAACTGGAAGCTGGTCTTCATGAATTACTCCGAGTGCTACCACTGTCCGATCGTGCATCCGCAGCTCGACAAGCTCTCGCCCTCGGACAGCGGGCGCAACGACCTGGCCGAAGGCGCGTTTTTAGGCGGCTACTCGGAGTTACGCGAGCACGGTGCAAGCTTGACGACGACCGGGTCGACCGCGCGGCCGCCGGTCGGCGCGGTGAGCGGCGCGAACATCGATCGCGTCTACTACTACACGCTTTTTCCGTCGATGCTGCTCAGCCTGCATCCCGATTATGTCATGGTGCATTACGCGCGCCCGCTCGACGAACACCGCACGCACGTCGAGTGCGCGTGGCTGTTCGATCCGCGCACGATGGCGCGCGACGACTTCGATCCAGGTGATGCGGTCGATTTCTGGGATACGACCAACCGTCAGGATTGGCACGTCAACGAACTCACGCATGCCGGCATGTGCTCGCGCGCCTACACGCCCGGACCCTATGCCAACGCCGAAGGACTGTTGGCCGCATTCGACCGCCACTATCTGGCCGCGATGGAGGCATCGCATTGAAGCATCGCGCGCTGGTGCCGTTCTGGCTTGCTGCGATGATCCTCGCACTTCTGGCGATGACGCGCGCCGGTGCCGATCCGCTCGGGTGGCGGCAGATCGGGCCTGCTGGAGCGGGTGGCCGCGTTGCGGCGGTCGGCGGAAGCGACCGCGATTCGCTGCTCTACTACTTCGGGTCCGCGGGCGGCGGTGTGTTCAAGACGACCAATGGCGGCCTCACGTGGAACGACGTGTGGCCGTCGTCGTCGGTAGGTGCCATCGGGGCGCTCGCGATTGCGCCCTCGAATCCCAAGGTCGTGTGGGTCGGCACGGGTGAGTCGACGCCGCGTAACGACTCTTCCTACGGCGACGGCGTGTGGGTCACGCGTGATGGGGGTGCCCACTGGCGCAACGTGGGACTGCGCGATACGTACGCGATCGCGCGCATCGTGGTCGACCCGCATAACCCGAACGCCGTGCTGGTCGGCGCGCTCGGCAATCCCTTTCTCGATTCGCGCGCGCGCGGCGTCTTTCGCACGACCGACGGCGGACGGACGTGGAAGCAAACGCTGTATGCCGGCCCGGCTAGCGGAATTTCCGATCTCGCGATCGACGCATCGCATCCGCGCGTCGTGTATGCGGGTGTCTATCAGTTCCGGCGCAAACCGTGGACGTTCAGCAGCGGCGGTGCGCGCGACGGAATCTACAAATCGGTCGACGGCGGCGTGACGTGGCGCGAACTGCGCGGTCACGGCTTGCCGTCGGGGATCATGGGCCGGATCGGGCTAGCGGTCGCGCCGAGTGATTCGAATCGCGTCTACGCGTTGATTCAGTCGAAGGCAGGGCTGCTGTGGCGCTCGGATAATGCAGGCGCGCGTTGGCGCTTGATGTCGCGCAACACGCTGATCGACCAGCGGCCGTTCTACATGAGCCGCCTTGAAGTCGATCCGACCGACCGCGACCACGTCTATTTCGCGTCCGAAAACCTGATCGAAACGCGCGACGGCGGAAAAACGTTCGACGACATCAGTTCGGCGACGCATCAGGATCATCACGGCTTTTGGATCTCGCACGACGGGCGGCGGATCATCGAGGCCGACGATGGCGGTGCACCGATATCGGTCGACGGTGGCCGGCTGTGGGACTGGCGCTTCAACGTGACGCTGGCGCAAATCTACCACGTCGGATACGACGACCAAAACCCGTATCGCGTGTGCGCGGCGATGCAAGATGATGACTCATTCTGCGCACCGTCGCTCAGCTTGAGCCCGCTCGGGTTGCAGAACGCCGATTGGCGCGACGTGGCCAACGACTCGGACGGCACGTGGGTCTGGCCCGACGCGCGCGATCCGTCACTGATCTGGAACGTCGGCGTTAACGAATTGACCGGACAGCTCGGGATCTTCGACCTGCCCTCGCGCCAAAATCTAGATATCACACCCGACGTCACCGATTCGAACGGCCGGCCGCTCGCGGGGCTGCGCTACCGGCTCGACTGGGCAGCGCCGATCGCGTTCTCACCCAAGGAACCCGACGTTGCGTACTACGGCGCGAACGTCGTCTTCGAAACGAGCGATCGCGGGCGCACGTGGACGCAGATCAGTCCCGACCTCACCCGCAACGATCCCACCAAACAACAGGTCGCGGGCGGCTCGATCAACACCGACGTTTCGGGTGCCGAATTCTACGACACGATTCTCGATATCGCGCCCTCGCCGCTGGATCCGACGATGATCTGGGTCGGAACCGACGATGGCTTGATCCAGCGCACGACCGATCACGGCGCGCACTGGTCGAACGTTACGCCTTCATGGATCGGGCCGTGGGGACGCGTCGAGTGCGTCGAGCCCTCGCACGTGGACGCGCAGCGTGCGTACGCCATCGTCGATCGTCATCTGCTCGGCGACCGCACGCCGTATGTGATCGTCACGCAGGACGGCGGAAAGAGCTGGCAGCCGATCGTAAACGGCCTGCCGCGCACCGATATGGCACGCGTGGTTCGCGAGGACCCCAAGAATCCCGATCTGCTCTTCCTGGGCACCGAGCGGGCCGTGTGGTCTAGTCTGGACCGTGGCGCGCACTGGTCGTCGCTGAAAATGAACATGCCGCCCGTGGCGGTGCGCGATCTGCGCATCCAGCCGCGTGCGGGCGATCTGATCGTCGGAACCCACGGCCGCGGCATCTACATCTTGGACGACCTTGCGCCGCTCGAAGGACTCGCGACGGCCCAGCACGCGGACGTTCCGGCGATCTTTCCTATCCGCCCCACATACCAATGGTACTATTGGTGGCGCACCGGATACGGAACCTACGACAGCGAGTGCTGCACGCCGACCGGGCAGTTCGGCGCGGCCGATCCGCCGTATGGCGCGCTGATCGATCTGTACGTTCCGGCCAGCGTGCACGGTCGGGCGCGCCTGGTCGTCGACGACGCAGCCGGCGCGCACGTTCGCAGCATCGACGTGACGCTGACACCGGGCATCGATCGCTTCGCGTGGGATCTCGCGTCGGAACCGCCGGTCGCGTGGCAACGCACCGGCGACTGGAACAAAGGCCCCGCGGACGGCCCGCCCGTCGTTCCGGGCGACTACACGCTGCACGCCGCCATCGGGTCCACCGATCTCTCCGCATCGATCGACGTCTTGCCCGATCCGCGCGCGTCTTGGACGCCGGCACAGTATGCGTTTCGCCGCGCCTTCTTGAGCACGCTCGACGACGACCTCTCGGCAATCGACGTCGCGCTCAACCGGCTCGACGCGGATCGCGCGCACGCAACGCAGGCGCAGCTTCGCGCCATCGACACGGTCTACGGCCAGTTCACCTCAGGTGTCGTCAACTCCGAAGACGACCAGTGGATGCCCGACCGGCTGCGCGAACGCATCACGATCTTGCAGGGCGACGTCGCGCTCTCGCAGGGACCGCCGCTTGCCCCGCACGAACGCGAGGCTGCAGCCATTGCGAGCGAATACGCTCGCGTGATGGCGCTCTATCAGCACACCCTGGAGGCCTACCACCTACCCTAACCGCCGCTACGATTGAGAGGATACCGCATGTCGCCCGCTATCCATCGAACCATCGCCTTGGCTCTGACGCTTACGTTCGCAGCGCTGTCGATCGTACCGGCGCGCGCCGGTACGACCGGGTCGCTCAGTGGTACCGTCGTCGACGCGCAAACCGGTGCGCCGATCGCCGGCGCGAGCGTCGCCGCGGTGAGCCCATCGGAAAAGACGACGACGGTAGCCGACGCTCACGGGCGTTTCTCGTTCGTCTCGCTCGAACCCGACGAGTATACGGTAACGGTAGAAAAGACCGGGTACGCACCGACCTCGTTTCCGGGCGTGGTGATCTTTGCCGACGCATCGCAAGTGGTGACCATCAAAGTCGCGCATCAGCTCAAGACGATCGGGCAGGTGACGTCGCGCGGAAGCGGTGACCTGGTGCGCGCGGGCACGACCTCCGACGTGTACTCGGTCAACGCCGCGCAGCAATCACGCGCGAGCGCGCTCGGTGGCGGCGGCGATCTTAACAGCGCGTATTCCGCGATCGCGTCGGTGCCGGGCGCATACGTCCCGACCAACCAAAACGGCTACAACCAGGCCGTGCACGTCCGCGGCGGCGATTCGAGCGAAGTGGGCTACGAGTTCGACGGTATCCCTGTCAACCGCGGGTTCGACAATTATCCCTCGGGCGTCGGCTTCATCGCTCGGACAGCTCGAATTACAAGTGTACACCGGCGCCGCGCCGGCCGATGCCGAGGCACAGGGGCTTGCCGGATTCATCAACCAAGTCATTAAGACCGGCACGTCGCCCGGCTACGCCGATGCGGATTTCACCGCTGGCACGCCGGCGTTCTATCATAGCCTCAACGTGGAAGCCGGCGGTGCGACTCCCGATCGTCTGTTCAGTTACTACGCGGGTATCGGCGGCTTCAATCAGGACCACCGCTACATCGATCAGTGGGACGGCGCGTCATACGCCAATGAATTCGGGCCGCCGCTCGATCAGTGCCCAACGACCGCTCCGATTCCACCGTCGTGTTTCACCAACGGCCAGCCCAACCTCAGCGCCGCCGGTGCACCGGGCTACATCCTTGGGCCAATGCCGTTCGGCAACGACGCGGCCGGCGTGCTCGATCGTACCGCAGTGGTCAATCTCCACTTCGCGATTCCGCACAAACACGACAGCGGGCGTGACGATGTCCAACTGCTCTACGACTCGGACATGATCCAAACGCCGCTCTACGTCTCGCCATTGGACGAGGGTCTGCAAAATTTCGAAGGCACGCTGTACTATAATCCGGGTGTGACGCCGTATTACACCGACAGCTACCAGTATACCGGTGCGCCTGGCTCGTTCTTTAGCGATGGCAACGTAAGTCAAATTACGCCATATTACTTTCCGTCGTCGCCGACCAACCGGCCGATGGGCGAGACGCTTCCGCTCAATACGCGCGACGTCCAATACAACAACCAGGAGATCGTCAAGCTCCAGTACCAGCATAACTTCAACGGGGACGCCTATTTTCGCGCCTACGGTTACACCTATTATTCGAACTACGTCGGAACCGGCGCGGTCTCGTCATGGCAGCCGCTTACCGGCTACGACTCGGGCGACTATGAACTCAATTCGCATACTCGCGGTTTGAGCATGAGCTTCGTCAAGCAGTTCAACGCTGCAAATCTCGTTCAGCTCGAGGGCTCGTACGTGACGGCGACGTCGCTACGCATGAACAACTCCTCGATGTTTGGAGAGACCGACGCTTTCGCCGTGCTCGTCAATCCCAACGACCTCAAGAGCGGCACGTGTTACTCGGTTGCAAGCGGCGTTGCGACACCGGCAACGTGCGGCACGGGCACGGCGGTGCCGACGGCTTCGTCGGCGTCGTTCGCTTCGCTGGCCGGTTCGTATGGCGGGACCCCGACCGGCGAGCAAGGAGAAGACCTGAGCGCGGCCGCGCTCGCCGGCCAGAATTGCGGCGGCGGCCCGTGCGCGCTCTATACCGTCGAAAACGGTATCTCGGGCGAATACAACACCGTCACTCCCGTTTTCACTGGGGCGGCGCTGACCGACGAATGGCGGCCCAATGATCGACTCGTCGTAAACGCGGGCCTTCGCTTTGACCAATACAAGTACGAGGGTGACAATACGACCGCCAGCCCGGCGCGCGCCTTCTGGTTCAACGCCGCCAACAACGACGACTGCTACGACACGGCGAATCTGACGCTGGTCGACAAGTCTACGCTCGAGACGGGGCCGGGTCAGTTTGACGCATCGACAGCCTGCAGCACGTTCGGAACGCAATATCAGGGCCTGATCAACCCCAACGGCTCGCTCAACTCATACAGCTTCGTCAACACGCCCAATCAAGTGTTTACCTACGACGAACTGCAGCCGCGCATCGGCGCCACTTACACGTTCAGTCCGGATACGACCATTCGCGCGAGCTATGGAAAATATATCGAGCAACCATCGGCCGCGTACGAGCAGTACGATACCCAGAGCCAGAATCTCCCCGATACCCTCGCGCAGTTCTACTCGCTCGGATTCCGCACGCCCGGGCATGAGATCGTGCCTCCGGTTTCCTATAACGCCGATTTTTCATACGAACATCATTTCAAGGGAACCGATCTCTCGATGAAGCTCACGCCGTTCTTGCGCCAGACGCACGATCAGATCGAGAACTTCTATCTCAATATCAAGCAGGGTTTCATCTCTGGGCTCAACGCCGGAAACCAAACGTCGGAAGGCTTCGAGTTTGCGATGACCAAGGGCGATTTCGATCGGCCGGGCTTTGCCGCGCAACTCGGCTTTGCGTATACTAACGCGTATATCAAATTCGATTCGCTTTCCAACGGCACGACGATCCTATCGCCCATCAACGCCGATATCGCCACCTACAACGCGTTTACCAAAGCGTGTCAGCCGGGCGGCGCCGATTACGGCAAGAGCCAGTTCGGTCAGCCCCTGTGCGGAACGCTGCCCAACAATACCAATACCGGCACTGAGGAAGTCGCAGCGCCGTGTTACGCGGCGGCGGGCGTCCCCGACAATTCATGTGCGGTAGGCTCGGTCGCCAATCCATATTGGAACGCGCCCGCTCAGGGCTTCCTCAATCCCAATGCAAACTATCTGCCGTACTCAACCATTCCGGGCGGGATCGGCACGGGCGTCAACGCCTACAACTACCCGTACGTCGCGACACTGATCTTGCAGTGGAAACATCGTAAGCTCGCGATCACGCCGTCGTTCCAGTTCGTCGCAGGTAACCGGTACGGCGCGCCCGAGACGACGCCGGGCGTCGATCCCGCATCCTCGTGCGCGTCATTGGGCACGGCGCCGGACACGGCACGCTATCCATACGGTGCGCCGGGCGGCAGCGCGTACGACGCGACGACCTGCACCAATACGATTGTCATCCCGGATCCGTACACCAAACAGTTCGACGCGCTCGGCGCGTTCCGGGAGCCCGCGCAATTGCTCGGCCATTTGCGGATCAGCTACGATATCAGCCCGCGCCTGACGGCGACGGTGACGATGGCCAACCTGATCAGCACCTGTTTTGGCGGACAGCAGACAGCGTTTACCTACTTCTGGAGTAAGAACGTCTGCAGCTACGGTCCGGTCGACAACGGGGTCGTCAATCCGGTCGGCAACGACTATAATCCCGGCGACAACATCCAGAGCAATTTGGCCTATCCGTACGAACCGAGCTTCGGAACGTACAACGATCTGACCAGCTCGATGCTCAATCCGTTCTCGGTCTACTTCGATCTCAAGTTCAAGCTGTAGGAAGTGACGGCGGTCATCCTGTCGTATCGTTCTCGCTGTGAGAACAATACGACGGGCCGCGCCGGAGGATCTCGATGCGCTGCTCCCGCTGGTGCAGGCATATCGCGTCTTCTACGAGCAGCCACCCGACAACGAGGGCGAGCGCCGCTTCATCGGCAAGCATTTGCGCGATGCTTCGAGCGTGCTGTTCTTCGCGTCGCAGGACGAGCGCGCGATCGGCTTCGTGCAGATTTTCGAATCGTGGAGCACCGTGCGCCTCGCTCCGGTACTGATCCTCGAAGATCTGTTCGTGGCGGCCGACTATCGCGAGCAGGGCGTCGCTCGGGCGCTGATCGACGCCGCAGTGGCCTACGCGCGTGAGTCGGGGGCGGCTGCGATGTTTCTCGAAACGGCCGCCGACAATCAGCGCGCCCAGCGGGTGTACGAGCGTGAGAAGTGGGTCCGCGAAGTACACTTTCTCAAGTACAACGCCCCACTCTAGCATGGACGAGGACTCGGCGCCCGTGGTATCGTACCGTCGATAGCGCTCTGGGGGACTCTTGGGTCGGTGGTCGAGTGGTTAATGGCACCGGACTGTAAATTCGGCTCGCGAAAGCGATACGCTGGTTCAAATCCAGCCCGGCCCAAAGAAAAGCGGGCGTTGCATAGTGGTAGTGCTTCTGCCTTCCAAGCAGACAGCGCGGGTTCGATTCCCGCCGCCCGCTCCAGAACGCTCGCCGTTGTAGCTCAGTGGTAGAGCACGTCCTTGGTAAGGACGAGGCCACGGGTTCAATCCCCGTCAACGGCTCCACTTTCGCCCCGAGCAATCGGGGCGTTTTTCTTAATGCGACCCGCGTTACGCGACGCGCTTGGCGGTGATCGTGTAGGCGAACGTGGCGGGGTCGAGGCTATCGAGCCGCTCGCCGCCGATTTCGGCTTGCGGATACATCAGAAACGGTACCGGCTTGCCGTCGAAGCCGGGGAGCGGAACGTCGTGTGCGTCGTTGTAGGCCATGTAGTTGCCCTCCCAAGCGCCGAACAACGTTTCGTCGGCGTCGGCAACCTTGGGATTGGTCATCGGCAAATTGCCCGGCGGCTCTTCGAGGATGACCTTGCGAACGTCCGCGGGGTCGAGGGGGAACCAGCCCACGTCGCTCAAATACGCCTCGGCGCGGCAGTGCTGCGCCTTGGTGATCGTCGGGCTGTTCGCGCCCAGGCTGTGGTAGCCGAACTGCGACGGCGCCACGCGAATGCCGAAGATGTCGCGAGCCGGAATGCCCGACGCGCGCGCCAGGCCCACCGCCAAGCTGTTGAGGTCGGCGCACTTGCCGCCCAAATCGCCGGTTTCGAGCATGAACGCCACGTTGCCCAGTCCGCATCCGCGCGTCGTCGGTTTGCGGTACGTGTTGGCGACGACCCACCGGTAGATCCGGTGCAGCTTCTCGCGATCGCTCGTCGCGCCGGCCGTGATTTTATCCGCCGTCGATTTGACGATTCCGTCGGTCGGGATGAACGCCGTCGGCGCTAGATAGAGCGAGCGCTGCGCGCCGGTGAGCGTAACCGGTCGCGGATCGCGTTCTTGCGCCACGTCGAGATTGCGCGTCGAGACGCCCGATACGACCGTGAGCGTGCGCGACTGCGAGCGCGCGGGCCACTGCGCGTGCACCATCTGCGTGTTCCAGCGCGCGTCGCGCGCGAGCGCGACGTCCGACGCATCGCCGCTCCACGAACTTTCTCCCGGACGCATCCAACTGGGTTGCGTGAACGAGGGAACCGGAATCCACGCTTGCGCCGCATCGCCGGGTGCGAGCGTCACCGACGTCGTCACCACGTACGTTCGCCACGCACCCGGAATCGGATCGAAGGGATCGGCCGCGCTGCGTACTTCGCGCGGCAGTCCGGCGGCGGCGAGCACCGCTGCCGACGTGCAGATGAAATCGCTACGTTTCATACGCGAACGTCCGACTCAAATGTGGCGCACTCCTGCGTTTAAAATGCATGAATGTGTATCCGGTCAGCCGTTGTTTTTCAGCGTTGTGACGATCTCGCCGAGCACGCGGTCGGCGTCGGCAGGCAAGGGCTGGCACGTGCCCGCGCCGGTGTGGCCGCCGCCGCCGTACTGCGCCATCAGGTCGCCGATGCTGGTCTTGCAATCGCGTCGCAGGATGTTGTGTCCCGCCTGGATCGTAACGAACTCGTTCTTGCGCCCATCGGCCACGCGTACCGAGACGTTGGCGTCGGGAAAGAGATCGTAAATCAAGAAGCGGTTGCCGCTGGGAAGATCGCGCTGTCCGCGCACGTCGGTGATGACGACATTGCCGTCTTGGCGTGACGATGCGCGCAGATGCTCGCGGAAGCGCGCCTCCTCGGCGCGGAGACGTTCGACGTGCGTCCGCACTTGCGGATCGGCGAGGATCTGCTCGATCGTGTGCTCTTTCGCAAGCTGCATCAGGTGACGGAAATAGTCTTTGAACGCGCCCAGGCCGCTGCGCGGGTCGAGCGTGTAGCCGACGAGGATCCAGCCCTGCGGATCGACGATGTCGTCGCGTGTGAGCAGCGCGGCATCGAGCCGGTCGGTTGCCTCGAGCAAATCCGTGTAGCGCGCGAATGCTTCGGACTTGTAGTGATCGGCGATCACGCGCGCGGCGCTTGGGGCAATCTCGAAGTTGCCGCGCATGTTCGGGTTCCAGGAGGCATCGGACTGGCTGACGTGGTGATCGAACCACAGCGCGGCGCGCCCGTCGTACGGCAGGTTGGCGAGGATATCGCCGGGGCCGACGTCCACCTTGCCGTCTTGGACGTCTTTGGGGTGGGCGAAATCGACTTCGTCGATGGGCTCGACTTCCGCCAGCAAGATGGCCGAGGTCAAACCGTCGAGGTCGGCGCGGGTGATCAGGCGCATGGCGTTCTCCTTACACGAGGTTTCCGGGAGTTCGCACAAGCAAGGAGGCGCTCCTCATTGGGGACGCATCCGGCCCGGCGACTGTGGCGTTCTGTAGATATAACCATGAAAAACGAACCTACCCCCGAGATCGTCAAGAGCGACCCGGAATGGCGCGCGCAACTGGGCCCCGAGCGTTACGCGATCCTGCGCCAAGCCGGCACCGAGCGCCCGTTCACCGGATCGCTGCTCGACGTCCATGACGACGGGACCTATGTCTGCGGCGCGTGCGGGGCCGCGCTCTTCGTCTCGGACGATAAATTCGAGTCGCATTGCGGCTGGCCGTCGTTCACGCAGCCCGAGCAGCAGCGCAACGTGCGGCTCATCGAGGACCGTAGCCACGGGATGGTCCGCACCGAAGTGCGCTGCGCGCGTTGCGAATCGCACCTGGGCCACGTCTTTGAGGACGGACCCGGGCCGGCAGGCACGCGCTACTGTATCAATTCGCTCTCGCTCGATTTCACGAAACGCTGACCGGCGCGGCGCCGGCGTGACCCACGAACACGTCGACGAGACGTTCGATGCCGCTGCGATCCTCGGCGGAGAATCGCGCCGCGCGCGGGCTGTCGACATCGAACACGCCCCACACGCCGCGCTCGTCGCATAGCGGCACCACGATCTCCGACGCCGACGCGCTGTCGCATGCGATGTGGTCGGCGAACGCGTGCACGTCCTCCACGACGACGGTTTGGCGCGACGTGACCGCGGCGCCGCACACGCCGCGCCCGGCGGCCAGTCGCGTGCAGGCGGGTCGTCCGTTGAACGGCCCGAGCACGAGTTCCCCCGAGGGCGCCGCGAAGTAGAATCCGGCCCAGTTGAGGCCGGGAAGTTCGTGATAGACCAGCGCTGCGAAATTTGCGGCGTTGGCGATGAAATTGCTTTCGCCGGAAAGCAGTGCCTGCGCTTGCGAAACGAGGAGGTCGTAGTCCATGACGCGGCCTTGGTTCGACGTTTTCGGCGCGGAACTTTTGGACGGCGGGCTTTCACGCAAAGGCGCGCGAAGATGGGTCTAAAGTCCTAAGGAGCCCACGCATTGTGACGGATCACCTCGTGGCCGGTCGCCCGGACGGCAACAACGATCGTTTGCTGATGAAGCAGGCTGCGTCGCTGCTTGCCACCGACCTCTCCCTGGGCGAACTGTTCGAGCGCCTCACGACGATGTTGCCCGCCCACCTCGACTCCGCCGTTGTCTTCATCGCGCTCGCACGGCCGGACGGCAAGCATGCGATCGAGTACATCTACGATCACGGCGAGATCCGGCGCTATCCGCACATTCAGCTTACCGAACGTTCGCGCGCTCGTGCCGTGATCGAAACCGGAGAATTGATCTGGGGCAATAATCGCGAGGTCTGGGCACCGCAAGGCACCGCGCCCATCAATCCCGACCGCCCTTGGACCAACGACACGCGTTCGGCGATCTTCGTGCCGATGCGGGTCGGCGGCGCGACCGTCGGCTGCCTTTCGGTTCAGAGCGTCAACGAGGGCGCCTACGACGACGATGACGTCGAAACGATCGCTGCGATCGGCCACTATCTCGGTGTCGCCGTCCAGAACCAGCGCATGTATCAAGCCTTGCAGCGAACGGCGGATTTCGACGCGCTCACCTCGCTTGCCAATCACTCGCGCGTCGTGCGGAATCTCGATCGCGAGCTCGCGACGGCGACCGCGGAACAGCCGCTCGCGGCGGTGATGCTCGACATCGTCGGATTCGCGCGCTTCAACGAGATTTACGGCTACGCGCACGGCGACGACGTGCTGCGCCGGATCGCCGCAGTGCTGCGCGCATTCGAGGACGCCGACGACGCGATTGCCGCCGGACGTTTCGGCGGCGACGTCTTCATGCTGCTGCTGCACGATCATACCCCCGAACTCGCCGCGCATACGGTCGAGCGCCTGTGCGCCAAACTTTCGGAAATCGCGCACGTAGCGTACGATCAGACGATTCCGATACCGATCGCGTGCGGTTATGCTTTTGCACCGCACGACGCTGCGACGCGCGCGGAGTTGATCGCGATCTGCGAACAGCGCACGCGGTTGAGCCGCAAAGCCGGCAGCGGACCGATCGGCAGCGACGATGCGGACGAATACGAACTCTACGGCGATTTTGCCGGCGTCGAAACCATCGTCGAAAGTTTGCTCGAGCGCGACCCGTTCACGCGCGTGCATCTGCTGCAGGTCAACGCGATGGCGCATCAGTGGTCTGCGCACCATTTGCCATTGAACGAACGGGATCGTGGCGAATTCTTACGGGCCAGTTTTCTGCACGATGTCGGCAAACTGCTGGTGGCCGATCGTGTGCTGAGCAAGCCGGGCCGGCTCAGCGAGCAAGAGTTCGTCGCCGTGATGCTCCACGCCGAATACGGCAAACATATCCTCGTGCAGCACCCCGGCTACGAAGACGTCGCGCGGATCGTCGGCGAGCACCACGAACGCTGGGACGGCGAAGGCTATCCGCAGCGGCTGGCGGGAACGCAGATCCACCGCCTCTCACGGGCGGTTGCCATCTTGGACGCCTTCTCGGCGATGGTCGCCGATCGGCCGTACCACCGCGCGATCACCGAAGATGCGGCCCTGGCCGAGCTTCAACGCTGCGCCGGCAGCCAGTTCGACCCCGAACTGGTCGCCCGGTTCATGGCCTGGCGCGAAGAGGGCAATCCCCCGCGACGCTAAAAGGCGCCAAGGCGACATGCGCTCGTAGCTCAATTGGATAGAGCAAGGCACTCCTAAGGCCGAGGTTGGCGGTTCAATTCCGCCCGAGCGCAGGGTTCGGGGCGTCCCCGTCGGCTTTGGTCCGGGGGCGCCCGCGTTTTCCATCGTGGAAAAACGCTACTCTCGCACTTTTGGCTCCCGCCCTTCCGGGGCTCCGCCAAAAGCTGCGAAGCCCCGGGCCAAAGCCGGCGGGGACGCCCCTTCGTCTGGTGATGGGGGTGGGTGGAATTGAGTTTTTTTTGGGGGTTGGGTGGTTGCGGGCTGTTGCTGCGTGTGTTATGGTCTTTTGGCTAAGAACGGGCCGTCGGTCCGTTTATTTCATGTGGCGTGGTACACTTTTAAATGGCAAAAAAAGAAAATCGCGTGATGGTGGTGATGGCCTGCACGGAGTGCAAACGCCGCAATTATAACACGCAAAAAAATAAGCAGAAGACGACGGACCGGTTGGAGCTGAGCAAGTATTGCCGCTTCTGCCGCTGCCACCGTTCCCACCGCGAAACCAAATAGCGATCGCAGCGCATCGCCCCGACATCGGGGCTCGCTGATTCTCGCCTAGCCAGCACCTGTTTGTCCATGGTTTTGGGGGTCTGGCGAGGCGCGAGAGCACGAAGCGGCCTATGGGCCGTGAGCGCTCTCGCAACGAAGTCCAGGCCCCAAAAGCATGGACAAACAGAGGGCGGTAGCTCAATTGGTAGAGTAGCGGTCTCCAAAATCGCCGGTTGCAGGTTCGAGTCCTGTCCGCCCTGCCAAGTCCTTTTCGGCGAAGCCGAATCCACCGGGAGCACACGTTTAGGTGAACGAGCAAAAGAAAGCCGCGAGCGGTCGTGGCGCACAACCCGTGGCGACCCGCCAGGCACAAGGGCAGGCCGGCGGTGATTTCGTCCGCGGTGTGATCACCGAACTGCGCCGTGTCACCTGGCCCACGCGCAACGAGTGGGTCTCGGCCACCGTGCTGACGCTCGCGCTGGTCATCAGCGTCGGCGTGATCACGTGGTTGCTCGATCAGGGCTTCACCTGGCTCTTCCTGCAGTTGCATCTGAGCAATATCTAGTGCCGATGTCCGAATTCGAACGCGACCTCGAGGAAATCCAGACCGGCGCGCCCGTGCAGACACACGAGGAGCCCTTGGACGAAGGTCCGTTCGCGCAAGCCTACGACGTACCGGCCGAAGCGAGCGACGAGCCTGCCGCCGAGGCGAACGACGAGCCCGCCGAAGACGGCGCGGTCGCGGCACCGTCCAAGAAAGACAACCGCAACTGGTTCGTCATTCACACCTATTCGGGCTACGAAAACAAAGTCAAAGCCAATCTCGAGCGGCGTATCCACTCGATGAACATGGCCGAGAAGATCTTCCGCGTGCTCGTGCCGATGGAAGACGAAGTCGAGTTCAAAGACGGCAAGCGCAAGGTCACCCCGAAAAAGGTGTTCCCCGGCTACGTGCTGGTCGAGATGATCATGGACGACCAGTCCTGGTATGTCGTGCGCAACACGCAGGGCGTCACCGGCTTCGTCGGCAGCCCCGGCCCGGGCGAAAAGCCCGTCCCGCTACAGGATAAAGAGGTCAAGACGATCCTCAAGCAGATGGGCATCGAAGCCCCCAAGCTCAAGATCGACTTTGCCAAGGGCGACCGCGTCAAGGTCACCAGCGGCCCGTTCTTCGACTTCACCGGCGTCGTCGACGAAATCCAGCCCGAGAAAGAACGCCTCCGCGCCCTCATCTCGATCTTCGGCCGCGAAACCCCCGTCGAACTCGAATTCTTCCAAGTCGAAAAAGTATAAACGGCTCCGCCCTTCGGCCCTTCGACAGGCTCAGGGTGACATGGGGGAACGCTAGCGCGTTCCCCCTTAACGTTCGGGCTTCGCCCGAGCCGTGCTATATCAGCCCCTTTACTTTTGAGGCGGGGTTGCGCTAGAATCTCACAGTTTGGCCGGACGTACACCCCCACGTCCGAAGCGCCAGTATACGGGGGAAGAAACGGATTGATCCGTTTCGATGACCGGAACTCTGACGTATTTGCCGGAGCCCGGCTTTGGGAAACAAAGGTTCACCTTTGGTTCGCAAAGCCTGATGCGCGGGAGGCGAATTTCAGGGAGTAGCTTTTTTCCACGATGGGAAAAAGCGGGCGTCCCGGCATCGAAATGGAGCAAACCGTTTCGATGCATCGGAGTAAACATGGCCAAGAAAGTAACCGGAAAAATCGGGCTCCAACTGCCCGCCGGAAAAGCAACCCCCGCCCCCCCCGTCGGTCCCGCACTCGGACCGTACTCCCTGAACATCATGGACTTCTGCAAGCAGTACAACGAACGTACCGCATCGCAGGCGGGCATGATCATTCCGGTCGAGATCACCGTGTACGAAGATCGCACGTTCACGTTCATTACCAAGACGCCGCCGGCGTCATTCTTGATCAAACAGGCGCTCAAAATCGAGAGCGGTTCCAAAGAACCCAATCGCAACAAGGTCGGGAAATTGACGAACAAGCAGCTCGAAGAGATCGCGTCGGTCAAGATGCCCGACATCAACGCCAACGACATCGAAGCCGCGAAGAAGATCATCGCGGGAACCGCGCGCTCGATGGGCGTGGAGGTGGACGCATAATGCCGCAGCATCACGGAAAACGTTTTACCAATCTGGCGAGCAACTTCGATAAGAAGGCGCTGTTCACGCCGTCCGAAGCCATTGCGCTGGTCAAGAAGAACGCGACGGCCAAATTCAACGAGACCGTCGAGATCCACATTCGCCTCGGCGTCGACCCCAAGAAGAGCGATCAGAACGTGCGCGGCACCGTGCTGCTGCCGAACGGTACGGGACGCACCGTGCGCGTGATCGCGTTCGCCAAGGGCGACAACGCCAAGGCCGCGCAGGAAGCCGGCGCCGATATCGTCGGCGATCAGGAGCTGATCGATCAGCTCAAGGGCGGCTTCACCGAGTTCGACGTCGCGGTTGCGACGCCGGACATGATGGCGCAGGTCGGTAAGGAACTCGGGCGCATCCTCGCGCAGAAGATGCCCAACCCCAAGGCCGGAACCGTCTCGGCGAACATCGCCGGAGCGATTCGCGACATCAAGGCCGGTAAGGTGGAATATCGCTTGGACAAGAGCGGGATCATCCACACGATCGTCGGCAAGGCGCAGTTCGACGAGCAACAACTGCTCGAGAACGTCTCTGCACTGCTCGACGCCATCGTTCGCGCCAAACCGGCCGCTGCGAAGGGCACCTATCTCAAGAGCGTGACCCTCACGAGCACGATGGGACCCGGCGTCAAAGTCGATCCCAACCGGGTCAAAGCGACGGCGTAATCTCCGCGAACCACAAACCCGAAAGGATGCCCCGGCAACGGGGCATCCTTAAACATTTTTCGACCTCCAATTTATTGGACGTTGTTTAGAACGCTCGCTTGATGGAAAAATAGAAGGCATCGCACCTGTCTTTTGGCCTGTGATTCAGCATGTTACAAAAAATGGACCAAGATCAGCAATTACGAGGGAGACGCGGCGAGTTTTCGGCTGCGGAGGCGCACGAGCGCGCGATGTCGCTTCCGATCGAGAACGTCGTCGAGCAACTGGTCGATCTTCTCGGACCGACCACCGTCGCCGTGATCGGCGGCGTCGGAGAAACGCGAGCCGTCACGCAATGGATGAACGGGCGCTCGCCGCAACGCCCCAACGTGCTGCGGTTCACGTTGCAGATCGCCTCGATGATCTTCGATGCTCACGACCCCGAGATCGCACGGGCGTGGTTCCACGGCAGCAATCCGCACCTGGGCGACCGGATCCCGGCATTCGTGCTGCGCGACGAACCCTTGCATGAAGTCCAGGCGGAAATCATGGCGGCGGCTCGCTCGTTTGCGGCCCGCTGACCGATCGATTCGAAGCTAGCCGTACCGGCTGGTATTCACATGCCGCTTCTTGATAGGGTGAAGACCCACAGAAGGCGGCGACAACATGAATTTACAAGAATTTTCCTCGGACGTACGACCGGACGGTCGTACCTTTGCTTTGGTTCACGAGCGCCTTCCATGGGCTGAGGTCCTCAACGTGTTCGGCGAGTTCGACTTGTCGGTAGCCGACGAGCTCCGCGAGGCGATCGCGCTGCATCTGCGCAGCCGTCTCCCCCTCGTTCTCGATTTGGCCTACTGCGAATATCTCGATTCGACGATCCTGAGCGTGTTCGTGCGCTTGGCAAAAGCAGAGCCGGCGCGCCTGGGATTCGTCGTGCCGCTCGGTGCCCGCGTCCGCCGGATCTTCGATATGACGCATCTCAGTGACGCGCTCCCACTCGTCCCGTCCCGCGACGACCTGCGGCCGCGCCTCGCGGTCGCCTAGACGGGACCGCGCTTGGGGGCTAGCCAACCTATGCGCGCGTGGATTCCCAACTGCACCCTGCGCGCTGGCAGACGCGGCGCGAACGTAAGCGTGCCCGGCTCGAACGAGCCGCACGATACCTGAGCGGCGGCCGGTTCGAGACCGGCGATGCCGTTGCAGTCCTCGAAGCGGTGATCGGCGCGGGCGACCGCGTATGCGTCGAGGGGAACAACCAGAAGCAAGCCGACTTTCTCTCGCGCAGCCTGGCCGCGGTCGATCCGCAGCGGGTCCACGACCTGCATCTGCTGATCTCGGTTCTGGGACGTCCCGAGCACATCGATCTGTTTGAACGCGGTATCGCCTCGCAGGTCGATTTTTCGTTTTCGGGCCCGCAGTCGCTGCGCCTCGCGCAGCAGGTCGCCCAAGGCACCGTGCACGTGGGCGCGATTCACACCTACCTCGAATTATACGCGCGGTATTTCGTCGACCTCACGCCCGACGTCGCGCTGATCGCGGCCGACGAAGCCGATGCGGACGGCAATCTCTACACTGGCGCGAACACCGAAGAAACGCCCACGATCGTCGAAGCCACGGCGTTTCGCGACGGCCTGGTGATCGCGCAGGTCAATCGCGTCGTCGATCGCGTGACGCGGGTCGACATCCCCGGCGACTGGGTCGATCTCGTCGTCGTGGCCGATCGCCCATACGAGATCGAACCGCTCTTCACGCGCGATCCCGAATTGATCGACGATGTGCAAGTGCTGATGGCCATGATGGTGGTACGCGGCGTCTACGAGCGCCACGGCGTGCGCAGTCTCAACCACGGGATCGGCTTCGACACCGCCGCGATCGAGTTGATCCTGCCGACGTACGGAGAAGAACTGGGGCTGCGCGGAAAGATCTGCACGCACTGGGCGCTCAATCCACATCCGACGCTGATTCCCGCCATCGAAAGCGGCTGGGTGCAAAGCGTGCACAGTTTCGGCGGTGAACTGGGCATGGAGAAGTACGTCGCGGCGCGGCCCGACGTGTTTTTCACCGGGCGAGACGGGTCGCTACGCTCGAATCGAGCGTTTTGCCAAGCTGCGGGCATGTACGCAACCGATCTGTTCATCGGCTCGACGCTGCAGATCGATCGCGACGGAAACTCGTCGACGGCGACGCTGGGCCGGATCGCGGGGTTCGGCGGCGCACCGAATCTTGGCAACGATCCGCGCGGAAGACGGCACTAGCAGCGAATCGTGGCTGGAGATGACCTCGTCGGATGAAGAAGTGCGGCGGGGACGAAAGATCGTCGTGCAACTGGTACAGACGTTCCGCGAAAGCGGCGTTCCGACGTTCGTCGAACGGCTCGATGCCGTCGAGCTGGGACGCAACGCCGGATTTCCGATCGCGCCCGTGATGATCTACGGCGACGACGTCACGCACGTCGTCACCGAAGAAGGCATTGCGTATCTCTACCGCGCGCAGAACATCGATGACCGCCGCGCGGCGCTCGCCGCGATCGCGGGCGTGACGCCGCTGGGGATGGAGGCGAACCGTTCCCGTACGCAGGCGCTTCGCGACGCCGGCGTCGTGGCGTTTCCCGAGGATCTAGGCGTTCGGCGCAGCCGGGCGTCGCGCGCGCTGCTGGCGGCGCGCTCGATGCGCGAGATCGTCGACTGGTCCGGTGGCCTGTACGAACCACCCAAGCGCTTTCGGAGCTGGTGAGGATGATCGATACGTTCGCCTTTGAATTTCCCGGCGGCCGCATGGTCGCGCACCGCGCGCATGCGGGCGTCGTCGCGTCGGGTAATTGCGAAGTGCTGCTCGAACCAGGAATCGCGGGCCAAGCTCGCGTCGTCGTGCGCACGAGCGTCAATGGATTTGAAGGGACGTGGAGCGCGGTGCTCGCTCGTTTCTTCGAACGCCACCCCATCGACGTTGCGATCGAAATCGACGATTTCGGAGCAACGCCGGCCGTCGTTACGTTGCGTTTAGAACAAGCGCTCGAGGCGGCGCAATGAGCGCGCCCGCGGCAGATTCCTTTGCGGAACGCTCGGCGCGTGAACGCGCGCGCAGTTTGCTCGATGCCGGCAGCTTTCGCGAACTGCTGGGACCTTTCGAGCGCATTCGTTCGCCGTATCTGGCACCCCAGTCGATCGTCGCGCAAGCCGACGACGGCGTCGTGGTTGCGCGCGGTCTGCTCGGCGGCAGCTCTGCGTGTATCGTCGCGACCGAGGGGCGGTTTCTCGGCGGTTCGATCGGTGAGATCGGCGGCGCGAAAATTGCCGGCGTCCTCGAGCGCGCGTACGCGGACGCGAGCAGCGGTACGCTCACGCGTGTCGTTTTGGCGCTCGACACGGGCGGCATTCGTCTGCAGGAAGCCAATCTCGGGCTGCTTGCCGTCGCCGAGATCTGCGATGCGATCGTCGCATTGCGCGCGTACCTTCCGGTCGTCGCGGTGATCGCCGGACGCGTCGGCGTGTATGGCGGGATGTCGCTCGCCGCTTCGTTGTGCACCGTGCGCATCGTGACCGAGGGTGCCCGCCTGGGTCTCAATGGCCCCGACGTGGTTGAAACCGAAGCGGGGATCGAAGAGTTTGATGCGTCGGACCGGCCGCTGATTTGGCGCGTAAGCGGTGGACGGCGTCGCGTGCAGCAAGGGTTCGCGCAAACGCTCGTTCCCGACGACGCCTCCGCGATCCGCGCCGCAGTGCTCGACGTCTTCGAGCGCGCGCCCGCGTTCGAGACGATCGAGGCGCCCGCATTTTCCGATCCGTCGCTGGCGCGCGACCCGTTTCTGCAAGCCGAGGGCATCGCACGATGAGTGCTTCACGCGGACGCACGTGGTTCGAACGCTTCGCCCGCAGCGGACGCGCGGTCGATGGTTTGCCGCCCTCGGTCTTGGCCGCCGACGTCGATGCCGACGGTATGGCGGTGCGGGTCATCGCCGTCGTCCCCGACCCGGCCAACCGGTTCGAGCGTTCGCGCGAGGGCGCCCTTGGTATCGACGAGGGCTTTGCGATCGCGCGCGCGGTGCGTTCGGCACCGGCGGGGAGCGCGATCCTAGCGATCGTCGATGTGCCGGGCCAAGCCTTTGGTATTCGAGAGGAAGCAATCGGTTTGCAACGCGCGCTCGCGGCATCCGCCGACGCCTACGCACAAGCGCGCCGCGCGGGCCGGCATGTCGGGGCGCTGATCGTCGGGAAGGCGATCTCGGGCGCGTTCCTCGCCCATGGCATGCAGGCGGGATGGATCGGCGCGCTACGCGATCCCGGCGTCGAGGTCCACGTGATGTCGGCGGCAGCATCCGCGCGCGTCACCAAGATGTCACGCGAAGACATCGCCCGGCTGGCCGATGAGATTCCCGCAACGTCGCGAGACATCGAGCGTTTTGCATCGCTCGGCGCGATCGACCGGCTTTTCGACGTCGGCGATCCAAGCCGCCCGAGCGACGCGGAACTCGACGGCATCGCGTCGGCGGTGTTCGAGGCGCTGCGCGACGAGCGTGCCGCAACGCGCGCGCCGCGCGAGCGTTTGTTCACGCCGGATGCGATGCGGACGCGCGCGCTTTCGCGTGACGTGCGCGAACGTATCGACGCGCAGTGGAACGCGTGACGCCGCAGCCGCACGATCTCATCGAGCTCACGGCGCACGGCGCACGGTATGTCTGCGCGGATGCTCCGGCCTGGGTGCGCGCGAGCATCGAACGCGCACCGTGGGTGGTCGTGCGTCGCGAGCGTCTGGCGAACGCAATCTGCGTCGGCGTGCGCGGACGGGCGCGAAACGAGCGCTTTGCCGCGACGATCGACACGACGCACGTCGCGTCGCTGCTTACGCCCGAGATGCTTGCGAAGCGGACGCCGGTACGCGCGCACCCCGTGTTCGAAGCGTTGCGATCGGTGCGGCAGATCGCGTCGTCGTTTGGATTGATCTGGGGTCCGGCCGGTGCGGCCGGATACGAACTTGCGACGTCGTGTACGGCCTTGCATGCGGATAGCGATTTGGACCTGCTCGTGCGCGCCGAGCCCGGCGATGCGTCGCTTCAAGCGTTCGCGGCGCAACTTCGAGCACTGCCGGTGCGCGTCGACGTGGAGCTTGCGTTCGGCGATGGCTGGGGCGCGGCGCTGGAAGAAGCGCTGCGTGGCGGCGAGTTGCTCGTCAAGACGTTCGACGGACCGGCGTTGCTCGAGCGCGCGGCGCGATGATCGCGCAGCGCACGATCGCCGGCGACGCGGTGGCGGCGCTGATCGACGAGGCGATGCTCACGCCCAAGCCCGGGTTGGTGGACGGCCGCGGAAACGGCGCGCATACCGATTTGACGCTCGAACTCTTGCTGCGCTCGGCCCGCGTTCTTCATGCGACTTTCGAGGAGCTGGAGCGCGCGGCATCCGGATCGGCACTTAACGCGAATCTTCGCGCGGAGTTGGGTGCGATCGGCCGTGCCGGCGAAGCGCGCATGCTGCGCGAAACCCGCGGCGTCAATACGCATCGCGGTGCGATCTGGTCCGTCGGGCTGCTGGTGAGCGCGAGCGCACTGTGCGCGAGCCGGGATCCGCTGGTCGTCGCGTGTATGGCGGGCGAGATCGCGCGACTCCCCGATTCTGCCGCGCCGGCAGGCGGCATTCGTAACGGTGCGCGCGTGCGAGCCGCGTACCGGGTCGGAGGCGCGGTTGCGCAGGCTCGCGACGATTTTCCGCAGGTGACGCAGCATGCGCTGCCCGCGTTGCGCGCCGCGCGAGCGCGCGGCGGAAGCGAAAGCGATGCGCGCGTTGACGCGTTGCTCGCCGTCATGACCGCACTCGACGACACGTGTTTATTGCATCGCGGCGGTCCTCCCGCGCTGCTGGCTGCGCAGCGTGGAGCGCAAGCGGTACTAGATGCCGGTGGTATCGGCACTGCTGAGGGTCGTGACGCGTTCGTGCATCTCGAGCGCGCGCTCGAGCGATTCCACGCCTCGCCTGGCGGTGCCGCGGACGTTCTCGCCGCCACACTCTTTCTCGACGCGCGCGAACGCGGGTGAATTGGTGAGCCTCGCGCTGGTTTTTCCCGGCCAGGGATCGCAGCGTCCCGGAATGCTCGACGTCCTCGCGCGCGAACGCGCCGCGCTGGCGGTATGCGAAGAAGCTGCATCGCTGCTGGGGTACGATCCGCGCACGCATCAAGACGAAGCCTCGCTGCGTTCGACGGTGCACGCCCAGATCGGGCTGCTCCTATGCGGCGTCGCGTCGGCGCGCGTGCTCGAAGAACGCGGTGTCGTGCCTGCGATGGTCGCGGGGCACTCCATCGGTGCCTTTGCGGCGGCGGTCTGCGCCGGTTCGTTATCGTTCGAGACCGCGATTCGCGCGGTCAACGTGCGCGCGCGCGCGATGCAGGATGCGTTTCCGCGCGGCTATGGCATGGGGGTCGTCCTGGGCGTCACCGAGACGTCGATGCGCCGGATCGTCGCGCAGGCGCGCGAACGCGGCGGCGACGTGTTCGTGGCGAACGTCAATGCGCCCACGCAGATCGCGATCGGCGGCGATGACGCGGCGATCGAACGCGTGCTTGAGGCGGCGCGCGCGGCGGGAGCGCGCCGGGCCGAACGCTTGCCCGTCGCCGTGCCGTCGCACGGCGCGTTGCTCGAACCGATCGCGCAGGCCGTGCGCGCGGTCTTGCGCGAGGCAACCGTTCGGGCGCCGTCGATCGCATATCTGAGCGCGATGACCGTTCGCGCCGCGCGTGACGCAGCCGACGTGCGCGAAGATTTAAGCGAAGGCGTTGCGCACGAAGTGCGATGGGACGAAACGGCGCGCCTGATGGTCGAGCGCGGCGCGACCCTCGTCGTCGAAGCCGTCCCCGGATGCGTGCTCACCGATTTGTTCGTGGCCGCGGACGCCGATGTCCGTGCCGAGTCCCTAGAGAACGCGGGGGCACGATCGGTTGCCGCGCTTGCGGCCCGCGCGATTACGGAGCGTCGATGAGATCGACGCGGCCGGTGTGGAGATCGTACAACGCCGCAGCCACGCGAATCGTGCCGGCCTTCGCCGCACCGCCGGCGATGGCGGAGCCGTTCGTCAACTGCGCCGCCGTTTCGGTCGCGTTCACGCGTACCGCCGCGGTCCAGCGATCGGCCGTCTCGGCGGGCACGTGCCGCACCGCGGGAGCGATCGCATCGGCCAGGATCTGCATGTGCCCCGGCAAGATCGCGCCGTCGTCGACATGCGATATTGCCGCCTGGACCGCGCCGCACGACGTGTGTCCGAGGACGAGAACCAGCATGCTCCCGAGCACGGCGATGCCGTATTCCACGGTCGCGAGGACCTCGTCGGTCACGACGTGTCCGGCCAGGCGAATGACGAACAAGTTGCCGGGGAGCTGATCGAAGACCGTTTCGACCGGGACGCGCGAATCCGAGCATCCTAGCACGATGGCGAACGGCTGCTGGCCGCTCGCCAATTCGATACGCGCGGCCGACGACGGCGGCGCCTGCGACCGGTCTTCGGCATAGCGGCGGTTGCCAGCGAGGAGCTGCGCGAGCGCCTCGTCGGGAGTGGTGGGGCGGCTAAAGGGCATTTAGAGAATCGTAACCAGGCCGGTATGGAGGTCGTAAATCCCGCCCGCTATCGCCAGCCTGCCGGCCGTGCGTGCCTCGCCGGCGATCGTCGAACGCGCGATAACCGCGGCCATCGTATCGCGCACGTTCCGCGCGGTCGCGCGCGCAACCCAATCGCCCTCACCTTTGGTCGCGCGCGCTGCCGGTTCGATCGCGTCGACCAGCGACTGGATATGCGGCGGCTGCGTCGTGCCCTTTTTGACGAAGTCGACCGTTGCCTTGACCGCTCCGCACTCGGTGTGCCCGAGAATCAGCAGCAGCGGCGAGTGAAAGCTCGCGACGGCGTATTCGATCGATCCCAGGCCGTGCTCGTCGACGAAATTGCCGGCAACGCGCACGCCGAAAACGGCGCCGGGCGGCTGATCGAAGATCGTCTCGACCGGGACGCGCGAATCCGAGCAACTCACGACGATCGCAAAGGGGTTTTGCCCGGCGGCCAGCTCGGCACGCCGGCGCGAGTGCGGCGGGCAGATCGCCTGGTCGGCCGCAAATCGGCGATTCCCGGCCAGCAGCTCGGCCAGGGCGTGATGGGGATCGGGTTGGCCGCCCGGCGGCGGGGCGGCGGCTTGGACGCTCGCGGGTACGGCAGCCAGCGCGATTCCGGCACCGGAGCGTAGGAGGAACGTGCGTCGGTTGAACATAGCTGCGACGTTGGCTTGGCGACCGGGGCGCCCCTTGCGGTTTGCATCCTCAGGGTACCTGTGATACTCTAACCGACGGCTCCGAAGACCGTAGGGCTGCCCCCGGGCAGTCAAAAGCAGACCTCGTCGCGACGAGGATGAGCGCGTAGCGCCATCCGGGTTTCGGCGAAGCCGAAACCCTACCGAGGTGCGTTCGCCCCACACAAGCGGTATGCGGTTGTGCAAGGTAAAGCGCCCTCCGGACGGATGGAGCGCTTTTTTATCGCAAAAATCAGAAAGCGTAACAACGTTCATGCCAACCGCACGTAAAGAAGCCGCGGTTCAAGAACTGCGCGATCGGCTTGCCGAGTCGCAGAACCTGTTTTTGACCGACTTTGCGGGACTCACCGTCGAAGAGATCACCAAACTTCGCGGCGAGCTGCGCAAAGACGGCAACACGTATGCCGTCGTCAAGAACACGCTCTTCAAACGCGCTGCCGGCGATGAAATCGCCAAGGCGCTCGATGCGTTTCTGGCCGGTCCGACCGGCGTCGTCTTTGCTGGGAGCGATCCTGTCGCGCCCGCCAAAGCGATCAAACAGTTCGCAGACGACAGCAAGAAACTCGGGATCAAGGCTGCGTACATCGACGGTAAATTCGTCGATGCCAAGCAAGTTGCCGCACTCGCGGCGCTTCCGCCCAAGTCCGAACTCATCGCCCGGCTCGTCGGCTCGCTCTCTAGTCCCATGCGCGGTCTGGTTACCGTGCTCTCGGGCAATCAGAGCGGCCTGGTCCGCGCCCTCAATGCCATCCGCGAGCAAAAAGAAGCCGCGGGTTCGAACGCTTAAGGAGAATCTAGAATCATGGCAGTTGCCGAAGTCATCGATCAAATCGATAAACTCACCGTCCTCGAGCTGGCCGACCTGGTCAAGCAGCTCGAAGAGAAGTACGGCGTCTCCGCCGCGGCTCCCGTCGCGATGATGGCCGCCCCGGGCGCCGCCGCTGCGGCTCCGGCCGCCGAGAAGACCGAATTCGACGTGGTCCTCGCCGAGGCGGGCCCCGAGAAGATCAAAGTCATCAAGGCCGTTCGCGAACTCACCAGCCTCGGCTTGACCGAAGCCAAGGCGTTCGTCGAGAGCGCGCCCAAGGCCGTTAAAGAAGGCGTCAACAAAGACGAAGCCGAGAGCATCAAGAAGAAGCTCGAAGAAGCCGGCGCGAAGGTCGAGATCAAGTAACTCGAACTCTCCCCGCAATTGGGAAGAGACGGAAGCGCAGGCTTTCGTCTCTTTTTATTTTTCTCTATAAGGAGCCATGGATTTGCCGGGTCAAATCGGCGGTATGAGCCGCGAAAATCTCCTCGTTTACGCCATCGTCATCGCGGTGGTGCTCTTTCGCGCTGCGCGGCCGCAGCGCACCAGTGTCTCACGTATGTGGATCTTTGCGGGCTTGCTGATGTTTGTGGCGGCCTTCGCGATTTACGGCAGTGCGGCGCTCTCGCATCCGCCCGCATGGGAAATCGCCGCCTCCGTACTGCTGGGCTTGCTCGCGGGCATCCCAGTTGGACTCTTGCGTGGCCATCACACGCAAGTGAGCGCGACCGATCGACACGGCGTGATGCAACTGGGTCCCTCGTGGGCAACCGCGGCGATCTACGTCGGTGCGTTCGTGCTCCGTGGCGCCATCCGATTTTTCGTGCCACCGGCCAGCGCGATCGGCATGGTGGTTTCCGACGGCCTTCTGATCTTCGCGATCGCGATCGTCGGCGCGACGTACTATGCGGTATATCGCAAGTACGAAGCGCTCGATCACGCGGCGCTCACAAGGAACTGATCGTTGGATCCGTCGGCCGAGATGCGCGAACGCGATGCGTTGCTCGAACGCATCGCTGCTTACGTCAACGAGCACGGCATCATCGCGCTCGATCTGGATGCGCTGGCTGCGTCGCTCAACATGACGACCTCGCACTTGCGCGAATTCTTCGATACCAAGCACGACATCGTCGTTGCGTTGATGTCGAAGAACCGCGTCGGGCACCGTGAAGCGCTCGCCGCGGCGGCCGCCGATCCGGCCAGCACGTTGCTCCAGCGCAGTCGCGCACTCTGGTCGTTCATCGCAAACCACGAATCGGAGCTGCGCCTCTTCTTCGAAGCCTTCGGCATCTCGATGCACGACGCCACGTACGGTGATTTCGTCCACGGCGTCGACGACTGGATCGACCTGGGCAAAGAAGCGCTGATCAAGCGTGGCGTTTCGCCTGACCGAATCGATCCGCTCGCCACCCTTACGCTGGCCGTCTTTCGCGGCGCAATGCTCGATCTGTGCGCAACCGGCGAGCGCGCGCGCATCAAAGCCGCCATGGAACTGTGGTTCGAGATCATCACGACGATCGATAATACTTGAAACGATGCGTATCGAAGCCGCGCTCGTTACGGAGAATCGAATAGCATGATGACGAGGCGCTCCGCCGCCGTCGGATTTATCCTTGTAACAGTGATGCTCGACATGTTGGCGCTCGGCATCATCGTGCCCGTCTTCCAGCCGTTGGTTCTTAGCTTTACCGGTGGAAACTATGCGAGCGCATCGCTGCTCTCGGGACTCTTCGCCACGATCTTTGCCGTCGTGCAATTCTTCAGCTCGCCGATCCTAGGTACGCTTTCGGATCGTTTCGGGCGCCGTCCGCTCGTGCTGCTCTCGAATCTGGGTACCGCGCTCGACTACGCAATTCTGGCGTGGGCACCAAATTTGTGGTGGCTGTTCCTGGGACGCGTGCTCTCAGGTGCAACCACCGCGAGCATCACGGTTGCAAGCGCGTACATCGCCGACGTCACGCCCGAGGACCGGCGCGCGAGCGCATACGGCATGATCAGTGCCGCGTTCGGCGTCGGATTCGTCGTTGGGCCCGCCATCGGCGGTCTGCTCGGCGCCCACGGTTTGCGTCTGCCGTTCTGGGTCGCCGGTGCGTTGAGCTTGGTCAATTTCCTCTACGGGCTGGTCGTGCTTCCCGAATCGCTGGCACGCGATCACCGCAATCCGTTTTCATGGGCGCGCGCCAATCCGCTCGGTGCGGTGCGCATGCTGCGCCGTCACGCGGAGCTGGCCGGACTCTCGATCGTGAATCTGATCGGCTACGTCGCGCACGAAGCGCTACCGCAGCTCTTCGTGCTCTACACGCTGTACGCGTACGCCTGGACGATGCGCACCGTCGGCATCGCGCTCGCTGCGGTCGGCGTGGCAACGATCGTCATATCCGCGCTGGTCATCGGTCCTGTCGTCAAACGCTTCGGTGAACGGCGCGCGCTCGCGTTCGGCCTGTTCTTCGGTGCGATCGGCTTCTTTTTGTATGGCGGAAACGAAGTCGTGTTTTGGATCGGCCTGGTGGTCAACATGCTCTGGATGATCGCGAGCTCCGCCTCACAATCCCTGATGACGCGGCGCGTAGCCAAAAATGAGCAAGGCGAACTGCAGGGCGCGATCAACTTGCTGCGCAGCATCGGCATGCTGCTCGGCCCGGCGCTCTTCTCGGGTCTCTTCGCGTTCTCGATTTCCGGCATCCACGCATGGAAAGCTCCAAGCATCGCGTGGGACGCCGGCGGCGCATTGCTGTTAGTGTCGCTCGTCGTCGCGTGGCGCGTAACCTCGTCATCCGACGACGTCGTCGCCCCCGTCGACATCACGCGCGCCCTCGAATCCGCCCTCCCAGCCGAAACCCCCATCGCCGAATAAAAAGAGGCGAGCACCCATCACGGGTACTCGCCTCTCATCTGCGGCTCGGCGCGCAGCGCCGAACGCCAGGGGTTAACGGGTAGCGTTAACCCGGTTAGTGCACTAAGAAGCCGACGAGTAAGAAGTGCGACGATGTTGAGCACTTTGATCATCGGGTTGATCGCGGGACCCGCCGTATCTTTATACGGGATCGCCGACGGTGTCGCCGGTGACGGCGGCTTGATGCGCGATCGAGCCTTTGCCGCCGTGGTGTCCGTCTTCGATGTACTTCTTGGCGTTGTCCCACGCGCCGCCGCCGGTCGTCATCGAGATCGCGAGGAAGAGCCCCGTGACGATCGAGCCGACCAGAATGCCGCCCATGAGTTGCGCGCCCGTCATGCCGCGCAGCACGCCGAACACGGAGAGCAGCACGACGATGATCGGCACGCCGACCGGAATGAGCGCGGGAACGATCATCTCGCGCAGCGCTGCGGCGGTGACGATGCTGACCGTCGTAGCGTAGTTCGGACGCTGGCGTTCCGTCCATGATGCCGGGCATCTCGCGGAACTGGCGGCGCACTTCTTCAACGACCGCTCCTGCGGCACGGCCGACTGCTTCCATCGAAAGCGAGGCGAAGAGATACGGCAGCAAACCGCCGATGAAGAGTCCCGAGAGCACGTAAGGATCGCCGATGGCAAAGAGCGTGGTGATGCCCGATGCGCAATCGGCCGTTCCGCCGCCGCCGCATTTGGCTTTGATCAGCTCTTGCACGAACGACGCGAAGAGCACGACCGCCGCAAGTGCGGCCGAACCGATCGCGTAGCCCTTGGTCACCGCTTTGGTCGTATTGCCGACCGCGTCGAGCGGATCGGTGACGTTACGCACGTCTTGCGGCATCTCGGCCATTTCGGCGATGCCGCCCGCGTTATCGGTGATCGGACCGAACGAGTCGATCGCGACCACGATACCGGCGAGCGAAAGCATCGCCATGACGGCGATACCCACGCCGTAAGTACCGGCCAGCGAGTAGCTCACGAGAATGCCGAGCACGATGACGATCGCCGGCAACGCGGTGCCTTGCATCGAGACCGCGAGACCGGCGATCATGTTGGTCGCATGGCCGGTTTCCGACGCTTTGGCGATGCGCTGCACCGGACCGAATTGGGTGCCGGTGTAGTACTCGGTGATGACGGTGATCAGGCCGGTAATCACCACGCCGACCACCGCGCAGATGAAGATGCTCGTCGCGCTCACGTCGAGCGATCCGGCGAACGTCTGCCTGCGTCACGAAGTAAAAGCCGATCAGCGCGAGCACGCCCGCAACGATCATGCCGTTGTAGAGCGAGCCCATGATGCGGCCCTTGGAGACTTTGCCCATGCCGACGATCCACGAGCCGATGATCGAAGCAACGATCGAGAGCGCGCCAAGCACCAGCGGGAAGGTCGTGGCGCCGGGCAGCTTGTCGCCGAACACCAAGTTGCCGAGCAGCATTGCTGCCACCGTCGTGACGCAGTACGTCTCGAATAGATCGGCCGCCATGCCCGCGCAGTCGCCGACGTTGTCGCCGACGTTGTCGGCGATGACGGCGGGATTACGCGGATCGTCCTCGGGAATGCCGGCTTCGACTTTGCCGACCAGGTCGGCGCCGACGTCAGCGGCCTTCGTATAGATGCCGCCGCCCAGACGGGCGAAGACCGAAATGAGCGAGCATCCGAACGCCAGGCCCACCATCGCGCCAGGGTCTTGGTGGTGTCGCCGCCGTTGATGTTCTGCAGGATGGCAAAGTAACCCGAAACCGCGAACAGACCCAGGCCGACCACGAGCATGCCCGTGACCGTGCCGCCGCGGAAGGCGACGTTGAGCGCCGGCCCGAGGCCGCCGCGGGCTGCTTCGGCGGTGCGGACGTTGGCGCGGACCGAGACGAGCATGCCGATGAAGCCGGCCGCGCCCGAAAGGGTCGCGCCGATCAAAAAGCCCAGTGCCGATTGCCATCCCAGCGGAGCGGGGGCAATGAAGATGAGGATTGCCAGGACGACCGCGACGATGGCGATCGTTCCATACTGGCGTTTGAGGAAGGCCATCGCGCCCTCTTGGATCGCCGCAGCGATCTCTTTCATGCGGGCGTTGCCGTCCGGTTGAGCCGAGCACCCAGAAGGTCAGCACGATGCCATAGAGCACCGCCAGCACACCACCGATGAGCCCGGCCCAAATCGCATATTGTGCCGTCATGTAACGTTACTTGCCTGAGGTAGCAGCAGTGCGGCGCCCGAGGGGCGCCGCTATGTCAAGCCGGTACTGCGATGTTAAGACTTTAGTCCTTCGTGCGGCGTTTCTAGGAAGCGTTGGTAGGATTCGGTGATATCGCGGCGGGCGTAGGCGGCGTCGTGCCAGGCGCCGATGCGGGTTTCTTTGCCTTCGAGCGCTTTGTAGGTTTCGAAGAAGTGCGAAACCTTGCGCAAGAGATGCGGGAAGATCTGCGTGTAGTTGTGGATCTCTTCGAAGAGCGGCTCGCCTACCGGGTACGGCGAGAATCTTGTCGTCCTGTTTGTCGCCGTCGACCATCTCCAGCAGCCCGATCGGACGTGCGACGACCAAACAGCCCGGGAACGTCGGCTCGATCGCCAGCACCAGCACGTCGAGCGGATCGCCGTCGAGCGCGAGCGTCTGCGGCGCAAACCCGTAGTCGCCGGGATAATGAATTGCCGAATGCAAGGCGCGATCGAGGCGGAAGATGTCGAGCGACTTTGTCGTATTCATACTTGTTGCGCGATCCTTCTCGGGAATCTCGACCACGACGTTGATTTCGTCGGGTTGGCGCTCCCCAAGCGGCAAAAGTAGATAATTACGGGGATCCGGTAGCGTTCATGAGGCCGCAGGAGTTCTGTGTCGCCGCACGCTCCCCTCGGGTAAGACGGTTCTGCGGCCGCATCAGCGAAGGACCTCGACATGGTGGAAGAGGCCGAGTTTCTCGTCGTCGGTGCCGGGCCGGCCGGGGCGACCGCGGCGCGCGAGGCGGCGCGAGCCGGTATCGAGCCGTGGTGCTCGAAAAGGACGCGGTCGTCGGCGCAAAGCGCGTCTGCGCGGCGGGATTGCGTCCGGGTTTTTGCAGCACGTTCGATCTGCCGCGACGAACTGATTCACTGCGATACGCCGCGCCTCGCGCTCTTTGACCAGCCGGGGCGCGAGTTCGAGATGTTCTTCGGCCCCGGCCATACGACGACGCGCGAAGAACTCGACGGCGAGATTGCGCGCCTGGCGGTCCACGAAGGCGCGGTCAGATCCGCACCCAGTCGCTTTGCGTTCGTTCGAACGCGACGGGGAGCGATCGGTGGTCGAGTATGCCGATTTGCGTTCGGGCGAACGGCGGCGGCTACGCGCGCGCAACGTGTTTTTCGCGCAGGGAGCGACGGCGCGCTTCGATCGCGCGTTTTGCGACCAGCGCTGGAGCGACGGCTTGATGACGACGCTGCAATATCGCATCTATCTGGATCGTCCGGCGGCACCCGTGGCGTATCGCACGCTGGAGCTTCATTACTATTCGGCTGTCCGACGGGCGCCAAATCGTCGCCTGGATGTTTCCCAAGCGCGATCATCTGGCCATCGGACTGGGTTTGGTCGGCAAACTCGACGGGAAGCGACTACGCGAAGAGCTCGACGCCTTCACGCGCGCGTACGCGCGACCGGCTCTACGCCAACGCGAACGTTAAGCGGATTAAAGAAGAAGGACATCTCCTCTACGGAGGCTGGCCGCGCGCGCAGTATGCGGCCGGAAGCTGCGATGGTTGGCGGCACTGCTGCCGGTCTGGTGGACGCGACCAACGGCGAAGGCATCTTCGAAGCAGCGATGAGCGGGCGCCTTGCCGCCGCAGGCGGTCGCGAACGGATCGTAACGCGCCCGTCGCGCCGCCGCAACGCTACGCGCAGCGGCTGCGCGGCCGATTTATGCGGCGGCTCGAACACCGGGTTCGGTTGATGCGACTATCTCAGGCGCGGCCTGCGCGCTTACGGCTTGCTGTTCGACAACTCGCCGGAAGTCCGCGTTTGCCGACGCACTTCAAAAGGAGGACGCGAACGGACGCCATTCGACCGGCTCATGCTTGCTCTCAACGCCGCGACTTCGCGACGCGGGCTTCTTTTGTCGTAGATGGCGAACGGGTCTAGTACGGATACGATCGCTTGTCAACGATTGCTATATCGGAGACACGAATTTCAAACGTTACGCGATTTGATTCGCGAGCGCTTTGGTATCTATTACGACGACACCAAGCAGTTTTTACTGCAGAGCCGGCTGCAGACGCGTCTGCTCAAGTGCCGTCGTCGTCCGATTTCGGGGCTATCAGCGCTATCTCACGACGTCGTCTCCGACCGGGAGAGCCGAATGGGCGAACTGGCGTCGGTCCTCTCCAACAACGAAACGTATTTTTTTCGCGAGCGAGCCCAACTCGAGGTCTTGGTCAGCGAAGTCCTCGACGAGGCGCTCAAGAGCCGGCGGCACCGCTGCGGGTGTGGTCGTCCGCGTCATCGACCGGGGAAGAACCGTACACGATCGGCGATGATGCTCATGGAAACGCATCGCGTCGCGACCGCTCGAGCGTCATTTTGCGCGCAACCGATCTTTCGCCGCGCGCGCTGGAGCGCGCCGAGACCGGATTCTATCGAGAGCTATCGTTTCGGGCCACGCCGCCGGAGATGGTCCAAAAGTACTTCCGGCCCTTTGAAGGCGGTTTTTTCATCAACGACGAGATCAAGCACATGGTGGAGTTTTCGCGGCTTGAACCTCTGGACGAACACGCCGTCGCCTCGATCGGGCACATTCGACGCGATCTTTTGCCGCAACGTCTTGATTTATTTCGACAAGCCGACGCAGAAGCGTGTCGTCGAGGCGTTCGCCCACGCGCTGCGCCCGGGAGGATATCTTTTCCTTGGGCATGCGGAATCGATCATGCGCGTGACGGACAGATACGAACCGGTCGTAACTCCAAAAGCGATTTACTACCGACGGAAGTGATGAAAACGTGGCAAAGATCAACGTATTGGTTGTCGACGATTCAGCGTTCATGCGCCGAGCGATCGCGACCATGGTCGAAAACGAACCCGATATCAAAGTGATCGCGACCGCGCGTAGCGGCGAGGAAGCGATCGCCAAGGCGCTCTGCGCTCAATCCCGACGTCATAACGATGGACGTCGAGATGCCGGGAATGGGCGGTCTCGAAGCCGTGCGTCAAATCGTCGCCGATCACCGCATCCCGATCATCATGTGCAGCTCGCTCACGCGCGAAGGCGCCGAGACGACGTTTCGCGCGCTCGAGCTCGGCGCCGTCGATTTTATCTCCAAGCCCGATGCAGCGTACGTGAACATCACGGACGTGGCGCGCGATCTGGTCGCCAAAATCCGCGCGGTGTCGCGGCAAGGCGGTCAGCCGGCCAACCGATCGTTCACGCTCCGCTGCCGATCGAAGAGCCGCCGCGCATCATCGCGCCGCCGCCGTTCGCGCCGCGCGTTCCGCGCGCGCTCTTGCAATACGAATGCGTCGCGATCGGTACGTCGACAGGAGGTCCTGTCGCACTCTCGCACGTGGTACCGATGCTTCCTGGAAATTTCCCGCTGCCGGTGCTGATCGTCCAGCACATGCCGATGGGCTTCACCCGCCCGCTGGCCGACCGCTTGAACTCGCTGAGCAAGATCGCGGTGCACGAGGCGCTCAACGGCATGCTGCTCGAAGCGGGCACGGCGCTTGTCGTACCGTCGGGCAAGCAGGTCGAATTGCGTCGTCGCGCGCCGGGAGAGACGGAGGTTCGCCTGGTCGATGACGACGGCAGTTCGCTGCACGTACCCAGCGTCGACGCCATGATGGAGCAGGTTGCGCAGCTCTACGGGCGGGCGTCGATCGGCGTCATACTTACCGGAATGGGGCAAGACGGCGTGCGCGGTTTACGCAAGCTTAAAGATCGCGGCGGATATGTCGTAGGTCAGAACGAAGCCACGTGTGTCGTCTACGGTATGCCGCGGGCGGCCGCCAAAGAAGGCCTGGTCGATCGCGAGCTACCGCTCGATGACATCTCTCCAGCCCTCGTCGAACTCGCCGGCATAGCAAAGTCTTAACCCCATGCGAGCAAAGCGATGACGAAGTGCGGTAGGAAGCGCCGCGAGCCTTTGGAAAACGATTCGCAGACACGCGGAGCGCGTGTCACCGGGGTTGCATGAAGCTGAGCCGTAGTCCACGCAGCTACGTCATCGGCGGTGTCGAACTCTCCCGGGAAGAGATCATCCACAAGTATTTGCATCTGGTCAAATACGTGGCGGGTCGAATCTCGGTCAATCTTCCGCCGAACGTGGAGATCAACGATCTCATCAACGACGGGATTTTGGGTTTGATCGATGCCATCGAAAAGTACGACGACGCACGCGGGGTAAAGTTCGAGACCTACGCAATCACCCGTATCAACGGGGCGATTCTCGATGCCCTGCGCTCGCTCGACTGGGTGCCCCGCGCCGTCCGCCAGCGCGCCCGTGAACTCGAACGCACGTATCAAGAGCTCGAGATCGAACTGGGCCGCGCGCCGACCGAGGCCGAAGTCGGCAACCGCCTGGGCCTCTCGAAAAAAGAGTTGGATCAACTGATTCAACGCGTGCGCGGTACGGCGGTGCTTTCGCTCGAAGAGTTTCTACCCAACGAAAAGGGCTACGAAATTCCGCTGGTCGACACGCTGCGCGACGACGACAACGACGTGATGAGCGAAGTCGAGACGCACGAAGTCAACGCCGAACTGGTTCGCGCCGTCGAGAACCTGCCGCCGCAAGAGCGTACGGTGATCTCGCTCTACTACTTCGAGGGTCAGACGCTCAAGGAGATCAAGGGCGCACTGGGCGTTTCGGAATCGCGCGTGTCGCAGATCCACGCGCAGGCCGTCATCCACCTGCGCCAGCGTTTGCGCGAGTTGCGCACGGATTTGGGGTATCGTGAAGACGACCCCACCGTCAAGCAGAAGTACTTGCGTAAGCCCGTCCCGGCCCCCGGCCCGGCGCCCGACGCGCCGGAAAATAAAGTAGAACGGACGCTCCGGGGGGAAATAATGGACGATGGCGATTCGTCCCGCGGATCTGCAACTGGCGTACATGGCCGCCCCGCAAAACGCGGCCCAGATTAATAGCGCCGAACAAGCCTCGCAAAATGCCCAGGCTGGCCGCGCAGGCGAGCTTTGCCGCTCAAGTCCACAAACGCGAAGAGACGATCGCAGAAGCCGACCACGCCGAGGGCACCCACATCCGCACCGACGCCGACGCCGAGGGCAACGGCGGCTACACGCCGCAGGGGCGCCGTCAGGGCGCGCGTCAGGAGCCGGAGGATCCGTCGGAGCTCGGACTCGCCGGTGACGGCGAGCACTTGATCGACTTTACGGCGTAGGTTCCGTCGATGTCCGGTCTCGATCCGCTCGCTGCGCTGGCTGCCCAAGCGGTTGCAAACGCGCAGGCCGCGATGGACGAAGCGACGCTCAGCCTTGGGGCCGATGTCGCCGTTCTTCAAGCCCAAATTTCCGTCGGCGACGTGATCGCCGCAACCGTGCTTCCGCCGCAAGGCGGAACCGATCTGCTCTCGTTTCTCGGACAGACCGTCGTCGCGCAGATTCCGCCCGGCGTAAACCCGGGAGAGTCTCTCTTGCTGCAGGTCACCGGCTTCACCAATACCGCCGTCCTCGTACGCAACCTCGGTACGGTCGATCCGCAAAACCCGGTGCCGACCGTGGACATCCAACTTCCGCCGGCCGAGCCGAACGCGCCGCAAACCGCCGTTCTCACCACGCAACTGCCGCCACCCTCGACGCCGGCCGCGCCGGTACCGGCGCCGCAGCAAACGCCGGCCGCTGCGGTGCCGCCATCGACCGTCGCGCCGCCGCGCGAGGTGTTCGTCGCCGCCGCGTTGCGCGCGACCGCGCCGGCGCCGCCCAACCCGCAGCGAGCCGCGTCGATTGCGCCTCCGCTAGAAACCGAACTGGAAACGCGCATGGCGGTCGATCGCGCCCGCTCCGCTTCGCCGCCTCCGCCCGCCGTCGAGGCCGAGGCCGCTGCTGCGCGCGCGCCGGCGCGTCCGCTGGTCGCGCCTCCGCTGGTCGCACCTCCACCGATGCGCGCCGCCCAATCGCCCGCCGCCCAAACATCGCCCGCCCCAGCGCCCGCGCCGCCGGCCGTTGCAACGCCGGGCGTGCGCTCGAGCATTCCCATTTCAACCGAAGCCGCGCTCCTTGGGCGGCTCCGCGTGCCGATAACCCCGGCTACGCTTGCGGCAGCGCGGCTGACGTCGACCGCAACGCAAAGTCTGACCGGCGCGTACGAACGGCTCGACGCGCTGCTCGCCCGGGCAACACCGCAGTCGATGCCGGCGGCGGTGCGTTCGATGCTGGCCTTCGTCGCGCGTTTCGATCTGCGCAGCACCGCCGCGTTGGCCGAACAGATTGCGTCCTACGTCGGCGACGTCGTCGACGGTGCCGAAACCAAACTCGCGCAGATCGTACAGACCTTTGCGCTCGAGGAAACGCAGACGGCGAACGTCGCCGCGCCCCCCGCATCCGCCGCACCCGCCGCACCCGCCGCACCGCCGCACGCGCGGCGACAGCGTCCGCAGCACCGCAGCCGCCACTGGCGGTCAATATCGCCGCGCAGGCCGCGGAACGAACCGCGGCGCTGGAATACGACGTCAAGAGCGCTCTTTTAACGATGCTCGCCGATCCGGCGCACGCCGGATCGAGCCCGCTGGTCGCCGCGCTGCGCGAGGCGTTGACCGCGACGACGGCAGTTCAGCTCAACACCCTTTCGGCCCAGACGGCCAATCCGTCGACGATCACGCTTGCGCTGCCCGCGTACTTTTACCCCGGCGGTCAGCCGGTGCAACTGCAGATTTCACGCGATGCGCCCGAGTCAAAGAAGAAGATGGACGGCGACAACTTTCACATCGCGTTCGTGCTGGATACCACGTCGCTCGGAACGGTCGCCATCGACGTGCAGACGGTGGGTCGCGCGGTGAGCGTCGATGTCAAAACCCAAGCGACGCCCTCGGCAGATCGCTTCCGTGCTTCGCTGGCGGATTTACGTACGCGGCTGGAATCGCTGCGCTACCGGGTGACGAAGATCGGAGCCGACGTCGCTGCCGTGGCCGGAGCGCACGCGGCGACGTCTACGCCGCCGCCCGCGCCGGCGGAGCGGCGTTCATTCTGGGACACGCAGGCATGAGCGGCTTTTTCAATTTTCGCAAGTCACCGTTCAAGCGGCCGGCGGCCGCGGCGTTGCAGTGGGATCCGCTAGGTCCCGAGCCGCCCGAAGTCGTTGCCGTCGGCCGCGGCATCAATGCCGAGACGATCGTTCGCATCGCCAAAGAACACGGGATCGCCGTGTACGAAGATCCTGGACTGGTTGAAGCGCTCTCACGTTTGAACGTGAGCGACTGCATTCCGCGCGAGCTCTACGCCGTTGTCGCCGAGGTGCTCGCATACGTCTATCGCATCGATGCTGCCGCCGGGCGGCGCGCGAAATAGACGGCGATGTGGAAGCGGGCGATGTGGTCCAAGACGATGCGCGACCACAAAGACGAAATTCGTGAGGTGCGCGATTCGCGGATCGGCGGCCATCTCGAGTTGAACTTGAGCGGGCGCCGGTATACCGCCGATTTCATCGACGGCGTCGCACCGACGAAATATGTGATCGATCGCGAGCGGTGTTTCAACGAGCGTCGCGGTCGCGTGGACAATGCGGAATTTTCGCAAATCGTCGCCGCGCTCAAGATGTCGGTGCACGACTGCTACGACGCAACGGTGCACGCGTTCACGCCGTCGGCCGCGGTATACGAGATCCATTTTGCTCCGGGCTTCGCGCCGTTCGGCAACGGGCGCCGTGTCTTTATCGAAGGGCGCCTCGCCGACATCATGCGCCCGGAGATCGGCAGTCCCAACGTGACCTTCGACTACCCCGTACGCGTCGACGGTGCCGCGCCGCAATGGGTTAAAATGGAGGCTGCAACCATTACCGGCCTCGACCCCGTCGTCGCGTGAGTCATGCCGAAAATCGTCCAGCTCTCCGCCTACGGCGGAGTCGATCAACTCAAGATCGTCGACGTCGAGAAGCCCACGCCGCAAGCAGGCGAGGTTGTCGTGCGCGTCGTCGCCTCGGGCACGAACCCGGGCGAGATTTCGATTCGAGAAGGTCTGCTCAAAGATATGTTCCCGAAAGCCTTTCCTTTCGGGCAAGGCGCGGACGTTGCGGGGTACGTCGAATCGGTCGGTGCGGGCGTGACGCAGTTTGCATCCGGAGACGAGGTGCTCGGCTGGTCGGAACAGCGCTCCGCGCAGGCGCACTACGTCGCGATCCCGGTCTCGCAACTGATCCGCAAGCCGCCGTCGCTGGATTGGTTCCGGGCCGGTAGCCTGTTCGTCGTTGCGACCACCGCCGTGGCAGCCGTGCGCGCCGTAGGGCTTGGGCCTAGCGACGTGGTCGGTGTGAGCGGCGCGGCGGGCGGCGTCGGATCGCTCGCGGTCCAGCTTGCGCGACGTACCGGCGCTCGCGTCATCGGCATTGCCAGCGATGACAGCGCACCGTTTCTGCATTCCGTCGGCGTCGAGCAGGTCGCGTACGGCGATGGCCTCGCGCAGCGGCTGCAAGCCACGGCTCCAAATGGGCTGGACGCGTTCATCGATCTTTTCGGCGGCGGATACGTCGAGCTGGCCATCACGCTGGGGGTTCAACCCGAGCGCGTCAACACGATCATCGATTTTGCGGGCGCGCAGAAGTACGGCGTGAAAAGCGATGGGTCGGGGGCGGCGACGTCGCGCGAAACCCTCGCGTTCGTAGCGAATCTGCTCGCGTGGGGCGAGATCGTCATGCCGTTGACCGCCATCTATCCCTTTGCCATGGTGCGCGAAGCCTATATCGAGCTGGCGCGGCGCAAGGCCCGCGGCAAGATCGTGCTGGCGCTCGACGCGTCGATCGCACAGCCCCTTCGGCCACCTGAAGCAGCCCTGTAGGGAGACCGCCGCCGTGCCGGAAAAAGCGGCACATACGAACAAAGGTTCGTATGTTTTAGCGGCGAAACGTGTGGTCCGTGAGTTGGTTTCAACGACTGCGGGCATCGCTGGGCAAGGCGCGCGACACCTTTGCGGCGGTGCAGAATCTCGGGCGGGCGCGTAAACCGCTGACGGCAGAATTTTGGGATGACCTCGAGGATCTTTTGATCACCGGGGACTTCGGCGTCCCAACGACGGCCAAGATCGTCGAGGGGCTGCAAACCGTGGCCAAGCAAGAAGCGTGGGGCACGACGGATCAGGCGGTGGAGCGTTTTCATCGCGATGTCGAACGCTTCTTGACGCTCCCGGGCGCGCAGCTTCATCTGGACGAACGGCCGGCCGTAGTGCTGGTCGTCGGCGTCAACGGCAGTGGAAAGACGACGACGATCGGCAAGCTTGCGACGCGACTCCACGACGAGGGCAAGCGCGTGCTGCTGGTCGCGGGCGACACGTTTCGCGCGGCCGCCGCCGAGCAACTCGCGATTTGGGCCGAGCGCAGCGGGAGCGAGATCGTGCGCGGAGCCGAGGGTGCCGATCCGGCATCGGTGGTGTTCGACGGGATCAAGGCCGGCATCGCGCGGCGCGCCGACGTGATCCTGGTCGATACGGCCGGACGGCTGCAGACCAAGACCAACCTGATGGAAGAGCTCAAGAAGATCAAGCGCGTGATCGAGCGCGAACTGGGCCGTCCGCCGTCCGAGACACTGCTGGTCGTCGACGGCACGACCGGACAGAACGCGATTTCGCAAGCCCGGCTTTTCAATGAAGCAACGCAGCTTTCGGGCATCGTCGTGACCAAGCTGGACTCGAGCGCAAAGGGCGGCGTGCTGGTCGCGATCGTCGACACGCTCGAAATTCCGATCAAGTTCATCGGCCTTGGCGAGTCGGCGGACGCGCTCCGTCCGTTCGTCCCGTCCGAATTTACCCAAGCCTTGTTCGACGACGCTCCGGACTCGGTGCGGTTGTGACATACCCTTGTCATCCCGGTGTGAGAGCGTGAAGGTATGGCAGTAGTAATCGAACGACCCAAGAACGCGAAGCTTGTAGGAGAGAAGAACGCAATGGCGCAGGACGAACGAGGCATTGCTCTGAGCAACGCCCTGGCACAGATCGAACGGCAATTCGGCAAGGGCTCGATCATGAAAATGGGCGACTTCCAGGAGCGCATGGCGTTCGACGTCGTTCGCAGCGGATCGATCGCACTCGATCTCGCGCTTGGAGTCGGAGGATATCCGCGCGGACGCATTGTCGAGATCTACGGTCCGGAATCCAGCGGTAAGACGACGCTCGCGCTCCACGCCATCGCCGAAGCCCAAAAGAGCGGCGGGACGGCGGCGTTCATCGACGTCGAGCACGCGCTCGATCCCAATTACGCCGCGAAGCTGGGTGTCGATCTCGACAACCTGCTCGTCTCGCAGCCCGACACCGGCGAACAGGCGCTGGAGATCGCCGAGATGCTCACGCGCAGCAACGCGGTCGATGTCATCGTGGTCGACTCGGTCGCAGCGCTGGTCACCAAGGCCGAACTCGAAGGCGATATGGGCGATGCGCACGTCGGCTTGCAAGCGCGCTTGATGTCGCAAGCGCTGCGCAAATTGACCGCCGCGATCTCGCGCAGCAAAGCCGTGATGATCTTCATCAACCAACTGCGTGAAAAAGTCGGCGTGATGTTCGGCAATCCCGAGACGACGTCGGGCGGCCGCGCGCTCAAGTTCTATGCGTCGATCCGCCTTGACGTGCGCAAGCTCGAGCAGATCAAAATCGGAACCGACGTCGTCGGGTCGCGCACGCGCGCCAAAGTCGTCAAGAACAAAGTCGCTCCGCCGTTCCGGCAAGCCGAGTTCGACATTACGTACGGCCAGGGCATCTCGAAGATGGGCTCGATCCTCGACATCGCGTTGGAACAGAACATCGTCGGTAAGAGCGGCTCGTGGTACACCTACGGCGATAACCGCATCGGACAAGGCCGCGAAAACGCCAAGTCGTTCCTCGAAGAACATCTGGATATGGCGGGTGAGATCGAAGTGAAGATCCGCGAAGCGCTCGGCATGACCATGTCCAAGAACGGACACGCACGGCGAACCCGTCGCCGTGGAATAGGATGACAGGGTATTCGTGTGCGCTGGGGATGCTGGCGCGGCAACGTCTGACGCAGGCGCAACTGTGGCAACGCCTCACGCGTAAAGGCTTCGACGACGACACCATCGCTGGTGTCGTCGCTCGTTGCAGGACCGAGCGGTTTCTCGACGATCGCCTCTACGCGCAGCTCTACGTCGAGGGCAAACGCAAAGCGGTCGGCGACCGCCGTTTGGTCGGCGAACTCGTGCGCAAGGGGATCGATCCGCGACGAGGCGCGCGCCGCGGTCGAAGCACTGGAATGCGGCGAGCACGCGCGCTGTGCGCAAGCGCTCGACGCGCTCTTGCGCGGCCGCGCCTCCGTCAGCTATCCGGCCGCCGCCCGGCGCCTGGAACGGCTGGGCTTTCCGGCCTCGACGATCTATGCGACGCTGCGTGCGCACGCCGCGCGCTTCGGGCCGCTGGCGGGACTCGCGATCGAGTGACCGGCATGTGTCCCGCGCCTGCGCGCGCGGGGCACTGACGCGCATATGCCGGTTCCAACCATCGTCGTGGCCGAAGACGACAGCGCAATTCGTGAACTCCTGGCGCACCATCTCGAACGCGAAGGGTTCAGCGTCATTGCCGTTGCCGACGGATATGCGGCCCTGCGCGGCGCGCGTCACGCCGCCGATCTGATCGTGCTGGACATCGGGCTGCCCGGCGTCGATGGCTTCGACGTGGTACGTACGCTGCGCCGCGAGGAGCGCGCCGTACCGATCGTGATGCTGACCGCGCGTGTCGACGAGATCGACCGCATCGTGGGATTCGAGCTGGGCGCCGACGACTACGTGTGCAAGCCGTTTTCGCCTCGCGAGGTCGTCGCGCGCGTTCGTGCGGTGTTGCGGCGCAGCGGGCGTATTCTCGATGCGGCGCCGGTGAGCCTGAAGTTCGGGCGGCTCGATATCGACGAAGCAGCGCGGGAGGCGCGCGTCGACGGCGTCGACGTGCATCTCAAACCGCGCGAGTTTGGTCTGCTGCTCGAACTTGCGTCCAACGCGGGCGTCGCGCTCTCGCGCGAGCGGTTGCTCGAACGCGTGTGGGGATTTGATTTCGACGGCGACGAGCGTACCGTCGACGTGCACGTGCGCCGTCTTCGCGCCAAGATCGAAGAAGAAGCCGGGCTTCCGCCGATCGTACAGACGATCCACGGGTACGGCTACAAATTCGTCCGGGGATGAAACTCGCATACGCGCGCCCACCTCGCCGCGCGTCTGGAGCGCGCGTGCGGAAAGAGTCCGGTCCCGCTGTTGCTTCTGCGGATGCCGCGAGGCGTGCCGCTCGACGTCGAAACGGTCGACGCCTTTGCCGGCGCCGCCGCGCGCGTTGTTCGTAGCGGGGATCTGCTTGCGCACGACCCGGGCAGCGACTGGTTCGTCCTTGCAATGCTCGCGCCGGCGCGCGGCGCGGAGCAAGCGCTCTCGCTGGACGCACGCGCCGCGCTCGAGCGCATTGCGGCAACGATGTCGCTCGCGACCGGCAAGCGGATGGAAACGGGATGGTGGCCGGTCACGCCCGACGATTTTGCGCAGTTCGAACGAACCGTCGAACGCGCGCTCGAGCGCGGTGCGCGCGAACGTGAACGGTTCGAATTTCTCGCGACCGTCGGCCACGAGCTGCGCACGCCGTTGACCTCGATTCGCGGCTATCTCGAAACCGTGCTCGACGACGGGCTCGATACCGCCACGACGCGCCGGTTTCTCGAGGTGGCGCGCGACCAGGCACTGCGTCTGGGGCGGCTGCTCGACGGCATCCTGGATTTCTCGCCGCTCGACTCCTCGCCGCGGCTCGCTCCGGGCACGACCGATCTGGCAGCAGCCGTTGGGGCGGCAATCGACGCGCTCGAGCCGATCGCGCGCAAGGCCGGCGTCAGCGTCCGTACCGGGGAAAATGCGCCGGCTCCGGCGCGGATCGCTCACGACGCGTGCATGCACATCTTACTCAACGTCATCGAGAATGCGATCAAGTACGGGCACGACGGCGGCGAAGTCGTCGTCAGCCTCGAACGCCAGGATCCGTTTGTCTGCCTGATGGTCGACGATGACGGACCGGGTATTGCAGGCGTCGAGCGCGAGCGCATCTTCGAGCAAGGCGAGCGAGGCGCGGCCGGCGACACACGGCGCGGATCGGGGCTTGGGCTTGCGATCGTGCGCAGCATCGTCGAACGCGCCGCGGGAACCGTCACCGCGTGCGCGTCACCGCTCGGCGGTGCGCGATTCGCGATCCGTTTGCCGGTGGCAAAGGCGGATTCCGGGGTCACCGCGTCGTAGAAATAGGTCCGTGGCAACGTCGCGGACCGCCTTTGCGCATGAGAGCGAAGCGTCTCTCGCTCAGCTCTTCGATTTTTATCGGATCGCTTGGCAGTATGAACCACGCTCCTTTGCGATTTCCTGGGACGCACGCGGCAACCCGCTGACTTTTTTCACACCGGATTTTTATCTTCCCGAATTCGACCTCTACATCGAGATGACGGTCGCCAAGCCGGCCATGAACACGCGAAAGAACCGCAAGCTGCGCTTGATGGAATGCCACCACCCGGGCGTCAAAGTCAAACTGCTTCGTCCGCCGCGACATCGAGCGGCTCTTCGCGCGGCTCGCGCCGGCCGCATGATCGGAGAAGTGCTCTTCGACCGTGATTCGATCGCCGCTCGGGTACGCGAGCTCGGTGCCGAATTGTCGCGCGATTATGCCGGGCGCGTGCCGCTCCTGCTGGGCATTCTCAACGCGGCGGCCACGTTTCTTGCCGATCTCTCCCGTGCCGTCACGATACCGTGCGAGTACGACGCGATCGCCGTCACCACGTTCAGCGCTGCCGAAGGCATCCGGTTTCTCAAAGACACCTCAGCATCGATCGAGGGACGGGACGTTATCCTGGTCGACGATACGATCGATACCGGGATGACGTTGCGCTACGTGATGCGCTCGCTTGCCGCCCGCTCGCCGGCGTCGCTCGAGGTCTGCACGTTGCTCGACCGCCCGGCTCGGCGAATTGCCGATATAAAGGTCAAGTACCGCGGGTTCGAGATTCCCGACGTCTACGTCGTGGGCTACGGGCTGGATTACCGCGGGCGATACCGGGAACTCGACGCTCTTTACGCTCATGGGATGTGGCCGTGATTCAACGTTGGATGCGCACGTGCGCATTGCTCCTCGTCGCCGTCCTTGCGCTCGCGCCGCTGCGCGCGCGCTCGCTCGAACTCGAGACGATTGCCCGCGCGGCCGCCAACTACAATAACTCCAACGCACACCTGCAGGAGATGTTCCGCGCGGCGCTGCTCGATACCGGTAAGCTGGCCGAGTATGCGCCCGACGGCACGGCGTACATCAAGACCGGCGACATTCCGGCCGAGTGGTTACGCGATGCCAGCGCGCAAGCGCGTCCGTATCTGTTCTTTGCCAAGGACGATCCCGACACGCGCAAGCTCCTTCGCGCCATCATCGCGCGCATGGCTAAATATCTGCAGGTCGATCCCTACGCCAACGCGTTCACGTTGGACTACCGCGTATGGGAACAAAAGTTCGAGCTGGACTCCCTGGCATATCCGGTCACGCTTTCATGGAGCTATTGGAAAACGACCGGGGACACGTCGATCTTTACCCCGGATTTCCAAAAGGCGCTCGATTCGGTGCTCGCGACGATGCAGCGCGAGCAAGATCACCCGCGCGACTCACGCTACACGCACAAGGAGTTGGCCGACGACGGTAAGGGGCGGCCGGTCGGCTACACGGGCATGATCTGGACCGGCTTTCGCCCATCCGACGACGCGTGTTACTACAATTTTTTGATCCCGTCGGAGATGTTCGCGGTGGTCGCGCTGGGCGACATGGCGCAGATCGAACGCGACGTGTATCACAATGTGATCAAGGCCAGTGAAGCCGAGTCTCTGCGCGACGAAGTGCAACGCGGGATCCAGACGTACGGCTTGGTGCTCGTCCCCAAATACGGCTACATCTACGCCTATGAGGTCGACGGTTTGGGTCATGCGATTCTCACCGACGACGCGAATATTCCCAGTCTCCTCTCGGCGCCGTACATCGGCTATACGACGCCGTCGGATCGCTACTATCAGGACACACGCCGGTTCTTGCTCTCGTCCGACAATCCATCGTTCTATCAAGGCACGGTCGCGCGCGGCATCGGCAGCTTTCACACCCCCGATCACTGGGTGTGGCCGCTCGCTCTGATCATGCAAGGCCTCACGGCAACGACGCAGAGCGAGAAACAGGACGTGCTGGGACAACTGCTCGCGAGCGACCCGGGCGATCATCTGCTCCACGAATCGTTCGATCCCGACGATCCCAAACGGTTCACGCGAGAGGACTTCGGCTGGCCCAATGCGCTGTTCTCCGAGTTCGTGCTCACGCAATTCCAGGGCCAGCCGGAGATTCCGATGGGTGACACCAGCGACTTGGAATTCCGCTCCGAATGAGTGCGATGATACCGTCGCGCGGGAAAGCCGATATCATCGTCGGCATTCAATGGGGCGATGAAGGCAAAGGGCGCATCGTCGATCTGTATGCCCAGGATTATGACGTCGTCGCCCGCTTCGGCGGCGGCGACAACGCGGGTCACCAGATCAACGTCGGCGACGTCGATATCGCGCTGCGCATCGTCCCCTCGGGCGTACTCAATCCGCACGTCGCGTTGTTCATCGGCGGAGGGACCGTCGTCAATCCATTCGGCCTCCTCGACGAACTCGACCGGCTGGCCGCCATCGGCATCGACGTCTCGCGCGTGAAGATTTCCGATCGCGCACATCTGGTGCTGCCGTATCACGCGGCCGCCGATCGCGCGAGCGAGGATGCGCGTGGATCGAGCGCGATCGGTACGACGGGACGCGGCATCGGTCCGGCTTACGTCGACAAGGCGGCGCGCAGCGGCATCACCTTCGCCGATATCGCGCGACCGCAAGGGCTCGCCGAAAAAATTCGGCTCAACCTGCTGCATCGCGCGGCTGCGATCGAAGGCCAGAACATTCCCAGCGAGGCCGACCTGGTCGGGGCCACGCTCGACGCGGCCGCGCGGCTCGCCCCGCACGTCGTCGACGGCGTCGATTTTATCCACGGATATTTAGAGCGTGATAAGCGTGTGTTAATTGAAGGCGCCCAAGGTTCGCTGTTAGATGTGGGATATGGGACCTATCCGTACGTGACCAGCTCGCACACGATCGCCGGCGGTGCCTGCATCGGCCTAGGGATCGGGCCGGCGGCGGTGGGGAGGGTCATCGGCGTGGTCAAGGCCTACTGCACGCGTGTCGGCGCCGGGCCGTTTCCTTCCGAATTGCACGACGAGCGCGGCGAGCGCCTGCGCCGGGCGGGCGGCGAGTTCGGTACCGTGACCGGGCGTCCGCGGCGCTGCGGGTGGTTCGATGCGGTGGCCGGGCGCTACGCGGTGCGGATCAACGGGCTGCACGCGCTGGCAATCACCAAGCTCGATGTGCTCTCAGGGTTCGAGCGCATCGGAATCGTCACCGACTACCGCCTGCGCGGAAAGGCGGTCGAATTTGCCTCTGCGGGTGCCGCCGATCTGGAGACCGTGGTGGAAGAATTTGAGGGCTGGTCCGAGCCGATCGGCGAGGTGCGCAGCATTGCGGCGTTACCTCAAGCGGCCAAGCGTTTCGTCAGCCGGATAGCAGAGGTACTTGGGACTCCGGTCGAACTCGTCTCGGTCGGGCGCGAGCGGAGCGAACTTGCCCGATGAGGGAGTTAATGCGGTGGCGAGCATGACCGATACACGAGATAGTAGCCCGACGCGGTCGGCGGGCTTCTCCCGCACCGGGCATGGACGTCCGGTGTTGCATGCCATGGCAGGCTCGGAGAATTAGGTACAGATAGGCGTGGATCGTCTTTCCTCGGTATGGTCTGATCTAGCCGGCCGGCTTTCGGCTATTTGGCAGAATCAGAATCGCCAAACGCGCGTTATTGCGGTGGCCGGTATTGGCGTCGTCGTTTTGGCGCTGCTTTCGTTCGCGTGGATCTACAGCCGCGGGCCGACGTACGAAACGCTGTTCGCCAATCTCGCGCCGGACGATGCGGCGTCGGTGACGCAGCGTCTCAAGGACGACAAGGTCCCCTATCATCTCTCGACCGACGGCAAAACGGTGTTCGTTCCCGCGTCGGACGTCAGCGAGGAGCGGGTTGCGATTGCGGGGTCGGGTCTGATCAAAGGCGGATCCACCGGGTACGAGTTATTCGATCGCACCAACTTCGGCATGACCGAGTTCCAAGAGAAGATCGACAAGACGCGCGCGATCGAAGGTGAGCTCGAGCGCACGATCGATGGCCTGGATCCGGTTGAGTCCTCGCGCGTGAATATCGCCGCGCCCGATCAATCGCTCTACACGACGACGCAAGAACCGACGACTGCATCGATTGCGATCAAGACCAAGCCCGGACAGAGTTTGGACGCATCGGAAGTCAAAGGCATTACGATGCTCGTCGCCAACGCGGTCGACGGTCTCAAGCCCGAGAACGTGACGATCGTCAATCAGGACGGTCAGATTCTGCTTCCCGGCGCCGGATTGACCGGCAACGGTTCGGGCGACGGGGCGACCGTCGACGCGCTCAAACTCACGCAAGAACAATTGTTGGCCAAAGAACGCTATGAGTCCGCGCTGCAGCAGAGTATCCAGTCGATGCTCGACGACACCCTGGGCAAACGCCGTGCGGTTGCGCGCGTCTCGACCAAGATGGATTTCGACGCGAATTCGACCGAGAGTAAGATCTACGCGCCGCAAGGGACCGTGCTTTCTCAGCAAACCGAACGCGAGTCGTACAACGGAACGCAACCGGTGCGAAATCCGGCAATCGGCGTCCCCGGCACGACCAGCAACATTGGCACCTATCAAGCGCCCACGGCTCAAACGGCGAACGGCCGCTACAACCGCTCCAAGGCGACCACCAACTACGACATCACCGAACAGAACGTCAAACATATCGACGCGCCGGGCAAAGTGCTGCAGACCAGCGTCGCGGTGCTCGTCGACTCGTCGGCCGCCGCTGCGACGCCCAACGGCTCACCGGCGTTCGCGAACGCGAGTTCGCAACAGTATCAGCTCACGCCGGCAAACGTGGCACAGATCCGCAACGCCGTGGTTGCCGCCGCCGACTTAAATTTGGCTCAGGGCGACCAGGTGTCGGTCGAAGCGATTCCGTTCAACCCGTCGGTGACCGGCAACGGCACCGGTCCGTCGGCGACGACGACCGTGCTGGGAGTCCCGCTCTGGGCGCTGCTCGCGCTCGGCGGCGTCGCGTTGCTAGCCGCAATCGGCCTGGTCGTGATGCGTTCGCGCCGCTCGCAGTTCATGCCGGCCACGGAGCTGCCATCGTTCGATACGTCGCTGGCCGAAGAGCTGCCGCCGTTCGAAGAGCATCCGATCCTCGAGGGTGCGCCCGGTGTCGCCGCGCCGATACGGTCGGCCGCCGACCTCACTCGCGAGCAGATGATCGAGTACGTGACCACCGTCGCTCAAGAAAACCCCGACAGCATCGCCAAACTCGTCAAACTCTGGCTCGCCGAGTAAGGAAGCATGAACCACAGCGACACCATCGCACCTCGCACATCGACGAAGTCCCGCGCATTCTATGCGCGAGTCACTACGCCGAATCGGCGCGCCCTTGGGGCACCACAAGCTGACATCCCAGCATGCGCGCGCCATGGGTTGGGGGCCCCATTTGCGAGCAAATGGGGGGCGCGTAGCTCAGAGCGGAGCGCCTGTTAAACATGGAATCGCCGATCGTCAATCTTTCTGGGTTCGGGGGCTTTCCGGAGCCGCCGCCGCTTAGTAATTTACCCGATACGCCGCAGATTGAGATCTCGGGCCCCGAGAAAGCCGCGATTCTGTTGATCACGCTGGGCCTCGAACTCTCGGCGACGATTTTCAAATTCTTGCGCCAGGACGAAGTCGAGCGAATCGTGCTCGAGATCGCCAAGATCACGACGGTTCCGATCGAAAAGCGCGACGCCGTCATTCAAGAAGCGTACCAGCGCGCGATCGCACTGAAGTACATCAACGAAGGCGGCATCGAGTACGCCAAGGAGATTCTCGAGCGCAGCTTCGGCGCGGGTCAAGCCGACGACATGACGTCGCGGCTGTTCGCCGCGCTCAAACACGGCAACCCGCTCGAACTGATCAAGAAGACCGAACCCGCGCAACTGCTCCAGTTCATCCAAGACGAACACCCGCAGACGATCGCGCTGATCCTGGTGTACATGCAACCCGAACAGGCCGGCGCGGTGCTCTCCGCGCTGCCGCCCGATCTGCAGGCCGAAGTCGCGATGCGCATCGCTATCTTGCAGAAGACGGCACCCGAAGTACTCGAGCAACTCGACGAACTGCTCGGACGCCGCCTGCTCGTGAGCGGCGCGGACTTCTCGAAGGCCGGTGGCGTGCAGTCGCTCGCCAACGTGATGAACTTCGTCGATCGCGAGACCGAGAAGAACATTCTCGACGGGCTGGCCAAACGCGATCCCGAGCTCGCCCAGGAAGTCAAGAACCTGCTCTTCGTCTTCGAGGACATCATCAACCTGGACGACCGTTCGATCCAACGCGTGCTCAAGGAAGTCGACGGTAAGGATCTCGCGCTCGCGCTCAAGGTTGCCAACGACGACCTGCTCGCGCGCGTCTACAAGAACATGTCGTCGCGCGCCTCGGCGATGCTCAAAGAAGAAATCGAACTTCTCGGACCCACGCGCATGCGCGACGTCGGCAAAGCGCAGCAGCAGATCGTCGATGTCATCCGCACCTTGGAAGAGAACGGCCAAATCGTCATCGCCCGCGGAGCGAAAGACGAACGGCTGGTCTGATGTTTTTCGCATCGCGGGCCCCAGGGGCGCGCAGCGCCCATGGGTAAGATCGTTAAGGCCGCGCACATAATCGATCGGTCGTATACCGTATCGGTGCCCCATGTCGCGAACGGCACACTTCCGCCTCAAGTACCCAACCGCGAACTCGACGGACGCTTTGCATCGCATGGCGCCGAGGCAGCATCGTTTGACGATGCGTTCGCGCCTGCGGTCGCGCCGCCAGTCATTGAAGAACAGCCCGTGCCGCAGATCGATTTCGAGGCATTGCGCAGCGAAGCCGAGGCAATCGTCGATCGCGCGGCCGCCGATGCCGAGGCGTTGATTCGCCAAGCCGAGGGAGTAGCGCTCGAGTTACTCGAACAGGCGCGCGCCGGCGTGTCGAGCATTTCGGACCAAGCTCGCAGCGACGGGCACGAGCAAGGGTACGCGGACGGCAAGAGCGCGGCCGAGAACGAGCTTACTCCGGTGATCGTGACGATGCGCGAGATGATCGAAAGCATTCGTGCGCAACGCGCACAGGTCGTTTCTGCGGCCGAACCGGAGCTCGTGCGGTTGGCGATGGCAATCGCCGAGCGGATCGTGCACGGCGAGCTCGTGACCAACCCGAACGTCGTGGTCGAGAACGTGCGTCAGGCGCTGACCCGCCTGGTGACGCGTGAAGTCATCACGCTGCGCGTCAACCCGGCCGATCATGACGCGGTGCGCACGCATCGCGATGCGATCGTCGCCGCGAGCGACGTGGAGCACCTGCGCATCGTCGAGGATCAGCGCGTCGATCGCGGCGGCGTCGTGGTGGAAACCGATGCAGGCACGATCGATGCGAAGATCGCAACGCAACTGCGCGAAGCGCGGCGCGTGATTTTGAGCGATGAAGACGCGATCGCGCTGGGCGACGAAGAAACGCTTCGCCCCCCAGCCCAAGCCAGCTAAGCGATGGAACCGTTCGTCTTTTCAGCCCAGCCCTATCTCGAAGCGCTCGAAGGCGCCGATCTGGTGCGCCAGTACGGCAAAGTGCGCCAGGTGATCGGCGTGGTGATCGAGAGCTTGGGACCCAACATGGCCGTCGGCGAGACGTGCGAGATCTCGTACAAGCGCACCGCCGAACCCGTACTCGCTGAAGTCGTCGGCTTCCGCGACAGCAAAGTGCTGATCATGCCGCTGGGCGAGTTGATGGGCATCGGCGCGGGCTCCGACGTGGTCGCGCACGGGGCGCCGCTCGAGATCGGCGTGACCGATCATCTGCTCGGCCGTGTGCTCGGCGGCCTGGGCCGTCCGATCGACGGCAAAGGGACGATCGTTGCCGCTAATCGCGCGGTCGTCACCGCTGCGCCGCCGCCGCCGCTCTCGCGTCGCCGCGTGGTCGAGCCGCTCGCGCTGGGCATTCGTGCGATCGACGGCATGCTCACCTGCGGTAAGGGTCAGCGCGTCGGCGTGTTCGCGGGATCAGGCGTTGGCAAATCCACGATCCTGGGCATGATCGCGCGCAACACGGCCGCCGATGTGAACGTGATCGCGCTGGTTGGCGAGCGCGGCAAGGAAGTGCGCGACTTCATCGAGCGGGATCTGGGCGAAGAAGGCCTACGGCGCAGCGTGGTCATCGTCTCGACCAGCGATCAACCGGCATTGGTACGTATCAAGGCCGCGTTCGTCGCGATGACGATCGCGGAATATTTCCGCGATCAGGGCTTGGACGTGATGTTCATGATGGATTCGGTCACGCGCTTTGCGATGGCGCAGCGCGAGGTGGGCCTGGCCATCGGCGAGCCGACGACCACACGCGGCTATACCCCCTCGGTCTTCGCGCTTCTGCCGAAATTGCTCGAACGCGCCGGTACCTCTGCGCGCGGCACGATCACCGGGCTGTTCTCGGTACTCGTCGATGGGGACGACATGAACGAACCGGTCGCGGACGCCGTGCGCTCGATCCTCGACGGACACATCGTGCTTTCGCGCCAGCTTGCCGCCGCCAACCAGTATCCGGCTATCGACGTGCTGCAGAGCGTGAGCCGCGTGATGCCCGACGTCGTCGACGCCAATCACTATTCGGCCGCGTCGGCGATTCGCGACCTGCTTGCCACCTATCGCGATGCCGAAGACTTGATCAACATCGGGGCGTACGTCCCGGGTAGCAATCCGCGCGTCGATCTCTCGCTTTCAAAGATCGAGGGCATCCGGCATTTCATGCGTCAAGGCATCTATGAAACCAGCTCCTACGAACAGACGCTTGCGCGTTTGATGAGCGTGGCATGAAGAAGTTCCGATTCGCGCTGCAGCCGGTGCTCGAGCACCGCAAACGCATCGAAGACGAAAAACAACTGGTCGTCGCGGCGCGCCGCCGCGCGCTCGACGAAGCCGAGAGCGAGCTCACCCGTCTGAACGAAGAGTTCCGGCAGCACTCGCAAACGTTGCGCACTCGGCACAGCGCCCTCGAAACCGGGGAGCTGCAGAGTCTCTACGCGCACCTGCAATTTCTCGATCGCTGTACCGTTGCGCAGATACGAATCGTGGCCGAGCGACGCGTGGCGCTGGATCGCGCGCGCGCCGATCTTCTCGAGGCCAGCAAAGAGAAGCAAATCGTCGAGAAGCTCAAAGAGCGCCGGAAGGACGCGTTCGTCCTCGAGGAGCAGCGTATCGAGCAAAACGAACTCGACGATGGAAACGCCCGCCGTTATGGGCGCACACTGATAGGAGGTTCGCCGTGATCGTCACCCGCCGGCGGCGCAAGCCGTTCCCGTGGAAGCGCTTGATCCTGCCGGTCGTAGCACTTGCACTGGTCGCTTTTGCGTTGACCTGGGGTCCTTCGCGAACCGTCATCACCGGCGGTCCGATGGCGCCGCTATGGCAATCGGCGAGCACGAGCTTCAATACCGTTGCGACGCCGTTCCACTTCGCCGCGCAGAACGAATTGTTGACCGATCGCAACCGTCAGATCGCAGCGCTCAAGGCCCAGGTCGATACGTTGCAAACGCAATCCACCGCCAAAGACAAGCAGATTGCCGCGCTCAATCACCAGGTCGCGCAACTTCAGACGCAGGTCGCGAACGCACCGGACGCTTCCAAGCCGGCGGTTTCGGCGGCATCCGCAGCATCGGCGGCGCCTGCGGCGGCGCCGGGCTCCAGTGCCGCGGTGGCGTCGGAACCGGCAGCCGATCAAGAGCTGAGCCGAACCGCACAATACTGGGCCAACATGGAGCCGGAAAACGCGGCCAAGGTCGTGGAGAAACTTCCCGTGCCGTACGTCGCACGTGTGCTCGCGCAGATGTCGCCCGACGCCGTCGGTGCGATTCTCGACGCGGTTCCCGCGGCGTTCGCCGCGCAGCTTACGCAGGAGAATCCGCAGCTCAAACGGTAATCGCGGCGCCTGGTGGTCGTACAAACACGCACGTTACCGGCGGACGTCCTTACGCCGATCGGCGCCTATCTCGCGCTCGCTTCCGCGGGCGCATCGTGTTTGCTCGAAAGCGTCGAACACGGCGGCCGCATTTCGCGCTACTCGTTCGTCGGCATCGACTATCTGGCATCCGAACGCTTTGACGCCGGTCCCGATATGCTGGATCGCGTGCGGCGCTACGTTGCGGGTCATAGCCCGGCAGAGGATCCCACCGGCCTCGGTGGCGCGCTCGTCGTCTTCGCCTACGACGCGGCTCGGCCGTATGCACACATGGCGGCACGCAAGCCCGATTTGCCGGAGCTGCCCGATGCCTACGTCGCGACGCCCTCGACCTGGCTGATCTTCGACCACCTCACCCATACGCTGACCTTGTGGAGCTGCGGGGTCTCCGCGGCCGCCGTCGACGCGAAGCTCGAAGAATACGTTGCGCGGCTCCTCGCCCAGACGCCGCAGTTGGCGCACCCCGTTCGCGCCGGCAGCGCGATGACCGAATCGATGTCGCGCGAGGCGTATCTCGAACGCGTCGCGCGCGTGAAGCAACATATCTACGATGGCGACGTTTACCAATTGCAACTTGGCATTCGTTTCAGCGCGCAACTCGAGGGCACGGCGTTCGACCTTTACCGCGCACTGCGGCGACGCAATCCCTCGCCCTACATGTTCTACGTCGATACGCCGTACGGACAGCTCTTGGGCGCATCGCCGGAGTTTCTGGTTCGTCTCGAGGGGCGCAAGGCGCGTATTCGGCCACTGGCCGGAACGCGTTCGCGCGGATCGAGCGACGAAGAAGATGCGAACATCGCGCAAGAGTTGCTGGCCAACGAAAAAGAGCGTGCCGAGCACGTGATGCTGGTCGATCTTGGGCGCAACGATCTGGGCATGGTGTGCGAGTACGGCTCGGTCGCCGTCGACGAGCTGCTTCAAATCGAACGCTATAGCCACGTCATGCACATCGTCTCCGACGTCGTCGGCACGCTGCGTGAAGAAGGTGACGGACTGGACCTCTTCCGCGCCGGATTTCCGGCCGGGACGGTGACGGGAACGCCGAAGGTGCGCGCGATGCAACTGATCGACGAACTCGAGCCCGTGACGCGCGGCTTCTATGCCGGCAGCATCGGCCGTTGGTCGAACACGGGCGATTTCGACTCGTGCATCACGTTGCGCAGTATTCACGTGCAAGACGGGTGCGCGTACTGGCAAGCATCCGCAGGTATCGTAGCGGACAGCGACCCTCAATTCGAGTATGACGAGGTGCTGCATAAAACGCGCATCGCGCGCGAAGTTTTGGGGATCGGCCCGTGAACGACGTCCTCTTCATCGACAACTACGACAGCTTCACGTACAACGTCGTGCATTTGCTGGCGGCCCAGGGGGCGCCACCGGACGTGATCCTCAACGACGATCCGCGGCTCGATCCCGCCATGCTGGACCGGTACCGTCTGCTGGTGGTTGGCCCAGGCCCGGGAAACCCGTCGCAGCAGCCGCGGATGTTGGCGGTCCTGCGGGCCGCGATCGAGCGAGGCATGCCCGTTTTCGGCGTGTGCCTTGGATTGCAGGCGATCGGCGAGGCCTTGGGGGCATCCGTCACCCACGCGCCCTCGCAGATGCACGGGAAGACCAGCCCCATCGAGCACGAGGCAACCGGCATTTTCGCGGGTTTGCCCTCGCCGTTGACCGCGACGCGGTACCATTCGCTATGCCTTGAACCTGGCAGTCTACCGCGCGAGCTCCGGGTGACCGCCCGGAGCGACGACGGCGCGATCCAGGGGATCGCGCATGTCCACCGCCCCGTTCACGCCGTCCAGTTCCATCCCGAATCCGTGCTCAGCGAGCACGGCGGCGCCCTAGTCCGCTCGATGCTGACGATCGCCGGGATCCGGCCGGAACCGGCACCCTAAGGTCCGGCGCACCACTGCCGAAGACCAAGAAGAGGGTCCAGCTCGGACCCTGCCATTTTGATTTGGAAGGGGGTGAATACAGTAAGCATGATTTCCATCTCTGCGGTGCTTCCCGCTGCCGGCTCGCAAGCCGCGACGGCTGGAGCGCCGGTGAAATCGTCTGCACACGGCAACACGGCGAGCGGCCTCTTCGGCCCGGATCAAATCAGCGGAAGTTTTGCGAGTCTCTTCGGTCAACAGACCACGGCGCTCGCATCATCGACGCCATCGGCATCCGGTTCGAGTTCGCTCGATTCCAATATCCTTGCGCAGATCACCGCACTCTTGAAAAAGGGAACGCCGCTGGCAACGATCGTCGCTCAGATCGCCAAGAGTATCGCTTCTGCAACTGCGGGGCAGTTGAAGGGCGCGTACTCGCAAAGCGAACTCGATCGACTTCAAAGCTCAATCACGCAATCGATCGCGAATGCGCTCTCGCCACCAAGTAACGGGCCGCCGGGAACAGCCGCGCAACAAGCGGCATCCCTCGCAGCACGACTACAACAACTGGTCGAGTCAATCGCGAGGGATGCGCAAAACGGAGCAGGGCAGCAGAACGAACTCTCGGGAACTATCTTGGACGCCTTCTCGGCGAAAGACACCCCGGCCCAGCAGAAAACCACCGCCTCGCCGAGCACGCTCGACGTTGCGTCGGTTGTTCGTTCCCTCTTGTCCTCGGCACTGACGGCGCTTGGCGCGCCGGCCGGTTCGCCGTCGGCAACGGCTTCTGCAGCTACACTCTCCGCGATCGCATCCGCGAGCGCCGCATCAACCGCGGCGAATTCGCCGACCGTCGCACAGCCGGCAACGGCACCACCCGCCGCGCCCGGCGCGACGCCGTCGTCATACGGCACGCTACCGGTACCCAGCGGGTCGATCGCCATGTCCAACGCGCCCGATTTGCTCGCACGAATGCTCGTGCGCGCGGCCGGCGCCGACGCGGCAGTCAACGGTTCCGCGCCCGCTGCGGCAACCGCCGGTTCGTCCACGCAGTCCTCCGCAACGCTCACCCCGTCGATGCTCGCCGCGCGTTTTGCGGCGCTCCTCGGCGAGAACGTCGCGGCTCAAGCGTCGGGCGACACCTCCGGGTCGCCGCAAAACGACGCTCCGGGTTCGGGCAACTCCGGCCACACGTTCGATGCTCCGCCTTCACCGGCAGTGACCAACGCAAACGCCACGGCGAATCTCGCCGGACCGGTTGCGAGCATGGCCTCGCAGGTGCACGACGCGCTGACAAACGCCACGCCGGCGCCCACACGTGTCGACACGAGCGACCTGATCGAGCAAATGGTCAAAGGGATGGTGATGCGGACCGATCAGCAAGGCACCTCGCAGATCCGTTTGCAGCTCCAACCAGACAACTTGGGACAGGTGACGATGAAACTGACCGTCACCGGGTCGCAAGTCAGTGCCAACGTCATCGCGCAGAACGCGGACGTTCGCAACACACTCGTTGCCAACCAGCAAGAACTCGCGCGAACTCTCGCCGACGCCGGTCTGACGCTTTCGGGCTTCTCCGTCGACGTTTCGGGAGGCGACGCGGGAGCAGATCAATCCAAGGACCGGACCGCCGGTTTCGGTCGCCGCTACACCGTTCATGAATTGAACGCTAAAACGGCGAGCGAGCCTGCGGATGTTTCCGGCACGGGGCCGCAGCTGCTGGGCAACAGCAGTCTCGACCTCTTCAACTACCTCGCGTAGGAGGGACCATGAACTCGGTATCAACCATTGGTACACAAACGACCCAAAACACCGCAGCGACATCGGACAACTCGCTAGGCCCGAATTCGTTCTTGCAACTCTTGACGACGGAACTGCAGAATCAGGATCCAACGCAGCCGCAAGATGCAACCGAATCCGTTACTCAGCTCGCCCAGATGTCAGAGCTCCAGTACCAAGAGCAACTGACAAACTCGTTTGCAACGTTCCAAAGCAACTTCGGCGTGATGCAGGCGGCTTCACTGATCGGCAAGACCGCGACCGTGAGCACCGGCACCAGTTCGACCAGTTCGAACAGTTCGACCGTCACCGGCACGATCTCGTCGATCGACGTAGAAAACGGCCAGCCGTACTTCACCATGACGAATTCGTCTGGAACGACACTCACCGATAACAGCGGAAACCCACTCTTGTTCTCGACCACGCAGATCATCGGGATCGGCGCGTAACCGCGTGGACAACAGCGAGATCAGCCGCGTCCAACAACCCGGAATCATTCCGGGGCCGTCGCCGCGTCCGGTCGGACAACCCGTCGAGATCCCACCGTCAGGCACTGCGAGCTTCCGCTCGGTGCTCGACGGTATCGCCGCGCCGCAAACGCCGGCGAGCACGACGGGAAGTTCCAGCGAATCGCTTCGCTTCTCAGCACATGCCATGCAACGTCTCCAGTCGCGGAACATCAGCCTCACGTCCGACGACGTGACGAAGATGAACGCGATGGCCGACAAAGCCGCGGCGAAGGGCGCCAAAAACTCGCTCTTCATCGTTCGCGACGTCGCTATGGTCGTGAGCATCAAGAACCGAACCGTCATTACGGCGGTCGATTCCGATTCGATGAAAGACAACGTATTTACCAACATCGACTCGGCAGCGATCATTTGAACAACGAATAACCCTTTACGACACTCCCCGAGGTGGACCGCATGCGGAGCCTCGGTCGCGGCGCGGATCAACTGAAGCGTCGCGGAACCCATGTGAGGTCACATAATGGCTTTCGATTCTCTCTATACGGGGATCTCCGGTCTGGACGCATACCAGAGCTGGATCGACATGATCTCCAACAACATCGCGAACACCGCAACCACGGGCTTCAAGGCCCAGCGGATGACGTTCGCGGATCAGTTCTACCAGCAGGTCGGCTCGCCGTCGGGTCCGACTCAGACCAGCGGCGGCGTCAATCCGATCGATAACGGATTGGGCGTCAAAGTGAACACGGTCGACACCGAGTTCGCGCAAGGCGGTCTGCAGACCACCGGCATCAACACGGATCTCGCGCTCAACGGCGACGGGTTCTTCATCCTCAATAACGCCAACGGAACCGGCTCGCCGACGTACACACGCGATGGCGCGTTCTCGCTCAACTCCAACGGTCTGTTCTACGATCCGGCCTCGGGGCTCGCGGTGCAAGGCTATATGGCCAACAGCGCGGGTGTCGTCCAAAATACCGGAACCCCCGGCAGCATCGTGATCCCGATCGGACTTCAGGAGCAAGCGACCGCGACGGGTTCGGGTACCAAAACCGGTCCGGCGAACAACGACAACGTCTTCGACGTTGCCCTGGGCGGCAATCTCGATCAGACCAACTGGTCGCAGGCCTTCCAAGCCGCCATCGGCGCGTCGGCCAACCCGGGCGCGGGCGTCACGGTCTCGACGACCGTGTATGACTCGCTGGGCAATGCCCACGAAGCGACGATCACCTATACGCCGGTAGCGCCCAGCGCGGTCGCCGCGACCGTTGCTTCGACCAACAACGCGGTGACCGGCGGAGCCGCTCCGACCGTTGCCGCGGCCACGAGTCAGGCCGATACGATCACGATCACGGCGCTCTCGAACAACACGTACCAGATCAACGACTCGGTTTCGAACACGACGCAGCTTGCGACGGCCGGGCAGACGCTCAGCCTAGGCGGCGCATCGTTTACCCTAGCGACCACCGCCACGGGCACGACCGACACCATCACGGTCGGCGCCGCGAAGAACGGCCTGCCGGCCAGCGTCGAAAACGCGGCGGGTACGGCGGTCGCCCCGTCAACGGAGTGGCAAGTCAGCGTCTCTTTCTCCGACGGAACGCAGTTCCAAACGATCAGCCAGGGAGGCTCGATCGCGGCCAATGGCACCGTGACCCAGGCCTCGACCGGAACCGGCTCCTCGGGTGTGCTCGGGTACGTCTACTTCGATCAGCAGGGGCAGTACATCAACTCTTCCTCGATCGAGAGCTCGGCCGACGCCAACGGCATCGGCGCCGACGCGCCGGGCGACATTCACACCGCGGGTGCGGCAGCGACGCTCGCCCAGGGCAACCAGCTCAACGTCGTTCAATGGGGACCCAGCGCGGGCAACAACGCCCAAGCACCGACGGGAACCGCCACCCCGGGCGCGATTGCGCTCGGATACTACGACACGTCGAGCTTGGCGGCCAGTTCGAGCGCAACGGTCGTGAGTCAAAACGGCTACTCGGCCGGTACGCTCTCGAACATCACGGTCGGACAGGACGGCTCGATCACCGGATCGTTCACCAACGGCCAGACCAAAACGCTGGCCCAGATCGCGATCGCGACTTCCAAAACGAGGACGGTCTCACACGGCTTGGCAGCAACCAGTTCGGCCAGACGGCCGCATCGGGTCTTGCCCAAGTGGGGACCGCCGACAGCGGGCGCTACGGCGCGGTCGTCGCCGGTTCGCTCGAACAGTCGAACGTCAATATCGCCAACGAGTTCACCAACCTCATCGTCGCCCAGCGCGCCTTCGAGGCCAACTCGCGCGGTATCCAGACCGCCGACCAGAATCTCATCACCGTCACGCACATGCAGGCGAGTGAGAACTAATTCCGTCCAGGCACGGATGTAGGGCGGCCGTGGGGCGGAAGAGTTACCAGCACAACTTTTCCGCCCCCTTTCTTTATTATGTATGTCGGAAGTGGAGGGTGTACCGTGATCGCATTGACCAGGCTCAACGGCCATCCAGTGATGGTCAACAGCGACCTGATCGAACAGCTGGAAGAGACCCCCGATACCGTCGTCACGCTCACCTCGGGAAACCGCCTGATCGTGCGCGACTCGATGGCCGAGATTCAGCAGAAGATCATCGACTTCAAGAGGCGAATCTACGGCCCAGGGTAACAGGCGGGCGGTCGGTGCGAGCTCTTACAACGGCTTGATATTGGGATTGGCCCGGCCGATACCCGGTAAAGGCGTCCTCGGCCCTTCGATGGGGCTCACTTGCGGAGACCGGTACGTTGGATTTAGCGACAATTTTCGGCCTTATCCTCGGATTCGGGGCAATTTTCGTTGCCGGAGCCGTGGGCGGCACCGATCCGCACATCATCTTCGGACGCTGGGAAGCGTTTTTCCTGATCCTGGGCGGCACGCTCGGCGCGACGCTGACGTCCTTCCCGATGCGTACCTTCGTCCGCGGCTTCTTCGGCGGTTTTCGCAGCGCATTCATCCAGGTCGACTACCACGAGCGCGATGTGATCTCGACGCTGGTGTCCTTTGCGGAAAAGGCGCGTCGCGAGGGTCTGTTGGCGCTCGAGAACGAGGCAGCCGCGCTGGACGACGAGTTCATGCGCAAAGGAATTCAACTCGTCATTGACGGCCGCGACACCGAGATCATCCGCAAAGTGCTCGAGACCGAAGTGAGCAGCGCGCAAGAGCAGGGCGCCAAAGCCGAACAAGTTTTCATGAACCTGGGCGGCTACTCGCCCACGCTGGGTATCATCGGCACGGTGCTCGGGCTGATCGGCATGCTCAAAGGCCTCGCGGAGATGGGGAACAGCACGAACATCGCCGGCACGATCGGCGTTGCGACGGCGCAGGCCTTTGTTGCGACGTTCTTCGGCATCTTGTTTGCGAATTTGCTGTGGTTGCCGATCGCCACGAAGATCAAGGAACGCAACGGGCAGCTTCTGCTGATGCGTGAGATCATGATCGAAGGCATCCTTGCAATCCAGGCCGGTGACAATCCGCGCCTGCTGGAAGAAAAATTGCTCGCGTTCATCGATCCCAAAGAACGCGAGACCGATATCGACGAGGGCGGCGCGATCGCCGGCGAAGCCGGCTACTCCGCGTCGTCGGCATAATGGCGAAAGCGCGAACGTAACCACTGATGGCACAACCGATCAAGAGCGCCGCCCGGGCCGCCGAGTCCAGCCTTCGACACAAGAAGACCGAGGAGAAGCTCGAGACCGCCGGCATGATGCGCTGGCTGCTGACCTACGCCGACATGATCACCCTCATGTTGGCGCTGTTCATCATCCTCTTCGCAATGTCGAACATCAGCAAAGTTAAGGTTCAACAGTTCGCCAAGCAAGTGTCGGCGGGCTTCAACAATCCCTGGTCGGTCAATCAGCCGCCCGCCGGCGGAGCCAACGGCGAGCAGTCCTTCGAGGCAAGTTCGAGCATCCCGGCGATCCAAAAAGAGCTCGAAAAGTATGTCAAGGAAAATCATCTCGAACAGCAAGTTCAGGTGCATTCCGAAGCGCGCGGGCTGGTGGTGACCCTGCTCTCCGACAAGTCGTATTACAACAGCGGCAGCGCGGATATGCGGCCGCAAACGCTCAAGGTGCTCGACGGCATCGCGCCGCTGCTCAAACGCAGCAAGAATCAAATCGCGGTTGAAGGCTATACGGACAACGTACCGATCTCTACCTATCAGTTCCCGACCAATTGGGAGCTCTCGGCGGCGCGCGCGGTGGGGGTCGTCCGCTATCTGTCCGAACACGACGGCATCACCCCGACACGGCTGGAGGCCGCCGATTTCGGCGAATTCCATCCGCGCAATGGAAACGCGACGCCCGCCGAGCAGCAGGCCAATCGCCGAGTCGACATCGTGCTGCTCAACAACAGCCTTTCCAACGCCGAGAAAGGGCAGTAACCAAAAGCCAGCATGTCGAGCCTTTCACAAGAAGAGATTGACGCCCTCATCAATCAGCTCTCCGGCGATGCGGGCGGTCCACCGGCGAAAGAAGCGATCGACGGGCGCCGCGTAAAGTCGTTCGACTTCCGTTTCAACAAGCGACTCGACAAGTTCACGAACAATCAGTTGCAGACGCTTCGCACGCTGCACGAAAATTTCACGCGTCTGCTCAATAACTCGCTTTCGGTCTATCTGCGCACCCGCGTCGAAGCGACGATCGTCTCGATCGAACAGATCAGCTACGGCGATTTCATCGCCTCGATCGGTATCCCGTCGATCCTGGGAATCTTTTCGATGGACCCGCTACCGGGAAGCGGGATCGTGCAAGTCGACCTCAACTTGGTGTTCTCGATCATCGACCGGCTGCTGGGCGGTCCGGGTTGGTTCCCGAACAAGCTGCGCGATCTAACCGACATCGAGCGCACGCTGATGCAGCGGTTCATGGCGCGCATGCTCAACAGCTACCGTGAGTCGTGGAATTACCTGCTCACGCTTTCGCTCAAGATCGAAGCGCTCGATTCCAACCCGCAGTTCATTCCGCGCATCATCCCGCTGGATCAAATCGTCGCGTACATCTCGATGGAGCTCAAGATCGGGGACATGGCCGGTGTCATGAACTTCTGCCTACCGTACCTGGTCCTGCAGTCCATCGGTCAGCAACTCACCGAGTTTCAGTGGTCGCCGACGGTCGTAGCCGGCCGCGGCATGACCGAGGAAGATATCGCGCAGCTCACTCGTAACGTGGAGCGCGCGCCGGTCGAAGTGGAAATCGAACTCGGGCAGACGACGGTCTCGCTGCGCGATCTGGTGGCGCTGCAAGAAGGTGACGTCGTCGTGTTCGATAAGTTGACGAACGAGCCGCTGACGGCGCGCGTGAACGAAAAAGAAAAGTTCCGCGTCTTCCCCGGTATTAACAAAGATCAATTGACCGTCCAGGTTTCACACGTTCTAAGCAGCGAGGACGAATAGCGTATGCCCGATACACAACAGCTTGCCGATTCGATGCTGGCCGCCGCCGGCACGGTTCTCGGCCGGCTGGTGGAGCAATCCGCGAGCACGAGTCCCGCGGCGCGTGACGATCACGACGGATCGATTCGCACCGACGGCGACGAGTTGGTGGCGCTTGCGACGGTGCCGTCGCTCGGGGCGCAGCTCGTCGTGCGCTTTCCAACGGTCGATATGCAGAAGATCGTCGGCGTGATGCTTGGTGGCGGCGATGAGGTCACCGAAATGGGGCCGATGCAGCTCTCGATCGCATCGGAAACCGTCTCGCAGATCGCGACCGCCATGGTCGAGGAGCTGGCCAAGCAAGTCGGAACATCGGGCGAGGGCGCTCACGCGACACTCTGCAACGACGCGACGCTCCTACCGCCTCCGCCCTTTTCGTCGTACGTCAGTACGATCAGCGTGGGATCGGATCTGCGCACGCGCATCGCGGTCGATTTTGCCGCGATCACGATTTCTAAACTCGGCGTCAACGCGGCACCCGAATCCGCCCCCGCCAAGCCGCGCGAAGCCGAGGCGCCCGCAGCCGCCGCGAAATCGCGCCGGCCCACGCCGCCGCCGCCCGACGCGCAGAACGTCGCATACACCACGTTGCCGCCGACGCCGGTGCGGACCGCGCAGCCGGGGCAAGCGAATCTCGATCTGGTGCACGACGTGCCGTTGCAGATCAGCGCGGTGCTGGGCAAGACCGTGATGCCGCTGCGTGAAGTGGTCTCGCTGCAGTCCGGCAGTGTCTTCGAACTCGACAAGCTCGCTGCCGAGCCGATCGACCTCTATGTCAACAACATCTTGATCGCGCGCGGCGAAGTTGTCGTGGTAGACGACAAATACGCGGTCAAGATCAGCGAGCTCAATCCGCAGACGAGTTCGTAGCGCCGGTCGATGTCCTCGGGCTTTTGGCTCCAATACGCTTTCGCACTACTGGTCGTCGCGCTCATGCTCGGCGGCCTTTATGCTGTCGTACGGGGGTTAGCGCGCGGCCGCTTGCTCGTCGCGACCGAACGGCGCCTGGTGACCGTGCTCGAATCCACCCAGCTCTCGCAGCATGCCGCCCTTCACGTCGTAAAGGTGGGCGTGCACTACTACCTGATCGGCGGCGGTAACGGCAACGTGGCGACCCTCACCGAACTCGACGCCTCCGAAGTGGAGACGTGGCTGGGAACGCAGCGCGCGCTCTTCGGTGCAACGCGCAAATCACTTGCCGACCTGATCAAGCCGTTTCGTGGAAAATCGTAGTCCGCTCGTGGCCGCGGTGATGCGGCTGTGGCATAAGCACGCGCCGTATCTGATCTCGGGCTTGATGGCTGTGGTGCTCTTGTGGGGGCTTCCGGCGCTAGCGGTGGCGCAAACGGCGCCGACCGCGCCAACCGTCCCGGTTCCCAATATCAACATCGGGCTCGGGCAGACCAACAATCCGCAGCAAGTCGTCGGCGCACTGCAGGTACTGCTGCTGCTCACCGTCCTCACGCTGGCACCGACGTTGCTGGTGATGATGACGTCGTTCACTCGCATCATCGTCGTGCTCTCGTTCGTGCGCACCGCCATGGGCACGCAGCAGACGCCTCCTAACCAAGTTCTGGTGGGACTCGCGCTCCTTCTGACGTTCTTCGTGATGAATCCGGTGATCCACCAGATCAACACCAACGCCGTGCAACCGTATCTGCAGAAGAAGATCAGCCAACCCGTCGCGCTCAACCGTGCGGTCGCACCGCTGCGAACGTTCATGTTCAGGCAGACGCGCGAAAAAGATATCCAGTTGTTTTACTCGATCTCCAAGGAGCCGCGCCCCGCGCAGCAACGGGACGTTCCTACCTATCTGCTGGTTCCGGCGTTCGTTCTATCGGAACTCAAGACGGGGTTTGAGATCGGTTTTGCGATCTACATTCCGTTTATCATCATCGACATGGTGACGGCGAGCATCCTGCTCTCGATGGGCATGATGATGATTCCGCCCGTGATCATTTCGCTTCCGTTCAAAGTGCTGATCTTCGTGCTGGTGGACGGCTGGGATCTGGTGGTCTCCGCGTTGTTCCAGAGCTTCCACACATGACGTTCGGTGACGTCGTCTCGATCGGACAGCAGGCGATCTTCGTCGCCTTGATCGCTGCGGCGCCGGTGTTGCTCTTGAGCATGGTCGTCGGGTTGATCGTGTCGCTGTTCCAGGCCGTCACGCAAATCCAGGAGCCGACGCTCGCGTTCATCCCGAAAATCGTTGTCTCGGCGCTCGCGCTGCTGTTCTTCGCGCCGTTCATCTTGGCGATGCTGACCGATTTCATGGCGCGAATGCTGGGCAGCCTCGCCTCTTTCGCGAAGTAGCGCCATGCATCTGTTCGGCTTGACCAGCGAACAGTTCGAGGTATTGCTGCTGATCTTCGTGCGCATCAGCGCGATGCTTTTTCTGTTCCCGCTTTTTTCGTCGCCGCAGATTCCGGGACAGGTGCGCCTGGGTTTGGCGGCGCTGCTCTCGTTTATCATCTATCATACCGTTCCGCAACCCCATCTCGTCGTCGGCCCCTTCGAATTGATCATCGGCGCTGCGGCGCAACTGCTTCTTGGCATCACTGTGGGTTTCGTGGCCTCGTTGGTTTTCACCGGAATTCAATTCGCTGGGGAGCTGATCGACCTTCAGATCGGTTTTGCCATCGCCAATGTCATCAATCCGCAGACGCAGCAGAATATCACGATCATCGGCGAGTTCCAGCTCGCGCTGGCCACGCTGATTTTTATCGCGACCGATTCACACTATTTTTTGATCGAGGGCATCGCCGGCTCGTTCAACCTGTTGCCGCTACCGTACATTTCGTTGGATCCCAGCGTCGCGGGCAACTTGACGCTGTTCTTTTCGCAGTCGTTTTTGATCGTGTTCCGCATCGCGGCGCCGGTCGTGGTGGCGCTCTTTCTCACCAACGTCGCGCTGGCATTCATGGCGCGCGTCGCGCCGCAGATGAACGTGTTTGTGATCGGACTACCGATTCAAATCACGGTCGGCTTGACGATGATGGCCATCTCGCTTCCGCTGCTGGCCACGGTCGGTCCGGAGATCTTCCAAGGCGTCTCGGTCCAGATGGATACCATCATGCGCGGCATGCGTCCGGTTCCGTAAGAAAAAACCACCGGGGCACTGCCCCGGTGGCCGACGTTTCAATTCGGGCTCGAACCGTTCCGGACTAGAAGTACCGGAACTGCCCGACGTTGTTGGCCGTCTGCTCGGTGAAGTAGACCTCGTTGTCGGGACCGATCGTCAACTGGTCGACGCCGGCGTTGGGCGTCTTGGTTGGGTAGGTCGTCACGGCTCCGGACGAGACGATCACCTGGGCGATTTTGCTGCCCGTCTGGTCGCCCACGTAGAAGTTTCCGTCGGGCGAAAGGACCAGGCCGTACGGCGCGGCGACGCCGGTCAACGCGATCGACGATGCCAGTTGCCCGGTCGTGAGCATGCGCCCGAGCTTGTCGGCATGCGTCTCAGTGAACCACAGAGCGTTGTCGTTACCCGAGACGATCACGCCCAATCCCGCTCCGGCGGTCACGCTGAACTCGAGGGGGCTGGTGCCGGCGGCCTGGCTCGGAACGATCTCGCCGATCTTGTCGACGTTGGCTTCGGTAAACCACAGCGCGCCGTTGGGACCGACCGTGATCGATTCGGGACCCGCGTTCGCGCTGGCCAGCGGGAAGAAGGTGACTCCGCACGACGTCGTCACACGCCATAGGCCGTTGGTGGCCGGATCGGTGACCCAGAGGTTACCGTCGGGTCCGGCTACGATGCCGTACGGGGTCGGTGTCTTGCCGCTCTGCGTAGGAAGCTTGCATTCGACGAACGCCTGGCCGTTGGGGGCCACGCGGCCCACTTGGGCGGCACCGTACTCGGTAAACCACAGGTAGCCGTCCTGGGCCAGCGTGATCGAAAGCGGCTTTGCGCCCGGGGTCGGGATCGGAAACTCCGAGATCTTGGCGGTTTCGTCGAGCTCGCCGATCTTGTCGGCGGCCTCTTCGGTGAACCACAGTGCGGCGGCTGTCTTGGTGATACCCGACGGTTGGGAGCCAGGGGTGAGCGCCGGGTATTCGGCGCTGACGTTGGGCACGTAGGGCGGCGCCGGCGTTGCCGTCCCGCTCGTGATCGGGGTCGTGTTACCGCAGCCTCCAAGCACGAGCGCGGCCGCGACCGCGCCGGCAAAACGGGCCAGCGAATATTTCAAGTTGCTCTCCTACCGTTGGGTCATTTGGGAGGCCGCGCGAGCGGCGCCCCGGTGTCAGCCTCCCTTATTGGCAGGCTGCGCGTCCCTTCCCGCTTCCCGCGCCTAAGCGAGCGTCTCAGGATGCAGACAGGGGCGCCGAAAACTGTTTAAGAGCATGCTCGCGAGCGAAAACGATGGCTAAACCGGAACAAACCGAAAAGGCCACTCCGAAGCGCCGCCAGGAAGCACGCGAACGCGGTCAAGTCCCACGCAGTACGGATTTGGCCGGTGCGGTGATCTTCCTCATGGTGGTGCTGGTATTGCACGCCGTCTTCGCCTCTATGCTGAACGGGCTACAGGGTGAAGCTGCGGCGTATTTTTCACGCGTCGCCAAACACGAAGATCCGACGGTAGGCAGCGTCGCCTCGCTCTTCGTGCAGGCGTCGTCGGGCGTCGGTTGGGTCGTGCTGATCGTCTTCTGCGCGGCGCTCGTCGGCGGCATCGGCGCCAACCTGCTCCAGTTCGGCTTTCTGTTCAGCAGTGCGCCGTTCAAGCCGTCGTTTGCCAAGCTCAATCCGATCAACGGATTCAAAAATCTCTTTTCGCGCCGTATCCTCGTGAATTTGGGCAAACAGCTGCTCAAGCTGGGCGCGGTGATCATCATCGTCTATACGACGATCACCGCGAATATCGGACTGTTCGCTCAGGTGGGCCAGACGACGCCCAGTAACGTCATCAACATGACGTTCGACGTCATTTACAGTATCGCGTGGAAGTTCGGGTTGCTGCTGGTCGTCGTCGGCCTCCTCGATTACGCCTACGAACGCTGGCAGCTCGAAGAGAACCTCAAGATGACCAAACAAGAGGTCAAAGACGAACACCGGCAATCCGAAGGCAATCCCGAGGCCAAGTCCGCGCTCAAAAAACGGCAGCGCGAAACCGCGCGACGCCGTATGATGAATGCCGTTCCGCGCGCGACCGTCGTGGTCACCAATCCGACGCACTTCGCGATCGCGTTGGAATGGGACGAAGTCAAGATGGATGCACCCGTCGTAACGGCCAAAGGTGCGGATCTGCTGGCAAAGCGGATTCGCGCCATCGCCACGGAAAACGGCGTACCGATCATGGAGAATCCGCCGCTGGCGCGGACGCTCTATGAACGTGTCGAACTCGGCCATCCCATTCCGCCCAACCTGTATGCCGCGGTCGCACAGGTGATCGCGTTCGTCTACAAACTCAAAAGAAAGATCATCGCCTGATGGCCACGCAAGCGCCCGCGGCACCGGGACGACAAACGGTGGCGCAACGTATGGCAAGCGCGACGCCGATCCTGATCGCCGGCGCGTCGGTCATGCTCGTCGTCCTGATGATCGTCCCGATCCCGTCGTGGTTGCTCGACCTCCTACTGTTGACCAACATCACGTTGGCGCTGATCATCATCGCTACCGTGCTCTACACGGAAAACGCGCTGGCGTTCTCGGCATTTCCGACGCTGCTGCTAATCATTACGCTGTTCCGGCTGTCGCTGAACATTACCGCGACGCGGTCGATTCTGCTCCACGGGTATGCTGGCGAAGTCATCAACTTCTTTGGACAGATCGTGGTCGGCGGCAACTATGCCGTCGGCTTCGTGATCTTCCTGATCCTGATCATCATCCAATTCGTCGTCATCACCAACGGTGCCGGACGCGTGGCCGAAGTCGCGGCCCGTTTCACCTTGGACGCGATGCCCGGCAAACAACTGGCCATCGATGCCGATCTCAACGCGGGGCTGATCACCGAGGCCGAGGCACGCCAGCGCCGTAAGGACATTCAGCGCTCGGCGGATTTCTACGGTGCCATGGACGGCGCGAGCAAGTTCGTGCGCGGCGACGCAATCGCCGCCGTGATCATCGTCGCGATCAACACGATCGGCGGATTTATCGTCGGTGTGGCGCAGCAGCACATGACGCTGTTGCAGTCGCTGCAGCACTTCACGCTGCTTACCGTCGGTGAAGGTATCGTCACCCAGGTGCCCGCGCTGTTGATCTCCACGGCGACCGGTATCATCGTTACGCGCGCCGCCGCCGAAGCCGACTTCGGCAGCGACATCACCCGTCAGCTCACGGCCCAACCGCGTGCGCTGCTGATCGCGGCGATCATCACCGCGCTCTTCGCCATCGCCGGGCTCGACCGTTGGTTGATGTTCCTGATCTCGGCCGGACTTTTCATCGGGTACTTCGTACGGCGCAACATCGTTCCGTCGGTCGCCGCACCCGCGGCGGGCGCCAAGGGCGTGGCGCCGGGCGCGCCGGGAGCGCAGGGGGCGCCGAAATCCGCCGAAAGCGTCGTGCCGCTGCTCTCGTACGATCCGATGGAGCTGGAGATCGGCTTTGGCCTCATCCCGCTCGTCGACGTCAATCAGGGCGGCGATTTGCTCGAGCGCATAACGTTGATCCGCCGGCATGCTGCGCGCGATCTCGGCATCGCGGTCCCGCCGATTCGCGTGCGCGACAACCTGCAACTGCGTCCCAACAGTTACCTGGTGAAGATCTACGGGTTGGAGGTCGCGCAGGCCGAGGTCATGGTCAGCCGCCTGCTCGCGATGAACCCGGGCACCGCGACGGCGCCGATCGACGGCATCCCGACCACCGAGCCGGCCTTCGGATTGCCCGCGCTGTGGATCGCCGAGAACGCGCGCCCCGAAGCCGAGATGGCCGGATACACGGTCATCGATCCGACCAGCGTGATCGCCACGCATCTGACCGAACTGATCAAAGCACATTCGCCCGAATTGCTCGGACGTCAAGAGACGTCGGCGCTGCTCGACAATATCAAGTCGCACTATCCGGTGGTCGTGGACGAATTGGTTCCGGGGCTGCTCACCGTCGGCGAAGTGCAGCGCGTGCTACAAAACTTGCTGCGCGAGCGCATTCCGATTCGCAATCTGGTGATGATCCTCGAAACGCTGGCCGACGCCGCGCGGGTAAGCAAAGACGTCGACTATCTCACCGAGAAAGTGCGCGCCGCGTTGGCGCGACACATCTCGGCGGAATACGCCGAGAACGGCCTGCTTTCGGTGATCACGGTCGATCCTCGGCTCGAGTCGCTCTTGGCCGAAGCGGTACGCCGCGGCGAGGATGCGTTTGCGTTGCTCGACCCGAATACCGTCTCACGGATCTACACGTCATTGACGCGGCAGATCTCGCTCGCGCAAAACGCGGGCCTGCAGCCGATCGTTCTGTGTTCGCCGTCGGTGCGTTTGGCACTCAAGCGGCTTACCGAACGTGCGGCACCGCAATTGGTCGTTTTGTCCTATTCGGAAATTGCGCCGGGTCTCAAGGTCGAGTCGATCGGTCAGATCACCGCGACCGAAGAGTCGGCTGAAGCCAAGAAGTAAGATGCTCAAATCGCTTTTCGGAGGCCGCGGGGGTGACCCGCCCCCAAGCAAACTGCCGCAGCTCAATTCGTTCGTCGATGTGATCGTCGGCGGTCGTGCTGCCCGATCGGTGACGGTCGAGTCGGTCGGCGCCAAAAGGGATCGTAACCCGCGACGCGCTGGGCTCGGTCGGAGAAACCGCGATCCTGGTCTACACCGCCCAGGCGGGCAAATTCCGGGCGGAGACCAAGATCGCAGCGGTCACCGCGACCGGCACGCAGTTCGCGCCGCCGCGCCGGGTCAGCCTGATCGGAGCGGCTGGCGGGGCGCAGAAGCGCCAGAGCGTCCGGCTCGACGCGATCGTCAGCGGCGAGTGGCGCTTCGCGCCCGGCGGGGTGGGCACCGGCGAATTCGGCAAGGCGACGATCCGGGACATCAGCCGGGGCGGCTGTTCGCTCATCATCGATCGTCAACTCAAGCTTCACACCAAGGTCGAAGTCCGCATGCGCCTGCGGACCGAGGGCGAGCCTATGACCCTGCTGGGCGAAGTGATGCGCCACGAGCAGATCCCGGCCTCGGGGAAGCACTCGCACGGGCTACGGTTCCACGGGCTGCGTCCGGGTGAAGATCAGACGATCATCGATTTCATCAATCGACGTCAAGCCGATCTGCGTAGCCGGGGATTGGCCTGACCTTTCTATAAAGTAGATCAATCCTTTGGCCGATTGAGTTCAAAGGGCGAGGGTCGACCCAAACGCTTTGTTCGGGTGGAGCCGAGTTTTCTCTACTTCGTCGTGGGAGCAGTGGATGAGCAAGAGAGTCCTCATCGTCGACGATGCCGTCGTCATGCGGATGATGATCAAAGGGATCCTTTCCAAGAACGGCTTTGATGTCGTCGGAGAGGCCCAAAACGGTGTCGAGGCGGTTGAAAAATATAAGCAGCTTCAACCCGATCTCGTGACGATGGACATGGTCATGCCCGAGATGGACGGCATCACCGCAGTCAAACAAATCGTCGCGTCGGATCCGAACGCCAAGATTATCATGTGCACCTCGATGGGCCAACAGGCACTCGTCGTCGAGGCGATCCAAGCCGGGGCCAAATCGTTCATCACCAAGCCGTTCCAGCCGCCGAAGATTTTGGAAACGATTCAAAAGGTGCTCTCATGAGCAGCGGCGGCGGAAGCATGCAACTCAACGATCTGCAAAAAGATGCGCTCAAGGAAGTCGGCAACATCGGTGCCGGCCACGCCGCGACCGCGCTCTCGCAGCTCCTCAACACCAAGATCAATCTTTCCGAGCCGCGGATCGACGTGATCAAGTTCCGCGACCTTGCGTCGCGCGTCGGTCACGAGAGCCGCACCGTCGCCGCCCTGCACATGTACGTGCGGGGCGAGGCCCCCGGCCAGATGGTCGTGCTCTTCGATCGCGAACAGGCGCTCGATTTCGTAAGCCAGTTCCTCCATCGCGTCATCGGCGACATTCAAATCTTCGATTCGATCGCCGACTCGACGCTCAAGGAGCTGGGTAACATCATCGCCGGCTCGTACCTCACCGCGATCATTCAGCTCACCGGTTCGAACCTGCTGCCCTCGGTGCCGACGCTTTCGTACGGCACGGTGCAGGCGGCGTTCCGCACGCTGATGTCGATTCTGCCCGATCAGGATGTGTTTTTGATCGAGTCCAGCTTCCTCGATAAAGAAAAAGAAGTGGCGGGGCAGTTCATCCTTATTCCGGAGACGGGATCGCTCGGGCCGCTGCTCTCCGTCTTTGGGGTCGAGTAAGCGCCGATGATTTCGGCGAGCGTGCGTATGGCGAAGGGGACGCGCGCGATTTTCACGTCGTGTGAAAATCGCTACTCTCTTCGTCGTCGCTCTCGCCATCCTGGCTCCGCTCCTCCCTCAGAAGCCCCTTCACCACACGCACGCTCGCCGAAATCATCTACGTTTCGCCGAGACGGCGAGTAGCGGGGTTCGCTTGGTGGGCAGATTGTATGTCTGACGAGCTTTTTAATCGGGAAGAGTTTATTTCGTACTTCCGGGATGAAGCGGAAGAGTTGTTGCAGCAGATCGATGCGGATTTGCTCAAGCTGGAAGAGTTTGTCTCTACTGGTGAGTCGGATCCCGAGATCGTCAATTCGTTGTTTCGGGCGTTGCATACGGTTAAGGGCAGCGCGGGGATGTTGGGTTTTACCGACGTTGCGAATCTGGCGCATAAGCTCGAGAATCTTTGTGACTTGCTTCGGAAAGATCGGATGCCGCTCTCGGAGAGCGTCGTCGATATTTTGTTTTCGGGGCGGGACCTGCTGACCGAGTTTGTCGAGGCCGCGATCGGTGAGCATGATGCGCCCACCGGGGTTGAGGAGTACGTTCGTAAGCTCGATCAGTTTACGGCGATTTATGAAGAGACCGCGCATGTGATCGAGGGGCGCGTGGGGCAGGAGCACTCGTTTGAAGAGGTGGCTGCTGCCGAGCACGTGCAGGCGGCGCCGGGGGACGTGGAGGCGTTCGAGGCGGAGGTGGCGCGGCTGTTGGCGCAGGCGCAGACGCCTGCTGCCCCCGCAGCGCCGGCTTCCGCCGACGGCGACGTTCCGGCGTTTGAGGGGTTGCATGACCCCGAGCCGGTGACGCCGATGGTGATGCCGGCTGCGCCGGTGATTGTGCCGGCACCGACGCCGGCGGCGGTGACAAAGCCTGCCGCCAAGGCCGAGAGCAATGGCGACAAGGCGAAGAACGGATCGCCCAATGCCGAGCAGAAGCGGTCGTCGATTCATCAGACGATTCGCGTGGATATCGAGCGGCTGGATTCGCTTTTGAATTTGGTCGGTGAGCTGGTGATCAACCGGACGCGTATTTCGGATATCGCGACGACGCTCGAGCGGTTGATGAACGACAAGGTCGGCAAGGGCGTGAGCAATTCGTCGGGGATCATTGCGCCGTTGGCAAAGGATCTGGCGGATTCTGCGGCGCTGCTCGCGCGTACGACCAACGAGATTCAAGAGTCGATCATGAAGGTTCGCATGGTGCCGATCGGACAGGTGTTCGACCGGTTTCCGCGGCTCGTGCGCGACGTCGCCAAGGCGCGCGGCAAAGAAGTGCAGTTGGTCATCTCCGGTGCGGAAACCGATTTGGACAAGACAATCGTCGATGAAGTCGGCGAGCCGCTGATGCACTTGCTGCGCAACAACGTCGATCACGGGATCGAGCCGCCGGACGAACGCGAGAAGCTCGGTAAGCCGCGCATCGGCACGATCTCGCTCAACGCCTATCACGAAGGCAATCAGATCATCATCGAAGTTTCCGACGACGGCGGCGGCATCAATTTGGAGAAGGTCCGGGCGCGCGGCATCAAACAGGGTTTGATCTCGGCCGACGACCGGCTGACCGACCGCGAGATCGTCGAACTGATCTTCACCCCGGGATTTTCCACGGCGGACGTCGTTTCGGACGTTAGTGGCCGCGGCGTCGGTATGGACGTGGTCAAGCGGAACATCTCCCGGCTCAAGGGCGTCTTCGACGTCGATACCGTGCCGGGTCAGGGCACCCGCTTTACGATCAAATTACCGCTCACACTGGCGATCATCCAGGCGTTGCTCGTTCGGGTGGCCGAAGAACTCTATGCCATTCCGCTCGACTCGGTCATCGAATCGCAGCGCGTCGAGATGGTCGACGTGCGGACGGTGCACGGGAACGAAGTGATCACGCTGCGCGGCCAGGTGGTGCCGCTGCTGCGTATCGCCGAATTCTTCGAGCTGGGTGGACAGCGCGATCCCGTCAAGGTGATGATCGTGATCGTCGGCTTGCAAGGTCGCCAAGTCGGGCTGGTGGTCGATTCGTTCGAAGGCGAACAGGAAATCGTCATCAAACCGCTCTCGGACGTGGTCGGACGGATCGCCGGTATCTCGGGTGCCACGATCCTGGGCAACGGCTCCATCTCGCTCATCATCGACGTACACTCGCTGGTCAGCGAGGCCTATGCGGGCGGACGCATCGCGCGCGCAGAATTCTCGGGGGTCTAGAGATCGGACACGATGGCACAGGGTAAAGAAGAAAGAAAACAACAGTTCTCGGGCGAGGTCGTCCAAGTCGTTTCGTTTCGCCTGGGTAGCGAAGAGTACGGCGTGGACATTTCGCAGGTGCAAGAGATCATTCGCATGGTCGAGATCACGCACGTCCCGCGCGCGCCCAAATTCATGGAAGGCGTCATCAATCTGCGCGGCCAGTTGATCCCGATCATCGACCTGCGCACGCGCTTCGGCATGTCGCGCATCGACGCGACCAAGAGCACGCGCATCATCGTCACCGAGATCGGCAACAAACGGGTCGGCATCGTGGTCGACTCGGTCAGCGAAGTGCTCAATATCCCGATCGAGAACGTCGAGGATGCGCCGGAGATGATCGCGGGCGTCGGCACCGAGTACATCCAGGGCGTCGGCAAGATGGACGAACGCCTGATCATCATGCTCGATCTCACGATGGTCATCTCGGGCGAAGAGAAGCAAGCGCTGGAACAAATCGGCGAACAGGCCGTAGCCCAGTAATCATGCATTCCCTCATCGCGGCGGTGCTGATCGGCGCCCTCACGGCCGCTACCCCCACGCCCATGCCGATACCGACCGCCCCTTCGCTACCGACCATCTATCATTCGATGACACGTCCGCTCTGCAGCTCGCTGCAAGACCGCATCAAACCGGCGCTCGGAATGATGATCGAAAACGATCGGACGATCGCCAAGAGCAAACCGTACTTTCAAGATTACATCCAGCGTTCGTTCGATCAGAGTGACGCGGGTCAAAACATGGCGGTCATGCACCTCGAATCGCTGGTTACGCCGCTGGTGAAGAACACGCTGGCGGTGCAAAAACTCCTGGAAGATCCTTCCGTGTTTCCCGCCGTGGCGCGTTCGGCCGACGATCAACGTTTGCTGGACATCAAGGTCAAGATGCTCAGGGCGCTCGCCGCGCAAGAAGCGGCGCTGGACATCATCAACGGATTCGTCACGACGCAGCAGCTAGGGCAGATGCAGCACGAAGGCTTCGGCTATATCTCGGCGATCACCGGTTCGGGCAACCCGAACCAGAACAACCAGGGCGTCACCGATCTCATCGGCGCGACGCCCAATCCGATGCATCCTCAGGCGTTCGATGACTTCGCGATACAGGCGGGCCTCGCGCCCAATCAGTACGAGATCGATCCGACCACGATCCCCGGTCTTGCGCTCGGATACAATCCGATTAGCAAGCTCAAAGAGGGCATCACCTGGACGCAAGACATCGGGAAGAAAGAAGCGGTTCCGCTCGTGCAGAGCATCCTTGCCGCTGCTACGAGCTGCGGTTATCAGCCGTCGGCGCCCCCGTCCTCACCCTCTCCAAACCCGTAGCCCAATCCCGTAAAGCGCATCAGCCCTTCGAATGGACCGTACGTCGCGAATGCGTCGCGCCACAACGCGCGCGCTCGTGCGACCGCATCGCTGCGGTCGCTTCTCACGCGTGAGACGCAGCTATGCAATGTATGCGGTACGATCGTGAGCAGTACGTCCCGGTCGTGAATTTCACCCAGCACGTCTTGTAATTGCATCAGGCGGCCCGCAGCGTCGAGCAGCGCGGGTTCGCGTGGAACGAAACGCTCGAGCGTGTAGCGCAGGCGTTTGCACGCGATGCGCAGCGCGTGAAGTTCCGGACCGCGCCCCCGGCGCAGTGCGGGGGCCAGCGTGAGTACTTCGGCAAAGCGCACGATCGCGATGCGGCGCATCGCGTCGTCGACACCCCAGGCTTGCGAGAGATCGACATGCCGCGCTTTCACGGCAGATGCAACCGAACCCGCGCGAGCGCGCGTGCGACGCAACGTAGCGCTTTGCGTTCGCGCGTGCGCAGGGCGCGCAGCAGCGGACGAGCGGCGATGCGTTCCCGGTCTTCGAGCGCCCCGCGTAGCGTTTCGCGCAGGACTGCGGCGTCGCGCGCGTCGCCGGTCAGATCGATCAGCCGGCGAAGCCGGCGTCCGTGGACGCGGGGGAGCGCGTCGCCCACATCGTCGCAGAGCGAGCGCAACCGGCGGGCGCTCACGCGGACGTCGTGCAGCCGCTTGGCGGTCGGGCGCCGCAAAAAGCGAGCCCGAGCCCGCTCGAAGGCATGGCCGTCGTGCTTGAGCAATCCGCGAGCCCAATCCAGGATACGATCGTCCATTACTGCCTTTGTTTTGAACGCCTCTGGCGGGTTCCGGCTACCTTGACACTCGAACATGTGTTCGATTAGGATGGGAACCCATGCTTCCCGACCGCACCCCGTTTCAGGATCTGCGAGCCCGTTTTCACACCGGCGACGGAGCCCCTGCGCTTGGTCGTGAGGCCCTCTTTTCCACTGCTGTCCCGGCGATCGACGCGCTGCTGGGCGGCGGCCTTCCATGCGGCTCCCTTGTGACCTTAGAAGGCTGCGGAAGTGCCGGTTGCCGCAGCATTGCTGCGGCGCTGCTGGCCGCGGCTACCCGGCGCGGCCTGGGAGCCGTCATCGATGCGGGCGACCTCTATCCGCCCGGCTTGGAGGCCGCAGGCGTGCGTCTGGAGCGGCTGCTGATCGTTCCCACGAGCACGCCGGTAGGCGTGGCTCGGGCCGCCGATCTGCTCCTGCGCTCGCGGTCGGCGCGGGTGGTCGTCATGCCGGCCGCTGCGGTGCGCGCCGCGGTTTGGGTACGCCTGGCGGGGCTGGCGCTCAAGGCCGGCGCGATCTTGGTGGTGCTGGCCGGCCGCCCGTCCGCCGAACTGACCGGTGCGGCCGCCGTGCGCCTGGAGTGCCGGGTGGGACCGGCGATCGTCGGCGGCACGCAGGGCCTGTGGGGCGTCTTTACCGGCTTCGATGTGCGGGCGGAGCTGCGCAAGCACAAGCGCGCCGCCCGCGGAGCCTTTGCAGCGGTGCGGTCGAGCGCATGATCGTCTGCGTGCGCCTCGCCGAGGATCCGGACGAGGATCGCCGGCGCGACCGGCTCGACGCGCTCGACGCGGTTTCGCCGTTGATCGAAGACGCGGGCCCCGGGACGGCCTATCTCGACATGGCGGGGATCGAAGGCGGTCTGGTCCAGTGGAGCGCGCGCATTCGCGCGGCGCTGGGGGCATCGGCATCGGGTATCGGCGCGGGCCCCAATCGTTTCTGTGCGTACGCCGCCGCCTGGATCGGCGACGGCACGTGGATCGACGCGACCGACGCGGCCCAGCGCGTCGCGCCGTTGCCGCTCGAGGTGCTCGCACTCGACGCCGACGTCGTCGCGCGCCTGCATTTGCTCGGCATAACGACGCTCGGCGAACTGGCGCGCCTGCCGCATGGACCGTTCGTACGCCGGTTCGGTCCGCAGGCGGCTGGGTGGCACGAGGCGGCACGCGGCATCGACCGGGCACCGCTACGTCCGCGCGCTCACGCGATCGCGATCGAAGCCGCGATGCTGGGCGAGGGATCGGCCGAAAGTGAAGCTGCCGTGTTCTTCGCGCTACGCGTGCTGATCGCGCGCGTTTGCAGCGATCTGGAACGCAGCGGCAAACGCACCGGCGCCTTGGAGATCGAGATCGAACTGGAAGACGCGCAGCGCGTCCGGATCGACGTGCCGCTTGCCGCCGCGACCGCGCAGGAACGCGCGATGCTCGACGTACTGCGCGCCAAACTCGAAGGGATGCAATTTTCCGCACCACTGTGCGGGCTGCGCTTGCGTGCGCTCGGATTGGAAGAAGGGGGCGAGCCTGTGCCGCTGCTGCGTGGCGACGACATCGACCGCGCGAACGTCGCGGTCACGCTCGCGCGTTTGGAAGCGTTGCTGGGAGAGCCGGTGCGCCGCGCGCGAACGCAGTCCGCGCACCCGCTCGAGGAGCGTTTCGTGTACGAACCGTTTACGCTGCCCCCACGCGATACCGCCGTACCGCGCACGCTCGAACCCAAACTCGTTCCGCAACTGCGCTTGCTCGCGGTCACCGAGGTCGACGTGCGTCTGCGCCGCGGCCAGCCCGCGGCCGTCGGTGGCCGCGCGGTCGCGCGCTGCTGCGGTCCCTGGCGTGTCGACGAAGGCTGGTTCGGCGCGGGTGTGACGCGGGATGAATACGACATCGTCTTCGACGACGGAGACGTCAGCCGCATCTATCGCCAAGGCGGCCGCTGGTATGTAAGGGGGACCTATGATTGAGGTTGATCGTCAGGCATGCGAGCGTTTTCAGCGCGTTGCGTCCGCGTGGCTGCGCAGCGGGGAGATCTCGCGCACCAACCACATGCTCTCGCCGCTGGAAGAACTCGCCGGCTTCAACTACGGCTTCGTCTATCTCCTCGACCTGGGCGAAGGTGAAGTGAAGATCGGCTACTCCGAACATCCGATGCGGCGCATTCGGGAATTGCGTGCGGGCTACCGGTATGGGGAGCGCTTGCGTTTGCGCGCGTGTTTTGCCGGCGAACAGGCCGAGGAACGCGCGTTGCACCAACGGTTCGCACATCTACGGATCGAAAACGAGCGCTTTCTCACCGCTCCGGCTATCGAGGACGCGTTCGCCGACGCGCGCGAACGCATGCGCACGCGGCTGCACGCCGTTCACTTTTGCGATACCGACTGTCCGCAGGTCGTCAAACATCTGGATCTGCGCATGCTGGGAGCGTGGCTGCGCCGCTGACTCCGGCCGCCTCTCATGTCGGGCCTCTTCGGCTATGCGGAACTGCACGCGTATTCCAACTTCACGTTCTTGGAGGGCGCCTCACATCCCGAAGCGCTGATCGAGCGCGCAGCAGAACTGGAGCTTGCAGCCGTCGCGCTCACCGATCGTGACGGCCTCTACGGCGCCGTTCGTTTCGCCGTCGCGGCGCGCCACGCCGGTATCGGCGCGATCATCGGCAGCGACCTCACGCTGGACGACGGCACGCGTCTGACGCTGCTGATCGAAGACGAACGCGGCTACGCCAACTTGTGCGAATTGATCTCAACCGCCCAACTGCGCGGCAGCAAGGGCGATGCCCGCCTGCAGCTCGACGATCTGCAAGGAAAGAGCGACGGCCTCATCGCGCTCAACCGCGTCGCCGACACGCCGCGCGTCGCGCGCCTGCGCGATCACTTCGGCGAACGCTGCTACCTCGAACTCCAGCACCATCTCACGCCGCAGGACGCCGAGCACAACGATCGGCTCGTGCGCATCGCCCGCGACCTGCACGTCCCCTACACCGCCACCAACGGCGTCGTCTATGCCCAGCGCGATGACGCGCACCTCGCCGACGTGCTCGCCTGCATCAAAGACACGATCACGCTAGACGAAGCGCGCGCGACGCATCGCTTGCGCCCCAATGCCGAATACCATCTCAAATCCGCCGCCGCGATGCGCGCGATCTTCAGCATCTATCCCGAAGCGGTCGACGCAACGCTCGGCATCGCACAACGCTGCCGTTTCCGCCTCGAACGCCAACTCGGTCAATTCCCGCTCTTTCCCGTCCCCGACGGCTACACGCGCCAAAGCTACTTACGCGAACGCGTCCACACCGGCGCCGCGCAGCGCTATCCAACCCCGCTCCCCGCCAACGTCGAACGCCAACTCGAATACGAACTAGGCATCATCGCCAAAATGGATCTGGCCGGCTACTTCCTCATCGTCTGGGACATCGTCCAAGCTGCCAACGCGATGGGCGTCCTCTGCCAAGGCCGCGGTTCCGCCGCCAACTCCGCCGTCTGCTATGCGCTCGGCATCACCGCCGTCGATCCGGTCGGCATGAACCTGCTCTTCGAACGCTTCATGTCCGAAGAACGCCAAGAGATCCCCGACATCGACATCGACTTCGCGCATCAAGACCGCGAAAACGTCATCCAATACATCTACGACCGCTACGGCCGCACCAACGCCGCCATGGCCGCCGAAGTCATCTCCTACCGCACCCGCTCCGCCATCCGCGACGTCGCCAAAGCTCTGGGCTACTCCCTCGAACAAATCGACACCATCGCCACCGAATACGACGCCCGCGAATCCCTCGAAGAAGCAACAACGCTCTGTCACCCTGAGGTGCGAGGCGAAGCCGAGCCTCGAAGGGCGCTCTACGAATTTTGCCGTCGCATCGACGGCTTTCCGCGCCACATGGGCATCCACTCCGGCGGCATGGTCATCACCCGCGACCCACTCGTCCGCGTCGCCCCCATCGAATGGGCCACGATGCGCGACCGCACGATCATCCAATGGGACAAGGACGATCTCCAAGAGCTGGGGTTGATCAAGATAGACTTGCTAGGCCTCGGCATGCTCTCACTCCTCCGCGAAGCCTTCACCCTCCACAAACGATGTGTCGAGCGCGGCGATACACACACCGTGGATGCGGGGCTTCTGAGCTCGGAGCGGAGCCAGGATGGCGGGAGCTCCGAGGCAGAGAGTAGCGTTTTTCCAGGACGGAAAAACGCGGGCGTCCCCGCATCCACGGTGTGTGTATCGCCGCGCGCCCGCCACCTCGCCCTCCACACCATTCCGGCTGATGATGTGGCGACATACGACATGATTTGCAAGGCCGATACGATCGGCGTCTTTCAGATTGAATCGCGGGCGCAGCAGTCGATGTTGCCGCGGATGAAGCCGCGGTGTTTTTACGACATTGTGATGCAGGTGGCGATTATTCGGCCGGGGCCGATTCAGGGGCAGATGATTCATCCGTTTTTGCGGCGGCGTGCGGGATTGGAGCCGGTGACGTATCCGCATCCGAAGTTGAAAGCGGTGCTCGAGCGGACGATGGGGGTGCCGTTGTTTCAGGAACAGGGGATGCGGATGGCGATTGAAGCGGCGGGCTTTTCCGCTGGCGAAGCAGATAAGCTGCGGCGGGCGATGGGACATAAGCGGTCGCGGGAGCGCATGAACGAGATTTTTCCGCGGCTGGTTGAGGGGATGGTGGCCAACGGTATCGAGCGGGAGGCGGCGGAGAAGTTGTTTCATATGCTCGAGGGGTTTGCGGATTATGGATTTCCGGAATCGCATGCGGCGAGCTTTGCGCTTTTGGCGTATGCGTCTGCGTATGTGAAGTGTCATTTTCCGGCGATTTTTGCGGCGGCGATTTTGAACGTGCAGCCGATGGGGTTTTATTCGACCGAAGTGCTCGTTAACGATGCACGGCGGCATGGGGTGGCGATCAAGCCGGTCGAGGTCAATGCCAGTGAGTATTGGTCGTTTGTCGAGCGGGATGGATCGTTGCGGCTTGGATTTCATCTCGTGCGCGGTTTGGGGTCGGTGCAGAAGGAGCGGCTGGAGAAGGCGCTTGCGGGTGGAGTATTTGCGGATTTGCTGGACTTTGCGCAGCGGACGCAATTGGAGAAAGAGGCGATCGAGAATTTAGCGGTGGCGGGGGCGTTTGCGCCGTGGTATAAAGCGCGGCGGGATGCGATGTGGGCGTTGCGGGCGCTCGATGAACGTGAGGCGCGTGGGGAGCTTGGAAAGTTGATGGATGTCGCGGAGCCGGAGGTGTCGTTTGCGCGATTGAAGCCGAAGCAAGAGACGGCGTTCGATCTATGGTCGACGGGGGTGACGACGCAGATGCAGGCGGTGGCGCATTTTCGACCGCAGCTCGACGCGTTGCGCGTCATGACGGCGCAGCGGCTTTGCGATTTGCCGAATAATTTGGTGTGTAAGGTCGGTGGGCTGGTGATCACGCGGCAGCGGCCGGGGACGGCGAAAGGGTTCGTGTTTTTGACGCTCGAGGACGAGACGGGGCTGGTCAACGTGATCGTGCGGCCCGATGTGTACGAACGTTACCGGCGGACGATCCGGCTTTCGACGATGCTCGTGATCGAAGGAAAGCTACAAAAAGAGGCCGGTGCGATCGATGTGTTGTCGCGTGCAGTGTGGAGCTTCGATGGTGAGGGGGTGCTCGACGGCGTACGCGCGCACAATTTTCACTGAGTCGAGAGCCAGTACTTGTAGACTTCGGCTTCGATCGGCTGGAGCTGCGTGCCGGGAGGCACCCGGTAGCCCGTAAGCGGCAGCGGGAACGGAAACTCGTGTACGCCGCGCGCGATCGGATCGGCGTTGGGCGGGAAACAGAAGGCCCACGGGATGTCCGCGACTTCCATGCCGCCGGTGGGATACGTCCAATAATAACGCCCGTAATAGCAGTGCATGCCACCGTCGGTCCAGCGCCGCAACGCATCGAGGTAGCCCTCACCCCTCCCCTGCAACTCGCGGTCGCCTGAGAAGTTCATGTGATACTGCTGCTCGGCCGCGTCGTGGATCGCCGGATTCGCCGTCGCGATGCTCAGCGGGGCATGGTCGGCATTGATCTGCTGCGCTTCGCGCGAAAATGCGACCTCTTGTTGTGCCAGTCGTTCCGCCAGCGTCGCCTGATGCGTTCGCCGGTTGGAACTGGGCGGTTGCGGCGGGGCCTTGGGCACGTTACGCGCGAGTTCCGTCGGCTGGGACCGGGGCACGGGAACCGGCGCGCGCTTGGGCGCTGCCGCCGGTCGCGGCTGCGTATGCGCCGGCGGTTGCGGCTGCTGGTGCGGCTGTTCGGGAAGCGGCTGCTGGCGGTGCTCGATACGGAGCGACGACGAGCTGACCATGAACACTTCCGGAGTCTTGTGCGCGCCGACTCCCGCCAAGTGCATCAGCAGCCTCCACGTGAGCAGCATCCACAAGAGCAGCGTGAGCGGCACCGAAACGACAAGCGACCACATCATGATGTTGCGGTCGCGGATATAGGTTCGCAGGTTCTCGAAGTCGGCTTCGCTGATCATGGGCCTTTGCGGCAGGACGGGTGCGCCACCCTCATTACAGCAAGTGTAAGGGTAATCTCTCCTGAGAGCCATGCTTTCCCCGGCAGGAAGGGTTCGGCCGGTCGCCCGAGCCGGGCTGGATCAGGGTACCGATGGGTACGAACCGAAGGAAGAAGCACCCCTCACCGAAGCGAACGTGGACGACAGCAATGGACCAGCAAGCGAATTCCGATCAATCCCAAGAGCGCGGCAGCCGCCATATCGGCCGAACCCTGATGTGGATCGGCATCGGCAGTGTGGGCGCCGCGGCGCTGACCTTCGTGGTCGTGCGCACTCTGATGAGCCGCCGTCCTTCGGACCCCACCAGCGAGCGCATTCAGCAATTGATCGACGAGGCCAATCACTTGCTCAAGGCGCTTGACGAGCAGCGAACCGCGTAGCGGCGCGCCCGCACTGCGCGTCGGTGCGGAAGTCGAGCTCTCGTTCACCGATCTTCTTGCCAACGGACAGGCCGTCGGACGTGCCGGCGGCGTTGTCGTTTTTTGCTTTGGCCCGCTGCCGCAAGAACGCGCGCGCGTGCGGATCACGGCGGTCAAACCCAAGTACGCGATCGCACAGACGATCAAACTGCTTTCGTCCTCGCCACATCGTGCGACGCCGTTTTGCAGCGTCTTCGGCACGTGCGGAGGGTGCCAGCTTCAGCATTTGAACTACCCGGCGCAGCTAGCGTGGAAGACCGACGCGGTGCGCAGCGCGCTGCAGCGGATCGGCGGCTTTAGCGGGGTCACCGTGGGCGATACGATCGGGATGACCAACCCGCGGAATTACCGCAATAAGATGTCGCTGGTGATCGATCACACCGGGGGCGGCTCGACGCTGGGCTTCTACCAACAGCGTTCGCACGAGATCGTGCCGATCGATAGCTGTCCGATCGTCACCCCGCAGCTCAGCGAGTATGTCGGACGGCTCCACGCGTCGCGCAATCAGCCCGAGATCGCGGCCGCGCTCGTGCCGGCGCGCCACATCGTTGCGCGCAGCGCGCGTGCGACCGGCGAGGCCGTCGTCACGGTGACCACGCCCCAGCCCGCGCCGGAGGTAGCCCGCGCCGCCGACGCGCTCATGAAGCTCTTTCCCGGCGCGGTCGGCCTGACCAATTCGTTCGAGCTCAACAGCCAGAATGCGATCATGGGCCGGCGGCACCGCACCCTGGTGGGGCGGTCCGAGATCGAAGAGACGATCGAAGGTGTGCGCTATCGCGTCTCGGCCGGCTCGTTTTTCCAGGTCAACATCGAGATCCTCACGCGGATCTTCGATTTTATGCGCGGAGGCCTGAGCCATCCGCGTCGTATCGTCGATCTCTACTGCGGCGCCGGGACGTTCTCGCTGTTCTTTGCGAAATTCGGCTGCGAGGTGTACGGCGTCGAAGAGAACTCCAAGGCGATTTTGGAAGCCGAAGGCAATGCCGCGCTCAATGGCCTAGAGAACTGGGTGCGCTTCCGCGCCGGTCGCGTCGAGGACATCGTCCGGATGCAGGAAGCTCGCGAGGCCATGGCCCGCGCCGATATCGTCTTCCTCGATCCGCCGCGCAAGGGAAGCGACGATGTGACCTTGGGCGCGATCGTCCAGGCCAAGGCCCCGGTCGTTTGGTACCTCTCATGCGATCCGGCCACGCTGGCCCGGGATTTGAAGTTCTTGTCCGCCAATGGATACCGGCTTGGCATCGTGCAGCCGTTCGACATGTTCCCGCAGACGGGCCACGTCGAGACGCTGGTCACGCTCTATCGGCAGCCCGAAGAACCGGCACCCGATGCTAACGCTCAGATCGCGCAAGCCTTCGCGGACGTGCAACCGCCGCGCTGGCCTGACGACGAATATGCCCACGATGAATCGGAGTACCCGGACTTTGTCATCCGAGAAGATTGACGTTCGCTACGTAGCCAAACTCGCGCGGCTCGCGCTGACCGACGACGAAGTCGAACGCTTCGGCGCGCAACTCGGCGACCTGCTCGAACACGTCGACGTGCTCTCCAAACTCGACGTGTCGGCCGTTGCGGCCACCGCGCAAGTCGTCGAATCGCGCAACGTCGAGCGCGAGGACGTCGTGACGCCGTGTCTCGATCGTGAGACCGTGCTCGCGCAAGCGCCGCAGCGCCAAGGCGGATTTTTCCGCGTACCCCGCATCATCGCCGAATAGAGGAGCCTGGTGTCCAAGGATTTGATCGAACGCAGCGCCGCGCGGATCGCACGCGACGTTGCTGCGCGTTCCGTTTCTGCCGTCGAGGTCACGAACGAGGTGCTCGCGCATGTCGATGCGGTTGAAGCGCAAACCGGTTCGTACGTCAGCGTGCTGCACGAGCGTGCGCGTGAAATCGCCGCGCAGGTCGACGCACGCGTCGCCGCCGGTGAAACGCTTCCGCTAGCCGGAGTACCGCTCGCGGTCAAAGACAACATGTGCCTGACCGGAACGCGCACGACCGCCGGCAGTAAGATTCTGGAGAACTGGGTTGCGCCGTACACCGCTACCGCGGTGCAGCGGCTGCTCGCGGCGGGCTGCGTGCCGATCGGCAAGGCGAACATGGATGAGTTCGCGATGGGCAGTTCGTGCGAGAACTCGGCCCTTGGCGTGACCCGCAATCCCTACGATCTCACCCGCGTTCCAGGCGGTTCGAGCGGCGGTTCGGCCGCAGCCGTCGCCGCACATGAAGCCGCGATCGGCATGGGCAGCGATACGGGCGGTTCGATCCGCGAGCCGGCTGCGTTCTGCAATCTGGTCGGCTTCAAACCGACCTACGGGCGCGTCTCGCGCTACGGCTTGATCGCGTTCGCGTCGAGCCTGGATCAGATCGGGCCGCTCACGCGCACGGTTGAAGATGCGGCGCTGGCCTACGATGCGATGGGCGGACACGACGCGATGGATTCCACCTCGATCGATCGCGCGTTCGAGTCGACCGCAACGCATCTGCGCGAAGATCTCTCCGGTTTGCGCGTCGGCATCGTCAAGCAGTTCGCGACGGGCGAACTCGGTGCCGAGATCGACGCGCTCTACGCGCAGGCGTACCGCGACCTCGAAGCGCTCGGTGCGACGCTGGTCGACGTCGAACTGCCGACGGCCGACTATGGCCTGGCGACGTATTACCTGATCGCGCCGGCCGAGTGTTCGTCGAACCTCGCGCGTTTCGACGGCGTGCGCTACGGCCTGCGCGTCGACGGCGCCGACGTGCACGACATGTACGAACGCACGCGCGCCGCCGGTTTCGGCCCCGAGGTCAAACGCCGTATCCTCATCGGTACGTACGCGCTCTCGAGCGGCTACTACGACGCGTACTACGTGCGCGCGCAGAAAGCACGAACGCTGATCGCGCAAGACTTCGCCCGCGCGTTCGGCGCGTGCGAGTTGATCGCGTGCCCGGCCGCAAGCTCACCCGCCTTCCAGTTCAACGCCAAGAGCGATCCTTACAGCATGTACTTGATGGACTACTACACGATCCCGATGTCGCTCGCCGGCTTGCCCGCGCTTTCGGTCCCATGCGGCTGGGTCACGCCGCCGGGAGGGGATCGCCCAATGCCCATGGGCCTCCAACTCTGCTCGCCGCTCTTTAGCGAACGCCTGCTGCTTGGCGCCGCCCACGCGTACGAACGCAAGACACATCACGCGCTAGCACAAAAATCCGCCGTTGCGGAGGTTGCAGGCTGATGGGCACTTGGGAAGCCGTGATTGGGATTGAGTGTCACGTTGAGCTCAAGACCAAGAGCAAGATGTTTTGCGGGTGCGTGAACGAGTTTGGCGGGGAGCCGAATACCAAAGTCTGTCCCGTCTGTCTTGCATTGCCCGGATCGCTGCCGGTTGTCAATCGCGAGGCGATCGATCATATGGTGCGAGCCGGGCTGGCGTTCGGGGCTGAAATTCCGGCGTTTTCCAAATTCGATCGCAAGAACTACTTCTATCCGGATATGCCCAAGGATTACCAAATCTCGCAGTATCGATATGCCGCTCACACAAGGCGGCGTGGTGCGCTACTGGCTCGAGGACGGCACGATGAAAGAATGCCGTCTCACCCGCATTCACCTCGAGGAAGACACCGGCAAGTCGACGCACGCGGGTTCGGATGACGGACGTATCGCGGGCAGTACGTATTCACTGGTCGATTTCAACCGTGCCGGCGTGCCGCTGATGGAATGCGTCTCGGAGCCCGAACTCCATTCGGCCGAAGAAGCGGTCGGCTACCTCGAATCGCTGCGTCGCACGCTGCTGCAGTTGGGCGTGAGCGATGTCAAGATGGAAGAAGGCTCGCTCCGCTGCGATGCCAACGTGTCGATTCGCCCGGTGGGCGCAACGGAACTGGGCACCAAGACCGAGATCAAGAACATGAACTCGTTTCGCTCGGTCCATCGCGCGATCGAAAGCGAGATCGAGCGTCAGATCGAGATGCTCGAGCGCGGCGAGCGCGTCGTCCAGGAGACGCGCGGCTGGGACGAGCTGCACGGCACCACGGTTTCGATGCGCAGCAAAGAACAAGCGCACGACTATCGCTACTTCCCCGACCCCGACCTCGTGCCGATCGAGATCGCACGCGACGTCGTCGAGCGCATGCGCGCGTCCCTTCCCGAAGTACCGCCCGTTCGTTTCGTGCGCTACACCGAACAACTCGGGCTCGACGTCAAGCAGGCGACGCAGTTGATCGACAACCCGCCGCTCGCGGCGTTCTTCGACGCGTGCGTCACGGCGAGCGGGAACGCCAAACAGGCGACCAACTTCGTCCTGGGCGATCTCTCGCGACTGGCCAACGAAACCGGCGTGCCGGTGCACGAGTCGCGTGTTACGCCCGAGCACGTGGCCGAGCTGATTGCGTTGATCGATGCCAAGACGATCAACTCCAAGATCGCCAAAGATCTCATTTCGCGTATGTGGAACGGCGATGGTTCACCTAAGGCGATCGTGCAACGCGAAGGGCTCGCGCAAACCAGCGATCCGGCGGCGCTCGAACGCTTCGTCGATCAGGTGCTCGCCGCCAATGAGAAGAGTGTCGCGGACTACCGCGCGGGGAAAACCAACATCATCGGCTTCCTCGTCGGTCAAGTGATGAAGGCGAGCCAAGGCAAAGCCGATCCGCAATTGGTCAACGCGCTGATGAAACAGAAGCTGGAACCTTGATCCTCGCGGACGAGCGCACGCTCGACGCGCTCGATTTCGCCGGCGTGCGCGACCGCGTCGTCGGGGCAACGCGAACGGCGCGCGGTAAAGCGCGCGCCGCCGGCCTTGCGCCGGTCACCGAGTTCGCGCTCGTTCGGCTCGAGCAAGGCCGCACGTCGCTGGTTCGCGATCTCGTCGCCGGCAGCGATCTTCACGTGCAAGCCGCAATCGATCCGCAAGACCTTGCGCAGACGGCGGCGCTCGGGCGGATGCTTGCGCCGTTGGATCTGCGCGCGGTCGGCGACGCGTTATCGGCCGCAGCCGCGGCGGCGAACGCGCTGCGCGAAGTCCGGCATGAGGCGCTCGCGGCGATCCTCGCGCCCTACACGAACCTGCGCGAATTGCAGCACACGTTGGTCGACGCGATCGACGAACGCGGCACGGTGCTCGACCGCGCCTCGCCGGCGCTCGGACGCATCCGGCGCAGTCTGAGTCAGGCGCAGAGCGACGCGCGCGACCGGGTGGGATCGATCCTGCGATCGGATCGATACGCGCGTGCGATTCAAGACGACGTCGTGACCGTTCGCGAGGGCCGCTACGTCGTGCCCGTCAAAGCCGAATTTTCCGGAGAATTTCCCGGCATCGTGCACGATACGAGTTCGTCGGGCCAAACGCTGTTCATCGAGCCGCTCGCGGCGCTGGACTCCAACAATCGCGTGCGTACGCTACGGTTAGACGAAGAACACGAAATCCGCCGCATCCTCGAAGCGCTCTCGCAAGCCGTCGGGGCGGCGGCCGGTGCGATCGATCGCAACATCGAGATGCTCGCGCAGGTCGATCTGCTCGTCGCCAAGGCAAATCTCGCGCGCGCGATGGATGCGATCGAACCGGAGCTCTCCGACGAAGCGATCGTGCATGTCGAAGCCGGGCGCCACCCGCTGCTGGGCGACCGCGCAATTCCGCAGACGATTCCGCTCGACGGCGGGACGCGCTTGCTGGTGATCAGCGGACCGAACATGGGCGGCAAGACCGTCGCGCTCAAGATGGTCGGACTGTTCGTCGCGATGACGTACTGTGGCTTACAACTGCCCGCCTCCATCGGGACGCGGATTGGGCACTTCACGCACGTCTTGGCCGACATCGGCGACGAACAATCGATCGCCGCGAACGCATCGACGTTCTCGGCGCATCTCGCGCGGATGCGCGAGATGCTCGAGTTGGCCGACGACCGCATGCTGGTGCTCGTCGACGAAATCGGCGGCGGCACCGAACCCGGCGCGGGCGCGGCGCTGGCCGTTGCGATGCTCGAACGTCTGCTCGAGGTCGGCGCCTGCGGCGTCGTGACCACGCACGCGACCGAACTCAAACTCTTTGCCAGCGGCGCAGGGCACGTCGTCAACGCAAGCGTGCGCTTCGATCCGCGCACGTTCGTTCCGACGTATCAGCTCGACGTCGGTGCGCCGGGGCAATCGTTGGCATTTCCGCTCGCGACGGCGCTGGGCATCGCGCCCTCGATCGTCGAACGCGCGCAGGCGCTACTCGATACGCGCGAACGCGATTACGAAGCGGCATTGGCCGAACTCTCGCAGCGGTCGGCCGAGCTCTCGACCGAACGCGATGCGATGCGCGAACAGCGCCTGGCTGCCGAGCGCGAGCGTGGGTCGCTGGATCACGAGCGATCGCTGTTCGAAACCGAACGCCGCGGATTCGCCGAACGCGCGGAAGCGCGCATGGCGCAGAGCCTGCGCGAATTCACCGCCGAACTGCAACGCCGCGCGGCCGCCGCCCAGGCGCACCGTCCGCGCGTGACCAGCTCGCAAGCAGCGCTTTTGGGCAAACGGGCCGACGATCTGCGCAAAGAACTCGGCGTCGCCGAAGACGCGCCCTCCGGGCCCACAGCGGCGCCGTCGTCCTTCGCGCCGAACGACGCAGTGCGCATCCGTTCGCTGCATCAGGACGGAAGCGTGGTGGAAGATTACGGCGACACCGTGCTCGTCGCGATCGGCCCGATGAAGACCGTGGTGAAAAAGGGCGACCTCGAACGGCGCACCGCACCGCGCGACCCCCGCAAGCGTGCGGGGGCGCTCGCGTCGACCCAGGTGGACGCGGCCTCGCGGTCGATGGCCGAGCTGGACGTACGCGGAAAGCGCTTCGTCGAAGCCGAGCCGGTCGTCGACCAGTGGATCGACGAGGCCGTGCTCGCGGGGAACTCGCCCCTGCGCCTGATCACGGCAAGGGAACCGGCATGCTCGGGCGCGGCCTGCAAGAGCATCTGCGTACGAATCCGTCGGTCAAGAGCTTTCGATACGGCAACGAGGACGAGGGCTCCGGCGGCGTGACGATAATAGAATTACAATGACCTCCGAGCGTTTTTCCGACGTCGAGTATCTGCTCGACGGCTTCGAACATGTCGAAACCGTCGAGGATGTGCGTGGGCGCCTCAAACTGGGGCGTCCCCTCAACGTCAAACTCGGGATCGATCCCACCAGCCCCGACCTGCATTTAGGCTTCATGGTGGTGCTGCACAAGCTGCAGCGCTTTGCGGAAGCCGGTCACGATGTGACGCTGATCATCGGCGATTTCACCGCGAGCATCGGCGATCCGAGCGGACGCAACGCGATGCGCCCGCCGCTGACGCGCGAACAGATCGAAGCCAACATGCACACCTACCGCGAGCAAGCCGCCACCGTCTTGGATCTGGAGCGTGTGAAAATTCGCTACAACTCCGAATGGCTCGCGCCGCTGGGTTTCTCGGAATTGGTGCGCCTTGTTTCGCACGTGACCGTCGCGCAGATGCTCGAGCGCAACGATTTTCACAATCGCTACAGCGCGGGTACGGCGATCTCACTGCACGAGTTTCTCTATCCGGTCGCGCAGGCGTACGACTCGATCGCCGTCGAGGCCGACGTGGAGCTGGGCGGCACGGATCAACTCTTCAATCTGCTGCTCGGGCGCCATTTTCAGCGCGAATACGGACAACTGCCGCAGATTTGCGCGACCGTTCCCCCTTGGTCGGCCTGGACGGGTCAAGAAGATGAGCAAGTCGATCGGCAACTACGTCGGCATCGCCGAGAGCGCGCAGACGCAGTTCGGAAAACTGATGTCGATGCCCGACGACTTGATGCCCACCTATGCGCGCCTGGCCGCTTTCCAGCCGAGATGAAAGCGATGCGCTGGCAGCTAGGCTCGCTTCGGGCGCGGTCAATCCGATCGACGAGAAGAAAACGGTCGGCCAAGAGATCGTCGCGCGTTATCACGGCGCGGCCGAAGCTGCGGCTGCGTGCGAATATTTCGAGCGGACCGTGCAGCGAAAAGAAATTCCCGTCGAGAGCTTCGGGAGGTTGCCCTGGGCGACGCGCGCCGCCTGGCCGACGTGCTGGTGCGCGCCGGATTCGCCGAGAGCCGCCGGGCGGCCGAGCGACTTATCTCGGGGAATGGGTCAAAGTGGATGGTATAGTCGTGAGCGACCCGCGCGCCGGGTGGACCGCTGCGCAGCCGGCGGTGCTTTCCGTCGGATCGCGCCGCTTCGCTCGCATCATTCCGTAGGAAGACGTCAATGGCCGGAAAGACCTTCGTTTGCAAGCGCTGTAAGCGCAGCTATGCGTTTCCCACTGCAGGCGACGCCCGATTCGCTGCGAGTGCGGCTGGTGGTATTTCAACGACGGCGCGGGCATCCGCGAAGCCTATTGGCAGCGCATCGAACCGTATCGCATGCCGCCGGATCTGCGCGCGATGTTCAAAGTCGAGTTCTAACTACTCCACGCGCGCGGCGAGTTCGCGCACCTCATCGGGCGTGAAGATATACCGCTTCTTACAGAACTCACACGCGGCTTCCGATTCCGGCTGCTCGTCCGCAAGGGCGAGCAGTTCGTCTTTCCCCATCCCGAGCAGTGCCGTCTCGACCTTGTCACGCGAGCACGTGCAGGCAAAGCGCACCTCAAGCGAGCGGTGCGAGCGCAATTCCAGCGGCCCGGCCAACGCATGCATCAGGGCGTGCGCATCGGCTCCCTGCGAGATCAGCGTGGTGACCGGCGGCATCGCGAGCGCGCGCTCTTCCAGTGCCGCGACCGCGCGGTCGTCCGCGCCCGGCAACACTTGCGCCAGCACGCCGCCGGCCGCAATCACGCCGTCGGGATTGGCCAGCACGCCAAGGGCCACGACGCTCGGGAACTGCTCGGAGTTGACCAGATATGAGGCGAGGTCTTCGGCAATTTCGCCCGAGTGCAAAGGCACGATGCCGACGTAGGGCTGGCCTATTTCATAGGATTTGGTGACCTGCAGAAGCCCATCGCCGATCGCGCCGGCGACGTCGAATTTGTCCGCGGCGTTCAGCGGCAGATCGGCCAAGGGATTGCGAGCATAGCCGCGCGCACCGACCACCTCATTTTCCAGCAGCCAGGCGTCGGCGGCGATACCGCCCACCGGTCCGTCTCCGGTCATCTGAGGATTCGCTCGCGACCTTTGAGCGAGATGCCGAACAGCACGGCGCCGGTGGTCAGCCGCCCCGCCGCTGCCGTGACGAGCGGCGAGAGGTCGTGACGGGCCCGTACCTCGGCAACTCAGATTGGTGGTGATGGCGGCGACGATGGCGATCCCCGCCTGCGGGGCGGAGGCACCAATGAGCAAATCGGGCATACCGCTTGCCTCTCGTGCGGAGGCCGGTGCTTTTCCTTCTGAGAAGAGGCGAGCATGCGTGTTCTCGTCATCCACGGTCCGAATTTGAATTTGCTCGGCGAACGCCAGCCCGAGGTCTACGGTACGGCCACGCTCGCGGAGATCGATGCGTTCATCGCTTCGCTTGCACGCGAGATGAAGATCGAACTCGACGCCGTCCAGTTCAACGGCGAAGGCGAAATCATCAGCGCGATTCACGATGCGAGAAGCGCTACGACGGCATCGTCATCAATCCGGGCGCGTTCTCGCACTACTCGTATGCGATCGCCGACGCGATCGCATCGGTCTCGATTCCGGTGGTCGTGCTTCAGGTGGTACTGCAACGGCTCAATCCCGCGCCAGCAGGCCATCGACGCCGCCTGCACCGCCTCGTACGCCACCTGCCGCGGCAGGCCCTTGTCGGCCAGCGCCAGCAGCACGCTCTGCGAGAAAATCAGGCCCTTCGATTTCTCCAGGTTCGCCTTCATGTTCTCGGGATAAACGATCTGCTTCGCCACCAGGTCCGTCGTCAGCTTCAGCATATAGCTCAGCAGCTCGCACGAATCGGGGAAAATAATCCGCTCCACCGACGAGTGCGAGATATCGCGCTCGTGCCACAGCGCCACATTCTCCAGCGCCGCGACCGCGTTGCCGCGGATGACTCGCGCCAGGCCGCTCAGCTTCTCGCCCGTGATCGGGTTGCGCTTGTGCGGCATCGCGCTGCTGCCTTTCTGGCCCGCGGCGAAAAATTCCTCCACCTCCAGCACCTCGGTGCGCTGCAGGTGGCGGAACTCCGTCGCCCAGCGGTCGATGCTGCTCGCGATCAGCGCCAGCGTGCTCATGAAATGCGCGTGCCGGTCGCGCTGGATGATCTGCGTCGAAAGATCCGCCGCCTTCAGCCCCAGCTTCTCGCACACGAATTCCTCCACGCGCGGGTCGAGGTGCGCGTGCGTGCCCACCGCGCCGGAAAGCTTGCCCACCGCGATCTGCGCGCGCGCCTCCAGCAGCCGCTTCTCCGCGCGGCCGAACTCGTCATACATCAGCGCCAGCTTCAGCCCGTAGGTGATCGGCTCCGCATGGATGCCGTGCGAGCGGCCCATCATCGGCGTGAACTTGTGCTCCTTCGCCCGCACCGCAATCGCCACGCGCAGGTCGCCAGATCCGTCAGCAGAAGGTCCGCGCTCGCCACGCATTGCAGCGCCAGCGTCGTGTCCAGCAGGTCCGACGACGTCAGCCCGCGATGGATGAACCGCCCCGGCCCGCCCACATGCGCCGCGACCTCCTCGAGAAACGCGATCACGTCATGGTTCGTCCGCTTCTCATTCTCGCGCACCTTGGCGATGTCGAACTTCGCCTTCGCGCGGATGATCTGCGCGTCCTCGGCCGGAATATGCCCATACTGCGCCATGCCCTCGCAGGCCAGCACCTCGATCTCGAGCCAGTGATTGAGCTTTGCCTCTTCGCTCCAAAGCGCGGCCATCTCCGGCCGGGAATAACGGGGAATCATGGCAGCAACAAAAGTAGAAGTAAGATGCTGGAAGGGGAAGAACTTTGGGTTTCCGGTGCCGCTCTCGACCGGGCACAGAGGTATTTACAGTAAATTAAGTAGAAACTTCAGAGCTATTAAACACTTGTAATTGATCTAGGGACTTGGGTAGATTCAACCGTTTTGCGAATTGCCTCGCAACATGCCAAACTCGCCGGGGACCAGAGTTCAGCAGACGCTGATTTGGGCCACACTTGCGTTATTCTCCTGCGGGCCCATCGCGCACGCCGATAACTACGGGTTCCTCGGCAGCCTTGCGCTCGTGCCGACCTACGGCGGTCACCCTACGCCGGGACAGGAGATTCTGCCCGAGGCCGATTCCTACACCGAGAGCTTGTCGGGAGACTGGGGCACTGCCGCCAACTGGCAGGACTCGCCCTACCCGTACGTCTATTCTCCCGGCGGGAACGGCACCTCCGCCATCATGTACAACTCCACCCTTCCGGGCGCCAATGACACGGTTTCAATCGGTGGTGTGCCCGTCGGTATGTTCGTCCCGTCGGAAGGGCCGGCCGATAACAGCGACCCCAACGATCCTGTTTACGGCTACCACTCGACGGGAGCGGGAGGGTTCGCCGGCTACACCGGCTCGGCCTTCAACGTCACGGGCGCGGCGGGAACGATTGCGGATCTGAACGTGAGCGGCCCTGGTACGCTGACCCTTGGCGGCCTCACCGTCACAGGCACGGCGACTTTTGCTTCCCAGGGAGGAATCCCCATCTTCGCTTGGGACGCTTCGGCCACTTATCAAGACCCGGTGATTTTCACAGGAGATTTCGGCCCTTCCGTCCAGACCGTCACGGGCGGCTCCCTCAACACGTCCTTCCTCATCCTCTACGCCGGCACCAACACCTACCCGGAAAATGGCACCGGGCCCACGCCCGACCCAGTCGCCGACGCCGGTTCCCTCATTATCAACGGCGCGAGCCTGACCGGCACGATCACGCAAGTGGTAGGCACGCCATACAACTATGGCCCCAGCGGCACGGCGACGGTTGACCCGGTCCTGCTCCAGGGCGCCACGCTCGCCGCGACCCAGGAACTCGATCTCGTCGGCGTCGATCCCACGGTTTCACCCGGCGTTACCGGCACGACCACGCTGACCTCCACTTCCTCGACCATCACCGCCGCATCCGTCGTCATCGGCACCGGCACTAGCGGCTACGGCACCGGCAGCGCCGACGCCTACGGGACGGAGCTCGACCTCGAATCCGGCAGCCATCTCAGCGCCACGGGCACCGGCGCCGCGCAGCCCTCCCTCGTCGTCGGCGACACCGGCGACGGCACGCTCTATGTCGACGAATCCAGCAGCATCAGTTCGGTGGAGGCCGTCGTCGGCAACGAGGTTCTTACCTCCGGCACGGTCACGCTCGACGGCGGCACGTGGCAAAACTCAAGCTTCCTCGCCATCGGTTCTTCCGGCCAGGGCGTCGTGAACGTGCAGGCCAGCGGCAGCCTGACCACCAGCGACACGCTCTACGTCGGCTTGGAAAGTGACAGCGTCGGCACGCTCGCCATCAGCGACGGCGGCAGCGTCACCGCCGACACCACCGGCATCGACGGCCCCAACTCCGTCGTGGTCGGCACGGACGAAGACAGCACCGGCTCCATCACCATCGACGGCCAGGATTCGATCCTCGAGTCGAAGGGCGACATGCAGATCGGCTACGAGGGCGACGGCAGCGTCAGCATCACCAACGGCGGCGAACTCAAGGTCGATGGCGAACTCTTCCGGCTCGGCCACGAGGAGACCGGCAACGGCTTCCTCGAGGCCATTGGCAGCGGCTCAACCATCTCCGCCGAGGACAGCGCGATGTCCGTCGGCTACAGCGGCACCGGCATTCTCAATGTCTTCGAGGGCGCCTCGATCACGACCGGCTCCATGACCATCGGCGAGATGGAGACCGGCGTCGGCAACGCCAATTTCGACGGCTCCAGCACGACCGGCACGCTCGGCGTTACCGTGGTCGGCGACGCCGGTCAGGGCTTGCTCACGGTCACCGGAGGCGCGAACGTCAATACCGGCTCCATCACGCTGGGCAACCAGGAGGACAGCGAGGGCGACGTCCTCGTCTCCGGCGACGGCTCAACCCTCGCCGCCGATGGCGACATGGTCGTCGGCAACGAAGGCAACGGCTCGATGCAGGTCTCGGAGAACGCCAACGTCACGGTCTCGGCCCTGAAGGTCGCGGATGGCGACGGCGGAACGGGCATGCTCATCATCGAGACGGGCGGCAACGTCACCGCCTCGGACGATTCGACCATCGCCGGCGGCGAGGACAGCACCGGCGAGATCGACGTCGACGGCACCAGCAGCAAGCTCAAGATCCAGGGCGACCTCACCATCGGCGGCAGCGGCGACGGCACCCTCGCCATCACCGACAACGCCACCGTGTTGATCCAGGCCGGCACGGTCGGCGACGAGGACGGCTCCAACGGCACGGTCACGATCGACGGCACTGGCTCCATCCTGCACGCCTCGCAGGATTTCACCATCGGCAAGACCGGCGCGGGCGACGTCACCGTCAGCAACGGCGGCACGCTCCAAGTCGATGGCGATCTCACCATCGGCAAGGAAGCCGGCTCCGACGGCTCGCTCACCATCGACGGCGCGAACTCCACTTTCACCTACAGCGGCGGCGACATCTCCGTCGGCGCCTCGGGCAGCGGCGCGCTCACCGTGCAGAACGGCGCGTTCGTCAGCCTCGAGGGCACGAGCGTCAACGTCGGCGACGCGGACGACGACACCAACGGCGATCCCGGCTCCGGCACGCTCACCGTCACCGGCGCCGATTCCACGCTCATCACCGGCGACTTGTCGGTGGGCAGCAAGGGCGACGGCGATCTCTTCGTCGAAAACGGCGGCACGCTTTCCACCGGCGACGGCACGGTCGGCGACGAAGAGGACTCCGACGGCATCGCGACCATCACCGGCGCGGGCTCGAGCTGGACCGCGACCGGCATGACCGTAGGCGGCATGGGCGACGGCGAACTCGACATCGAGGACGGCGGCTCGGTCACGGTCAACGGATCCGACTTCACCATCGGCGACGAGAAATCCGGCAACGGCATCGTCACCCTCAGCGGCGCGGATTCGAAACTGAATTTCAGCGGCGAACTCAATGTCGGCGAAAACGGCACCGGCGTCTTCGCCGTGCAGGGCGGTGCGTCCTTCACCACCGACAAGGTCAACGTCGGCGACCTGACCGGCTCGACCGGCACGCTCAATATCGATGGCGCGAACACCTTCATGGAAGTGCAGCGCGATTTCAACGTCGGTGAAAACGGCGCCGGCGCGCTCAACGTCACCAACGGCGCCACGCTCCTCACCGACGGCGCGCCCACGCTCGGCGACATGACCGGTTCCACCTCCACCGCCAAGGTCGATGCCGGCGCGTCGTGGAATGTCGGCGGCGAACTCACCGTCGCCAACCAGGGCATCGCGACCATGACCGTCAGCAACGGCGGCTTCGTTTCCGCGCTCAACGTCACGCTCGGCGAGATCAAGGGCGCGGGCGGCCAGGTCACCGTCACCGGCACGGGAACGCCCATCGCCTCCACGCTGAAATTCACCAACGAACTCAAGGTCGGCGACGGCGGCGCGGGCGAGCTCGACGTCGACAACGGCGGCCAGGTCGCCGCCACCGGTTCCGGCACGGACGAGGCCAGCGTCGCCGTGCAGGCCGGCAGCACCGGAACGGTCAACGTCGACGGCAGCGGCTCGCACTTCGACGCCACCTCGCTCATCCTCGGCGGCGACTCCCACGTCACCGGTGGCCAGGCCGCCTTCAACCTCACCAACGGCGGCACCGCGCATATCGCCAGCTCCGTCACCACCGGCAGCCAGGGCGTGCTCAACGTCACCGGCGGCGGCATGACCGTCGGTTCCACCGCGACCCTCGCGCCCGTGGGCGAGCTGCTCATCAACAGCGGCGGCTCGCTCGGCGGCAACGGCAAGGTCATCGGCAACGTCGTCAACGGCGGCACCGTCGCACCCGGCGACCCGGCCACGCTCACCATCCAGGGCAATTACACGCAGACCTCCGCCGGCGAACTCGTGCTCGACATCAGCGGTGCGGGCCCCGGCGGCTACGACACGCTCGACGTCACCGGCGAGCTCTCCCTCGGTCCCGGCGCCAAGCTCGTGCTCGACTTCACCGGCGGCTACGCGCCCACCGCGGGCGACAGCTTCAAGCTCATCGACACCGGCTCCATCGATCCCGCCAACAACACCTTCGCCTCGATCACCGTGGAAGGCCTCCAGTCCGGCTTCGAGTTCAGCATGCCCACCACCGGCCCCGACGCCTTCGACCTCACCGCCCTCGACGACGGCGTCCCCGAAGCCCCGTCCCCGCGCCCGGCATCTTACACCCTGTTCGGCCTCTCCCTCCTCGCGCTGCTAAGCTACCGCCGCCTCAAACGCGGCCGGTAGCCGCCGCTGTCCCAGCGGCGGAACTCGCTGATCATCGCTGCAAAAAGGTAGCCGGCGCAGGCCCTGCGCCGGACGCGAGTCGCTCGTCGCGTCAAGCTCCTTCCACACCAGCCGGTGCGGAAGGCCCACCTGCAGGAACATATCGTCCTCCATGCCGTAACCGTGCTTGCGATAAAACGGCACCGCCGTCACGCGCGCCCGCGCCACCATCCGGCAAACCCGGCCTTGCTCGCCACCGTCTCTGCGAAGGCCACAAGCGCCGCTCCCGCTCCTTTGCCCTGTTGCGCTCCCGCGACGGCCACCAGCCGCATGCGAACCGTCTGCTCATCCTCCGGCGTCAACACCAGCGCGCCGATCAGTTCGTCGCCGAGGAAACAGCCGAGATGCCGCGACGTTTTCTCCTTCTCCATTTCCTCCGCCGTCCACGTCAGCCCGAGCGGCCGGCGCAGGACCTCCTCGCGCAGCCGGAGGGAACTTCGATATTCTGCCGACCCAAACGACAATTCGCGACAAGGCCAATTCACATGCGTGTTTTGGAAATGGGCTAGGAGGGACTTGAACCCCCACACCTTGCGGTACCAGAACCTAAATCTGGCGCGTCTGCCATTTCGCCACTAGCCCTGGGAGTGGTGACAAATCGCTGACAAAAGACTGTGGCACATCAAAAATGCCTCCTCCAGCCCCAAAGTGAACTCTATTTGGCGCCGCCGACCAGCGGCTTCGCGGGTGGGGCCGCTGCATGGAAATTCCAGGCCAGGTTGCCAGAAAAGATAAACGCAAGCAGGGCAATGAGGATGAATATCCCCGAAACATAAAAGAACCAGTTGTGACGGAAATGATTCCGCGGCGCGTTGCCGGCGCTGTGTCCTTCGTGGGGGTGATGATGGTGCTTGCTCATAAAATAAAAAGTCGGGCCAGTCCGCTGGAGATTTTAACGAATGTCCGTGTTCATGAGGCCGCAAAGGCGAAGATTCGGCGCAGCTCGCTCATGGCCTGTTGATTGGTCAGGCTGTTTTCCGCGTGCTGCCGCATCGTCTGCCGGGCGAGCCTTACCTGCTCCGATGCCGTGCCGGCTCCGCGATCCTCGCTGCGCTCCAGGAGCGACGAAATCTCGGCCAGCGCTTTTTGATCGTTCAGGTGGTTTTGCTGGCGGCGTAGCAGCACGGCGAGCGCCCTGTTCACCAGCTTCTGGGCTTTGCTCATGAGTAAGTTTTCCGTAGGGGCCGCCGCGCCCGCGTTCGTGTGGTGCTATCAGTGAATGTAAAGGCGTTCACGTCGATAGCTAGTTGTGTGGGTAGCGTCAATCGGCTTCATCCTCGTTCCCAAGTTGCACTTGGGAACGCGCTTGTCCCGGCAGCTTTGCTGCCCTCGTCCGTATCGGCAAAGGGGATCGGCAGTACAACTGCCTCAACAAGCCCGTTACGATGTGCAACTTCGTAACGAGGAAAACCGGGGACGTCTTCCCTCCAAGTTTCATCGCATCAGTTCCTTTTCGTGCCCTCCGAGCCTCCGTGTGAAACTTTCTGCCTTCCCCTTGCAGTCCTCCGCGCGAAACCCTTCCTCATTTGACGCCGCTCGGAAGTCGGGCACGGTTGGATCATCCATGACCGCCCCGACCGATCTCCAGCATGAGGCCGCCGCGCCTGAACCGGGGCCGCTGCCGCGCCCGATTTTCCCCTGCGGCGCATCATCCGCTTTGGCTCCATCGTGTCCGCGATCCTGCTCGGCGCGAACGCGCTGGTCTGCGCGACGTGGAGCTTCTTCTTCAACGTGCCGGGCTGGCTGGCGTGGCAGGCGGCGCCCGGTCTGCTCGCGCTTGTGTTTATCCCCGCTACGATTCTCCGTTTTCGCTCCGCGCATCCGGCGCTGCGCGTGCTCTACGCGGTTTCCGCCGCGTGGCTCGGCGCGCTGAACTTCGCCTTCTTCGCATCGCTCGCGTGCTGGATCGCCGACGGAGCTTTCCTCCTCGCGGGCCGGCCCGCGCCGCGGCTCGAGATCGCGGCGATTCTCTTCGGCATCGCCCTCCTCTTCACCATCTGGGGCTTGATCAACGCGCGCTGGATTCGCGTCACCCGCATCACCGTTCCGCTGCCGCACCTGCCCGATGCCTGGCGCGGCCGCACCGCGGCGCTGGTCACCGACCTCCACCTCGGCCCGCTTTCCGGACCGGCGTTTTTGCGCCGCGTCCTCGCCCGGCTCCGCGCCTTGCAGCCCGACATCGTCTTCATCAGCGGCGACATGTTCGACGGCCCCACCCTCGGCCTAAAGCAACTCGTCGCGCCGTGGCGCGAATTCTCCGCGCCGCTCGGCATCTTCTACGTCACCGGGAACCACGATGAGTTCGCCGAGCGCGGCCTCTACCTCGACGCCGTCCGCTCCTGCCGGCATCCGCGTGCTCGACAACGAAGCCGTCACGCTCGACGGCCTCGACCTCGTCGGCGTCCACGATGAGGAAGCCTGCGATCCCGCGCAACTCCGCGCCATCCTCCGCCGCGCCCACTCCGGCCATCAGCGTCCCGCCATCCTCCTCGCCCACCGCCCCGTGAATCTGCGCGTGGCCGAGGAGGAGGGCATCTCCCTGCAACTCTCCGGCCACACCCACCATGGCCAGATCTGGCCCTGGAACCTCCTCGTCCGGCGCATCTACGGCCCGTTCGCCTACGGCCTGCATCGCCACGGCCGCCTCTGGGTCAACACCAGCAGCGGCGCCGGCACCTGGGGCCCGCCCCTGCGCGTTGCCACGCGGTCCGAGATCGTGCTGATCCGCTTCGAGCGGGAAACGTAGCCGCGCTCGTAAGAGCGTGGGCCGCCTTCACGGCCGGCCACCGCCTTACGACGGCGGCTACAACGAGCTTGCCGCCCCTTGGCCTTTCTGCGATTTTCACCGCTTCTCTTTGGCCCGGACGCGGGCCGACCGGCCATGCATTTCATCCAGTTCTTCAAGAATCTCTACGACCCGGCCTACATGCAGGGGCTCATCCACGCCGGCGGCGTGCCGCTGATCGCGGCCATCGTCTTTGCCGAGACCGGTCTGCTCGTCGGCTTTTTCCTGCCCGGCGATACCATGCTCTTCATCGCCGGCGTCGCCGCGGCCTCGCTTGGGCCCTCCGGCGAAACGTGGCTCAACATCTGGGTGCTGGTGCCCGCGCTTATCGTCGCCGCCATCATCGGCGACCAGTGCGGCTACTTCCTCGGCAACCAGACCGGCCACGCCATCTTCAAGCGCGAGGAGGGCTTCTTTTTCAAGCGCAGGAACGCCGAGAAAGCCCACGACCTGTGCCTGAAGTACGGCGTCTTTGCCGTCATCTTCGCCAAGTTCGCGCCGGTTTTTCGCACCTTCGTGCCCTTCATGGCCGGGGTGGGCGAGATGCCCTACAAGCGCTACCTCCTGGTCGATTCGCTCGCCGTCATCGGCTGGATCAACCTCGTCGTGCTGGCCGGATATTTCCTTGGCGTTCGCGAAAAGAAGCATCTCGATTATATTGTCGCCGGCATCGCCCTCGTCTCCATGCTGCCCATGGCCATCGGCATCGCGAAAGAAGTCCTCTCC
>CAVZSY010000011.1:0-163712 GCA_963778045.1 Vulcanimicrobiota bacterium
TATATTTAAATTATTTATATAAATTATAGTTTAAATAATAATACTAAGACTAATATTATGGCAGGGTTAAAGATGCAGGTGACTGGCTAGTCAGGTGACCTGGTTTATATATATAACACTGGTTTTAAAACCTTATTTAAAATTAAGCTTTTTTACTTCCTTGGTTTCGTTTTAACCCTATTATAATATAAGCTTATTAAAATTAATTTTTCCTTTTATATCGAATTAATATAAGCGTATTTTAAGTTTAATATACTTAAGGTATTAAAGTAAAAGAGATTCTTTATATTTTAAGTTTTAATTCGTACTTATATAAGATATAATATATATATATTTTATATATCTTATAATATAATAAATATATAAAGTTATTATTTATAAAATTTAAAAATATAATATTATATATAATTTTTATCTAATTATATATTTAGAATATATTATATATATATTAATAATATTTTAAGGCGTATTAATTAAAAATTTTAATATTAATAAGTTTTAATTATAAATATAAAGTATAATTATTTAAAAGTAATTTATTTAAGATAAATTAAGGCTATAAGAGAATTAAAGGAATAATTAATTATTATAATATTTATATATTTACTTATAATAATTATTTTAATTATAAGTAATTAAACCCTTATATTAAGAGCTTAAGTTATATAATAAACCTTATAAATCTAAGAGAATTTTATTTAAGTTTATAGAATCTATAGAATCTAAGAGAATAAAGGTTTTATATAAGCTATAAGGCCTTTTATTTAAATAAAAGCTTTATATTTAATAATAATAGTTTATTATATATATTATATTATATTTAATTATAATTATAAACTTAGTTTATAATACTTTATATTTATAGCTCTTTTTTTATATAATTTAATCTTATATTATTTATAAGGTTAATACTTTTATTAAAAGACTATAATTTAAGATTATAATAATAGTTTTTACAATTTAAATATAACTTTTTATAAATAAATTTTAATTAATTTATTTATTATATTATTCTTAATAGCCTTCTTTATATTTTAAGAACTTTATTTATATATTTAATATTAAAAGAAATATAATATAAAGTATATAATAAATTATATTTTAAAGCTTTAAATATAAATATTAAATAAATAATCTCAATGGCTTATTAGAGGCTTATATTAAGCTAAGTCTAAAATATTAATTAAAGATTAAATTTTAATAAAAAAATATACTAGGGACTTAAAAAGTAATTACTTTTAAAAGAATAACTTTACTAAAAGAGAAGTTAATATTATATATAGTGGCACTATAGTAAATAAGTCTAATATATATTAAATATATATTAATTATATTTATAGCTTAAAGATTTATATATAAGAGCTTTTTAAGTCTTAGAATCTAAAAATAAATAAGAGTATATTTATTACTTAGATTAATTAAAATAAAGAATTATAATAAGCTAAGTTAAATTATATTAAAAGTAAGCTTATATTAATTATAATAACTTATATTCTAATATATTATAGATTAGGTTTATTATAAATTAATATATTATTGAATTTAATACCTAAAAGTCTTATTTAATCCTAAAAACCTATATTAATAATCTTTAATATTTAATAAGTATATACTTAATATAATATAAAAAGGACAAGTATTAATTAAAAGTCAAGTATTCCTTAAATATATATCTAATATAGACTTAGCCTTAGAGAGTAATATATTAAACGCTTGCATACTCGGTTGGTCGCCTGTGACGAGGCGAAATCTAAAGCTCAAGCGCAAATCAGTCCCCGTGGTTGACGAAGTCGAGGACAGCCAGCGTGCGATAATATACGAGGAAGCGATCTCGGGTCTGTATTTGAAAAATCCTCGAATACACGACTACTACGAGGGCGTTACAACCCTCGACGCAAGCCTACTCGATACGATCAAGCTTCTAACCGCAAATCTCGAAGTTCGCGGGCGAACACAAGCTGAGTGGGAGCGCGCGATCCTCGAAGGCTTTAATATTTGGCGACAACTCACACAGGCAGGGAGTGGTGTTGTCCGCTATGATGTTGAGCAACGAACCATGAGCTATATGGGTGGAGCAAAAAACACAGAGGCATAGGGGACGGGGCGATGCGAAACCCTATCGCTATTGATCTTCCAAAATTGTGGAAACGTTGGCGTAGGGTAAGCCGCGGGCAGCGGCCGATATGTCTGCTTGATACGCATCGGCCCGAAATCCCGGGTATCTCCGGGTGTAAAAGCGCGCGAGTACTTACTTACTTCACAAAATAGATTTTGACAATCGATGCGCTTCAACAGACGCCCATATAGAAGCGTGTGAAACTCATGCCCACGCTTCTTGAATTCTTCTTGCTGACGTTCAGTTACGGCGGCAATGATTTCCTCTGGCGATAAGCCCTTCGTGGCTTGAAGCACTTGGATATCCCGTCGAGCGCGCCAGGCCCAGCGACCGCAGATTGATCTTCGTCGAGCCTGGTTACCTCGCCGTAGTTGAGGTCTATCGCATACTGAAAAGCCAGGAATTTTCCGACGGACGGATCTTGCAACAGCATTTCATAAAGCCCTCAAGAGATTTTGCGGTTGCCACCGATCAGCCGTTCCATCATTGAGCAGGCGCTTCAGGAGCATCAAGTGATTTTCGTGTTTTGCGGCGCCTTCCAAGGTTTGGTGAGGGCATGATGTAAGCTGCGGAATAGATTGTAATTCCGCGCTGCATCGACAAGCGGAGCACTTGTTCAGCACGAGACCAGTCGAATTCATCTGCGTGCATGTCGCCAAGCGCACCGGTGAGTACTTCCCATGTCTCAATCTTGTTCAAGCTGAAAAGCAGCACTCGGAAAAACAGGTCCCGCGCCGACGTGCTTGCGGGAATGACCCGCGATATCAAATATTGAGAGACGCGATCTATCGCACGATAGGCGTTTGTAAACCTGAATCTCGATGTAATGCCATCTTGCGTGAGAACTGCATCACCGCGCAAGCGGCGGAAAAACGCGTTCTGCCTTTCACAAGCGAAATTCCAATACGCATCGTATACAGCAGTTGTCCGCAACCTTAGTCCGGACACCGGAATAAGATCAGACATTTCGAAGGGATCTCGCAATGGTAGCGCGCGCCGCCATCCTTTCGCGTGGCGATTCGTTGCCTGAGGTCGGAGCAATGCGGTTCAGTGTTGGAAGGATGTGGGCGCCGATCGCATCCCACCCACACCTAGCGAGAAGTCCGGTGAGCCAACTACCTCGTGCAGCCTCGTCGACACCCGTCTTCTGCAGCGCAAAGAGAGCTTGGCGAAGGCTAATCAAGACGTCGTCCAGATATCGCTCATCGAGCAAAAGCAGCAGTAGGAAATCTGCCTTGCTCGCCGCGGCCTGGATGATAGGCGTAGTAGCCTGGCCATCATCATGCAGAATCGAGTTGCGAACTGCTCGACCAATGTTTGCAAATTTGCAAAATATTGCTGACAAGCGCGTGAGTTCGGTAACAGTCGCCCCAGCTTGGCGACCATGAGCGAACATCTCAAACGAATGCGGAAGCGGAGTAACGTCATTTGTGTGATTTGGGGCAAATCGCGAAATTGGCAATCTTAGTTTCCGTTCGGCGAAACTAAGGAACCCAGCGTCACTTGTCGATGCGACGACAGGCGAAATCCCATAGCAAAATGTAGCGATAAGATGTTCTGAACCGAAAACCTAGAGCAAGATTCGCGTAGCGTCTCAGCTCCTCGAGTTCTACGGCTTCCGCGGCTAGAATTTCTGTTCTGGAGCCTGCGTTACTATAGTTCAGCACGATACTATCTTTCTTTCCACGCGAGCGATGCGCTTGACGAGGCGATTATTCTGGCCAAATTTGGAATATAAAAGTCGGCGCCACTCACACGCGCCGCGCGAAGCGACGCTGTTCTGACATGGGAGCGGCGAAAACCCTGTGTACACTCCTTAAGGCGAGCCTTAATGTGAGTGAAGTGGATAGTGTGGAGAGAAGCCATTCGCGAACGACCTGAGTTGGCGAAGGCTTGGCTCTTCAAAGGCGTGCGCCGCGAACTGCGGTTAGCACAATTGCGCGTTGATGAGCGAGCCCTATTTCGGGATGCAATTCCGCAAGACGCGCGTTTACTGCAGCCAACGAAGGCTGAACTGGACCGTGACGGAAGGCCTGCTCGAGCGCAGCTTCTTCCCTGTCGGTGAGGATCCAAGCATTCCGGTCAGGTCTTATCGCGACCGCACCGCGCGAGCGCCTTCTGCGAAGCTGCTTGTGAATTTCGAAATCATCGATCCCCTCGGCGCGAAGATCGGACGCAAGCATCGCTTCGCTTTCTGCCTGCGTCGGCGCACACGCATTTTCTACAGACTGAATAAGTGCTAGAAATCTATCTGCTTTTAACAGATTCGGATTTGCACCTGACATCGTTTGTGCAAATCGTTCGAAGTGGCCGGCTGCAAAGAGAAATAGCGGGCCTGCGCACCATTCACGACCCTCGATGGTTTTCGTCGTCTCAGCTATTGCCCAGACCGACTCAGGGGTTGGTTGGCCTACGCTGCCGCCAATGTGTCGGCGTAGCCTTCGCCGCAGCAGTAGACCTCGCCGACCACGAGCCGATCGCCTCCGCGCCAACCGCCGCGGCCGTCGCCGCGCCCGCCGCTCGATAGGGAATGGCTTCGGACAAGAAAGCCTGCCAGGCCGGGACAATCTCAGTTCGAACTGCTCCGCGCTTACCCGCCATTTGATACAGATTATAGCAGAATGTGTATCAAATGCCTGCTTAACGCGCCAGGCCCCTCCAGCAAAGTCTGCCTTGTTTAATGCCGGCTAACCGTCTCAGCGGTTGACTTATATGCATTTCGCATATAAGCTGTGTGCAGATATGTTGCCTGACACCACCTCCACCCCTGAACGCTTCGACTGCCTGGTTTTCGTAGGGCGCTTCCAGCCGTTTCACTTCGGCCACGCCAAAGTGGTGCGCCGAGCCCTCGAAATCTCGGACTACGTGCTCTTCTCGTCGGATCGGCGAACGCAGCACGCAGCGCCCGCAACCCATTCACCTACGAAGAGCGCAATCGGATGATCGTCGATGCAGTAGTCGAGGATTCCAGCTCCCACTTCACACCGGGCCGCGGCCTCACTCCATCGTCACGAATCATCGTCAAGCCGTTGAACGATCATCTTTACAACAATGCCGCATGGATCGAAGATGTCCAGCGCAATGTCGCTGAGACGCTCGCGTCCGATCTACCGGCATGCGAAGGCGAGCCGCGCATCGGCATATCGGGTTTTCAAAGGATAGCTCGTGTTACTACTTGCGCATCTTCCCGGGATATTCGGCGATCAATGTTGAGCCGTATCCCGATCGTATCGACAACCATCTTGAAGACGACGCACAGAACCATCCTCTTTCATCGACGCGTATTCGCGAGCGTATCTACGATCACGCAATGTTCGGCGGTGATGACTCCACGCCGCTACACGAACTAGCCGGCGCGATGCCGCCGGCTGTACGCGGCCACTTGGAACGTATCTGGCACTCGGCTCCGTTCCAAGCCCTGCTCGACGACGTACGTCACGTACGCGAATACAAAGCCGCGTGGGCGAGCGCACCGTTCCCACCGACGTTCACAACAGTTGATGCGGTTGTTGTCAACGCGGGACACGTGTTGATGGTACGGCGGCAAAGGTTCGCCCGGAAAAGGGCAACTCGCCCTTCCAGGTGGCTTCATCGAACAAGACGAGACGCTGCTCAATGCATGCATCCGCGAGCTCACTGAAGAGACGCAGATCGATATGAGCCTCGACGCTCTTCGCGCCTCGCTCGCCTCGACACTCGCAACAACTTTCGACGATCCGTTCCGCTCAGACCGCGGACGGACGATTACCCATGTTTTCCGCTTCAATCTCAACGAAACGACGCACCCGGCCGTTATCGGCGGCGACGATGCCGCCGAGGCCGTTTGGATGCCCCTCGCTGAGATACGAGCGGACCGCACATTTGAAGATCACGCGCACATCATCCGCACGATGATGGGCATTGCATAAGGACATAAGAAATGAACGACTACAATCTCATACTAGACACCGACAGCTACAAATATTCACACTACGCGCAGCTACCGCCAGGCACGACGCGCGTCAGTTCGTATATCGAATCGCGCGGAGGACCGTTCCCATTCACGCGGTTCTTCGGTCTGCAGGGCCTCATCAAGCAGCACATGCTGGCGCCAATAACGCGCGCGCAAGTTGATGAAGCAGAGCGCGTCGCGACGGCTCACGGCATGCCGTTTTATCGCGCAGGCTGGATGCGCATCGTTGAAAAGCACGGTGGGCGTCTTCCAATTGAAATTGAGGCCGTGCCCGAAGGCACCGATGTGCCGATCGGCAACGTGCTTGCGCAAGTGGTAAACACCGACCGGAGCCCCGTGGCTCACGGCGTTTATTGATCGAGACTCACTGCTTCGCCTGTGGTATCCGACGACGGTATGTACGCTAAGTGCGATGGCCAAGAATGCCGATCATGGAGCAGCTCGAGCGGTCGAGCGACGACCCCGCCGCTGCCATCCCGTTTCGCTTGCACGACTTCGGCGCACGCGGCGTCTCTTCGTACGAAGTCCGCGGGATCGGTGGACTTTCGCACCTGGTAAACTTCCTCGGAACTGATACGGTCGCCGCGCTCACGTATGCCGCCGACTACTACCGCACGAGCCGATGGCCGGGTTTTCGATTCCTGCGATGGAGCATTCCACGGTCACCTCGTGGGGACGCGATGGCGAGGTGCGCTCCTTCGGCAACATGATCGAACATTTTGCAAAGCCCGGTAAACTGTTCGCGATGGTCTGCGACAGCTACGATATCGACTACGCGGTCGACGAGATCATCGGCGCGCACTGCACGATAAGATCGTGAATAGCGGAGCGACGCTTGTGGTGCGACCGGACTCCGGCGATCCGGCCGAAATCGTACCTCGCCTGCTGCGCTCGCTTGCGAAGAACTTCGGCGCGCAAAAGAATAGCAAAGGCTACGACGTGCTCGCACCGTGTGTGCGCGTGATTCAGGGTGACGGGATGGAGCTCGAGACGATCCGGACTTTTGACGGGCGAAGCAATCCTCAATGCGGGCTTCAGCGTTGAAAATGTTGCATACGGAATGGGCGGCGGTCTGCTGCAAAAGGGCAACCGCGACACGATGAAGTTCGCGATGAAAGCGTCGGCCGCGGAAATTAACGGCGAATGGGTCGATGTCTTCAAGTCGCCAAAGGGCGACACAAGCAAACGTTCCAAAGCCGGCCGCCTCGCTCTCACCACCGACTTCGAAACGGTACGGGTCGAAACTCTCGGCGATCGCGAGAACGTGCTGCGCACCGTCTATCGTAACGGCGAACTCCTGATCGACGAATCGCTTGCAACGATTCGCAAACGTACTGTCAGTGAAGTCGCCGGGGAAGCCGTAGCATAAGTGGACAGCGCGATCTTCGCGAAAAACTTCTTGCCTGAAGTCACCGTCGATGTCGTACTATTGTCGATTAGCTCGACCGGTTCACTGCTGACACTTCTTACGCAGCGCGACGAGGATCCGTTCAAGAGTGCGTGGGCACTACCCGGCGTTTTCGTCGGGCGGAACGAAACGCTCGAAAACGCGGCCGCTCGCGCTCTGCATGACAAGGCGGGAATCGCCGGCGATGTGTTCGTTGAGCAACTCTTTACGTTCGGGAACATTACCCGAGACCCACGTGACCGCATTATCAGCGTTGCATACTATGCGCTCGTTCCCGAGGGTCGCTTCATCACCGCCGTCGCGCGGAATGCCGGAGCGGTTATCGCCCACATCGATGTTCCGTGGGCGGGCGTCGCTGGTGGCGCGGTTCAAGTACGAAACGAGGCCGACAAGAAACCTAAAACTCGCCTTCGATCACGACAGCATTATCGGAATAGCCGTACAGCGGATACGCGGAAAACTAAACTACGCGCCCATAGGCTTCGAATTGTTGCCCGATGAGTTCACCTTATTCGAACTGCAACATATTCACGAAACCGTGCTCGGTCACAATATCAATAAAGATTCTTTTAGACGCAAGATGCTTGCGTCGGGGCTAGTCGAGGAGACTGGCAGACGCCGTGGCGGCACTGCTTATCGACCCGCAGCTCTCTACAGCTTCAACAAAGAGGAGACCACAACTCATGGCTGAGATTCGCCATTACCCATTCATACGACACCTTCGGACCGATTCGAGCTCTCACGTACTCCAGTACCGCAATGCAAAACTGCGCCGCAGCGGCAACGGCATGGCACTCTGGTTCAACCCGATGAGCGATAGCATTGCCGAAGTTCCAATAGATAACCAGGCGCTGCAGCTGGTAATCCATGCTCGAAGCGTCGATTTCCAGGATATAACTGCGCAAGGCGTGCTCACCTATCGCACGACGGACGCTGAGAAACTGGCGCAACGAATTGACTTTAGCATCGACCTACGAAATGGGGATTGGATCAACGATCCAGTCGAAAAGGTTGGTTCGATGCTTACGCAAATCGCTCAGGAGTACGCGCTCGGGTACATTGCGCAGACGCCGGTTCGCGACGTTCTCACAAAGGGTGTAGCCCCGTTGCGCGACGCAATTGAGTCCGGTCTTCACGGTACATCCGCACTTGCCGAGATGGGACTTGAGCTGGTAACCGTACGCATCGGTGCGATCGCACCCACAGCAGATCTCGAAAAAGCAATTGAAGCGCCAACGCGCGAGAAAATCAAGCAAGAAGCGGACGAAGCAGCATACTCTCGTCGTGCACTCGCCGTCGAGAAAGAACGCGCGATCGCAGAAAACGAGATGCAGAACAAAATCGAGCTCTCGAAGCGCGAAGCACAACTCATCGAACAGCAGGGTCATAACGGTCGTCGCCAAGCCGAGGATCAAGCACAATCAGTGAAGATCGCCGCGGACGCGGAAGCCGGTCGCATCACGACGGTCGAGGGCGCGAAGGCCGCACTCGAACGCGAACATATCGAGCTTGTGAGCAGTATCGAACCTCGCGTGCTGCTCGCACTCGCCGCTCAAGAATTCGCTGGAAAGTTGAAGACGATCGATAACTTCACGATCACTCCAGACATGCTCGGGTCGCTGCTTACCGACGTATTCAAGAAGGCCTCATGAGCACGCCGCTTTCTCCACGGGCGGTGATCGTTCGCCGCCCGACGGAGTTAGAGCTTATCATCGCGCAACATGGCACTCGCGCGCAGGCCGCATTTTATTTGGAACGCCAAGGCGTGCGCATCGATGATGTTGAGGAGAGACATCGCCGTCTGAACGCAGCGCTTTTATCAGTGCGCTCGCAGGTGCCACGCGCGTGGCGACAGATCACGCTTCTGCGAACCGATTTGGATCGTTTCGTCTTCGAGGAAAGCGACATCATCGTTGCTGTTGGCCAAGACGGCCTCGTAGCGAACGTAGCAAAATATCTTGATGGTCAGTATGTTATTGGCGTGAATCCTGACCGTACCCAATATGAAGGCGTTCTCGTTCCTCATGAGGTGGCGGCCGTCGGTGATCTGCTCGCAGACTGCATCGGGCAAAGAGCGCCGTCAGAGACGCGTTCGATGGTCGAGGCAAACTTGGACGACGGGCAACACCTCACAGCGCTAAACGAAATCTTCATCGGTCATCATTCACACCAGTCGGCAAGATATCGACTAGCTATTGGCGCTACAAACGAACGGCAATCTTCGTCGGGTATCATCGTGGCAACAGGGACCGGCGCTACCGGTTGGGCGAGATCGATCAACGAAGAGCGACGCGGAATCATCAAGTTGCCGCAGCCCGAGGAACGATCACTCGCGTTCTTCGTTCGCGAAGCGTTCCCAGGCAGCGGTTTTGAGACGAAAACAACCTACGGCCGACTGACGATGACGGATAGGCTCACCGTAACATCTGAGATGAACAGCGGTGGCGTGCTCTTCGGTGATGGCATCGAGGAAGACCGTATCGAGTTCCTCTGGGGAAGCATCGCGTCGGTCGCGGTTAGCAAGAAACAGCTTCGGCTTGTCTCTGCTCGAGCACCAGCTTTAGCATAAAATCGGAGAACGATAAGTTGAACGAACACACGAAAACCAGTGTTCTCTATCGCCCAGTCGGCGCCGCCGAACTGGCGCTAATTGCGGAATCTGATTTCAAGAGATTCCCACCACGCCTTCCGGAGCAGCCCATTTTCTATCCGGTCTTAACGGAGAGCTATGCTATTCAGATCGCACGCGATTGGAATACGGGTGAAGCGGCGGGTGTCGGTTATGTTACTCGCTTCTCCGTGGATGCGGAGTATCTCTCGCGGTATAGCGTTCAGCAAGCTGGCAACAAGTCACACCTAGAGTACTGGATACCCTCGGATGAACTGGAACGCTTCAATGACCACATTGTTGGTCCCATAGAAGTGATCCACGAATTTCATCGCGGTCAAGCGTAGGATGAATATGAGCGATCGAATCCAGATCCACATTGGCGATATCACGAAACTCGATGTCGATGTCATTGTCAACGCGGCAAACGCACAACTCGCGCGTGGGTCAGGCGTTTGCGGAGCGATCTTTCGCGCAGCAGGCCCCAAACTCGACGAAGCATGCCGACCGCTCGCTCCAATCGCAACTGGCGAAGCGCGCATCACGCCTGGCTTCGATGCGAATGCAAAATGGATCGTGCACGCCTTAGGTCCGGTTTGGCATGGCGGATCGAAGAATGAGCCTGCCTCAGAGACCACAATTTCATTTGGACCGGAAATCGGGAGCTAAACCACTAAGAGCAACGGCATGATAAGTACGCTCACTCTCAGCGCATACATACAGCTTCTCCAGAACAGACGGCTACGTTTGGCAAATTGTAGCAGATACCGCGGATGATGTCGTCCGGCCGTGGCAAACCTCGAGGTCATGGTAAATCAGCGCAGCAGCCGCGAGAGCGCGCGATCGGTCAGCACGCGTCCGCCGGTAGGCGGGGGTATCCCCACTGAAGGCAGGCTGGAGGATATCAAGACTCGCCCGCGCGTCCCTAGCGACAAGCACGTAAACCAAAGGCCCTCACACGGTTCTCCATGTAACTCCACCGTTTCGTTGAGCGCTGCCTCCTTAAACGGATAGGTGAAATGTCGAACTTCGGTTGTGCTGCCAAATCGGAACAATTCAAACCTCGCGGTACTCTGACTTGCAAGGCGCAACTCGGCGATGAGATCGGTGAGGATGCGACGCACGCGTCGTTTCCCGACGCGACGCCCTGGAACTCGCGCGAACTGACAGCGGCGTGGGCCCAAACCGCGTTCAAGAATGCAGCGCTTCCTCGAAGATCCCGATCGCCCACTGGTTGAGGCTCTTGCCGGCGCCCTCGGCCGCAACGATCGCGCGTCCGTGAATCTCCGTGCCAACGCGCAGCATAAGGTTTCCCGAAGCCGGTTTCTCCGGGCTCACGCCTTGCCTTGCGCAATCCGTGAGGTAATCGTCGACGGCATGCTCGAACGCTGCGCGCAGATCGCCCACGGAATCGCCATGAAAACTGATGATGTCGCGTACGCCGAGGATACGCCCGACGAAGATGTTGTCGCGCTCATCGAACTCGATCCGCGCAGTGTAGTTTTTGTACGTCATGGTGCTCATGGTGTTACTCCCATTCGTTCGAGAAGCTCGCGGGCTTCCTCGACCTGATACTTCTTTGCCTCTTTGCCTGGGTGGGGCCGGTGGGCGCGCCAAGAAACGTCGTTCAAGGTGATCTTGACGCGCGAGCCTTCGCGCTCTTCGACGGAACCGCCGAGCGCGATGAAGAGCGATTCGATGTCGGCGAAAACGATCGTCCCCGATGTGGGCCGCTGGAAGATCGCTTGGAGGGTCTTGCGGTGCTTGCTCCTCACTCCTAAATGATAGCATAATCCGCAATCTCATGCAAGCGCTTTATGATATCAGTCTACGGGTTTACGAGCGCAGCATCCCATCGCGAAATCTGGTCGAGATCGCGTTGAGCATCCCGCAGCGAATAGGTGTCGATGGTCCAGATGCGCTATCCGGCCATTCTGCCATTGATGTGCTATAGTATGGCAGAATTGCCACCCAAGGAGCCGTCATGCCCGCCCTTGCTTCCGCCCCAACCATCATGCCTGCTACGGCCCTCAAGGCCGTCGAGCGGGTAGCGGAGCGCTGGCATCTCCGGCGGCAGGATCTTCCGACGCTCCTTGGCAGCAAGCCGCGCACCGTCCGCTCCTGGTATGAGACGACGCCGGCAGCCCTCGATCAAGACGTGCTGGAGCGCATCGGCCACGTTGTCGGAATTTACGACGCCCTTCACACGATCTTTGACGATAGCGAGTATGCCGATCGTTGGATCCACGAAGCGAACCTCGCTTTCGGCGGCAAACGCCCCGCGGAGCTCATGCTTACCGGCAGCTTCACCGCGCTCGTCGACGTACACCGCTACTTACAGCGGGCATTGGGGTGATCGCCGCACTTGACGCGACTTTCGTCCGTCTCGCGTACCCGTTGCGCAGCGCGGCCGTCGAACTGCTCGCCGACAACGCCGATGAACTCAGAGCGCTCACCGCGCTGATCGCACGCGCGCGTACAACCTCGCCCGACGAAACGATCAGAGGCTACATCACCCGGCCATTCCAGTTTCCAAATCCGAGCCGCTTCAGCGATGGATCGTATGGAATGCTCTACGCTGCGAACTCACTCGCAACCGCCGTGCGCGAAACCGCGCATCATCTTGCCCGAATCTTCGCAGACGGCAACGCCCCGAAGCAAGATACGCGAAAGAAAAAGCTCGCGATCGACACGGCCGTGTCTTCCAAAATCTACGATCCGAGCGACTATCGCGCAGCCCGTACCTTCGGCAGAGAGCAGCGGAAAACGCATATCCCAGGGCTGCACTTCGACAGCGTGCGCAACAAACACGGCGGCCACTGCGTTGGAGCCTTTACTGCCGATCTCGTTAAGCACGCGGCAATAATCGGCGACGTCGCGCTCGTTTGGGATGGAAGGCGCTTCATCGAACAACACGACATCTCCGCGATCCCGGAAGCGTGACCTAAGCGTTTCGCTCGCTATGGACGCCTCAAGAACCTCATGTAGAAGGCTGCGAACACTAAGAATATGCCGATGTTGGCCATCAGCCGTTCCGTAAATCGGTTTCTGAAGAACGCGAAATCTACGCCGACGATGATGGCTGCCATCACCACCACGTAAAGCACGATAGCTACCTGTCTACTCATTTCAGCTCCTCGTTCAGTGCGGCGCTGGCGTAGGACTCGGGGCTACGGTCGTAAAGTGCGTGCCGTTGCATTCGTCGTACGTTGAGAGGTAAGCCGGTGCAAAGGCGGCCTCTTCCTCGTGCAAGCCACGAATGACTTGCGCGACGCTTCCCAAACGGGCGCGTTCGCTTTGTGATATATAGCCGTCGTTGGTGGCATCCGAACCGTTTTCCGTCAATGCAGCGGCCTGACCGAGCAGCAGCGCGCGAAGATACAGCTTGAAATATTCGCGTTGCGTCGGACCTCGCATGGCGGCCATGCCTTGGTTGCTCAAATAGCTTCCGGCAAAGGCCTGGTACCGGTCGGCGACGGCGCGTTGCAAATCGATCATGTTTTGCGCGCGCTGGCGCAGCGCATCCACCGCAGGATCGCTGCCCTGCGGATAATCGCTCCACGATTGCTTCATGTATGAATCTTCGAGCGTGATGTTGGCGTAGATCTCGTTTGCGATGGTCTCGATCTGCGCCGCTTTGAGCACCTGGGTCGGACCGTAGAGCACCGAATCGTCGGCGGTGCTCTGATCGATGCTCGTTACGTTCGCGCCGGTGCTCGTATCGGCGATGCCTTGCGCCGCCTCAACCTCGGCTAGAGTCGGAACGTCGGCCGGATCGATGCCGCTCAGAAGCTTTTGCAGCGAGACCGCCATCGCTCCGATCGCGGCGTCATTACGACGCGTGACGAATCCGACCGGCGTGAGCAGGTTGTGCAGCGTGGTGCACGCCGGCGACGTTCGTGTGTGGAGGATTTGCGGATAGAACGCTGTCGGCGCGTGCGTCGGAGTGGGCATCGGCGAGGGAAGCACGCCGATCGCGGCGCTCAGTATCAGAGGGACGATCACCTTGCGCGTTTCAGAAACCGGAGCGGCCGCCCCTTTTAGCGGCTAGGGGACAAAGTGCGAAGCGCGAGGGAAGAATCCCGACGGCGGAGTCTGCGACGTCGGAAGCTCGACGGGCTTGATGCCCAGCGAGGCGCAGCTCATCGACGTCGGAATCGTATTGACGACGTGCTCGGGAATTTCTGCGGCCGACGCCGGAATCGGCGCGCGTGTTCCGGCAAGACGCTCAGCGTCGAAGCCGCCCGTCAGATCGGTGAGCACCGGGTTGCCGTCGCGCGGCCCCTCCGGCATTTCGGGTCGCTCGTCGGGCAGTGTGGCGAGCGCTGGTAAGCCGAACAGCGTTTCCACGAGCTTTACAACCGACCCCGTATCGCCCGTATCATGCACGACGGCGCCCGATTTCGCGTACGGTGAGATCAGGATCAGCGGCAGGCGCGGACCGTCGCCGCAGGGCTTGCCGTCGGAGCAGCGTTCGAACTGCGGCGGGGGCACGTGATCGTAGTAACCGCCGGCGTCGTCCCAGGTGATGACGATCGCCGAGTTCTTCCAATACTTGCTGTGCGCGATCGCGTTCACGAACGTCGCGACGAACGCCTCACCCACTTCGTGATCGGAGTCGGTGACACCGGGATGATCGTCGTCACCGAGCGTGTGCTGCTGCACGATCGGGTCCTTGTCGACCGGCTTCCACCCGAATTGGTTTCGCGAGCCGCCCTTCACGTAGAAGACGCCGCGGCTGGGCAGCGTGCCGTCATGCAATTGCGCGAGCAAATCGCGCAGGTTGTGTTCGTGTTTCCAAAACACGTCGTTCTTGCGCAGATACCCGAAGTATTGCGGTGCGTTGTGGTGCGACTCGTAGCCGGCCGAAGCAGGCACGTTCGCGCCGTTGTAGCCTTCTTGATACCACCCCCACGGAATCGGCGTTCGCCCGGATGCAGCCACGTCCGCGAGGTCCTGTTTGACGCCCATCGTGTCTTGCGTTGCTGCCGTGTCCGACGTCCCGCCGAGGAGAAGCATCAGCGTGGCGTAGCGCTGATCGATCTGATGGCGTTTGATGTGCTTTCCTAGCGTGTATGGGCCGAACGCCGGCTCCATGTCTCCGTAGATCGGATCGCCGGGCTGGTCGATCGCGCCGCCGTTCGCATCGGTCGGAAAGCGCGCCGCTTGGGATTGACCCGCCTGCGCCGCAATGATCTCGATGTTCCCCGGTGTCGACGGTCCCGCCATGCCTTGGAAGAAATGATCGTAGAGCGCGAAGTCATGCGCGTACTTCCAGAGATAGGGAATCGTGTCGCAGTCGTAGTGCGACATGGTGATCAGCCCCACGTTCCGCGCATCCGCCGCCGAGGACTTCTTCTCCGACTTCTGCTCCTGGACGGCGACGAAGCGGTCCATCTTGCCGCCGTCCATCTTGGCTTCGATCACGTCGCGTGATTGCGAGGGACCGGCGGTGTCGGGATCGGTAATGCGAAACGGCGTGACCCACGCCTTCCCGATCGGATCGTACTGGCGATAGCCGTGCCGTTGCGCCTCGGAGCCTGCGAGATTGTCGGCTCCCGGATACGTTCCGAAATAATTGTCGAACGTGTGATTCTCTTGGTAGATCACGAACACGTACTTGACGTGCGCCTTCAGCTCGCGCTCTACGGTTGCGCGCGAAGCCTGCGGTGTTACTCGCAGATCGACCCGAGATGCCAGCAACGTAACGCACGCGACGGCGGCGGCAATTGAAATCAGACGCTTGACGATCATCCCCTTCACCCAATCACGGGATGATGAATTCCACGTGAACGGAGGCTACGGCTGAACGATGGCGCAGCCCGGGCGGACGGTGGCGTGATCGAGCCGCAGGACTTCGATCGTCGTGCCTTTGCAGGCGGCAGAGCGGACGAGGATTCTGGTGAGCTTTTTTTCGGGAATCAGGGCGTGCAGCAACTGATACGCGCCGAGGTGATAGTAATGCGGGCTCGCTTCGTCCTGCCGCAGCGCGATTTCGATGGCGGCGCGGCTGTCGTTGACGACGATGACCTTGCGCTTTTCTTGCGCATTTGCGATCGATGGAACCAGCAGCAGCGACACCACGGCAAAGCCGAGGAGCGCGCGCAGAATCAGGCGTGGGCGAAGCTTCATAAAAGCAGGCGTTCGCTCTTTCGATTTGGGTGCCTGTACCGGGCGGCCCTAGCGCAGTTTCGATTCCCAATCGTGCGGTACGCGGCCCTTGGGTCCGGGCGTGGGTTGGTCGTGTGGATGCCACCGTGGCGGCGCGAGGTCGGTGCCTTCGACCATATCTTCGGTGCGGTAATCGTAAAACCACGATTCGCCCGGTTCGAAGCTGGCCAGAATCGGATGACCGGTGTGCTTGTAGTGCGCGGTCGCGTGTTGGCCGGGCGAGTTATCGCAACAGCCGATGTGTCCGCACTGCGCGCAGCGGCGCAGATGGAACCACCAGCCGCCGTCGGCTAGACATTCCACGCAGCCGGTACCGCTCGGCGGGACGGTGGGATCGATGCCCTTGTGTTGCGTCATGTTCGCTTCTCCATTACTCGCGTTGGCCGATCACCGGTTCAAACCGCCGATCCGGGACAAGCCAGGCGATCGCGACGATCACGAAGCACGCATCCGAGATAGCCGGGTTCACGAATGCCAGGCCGATCGCAAGAAGATAAACGACCAGCGACGCCTTTCCCTTGAAATCGGCGGCAACCGCCTTGGCAAACGGCGCCTGGGAGCCGTTGACCCCGATCAGCGCCTGCTGCAGCAGCGTATAGGCGAGCGCATCCATCAGCAGATCGAAGCCGTACGCGGCGGTGGGAACCGACGCCCCGGGGTTCGCGCCCATCCAGCTCGTCACGAACGGTACGAGCGAGAGCCAAAAGAGCAGATGCAGATTGGCCCACATCGCGCGGCCGTCGATGCGGCCGGCCGCGCGCAACATGTGGTGGTGATTGTTCCAATAGATCCCGACGAACACGAAGCTGAGGACATACGCGGCAAAGGTCGGTATGAGTTCGTGCAGCGATCGGAGATCGGTACCGTGCGGCGGTCGCAGGTCCAGCACCATGATCGTGATGATCACGGCGATCACCCCGTCGCTAAATGCTTCCAGACGCTCGGAATCGGTCGAGAAACGGGTTTTCATCGCCCCTGAGAAGTACGACGCCTGCGGTTACACTCCGCCCGCAGGCATCAGGAGCCGTTCGCTATTGCGTTCCGACGCGTTGGTTCGCGTTGTTCAGAAGAAAGATCTTGTCGGCGTGGCGCATGCCGAAGGCGCGTTGATCGTAGACGATTCCAACGTATTGACCCGGTCGAACGCGCCGCATCTGATACGTCGTCTTTCCGTCGGCCGAAAAGACTCGATCGAATTTCGGCAATATTTCGAAGCTGAGCGTTTGGCGCGTGCGACGATCCATGACCTTGATGTTATTGGTCGACACGTGGACGACCGTGCCGTAAAACGTCGATGCGGCTAGTGCCGGTGCCGGCACCGAAATGAGGATGGCGGTGGCCGCAATGGCCGGAAGAGCGAACGTGAGATAAGACTTCATAGAATTACTTGCCTCCAGGATTAGTGATGATCGAGCCGGTGGTGACGGGAATCGTCACCGCACCGATGCTCGCGAGCGCACGGCCCGTGAATGTGGTCGCGTAGATCGTCGCGGATTGGCTAGCCAGCACGTTACCGTAGAACGTGAGCGGGGCTCCGCCGGTCGCGCCGATGATGGCAGAGCTGCCGACCTGCCAATAGATGTTGCAGGCGTTTGCGCCGTTGATCAAGATCACGTTGCCCTCACCGCCCACGCTGCCCGTGGTCAGTGACGAGACCATCTGAAAGATGAAGACGCTATCGGGATTGCCGCCGCCGTCGAGCGTCAGATTACCGGCCGTGATGAAGAGCGACGAGGGCGATTTGTAGACGCCTGAACCCAAGGTACCTACGCCGCACGCCGCCGTTCCCAGCGGTCCGCAATTCGCGACGCCGGAACTGGCTTGCGAGAGATCTTGGCCGCCCAGAAACGTCGCGGTGGGTGCGGCCGCCGCAGCCGCACCGTAGGCAATGGTCATCGCCGCTTGCGCGGCCATCGGTACCGCGGTGTTCGTGTTGTGCGTCGCCGCGTAAATTGCGTTCGTTCCGTCGGCATCGGTTCCCGGCGGGAATCCGGTTACGGCGGTCCCCGGCCAGACGCCGATGAGATCGTCGTTAACACCGCCGGTAACCGCGCCCGGCGCGAACGACACGACGGTGTTGCCGACATTGGTGACCGTGGAACCGGCCAGCACCGCAAATGCTGCCGCCGCATTAAGTGGGATTGCCGCACCGCCTTGCGCGCACGCCACACCGGGTGCAGGCGTTGCGGGGATCGGCGTCGGCGTCGGAATCGGCGTCGGCGTCGGGATAAAGCCCGGAGGCGTCGGCGTGGCACCGGGCGCCAGCGTGGGCGGCGTATGATACGCCGGCACGTTGCAGTTTCCGCAGCCGCCGCTACACGCCGACAGCAGCGCGAGCGTTCCGATCGCGGCCATCGACCGTACGAGAACGAGCTTTGAGGTTTTGAACGATTTCATGATGTCTCGCTCCCTTACAGCTTGAGGCCCAGTCCGAGATACGGACCGTTGTGCGTCTGGTTGATCGGCGCGTTCTGCTTGGCGTGATATTCATCGCCGGTGAAACCGCCGTACAGAAACACCGGGAAGTGGCGCAAGACCAGCGCAAGGCCGATGTCCAGTTTCGTGACGTCGTACTGCTGCCGATACGACACGCCTTGATTCGGGCTACCCACGCTTGCGATGGTATAGTTGCCGCTCACACTTGGGTAGTAGAACGCCGAACCGAACACGCTAACGCCCGGGCGCAGTTCGGGGAGTTTTTCGAGCCCAGCACCCACACCGCTGAGATGCGGATACCCGTAGTTGTCGCTGGTTTGAAGATACCCGACGCCGAGATACACACGCGGGTTGGCGATTTGGTATTCCAAACGAGCGTCCAGGCTGCTTTGACGCGCCAGGAAGACCGGCACGTGCGCAACGCCTCCGTCGATCGTTGCGAACTGCGTGTACTCGTTGCCGTATATGTCGTTGACGTTGTCGTTGGTGACATAGGCGTCTTGTCGATAGTCGACCTTCCCCGCCCAGCGCGAATTTCTCGGGGCGAACGCCGCACTGAACAGATACGATTGATTGCAGTGTTGCCCGCTCGCGAACTCGTTGTAGTTTTCACGCGCCGAGAACGCCCCCGCGATGAAGGCGATGTAGGGTGCCGGCGTCGGCACGGGGGTGGGGGCTGCCGTCGGTTCGACCGTTGGCTCCGGCGTCGGCGTCGGTGCCGGCGGCGGCGTCGGCGGAATATAGCGCACCACAACGACTTGCTTCGAAGGCACCCACAAGCACGTAGGCGCCCAGTGCTTCGGAAAGCACGCGCACCGGCACCACCACAACGCCTTGGTACATCATCGGCGGAACGTCGAGCGGACGCGTGGAGCCGTCGACGACGACTTCGTTCTTCCCCAACGTGACCGATGCGCTGGTATCGCCGCGCGTCACCGTGTAGGTGTTGCCGTCGGTCGATACGGAAACCGTCGCGCCCATCGCTTCGAACATGCTGCGCAGCGGCACATAGATTTGGCCATCTTTGACCAGCGCCGCGAGCACGCGCCCCTGCTTGAGCAGATCGGGCGCCGCATACACGGTATGGTCGTTATAAAGGATCGGAATTTGCCCTGACGGCGGACTGCCGAAATCCGAAACGGGCTGGGCTTTAGCCGTCCCGCCCACAGCGACGAGCGCGGCCAGACACAACGGCGCAATCGCCGACAAACGAATTCGCTTCATGCGCTAAAACCTCACCATCATGACGCCGTTTCCGGTATTGCAATCGCGCGCGTCCTGCGACGCCTCGCCGCGGACATTCATGCGAAAGGCGAGCGCCGTCGTTCCGCGTCCGGCAGACATCGAACGTTTCGACGTGTACTCGAACGCATAGGACTGCCCCGCACGCAGCGGCGGAACGCCGCGCGAATCGAGCTTCGTGTGTCCCTTGTAGATGTCGACGAACTGCAGCGTGCCCGAGCGACTGAGCGACGTGCCCCACGTTGGCGACTTTGCCGCGCAAGCGTGTAGCGGTTCAATCCGTCGACCGTAGCGATCGACTTTACCGCAACCGACAGGATCGCCGGGTCAGCGCCGGCGCAGTTGGCCGCGGCCGGAAGCGCGCCGAACCCAAAAAACACGAGCGCCTGGACGACCAAAAACCCGCAGACCCTGCGGGGGACATGCATACCCATAGGGCCAGCTTAGCCGCGCGGCGAGGCGACAGCGGTATAGCGAAATGCCCGGTTTATTCCAGTTCGGGACCGTCCACCCAACCAAGCACACGCGCAATCAGGCCCGTGCGGTTACGGCTTTCGGTCTTGTCAACCATGCTCTTGACGTGATCCTGAACCGTCGAAATGGTGATATTGAGGGTCTCCGCGATCTCCTCGAGCTTTGCACCGTCGAGCAAAAGAGCGAGCACTTCGAGCTCGCGCGGCGAGATGTGGTAGCGAGCCGCCGGCACGGCCAGAGAGTGGGGAGGTTGGAATCGCTCGATCCGCACGCCGATAAACAGCCCTGCCGGACCGGCCACCGGATGGGTCCGTACGACCAAAAACGGCACCGGCCGCGCGATGCCGGGAAGCCGCGTGCCGGGGTCAAGGCTCCAGCCGGCGATCAGCTCGCGCACCGTGTCTTCCAGGACGCCGGGAAGCCGTTCGGCTAGGCGTGTCTGCAGGCCGGTGAGGGCGGCGCGCCGCTGGCCTTGCGACATCCAGGTCAGGACGATTTGCAAATCGGCGTCGAGGACATATTGCTCGCCATCGGTGCGTTGGGCTGGATGAGGCGCGCCATCTCGATGGCTTTCGCTCGAGCGCGCCAAAGCGCTGGGGCTCAGGCGCAGATCCGAGAGCCGCTCCGAAGCGGCATCGAGCGCCAACGTCAGCATCGAGATTTCGCTGGAACTAAACGGCCCAAGCTCGGCCGTACGCAGCATCACGAGAATACCGAAGTTCGCCTTACCATCGGCGAAGAGCAGCGTCACTCCACTCTCGTACTCGCCGAGCGGTCCGAGAGTAGCAGCGATCCGGGGACCGGTTTTGGATTTTGCTCGTTGCCGGCTCTGCTCGCTCTTGAGGTCGGCGAGCGTGCCGCCGTTTCCGCGCGAGCCGAGTAAATTGCCGAGTTCGCCGTCAGGTTCGAGGCGCGCAAACGCCCAGCGTGACGCGGGAACGACCCGTAGGATTGCCGTGACGATCGGATACGCCGGATCGGATTCCGGAAGAGCGTCCACGAGCACAATATCGCGTTTTTTCACGATTGCCGGTTTCTGCGTGCGGTGTTACGCTGCGAGGCGCTTCCTCTTCGAAGCCTCCTCCCTCTCTTGTGTTCGATAGCGTACCCAAGAAGGCCCGCTACGTCTGAAAGCGTTACACAATGGCCCGCGCGTGTTGCCTGGTCGCGATCGCGCCGGAGGACATACCGGTCCTCACCGCCGCGCTCGACGCGACCGTCGCCCATGCCGAAACAAACGTTGCCAATCTCGACATCGCGGTTCTCAACTCGCTCGGCCCTGCGGTCATCATCATCGACATCGACCGCGTCGCCGTCGATCCGATCGAAGCACTTCGCCAGCTGCGCTTCGTACTGCCGGATTGCCTCATCGTTGCCTACACGGCCGGCTTGCAGTCGTCGGTGGTTCGCGCGTGTCATAATGCCGGAGCGAATGCCATCATCTCCAAATCGGCGACGCCGGCGCAGCTCGATTACCGGCCTGCGCTCTGCCAACGTAAGCGGTTGCTTCACCGACCCTCGTTTTATCGCACGCCTCTGATCGATGATTCCCGCATAATCCGCGCGGGTACCAATGATATGGCGTGCGATACTCCAGACTTTCGATGACAACCGCGGCCTTGCTCGCCGCACAAACCACGTGGCCCGGGCCGGCCGCCGCGCAGTCATGCGACCTCCCAGTTGCCGGCGTGCGCGCGCAGCAGTCGGTTGCTTCGGTTCCGCTCATCGCCGATGTCATGAACCAACGCGCGCGCCTTCGCTCGTACACGGTGCCGATTCAGCTCGCCGTAACAATCCACAAATTCATTTTTACGTTCCACGTTCATCACGTGGGCGAGATACGATACGAACCGCCCGACCATATCACCGCATCGGTCGTTGGCGTGTCAGCCAAGGACACGCACGTCTTTAGCCTCCTGGGTACGCCGCAGCTTTGGCCCGCTATGTATACGTTGACGTTGCTCGGGTCGGACGTGGAACAGGGTCGCCGGACGTATCATTTACGCGGTGTCCCGAATGCGCCGTCGGACGTCGATCACGTGCTGATCGATACGACCGATCCATGCGCGCCGATTCACGCGACATGGGTGCTCAACAGCGGCTGGACGCTGACGTCGGCGATCCGAGCCGGAGCGGTCAACGGCGTGCTCGTTCCCACGAGCGAAACGACCGATATCGTGGGGCACGGATATCACATTCACACCGTCATGACGTACGGCCCGTACGCCATGCATTTCACGCCGCAGTCGCGCGCGGGGTAGTGCGGCCGGTTGAAACAACCGGCGCCCCACCAACGTAACGTTCAGGTGAACATGAATCGCTCGTCCCGCACCCTGCTCGTCGCGATGCTCGTCGCGGGCGAAATCGGCCTCGTCGGTGTGGCGGCCTATAGTATCCGTGGAGCCGTTCCCGGCGATGTCTTCGCCGGCGGTACCGGCGTGCAATTCACCGCGAAGACGTTCGCACCGATCGCCGCCGGTGCCGCGCCGCGCGTCACGATCGACGATCCGAATTCAGGCGTCACAATCGGCGCATCGGACGACGGCCTGGTGCACGTTAAAGACGACACAACCTTCTCCGGCGCGACTCTGCGTGGCCCGCATGGCTATCCGCAGCTAACCGTCGCGCACGATTCGAGCGGCGTGCACATCTCGCGTCCGGTCTATCACGAAGGCTGGGGTATGTTCATCGGATTTTCGAACTCGCGTCAACACTTCGAAGTGGCGGTCCCGGCCAACGCAACCGTGACCGTCGACGCATGCGACAACGCCGAAGTCTCGGGCCTGCGCAACGGTGCTACGATCAAAGCGCTCGATGGGCGCGTCGAACTAACGAACGTGGAAGGCACGATCGTCGCTCACAGCGGTGACGGACACATCGCAGCGGACGGCGTGACCTCGCCATCACTGGACCTAAGCAGCGACGACGGCTCGGTCGAGATCCGCAATTTCACGGCTACAGGCAATGCGCCGTACGTACGGCTGCACAGCGGCGACGGGCATATTTCTGCAAGCGGCCTCTTTCCGGGCGGTGGCAAATACGACGTTTCGACCAACGACGGGCATATCAACGTCGCGTTTGCTCGCGGCTCCGACGTTACGGTCGACGCATCGACCAACGACGGCAGCCTGCGCGTTGACGGCGTTCGTCAACGCGGCGACGACGGCGCGCAGCAAAGCGTTCGTGTCGGCGGCGGTGCGTCAGCGATGCACCTCCATTCCGACGACGGCTCGATCGCAATAACGACTCCCTGAGCCTGCCGGCCAAGAGATATCTGAGCCTTTTGCACTTCGAACATCCCGAGCGCGGCTGCCCCATCGCTGCGATCGGTCCCGAGCTTGCGCGCGGGCTCAACGCCAACGATGGCCCGGTGTTTCTGGAGATGCGTTGAGCTTTCTACGTGAGGCGCTCTCGATGTAGATGAGCCTCGTCCAATCGTGCGTTGAGCAAGGAGAGATCGCGCTCGAGGTCCCGGACTTTCCGGCGCATCGCGTCGGCATCGAGCCGCTCGTATGCGACCGCTGCGGCGTTCGCGTACTCGGTGAGCCGGCGCAGTTCTTGCGGATCGAGATCTTCACCATTGCGTTTGGCACTGCACAGCAGCATGCCCAGCAGCCCCTGTCCGCCGCGCAGCGGAAGCGAGACCAACGGTCGCCCGGGCCTCGGCGGAAGATCGTCCCGACGCCACGGAACCTCGGCCAGGTAGAGCGGCCCGTCCTTGGCTTCGTGTTCGAGCGGTAACCGATCGTCGTGACCGAGCACCGGTTGCCAACTTCGGTCGAATCCGGCGGCGTTCGCGAGGCGGTAGGCATCGCCGTCGCGGCGGAAGAGTGCCATCGCTGCGATCCCAAAAGCATCGCGCGGTTCGTCGATCAGCGCCCGATCGACCGTGGTCTCTTCATGCGCGAACCGCAATGTGTTCGACGCGCGGCGTAAGCGATCGTAGGCGAGCTGACGCGCGCGAAAAACCACACGTGAAACGGCGTGCTCGAGCATCTTGTGTGCGCTGTCGAACACGAACGCGACCGCGATCGAGATGGCGGCGTCGAAGACCAGCGAGACGCGGAAATTTTCGAGCAGCCGGCTGAAAATCCAATCCGTCGCCCCGAATAGCATCACCAAGATCGTCGTGAAGAACGCATAGACCAGCGCCCGGCTCAGGAAGAGATCGATTTCGATGACGCGGTGACGAATCACCGCGTAGGCGACCGCGAGCGGCAGCGTCACCTCGCTCGCGATCAACACCGCATCGAGCCACTGCGGAACCGCCGCGTTCGCCGTATAGACCAATAGCGTGCCGATGTAATTGCAGAGCAGCCCCACGTAAAAGCCGACGAGCACCCAACGCAGCCGCGGCCGGTTCTCGCGCGGTCCGGTAAGATAGGTGTACGTGATCAACGCGATTGCGACGACGTCGACGATGCCGAACGCGACCTGCAGTGCAGCGTTGGCCGTGCGCGAAGAGACACCCACGACGCAAATCGCTACATCGATCCACGACGTCCACGCGGCCAATACTACGAACACCGCTGGAAGCGTGCGAGCAACCGCGCGTTGCCAGCGCATGACCGGCGGCGAGGGAAAATTCAACGTGAACACCAGGAGCCCGACGACGCCGATGTTCTGCAACACGTCGTAGAGGATCACGTACACCAGATGCGCGCGTGCCGACGGAAAATGCGAGAGCGCGGGAACAACCGGGTTGATCAGCAGGCCGAACAAGCCGAAGCCCCAGGTGGCGGGCCCCGGACGCAGCCAGATCAGCGCGCCCCCCACGAGAATGAATATCGCCGCGCCGATGGTTTGCAGCAAGCGCGAGATTCGTCCGGCGGCATCTTCGGTTGCGGGGACGGCGGTCAATGTTAGGTTGTGCTGCACGGCGCCATGCCACTCGACGAACGGAACGACCGTTCCGGCCGCCACCGGCGTCACCACGCCGACGAGCTTAGGACGCGATTCGAACGGCGTTCGCGCCAGGTCGATGCGATCCGCGCGCATGACGCCTGCTCGAGCCGCCGGCGAATCGGGGACGACGTCCGTCACCACGCCGCCGTAATCGGCCGTGAGTCCGAGCGCGCCTTGCGGCGTCCACAAGAACGACGTGAACACATAGAGACTGCCCAGCGCCCACGCCAGGAGCACCACGAGCACGACGCGCCGCATGGCCCTGGGCTTCGCCGAGCCTCGATCCCTTACCAGCCCCACAATACATTGACAATTTTCGATACAGTGCTTAATATCGACGTATGTCGATACAACGGTGCTGTCCGCCGGCAGACATTGCCTCCGAGGGCTTTGCCGAAGAGGCGACGCTCTTTAAGGCGTTGGCCGACCCCTATCGCCTGCGCATGCTCGCGACGCTCGCACGTGCAACCGGCGAAGTCTGCGTCTGCGATTTCACGGCGGCACTTCCGCTCAACCAGCCCACGGTCTCCCACCACCTGCGCATCCTGCGCGAGGCCGCGCTCGTAACCTGCGAGCGACGCGGCACGTGGGTCTACTACCGTCTCGCCGGCGACGCTGCCACGCGCGTCGCGGCCGCCGTTGGTGACACGCTCAAAAGCACCGCACTCGCATGAGCACGCGCATGTCACGCGGCGAACGCGGTGACGTACTCTTCGTGTGCGTCCATAATAGCGCGCGCAGCCAGATGGCGGCGGCACTACTCAACGCCGCTTGCGCTCCGGCACTTCACGCCGAAAGCGCCGGCTTCGAACCCGGCGAACTCAGCCCGCTCGCCGTCGCATCGATGCGCGAGATCGGCATCGACATCTCCACAAACGCGACGCAAAGCGTCTTCGACCTCTTCAAGAGCGGCCACTTATACGCATATGTCATCACCGTATGCGACGAGGCAACGGCCGAAACGTGTCCGATCTTTCCGGGAATCGTCAAACGCCTCCATTGGAGCATCCCGGATCCGACGCGCTTGGAAGGCGCGTGGGACCAGCGGCTTGCTGCCGCACGAGACATTCGCGACACCATCGCACGGGAAGTCGCCGCGTTCTGCATGCAGCATTGCGCCCTGGAAACGCTCGCACCGTGACGGAAAAGCGGCTCTCGTTTCTCGACCGGTACTTGACGCTGTGGATTTTGCTCGCGATGGTGCTCGGCGTCGGCGCGGGTGCGATCGGCGTTCACCTGCCGGCGGTCATCGTGCCGATCGGGCTGATCCTGATGATGTATCCGCCGTTCGCGCGCGTGCGCTACGAAGCAATGCCGGCCGTCTTTCGAAACGTTCGGCTGTTCGCGTTGTCGTTGGTGCAAAACTGGCTGATCGCGCCCGTGCTGATGTTTGCGCTGGCTGCCGTGTTCTTGCGCGGGCACCCGGATTTCTTCGCAGGGCTCGTGCTGGTCGGGCTCGCGCGATGCATCGCCATGGTGATCGTGTGGAACGAACTCGCGCACGGCGACCGCGAATACGCCGCGGCCCTCGTCGCGTTCAATTCGCTCTTTCAGATCCTCGGCTACGCCGCATACGCATACCTGTTTATCACCGTATTGCCGCCGTTGGTCGGGCTGCCGGGATTGGCCGTGCACCTCTCGATGATCGACGTCGCCAAAAACGTGCTGATCTATTTGGGCTTACCATTTGCCGCGGGTGCGCTGACGCGCTATCTACTGCGTCCAAAACTTGGAGCCGCGCGTTATGACCAGGGCTTCGTGCCGGCGATCTCACCGATTACCTTGATCGCGCTGCTCGTGACCATCGTCGCGATGTTCGCGCTGCAGGGCGCGCGTATCATCTCGCAACCGTTCGACGTATTGCTCGTCGCGGTTCCACTCGTGCTCTATTTCCTGGCGATGTTTTTCATCTCGTTTGCCATGGGGCGGCGCATCGGCGCAACCTACGCAACGAACACCGCGCTGTCGCTCACGGCGGCAAGCAACAACTTCGAGCTTGCGATCGCCGTGAGCATCGCGCTCTTTGGGATCACCTCCGGTGAAGCGTTCGCCGCCGTGATCGGTCCGCTCGTGGAGGTCCCTGTCATGCTGATGCTGGTCAACGTCGTGCGCAGGTTCGAGCCGTGAGCAAACCGTTCGTGCTGTTCGTGTGCCGTCACAACACCGGGCGCAGCCAGATGGCCGAAGCGTATCTGCGCCTTTTCGCCGGCGACGCGATCGAGGTAGCGTCGGCGGGGACGCAGGCTGCCGATGCCCCCAACGCCGGCGTCGTTGCCGCGATGGCGCAGGACGGCGTCGATATCTCGCACGCCCGCCCGAAGCTGATCGACCCCGCGCTCGCGGCGCGCGCCGATCGCGTCATCACGATGGGCTGCGACGTCCAGGGCGTCGCGCGCATCGACGCCGACTGGTCGCTCCCCGACCCAAAGGACCAAGCGCCCGAGCGCGTGCGCGAGATTCGCGACATGGTCAAAACGAAGGCTCGCGCGCTTGCCCGCGAGTTGCTCGGGGAAGGATGGGCGCATGCGCGCAATGACCCTTCGCCGGCCGGCTCCGATTGAAAGCAGCCGTTGCTGTGCGCCGGCATCATCGGCTACCGTGCGATTAAACGTGCCGGCGTGGTCCCCGGCGCCACGGTGGGACTCTACGGGTTCGGCGGATCGGCGCATTTGGCCATCCAAGTTCTCAAACATTGGGACTGCCGCGTGTTCGTGATGAGCCGTGGCGGCGTTCATACGACGTTAGCAAAAGAACTCGGCACGGATTGGGTCGGCGAAGCCTCCGACGCGCCGCCCGCCCCGCTCGACGGGCACTACGCACCCTCGATCGCGGCCGAATCCTAACGGTGGCCGCTGGCGATGCCAACCGTGCCCTGACGGCGCTCAAACATGACGAGGTTCGCGGAGCCGCTGTGCTCCACGTGTGATCGACCGAAATCAGACGGGAAGGCGACTAGCCGGTCATGCATAAGGGAAGAACCTAGCGACTTAGCCCGGCAGGCCGCCTGTGGAGGTGAACCCGACCGTTTCTATGCTGTCCCAGATCCGCTTCCAAGCGATTCTCGTGGCACTGATTCCGATTGCCGTTCTCGTGGCGCTGTTGATGTACGCCGTCGATATGCGCGGGACGACCTCGGATACGGCCTACTGGTCCCGGCATACCCAACAGGTGCTGGCGGCCGGCGACGCACTGACCACCGCATTTGGCAACGCCAACCACGATATTGCGACCTATCGGCGTGGCAACGACGCGCGGGAAATGGCTGCCATCCGTGCGTCGACGGCAGCCGTCGAGCCCCGGATCGCTGCACTGCGGGCAGCAACCACGAGCCCGCGAGAATCTGCACTTGCCGGCAATATGATCGCCGGTATTCGAAAAGCGCAGGCCTTTCTCGCACGCTACCTTGCATTCGCGCGGGCCGGGAACACGGCCGCGATGCATGCGATGGCGGGCGCCAAAAGTACGCAGCGGCTGGCCACCAGTCTCGTCGGCGCGCAACGCGCGCTTACCGATTACGAGCGCGGCGTCGCGCTCGCCAAACTCACGGCCTTCAGCGACCAGGTCTCGCGCTTCTCAAACATCCTGCTCGGCGCGCTGATCGCAGGGATCGTCGTCTTCGTATTTGTTGCCGCTGCGCTCGGAGCGCGTTTGGCGGTTCGTGCGATGCAACTACGGCGAAATGCCGAGCTTCTTCGCAAAGGCGAAGATCCCACGCCGCTGGTCGGTAACGACGAACTGGCGGTCGCCGATCGCGAGTACCGCGCGATTTTGACCCGCTTACGCGAAGAGCACAACAACGCCGCGCTGCTCCAGCGCGCGCTGCTTCCGCAGAATTTGCCCTCGATTCCCGGCGTTCGCATCGATGCGTCGTATGCCCCGTCGTCAAGCGGCGCGGATGTCGGCGGCGACTGGTACGACGTATTTCCGCTGGGCGAGGGACGGCTCGGCGTGAGCGTCGGCGACGTCGCCGGTCACGGCCTTCAGGCCGCGAGCCGCATGGCGCTGATGCGGCAATCCGTGCGAATGGCCGCGCGATTGTGCGAGGGTCCGGGAGAAGTGTTGCAGATCGTCAATCGGGTCGCGTACGACGACGGCAGCCCGCTGCTCACGATCTTCTACGGCGAACTCGCGCTCACCGACGGTACGCTCCGCTATGCCGTCGCCGGACATCCGATGCCGATTACCGTGCGCGCGTCGGGCATCGTCGAGCAACTGCCCGGCGAAGGATTGATCATGGGGGCCGAGCGCCGGGTGGACTATCGCGAATATTCGCTGACGCTCGACGCCGGGTCGGGCATCGTCCTCTATACCGACGGCCTGATCGAAGACGGGCGCAAGGCCGGACGCGATTATGCCGCGGGCGTCGATCGCTTGCTCGACGTGGTGAACCGTCAATACTATAGCGCAGCCGAAAACATCGCCTATGCGATTCAACGCGACGTGCTCGAAGGGCATCCGCCGATCGACGATGCGGCCGTACTGTTCATCGGAATCACGGACCTTGGTGCAGCCCGCTCCGCATCGACCAAGACGTGGAACGTCGATGCGCGCATGTCATCGGCGGCGCGCCGCGTCAAGCGCGCATTCCTTTGGCATCTCGGCGAGTTTGCGGCCGACGGCACGGATCTTTCCGAGCCCGAACTGATCTTCGGAGAACTCGTCGGCAACGTCGCGCGCCATACGCCTGGCCCGGCCGAAATCACGCTGGAAATCCTAGGCAGACGCGCGTTTCTGCACGTCTGCGACCACGGAGCGCCGATCGTGCACTCCGTGCGGCGCCCAGAAGACTTCGCCGAGTCCGGACGCGGTCTGCTGTTGGTCGAGAATCTTGCGAACAGCGTCGAGATTGCGCGCACGCACGCGGGCAATCGCGTCACCGCGGAGCTTCCGATTGCGCTCGAACGCACCGACGTCGCCATCATGGCGCCGCGGCGAACGCACCGGCGCCGTAGCGCGCACGCGTAACGGGGCGACGGCTAGCGCAAGACGTACGGGGTAAGCGCGATCGAACCGGCGTTTGCGCCGTCGCTACGCAGCGTGATCGTGTGCACGCCCGGCGTGCTCCAGCGCCACGCGAAGAAGACCGGGTGGTCTTCGGGCATCGTCGGGTTCTGCCAGAGGCCCGCGTGATCGTTGATCTCGCTGCCGTCGACGAAAACATGGATGTGATGCGCCTCACAGTCCGCTCCCATTTCGCCGACCAGCGCCAGGGCCGAGCCGCTCACCGACATCGTAACCGGTAACGAACGAATCGGCGCCACGTCGACGCGCGCGCCGGACCACGATCGCGATGTCGGGGCGTCGGTATTGGGTTCGAGCGCAGCGGCCGCGATCTCCACCGCGAACCCGCCGTTGCTCTCCCAGATGGACGCGGTGCGCTGGGACGGACCGTCGAAAAATCGCGCGAAATTGCCGTCGGCCCCACGCGCACCAAGGGCCGCTTGCGCGTTGCGCACGATCCACTCGCGCGCGAACGCCGATCCGTCATCTTGCGCCAGCCGTTCCATCGCTTCGACCAGCGGTTCGACGACGTCGTTTTCGCCGCCGGTATCGGCGAAGATCCCGGCAGGATCGGAGAGCTGTCGATCCACTGCATGCGCCGTCGCCAGCGCATCGTCCAAATATTCGGGATCGTGCAGATCGCGGGCCAGCTCGGTCCCGTTCCAGATCATCAGCCCGTTGACGGACGCGAAATAGCGTTGCGGCGTCGTGCGACACGCAGCGCCGTCATCGCTAACGTGAATGGTGTAAAGCGCCGAGCTATCGCTCAGGAAATATTCACGCGCCGAAGCATACCCGGACCGTGCCTGGTCGAGATACGCACTCGCGCCGGTCGCGCGGTAGAGCAACAGGGCCGCCTTGACTTCGTTAGCGAGCGTTTCGAGCGTCTTGACATGCGACTGCGAGGGCGCGGCTTTTTGGTACGGGATACTCGGACACGCCCCCGCGAAGAAGACCGCTGACTCACGAACGAACCGGTATGCGGCGCGCGCCCGCGTGAGCGCCCGAGGATCACCGGTTACCTCGAATACGCGCATCAGCGTCACGGCGTCCCAGGCAGGCGTATCGCTCCAGTATCCGCACGGCCGTGAAGTACACGGCGCGGGGAAGCGCCGCGAGGTCGGGATCAGCTCCGCCATGATGCTGCGTAGGCGAGGATCGCGGGTATCGGACCAGCGCAAGTACAGCGCGTCGGTCGCCGCGTCGGTTCCCCAATCGCTGTTGGCCGTGCGACAACCCGGAGCGTCGCACTCGCGCCACTCACCGGCGCCGGCGTAGTAGTCGGCCAGCAACGACTGCACCGCCTGCGTGCCGGCCTGGGAAAACGGCATGCTGGGCGCGGCTCCGGCGTACCCGAAGCTTCCAATACCCAGAAGGCTCACGCATAAGAGCGCAAACATACGAGCACGTTTTTTGAACATGTCTTCCTGTGTTATCGTCCGTCCCGCAAGCCGGTCCGCACTTGCTCGCCCCCGGGGTTCAGCGCCATGCGACGAATCAATGGGGATGGATTATCGCAAGCAGTTCTTGGCCGAGCCCGGACGGCGCGTCCGCCTGGCAGACGTCGACCCGGGGTTCAAAGACAAGCACGTTGGAAAATCCGGCGCCGTCAAACAAACGCAAGCCGACGACGAAACGTTGCGCGAGCTGCAGTACTTGCTTTATGCCGAACATCGTCATAGCGTGCTCATCTGCTTGCAAGGTCTGGACGCATCGGGGAAAGACGGCACGATCGGACACGTCTTCGGCGCGCTCAACCCGCAAGGCGCGCGGGTGCACGCATTCAAGGTGCCTTCGCAAGTAGAGGCCGACCACGACTTCCTCTGGCGAGCACACGAGCAGACGCCCGCGCGTGGCGAAATCGTGATCTTCAACCGCTCGCATTACGAGGATGTCCTGGTCGTGCGCGTGCACGATTTGGTACCCAAGAGCGTCTGGTCCAAGCGGTACGAACTGATCAACGCATTCGAGAAGACGCTCGCCGACAACGGCACCACGATCCTCAAGTTCTACCTGCACATCAGCGAAGAGGAACAGCTCGAGCGATTCAAAGATCGCCTCGACGACCCGATGCGCCGCTGGAAGATCAGCGAATCCGACTACACCGAACGCGCGTACTTCAAGGAATATCTCCGTGCCTACGAGGAGGTGCTCGAAAAGACGAGCACGCCGTATGCGCCGTGGTACGTCATACCATCGGACCACAAGTGGTTCCGCAACCTGGCCGTATCGAAGATCGTGGCCGACGCTCTCACCGAGTTGCACATGACCGTTCCGCCCACGACCGTGGATATCGACGAGATCCGCCGCAAATATCACGCGGCCGCAAACGGCGACGACACCTGACACAGCGGTTGGTGTCTGTGACTCCTGGGAACGATTGGCACACAAAAAATGAAGGGGTACCAGGTGCAGGAGCTCGGGCAGCCGGTCGAAGTCATTAGGGGACGCGTCAGCGCGTCCAGCTCGTTTTTCGAAAACCGCATTCTCGACGCGCTTCCGAGCGACGAGGCCGCGCGGTTGGCGCCGTATCTCGAACGCGTCTTTTTGCACCGCGCGCGCGTTCTCGACGACGCCGGGGAAGCATCGCGCGCCGTCTACTTTCCCGTTGACGCGCTCATCTGCAGCGCGATCAATACCACCGGAACCGGACGGACGAGCCCGCTCTGGCTGGTGGGACGGCGGGGCGGCGCCGACGTTGCCGGCGCGTCACTCGGTCTGCCGCTCAGCGTGGAAACGACCGTTCTCTGCCCCGGCACTTCGTGGCGGCTGGATCGCTCGATCTACGAAGCCGCCGAAACCGTACGCGCGCCGCTCTATCGCGCGATGCGCCGCTTCGAGCGCGCGCTCTTCGCCGTCGGTGCCGCGCGCTTGGCATGTAATTCCGAACACAACGTCGATCGGCGCGTGGCCCGCTGGCTGCTGTTCGTCGCCGACGAAACGGGCAAACCCCAAGCTGAGCTCACGCACCAGCAACTTGCCGATCTGGCCGCAATCCGCCGCCCGTCGGTCTCGCTGGTTTTCTCCGATCTCGCCCGTCGCGGGATCGTCCACGTGCAGCACGGGCTCGTGCAGATTTTGGACCGCGAGCGCCTCGAGGAAGAGGCCTGCCCCTGCAGCAGCGTGATTTGCGACCTGCTGGGGGGCATATAGATGGACCACACTACGTCGCATGAGGGAAACACACATGGCAGCGACTCGGAAAAAATCGACGTCATCACGGAAAAAGACGTCATCACGCAAGAAGACATCGTCACCCAAGAAGACGTCATCACGCAAGAAGACGACCGGGAAGCGGAAGTACGGCAAAAAGGCCGGGAAGAAGGTCGAACGCGCAATGCGTGAGATGAAGGAAGGAAAACTCACGTCGGGATCATCGGGCGCGAAGGTCAAGAGCCGCAAGCAGGCAATCGCGATCGGGCTTTCCGAAGCGCGACGCGAAGGCGACAAGGTTCCCTCGCGCAAGAAGCGCTAGCGCGCAAACGAGGCGGTCATCGGCACGACGCCGGGATCGCCCGCGTGGCGAAGATGCGTTTGGATACCGAACGCGTCTTCGATCGTGCGCAGCAACGAGTAGTGGTTGTACGGCGTTGCATCGACGAAACGACGTGGTCCGTGATTGGTGATGACGATCGTCGGAATCCAGCCGCCGTCCTGACCGCCGCCTTCGTTTTCATCGAAGGTGATCACGATCGCATCGTTGCCGCTCTTCCACGCAGGTGACGACATGATCTCGCGAACCAGCGAGCCGGCCACGCGATCTCCGCGGCGAATCAAGAGCGCCGGGATTGGCATAGCGGCAGTCTTCCGGCGTGCCCGGCTGGTTCGACCCGTGCATGTCGTTGCAGAGGTTCGGGACGATCATGCTAAATGCCGGAACGTGATCGCCGGCGAGGTCCGCGCGCAGTTGGTCGAAACCGACAAGCTCTTGTGCGCGATGCTGATCGTGTTGCACGCTGCTGAAATTGATGAATCCCGAATGTTTCGCGGCATAGACAAAACGTTCGGTGGCGCGGCCCGCCCGCTGGGATCGACCGCGACAACCGCCAGCGATCCCGGCGTGCGGAATCGACTCTAAATATTCCTTCCAGCTTCGATGCGCGGCTTCGAGCTGGGTCGCGAGATTCGGCTCCATCGATCGTGTGCCCGGTGTATGCGGCGTCGTCGCGGATACCGAACGTCGAGCCGCCGACCAGCGCGACGTAATTCGGTTCGCTGGGATGCGTTTCGGCGTCGAAGTGCGAGTCGAGCACATACGCGTGCGCGAGTGCCGTGAGTTCGGGCGCATCGGAACTTCCGATGATACGGCCGAAGTCTTTGTTTTCGTCCATGATCACGAAGACGTGGTCGTACCGCGGAACCGCCCGATCCGCCGGTGTCGTCATCGCGAAAACGGCGGCGGCAAGAACGTAAGCCAATCGCATAAAGCGGATGTACGACGGCAAGGTCCGGCGCGCTTCTCGCGAACGTCCTTTGCCTCTTGGAGGTAGATGAAGATGGAGATTTCACGTAAGGGCTTTTTAGCGGCAGGCGCCGCAGCGGCTGTCGCCGGTTCGGTTCCCGCGGTGACCCAGGCCGCCCCGATGTCCGGTTCGCCGGGCGGATCCATGGGTTTGACCTATACGACGCTACGCGACGACGGCGTTGACCACATCGGCATTCGCGCCCGTGGCGGCATCATCGATGTTGCGCGCGCCGCGCGAGCGCTTGGTATCACAAATGCGCCCCTGACCGTCGACGATCTGCTCGCCGGCCGCGGCGACGCCGGTACGCTCAAGCGCATCGCAGAGCATGCGCCGTCGGATTCGATTCGTAGCGAGTCCAGCGTGCAATACGGACCGCTCGTCTCAGCGCCACCGAAAATCGTCTGCGTCGGGCTGAACTACAAAGCACATCTCGACGAAACCGGTATGAAGGTTCCGCCGTTTCCCGATCTGTTCAATAAATACAACACGACGCTCAATCGGCACGGCGGCACGATCGCCGTTTCGACGCTCAACGCGACGAAATTCGACTATGAATCCGAACTCGTGATGTTGATCGGCAAAGAGGCGCACAACGTTTCGGAGGCAGATGCGCTCTCGCACGTTTTCGGCTATACGACGGGCAACGACTTCTCGGCTCGCGATCTGCAACTGCGCACCTCGCAGTGGATGACGGGCAAGACGCCGGATCAATTCGCGCCGATCGGCCCGTGGCTCGTGCCGGCCGAAGAAGTCGGCGACCCGCAGACACTCCAGATTCAAACGTTCGTCAACGACGAAACGACGCCGCGCCAAAACATGAACACCTCGCTGATGATCTTCCCGTGCGCTAAAATCATCAGTTACGTCTCGGAATACATCACGCTCGCACCCGGCGACGTGATCTTCACCGGCACGCCCAGCGGCGTCATCTTGGGCTATCCGAAAGACAAGCAAGTCTGGCTCAAAGCGGGCGACCGCATCACGACCCGCATCTCAAAACTGGGCGAGCTCACGTTCACGCTCGTCTAGGTTCGCAATGCGCCACGGCCCCGCTCGGGGCCGCGGCGCCGTATCGATCGGGGAAAATTGGTACTCCGATGAGAGGCCGCGGTATCGGCCCGGAGAAGATCATCGAGCGATGAAAGGTCTGCTCGGGATCGTCGGTCTCCTGGGCCTGCTCTACGGATGTGGTGGCGGGGGGTACCTCCCATACGCTCCGCATTCGCTCAATTCACTGCAAATCTCGCAATTGGTCGGACGGGCCTCCCTCTCGACCGGCGTTCCGCCCGGCTTGGTGCGCGCGGTTTTGATGGCCGAATCGGCCGGCGACCCCTCGGCGATTAGCTTGGCCGGCGCGCAGGGGCTGATGCAGCTCATGCCCGGCACGGCCTCCGGCTGCGGCGTCGCCGATGCATTCGACCCGAGTCAAAACGTCGAATGCGGCGCGACCTACTCAAGGACATGCTCGACCGGTATCATGGCAACGCGACCCTGGCAGTCGCCGCGTACAACGCGGGTCCCGGTGCCGTCGACAAATATCACGGCGTGCCACCCTACCCGGAGACGCAGGCGTACGTTGCTCGCGTGATCTCTGCCTACCAGAGCTTCTAGCTCCGGCTCCCCCGACATGAACACCCTGACCGACCGCCAGACACTTCCGCATGTGTCGCTCAGCGTGCTGCGCCTGCCGATCCTCGACCGCTATCTATTGCGCGAGATCATCGGGCCCGTTTTTGTTTGCGTTCTTCGCCTATCTGATCTTCTGGGCGCTCAACATCTTCTTTCTCGGCGCAGACTACATCATCAACCAGCATGCGCCGTTTTTCTTGGTGCTGCGCTTCGTGTTGTTCCGCGTGCCGCAGGCGATTCCGATGGCCTTTCCGTTCGCCTCGCTCTTCGCAGGACTGCTTGCGATGGGGCGCGTGATGGGCGACAACGAGGTCACGGCGATGCGCACGTCAGGGATTCCGGTGTGGCGGATCGCCCTCACGCCGCTGATCTTCGGCTTTGCGATGTTCTTGCTGGCCTACGGCATGAACGAATATGTAACGCCCGCGTCGGTCGACATCTCGACCCGCACGTTCTATCAGATCATCTACCACACCGACGCGCTGCCGGTTGAACCGCAGTTCTTCCGTAAGGACCCCGACACCGGCAACGTCTTCTACGTCAATCAGGTACTGCCGGATAACAAGACGATGGAAGGCGTGCAGATCTTCAAGCCGGCACGCTACGGACTCTTCAGCGAAACGCTGCAAGCCAAGACCGCGACCGTGCAGGACGGGCGCCTGGCCTTGCACGACGTGATCGACACGCGCTATAACAGCGACGGCTTTATGACCAGCCAACAAAAAGTCAAAGAAGTCATCGTCGGCGCTTCCGCTCGCCGAGACCGCGGCGCAATTCATGAGCTCGACCGAATTCCGATCCCTACACGATGTCCACCAAGAATCTCTCCGTGCAGATCAAGGACCTGCAAGCGCAGGGCATCGGCGGTTCGGCGCTGGGGAGCCTGCAGATCAGTCTGGCCAATAAACTGGCTTGGCCGTTCGCGTCGTTCATCGGTGTGGTGCTGGCGATTCCGCTTGCGCTTCGCTTCGGCAAACGCGGACGGACGCTAGGCATCGCGATGGCGATCCTGGCGTTCTTCGGCTATTTCCTGATGACGTCGGCGGCGGCCGCATTCGGACGAAACGGAAAAATCGATCCGGTCCTGGCTGCGTGGCTGCCGAACATTATCATGGGCGTCACCGGAGCCGTGCTGCTCTGGATGGAAGAGCGCTAAGCAGCGTGATTCAAACCTATCGTAACGGCCGCATCGTCGCGGCCCTGGCCTGTCTCTGTGCATTTCTGGTGGGCTACCTGCCCGCGTCGGCACAGCCGCAAACCGATTCCAATGCGCACGTGCTCGACTTGCTCAACCGTCAGTCGTGCGCCGTGCACGAGGCGCGACTCTTTGCCAAAGAGCGCGCGCAGTCGTTCGACGAACCCGAAGGCAGCCGCTACGTCGCGCAGTTCGCACTCCCGTCGCCCAGCCCATCGCCGAGCGGATCGCCCACGGCGTCACCGCTGCCCACGCCCGGATTCGCGCCGCATGGAAACGGGACGACGACGCTCTATGCGACGCCGCGTCCGAGCGGCTCGCCGGGCACGACACCGCTGCCGATTCCGACGTCCACGCCCAATCCATTCGATCAGAACCAGCCCGTCTTCGTACAGCGCGGCGGAAGCACGCCGCCGCCGATCACGCCGGCTGGTCAGATCGCTGCGACGCCGGAGCCGACGCCAACCGGCGTGCCCACGCTCGCGCCAAATTATATCGCGGTGCTCGCCGATAGCGTGTCGGGCAACACCAAGCCGGGCCAGCCGGGCGACGCCAAAGGCAACGTCCACATCCTGTACGGCGCCGAAGAGATCGTCGGCGACGACGCTCATTACGACGGCCTGCGCACCGTGACGATCACCGGCCATCCGTTCATCATCAACCACGCAAAAAATTCCGTGCTCGATGCCGATAAGATCACGTTCGACACGATCGACCAAACCGCGATCCTGACCAACGGCAGCGGCACCAGCAACGAAGGCGTCGATCGTCGGTCTCGTGCATTTCAGAGCCAAGGATCTGCACACCGACGCCGAGGGCATCGGTCACGGGCTCGCACCGTCGGTGACGACGTGCGAGAACTCTCGCTCGGGCTATCACATTACCGGCAAAAATATGGACGTCTATCCGGGCGACAAAATCGTTATCTACAAGGCGATTCTGTGGCTGGGCGCGGCGGCGGTATTCTTTCTGCCCAAAGTCGTGATCCCGCTGCGCACCGTCGACAACCCGAACCAGCGCGCCAAATATTTTCCCGACATCGGCTACGACCAGTACGAGGGGTACTGGATCAAAACGCGTACCACGTTCGGAAAAGATCAATACTTCTACGGCTACTACGTCGTCAATTTCTTCACCAAGGTAGGCCTGGGGCTGGGCTACGTTGCGTTCTACCAAAAGAAGAACGGGCGCCGCAGCGCCAACGTGAATTTTTACGAGATCCACGACCGGCGCGTCAATCAATCCACCGACAACCTCACGCTCAACGAAACCGAGAACATCTCGCAAACCCTGCGGGCGAACTTCGCGCTAGGATACCAGTCGAACTTCGGCCCCTATACCAACCTGCCCGCAAACACCAACATCAACGCGACCGTCGCGCATCAAACGCAGCACGCGTCCCAACAGTACAGCTTTAGCCGCAGCGCGGTGGGATCGCAATCCAGCAGCGACAGCTTTTCATTTACCGACAATCAGCAGTTCAATCAGTCACTGAGCAACGCGCTCAATTTCACGCTGCGACGCAGTTCGTCGAATTTCGGTGGCATTGGCTCGTCGAACTCGACGGCGACGTTCGATAACCTCACCCACCTTACGACTGCGGGCGCCGACTACCAACTGACGATCGACAAGACGCATCGCCCAAGAAGCGTACGGCATCGACAAGCTACCCGAGCTGCAGATTCGTCCGTACAAGTTCTTTCCGCACTTCGTCATTCCGACATCGGCGAATTTCACGATCGGCGAGTACAGCGAACCGTCCGACGACTTTGCTTCGCAGCGCGCCGACATGGCGTTCGTCCTGGGGCCGGAGATCGCGCACGTGCTCGGCAGCGATTTTCAAGGAACCGTCAACGTCAGCCAGTTCGCCTACGGCACCGGCGATCTCAAAGCGTCGATCCAGCAGAATCTTTCGTTGATCACGCCGCTCGGACAGCACTTCGTCAACACGGTGACGTACAGCGAGGCCAACTACAACGGACCGGCGGCCGTGCCGTTCACGCTGCTCGACCAGCAGCCGACGAGCAACAACAAAAACGCGCAGGATTTGATCCGCGTCCTCAACGGCAACGTCTACAATCTTCTCGGTCGGCTATTCCACGAATTTCAACGGTATGGCGATGCCGGTGAGTTATCAGCTCACCGCTCAGCCGACGTCGCGTTCGATCGTGTTGCTCAGCGGAGCGTTTTCACCGGGAATCGGTCAGGGGTTCAGCACGTCGAACTTGCAACTTTCGACGCCGTTCGGTCACGACGCATCGCTTCAACTTGTCACCGACATCGACTGGAAGAATCACGCGCGGTTGGAAGACAAGGTGATCTATTACACCAAGACGATCGGGGACTGCTACCAGCTCCAGGCGCTGTTCAACCAGTCGCAAAAGCTCGTGACCTTCACGATCAACATCCTCGCCTTCCCAACGCAAGGCTCGACGTTCTCCGTCGGTCAAGCCGGCCCGCTGGTGCCGACCAACTTCAACTTCTAAGCGCTACGTCGGGCTCGTGCTCGGACTCACGCTGGCACTTGCGCTCGGGCTGGGGCTGGGGGTCGTTAGCGGATTGTTCGCAATCTCGCCACCGGTAATCGCATCGCTGTTGCCAGTTTTATCGCCACCGGCGATCGCCTGGAACGGTTGGTCGAACGTCGTGTCGATGTTGAGTACCAGAGATTGATAGCTTGAATCACCGGCTCCCCCCAGGCCCAGTGAATCAAGTATCGTCAAGCTCCCGGCCGTTGCACCTTGCGCGACGCTGCCCGACACCGTAAAGAAATTATAGGTCCAATACTGCGTAACCGGCACGCTGCTTCCCGACGACGTGCCCGGACTCGAGGTCGGACTTGTACTTGGCGACGCACTGGGCGTCGGGGCCGTGGTCAGCGAGAAGTTTGCGATATTCGTCGAAAACACGACGGTGAATTCGGTTCCTAGCCCATTGCTGTTGTTGGTGAAGATCAACTGCTGCGGCGTCGCGTTGATCGGGTAGAGCACCGGCGTCTGCGAGGTTCCGCTGGGACGGTAGTAATAGTACGCCTGCGCGGTGATGGCCCCGTTCTGGCCGCCAACGATGATCGCGAACGAATACCCGGCGTAATTGTTGCTCGAGGCCTGGGCGACCGGAGTCACTGCGCTCGCCGGGCTCGCATTGGAGGTGTTGAAGACGATCGCGTACGAGTTCTGCGTGAAGTTGAAACCGGATGCGACGCGGAACTTCACGCTCATGAAGCCCGGCCCCAGGCCACTGGCGCTGGTGCCGGCGCGGTTGGGTGTCACTTGCCGACCACAAGCGGAGACGATGAGCGCCGTCACCAAGAGCGATACGAAACCGAGTCTGCGAATCATCCTTACCTCGTCTCACCTGCGTGCCGCGATCGTAGCGGCTTTTGCTGGGGTTTTTCTGGCGCTCGCGTTTCCGCGGACGGCGCTGGGGTGGGCGGCGCCCATCGGTGCAGGCGCGCTGTTCTGGACCTGGCGAGACGCATCCTGGAAGCGTGCCGCTTTCCTGGGGTGGATCTGTGGTTGGGTATTCTTCACGATCACCTTCTGGTGGTGGAGCACGACGATCGCAACGGCCGTCGGCACGCTTGCATATGTGGCCGTGATCGTCAGCGCGGCGATCGAAGCGCTTGCCATCGCGTTGGCCGGCGTGTTGACCGTGCTGGCCCGCGCGCGAACTGCAGCCTGGCTCGTTCCGCTCGCCGCAGCCGCGGCGTTCGCGCTGACCGAGTGGATGCGTTCGATCGGCGTGTTCGGCGTGCCGTTCGGCCAACTCGGCACGACGCAAGTCGACACGCCGCTGGGGGTATTGGGCGCGTACATCGGCACCAGCGGCGTCACGTTCGCGACGTTCGCGCTGGGTGCGTACATCGCCGATGCAATTGCGCGCCGCACGCTGCGCGCGTTCGCGCCGTTCGCGGGCGTCACGATCGTCGTCGTCGCGGGAGCGTGGTTCGCGTGGCCCGCACGCCATACGCCGCCGCCGCGGACTGCGGTCGCGGCGGTGCAAGGCAACATCGCGCAATCGCTCAAATGGCAGCCCGGCGCCCTGGAGCACGCCATCGGTACGTATTCGCTGATGACGGTGGAGGCGATGCGGCAGCACCCGCGACTGATCGTGTGGCCCGAAACGGTCATCGCGCTCGACCGCCGCGGACTCAACGACGATCCGACGCTTATCGCGCGCTTCACCCAGCTTGCCGCGCAGGCCGATGCCACGCTCGTCGTCGGCAGCATCGACATGCACGCGGGTCAAGTCTATAACGCACTCTTTCTTTTCACGCCGTCAGGTATCAGCGGCGTGTACGACAAGCATCAGCTCGTGCCGTTCGCCGAGCATTTTCCGGCCCAGCGGTTCTTGTGGTGGCTGCCGTACATCGGCTCGCTCAACGGCGGCTTCGCCGTGGGAACCGGGCCGGGCGTGTTTGCGACGACGGCGGGCCTACGGATCGGACCGTTAATCTGCTGGGAATCGGCGTTCGGCGACATGTCGTACAACGAGGTTAGCGGCGGTGCCCAGCTCCTGGTCATCTCGACCGACGATGCGTGGTTCGGAACCTCATCGGGACCGTATCAACACGCGCAGATCGCACAGATGCGCGCGATCGAATCGGGCGAGTATGTCGTGCGAGCTGCGGCGACCGGTATCAGCGGGATCATCGCGCCGGATGGACGATGGCAATCGCGCGCCGGTCTCGAAGAGCAGCGCGTGATCGAAGGAAACGTCGGCCCGGGTACGGGCTCGCTGTTCGCCCACATCGGTCCGACGCGGATTTGGTTTGGGCTGCTCGCGCTTTATCTCCTCATGCTGGTATTCCCGCGGAGCACGCGTGAAGCGTAGGATCAAATGGCGCCCGGTGCTCACTGTTGTTGGGGCGGCGCTGGCGATCTATCTGATCGTCGGTGTGATTCTCGCGGGCAAGAACACACCGCCGTTGCCGTCGGCGCAGAACGGCATCACGCTGCACGGTGGTCGCGTACGCGGCAATCGCATTACGACCAAGTCCTGGAGCTTCGATTACACGAGCGCGCAGCTCTCGGCCGACGGGACCACCGGCACGATCGAAGGCGTGCGCGACGGCATCGTCTACAAGAAGAGCAAGCCGTATCTACGGATTACGGCGCAGCGGATCAGCGTCGATACGCTCTCGCTCAACTTCACTGCGATCGGCAAGGTGACGGTCGAGTTGATCGGCGATCCACTCAAACGATCGTTCGATACCGATCTCGTTGTGTGGACCAACGCGACGAAACTGCTCGAGATGGAACATACCAGCTATCTGCACGCCGGCGGAGAGACGATGGCCTTTAGCTCGATCACCGTTGATTTCGCTACCGACAAGATCCACTTCTCCGGCATCAATGGGACGACCGAGATCCGGAAATAATGGCCGCCCAAGCATCAAGGGGCTCGCTCGGTTAGCCGATACCTTAGACATGCGCCGATTTCGCTCGTTCATTTCCTGCGCTCTTTTGGCATGCGCGGTCGTCGCCTGCCATAAGGGCGGCAGCGCCGCGGCGCCGCAGCAAACGGCGCTTCCCGCAATGCTGATCGACGATCGGGGCATCGTCATGCCGCTCGAGCAGGCCGTCACCAAAATCAGCTATCGCCCCTGGATTCCGCCGCGAACGATCCTCAAGTACGCGGTCATCCCGCCGCTGGGCGATCTCGACACGCCGGCGCATCGCGGCGTCGCGATGGAGTACCGGTACAAAAATACGGCCATGCTCCTCTCGGAGTGGCCGAAGCAGAATTTCACGTTGCTGTTCCTGCACAACGTGAACATCACGTCCACACCGTGCACGATCGCGCACTACAAAGCCGACGGTGTCGCATGGACAACCCACGGCAACCTGGCGATGACGCTTCAACCCGACGGGAGCGTCGATCCCCAAGCCGTGGACGCCGAAGCCCGAAGTCTGATCGCGACGGGCGGTTGCCGCTGATCAGGCCTTCGGGGGCGTTTCCTCTTCTTCGCTGCGCTTTTTCTTGGCCTCGGCGATGAGCTTCTTTACCTTCTGACCGCCTTTGTGCCCAATCTCTTCGTAAAAATCCGCACCGTACTTTTCTTTGACGACCTTGCCGCCTTTTTGTCCGATCGACTCGTAGAATTCGACGCCGTGCCGGTCGCGCGTTGCCTTGCCGCCCTTGCGCCCGATCTCTTCGTAGAACGTCGACCCATAACGATCCCGCACGGTGTCGCCGCCCTTTTTACCGGCTTCGCGAACCGACATCTCTTTGCCGGTCTCGGCGTCGTCCTTCTTCTCAGCCATCGGCGATTACGACTTGCGCTTTGGTTTTTGGCCACCCTTTTGGCCGATGACTTCATAGAACGACGGACCGTACTTGGTCTTGGTCGCCTCGCCACCTTTACGTCCGATTTCTTCGTAGAACTCGGTACCGTATTTCGCTTTGACGCGCTCACCACCGCGGCGCCCGGCCTCGCGTACGCTCATACCGCCGCCTTGGGGTTCATCTTGGATCGACATTGAAATCCCACGCTCCCTAGAAAAATATGATTCGTGCCTAGTTATGCCCACACGACCGGTCGCTAAACCGGAGGATATTCTTCGATGATTTCGACGGTGATCGCCGGCGCGGCGATTGTTGACGGCACGGGACGCCCGCGCTTCGTGACCGACGTTGCCGTTACGGACGAACGCATCGTGCGAATCGGCTCGTGTGAGGACATCGCGAGCGTCGAACGCGTCGATGGAGGGGGGCTGGTGCTGGCGCCGGGGTTCATTGACGCTTGCTCCCATACCAATGATGGCTGGCTAGCGCTGCCTAGCTGGAGCTCGTCGCCGGCCCAAGGCATAACGACCGAAGTCACCGGCACATGCGGAATGTCAGCCTTCGACCCCGAGGTGCGCGAGCGCCAGCCCGCGGTCACGCGGCGATCGTTTGCGTCCGATCCGATCACGATTCGAGCGGCGTGCGAAGCGGGCGCGATCGGCGCGAGCCTCGATCTGCGAAGCGTTTCGCCCGCGCAGGCGTTGGCCGCAGCGCAGGCCGCGTGCGCCGGTGGTGCGCCGCGCCTCGCCGTGCATCTGCGCGATTACGGCCGCGAGTTGTTCGAAGCACTGGAAGAAGCGATTTCTCTTGCAGCCGCTTCGGGCGCGGCGTTGCACATCGCGCACTTGCAGGCGCGTCAGACGCAGACGCGCATCCACCTCGAACGCGCGCTCGAACGCATCGATCGCGCGCGCACGCACGGTATCGCGGTCACATGCGACGTCTATCCGTACGTTGCGGCCTGGATCGGCTTGGACGCGCTGCTGCCGCCCGGGCTTTCGCGCGATGCGCTCGACGACGAAGCGATCGCGTCGGCGGCGGCGCTGGAAATGGAGGCGCGTTTGGGCGATCGCTGGCACGACTTCATGCTCGCCGAAGTCGCGAGTGAAGAGCGCTATGCGTGGTGCGGTATGCGCTTCGACGAGATTGCGCGCCAGATGCGCATGCGTCCCGCACGCGCGGTCATCGAATTCATCCGCCGTGACGGCGAGCACGCGCGAGCATTTTGGTTCGCGTTGCATGAAGACGACGTCGCCGCCGCCCTGAGCGCGAGTTTTTGCTGCGTCGGAACCGCCGCACCGGCATGCAGCTTTCACGACGACCGCTTTGGGCTCGTCCATCCGCGCACGTTCGGGACGACCGCGCGCATCGTCGGCCGGTTCGTGCGTGGGCGCCGGATCCTGACGCTCGAAGAGGCGATCTATCGCATGACCGCGCTTCCGGCACGGATTTTCGGGCTCGATGGGTATGGGGAGCTACGGCAGGGCGCGCGCGCCGATCTGGTGCTCTTCGACGAACGGACCTTCGTGGATACCGCGACCTACGAACGGCCGGTATCGGCCCCTGCGGGGTTGAAGCACGTTTGGATCGCCGGCCACCATAAAGGAGCCTGACCAATGCTCGCGCTCGCTGCGCTCACGCTCTCCCTGCACCTGCAGCAGAATAGCTACGATCTGCTCGACGCGGTCGCGATCGAGGTTGCGGTCCACAACACCGGGCATACGCCCGCGCGCGTCGATTTCGTCAAGCCGGCTGAATACGAGATCGATGTCACCCGCGATAACGAGGTGATCTGGTCGAACCAGACAACAATGCCGCCCGGCGCAACATTCCCCATTCATACGCGCACGTTCATCCCGGGCCCGTCGGTCCTGGTCGTCTACGTGTGGAATGCGATCGAACGCGACGGCAGCACGCCCGGACCCGGAACGTACACGGTGACCGCACGCCTGCTGGGTCAAGGCATCGCACCGTCAGCCAGCGAGAACGTCCATTTCATCGATCCCGTTCCCACGAGCGCGGTTGAGAAATTGAAGATGGGTGACACCGTTACGATCGCGGGCACGCTTGACGCAACCAAACAGCTCCTTACCGATGCATCGGGTACGATTCGTCTTGCGCGCCGCTTGATCACCGCGCCGGCGACGACGATCGCCGTACGCGGCTACCTGATGCTGCGCCCCGACCGCACGCACGTCTTCTTCGTCCAACGGTGGGCGCCGATGCAATGAGCGAATGGCTTTCCGCCAACGGCTTGGGAAGCTACGCATCCAATACCGCCGCCGATCGTTTGTCGCGGCGCTATCACGGCCTCTTCGTCGCGGCCCTACAACCGCCGCTGGGCCGGCGTGTGCTGCTGAGCAAGTTCGATACGTCGGTCGACTACGCGGGAACGCACACCGACCTCTCGTCGAACCGTTGGCACGACGGGACGATCGCTCCACGCGGCGATGATTTTCTCGTCGATACGCATACCGAAGGCCGGGTCGTCGTAAGCACGTATATCGTCGCGGACGCTCAACTCGAACGGCGCGTTTGGATGGAACACGGCGCGCAGCGGACCAACGTCACGTGGACGCTCGTGGACGCAAGCGCGCCGCTGGAGTTGCATCTCAAGGCGTACGTCAACGACCGCGATTATCACGCGCTCACGCGCTCGTACGATGTCTGCGATGTCGCTACCATCGACGGTGACCGCGCGACCATTCGCATGGGCGCCGGCACCACCTGGTATCTGCACGCGCCCGGAGCGCGCCTGGAGCCCGCTGGCGTTTGGTATGACGGCTTTCTCTACGAGCAGGAACGCGCGCGCGGACTGGACGACCTCGAAGATCTCTATCATGCGCTCACGCTGCACGCAAAGCTGATGCGCCCCGGTGACACGCTCGCGATCGACGCGAGCTTGGACGCGGCGTGCGGTCCGGCCGCCGATCCGCTCGCGCACGATCGTGATCTCCATCAACGGTGGCGGGCCGCCCATCCGCGTATCGCCAAGCCGCCGGAGTGGATCGAACGGCTGGTGCTGGCGGCCGACGCGTTTCTCGTACAGCGCGCGGTCGGGGGTGCGCGCGGCTCGACCGTGATCGCGGGGTATCATTGGTTCGGCGACTGGGGACGCGACACGATGATCGCTCTTCCGGGTTTGACCCTTGCAACCGGACGTCCGGAGATCGCGCGCGAGATCCTTGCGACGTTCGCGCGCACGGTCGATCGCGGCATGATTCCCAATCGCTTTCCCGACGACGGCCAGGCGCCGGAATACAACACCGTCGACGCCGCGCTGTGGTTCATCGAAGCCGTACGCCTGTATCATGCATCCACCCGCGATCGAGCGTTCCTGGCGTCGGTGTTCGATGCGCTGCACGACATCATCGATTGGTATGCGCGCGGAACGCGCTACGGGATCGCCGTTGACGAACGCGACGGGTTGTTGCGCGCCGGAGAGCCCGGCGTACAGCTCACCTGGATGGACGCCAAAGTCGGCGACTGGGTCGTCACGCCGCGCATCGGCAAGCCGATCGAGGTCAACGCGCTGTGGTACAACGCACTGTGCACGATGGATGGCTTCGCGCAGGTTTTGGGACGCGACCCGACGCGCTATCGCGATCTCGGCACCCGCGTGCGCGCATCGTTCGGGCGCTTCTGGAACGACGACGCCGGCTATCCGTTCGACGTGCTCGACGGCCCGGATGGAAACGACCCGTCGATCCGTCCCAATGCAATGTTCGCCGTCTCGCTGCCGTTCCGCGCCTTCGAGAGCCGGCGCGAGCATGCAATCGTCGATCGCGCGGCGCGCGAGCTGTGGACGCCGATGGGTTTGCGCAGCCTTGCTCCGAGCGATCCATCATACTGCGGACACTACGGCGGACTCGCCGCACGACCGCGATGCGGCGTATCACCGCGGGACCGTGTGGCCGTATCTGGCCGGCGTTTTCGCGCGCGCATACGCGAGCGCGTATGGGGACCGGCCTCGTGCGCTTCGGCTGCTCGAAACGCTCGCGCGCCATCTCGATGACGATGGGATCGGATTTTTGCCCGAGCTGGCCGACGGCGACGCTCCGCACGCGCCTCGCGGGATGCATCGCCCAGGCATGGAGCGTAGCCGAGACATTGCGCACCTGGCATGCGCTGCAGGAGAACGACATATGAGCGACGCCCCAACCGCCGAACACGCACGGATGCACGAGCGTCCCCAACGAATACGCTGGCGCGAATGGGGTCCGTACGTTAGCGACCGCCAGTGGGGCACGGTGCGCGAAGACTACAGCGCCACCGGCGAGGCGTGGGATTACTTTCCGTTCGACATATCGGGAAAACGCGTCTATCGCTGGGGCGAAGACGGCATCTTCGGCGTCAGCGACCGCAACGGCCATCTGTGCTTTGCGCTCACGATGTGGAACGGCAATGACGACCGCCTCAAAGAGCGCCTATTCGGCCTAAGCGGCCCGCAAGGCAACCACGGTGAAGATGTCAAGGAATACTATTACTACCTCGACAACGTGCCGTCGCACGCGTACATGCGCGCGCTCTACAAATATCCGCACGCGGCATTTCCGTACCAACAGTTGCTCGACGAAAACCGCAAACGCAGCCGCCACGACCCCGAATACGAACTGATCGACACCGGCATTTTTGACGGCGACGCCTATTTCGACATCGAGGTCGAGTACGCCAAAGCGGCACCCGACGACCTCCTGCTTCGCATCAACGTGACCAATCGCGGGCCGGCTGCCCACACGCTGGTTCTCGCACCGACGCTCTGGTTCCGCAACGAATGGCGCTGGCGCGAGGGCATCGAGCGACCTGCGATCGAGCAGCGTCACCATCAGCATGGCGTTCACACCGCGCTCGCCCATCACGCGAACCTCGGCGAGTTCTGGTTCTACGCACGGGATGCGCAGGCGCTGCTCTTCACGGAAAACGAAACCAACTTCGAAGCCTTGTACGGAACGCCGAACGCAACCCCGTACGTCAAGGACGGCATCGAGCGCTTCATCGTGCACGGCGAGTCGGGCGCGGTTAGCGACGGCTTGCGCGGCACCAAGACGGCCGCGCACTACGTGCTTTCGCTTGGGCCGGGCGAGCGCCGGAGCGTCGATCTACGCCTCAGTGCTTCCGCCCACGAGCGACCGTTCGGAAAAGCGTTCGACGATGAACTCATGCAGCGCGCCCAAGAAGCCGACGCGTTCTACGAAGAGATCAATCCGTTTCACGCCGACGTCGAAGCGCGCCGCGTGCAGCGTCAGGCCTTCGCAGGATTGCTGTGGTCCAAACAATTCTACCACTACAACGTCCCGCGCTGGTTGGCCGGCGATCCACTTCAGCCGCCCCCGCCGCCCGAGCGATTGAACGGCCGCAATCACGAGTGGATTCACTTCGATTCGGGCGAGGTGATGTCGATGCCCGACAAATGGGAGTATCCGTGGTTTGCCGCCTGGGATCTCGCGTTTCACACCGTCGCATTTGCGTTGATCGATCCGAATTTCGCCAAGAGCCAGCTCGTGCTGCTCGCGCGTGAATGGTTTATGCATCCCAACGGTCAGTTGCCCGCGTACGAATGGGCCTTCGACGACGTCAACCCGCCGGTGCACGCCTGGGCGGCGCTTCGCATCTATCAGATCGAGCAAAAGGAACACGGGCGCGGCGACCTGGCGTTTCTCGAGCGCGTCTTCCAAAAATTGCTGCTTAACTTTACCTGGTGGGTCAACCGCAAGGACGCGCAGGGCAACAACGTCTTTCAAGGCGGCTTCCTCGGGCTGGACAACATCGGGGTCTTCGACCGTAGCAAGCCGCTGCCGACCGGCGGCTTTCTCAACCAATCCGACGGCACGAGTTGGATGGGCGTCTACACGCTCAACATGCTCGCGATCGCGATCGAGCTTGCGATGCACGACGCCGTCTACGAGGACATCGCCACCAAGTTCTTCGAGCACTTCCTGTACATCGCGGATGCGATGAATCATATCGGCGGAAGCGGATTGTGGAACGAGGAAGACGGCTTCTATTACGATATGCTGATGCTGCCCGACGGGTCGCACATTCCGATGCGCATTCACTCGCTGGTCGGCATCATTCCCATGCTCGCGGTCGAGATCATCGAACCCGAAGAGCTCGACGCGCTCCCCGATTTCAAACGCCGTGTCGAATGGTTCATCCGCAATCGGCCCGACCTCGCGCGCAACGTCGCGTCGATGGACGAGTCGGGCGTCGGCGCGCGGCGCCTCCTCTCGATCGTCAGCCGCGAGCGGCTCGAGCGGATGCTCAAAGTGCTGCTCGATGAAAGCGAATTCCTCAGCCCGCACGGGATCCGCGCGCTCTCGCGTTACCATCTCGAACACCCGTTCGAACTGCACTTCGATGGACAGGTTTACAGCACGGACTACGAACCGGCCGAGTCCACCAGCGGACTGTTCGGCGGTAATTCGAACTGGCGCGGACCCGTGTGGTATCCACTCAACTATCTGATAGTCGAGGCGCTGCAACGCTTTCACTACTACTACGGCTCGGGCTTGAAAGTTGAAGCGCCGACGGGAAGCGGCACGAGCAGCGATCTCTGGGAAGTGAGCGCGATGCTTTCCAACCGTCTGATCGGTATCTTTCTTCCCGATGCGAACGGGCGGCGGCCGGTTTTCGGCGGTGTCGAACGCTTTGCGACCGATCCGCACTGGCGCGATCACCTGCTGTTCTACGAGTATTTCAACGGCGACAACGGTGCGGGCATCGGCGCCAGCCATCAGACCGGCTGGACGGCGCTGGTGGCAAAGCTGATCGAACAGCGCAGCGAATACCACTGATCATGGCGCGCTATCCGCATCTCCCCGCTCGCGTAGTCATCCTCTCGTTCGAAGGCCCGGACCGTTACGCAATGGTGGGCGGCTTGGGTGTACGGACGACCGAGTTGGCGACCGCGCTCGACGAGCAAGGCGTCACCACCGACGTCATCTTTGTCGGCGATCCGCATCTGCCGCCGGTCGAGTCGCGCGGCCGCGCGCTCACGCTGCGCCGCTGGTGTCAATGGATTTCGCAGCACCATCCAGGCGGCGTGTACGACGGCGAACGCGGGAAGATCGATGACTACGGGCGCAGCGCACCGCCGTTTATTCTCGAGCAGCTCGTGCGCCCGGCCGCAGCGCGCGGCGAGCGCGTGCTGGTGATGGCCGAAGACTGGCAGGTCGTTCCGGCCGTGCTCGAACTCGATCGCCTGGCGCGCGACGCGGACCTATGCGACGCGCTCGTGATGACGTGGAATGCGAACAACACCTATGGCTTCGATACGATCGATTTTCGCGCGCTGGCCGCCGCCGCGCATGTAACGAGCGTCAGCCGCTACATGAAATTCGAGCTCGCACTCCAGGGAGCAAGCTCGCTCGTGATCCCAAACGGTATTCCCGAGCGAATCTTCGGTGAAGCAAGCGCCGCCGACGCGGCGTACGTGCGCCGCATGCTCGGCGACCGCCGCCTCGTGCTCAAGGTTGGGCGCTTCGACCCCGACAAGCGCTGGTTGCAGGCGATCGATGCCATCGCGGACATACGCGCTTCGGGGCAACCGGTGCAAGTATTGATACGCGGCGGCAAAGAGGGTTATGGACGCATCGTGCTCGACCGCGCGCTGGCTCGCGGCCTTACGATCGAGGACGTGAGTTTCGACACGCCGACCATCGAAGCGTTGACGCAGACGCTCTTGCGATCGACCGCCGACATCGTCAATCTGCGCAGTTTCTTACCCGACGCGCTGCTCTTCACGCTCTACGGCGCCGTCGACGCCGTGCTGGCGAACAGCGGAAAGGAACCGTTCGGCCTCGTGGGCTTGGAAGTGATGGCGTCGGGCGGGATCGCGGTGTGCGGTTCGACCGGCGAAGACTACGCCGCGCCATTCGATAACGCGATCGTCTGCGACACCGCCGATCCGGCTGAGCTCGCAACCTATCTCGAACGCCTTTGGAGCGACGGCACGTTACGCGACCGCATCATCGAAAGCGCCCGCATCACCGCTCACCACTACACTTGGCCCGCCGTCCTCGACATCCTCGACGCAAAGCTCGCGTATATGACCAACCCTTCGACACGGGTTCGCTAACGCGAACCCTGCTCAGGGTGATAAGTAAGAGCGCGATCGCATTCCCCCTGTCATCCTGACCCTGTCGAAGGAGCCTAAATCGAAGCCAGTTGTTCGATGCGGGTGCCCATGCGCTGCGCGTAGGCGGCGGCGTCGCCGTCGCTTTGCGCTTCAGCAAAAACGCTGAATGTCGGATCGGATGCGTCGGGAAGAACGAGAACCCAGCCGTCATCGTGCCGCACGCGCATGCCTTCGTAGAGTTCGATGCGATCGCGTGGCTGTTCGGAGATCAGCGACCGCATCACGCGCCCTTTGTGTTCCCACGGACACGGCACGCGCACCGTCGCGACGTGCCACTCGGGCAGCATGTCGACCAGCTCGCTGAGCCGGCGGCCCTCCGCGTCCGAGCAATTCCATGACCTTCGCCGATCCATAGAGCGCGTCGAACGCCGGATGCATCTCGGGAAAGATCACCTCGTAAGTTCGCGCTGCCGACGAATGCGAACTCGCGTCCGTGCGATTCGGCTAGCGCCATCAGCGAGCGGCGGTCGCTGCGCGCGCGAATCACGGTCGCTCCGTGCTCGGCCGCAATCGCTTCGATCGCGCTCGGCGCCATGACCGGTACGGCAACGGTCGACGCTCCGGCACGCACGACCATCAGCGTCAAGAGCGCGATGAGTTCGTTGCCGTCGACGATGCGGCCGCGCTCATCGACCAGCGCGAACGTCTCGCCGTCGTGGTCCAGCAAGATCCCAAGATCGGCATGCAACGTCCCGACGATATCGCTCAACTTGCGCCAACGAATGTCGCGCGCTCGACGCTCGCCGCATCGAACCCGGTTGTCATCGAAATAGGCATTGAGCGCGATCGTCTCGATATTCAGCTTGCTCAGAATGCGCGGCAGCACCAGCGCCGCGTTGCCGTTGGCATAATCGATGACGACGCGGAAGCGCTTCTCTGCCGTCGCCTGGGGCTCGAGCGCGGCAAGGAACGCCGAGGTGTAGTTTTCCAGCGCGCGCGCCGGAAACTCCAAGAGGCCGACATCGTCCATCGCGACGCGGCGGAAATCCTCGCGGAAGAACAGGTTTTCGATCTTGCGTTCCGCGGCTTTATCGACGTTGATGCCCTGCGATCGAGAAACTCGAACAGCAGCGAATGGGGATCTCCCGGCGCGATGCGCACGTGCACGCCGCCGTCGCCGCCGGTCCGCGTCGCAAATCGCGAGAGCGGCAGCGGAAACGAGCGCAGGTCCTCAACATTGACGCCCACGCTCAGGAGCCCTGAGATGATGCAACGATTCATCATGCGGCTGCAGGGATGGGTATCGCGGCGCGTCATCACCGTTCGCCGGGGCTGAGGTAGGATCCAAACGCTTGCCCAAGCTTGAGTGCGAACTCCGGCGTGATTTCGAAATTCGCCAGACCGGTCACGCCCGCACCGCCGAAGAACGAACCGGGCCACTTGATGCCGTAGATCAACGACATCGACACGATCGCACCCGAGCTGACGTTTTTTTCCGGCCACAGCCGCAAGTGCGGACGGATCGAGGCGGATTCGCCGATGATGCAGCGCTCGCCGATCACCGCGCCTTCGCCGATCGGTCGCACGAGCTTTGACGATCGTGCGGTGCGCGACCGTGCAATCGGTCAGCTCCGCATCTTCGCCGACGTAGACGTTCTCCCACACTACCGCACGATAAACGCGCGCACCGGCTTCGACAATCGCGCCGTCGCCGATTGCGGCGGGCCCTTCGATCTGCGCGCCGGGCCCGATCGTAACGCCGTCGCCCAATTGCACCGGACCGACGATCGACGCGCTCGGGTCGACGCTGCAATCGGCGCCCGTCCACACGGTATCGCTCAGTTTGGTTAGGAGGACGTCGGTACGCACCGTGCCGGCGAGCGCGTCGTAGTTGGCCTGCTGGTATTGTTGGAGGTTCCCCACGTCGGCCCAGTAGTCCGAGATCACGTGTCCGCCGAGGCGTTTGCCGTCGCGCAGCAGCAGCGGGAAGATATCCTTCGAAAAATCGTAGCTGCGCCCCGCCTCCATGTACGCGAGCACCTCGGGCTCGAGCACGTAGATACCGGTGTTGATCGTGTCGGAGAAGACTTCACCCCACGACGGCTTTTCTACAAAACGCGTGATACGTGCGTCGTCATCGGTGATGACCACGCCGAATTCGAGCGGGTTGCTTACACGTAGGAGCGCGATCGTGGCGGTGTTGCCGGCCGCGCGGTGCGCTTGGATCAATGACGTCAGATCGAGATCCGTCATGGCGTCGCCCGAGATGATCACGAACGTTTCGCCGCCCAAACGGGCCTCCGCCATCTTCACGGCACCGGCGGTTCCCAGCGGCGTATCTTCCACGACGTACTGCATTGCGACGCCAAGCGCCGAGCCGTCGCCGAAGTAGCTCTCGATTTCGTCGGCCAGATAGTGCAGCGTCGCGACGATCTCGGTGATGCCGTGCCGCTTGAGCAATTCGACAATGTGATGCATCACCGGCTTGTTCGCGATCGGCGCAAGAGGCTTGGGCCGACGCGAGGTGAGCGGGCGCAACCGCGATCCCTCACCGCCTGCCATCACTACCGCTTTCATGTGTATGCCTTCCTTTATGCCGGTCGCTCGTCGCGAAGCATCTGCGTTATCGCAGAAAACATTGGATGTGCTTCCAGCGCCTCGAGCGGCACCGCTAGCTTTCGCCGCCAATTCGGTTCTTCGTCGATCGTACCCGGAACGTTGACCTGATCGCGCGATCCGATCGCATCCTCGAGCTGCAACAGGACCAATCCGCTGCAAGTACGTGCTAGATAACGATAGGCCCCCACGAGGAGCTGCGTCAATCGCGCGTCGTCGATCGCGGCCTCCGCGCTTGCGATCGCTCGCACCTGCCCGGCATCCAGACAGCCCGCAGCGAGCAGCGCATCGAGGAGTCGCTCGCGCGTGACCGCGCGATCGGCACGATCGCGATCGAGCGCTTCGCCTTGTTCCCAACCCAAGCGCTCGCGCGTCGTCACATCGGCCTGCGACCAATAGCCCGCGAGCGTCGGTAGATCGTGCGTACCGGTGCTTGCGACCGCATCGTGCGGATAGGCTTGCGGCGCGCGAAAACCTCCGCCTCCTTCACGTTCAAAGAACAACACGCTGCATGAAAAGATCCGCGCGGCATGCGTGCGCTCGCGAAATCCCTCGGGTACGGTTCCGAGGTCTTCGCCGACGATCATGCAGCGGTGACGGTGCGATTCGAGCGCAACGATTCCGAGCATCGCATCGAAATCATAGGTGAGATATGCGCCGCCGCCCGTCGCGCGCGGCAGGCAGAACAAGCGCCGCAGCCCCATGACGTGATCGATGCGCAGCGCGCCGGCGTGGCGCATGTTCGCGCGCAGCAGCGCGGCAAACGGTTCGTATCCGCGTCGCGCAAGGACGCGCGGATCGAGCGGCGGCAGACCCCAGTTTTGGCCCGCCGCGTTGAGCGGGTCGGGTGGTGCGCCGACCGAGAGACCGAGCACGAAGGCATCGGGATCGCCCCACACGTCGGAACTCGAGAGATCGACGCCAACCGCGAGATCGCGGTACAGTCCGATCGATAGCGGCGCAGCCGCCTGTGCGGCGCGCGCGAGCTGGCGGTCGGCAAGCCATTGCAGCATACAAAAGAACTCGACTCGGCCGGCGTGCTCGCGCAGCAAAACGCGCCACCTGCGCGCTGCCGCGATCCCGCAACGATTCGGGCCACTGCGGCCAGCCGTATACCGACGAATCCCTGGCGCGTTCGTGCTCCATGATCGCCTCGTATAGTGCGACGGTTCGCAGTGCCGGGTCGGCTTGGACGAACGATGCCCATGGGCGGAACACGTTTGTCGCTTCGTAAATGCGTTCGAGCGCGGCAAGCTTGTATGCGGCAACGGCCGGATAGTCGATCAAGGGCACATGCAACGGCGGTGCATCCGATCCGTCGAGCGGCACGCCGAACTCCAGCGCGGCGGCGTGAACGTCGATGTACCACGCGTTGAGGTACCGGCGGCTCAGCGGTGCATACGGACTTGCCGCCGACGGATTGCTCAGGTGCGATTGGTGCAATGGGTTGAGTGCGATCGTCGCCGCGCCCTGACGTTGCGCGATCTTCGCAAGCGCCGCCAGGTCGCTAAAATCGCCCACGCCCGTGCTGCTTGCCGACTGGAGCGAATATAGCTGGGCCCCCAGCCCCCACTGCGGCCGCGCGGCAATCCCCGCCGGTACGTACGCGGTCGCCGGCGCGACGACGACGCGGATCGCCCGGCCGTCACCTTCGGTCAGATAATATCCGTAGTCCGGGTGTTTGGGCATTTGCGCGCGCAGGTGCGCCGGCACACGGTCGAGCGTTTCGGGGTTTACGACGTACGACGGCGCAAATGTCATGCGCGCATCGGCGGCGCGGCGTTCGGCAAGCACGCGCGCCGCGTCCTCGTCGTCCGTGACATCGTAGCCGAGCGCCTGCAGCATGGCGACCTTCGTCTCGCGCGCGACCACCGCCGGCGTTCCGAACGCGTCGGCATAATGATCGTCGATACCGGCATAGGCGAGCAGATCGTCGATCATCGCCGCGGTCACTCGGCCAGCAGTAACGCCAGCGTGCGCGCGCGCAGCGGAAAGACGGCGCTGGGCAGAAACGGCGTGTCGGGCGCGAGCGGTTCGGGCCGCGCCGTTTCGAAGAGCAAGCGCCAACCCGCGAACGACGGCAGGGCGGGAAGCGTGAACGGCAGATCGTGATCGTGCGCATTCATCAGCATCAGAAACGTATCGTCGTATTCGGGATAGCCGCGTAAGCTGACGAACCGGTCGCCGGTATCACCGCCGAATAATGCTCCCAGCGCGCGCCGGCCATGGTCGTGCCAATCGGCGTCGACCATTTCGCGGCCGCTCGCCTCGATCCAGGTGATGTCCTTAAGGCCGCTGGGACCGCGCTTGTCGCCGGCAAAGAACTGAGGCCGGCGAAAGACCGGATGCGCGCGGCGCAGCGCGATCAACTCGCGCACGAAGCCGAGGAGCTCGGGATCGTCGGTCTCTTCCCACGCCAGCCACCCGATTTCGTTGTCCTGGCAGTAGGCATTGTTGTTGCCGAACTGCGTGTTGTTCAACTCGTCGCCGGCCAGCAGCATCGGAAGTCCTTGGGAGAGCAGCAGCGTCGCGAGCATATTGCGTTTCTGCTGGGCGCGCAGATGTTTGACCTTCGGATCCTGCGTCGGTCCTTCGATGCCGCAATTCCAACTGTAGTTCGCGTCGTGCCCGTCGCGATTATCTTCTACGTTTGCTTCGTTGTGCTTGTGGTCGTAACCGACCAAGTCATTGAGCGTGAAGCCGTCGTGCGCGGTGATGAAGTTGACGCTCGAACGCGGGCGACGGCCTTCGCGGTTGAAGAGGTCGCTCGAACCGGTCACGCGCGATGCAAGCTCGGGGATCATACCGTCGTTGCCTTGCCAAAACCGGCGGACGCCGTCACGGAAACGATCGTTCCATTCCGACCAGCCGGCCGGGAAATTCCCCAGTTGATACCCGCCGCTTGCGACGTCCCAGGGTTCCGCGATCAGCTTGACACGCGCGAGCACCGGATCTTGCTGCACGGCGGTAAGGAACCCGCTGGACTGCGTAAACTCACCATCACGCCGCCCGAGCGAAGGCGCGAGATCGAAACGGAACCCGTCGACGTGCATCTCGTTGACCCAATACCGTAGCGAATCCGTCACCATCTGCAACGTTCGCGGATGCGAAAGGTTCAGCGTATTTCCGCACCCGGTGGAATCGGCATAATATCGCTCGTCATCTTCGAGCCGGTAGTAACTCTTGTTGTCGATGCCGCGGAACGAAAGCGTGGGGCCGAGATGGTTACCTTCGGCGGTGTGGTTGTACACAACGTCGAGCAGCACTTCGATACCCGCCTCGTGGAAGCGCTTGACCATCGTTTTGAATTCGCCCAGCGACGCGCCCGAAAGCAAGCGCGGGTCGGGCGCGAAGAACCCGATCGAGTTGTATCCCCAGTAATTGCGAAGCCGCCGCTCGACCAAATACCGGTCGTCGACCGCCGCATGTACCGGCAACAGTTCGACCGCCGTGATACCCAGGCGCGTAAGGTATTCGATGATCGCGGGAGTCGAAAGACCCGCGAAAGTTCCGCGCGACTCGGGCGGTACGAGCGGATGTTTCATCGAGAAGCCACGCGCGTGCATCTCGTAGATCACCATCTCGTGCCAGCGCGTGTAGAGCCGGCGGTCCTCGCCCCACGTGAATGCCGTATCGACCACGACGCACTTGGGCATCGCCGCCGCGTTGTCGCGCCGGTCGAACGAAAGATCCCCACGCGACGATCCGACCCGATAGCCGAAGTTCGCGTCGGTCCAGCGCACGTGACCGAACAACTGCTTCGCGTACGGATCGAGCAGCAACTTATGATGGTTGAAGCGATGCCCGCGTTCGGGATCGTACGGCCCATACACGCGATACCCGTAGAGCGTGCCGCGTTCGATCTCGGGAAGATAGCCGTGCCACACCTGATCGGTGTACTCGGGGAGCGCAATGCGGCGTAGCTCGCGCGTGCCGCGTGCATCGAACAAGCAGAGCTCGACGCGTTCGGCGTGTTCGGTAAAGAGGGCGAAATTGACGCCGCTGCCGTCCCAGGTCGCGCCGAGCGGATAGGGCCGGCCGGGCAAAACCTCGGCGCGGGTCGACGCTCTCATGCACGCACCGGACGGAAATACACCGCAGCCAGCGGGGGAAGCGTGATCGCGATTGAGCGTTCGCGTCCGTGGGACGGTACGTCGTCCACGTGCACGCGCCCAAGATTCCCGACGTTGCTGCCGCCGTACCGCGCCGAATCGCTATTGAACACTTCCTCATACTCATCGGCCGCCGGCACACCGATCCGATAGCCATGGCGGACAACGGGCGTAAAATTACAGACGGCAATCAGCACGTCGTGCGGGTCGTGCCCATGGCGGACGAACGCGATCGTCGAGTTCTCCATGTCCTGATGATCGATCCAGGAGAACCCCTCGCGTTCGTTGTCGCGTTCGTACAGCGGCCCGGTACAGCGATACAGGTGGTTGAGATCGCGCACCAGCGTGCGGACGCCGGCATGCAGCCCGTCGTCCATCAGATGCCAGTCGAGGCTGCGATCGTGATTCCATTCCCGATCCTGCGCGAACTCATCGCCCATAAACAGCAGTTTCTTCCCTGGGTGCGCGTACATGTAACTGTAGAGCACGCGAACGTTGGCGAACTGCTGCCACCGGTCGCCCGGCATCTTCTCGAGAATCGAGCCCTTGCCGTGCACGACCTCGTCGTGCGAGAGCGGCAGCACGAAGTTCTCGTCGAATGCATACACCAGCGAGAACGTCAGCTCGTCGTGGTGGTACTTGCGATGCACCGGTTCGTGCGCGAGATAGTGCAGCGTGTCATGCATCCAGCCCATGTTCCACTTGAAGCCGAATCCCAATCCGCCGAGATACGTCGGGGCCGAGACCTTCGGCCACGCCGTCGACTCCTCGGCGATCGTCACGGTTCCGGGGACTTCGCCGTAGACCGTTTCGTTGACGCGTTTGAGAAACTCGATCGCTTCGAGGTTCTCGCGTCCGCCGTAGCGATTGGCGACCCACTCGCCTTCCTTGCGGCTGTAATCGAGATACAACATCGACGCCACGGCATCTACGCGCAGTCCGTCGACGCCGTACTCCTGCAGCCAAAACAGCGCATTGGAGACCAGATAGTCGGTCACTTCGCCGCGCCCGAAGTTGAAGATGTAGGTATTCCAATCGGGGTGCCAGCCCTGGCGCGGATCGGCGTGCTCGTACAGGTGCGTACCGTCGAAAAGCGCCAGCCCGTGCTCGTCGCTTGGAAAATGCCCCGCAACCCAATCCAGAATCACGCCGATGCCCATCTCGTGCGCGCGATCGACGAAGGCGCGAAATTGCTGCGGCGAACCAAAGCGCGACGTGGGCGCGTACAATCCGATCGGCTGATAGCCCCACGACCCGTCGAACGGGTGCTCGGAGATCGGCATCAGCTCGAGATGCGTGAATCCCATTTCACGCACGTACGGCAAGAGCCGGTCGGCCAACTCGTCGTAGCTCAGAAAGCGATTTCCGTCTTCGGGAACGCGCTGCCACGATCCGAGATGCACCTCGTAGATCGACATCGGCACACCGCGGTTCTGCATTGCGCCGCGCGCGTGCGTCCACGCCGCGTTCGGCGGCGGCGGCAGTTGCGTGACGATCGATGCGGTCTCGGGACGGTGTTCGCTGGCAAATGCGTAGGGGTCGGCCTTGAGCGGCAGCCAACGTCCTTCACGCGAGCAGATCGCGAATTTGTAGCGTGCGCCGTCCTTGACGCCGGGCACGAAGATGCGCCAGACGCCGGTTGCATGTTCGACATTGAGATGATGCGCGCCGAGCTGCCAACCGTTGAAGTCGCCGACGACGCAAGCCGCGCTCGCTCCCGGTGCCCAGACGGCGAATTCGACGCCCTCACCCTCCTCGCGTGTGCGATGGTGCGCGCCCATCCACTGATACTGCATCGGACCTACGTCAGTGTCTCGTACACCGCACGCGTCTGGGCGCGCAGATGCTCGAGGTCCCCGTCATTTTCGATCGTGTAATCCGCGCGCTCGCGTGCAGCCGCCGGATCGATCTGCGCGGCGATTCGCGCACGTACGTGTTCCTCGTCACTCCCGTCGCGCGCCATGACCCGCGCGATGCGCACGTCCAGCGGGGCGGTGACAAGAATCGTACGATCGACCATAGCGGCAAAACCCGTTTCGAAGAGCAGCGGCACGACGTGGACCACCAACTGCCCGGGAGACGCCGCGGCCTCCTGCTGCGCTCCGAGTTTGCGCACGAGCGGATGCACGATCTCGTTCAAGCGCTCGCGCGCTCGCGGATCGGCAAACACGATCTGCGCCATCTTCGCACGATCGAGCGCGCCGTTACGAACGACATCAGGCCACGCACGCTCGATTGCAACCAGGCCGCCGGACCCCGGCGCCACCGCCGCACGCGCGAGGTCGTCCGCATCGATCACGAACGCGCCGAGCTCTTGTAATATCCGCGCAACCTCGCTCTTGCCCGACCCGATTCCGCCGGTAAGCCCTACGCGCATTCTCTCCACCCTTAGGGTGACGTTGGGGTCGACGTCGGCAGCGGCGTTGCGGGCAGAAAATTCATAAGGATGATACCCTTCGATGCGATCGGCGCGCAGTTGCGCGTCGCGGCCCGGTAGGTAGACAATCGCGCAGCCACGATGGCGGCGCGATCGATATCGATTTGGGCCGACGACCTGGCGATTTGTGCCGCGCTTAAGGTACCGTCGGCATCGATCGATACTTCGACGAGAACGATTCGCTTGCCCAAGTGCTGCTCCGATGGTGGATACACGGGCGGGACGAGCTTCACCACGCTAGGAGCACCCTCAGACTCATGTCGCTCAGATTCCCGCGGCCGGCTCGGGCTCCTACGAGAACAAAAAAAGGGAGCGCGTAACACGCACTCCCTTTCTCTATTCCCTCGCGGGGTTAGACTTGGACGGCGTCGCCGATGGTGCCGAGGCCGACTTCTTCGTCGAGCGTCAGCGCTTCGATCTCTTCGGGCGGGATGTCCGCGACGTGTTGGATCGAGGCGGTGATACGGCGCGTGGCGCTGTTGATCGTGAGCAGCGTGACTTCGACGTCTTGTCCGGCCGTGAACTGCGCGCCCGGATCGAACTCGCCCTTGGGCACCATCGCGAGGATGCCCGGGAAGATTTCGACCAGCAGGTAGTTCGGCGTGACCTTGACGATCTGCGCGGGCAGCTTGTTCGCTTCGTAGAGTTGCGGCTCGTGCTCGTCCCACGGATCGGGCAGCGCGTGCTTGAGCGACAGGCTGACCTTCTTGGCTTCGGCGTCGAACTTCATGATCTCGACGTTGACGACGTCGCCGATCTTGACCACTTCCGACGGATGCTTGATGCGCGCGTAGCTCAACTCGCTGTTGTGAATCAGGCCGTCGATGCCGCCCAGGTCGACGAATGCGCCGAAGTCCGCGAGACGGACGACGATGCCTTCACGAATCTGGCCGACTTCAAGGGTGTCGAGCAGCTCTTGCTTCTTGGCCTGCAGCTCTTCTTCGAGCACAAGGCGTTGCGAGAGCACCACGCGATGCCGCTTGTGATCGAGGTCGATCACTTTCAAACGCAGCTTTTGTCCGACGAGTTCGTCGAGATTCCCAACGGGCTGGCGACGGATCTGCGACGCGGGAACGAATCCGCGCATGCCCAGATCGACCAGAACGCCGCCCTTGACGACTTGCGTCACGGTGGCTTCGATCACTTCGTCGTTGTCGTGCGCGGCAATGACCTTTTCCCAGGTCTTGAGCGCACGGGCACGACGCTCGGACAGGAACAGCGTTCCGTCCATTTCGTCGATGCGGTGAATCATGACTTCGAGTGAGTCACCGACCTTGAGGCCCTTGGGGTCGATCGCGAGCGAGAGTTCGCGGAAGGGAAGCACGCCTTCGGATTTACCGCCGACGTCGACGAGCAGTTCGTCTTTGTCCTTTTGGACGATCATGCCGCTGAGGACTTGACCCTCATCGAGGACTTTGAGCGACTCTTCATAGAGACGCTGTTCGAAAGCGAGTTGATCTTCCTCGTACGTAGCGGGAGCGATTTCAGTCGTAGAGATGGTGAAGTTCCTACCTTAAATATTTTTTATTTTTGCGAATCAACGCTGACAAGTTCGGCACCACCAGGTTCCGCGTTGCGCGACCACCGTCCGTTGGATCGGGGATCCGCACCGCAAACAGGGTTCTCCGAGTTTTCCGTAGACCGAGAGGACGTTTTGGAATCCGCCCTTCAATCCATCGGCATCCACGTAATCATCGACGCTGGTTCCACGCATTTCGGTTGCGCGGGCAAGCACGTCGCGGATCGCGTGGTACAGCCGGAGAACCGCCGGCTTGGTCAACGCTTTGGCAGGCTTGCCGGGTCGAATCCCGGCTTCCCACAACGCTTCGCACGCATAGATATTTCCGATGCCCGCGATGCGGTGTTGATCGAGGAGCAATACCTTGATCGGCGTCGTCCGCCCAGAGAGCATACCTATAAAGCCCTGCGGTGTAAAGCCTGAGGAGAGGGGCTCGACGCCCAGGGCGGCATCCCACGGCTCGCCCGGCTCCACCAGGCGCATCCGGCCGAACGTCCGCAGGTCCGCGAAGCTCAGCCTCGTTCCATCTGTATAATGAAGTACCACGTGGGTGCCGGGATAGTCCGTTTCGCCTGGGCGCTGGACCACGAGCCGGCCGGTCATGCGCAAACTCGTGACCAGCGCACGGCCCGATTCGAGCTGGATGACCGCATATTTGGCCCGGCGCGAGACCCCCGCGATCCGCTCGCCCACCAGCGCCTTGGCGAAATCGACGCCGGGTGGAGCGATCGCTATTTTTAGGAGCGCAATCTTTACCGACGCGATGCGCTTCCCCACGATCGTCCGAGCCAGACCGCGAGCGATCGTCTCGACCTCAGGTAGCTCGGGCACTACCGGCTGCGTGTCATTCCGTCGTGCGCACCAGCTCGACGTAACGCGATGCGCCGGCAACCGGCGTAACCAGCGCGCCATAGGGGGCGGGCGACTCACCGAAGGCGCTGAGTGTGTGGAGATCGGCGTGGAGGTGCGCGAAGCAGAAGTGGCCGTCGGACTGCACGGTCGTACTCACGTCTTCGGTGGCGGAACGAGCGACGACGAAGTTTCCCGCGATCGGCGCGAGTTCCAGGGCGACGATCGTCGCGGGAGGTGCGTCGACCCACCCGCACACCTTTCCGACGCCCAGCGTCGTCGTAGCGGCCGCCGGGCACCAGGTTGCACTGAGCGCGCCGGCTAGCACCATCGCGGCAAGAACAAATGAACGTTTCATATCCCGCACAACGGACGTACGCGTTGCGTCGTGACGCACGTCATCGAAGCGCCGGCAACTCTGCGAGTTGCGTGCCTTTGACGATGCCGTCTTTCGCCGCTTCGCCGGCTGCGAGTTCGATTACGTATTTGCCGTCGCCGTCGCGGCGCGGGATGTCGCTGTCGGCGGTGGTCTCCGGAACGACCGGCACGTTGGCGGCAACGCTTCGAACCGTACCGTCTTGCGCGACAAAGATCATGTCCAGCGGCACCAGCGTGTCCTTCATCCAAAATTCGACCGGCGCATCTTGGTCGAACACGAAGACCATGCCCGTGTGCGGTTCGAGTTTGGTCACGCTCATCAGACCCAACTCGCGCTGCGCTTCGGTACGCGCGATCTGCAGCGTCAAGGTCGCCTTGGGGGCGTGAACGGCGATCGTCGGCAGATGCTGCGGCGCGGGCGTGGCAGCGACGGTTGCCGCGAGTAGAACCGAAAGCATCGTTAAGCATCCTCCATGGTCTCGACGTCGTACCAGTTCTTCCCGGTCTTTGCCGTCACTTCGAGCGGAACCGAAAGTGTGAGCGCGCCTTCCATCTCGCGACGCACCAGGCTCGCGAGTTCGGCCAGCGCGTCTTCGTGCACTTCGAAGATCAGCTCGTCGTGAATTTGTAACAGCATTGTCGCGTCGAGGTTTGCAGCCCGCAGCGCGCGATCGGTCTTGACCATCGCTAGCTTCATCAGGTCGGCGGCGCTGCCTTGCAGCGGGGCGTTGGTTGCTTCGCGCTCGGCCGCCGAACGCAGCATGTAGTTGCTCGAGGTGAGCGCGGGCATGTAGCGGCGGCGTCCAAGGATCGTCGTCACGTAGCCGTCCTCGCGGGCGCGTTCGATCGTGCGGTCGATGTAGGCGCGCACCGACGGAAAGCGCGCGAAGTATGCCTCGGTAATTTCGCGAGCCTCGGCTCGCCCGATCTCCAGGCGCTGCGCGAGGCCGAAATCCGACATGCCGTAGAGTAAGCCGAAGTTCACGCTCTTGGCCATGCGGCGCTGGTTGCCGTCGACGCTCGCTGCGCTCGGCACGCCGAAGATCTGACGCGCGGTGAAATCGTGAATGTCCTGGCCCTCTTCGAACGCCGAGCGCATCGCTTCGTCGCCGGAGAGATGTGCCATCAGCCGCAATTCGATCTGGCTGTAGTCGGCGGCAAGCAACACGTACTGCGAGCCCTTCGCGACGAACGCTTTGCGAATGCGCCGTCCGAGATCTCCGCGCACGGGGATGTTCTGCAGATTCGGACTGACCGACGATAAACGTCCCGTCGCGGTCGCGGTTTGATTGAAGACCGTGTGCAGCCGTCCGTCGCGCGGATCGAGCAGTTGCGGGATCACGTCGATATAGGTGTTCTTGAGCTTGGTGACTTCGCGCCACTCGAGCACCAGCGCGCAGATCGGATACTCTTTGGCCAGACCCTGGAGAATCTCGACGCCGGTGGCCCAGCCGGTCTTGGTCTTCTTTCCACCGGGTATCTGCAAGCGCCCGAAGAGGATGTTGCCTAATTGCAGGGGCGAACCGATGTTGAACTCTTCGCCGGCGAAGTCGAAGATCTGCCGCTGCAGCCGGGCCGCCGCCGTTTCAACCTCGCTTCCCAGCCCCTCGAGTTCGCTCGGATCGACCGCGACGCCGGTCGCCTCCATGACGGCCAGAAGCGGCGCGAGCGGAACTTCGACCTCTTCGTACACGCGCATTTGGTCGCGCTCTTCGAGCTGCGGACGCATCGCGTCGAGCAGTTGCAGCGTCGCATCGGCGTTCGCCGCGGCGTCGTCGCGCGGCGCCGCCTGTAAGTGTTCCGCGACCGCTTCGCTCAACTGCGTGAACGTGCGCGACGGGTTGAGCAGGTGCGCGGCCAGCATCGCGTCGTCGGTGAATGCGGTGAATTCGACGCCTTCGGCGAGCAGCGCATGGGTCACGCGCTTGGCGTCGTACGCCGCGACGCGTTGCGAGCTCGCGAGCGCCGCCAGCAGCGCGTCGCGCACGCCGGCCTGCGCGAGCGCGCCCGCGCCGAACGAAAGACCGCTTCCGGGCTTGGCGCTGATGCCGAACTCGGTATCGCGCATCGCGAGCGCGATGCGTTCGGCGCCGCCGAGTGCACGCAGGTCGTCGGCCAATTGCACGAACTCGGGCGGATCGACCGACGCGACGTACGAGCGGTACGTGCCCTCGAGCCGCGCGTCGTCGGCGAAGAGCGGCAAGCCGTCGACCGGCGCCTTGAGCTTGGCGAGCAACGTCTTGAATTCGAGGCGCGCGTAAAGCGGATAGAGCAGCGCATCGCTTGGAGCTTGATAGCGATGCTCCCAATCGATGTCGAGCGGAAGATCGCGTCGCGCGATCGATACATCGCGACAGACGCGCGCCTGCTCGCCGAAATCTTCCACCAGCTTCTGCAGCTTCGGCGACCCGGCCAGCGATGGGTCGGCAATGAGCGCGTCGAGCGAACCCGCTGCTTTGATCAGTTTGATCGCCGTCTTTTCGCCGACGCCCGGGATGCCCGGTAAATTATCGGACGGATCGCCTTTGAGCCCGCGATAATCCGGCAACTGTCGCGGTTCGAGTTCGAAGCGTTCGAAGACGGCCGGCGGGGTGTATCGCCCGAGATCGGTGATGCCGCGTCGCGTCGTCAGCACGGTGGTGTGCTCGTCGACGATCTGCAGCAGATCCAGATCGCCGGTGACGACCAGCGTCTCTTGCCCCGCCTCTTCCGCTTTGCGCGCGAGCGTGGCAATGACGTCGTCGGCTTCTTCGCCCTCGATCTCGACGACCGGAATTCGATGCACCGCGAGCACGTCGCGGACCAGCGCGAACTGGCTGCGCAGATCGTCGGGCATTGCATCGCGCTGCGCCTTGTACCCCGGATACATCTCCACCCGCGCGACCGGCAGGCCTTTGTCGAACGCGGCGATCACGTGCGTCGGCTTCTCGTCGTTGATCAACTTGTTGACCATCATCGTGAAACCGTAGACGGCGTTGATCGGCATGCCCTTGACCGTCGTGAGCGGCGGCAGCGCGAAGAACGCGCGGTACACCAGCCCATAGGTGTCGAGCAACATCAAACGGTTGGCCTTTTTGGCCATCATTGCACCACGATCGGAGAGGAAGCCGAGATCACGCGACCGTCATCGTCGACTTTGAGAATTGAGAGCGTATAGCGGCCACGCGTCAGCGGTACCTGCACGGTCATCGCGGAGCCGTCATCGTGCAACACGGTCCAGGAAATCGCTTCGGTGTCGGCCTGTTCGAGCGAGAGGTTCTGCGGCGCCGACGAGCGCCGCTCGAAGCCGATCACCTGCGCGTGGACGCCGGTCGAGTCGACCCACGGATGCCAGGTGCGTCCGTCCGGCGCGGTCACTTGCGTCGCAGCCAAGCCCACGGCGAGCAGCGCGGGCGCCGTTTCGAAGAGCGCGCCGCCCGACGGCGCGCCGCGACTGATGCGCACGAACGCCGTGCCTGCGCCGTTTCCGACGCCGCGTATCGCGACGTGCATCATCGCCCCGGGTAGCGGCGGCGCGTCGGGTAACACTACCGCCGCATTCATCGGCCGCCCCGGCGCGTCCAACGCGAGCGGCACCGTACTCCAAGCGATCGAGCCGTCGCGCACGAACGCCGCGCCGACGCGTACGTCGCCCGTTTCGTCGGTAATGCGAACGCTGGCCGCGGCGCGTCCGTCACGTACCGGCGCAACGATCGTGCGGGCCCCGTTCGCGCTCTCGATCGTGAGCAATGCGTCACCATGCGCCCCCGGCAGCAAGGCGTCGATGTGCGCTTCTTCGCCGACGTGATACACGGCGCGATCGAGCGCGATGCGTATGTTCGAACTGCCCGTCAAACTCGTATCCTGCGTTGCCTGTGGAACGATATCAACTTGCCCGGCGTCCATCGCTTTTCTTCCACCGTCGACGAGCGAGGCGAAGATCAAATTGGTTCCCAGCGACGGCGACGAGAATGTGCCGTGCGCGTGACCGGCTTGATCGAGCGTGAGCTCTTGCTGCGCGATCGACGTACCGTGCTGCATCTGCACCGTGACGTGTGCGTCGGGCAGCGGTTTCCCGCTGCCGACCTCGCTAGCGTAAACATCGAAGTTGACCGGTGTTCCGAGCGTCTGCTGGTCGCGGTCGAGCTGCAGACGAATCGTTGCGCGCGACGTTGGAACCAAGACGCGCGTGACGGCACTCGCACCGCCTGCTTCGATGCGCACGCCGTAGGTCGACGCAAGCCCGTCGGTCGGATGCGGAATCATCACGGTCGCGTGCCCGCTACCGTCAGTCCGTACCGTGCGATCGACCCAGCGTGAGGTTCCCCACGAAATGCCGGCCGGCGAATACCCGATGTAGAGGTGCGGCGAGCGAACGATCCTGACGTTCACCGTAACGTCGGGCCGCGAAGACGTGACGAGCAAGGGTACGTCCGCGTCGGCATCGCATGGGCCATCGCACGAGCTTGCCGCTTCGAGCGATAGGCCGCCGGCGTCGGCGTCGACGTGCACCGTCGCACCACCGATCGCGCCGTCGACCTGCGCGAGCACAGCGTAATCACCGGCGGCAGCCGTGGGCGGCACCGCGAGATCGGCACTGAACGCACCGGCGGCGTCGACCGCTGCAACCGCCTGCGCGACGACCGTTCCACCCAAACGCATCGTGACCGCAGCGCTTCCGCGTGCCGCGCGCAGTGCGCCGCCGGCGCGCGAGCGCGCAAAGCCCGCGACGCGCACGGTGCCCCCGGCATGCACGACCGCGGTATCGGTGCGAACGCCGACGATCGACGCCGGCAACGGTGCCTGCGGCAAGAAGCTCGCAAACGCGTAGCTGCCGCCCCACTGCGCGAGTGCGAAGACCGGACGCGGGGCGCGCGTCCAGCGCACGATACCCTGCGCGTCGGTGAAGCGCGTCTCGAAACGTCCGTCGACGACGAATTGCATCCGCATGTGCGCGAGGGCTTTACCCGAACCCAGGTCCGTCGCGTACACCAGCAATTCGCCCGGCGTTTCTTTGGTGATCAGGCCCACGCGGGTGCGGTTGATCCAGACCTGCTCGCCGACGCTTCCGCGCCGCGCTTCAACGACGAAGAAGCCTTCGCGCGAGCCGAGCCGAGCGTCGACTTCACTGGATTGAAATTGATACCCGCCGGGCGGCGTGAAATCGAACGAGGTCACCGTTTTGCGGCCGCGCGTGTCGATTGCACGCGGACGCGCATTCGAACCCGCGGTCAGCACGTCGGCCGGGTCGACCTGATACACGAAAAAGTGCACCGGCGCGCTGGAATACGTGTCGAGCCGAACCGTCGTCGGCTCCCACGGAACGTTTGAGTCGCTCGCAAAGAGGGCAAAGTAGGCGTCGAGTTTGTGCAGATCGACGATGGGACGCGCAGCGGCCGCCGGAGCGGTGAGCACGGCGAGCGTCAAGACGCCCGCGAGTAGCGTTCGAAGATGGAGCACGACGGGTCGGAGTTCGCGGCACCCTCCGAACGGTCCCCGCAGAGGTTCACCGCCTCCCCGCCGAACTAAGCCGGCCACCCATTACGTTAGAAACGATGATGAAAACGTCACTGTACCGCGCTTTGGCGCTCGTTCTCTCCCTTGGCACGCTGGCGGTCCCCGCTCCGGTGTGGGCAGCCACGCCGGCACCCCATGCGGCACCCAAGCTGGTCCCGCATCCGCCGGTCCCCAAGGTTCCGCTCCACGCCGAATTCGTGGTCGAGGTCAACGCGAAGGGGCAAGTCGTCCGCGTCAAAGCGGCTAAAGGCACCGGCGATAAGGACAAGTTCTTCAACGCGCAGACTTACGGCAACGTGTTGCAGATGTGGATTCGCCATCCGGACGGCACCGCGCAAGTCGGTCTGTATCGCGTGTGGTACGACTACAATCCCAAGACGCGTAAGGTCAAACGCAGCATCGCGTTGCTCAAGCCCGGCGGCGACTGGGGCAATCAGCCGGGTGCGGCGACGCAGATGATCGAGACTGCCGACCGGGAAGCCCGGGATGAGGCAAAACGGGCGGGGAAGAGTCTGCCGCCGCTGGAGTCGATCGTTGGCCCGACGGCGTCGCCGACCAAGCAGCCCTAAGCCACCGCTCCCCCGCGCGCTCTTTGTCGACGAGGCGGCAGACCGCGCCCGAAGTTGCACCTCGAAAGATGCGTACCCCAGTGCCGAGCATGCGCGCGCTTTCATGTTGAGCAGGGGCGTGCAACTCGGCGTCTACCAATGCCGGTATTGCGACCTATGGCACCTCACCAGCCGACGCGAAGGATAGGAATTTTACAGCCGTTATGAAGTTCGTCACGTACATCGCGGCCGACGGCCGTTCGCACCCCGGGATCGTGGAAGGCGAAACGATCCGCCGGATCGATGCGCCGACGCTGCGCGACTACATCGCTCTGCCGACCGGTCAGCGCGTCGCCCGTCATACGAGCGATCGCGCTCCGCTGCAAACCGTCCGCCTCGATGCACCGGTACGACCGCTGCGCAACGTGTTCTGCGTCGGGCGCAACTATCTCGAACATGCTAAGGAAGGCGCGGCGATCTTCGGGAACGAGCTCAAGCTTCCCGACGTTCCGACCTTCTTCACCAAAGCACCGACCGCTATCGTCGGTCCGGAAGCCGTCGTGCATCTGCAGGCGAATATCTCGTCCGAGTACGACTTCGAAGCGGAACTTGCGGTCGTGATCGGCACGCGCTGCAAGAACGTAAGCGAAGAGAACGCGATGAGCGTGATCTTCGGATACACCGCGCTCAACGACGTCACCGCGCGCGATCTTCAGCGCGCGCATCTGCAGTGGTTCAAAGGCAAGAGTCTCGACGAGACGGCGCCGATGGGCCCGTGGATCGTCGATGCGACCGAGATTCCCGATCCGCATTCGCTCACGATCGGCTTTCGGCTCAACGGCGTGCAAAAGCAGAACAGCACGACGGGCAAAATGATCTTCCGCATCCCGCGTTTGATCGCCGAACTCTCCAAAGGCATGACGCTCGAACCGGGCGATGTGATCGCGACCGGCACGCCCGAAGGCGTCGGCTTCGCGCGCAAACCGCCGGAGTTCCTCAAGAACGGCGACGTGATGGAAGTGGACATCCAGCACGTCGGGGTCCTGCGCAACACCGTTGAAATAAAGTGAGCGACCTTCCGGTCCTGCTCGGCGCGCTCGCAGCGATCGGACTGGTTACGGTCGGTGCGCTCGCCCTGATCTCGCCTCAGCGGCTCTCGCGCAGCTACGGCGTCGCCGTGTCAGATCGTTCGGCGATGGCGTTCGTGCGTGCTACCGGCGCGCGCGACCTGGTGCTCGGCGGCATCTTCGGCGCGGCGGTCTATCTGCAGGACGGGCTCTTCCTCTTGATTCTCGCTATCGCCGGCTTTGTGCTGGCGCTCGCCGATTTCATCGTCGCGTTCACATTCGCCGGCGGTTTCCGCAGCGAACAAGCCGCGCATCTGGGCGGAATGGTCGGGTTTGCGATCGTCGCCGCGGTGCTTTGGACGAGGGTTGTCTAAACCGGCGAGGGAACGAACGCGGCATGATCGTCGCCATTCCCCGTGAGGCCGCTTCGAACGAGCGCCGCGTGGCGCTGGTTCCCGAGACGGTAGCCAAATTGAAAACCGCAGGCGTGACCGTGCGTGTCGCGCGCGGTGCCGGAATAGCCGCGGCGTTTCCGGACGAACTCTACTCGCAGGCCGGTGCGTCCCTCGAGGATACACCGGCCTCGCTCATTTCCGGGGCCGATGTGGTCGTCACCGTCGGCAAACCGGCACCCGACGTGCTCGCCGCGATGCGGCCGGGTACGATCGCGGTCGGCTTTTTCAACCCGCTCGGCGACGCCGCGTACGTGCAGACGCTTGCCCAAGCCGGCGTGACCGCGCTTGCGATGGAGATGATTCCGCGCATCACGCGCGCGCAATCGATGGACGCGCTATCTTCACAAAGCAACATCGCGGGATACAAAGCGGTACTGCTGGCGGCGTCCACGCTGCCAAAATTCTTTCCGATGCTCACGACTGCGGCGGGCACGATCCCGCCGGCAAAAGCCTTGATCCTGGGCGCCGGCGTTGCCGGGCTCCAAGCGATCGCGACGGCGCGCCGGCTCGGTGCGGTGGTCAGCGGATACGACGTGCGCGCGGCGGTGCGCGAACAAGTCCAATCGCTCGGTGCGGCGTTTCTCGAATTCGATCTGGGCGAAAGCGCCGAAGGCAGCGGCGGCTACGCCAAGGAGCTCTCACCCGAACAGCAAGAACGCCAACGCGCCTGGATGGTCGAGCAGATCGGCAAGAACGACGTCGTGATCACGACCGCGCTCGTGCCGGGACGCCGCGCACCGATCTTGGTCAGCGAAGCTGCCGTTACCGCGATGAAACCGGGCAGCGTGATCGTCGATCTCGCGGCCGAAGCGGGCGGAAATTGCGAACTGACCAAAGCCGGCGAGACGGTGATCTCTCCGGGCGGCGTGAATATCATCGGCGCGGTCAATCTTCCATCGACGATGCCGTACAACGCGAGCCAATTGTACTCGCGCAACGTCTACGCGCTGCTTTCGCCTTTCATCAAAGACGGCGCGATTGCGCTGGATCCCGATGACGACGTCATCAAGGGCGCCTGCATCGCGCGCGACGGACGCGCACTGATCGGAGGAACCGCGTCGTGACCGACGTCCAACATTTGATCGAGCTGTTGACGATTTTGGTGCTGGCAGTCTTCGTCGGCTTCGAGGTGATCTCGAAAGTTCCGACGACGCTGCACACACCGCTGATGTCGGCAACCAACGCGATCCACGGCATCGTGGTCGCCGGCGCCATCGTCGCGACGGTGGCCCTGTTCAACACCGGCGGCCATTCGGCCGGCCTGACGATCCTGGCGATCATCGCAGTGACGCTCGGAGCGATCAACGTGTTCGGCGGCTTTGCGGTCACCGAACGCATGCTGCAGATGTTCCGGCGCAAGGAGACCAAAAAGTGACGATCGCCGCGCCGCTGCTCGATCTGGTTGCGATCGCGCTGTTCATTCTTGGACTGCACTTTCTCAACACGCCGCCGACCGCACGGATGGGCAATCGCCTCGCTGCCGTCGGCATGTTCATCGCCTTAGTCGTGGTGCTCACCCAGACGATGGGCGTCGGCTGGTGGGCGATCGCGATCGGCGTCGTCATCGGCGGTTCGATCGGCGTCATCGCAGCGATTCGCGTGAAGATGACCGCCATGCCGCAGATGGTCGCACTCTACAACGGCGCGGGCGGCGGCGCGGCCGCGTTGATCTCGGCCGTCGAATACGCCGTGTTTCTGCGCGGCGGCGGCGCGTCGATGGATCCGATCGTCTCGGTTTCACTAATCCTCTCGATGATCATCGGCGCGGTCAGCTTTGCCGGTTCGATCATCGCGTTCCTCAAGTTACAAGAAGTGATGACCGGGCGCCCGATCACCTATCCTGGACAGCAGTTCGTCAACGGACTCGTCGCGCTGTGCATCGCCGTACTCGCAATTTGGTTTATTGCCAGCGGCGCAACGCTCGCGGTCTGGGGATTCTACCTGCTGCTCCTCGCGGCGCTGGCGCTGGGCGTGCTCTTCGTCCTGCCGATCGGCGGCGCCGACATGCCGGTCGTAATCTCACTGCTCAATTCGTTCACCGGCCTCGCCGTCGCGATCGCCGGCTTCGAAATCAATTCCGAGTTGCTGGTGATCTGCGGCGCGCTCGTCGGGGCGAGCGGTACGATCCTGACCGTCGACATGGGCAAAGCGATGAATCGTTCGCTGACCAACGTGCTCTTCGGTGCATTCGGCTCCGGCGGCGGAAGCGAACCCGCTGCGACCGGAAGCGGCGGCCCGCAAAACGTGCGCAGCGTCAGCGCCGACGACGTCGCGGTCATGCTCGCCTACGCGAGCAAAGTGATGTTCGTTCCCGGCTACGGCATGGCGGTCGCGCAGGCACAACATAGCGTCAAAGCGCTAGCCGATCAACTCGAAAAGCGCGGCGTCAAAGTACTCTACGCTATCCACCCCGTTGCCGGACGCATGCCGGGCCACATGAACGTGCTACTCGCCGAGGCCAATGTGCCGTACGAACAACTGCTCGACATGGACGACGCCAATCCCGAGTTCCCGACCACCGATGTCGCGCTTGTCATCGGCGCCAACGATGTCACCAATCCGGCCGCGCGCAACGTCCCCAGTTCGCCGATTTACGGCATGCCAATTCTCGACGTCGACAAAGCGGCCAACGTCATCGTGCTCAAACGTTCGATGCGTTCCGGTTTCGCCGGCATCGAAAATCCGCTCTACGAGATGCCGAATACGGCCATGCTCTTCGGCGACGCCAAGGCTTCGGTCGACGCCCTTACCGCTGCCGTCAAAGCGCTCTAGCGTGGCCAATCGCCGCCGGCACATCGGCAGCGGAAGCGTCTGGGAAGCGCGCGTCGGGTACGCGCGTGCGGTAAGGTTCGGCGACTTCGTCGCGGTCTCGGGGACGACCAGCGACGGACCCGATGCGTACGTGCAAGCAAAAGGCGCAATTGCGCGGATCGAGCGCGCACTCGAGGAAGCCGGGGCGTCGCTCGACGACGTGGTTCGCACGCGCATGTTTGTCGTGAACATCGCGGATTGGGAACTGGTCGCCAAGGCGCATCACGAAGCGTTCGGCGATATCCGTCCGGCGTCAACGATGGTGGAAGTCACGCGTTTGATCTCGCCCGATCTCCTGGTCGAAATCGAAGTCGACGCGCACATCGGCTGACTGGGGTGTCGCTCAAGTTGCACCGCTACCTGCGCCGCATCGGGTATGGGGGTCCGCTCTCGGCCACGAAGCTGACGCTGCACAACTTGCATCGCCATCACGCGCTGGCCATCCCGTTCGAGAACATCGACGTGCAGCTCGGCACGGTTCCCTCGCTGGATCACGACGCCATTTTCGACAAGCTGGTCGTGCGCGAACGCGGCGGCTGGTGCTTCGAAATGAATCTCCTCTTCGCATGGGTGCTGCGCCAAATCGGCATCCGCGCCGACGTGATCGGCGCAACGGTCAACCGAAGCAAAGCGGTCGAGGGCGCGGCGATCAATCATGTCGCGCTTCTGGTTCACCTGGACCAGCCGTATCTCGCCGACGTCGGCTTCGGTAACGGCTTCTTGATGCCGGCACCGCTGACCGAAGGAACCTTCAACGACGGGCGCTTTGACTTCAAGCTGACCTGTCACGGCAACTATTGGCGATTCTACAACCATCGCGACAACGGAGCGACCTACGACTTTAGCGGCGACCCGATCGAGCAAGATGCGATTGAGGCCGCGAACCTCTCGCTCGCGACGAGCGACGACTCGCCCTTCGTCCAAACGTTGGTCGTGTCGCGCTTGACCGATAACGGCGTCACCACGCTTACCAACACGGCGTTGCGCGAGTACACGCAGGCGGCTATCCACGAAGAGACCGCCGCGTCGTCCGAGGCGTTCGCCCGCATCTTACGCGATCGATTCGCCCTCACGATCGATCGCAACGACGATCTCTGGACGCGAGCATCCGACCAACACAAACGCTGGCTCCGCAAAAAAATCCGAGGCTTCTAGCGCCCCTTCGACACGGGTTCGCAAAGCGAACCCTGCTCAGGGTGACACAGAGGGAGCGCGCGGCGGTTCCACCCTGTCACCCTGAGCAGGGTCGGCCTCGGGCCGAACCCGTGTCGAAGGGGTGCCGGTGATGATGTCGAGGGCGCCGATGTGGTCGTCGCTCGAAAACCAGAACCATGGGTCGTAGAGGTAGTCGGAGTGCAGCAGCGGATGCGTCAGCGTCATGTGACGGTGACCGCGTTCGTTGCGGCAGACGTTCTTGTACGAGAGGATCTCGTTACAGATCGGGTCCTGGAAGTACCAGTAGTTCACCCAGAAGATTCGCTTGCCGTGCGATGCGGAGATCAACTCAGGGTCGTTACCGAAGAGACGCTGATAGGCGCCCCCGCGCCACGCCTGGTAGGACGCCGACGGCACCGTGCCCGCGACGTCGAAGAAATACTGCGTCTTTTCCAGCGACGAACCGAGCATGATGAACGCGCGAATGCGGTCGAACTCTTCGCGCGTCAGGGAACCCTGCTCGCAGATCTGAGCCAGGCGCGAAAGCGCATCGGTGGCGATCGTCGCGCCGAGGCTATGCGCCAGCACGACGACGCGATCGTAGCGATAGCCGCCGTTGAGACGCGGCGAGACCGCGCGCATGATCGCCGTAACCGCCGTATCGAGAATCCGGTCGCGCAAGTCGTAGAACTTCGAGTCGTTTTCGTCGCGTGTCGTATAGATTTCGCAGTCGCCGAAAAACCCGACGATGAAGTCGATCAGCAGTGCGCGCCCGATCTGAAACGCAAAGAAAATCAGGACCAAAAAGCCGACGCCCGCCCATCCCATCGAACCGTGCGGAAAGCGCGCGTCCGCCATCGCGTACACGAGCAATCCGCCGATGACGATCAGAACCCCGATCGACAGCGCGCGATGCCAGATCGAGCCGCGGTTGCGCGCCAGCGCTTTTCGCTGCTGCCACGTTTTGAAAATCGCAGCCACTGCCTGCCCAATGAGAAACGCGCCCGCGATTCCCACGAAGAGCCATACGACCACCTTGATCGGAACGCCGCCCGGAAAGTTCACGTTCGCATTGAGGATCGTCGCTGCTTCGCCGACGCTGGAGTGCTTGAGCAGGCCGGTCAGGTCGAGAATGCGCAGAAAGGTCAGCCACACGGCCGTGAGCGAGATGAAAAAGAGCGCGAACGCGATGACCAGCGCCGACCCGATGAACGCGTAGTCAAAAATCTGCTTGCTCAGGCCGGCCCGAATGCGCGCGACCGTGTTGAACGGTGCGAACACCGTGCGGAAGATCCACTGAACGACCCAGAACCAGTTGGTGGCACCCTTGTCGATGGGACTCCAGTAGGCTTCGGTGACGTCGTAGAACGTCTGCGCCGGCGCGAGCGGATCGTCGTCTTTGCGCCGCACGCGCGAGATCGTGGGTCGCGGATCGTCCTCACCGGGCTCGAGCACGTGCGCGGGGTTGACCACGTCGAGAACCCACGCTTCGCTTCCCTCGCGCTCGTTGAGCCGCGCGCACAGATCGCCGGAAACTTCGTCTTGAAACTCGTAGCGCGGATGCGGTGCGACGCCGTGCACGACCACGACAGCGACGCGCTGCGCCGGCAGTTTTACGTCCGCCATGCGTAGGCGTTCCACGTCGGCAAGAAAGCGTTGGGCGCGAATCCGTGCAGGCGGTCGCGATACGCGTACAGGTAGGCCGCGTTGAAGAGGTAGAGCAGCGGCACCTGATCGGCCACGCGCCGTGCGATGCGGCGATAGAGCACGCGGCGCTCCTTTTGCGAGACGCTCGAAAGCGCCTGCGCCTCGAGCGCGTCCACCTGTGGATCGCACCAGCGCATGTAGTTCGAGGCCCCGTGGCACGCCAGGACCGCGCTGTCGTCGGGATCGGCCCCCATCGTGAACGGCACGTACGCGAGGTCAAACCGCCCCGCCGCCAAGATTCCGCTGACCGGCAAAAAAAGCTGCGCGTTGCTGATATTTTCGATCGCCACGTCGACGCCGCGGGCGCGCAGTTCCGCCTGGACGGTCTCGGCGACCCGCACGCCCGTCAGTGATTCAGGAAACTGCGCGTACGTCAGGTGCAGCGGCACGCCGTTGCGGACGCGCATGCCGGCGGCACCGCGATGCCAGCCCGCCGCGTCGAACAATGTATCGGCGGCGCGCGGATCGTAACCCGGCTCGTGAATCGACGGATCGTACGCCCAGGAAAACTGGGGCTGTAGCATATCGGTGACGGGATAGACACCAAGCGTGATCTTGGCGCTGATCGACGCGCGGTCGATCGACTCGGCGATCGCGCGGCGCACGCGAACGTCGTTGAGCGGGACGTGCGCCGTATTGAACACCAGTGCTGCGACGACGGCGGTCGGCGTCGAGATGAGTTTGACATGCGGATCGCGCACGGCCAGCGGACGCTGCGACGGCGCGATCAGATTCCAATCCAGCGCACCGGATTGCAGCAGTAACAGGTTCGTCGACGGATCGGTCGCAATGCGCACGTCGATCTTTCGCGCTTCTGGCGTACCGCGCCAATAGCGCGGATTTGCACGATATTCGATCGATTCTCCGCGCGCCCACGAGACGAAGGTGTAGGGCCCGTCACCCACCGCCGGCGCCGCGCCGAACGGCGCGCTAGCCAGCGGCATTTCCGTTTGCAGCACGTGCGCCGGGAGTACGACCTGCGGGCTGATCCCATACGAGAAATACGTGAGCACCGCCGGCGCCCACGCATGACGCAAATGCAGTACCACCGTATGCGCGTTGGGAGCGCTCGCCCGATCGATCAGATCGTAGCCTTCGATCGAACGCACCGGGTTGCGCGGATCCAAGATCGCATGCAAGGTGAAGAGCACGTCGCGCGAGGAGACCGGCACGCCGTCACTCCATCGCACACCGCGCCGCAGATGATATACGATCGTCCGCCCGTCGGCCGAAAGTCCGCCGTTCTCCAGGCTCGGAATGACCGCCAAGAGCACCGGCTCGGGCCGCCCCTTGGCGTCCAGATCGACGAACGGCTCAAACGAAAGCCGCGCAACCTGCGCCTCCGCCGAGGAAGCATCAGGATGCATGAAGAGCGGATCGAGCGTGGATGGATCCGCCGCCAAATCAAACCGCACCACCCCCGCCGTGCCTTGTCCAACGCCTGGTCCGCCCACCTTGGCACAAGAACAGAGCGAAATGGCCAATCCCACGAACGCCAGAATCGCGACGCGCCGCCGCACGAGCCGACCGGGCCGTCCTGTCCTTACGAAAGGTAAGCGCTCGCTTACCTTTCGTAAGGACCTTGTAACGAACGAATATGGGGTGCTATAGTCAGAACGCCGAACATCCTTCGGCGCTTTTGAGAACTTGGCGAACATGATTCTTGCTGACGACCTAGACGAACTCGACATCGACTTGCTGGAAGCCCTTCAGCGTAACGCCCGTTCGACCTTTGCCGAACTGGGCGCGCTGGTTGGTTTGAAGGCGCCCGCAGTGCACGACCGCGTCAAACGGCTCGAACAGCGCGGCCACATCATCGGCTACAGCGCGCAGCTCGACCGCAAGCGCTTGGGTTTGGAGTTGATGGCGTTCGTGAGCTGCTATACCTCGCCGGACTGCGAGTACGACGCCTTCACCGGCGCGCTCAGCGAGATGCCCGAGGTGTGCGAAGTCCACTCGGTCGCGGGCGAGGAGACGTTCATGTGCAAAGTCGTCACGCGTTCGACCCAACATCTCGACGAGCTGCTCGCCAAGCTGAAGTCGATGAAGGGCATGGCACGCACCAAGACCACGATCGTGCTCAACACCCCGTTCGATCGCGGAGGCATCGCGGTCAAGCCATGACGCTCATCTCCAATCGCCGTCCCCATCCGCTGGGCACGCACCGCGTGCTCGAGCCCGCCGGCGCGATGCCGCAAAGCGCGTGGAAAATCGACAACACGCCGATCGCCTTCGAGAACGAGATTCTTTGCGACGTCGATGTCCTCAACATCGACTCGGCTTCTTTCAAACAAATTGCCGATGCTTGCGGTGGAGACGAACGGCGTATTCGCGAGCACGTGCTGGCCAACGTTCGCGAGCGTGGTAAGCAACACAACCCCGTCACCGGCAGCGGCGGCATGTTCATCGGTTACGTGCGCGAGGTCGGCGCCGCGATTGCGGATCGCATCGACCTTCGCGCGGGCGACCGCATCGCATCGCTCGTCTCGCTCACGCTCACGCCGCTCTTTATCGAAGCGATTACCCGCCTGGACGTTGCAACCGGCCGGATCTGGATTCGCGGCAGCGCCCTGCTCTTCGAATCGGGCCTGTGGGCCAAGCTCCCGGACGACATCGACGAAAACGTCGCGCTCGCCGTCCTCGATGTCGCGGGTGCGCCCGCCCAGGTTCAGCGCCTCTGCAAACCGGGCCAAACCGTGGTCGTCATCGGGGCAGACGGGAAGAGTGGGATGCTTTCGTGCGCACAGGCCAAGGTGCGCGTCGGTGAAAGCGGCCGCGTGATCGGGGTTGCGCCGTCGATCGACACACCGGCGGCACGCTTGCTGATCGAAAGCGCCTTGGTCGACGATTTCATCGTTGCCGACGCGCGCGATGCCCTCGACATCAGCGAGAAAGTTGCCGCCGTCGCTGCGCAGCTTGCCGACGTGACGATCAACTGCGTCAACGTCGGCGGAACCGAACTCGGCTCGATCCTGTCAACCAAACAGGACGGCCTCGTGTACTTCTTCTCGATGGCCACGTCGTTCACGGCCGCCGCGCTCGGCGCCGAGGGCGTGGGCAAAGACGTCACGATGATCGTCGGAAACGGCTACGCGCGCGGCCACGCCGACACCGCCCTGCAAACGATCCGCGACAACCCCGCCATCCACGCCTATTTCAACGCAAAATACGCCCGCCAGCACGAGGAAACAGCACCATGAACGAGATCAAGCATCTCAAACCCGCCGCACCGGCATCGCAGTTCGAATACAAGAACCTCAAGCAAGGCGAGTTCTGGCGCCACGTGCCGGCCTATCACGACATCGACGAGGCGACGTTCCTCGATCATCTGTGGCAGCAGAAGAACGCGGTCAAAACCCCGCAAGAGCTGCTCGCGACGATCAAAGATATCTGCTCGCCGGCGTTCTTCGCCGACGTCGAGGCCGGCTTCGCGCAGGCGCCGATGGCGGTACGCGTCTCGCCGTACGCGCTCTCGCTGATCGATTGGAACGACCCCGTCGACGATCCGATCCGCCGTCAGTTCGTACCGCTCGCGTCGTCGCTGCTGCCCGATCATCCGCGGCTCACGCTCGACTCACTGCACGAGCAAGACGATTCGCCCGTGCCCGGCCTGGTGCACCGCTACGTCGACAAGGCGCTCTTTCTTCCGCTCAACACGTGCCCGGTGTACTGCCGGTTCTGCACGCGCAGCTACGCGATCGGCCCCGACACCGAGAACGTCGACAAAGTCGCGCTCGCAAAAACGCCCAAGCAGTGGGAAGACGCGTACAAGTACATCAGCGAGCGTCCGGAGCTGGAAGACATCGTGATTTCCGGCGGCGACACCTACCAGCTTCCGGCCAAGAACATCCTGGCCATCGGCAACGCGCTGCTCGACATCCCGCACGTGCGCCGCATGCGCTTTGCGACCAAAGGCCCGGCGATCATGCCGATGAAGATCATGACCGACACCGCGTGGCTCGACGCGTTGACCGCAATCGTCGACCGCGGCCGCACGATGGGCAAGGACGTCGTGCTGCACACGCACTTCAACGCGCCCGAAGAGATCACGTGGATCACCGAAAAGGCCATGCGCCTGCTGTTTGAACGCGCGATCTACGTGCGCAACCAGTCCGTTCTGATTCGCGGCGTCAACGACACGCCCGAACGAATGGGCCTGCTGATCAAGCGCCTCGAGTACGTCAACGTGCATCCCTACTACGTCTACATGCACGACATGGTCAAGGGCGTCGAGGAGCTGCGCACCACGGTTCAGACCTCGATCGACATCGAGAAGACCGTGCGCGGATCGACCGCCGGTTTCAACACGCCGCTGTTCATCTGCGACGCGCCCGGCGGCGGGGGCAAGCGCGACATCCATTCGTTCGACTACTACGATCGCGAGAACGGCATCTGCGTCTACACCGCACCGGCCGTCAAGCTCAACAAGGCGTTCGTCTATTTCGATCCGATCGACAAGCTCTCGCCCGACGCGCAAGCCCGCTGGGCCGTCCCGTCGATTGCCGACGAAATGATCCGCGACGCCATCCGCAAAGCCGGAGACGCCGCAGACGAACTCGTCCTAGCCTAACGAAGCCCCTCACGTGTCATCCTGAGCTCCCTCACGTGTCATCCTGAGCTCCCTCACGTGTCATCCTGAGCTCCCTCACGTGTCATCCTGAGCTCCCTCACGTGTCATCCTGAGCTTGTCGAAGGACGCTCCACCAGCGAATCCTTCGACAGGCTCAGGATGACACGGGGGCTCAGGATGACACGGGGGGCTCAGGATGACATGAGGGGGTTAGGTTCCCTTCTGCGCACCGGCGTAGAAGATGACTTTGAAGATCGCTTGGGGGACGCTCGAGAGCGTGTTCGGATCGCCGTAGGCGAGGTAGAACTCGTAATCGTTTAAGCGCAGGTGATAGGCGACCGAAACGTTCGAGCACACGCCTTCGCAGTTGCCCCCGCCGTTGGGATCGGGCGGCATGCCGACAATCCGGCGCACGCCGATGGCCAGCGACGAGTTGCGGCTGATTTGATAGGTATAGCTCGCACTGTCAAACCACTGCACGTTGTCGGGCGCTTTGCCGTAGAGCCACTGCGAGGTATTGTCGACGGCGAGCGAAAGCGCGCCGCGGTTGCCGACGCGGAGCGTCGTCGTGCGATACCACGTGTCGAGCCGCCCGTCGCCGTATCGACCCGTGTAGTATTGGATCTCCGTAGGCGTTGCAGAACTTCCGTGCGCCGGGAAATTTCCCGGGTTGTCGGTCTGCAAACCGCTGTGATAGGTGATCGAGAAACCGCCGTTCTGCGAGATCGGCGTGAGCGTCGGACCAAAGCGCCAATAATCCGAACCGGAAAAGAGTTGAAAGTCCCACGCACTTTTGGTGAGTAGATCGAACAGCAGAGAGTTATCGCTCTGCGCCTCGCCGCCGAACTGCGTTCCTTGATAGCGGTCGACGAATCCGATGATGCCGAAGGCCGCGATCTTGCTGCCGCCGCCGGGATTCCAGATGTGCGCACCGTAGAGCCCGTATCCGGCGATGCCGGCGTGCGAGTCGTAGCCATCGTATGGACTGAATTGCGCGCCCACGTTGCGCACCGAGCCGAAGATGCCCGTATGCTGATCGCTCCATCCACCACCGGCGTCGATAAACTTGGCCTGCGACGGATCGGTCACTTCCGTTCCGGTTTCGTCGCCGAGATTGAGATACGCGCTCACGTGCCGCAGGTCGCTCCAGGCGGTCCCCCATTCGTTGGCGACGTCCGTGAGCCCGGGAACGTTCGCTTGGACGCGCTCGTACGACGATTGCCAGCGGTTGTCGGGCGACGTGTAATCCAAGGCGTTGGCGATATCGGTTCGCTGATCGCCGATAGCATCGAAACCGGCGAAGCCGAAGTTTCCCTGTTTGCCTTCAACGGCGTATCCTTGGCTAGGCGTTGGGATCGCGGGCGTATAGAGAATCGTGCGATAGCCGTTACAAGCGTCGCAATTGAAATCGTTGTAAAAGTTCGCTGCTTGGGTGAAAAAGGGACGTACTTCACTATACATACGCTGATAGACCGTCGGTGAGATCGTCTGCTGGTCGAGCTCGACATTGGAATAGTCGGGATGCAGCGTAGAATAGAACGACGCGGTCGGGGTGATCGGGATCGAGATATCCGCGCCCACGCGCGAAGTCGGACCGCCGTACGCCTTCGTCGTATCGACGCCGAGCGCGTAGAGGGCGGCGCGCGGCGCCGGTTTGGGCGGCGCTCCGCCCGCAGCTAGCGTCATCGTAATCGTGCCCGCGCGAGCGACGTCGTCCGGGTTGGTTTGCGTCGAATCGAAGGACCACACGTCTTCTTCGCCGGTCGAGTGCGTGTAGCGCACGAACTGCGCATGCCACGTCCCGCCGTGCGCGCCGCGTATTACTTTGAGCGGAATCGCCATCGTAACGACATAGCCATGGCCGTTTTCGACGCCCGCCGATTTCCAGTGCGGTGCAAACGCCGTGTTCTCGGACGATGATTCGTAGTGCGTGCCGTTCGGCGTCGCTTGAAACATGTAGTAGAAACCGCTCGATCCGGTCGGCCAGAGGTCGACCCAGACCGCGTCGTCGCTGCCTTGCCCAACGTCGTCGCTGTGTTGCGTCGCGATGACCGGCTCGGATTGCGAAACATCGAAGCGCACGTAGAGCAAGCGTCCGTCGGTGGCCGCCGAGACGAGCGTTGTTTCGCTCGCCGCGCGTCCGTGCACCACGTCGCGCTTGAGCGCGACCGTCGCGGCAGGCCAGCCGCCGGCGACCGCGGGGTCGAGCGGCGGCGCTTGTTTGACCACGGGGATTGCCATCGTCGCGATGGCCGCGAGAAGCAGGTGCATCACGGGGCAATCGCTCCGCTCAGATCGTTGTGCGAAAGCGTGCGAAACGTCTGCGCATCGACCGGCGCGCATACGGCGGGGCCGCCGTCACCGGTCTCTTCGCAGCGCAGGGCACCGCGAAAGTCCGCTCCGGTCACGGAAGCGCCTTCGAGGTTAATACATTGCAGGTCGCCGTGACGCCGGTTGTCTTCGAACCCGTAGTGGTTGCGAAAACACACCTTAGCGCCGTGAAACGTCGCGTTCTCGAGGTGCGCGCCACGCATGTCGGCGCCCACCAGATCATCGCCGTCGAAGTGTAGTCCACGTAGGCCCGCGCGCCGCAAATTCGTACCGACCATTTTGGCTCCCGACAGCTGCGCGCCTTCGAGCTGCGCACCGTCGAGGTTGGCTCCGATCAAATCGGCACCGCGCAGATCGGCGTCGCGTAAATCCGCGCCGGCAAAATTGCAGCCGACAAGCTTTGCGTCGCGCAGATTTGCAGCACGCAAGTTGGCGCGCGCAAGATCGGTGCCGGTATAGCTTACGCCGTGAAGATCCGCGTCGTGAAGGTCCGCGCCGGCAAGGTTGCAGCCGACGCAGCGCATCGGGACCGCGGCGGATGCCGGGACCGGTGCCATGCCGGCGGACGATGCCGCAGAGACGATGATGATCGCAGTGAGAAGCATGCGGTACACGAGAGCCATTCCTTTCGGTAATTTGTGCAAGACGATGCCCGGGGGCGGCGCGATCGCCGTCCGTTAGGGCGAGAAGAAGGTGACGTTTGGCTTAGGTCATCAGCGCATGATCGCGTTGCCGAGCGAGACGCCGACGAAGTTCACGTGCGAGAGGTCAACGTTTCGAAGGTCCGTATGATCGAAGGAGCACCCCGAGAACGTCGCCCCCGCCAGATGCGCCCCGCTCAGGTCGGCTTTGGAAAAGTCCACACCACTGAAATACGCGTTGGTGAGATCGGTGTTTCGCAGATCGGCGCCTTGAAGATCGATCCCGGTCACTTTTATACCGTGGAGGTCGATGCCGCGCAGATTTGCCTGGGCGAAGTCGCATCCCGTGCAACGCGTCAGGAAGACCTTGGCTTGACGCGGGCTCAGCTTCTTGATGTCGATACTGCATCCCGTGAGATCGGCGCCATCGAAGTTCACCCCGTCGAGGTTGGCATTTTCGAGATTGCATCCACTAAGGTTGGCGCCCGTAAATGAGACATCGCGCAGGTTGGCGTTGCTGAAATTGGCTCCGCTGACGTTACTGTGATCGAAACGCGCACCGGAGAGATTCGTATTGGAAAAGTCCGAGCCGGTGAGGTTCTGGTCGCGAAAATCCCGGCCGCGCAAGTTCGCGTTCGAAAAATCGCAGCCGCCGCAGTTCCCGTTTCGGCTCGAGGTACGCTCCGCGCCCGTCGCGATTTGCGGCATGTTTATAGGCGGAATGTTCACTGCCGGAATGTCGACCGAAACGTGGGTTGCGGGAACGTCGACGTGCGTTGCCGGCACGTTGACGTGAATTGCCGGTACATCGACGTGCACGTGTTTTTCGGGGATCGTCGTCGCCGCAACTTTTGGGGGATGCGGCTGCGCCGGGCTTGCGATCGCGACCGGACTTGGAGGTGCGACAGGTAGTGCGAACGCGATCGCGGGTGTCGCAACGCGAGCTACGAGAAAACCGGCGGCGAGTCCCACGACGACCGCCGTGGCCGCAGCAGGCGATATCGTCGAGGAAATCGCGCGACCGGTGCGCAGCAGCCGCTCGATGCGAATGGAGATGTTCTTGCGCGTGATGAAGACGCCGGGCGCCGCGAGCGGCTGATGCGGCCAACTGGTCATCTCGGCCATCTTCGTTAAACAGTACGCATAGGAACGGACCGCCCCGGTCAGTTCCAACACGTAGTCGTCGCAGGCGACTTCACGTTCGATGTCCATCTGGCGGGCGATGAACCACACCGCCGGGCTGAAGAACAGCATCGCGGAGATGATGCGCTGCAAACCGTTCGTCCAGTCATCGTGACGCAGCAGATGCGCGAGTTCATGTAAGCTGATCTGATCGATTTCGCTGGTCTCCAGCGTCGCGAGCAGGTGCTGCGGCAAGAGGACCATCGCATCGAACAAGCCCACGGCGACCGGAACTTCGATCCCGTCGGTCACGCAGATCCGCACGTCGCGATCGCGCGTCGTCACCGCTTGCCACTGCAAGAGTTGCTCACGGTAGTCCATGCCGAGCGGAAGTGCGTCGCGCTTGAGCTTCTCGAGCTGCAGCAGCGCGACCGCGAGGCGAACGATCAGCGCCAGCGCCGCAAGTCCCCACGCGGCGAACGCGACACCGACGAGCAATGCCGACGGTGTGATGCGCACCGATGGTGTCTGCGGCAGCGAAAACGACGCTGCATGGGATAAAACCGGGCGCTCTTGCTCTCGCGACTGCGTTCGTGAGCCGGACGGCACATCCGATACGCGCGCCGTCGTCGCCGCAGACGATGAGTGCGCGACATGAGCACGCGATTCGTAAGAGATGCGCGTGAGACTGGTGGCGATCGGAACGATGAGGGTCGCCGCGAGCGCGAGCGTCCACGCCGCATAGCGCGTCGAGGCGTTGGCGCGCGGAGACAGGCGCAGCGCAAGCCAGGTGAGCAGCGCGAACGCGGCGCCCTGCCAAATGCCGTTGAGGAGAATCACTAGGACGGTACGGCCGAGCATTTCAAAGGTCTGCACGCTACTTTTCCTCGTAGCGTTCGATCAACGAACGCAAACGGTCGAGTTCGTCACCGGAGGGGCGCTCGGACTCGATGAGACGCAATGCCAAGCCGGCCGCGTTGTTTCCGAAGAATTTCTCCACCACACTCTTCACCGCGCTCTGCGCCGCCGTGTCACGGGCGATCAGCGCCCGGTACACGAACGCGCGGCCCACTTCTTCGTGTGAGACGTGGCCCTTTTGTTCGAGGATGCGCAGGGTGGTCAGGACGGTGTTGTACGCCAGCGGAGGCGGAGGCAAGGCCTCGGTGACCTCGGCGACGGTCGCGCGTTCGAGGCGCCAGAGCACCTCCATTACGCGCAATTCAGCTTCGGTCAGCGTGGTGGATGGACGACGCGGCATCGGGCAGGCTCTCCTAACTACTAATTCTTTAGGAGTAGCCTACCCGATAGGCGCGGTGTTGTCAACTAAGGATTTAGTTAATGCCTAATATCCAGCCGTGCTCTCGTCCCCATAGGCAACGACCGGGCAGTTGACCGAGAAGCCGGCGTCCTTCGAGATCGCCGCAAGCTGGGCGAAGCTGGTCAGCCGCTTGGCCTGCGGGGTTCCTACGACCACCACGTTCCACAGGGGCGAGTAGCCGTTGGGCGCGTAGGGGTGGGCGAGGTCGGGGGCAACCGAGAGCACGTTGAAGGGCGAGCCGATCGTCGTGGCGTTGGCCGTGGTCGCATCCTCGCCTAGCGGCGTGCGCAGCGTCAGGAACCCCAGGCCCTGCGGCGCGTCACCGGTTTGGGGGCCGTCGACGACGACGCCGATCGGGATTTCCGCGCTGGTCGAAGCCTTTGCCAGAAGCGGCACGTAGGTCGCGCGCTCGACGCTCGAAGCGACCGGATCCGATGCGTCCGGGCTGAGATAGTAGACGGGCTTGCCGTTGAAGAAGCCGCGCGCGAGCACGAGCGTAACCGTGTGCCGCGCCGTGTCGATCGCGATGACGCGGTCCTCAGTGTTCGTGTGCGTGGTTACGTCGAAGTCGCCGTCGCCGGTCGCGACGATCGGCGCGTTGAGCACGCCGGTAATGCCCTGCGCACGAACGAAGGGCGAGTACTTCGCGTCGCCTACGCTGCCGGGCGTCGCGGATGCCGGCGGAAAGCCGGTCTTCCCCGCAACGAACGTACGCGTCGGCGCAAAGTTCGGCGCACCTTCGAAAGTGTAGGTGCCGTCGGCGTTCTTCGACGCGCGCTGTGTCGCGGCGGCGCCGATATCCGCCAAACTCGGCGCGTAGTTGACGCCGAAGTGCTTGGCCACCGCCGCGTCGGAAGCGTCGGTGATGATGTACCACACGGTTTTGCCCTCTTCGCTCCCGCGATAGAGTGGCAGAATCGCGGTGTGGTTGGTCGAGTCGACCGCGATCGCGCTACTGATCGTAAATTGCGAATGCGGAATCTGCGCGGCATACGCCGGCGCGACCGCCGCGGCGGCCAGCGCCGCCGTAAAGATGATTGAAAGATTGCGTTTCATGCCGGTTGTACGCTCGGCTCGGGCGCGCGGATGACCGATCGCATCCACATCGGCCCATCGGGCCGCAGCGTGACCAAGGCCCGCAGGTTCGCGGGCTGCGACGAAAGCCGCTCGAAGCGGCGCGTCCGCGCGATCGCCGCGAGCGCGAGCGTCCCTTCGGTCCACGCGAACTCCTCGCCGATGCAGCGCCGCGCGCCCCCGCCGAAGGGGAGATAGGCAAACGCCGGCACGTCGTCGTGCAGCCAGCGATCGGGGTTGAAGCGCAGCGGATCCTCATAGAACACCGCACGGCGATGTAGCACGAGTGGACAGACGAACACGGTGGTACCAGCCGCGATCCGGTACCCGCCGGTCAGCGTCACGTCTTCGTGCGCTTCGCGGCCGATGATCCAGGCGGGCGGATACAGACGCATCGATTCGCGAAATACGCGCCGCGTATAGTCGAGCGATTGTGCATAGGCGAGCGGGTCGCCGGCGAGCTTTGCGGCATCGACTTCCGCATGCAGGCGCGCTTCGATTTCGGGGTGCTGCGCGAGCAGATACCACGTCCACGTCAACGCATTAGCCGTGGTTTCGTGCCCCGCGAGAAACAGCGTCATCGCTTCGTCGCGCACTTGCTCGTCGCTGAGATGGTAGCCGGTTTCGGCATCCTCGGCTTCGAGAAGGAGCGAGAGCGCGTCGCTGCGCGGCGCGGGTTCGGAGCGGCGCTGCGCGATCAGCGCGTAGATGATGCGGTCGAGCCGTGCGCGCGCTGAGTTCAGCGCGCGCGTGCTCGGGAGAAAACGCATTCGCTGACGCATTGCGCCGATTGGACCGATCGCCGAAGGATATGCCTCGAGCGTTGCATGAAGTGCGGCACGCACGTCGGCCGCTTCATGCGCGGAATCCGTGCCGAACAAGGTCTCGCTCGCGATGCGAAGTGTTAGCTCGCTCATCGCCTCGTGCATGTCGATGCGCTCGCCGTCGGTGCCGTCCTGCGCCCATGAAGCCGCAAAGGCGTGCATCGTGCGAGCATACCCTTCGATGCGCGCCCGGTGAAACGCGGGCTGCACAATGCGGCGCATCTGCCGATGATGTGGCTCCTCGCTGGTCAACAAGCCGTCGCCCAGCAACATCCGCAACGTCCGTGCACCCAGCGATTTGACGAACCGGTGCTGCTGCGTGACCAACATATCTTTGATCTGCTCGGGATGATTGAGCAACACAAAGCGCTTGGACGGCAGCCGAAACGTCACAATATCGCCGTACCGCTCGGTCAACTCCGCAAGGTACTGGGGCAGCACGCGAAACGGCGTCGGGTACAAGCGCCGCGTACTCTCAAAGAGCGAAGGGCCTGGAAGCTGCGTCATCCTCATCCGCCGGCCACCTTGGCTTTGCGTCCTTGCTCGAGGAACCAGGCGACGATCCGTTCGCGGTGATCGCCTTGGATCTCGACCACACCGTTCTTGCTGGTGCCGCCCGTACCGCAGAGTTTCTTGAGCGTCTTGGCGATCTCGTCGGTTTCGCGTGGCGCCAGGCCGTGCACCAGGCTGACGACGCTCGCGCGGCGACGTTCGCGTGCCACGCGGATCACCCCGTCGGAGGGCATTGCGGGTTTGGGCATGCAATCTCTTTCGCATGACTCGCATGGGTATCTTCTGCGGTGCGCACGCCGGCCGCGACGGCCATTACCGCGCGCTCGCGGACGACATCGCGGACGCCCTCGTCGCCGCCGGTATGGGCGTGGTCTACGGCGGAGGCCGCGTCGGGCTAATGGGCTCGATCGCCGACGCGATGCTCGAACGGGGCGGCGAGGTCATCGGCGTGATTCCGGCTTCGCTTGCCAGCGCCGAAGTTGCGCATGACGGCATCACGGCGCTGCACGTCGTTGAAACGATGCACGAGCGTAAGGCGCTGATGGCGCAGCTAAGCGACGGATTCATCGCGCTGCCCGGTGGGTTTGGAACGATGGATGAGTTTCACGAGATCGTCACGTGGCGCCAACTCGGCATTCACGACAAGCCGATCGGCTTGCTCAATACCGACGGGTATTACGATCACCTGCTCGCGCTTTACGACCGCATGCTGGACGAGGGGTTTCTTAACGCGCGAACGCGCGGCGTGTTCGTCAGTGCACCCACGATCGATGCGTTGCTCGATGCTATGCGTGCTTCGACAAGCTCAGCATGACAGAGGGCGGCTAGTGGGTTTCTCGGTATTTTTTGTAGTGGGGGATGACGCGGGCCATGGCGGGCAGCATGCGCATGGCGGCGGTGATGTCGCCTTTGGCTTTGGCTTTGCCGCTCATCATTAGCATCATCGCTTGCGCTTCGCCGCGATAGAGTTTGTCGAACGTCTCCGCGTCCATCGTGATCTCGACGAGCGGCGCCGGCGCGGCCGCATCGTTGACGTACAGGTCGTAGGCGCTGCCCGGTTCGGGCTTCTTGCGTGCGTCGAGCACGAGGCGCACGTCGGGGTCGCGGATGTCGTAGGCGATGACCATGCCGCTTCCGGCGAACATCTTGTCGTCTTCCGCCGATTCTTGGCGGAAGAACCCGCCGAGAACCTCGGCTGCGTGGTTGCTGTCGCGAAAAACGCTCATGGCGGCTCCTTGCACAAGGAAATCTCCGGCTCCACAAACATACCTCGCGCATTGCAAGTTTTGCTCGTAGGAGACGGACGTGAACCGGACTATTCGATCCTTGGGTGTGGCTGTGCTGCTTGGGGCGCTCGTCTTTTCCCAAAGCCTTACGCTTTCGGCGCGGGCGCAATCGGCAAACGCAGCACAGACGACGGTGGCCAAAGCGTCGCCGACGCCCGGACCCGGCGGTACCGATCCGTTCCTTTGGCTCGAAGAGCAAACCGGTGCCCGTGCCATGGCCTGGGTCCATCAGCAAAACGCACGTACGCTCCCGATCCTCCAAAGCGATCCACACTATCCAACGTTTTATAAGGACGCGTACGATGTGATCACGTCGAAGGGCCGCATTCCCTACCCCGAAGTGCTCGACGGCACGGTCTACAATTTTTGGACCGACGCGACACATCAACAAGGCATTTGGCGTAAAACGACGGCGACAGATTATGCAACGTCGACGCCGCACTGGACGACGGTTCTCGATCTCGACGCGCTGAGCAAGGCCGAAGGCAAGACGTGGGTGTTCCACGGTGCGAACTGCAACTGGCCGCGCGAGAGCGATTGTCTGCTCTCGCTTTCCAACGGCGGCGAGGACGCCGATACCGTGCGCGAATTCGATCTTCGCACGGATACGTTCCGCAAAGGCGGATTTCTCCTACCGCGCGGCAAGCAAGACGTGGCGTGGTATAACGACGACACGATTCTCGTCGGGCGTGAGTGGACGCCCGGCTTGCTCACGAAGTCCGGCTACCCGTACGTCGTCAAGCTGTTGCGCCGCGGACAACCACTTTCGAGCGCTGTCGAAATCTACCGCGGCAAGCCCAGCGACGTCTCCGACTCGGCGTACTCGCTCTACGACGCGCAAGGGCACCGGCTCACCCTGATCAATCGCGGCGTCGACTTCTTCAATTCGCAAACCTACCTCTACAATGGCACGAAAGTCGTGCCGGTCGCGCTTCCGTCAAAAGTTCGCATCGACGGAATGGTCGACGGCCGCATCATCGCATCACTGGATCAGAACTGGACCATCGACGGTACCGCGTTCACGCAAGGTTCGGTCGTCGCGATGAATGCCGGGCAGCTTGTAAACGACCCACAGCATCTGCATCCCACACTCGTGCGCGCGCCCGGTTCTCGCGAAGCGATCGACGGCGTCGCGACAACGCGCTCGGCCGTGATCATGACGATCTACCAAAACGTTCGCGGACACGCGTTCGTGTTTACGCCGCATGGCCAAACCGGATGGGACGTCAAACGGCTCGACCTGCCCGATAATTCGTCGGTAGAAATCACCGACACGAACCTCCACAACGATCGAGGGTACCTCGCCGTCACGAATTTCCTCACACCCACGACACTCTGGTCGGTCGACGCAGCGACCGCCGCGGTTGGCAAGGTGAAATCGTCGCCCGCGCAGTTCGACGCGTCCAAGGACGCCGTCGACCAATATGAAGCAACCTCGACGGACGGAACGCAAATTCCGTATTTCGTCGTGCATCCGAAATCAATGAAACTCGACGGCGCGAACCCGACGGTGCTCTATGCCTACGGCGGCTTTCAAGTCTCGCTGCTGGCGAAGTTACTCCGGCATGATCGGCAAGGTGTGGCTTGAGCGCGGCGGCGTGTACGTTCGCGCCAACATCCGCGGCGGCGGTGAATTTGGGCCTGCATGGCACGAAGCCGGCCTCAAGACCAAGCGCCAGATCATCTACGACGACTTCTACTCCGTCGCGCAAGATCTGATCGCGCGCAAAATCACGTCACCGCGACGGCTCGGCATCCAGGGCGGCTCCAACGGCGGTTTGCTGATGGGCGTCGAGTTCACCGAGCATCCCGACGAATGGAATGCGGTCGATATTCAAGTCCCGCTGCTCGATATGCTGCGCTTCGAGAAGATCGACGCGGGCGCATCGTGGGTCGGCGAGTACGGCAGCGTCAGCGTTCCCGCCGAGAAGGCGTTCTGGGAAGCGCACAGTCCGTATCAAAATCTCAAAGCGGGCGTTGCGTATCCCGAACCATTCATCTGGACGACGACCAAAGACGATCGCGTGGGACCACAGCACGCGCGCAAATTCGCCGCCAAACTCGCGGCGATGGGCGTGCCGTATCTCTTCTACGAAGTCACGCAAGGCGGTCACGGCGCCGGTGCAAACCCGGTGCAAGACGCGACGACTTCCGCGCTGGAGTGGACCTATTTCACGCAGAAACTCATGGAGTAGGACGCTTTTCCAATACGCGTTTCACAGTCGACATGGCATTGAGTGCTTTTGGAAAGCCGATATACGGGATCAGCGTCATGACAGCCTCGACGATCTCCGCCTGCGAGAGGCCGACGTTGAGCGCGCCGTGGACGTGCGTTTCGAGTTGCGCGTCGCAACCGCCCATCGTCGCAAGCGAGGCGATGGCGACCAGTTCGCGCTGGCGTAGGTCGCCTTCGCGCGCATAGATCTCGCCGAACGCGAATTCGGTGAGATAGCGCGCAAAATCGGGCGCGATCTGCGCGTAGGCGCGCAGCAGGTTGTCGGTGACTTTCTCACCGTCGACCAGGCGCATTAGCGCCTCGCCGCGTTCGCGCCTATCGTCCGAGGGCACGCAGCTTACGCAGCGACGTCACGAAGACATAGAGCCCGTAGCCGAGCAGAAATACGGGCAGCACGACGTGCCCGAATGCATCCTTGGTCAGCGTGCCCGAGACGCCGTAGAGTACCAGCACGACCGTCTCAACGACGGTAACGAGCCCTCCGACCACGACCAGAAAGACGAGCCGGCCACGGCTAGGCGCGGGCGTCGTCATTCGGTTAGCGCCGCGGTGACGACGCGTTCTTGCTCGACCGCGTGTGCGCCGGGATAGCCTTCCGACGGCGATGCACGATAGCCCCGGCCGGCGTAGCCGATGTCCAGCGGTTTCTTGAGCCGTTCGAGCAGACGGCGACGCGCGTAGGCGCGTGCACCCATGTTCTTGGGTTCTTCTTGCACCCACACCAGCGATTTTAGGTTCGGGTAGGTCGCAAGTAGTGCGTTGATTTCATCGGCGGGCATCGGTGAGAGCAACTCGATACGCACGATCGCCGTCTTTTTCATCTTCGGGTACAGTTCCGACGCGATCAGGTCGTAATAGACCTTGCCCGAGCACATCAAGATGCGCTCGACGTTCTTCTTGTCGGCGATCTTCGGATCGTCGAGCACCGGCTTGAACGTTCCGGTTGCCATATCGTCGATCAAACCCGAGGCAGCCTCGGCGCGCAACAGCGACTTGGGCGTCATGACGACCAGCGGCACCGGGTTGGGTGACGATGCCTGCTGACGCAACAAATGGAAGTAGTTGCCGGCCGTCGAGGGATAGGCGACGCGCAGATTACCTTCGGCAGCAAGCTGCAGGAAGCGCTCAAGACGCGCGCTGGAATGTTCGGGTCCTTGCCCTTCGTATCCGTGCGGAAGCAGCAGTGTCAGACGACAGGTCTGGCCCCACTTCGCTTGGCCTGCGGCGATGAATTGATCGATGATGATCTGCGCGCCGTTGACGAAATCACCGAACTGCGCTTCCCACAGCACCAGCGACTTCGGAACCGCGGCAGCGTACCCATACTCGAAGCCGAGGCACGCGTATTCCGAGAGCGGGCTGTTGTGAATTTCGAAGCTCGCCTTCGACGCGGCGAGATGCTGGAGCGGCACATAATGCGCATTGTTGGCCGGATCGTGCAGCAGCGCATGACGGTGACTGAACGTGCCGCGTTCGGTGTCTTGGCCGGTGATGCGGATCGGCACGCCGGATTTGAGCAACGATGCGAACGCGAGCGCCTCGGACATGCCCCAATCGACCAGGCCCTTTTCCGCAATGAGCGCTTTGCGCCGTTCGAATTGCGTGATCAGCTTTTTATTGGCGTGGAAGCCGTCGGGCAATGTGATCAACTCGTCGGTCCAGCCCAGCAACTCGGCCTTGTCGATCGGCGCGAGGTCGGCGGTCGGAAGCTGCGCGTTCTGCGCGATCTTCTCGATCATGCTGCCGCTGTGCGATTCCTTGACGTTTTTGTACGCTTCTTGCAAACGCGCCGTTGCTTCGGCGACCATCTCGCTTGCCTGTTCGGCCGTCACGATGCCTTGCGCGACCAGCTTGTTGGCGAAGAGTTCGCGCGCGGTCGGATGCGATTTGATCCTGTCGTACATCGACGGCTGCGTGTATGCGGGCTCGTCCTGTTCGTTGTGGCCGAAGCGGCGATAGCCGATCAGGTCGATCACCACGTCGCGAGCGAAGCGCTTGCGGAACTCGACCGCCAGATGTACCGCGGAGATACAGGCGTCGATGTCGTCGGCATTGACGTGCACGATCGGCGCGTCAAAGCCTTTGGCCAGATCCGAGGCGTAGCGCGTGGAACGCGAGTCGCGGTAATCGGTGGTAAAGCCGATCTGGTTGTTGGCGATCAGATGCAGCGTGCCGCCCGTTGCGTAGCCCTCGAGCGATTGCAGGTTGAAGACTTCCGAAATGATGCCTTGTCCGGTGAACGCGGCGTCGCCGTGAATGAGGATCGGCGCCGCCTTGCGCACGTCGAGCGTGGGCGCCGGGCCCGTGTGATCGGTCTGCAGCGCGCGCGTGCGCCCTTCGACGACCGGATCGACCGCTTCGAGGTGGCTGGGGTTGTGCTGCAGCGTCACCATGATCTGCTTGCCGGTGCTCGTGGTGTAGACGCCGGTCGCGCCGTGGTGATACTTCACGTCGCCCGTGACGTCGTTATCGCTGGAAACTTCGCCGCGCAGATGCGCAGCTTCGAATTCGCCGAGCAGTTCTTCGTACGGCATGTTCACGACGTGCGCGATCACGCTCAAACGTCCGCGGTGCGCCATGCCGAGCACGGCATTGGGGACGTTCTCGTCGGCGAACATCTCGAGCATCTCCTCGAGCATAGGCACCATGACGTCGAGTCCTTCACCCGAAAAACTCTTCTGACCGAGGAACGTCTTGCGCACGTAGCGCTCGAACGTCTCGCCTTTGGTCAAGCGCTGCAGAAATTCGATCTGGCGCTTGGGCGAGAGCGAAATCTTATGCGCGCCGCTCTCGATCGTCTCGCGCAACCAGCGGCGCTGCTCGGTGTTGGAGATGTGCTCGAATTCATAGGCAATCGTCGAGCTGTAAATCTCGCGGAGCTTGGGAAGAATTTCCGCCAGCGTATTTCCCGGAACTTTGACGTTGAGCACCGAGGCGGGAACCGCGGCTTGCAGCGCGGGCGTCAGCCCGTACGCAGCCGGATCGAGCTTCGGATCGCCGAGTGGTTCAGAGCCGAGCGGATCGAGATGCGCCGCAAGATGTCCGTGCGTGCGATACCCCGATACGATCGCCATCGCGGCCGCAACCGCGCGCAGCATTTCATCCGACGATCCTTGCTGCACCGGCGCTTCCGACGGTGACGGCGTAACGGTAACCGAAGCGACTGCCACGGCCCTGTCACCCTGAGCCTGTCGAAGGGCGGCGGGTGCCGGCAAGCCGAGCTTCGCGAAGAGCGTTTCGTAGAAGTTGTCCGCGCCTTGCAGCAACTGGTCGACGCGGCGCAGATACTCACCCGACTGCGCGCCTTGTATGACGCGGTGATCGTAGGTGCTGGTCATCTGCATAACCTTGGCAACGCCCAGCGAGCGCAGCGCCGGTTCGGAAGCACTTTGGAATCCCGGCGGATACCCGATCGCACCGGTCGCGAGAATCGCACCCTGCCCCGCCATCAAACGCGGAACCGATGCGACGGTACCGATACCGCCCGGGTTGGTCAGCGAGAACGACGCGCCTTGCAAATCGTCGGCGCCAAGCTTGTTGTCGCGCGCTTTATTGACCAGCTCCTGGTACTTGCCGTAGAAACCGGCGAAGTCGAGCGCGTCGGCGTTCTTGATCACCGGCACGACGAGGAAGCGCGAGCCGTCCTTACGTTCGGAATCGACCGCGAGTCCGAGATGAATGCCCGGTTCGAGTCGCTGCGGCGCACCGGTTTCGTCGCGCCGGAAACTGTAGGTGATGAACGGCATCTCCGCCGCTGCACGCACGAGCGCGTACGCGACGAGATGCGTGAACGAAACTTTCTCGCTGCGCCCAGCCGACTTGATCGCGGCGTTGAGCTCTTTACGCCGCGCGTCGAGCACGTCGACGGTCAGCGTGCGAAAACTCGTCGCGGTCGGAATCGTGAGCGATTGCTCCATGTAGCCGGTCAACGCGGCGGCCGGCCCTTTGAGCGGCGTCAGTTTCGCGCCCGCCGGTGCCGGCGGCATCGGCGCGCCGTTGCTCGCGGCGACGGTGAGTTTGCGCGCGGTCTTAGCTTGCGCGCTGACGTCGGCGCGCAGAATCATGCCATTGGGTCCCGAGCCGTGTATCGAAGAAAGATCCAGCTCGAGCTTACGCGCAACGCGCGCCGCCTGCGGCGATGCAACGGTCTCGCCACCCGCCTTGCGTCCCACCACGCTGTCACCCTGAGGAGACCGCGCAGCGGTCGTCTCGAAGGGCGCCTTCGGTGCAGCCTCCGCAGCCGTAGCCTGCGTCGCGATTGATTGGCCCGCTGCAGCGTTGACGTCGAGCTCGGCGAGTTTTCCGCCGACCGCGATCGTGTCGCCGGCGTTAGCGAAGAGTTGCGTGACCACACCCGACGCGGGCGCGGGCACTTCGACGTCGACCTTGTCGGTCGTCACGTCAACGATCGGGTCGCCTTCCTGAACGGCCTGGCCGACCTTGACGCGGTACTCGACGATCGACCCCTCGGTGACCGACTCGCCCATCTCGGGCAGGGTCACCTCGACCAGCTTGGGCGCCTTGGGCGCGATACCGTTTGCAGCGGCGGCCTTGCCGTTAGCGGGGGCCGGCGAAGCGCCATTTTGCGCGGTATCGATCTCGGCCAATGCGGCGCCGACGGCGACGCTGTCGCCCTCTTGCCCGTAGAGCTTGACGATCACCCCGGCTGCGGTTGCGGGGACCTCCACGTCGACCTTGTCGGTCGTGACGTCCACGAGGGTATCGCCCTCGGCGACCACATCACCGACGCGCTTGCGCCATTCGACGATGGAGCCTTCGGTGACCGACTCACCCATCTCGGGGAGGGTCACTTTGACTACCGCGTCCGCCACGTTCGTTGATACTCCGTCCTGAAAGGAAAGGCCATCACGGCCCCGGGCTCCCGGCCCGGAGATCGCTATTAGACCACCCACCATTCTACCCCCGCCCTCAAGCCCGGGATACGACCAGGGACGGTCCTACGCGATGTGGCCGAAACGCGCGATCGCGAGGCTCGAGAGGGCGATTGCCACCCACAATATCGCCCCCAGCAGTAGCGGGCGAAAACCCGCGCTTCGGATCTTGACGATGTCGGTTCCCAGGCCAACGCCGGCGAGCGCGATGGTGATCGCGAACAGCGCGAGTTCTTGCAGTGGCTTCTGCAACGCCATCGGTATGACGCCAAGTGAGTTGAGCACCGCGGCAACGAGAAACCACAGGATGAACCAGGGGATGATCGCGAGCCAGTTGATGCGCGTGCCTTGCCCGCGATGTTCGGCGATTCGGCGCCACGCGTAGAAGAGCACGATCGGAATGATCAGCGTCGTGCGCGTGAGCTTAACGATGACCGCGCTGTTGCCGGCGGCATGCCCGTAAGCGAACGCCGCAGCCACGACCGATGACGTATCGTTGATCGCGGTACCGGCCCAAAGTCCGAACGCGCTCTGCGAAAGATGCATGACGTGCCCCAGCGCGGGAAACACGAGCACGGCAACGACGTTGAACAGAAACACCGCGCCGAGCGCGTAGGCGATGTCGGCTTGCTCGGACTCGATCACGCTCGAGAGCGCCGCGATTGCCGAGCCACCGCAGATCGCCGTACCGACGCCGAGCAGACGACGCAGATCGCGGTCCAAACCGAGCGCGCGGCCGACGAGCCACGCGAGCGCGAGTACGATCACCAGCGTGCCGAGCATCACCGGCAGCGACGCGGCGCCGCCGTGCGCGATTTCGCGCAAGCTCAAGTTGGTGCCGAGCAACACGATCGACCACTGCAGCAGCGCCTTGCTCGCAAACGCGATGCCGGGGCGCAGCTTCGCCGACGGCATGCGCACGGCCGCAATGACCGCGCCGATGACGATCGCAAAGACCGGCGCGCCGACAATGGGGACGAAGGAGCCCAGCACCGTCGCGACAACCGCGACGGCGAGAGCGGCAAGAAGACCGAAAAGCATCGTTAACTCATCTTAGAAGAATCGCGCCGGTTGTGCCGGTTGCGTAATCATGCGCGAGGGATTGAAGTGAGGGCGCGGGTGCGTGAGCACCCAAGCGGAGATGTCGTATGCGTCCTGGACCGATAGCGTCCCAGGCGCATTCTGCGGCATGTTATAGCGCACGAAGCCGGTCATATTCGCCAGTTTTGACATGCCGGCGCCATTGTTGAACGACGTCGCACCCCACAAGGGCGGAAACGCACCATGAATGCCGGCGCCGTTCGCCTGGTGACACATTGAGCATTTCTGCGCATAGAGGGTCTGCCCGTGCGCGACGTCGGGCGAAGCGGACGGAAGCGCTACAGCGAACGAATCGGCCTTTGCTTGCGGCGCTCCCGTCGGAACGTGGCGCGAAAGATAGGCGATATAGGAGACGACCGCGATCATCTCTTTGCTCGTGTACGCCGGCGGCGTGCCGTTCATGCTATAGAGGAAACATTCGGCGATGCGGTCCTGCAGCGTGATCACGCGCTTCGAACGCTTGTTCCATTGCGGAAAGCGGGCGTACACACCGGCCAGACTTCCGCCGCGCGCCACCGTTCCGCCGGCCACGTGACACGCACCGCACGACATATCGGCCGTGACGTTGTGCGGCACGGTTTTCTGCGTGTCCGCGACGATCGCGCGTCCCAATGAGATCGAATCGCCGAGCGGCCCCGACGGGAGCGCCTTTGCGTCGTAGGGGGGCTGCGTCGACTGCGCTGCGGCTTGCGCGCATCCGGCCAACAGCGCGACGGCCGCCAGAAGAAGCAGACGAGAACGTAAACGCAACATAGGTCTAGCCATAAGCCTTCTGGAGCACGGCGCCGTCCCAACCATCGACGGGTTGACCAACGCTCCGGGAATCAAGTGCCGATTCATACCATCTCTCCTTGCAAAAGCGTAGGGCGCGCAAGGCGATAAGTCAAATTAGTGTTTCTATCGCTTATCTATAGTGGTGCTTATGGACGTGACGCTTGCTCAACTCGAGGCGCTCCGGCGGGTTGCCCGCACGGGCAGCTTCACGCGGGCGGCTGCGTCGCTCCACGTTACCCAGCCGGCGGTAAGCCAGCAGATCGCCGGCCTCGCCCGTGCCCTGGGCGTCCCGCTCGTCGAGACGGTCGGTAACCGCCCGCGTCTGACCGAGGCGGGCGCATTCGTGGCCGAGCGCGCCGAGGTCGTCGGGCAGCAAGTCGAAACGCTGCTTCGCGAAACCGGCGAATACTTGCGCGCCGAGCGCGGCACCATCGACGTCGCGGCCACGCTCACGATCGGCAATTACGTCCTGCCCTCACTCCTTGCATCATTCACGGCGAACCGTCCCAACGTGTTGCCGCGCGTCGCAGTGGCCAACACCCGCGACGTTGCGGCCGCGCTGCTGCGCGGCGATGTGCCACTTGGCCTAGTCGAAGGGCGCGTCGACGAGACCGCGCTCGCGATCGAACCGTTCATGCGCGACCGGCTGCTGCTTGCGGTTCCCGCCGCCGGGCACCGCTTGTCGAACGTTTCGCGCGTCGCGGCGTCCGAACTGATGGGCGAGCCGTTCATCAGTCGCGAGGTCGGATCAGGAACACGCGACCTTGGTTACGAACTTCTCGTAGCACGCGGGATCGCGCCGCACTTGGTGATGGAATTACCTAGCGGTGAAGCGATCGCGCGTGCAGTCGAGGCGGGTCTCGGTCTGGCCATCGTATCCGAACGTGTATTAGAACGTTCGGTTGCGCTGCATTTAATCAACGTGGTCGACATCGAGGACTTGGAAATGGAGCGGACGTTTTGGCTCGCACACGTACGCGATCGGATTCTTCCGCCGCTCGCATCGGCGTTTGCGGCGCACGTGCGCGACGTCAGCGCCGGCGCAGGTGACCCGCGATGATGCACGCACCGGGCGCAGCAGTGACACCGCGCGTCGCCGAGAACGACGCGGCGATCGTCGTGGAGCTTCCGCAAATTCGACGCCCTGACGGCGTCATTACCGCCTATGCGGCGCTTCCCAAGAGCATTCGCGGCAACACGCCCGGCATCGTGGTCGCAATGCACGCCTGGGGTGTCGACGCGCACATTCGCGACGTGGTTCGACGCGCTGCCAAAGCAGGATTCATGTGCATCGCGCCCGACCTCTATTCGCGCCTCAAGGCGCCCAGCGGCGACGGTTCGGCCGACGCAGCAGCATTTGCACCGTTTGCGTCTAAGCTACAACGCAAGCAGTACGGCGGCGACTTACGTGCCGCAGGGCTGCATCTGCTCTCTAAGGCGCCCAATTGCAAGCTCGGCATCATGGGCTTTGGCATCGGCGGCGAACTCGCGCTGATGCAAGCCTTGGACAACAGCGACGTCTTCGATGCGGCCGCACCGTTCGAAGGCGCGCTCAAGAACGTTCCGGCCACCGATCTGCACATCCCGATCTGCGGCAGCTACGGCGAAAAAGATCCGGATCTGCCGGGCGAAGAAGTCCGCACCTGGCGAGGCAGCCTGCGCGTCCCGAACGATCTGCGCGTTTATGCGTCCGCGGCGCATGCCTTTTTCGACGACACGCGAACGTCGTATGTAGCTTCCGCTGCGGACGACGCGTGGAAGCGCACCCTCGGCTTCTTCAAGGACCAACTCGGACTGCAAACGTGAACGCCCTCATCGATCTGCTCTTCTTGGCCGTCGGCATCGCGCTCGGCGCGTTCGTCATGCACGCGCGCACCCGCGGGGAGCGCAGCGCGATCGAAGCGCTGCTCGAACGCGCCAAGACCGAAGTTCGCGATTCGACGGCCCAGCAAACCGGTACCCGCGTCGGCGAAATCATCGCGCCGATCGCCGATCGCTTGGGTCAGTTCGATCGCCTGGTGCGCGAGATCGAGAATAAGCGCAGCGAGGAGAGCGGAGCCCTGCGCACGCAGATCGAGCAACTGCTCACGCGCGCCGACAAGATCGAAACCGCCGCCAACGCGCTCTCGAACCAAACGTCAACGCTGGTCACCGCGTTGCGTAATCCGACGACGCGCGGCAAGTGGGGCGAAATTCAATTGCGCAACGTGGTCGAAAAAGCGGGTATGTTGGCCTACTGCGATTTCGACGAGCAGCAAACCATCGCGTTCGACGGCGGACGCGGCCGCCCGGATATGACGGTGAACTTGCCGGGTGGCCGGCGCGTATTCGTCGATGCCAAGGCACCGACCGACGCCTTGCAGGCGGCCTTCGATGCCGTTGATGAGGACGCGCGTCGCGAGCTGGTCAAGCGTCACGCCAAAGCGGTTGCAGAGCATGTCGACGCACTGGCCAAGCGCAACTATCAATCCGGTGAAGGTTCGGCGGATTTCGTCATCATGTTCGTGCCGGGCGAAGCCTTTCTCAGCGCGGCGTGCACCGAAAATCCGATGCTGATCGAATATGCGCTCGACAAAGGCGTGCTCATTGCGGGTCCGCTCTCTCTGATCAGCCTGCTGCGTTCGTTCGCGATGGGGTGGCAGGCCGTCAAGCAAGAGGAAAATGCCAAGCGCATCGCTGCGCTCGGGCGCGAGCTGTACGAACGTACGTCGAAGTTCGCCGAACGCCTCGTGAACTTAGGCAAGCACATCGAGCGCTCGGTCGTCGCCTTCAACGACACCATCGGAAGTTACGAGTCGCGCCTGCTACCGCAGGGCCGCAAACTCAAAGATGAAGCGGCATTAGGCGGCGACGAGCTGCCCGAACCCGGGGTGATCGACATCGTTCCGCGCTCGCTCACCGCGCTCGACGCCGAGCCGCGCGATCGCCGCGCCAAACGCGCGCCCGCCGAACCCAACCTCTTCCAAAACGACCAAACCGGCTAACACCTATCGCGTCATCCTGAGCCTTACGTGTCATCCTGAGCCTTATGTGTCATCCTGAGCTTGTCGAAGGACGCGAAAACCATCCCGACGGTGATCCTTCGACAAGCTCAGGATGACACGTAAGACCGAGTTGACACGATAGCTGCGCGACGATCGCTAGTGCTTGTTCTCGAGTTTTGCTAGCGCGGCGAGCGTGTTGGCGACGTGTTCGTCGGGCTTGAGATTCGTGAAGCTGTAAACGATCGTGCCGTCCGGCGCGATCACGTATGACGTCCGGTTCGCATATTGCGGCGCTTGCGTGAGCACGGAATCGTAGGCTTTCTCGACCGTTTGATCCGTATCGGCCGCAACGGCGAACTTGCTGCGACATTCACTGACGGAGAAGCGCTGCAGTTTGTCGAGCGGGTCGTGTGAAACGCCGATCACGGTTGCGTGCAGGGCCTTGTATTTGTCGATCGCGTCGGCAAAGTCGTGCGCTTCGATCGTACAGCCCGGCGTAAACGCAGCCGGATAGAAATAGAGTACGACCGGCCCTTGTTTGAGCGCGTCGGCAAGGCTGAAGGTGAACACCTTGCCGCCTTTGGTGGCCTGGAGCGTGAAGTCGGGGGCCTTCGTGCCGTCGGGCAATGCTGCCAGCGCGGGTGCCGCGCACAGTGCGGCTAACGTCAATGCGGCCAGGAATCGGCGAATCATTCGATGTCCCTCCTACAGTCCCATGAGCCGCGCGAGAACCAGCCGCTGAACTTCATTGGTGCCCTCGCCGATCTCGTTGATTTTTTGATCGCGGTACATCCGTGAAACCGGATACTCGTCCATGAAGCCGTAGCCGCCGTGGATCTGCACGGCCTCGTTGACGACGCGTCGCGAGACCTCGCCGGCGTAGAGTTTGGCCAGACTGGCGGTCTGCACGAAATCGCGTCCGTGATCCTTCTCCCAAGCCGCCTTTAGGACCATCAACTTCGCGTGCTCGATTTCGCACAGCATGTCGACCAGCTTGAACTGGATCGCCTGAAACTTGCTGATCGGCTTGCCGAAGGCGACGCGGTCCTTGGCGTACTGCAGCGCTTCGTCGTACGCGCCGATCGCCAGGCCCACCGAGAGCGCCGCAACGGAAATGCGGCCGCCGTCGAGGATCTTGAGGAATTGCTTGTAGCCCTCGCCTCGCGGTCCGAGCAAGTTCTCTTGCGGCACGCGCGCGTCCACGAAGCTCAGCTCCCGGGTATCCGACGCGCGCCAGCCCATCTTCTTATACTTCCGGCTACGGCTAAAACCAGGCGCGTCCTGAGGCACGATCAGGTTCGAAATCTCCGGCCGGCCGTCGGGGCGCATGCCGGTTACGACCGTGATCGTGGTGCCGCCGGAGATGTCGGTGCCGGAATTGGTGATAAAAGCCTTGGTACCGTTGACGACCCAGCTACCGTCGACGAGCTGCGCCTTGGTCTGGCAGTTGCCGGCGTCGCTTCCGGCCGACGGCTCGGTCAGGCCGAAGCCCCAGAGCATCTTTCCCTGCGCAAGCGGTACGAGGTAGCGCTGTTTCTGCTCTTCTGTGCCGAAGAGATAAAAAGGCGTTGCGCCAAGCGAGATGTGCGCGGCCATGGTGATCGCGGTCGAGGCGTCGACACGCGCGAGCTCGATCACCGCGAGTGCGTAACTGACCGTGTCGGCGCCGGCGCCGCCGTACTCCTCGGGAAACGGCAGTCCCATAAAGCCCAGTTGCGCCATCTTCGCAACGAGGTCGTAGGGGAACGCCTCTTCCCGGTCCATCTCCTCGGCGCGCGGACGCACCTCATTTTGTGCAAAGTCGCGCGCCAGGCTCTGGATTGCCTTTTGATCGTCGGTCAGGTCGAAATTCATAGCCCGAAGGTATAGGTCATGGTGCGGGAAAAAACCCTTTTACAGCGATGATTTCTCTGCGCAACGTCTCGCTGATTTACCCGAACGGCGTCCGAGCCCTCGATAACGTCAGCCTCGAGATCGCCAAAAGCGATTTCGTATTCCTCGTCGGCCACTCAGGCACCGGAAAGTCGAGCCTGCTGCGGCTGCTCTATCGGGAGAACGTTCCCACCGGCGGTGAAATCACCGTCGACGGTATTCGCGTCGACCGCTTGCGACGTAGCCGCGTTCCGGCCTTGCGCCGTCATCTCGGCGTCGTGTTCCAAGACTTCAAATTGCTCAGCGACAAGACGGTGTGGGAAAACGTCGCTTTTGCGATGCAGGTTACCGGCGCGCACACCAAAGACGTGATGCGTCAAGTCCCGCGCGCGCTCGACCTGGTCGGTCTGGCGCACAAGAGCCGCATGTATCCCGGCGAGCTCTCGGGCGGCGAGCAACAGCGCGCCGCGATCGCGCGCGCGCTGGTCAACAACCCAAAGATTCTGCTCTGCGACGAACCGACCGGCAATCTCGATCCCTCGAACACGACCGAGATCATGGAATTGCTGCTGCGTATCAACCTCAAGGGCACCACCGTGCTGGTCGCCACCCACAACCAAGCCGTCGTCGATCGTATGCGCCGTCGCGTCGTGCGCCTCGAAGACGGCAAGGTCGTCACCGACGAAGAACGGGGCTATTACTATCTTGGACTCGGGCAAGGTCAAATTCTTTCTGGGTGAGGTGTTGCGCAATTTCACGCGCAACGCCGGTATGCAGATCACCGCGATCGGCACCGTCGCCATGACGATCGTGCTGCTCGGCTCATTTCTCTTCGTTCGCGAGGCGCTCTCGGGCCTAGGCAACCAACTCCTCAACCAGATCGAAATCTCGGTCTATTTCGACACCAACGTCTCGACCGCGCACGAAGACGAGTTGCGGCGCGAGCTCGCCCACGATCCGCGCATCGCTTCGATTCAGTTCGTGCCCAAGAAAGAAGGCCTCGCGCAGCTCAGCGAGCAGACGCACGGCATCATCGACACATCGCTGCTCACCGACAACCCACTGCCCGATAAGCTGCGCGTGCGCGTGACCGATCCCGACCGCGTGTCGGAGGTCGCCCAACAATTGCGCAAGCGGCCCGGAGTAGCCAACGTCGTGTACCCGCAAGCGGTCGTCGCTCGGTTGCTGCAATTGGGCGGCGTGCTGCGACGGATCGGACTTGGGGTCATCGTCGCATTCTTGGTCGTCGCGGGCATCATCATCTCGAACACGATCCGTCTCACCGTGTTCGCTCGCCGGCGCGAGATCTCGATCATGCAGCTCGTCGGTGCGACCAACATGTACATTCGCGCGCCGTTCATCTGCGAAGGCCTCCTCGACGGATTGACGGGCTCGCTGATCGCCGTCGCAATCTTGACCGCGACGCGTTACGCGCTGTGGCCCAAGCTGCTGGTTGCGTTGCCTTGGATTGCGCTCAACAGCGTCGCGGTGAAGACCGGGCCGCTGATCGGCGAGTTGTTGCTGGCCGGTGCCGCGATCGGCGTCGTCGCATCGTGGATCTCCGTCGGACGGCATCTGCGAGCCTAATGAGCGTGCACGCGTGACGCATCTTCGCGTCGATCTGGACTTCGATGCGTTCGCGCAGTTGATTTCCGACGGCGTCGTGTACGTCGGCCTGGAAGGTTTGGTCGCAGCGTGGAGTCGCGCCGCCGCCGAGATCACCGGCATCGAACGTGCCGACGCGATCGGCCGATCGCTCGACGAACTGTTCGCGCGCGTCGAGCCGCCGCTGGGTTTTTCCGCCGTTCCCGAAACCATGGAGCTGTGGAGCGCCGACGAACACCGGCGTATGAGCACGGCGATGGTGCTCTCGATCGACGAAGGTTGGTTGATCTCGTTTGGACCGCAGCAACGCTTCGCCGCGATCGATCAGCTCAAAAACGAGATCGTCGCCGGCGTCTCCCACGAACTGCGGACGCCGATCGCCACGATCAAGGCCTACGCCACCACGATGCGCACCAATCCCGGCACGCTCGCGCAGGATGGCGACGAGTTTTTGGCCACCATCGAAGAGCAAGCCGATCGCCTGGCCACCGTCGTCGAAGATCTCTTGCGCGTGGGGCGCGTCAACGCGCAGCATCTTCTTACCACACGCGAACGGGTCACGCTCGACCGCATCCTCGACGACGTCGACGCGAAACTGGGGCCAAGCGCCGCGGCGCGCATCGAGCGACAACGCACGGACGTCGAGCTGGTCTGCGACCCCGCGCTGATCTCCGACGCAATCGCGCGGATTGTCGACAACGCGCTGAAGTTCTCGCCGGATTCCGCGACCGTCGTGGTCGAGGGCGTCCGCGGCGAGAACGGCATCGGCGTCGCCGTGCGCGATCGCGGAATCGGCATCGGCTCGGATCATCTGCCGTACATCTTCGATCGCTTTTACCGCGTCGAGCGCAACCTAACGGCCACAACCGCCGGCACGGGGCTGGGCCTGGCGATCGTACGCGACATCGTTCAGGCGCATGGGGGCAGCGTCAACGTCGAGAGCACGCCGCACAACGGCACTACGTTCACGATTCACTTCCCCCCTCGAGCGAGCACGTGAAAGAGATCGCGCAAGGAGCGGGCCACCGCGTGCTGGTCGTCGACGACGACCGCAATCTGCGCAAGATCATCTCGACAAACCTCGAGCTGGCCGGCTTCACCGTCGAAGTGGCCGCGGACGGTCGCGAAGCGCTCGAGATGATCGGCGACGCGCAGCCCGACATCGTGCTGCTCGATCTGATGATGCCGCACATGGACGGCTACGAGGTCGCGCGCCGCATTCGCAACCACCAACAGCCTGCGATCGCAAACGTGCCGATCATTATCCTGACCGCCAAGAGCGAGACCGATGATAAGCTGCGCGGTTTCGCCGCCGGCGCGGATGATTACATCACGAAGCCCTTCGGGCCGCAAGAGCTCGTCGCGCGCGTGCGAGCCAAGATCCGGCGCGTCGAGGTCGATTCGTCGCTATCACCGCTGACGCGCCTGCCCGGAAATCTCGCGATCGAGGCCGAGCTTCGCCGCCGCATCGACGCGGACGAAGCCTTCTCCGTGATCTATCTCGACCTCGACAACTTCAAGGCATTCAACGACGTGTACGGATTCACGCACGGCGACGAGGCGATCGTGATGCTCGCGCGGATCACCGTCGACATCGTCCGGCGGCGTGGCACGGAGAACGATTTTGTCGGCCACATCGGCGGCGACGATTTCATCGTGGTCACGCAGGCCGATCGCGCCGAGGAGATCGCAAAGGAAATCATCGCCGACTTCGATCGTGATATTCGTTCGTTGTACTCGGCCAAGGATTTGCGCACCGGGTTCATCGAAACGCGCGATCGGCGCGGCGCGCTCAATCGCTTCCCGATCATGTCGCTCTCGATGGCCCTGGTCAACAACGATCAAGGTCAGCTCAGCAATTACGCGCAAGTTGGCGAAGCCGCCGCCGAACTCAAACGTTACGCCAAGTCGATCGCCGGCTCCGTCTACGTAAAGGACAAGCGCCGCCCGTGAAGATTCGCAGCTTCGTTGCCGTGCTCTTGACCCTCGTAGCCATGGCTCCGCACGCGGCACACGCCAAGGGCCTGACGCTCCAGCAGCGGATCGACGCTCAGCGCCGTAAAACCGCAGCGCTGCATGCGCAACTTCACGCCAAGAAGGAGCAGCTCAACGCGGCGAAGGCGCGCGAGCAAGGACTACAAGCTGCGCTCGAGCAGACCAATGCCGCGATCGGCTCGGTAACCGCTCACCTTGGAACGGTCGAAGCCCAGGAGCATTCGACCCAGCGCAAAGTCGATTGGAACGGCGTGCAACTACGGGCCGCGCAAGCCTCGCTCAAACTGCACGATGACGCGCTGCGCCGGCGCCTGGTCGACATTTACGAGAACGGCGACCTCAGTTATGCATCGGTGTTGCTGTCGTCGCGTTCGTTCAGTGAGTTCGTCGAACGCTGGCAGGATTTGCGCCTTCTGATCGGCGTCAACGAGCAGGCCGTGCGCGAACGACGCGAAGCCGAAATGCGCGTCGCGTCGGTGCAAACGAGCCTGCAGCGGACGGCGCTCGAGTTGACCGACGAACAGACCGCACAGCAGCGCGCGCAGAATCAATTGGCGGCATTGGCCGACGAACGTCGCAACCTGGTGGCGGTCGCCGATCAGCAGCGTCGACACGTCGCGCAAGAAGTCGCGCAGACCGAGGACCTCACCGCCGCGCAAGAGGCGCAGCTCGAAGGGCTGATTCAGGAGTACGAGCGTCAGCTCGAATCGCAGCGGCGCGCGCGCGGCATCGTCTGGGAGGCGCCGTCGAGTGCGCCGGGCATCTTCGATTGGCCCGTCTCCGGTACGATCACGTCGCCGTTCGGATGGCGCTCCAATCCGTTCGGGGGCGCCCCTGAATTCCATCAAGGGCTCGACATCGCCGCGCCGACCGGCACGACGATCACGGCGGCGGCGTCGGGTACCGTAATCCTGGCACAGTGGTACGGCGGGTACGGAAACTATATTCTGATCGACGACGGCGGGGGCTATTCGACCGGCTACGGCCATCTTTCCGCGTTTTACGTCTCTGCCGGCCAGCAAGTCAAGCAAGGTCAGGCGATCGGCGCCGTCGGCTGCACCGGCGAATGCACGGGCCCCCACGTCCATTTCGAGATTCGGATCAACGGCAAACCCGTGGATCCGGCCCCTCGCTTACATTAGTTTCCTCCTAGAGGCGAAACGGAATGTGTCCCACCCGTCGTTAAGGTAGGCGGGTATGATCGATCCCATGACCGGAAAATTCCGAGCGCTGACGGCTGCGCTCATCGTCGGCACCGTCGCGCTCGTCGTGGCGATCTCGTTGCTACCCATGCCCTGCATCCCGCCGGCGCGTCCTCGGACCTCGCGGGAACGCACGGCGTGCTGGTCGCTCACAACGATGAGCCCGCGACCGACAACGGCGTCGCTCCGGTCGCGCTCTTCGATCGTGCGCTCACGCGCTTGGAAACGGTCTACTACAAACCGTTCGGCCCACAAACGCCCTTGCAGGGCGAACGGACTGCGATCGTTCATTACCTGCAGGGAAAAAACATTGCGCGGCCGTCCGTGCCCACCGAACGCGCGACCGGCGATCCGGATGCCGACGCGCAGCGTATGGCCGACGTCGTCGCATCCGTCGAGCAACGCTATGGAAAGAAACTCGGCTCTGACGTCTCGACCAATCTCACCGAAGTCGCGCTGACCGGCGTGATGGATTCGGTCGATGATCCCTACACCGTCTACTTGACGCCCAAACAGATCGAAAGCTTGAACGAATCGCTCAACGGCGGTGATTTCGGCGGCATCGGCGTCTACATCTATAAGCTCAAAGACGGCGAAGTGATTCTTCAGCCGATCGACGGCGCTCCCGCCTCGCGCGCCGGCATGAAGGCCGGTGAGATCGTCGACACCGTCGACGGGCGTGCCGTGCGCGGCGCCGAGCTCGATAAGGTCGAGCAATGGATTCGCGGCGCGTCGGGCTCGACGGTCGTGTTGACGACGCACCCGTACAAGAGCAAGCAAGAGCACCGCTACACGATCACACGCGCGATCATTCATGTACCGACCGTCGCCAAGAAGATGGAAGACGGATACGACTATATCCGCCTCTCGGACTTCGGCTCGACCTCGCCGGCCGAAATCAAGAGCGCGCTGCTCTACGGCAGCCGCACAACGCCAAGGGGTATATTCTCGATCTGCGCGACAACGGCGGCGGCTTGGTCAAGTCGGCGGTCAAAATCTCGAGTTTCTTTATTCCCCAGGGGACCATCGTTTCGACCATCGACCGCGAGGGTCACCGCGAGGTCGAAGAGGCGTTGGGCGACGCCATCGGCGGCCGCAGCCGCTCGTCGTCCTGGTCGAACAAGTATACCGCCAGCGCATCCGAGATCACGGCCGGGCGCGTTACAGGATTATCATCTGGCCAAGCTCGTCGGCACGAAGACTTTCGGCAAAGGGGTCATGCAAAGCATCTATGACATGCCCGACGGTGGCGCGTTGAAGATCACACCGCGCGTTATCTCACGCCGCTCGGGCGCGAGATTCAACACAACGGCATCTCGCCCGACGTCGTCATTCCGCAAAGCCCCGATGTGCTTCTTCGACACGCCGGCCGACAAACAACTCGCCGCCGCCAAAGCACAACTCGCGCAGCTCCTTTCGAAATAGAGCACAACCATGAAGCGCCTCCTCTCCTTATTCCTCGTGTACGGCATCGGTCGCCGCGCTGCCGGAGTCCGCGGCTGAGCGCCGCTTCGGCCGCAACGCAGACCGGCGCTTACCGCCGCGCAGGCCGGTGAAATCGCGACGAGCTATCACTACCTCACCGGCGGAGTTCTACAAGCGCGTCGAACGACGCAGCAAGTGCTCGACGGCGTGCGCACGGCGGGTCGAAAGCGCGCTGGGCAAGCAGCACGTGAGCGGTCAAAATTCCGCCGCTTCATTCATCGAGCGACGACGCCAACGTCCGCGCGATCGAACTCGACGTCGAAGGTGCGCAAGCGTGCTGCCGGCAAGCGCGTTGTCCAAGTGACGATCTGACCTATGCGGCGATCTCCGGAATGCTCGACTCCGTCCACGACCGCTAGACCGTGTTTCTTGATCCCAAGGATTACGCCGAGCTCAATACCGGCCTGGACGGCTCGGACTTCGGCGGCACGGGCATCGTGATTCAAGAGCGACGACGCGACCAAATACATCGACGGTCAGCAACGTCGTCCCCGATGGGCCCGCCGACAAAGCCGGAATCCAGCAAGACGATCTGATCACCGCGAATCGACGGCGAATCGACCAAAGGTTGGACGGTCGATCGCGCGAGCGCGCATCTACGCGGCAAGGAAGGCACGAAAGTTCGATCACGATACTGCGCGACGGTAAGACGCTTGCGCCCTCACGCTCGTTCGCGCGAAGATCCACCAAATGAGTGTCTTCGACAAGATGCTTGCCGGGCGACATCGGCTACGTCGCACTCACGGTCTTCGGCAAAGATACGGCAAGCGAATTGAGCCGGCGCTAAGCCGCCTGCAGAAGAAGGGCGCGCGCGCATATCATCTCGACCTGCGCAACAACGGCGGCGGCTATCTCAACGCAGCAGTTGGCGTGAGTTCGAAATTCATCTCATCGGGGCCGATCGTCTCGGTCGAATCGCGCGGCTCGAATATCACGACGCTGGAAGCCAACGATACGGCGATCGCGCCGGTGCCGCTGGCCGTGCTGGTGAATCAATACACCGCGTCGGCCTCGGAGATCACCTCGGGTGCAATCCAAGATAGCGGCGTCGGTACGCTCGATCGGTACGAAGACGTTCGGCAAAGGCGTCGTGCAGACGATCTATCCGCTTCCCGACGGGTCGGCGATCAAGATCACGACGGCACGCTATCTCACGCCACACAACCGCGACATCAATCACTTGGGTATCGATCCCGATATCACGTGAGCGAGCCGCGTACTTCGCGCTTCGGCGAACCCAGGAGAGATCCGCAGTTGCGTCGCGCGATGCAGTTCGTTGACGCCCGCATCGCGCACCTGAGCGAAATCAACGGCGGATCGTCGGGAGAGTAACGCTCAGCGCGGCGCGGATTTCGTCGAAGCGCTCGAAGGGCGTGAAGGCGATGCCGCGTTCGCGCAAATAGCGCTCGAGGCCGCGCCCCGCTTTGGCGAATCGCCGATCCGCGGTAAGCGCGGCCTCGTAGTCGACGGGCCGTCGCCCACGTACACGGTGTACGACCCAGCCTCGCGCGCAGTTCGAACCGCTGCGGCCTTGTCGTGACCGTTGTCCGAATCGTCACGGAATTCAAAGCGCCAGCCCTGCGGGGACGGATCGATTCCATTGGCGAGAATCGGTATCCCCGATATTCCGTTGCGCGCAAACGCGCGCTCGATCAGCGGCTGCACGCCCGATGAAACTACCGTCAGCGGCACAGCGTTGGCGGCGCACCACGCGGCGAATCGCGCGAACGACGGGTCGAAATGCGTCTCGCGCGCAAGCAGCGCGTCGGCTTCGTCGAGCGAAGCCCCAATCGCGTGGGCTTGCGTGCTCAGGACGTCGCGCAGCGTCATCGATTGCGCTTCGAGCCGCTGCTCGAGCGCATGCCAAAGGTGCGCACCTGCGTAGGTGCGCACCAGCACATCGAACGTATCGAGATCGGTGATCGTCCCGTCGTAGTCAACGAAGACGCTGAGCATCGCCGCCGCGCGCTACGACGTTTTCTTTTTGCGGCTCGTCGTTGCGCTCGACGCCTTTTTGCGCGTCGACGTCTTCTTCACGGCAGGCGCCGCAGCGTCGCCGGAGGATTTTTTCGCGCGCGCCGTAGCCGTACGCTTGGGCTTGGCTTGCGGCTCGGGCGCGGGCGCGGGCGCGGCATCGACGTTCTTCTTTCGCGCGACGCGCGTCGGCTTGACCTCGGCGGCAACGGGTACCGCCGCCGTTTTCTTGGCGCGCGCCGGACGCTTTTTCTCAGCCTCGGGTGGCGGCAGCGCAGCCATGCGCGTGCTCTCGATCTCCTTGGTCGCTCCGGTGGACGCGGTCGACGAGCGGCGGCGGCGTGCCGGTTGCGCCCGGCGCGGTTCGTCCGGCGGGAGGATCAGATAGCGGCGGCGGTGCTTCGACCGCGGGAGGGCCTGGCTTTGCCAACCGGGGCGATCGCGCGCGACGGTTCGCGCGGCGCGGTCATGCCGGTCGGCTGCGCCTTTCCGTCGGCGTCCGACGCGGAACACGTGCCGATCGGGAACCGACCCGCTGACGGGCAGCGATCCGGGCTGCGTCTCGGGTGCTCCGCCACGTCCGCCGCGACGACGGCGACGCCGGCGGCGACGGCGACCGTCGCCGTTGGTCTGACCGTTTGCACTCGGCACCGCGGGCTGCACGGCGCTCGTCCTCTTCGTCCTCTTCATCTTCGTCGAGATCGGTTTGCGCTGCCGCGCTCTGCCGGCGGAATGCCCGCGTTCGCTGCCGCGACTTCGAAGTGCTGCGCCTCCCCGGCCGCCGCGTCCGCGGCGGCGGCGACGGCGGTTGCGTTTGCCGCTGTCCGCCTTCGCCGGCTCCCGCTTCGGCTTCACCGATGACGATCGCGTCGGGCTGATGTTCGCCTTTGACTTCGGCCACCAGCGTGCGGATCTTCGGCTTCTTCTTCCTCGGTGACGGTCGTAATGCCGATCGGCGGACGCGCCTGTTGCTGCGCGGCGGCCTCCTCGGCGAGTTCGCGCAGTTGCGCGGTCTGCTCGGCCGCCGTGAGCGGCGACTTTGCGTTGCCGCCGCCGCGACGGCGTTTCTTCTTTTCGCCGGCGCGGCGCCGACGACGAGTTCGGCGAGCACGTAGTCGATGTCGTCGTCGACGTCGAGCACGCGAATCTTGGCGCCGTTGCCCGCGTTGTTCGCCGCGTTTTCGACTTCGACCAAACGATCGCCGATGACGGCCGCCGCCGACGTCGGATTGGGCAGGCGGCCCGGCAGCAGATTCGACTTCGACCTCGTCGCCGACGCGAATCGGGCGCAGCTGCGTCGGAAGCTCGGCGATATGTTCGATGCGCGAACGCTCGGGATGAAGCAGCGGATCGACGCGCACGTGAATCTTGGTCGTCGAGCTCCTTCGGCCAGTTCGCGCACCTCGTCTTCGTACCAGAACTCCATTTGCGCGGCAACCGTCGGCGCGGCGTGCACGAGCACCGGCTTGATGATCGTGGCCGTGGTGAGCGCTTTCGCGCACGTGACGCAGCGTGTCGATCGCGACCGACTGCGGCGACATGACCGAGCCGAGGCCACTGCACGTCGGACACGCGCCGCGCAGCTGCGCGCCGAGGTCCTTGCCGACGCGCTTGCGCGTGAACTCGAGCAAGCCCAAGATTGGAGAACGACTGAATCGTCGCGCGCGTGCGATCGCGGCGCAAGCCGTCTTCGAGCGCTTTGATCACTTTATTGCGCGCCGATTCCGACGACATGTCGATGAAGTCCACGACGATGATGCCGCCGATGTCGCGCAGCCGCACTTGGCGCGCGATTTCGGCCGCGGCTTCGACATTCGTCTTGACGATCGTATCTTCGAGGTTCTTGCCGCCGGTGAACTTTCCCGGAGTTGACGTCGATGACGGTCAGCGCTTCGGTCGATTCGATGACGATCGATCCGCCCGACGGCAGATTGATCTTCGGCTTCATCAGCCGCTGCAATTCTTCGTTGACTTTGAAGTCGTCGAAAAGATTGCGGCCGTGATTGTAATGCTGCACGCGATCGAGATATTGCGGTCCGAGCAGTTGCAGGAACTCGCGAACCTTGCGGTACTCTTCTTCGTCGTCGATCAGCACGCTGCTCGACGTCGGCCGTGATGAAATCGCGCGCCGCTTTGTAGACCAAGTTCATGTCGCGGTGCAGCAGCGAGGGCGACGCGGCGCGCTTGAACGTTTCCAAGAATGCCGTGCCACATGCGAATCAGCACGCCGAGGTCGGCGATCAGTTCCGCTTCGCTCACGCCGGCGGCCGCCGTGCGCACGACGGTTGCCATGCCTTCGGGGCGAATGCGCTTCATCACGCCCTTGAGGCGATTGCGCTCGTCGGCCGACTCGATCTTGCGCGAGACGCCGGAGTATTTGCCGGTCGGCATCAGGATCAGGTAGCGGCCCGGCAGCGAGATGTTGGTCGAGATGCGCGCGCCCTTGAGGCCGCGCGGCTCTTTGACGATCTGCACCAGCACGTCGTCACCCTTCTTCACCTTCTCGCTGATGGTGAAGCCGCAGTGGCCGTGCGGTGATCTCGACGTCGCCGATATTGAGCGGCTGCTTGTTGATGTCGTCGACGTACAGAAACGCGTTGCGGCCCAGGCCGATGTCGACGAACGCCGCGCCCATGCCGGGCAGAACGTTTTGGACTTTGCCTTTGTAGATCGAGCCGATGACTCGTTCTTCGCGCTCGATGTAGAGTTCGGCAAGAGTGCCGTCCTCAAGGATGGCGACCCGGTTCTCCCACGGGATCGCTCGAGATGAGAATCTCGCTTGACAAATTGTCCTCTAGTTGTCTAGGAACGCCCTTCGAGACGCGCTGCAAGCGCACCTACTCTGACGGGACGCGGCTCCGCGAATCCGAAACGACGGCACATGGCCACCAACCGTGAACGGGGCATCCCTGGTAGAAATCTTAAAACGCTGGCGAAGTTCCGGAGAGGCCACGCAAGCAGACCTGCCAAGGAGGGCAAAGAGCCATGTGCCGCGCGCCTCGACATCGTGGCCCATATGGTCCATGATGCAAAGGAGACGTCCCGCGTGCCTTATGAGCCGCGCTTTTCGCCTATGACAGGGACCCGATGATGGCTGCTCCGTCGAACCGCCGGGTGTTTTTCCGCCAACCGATGTACCTGCGAATCGATCTGCGGGTCTCGGGGGTGCGCGCGCCGGTGCCGGCGACGCTGGTCGACCTCTCCGGCGGCGGCGGCATGGTCATAGCCCGCACCATGCTCGACCCAATCGCGGTGGAGTTCGATCTCCCGCGGGAAGGCCAGCCCCATCTGCGGCTCCCCGGACGAATCCGCAAGGTCAGCTACTCGCCGGGCGACCGCACGTTTCAAGTACGCGGTGGAGTTCGAAACGCTCAACGACGAATCGCGCGAAGCGCTGCTGCGTTTCATCATCGACGAGCAACGCCGCACGATCAGCGTCGCGCGCCGCGGCGACGAACGGCAAACCGCAGATCTCGACACGGATTCAGGAGCAGCGCGCGCATCGCCGCATCGAGCTCAACATGCCGGTGCGCTTACACGTTGACCGACTCGCCCGGGTCGATGGAGGCGACGCGATGGACGTGAGCACCGGCGGCTTCGCATCGTCATCGAACACGTGCTGCGCCAGGAGTGGGTCGTCACGTTGCGCTTCACATTTCCTAATGACGTCCTGCGCGCGGTGCCAGCACCTCAAGGGCGCGCACCGGCTCGCACCACGCCGTTCAAGGAGCTTCGCATCGACGCGCGCGCGCTGCCGGGCATAAAGCAATTGCGCGGCCGATATATTCAGAGTTTGGTGTGGGTCCATCCCGATCCGCAAGATCACCGAGGAAATCGACCGCTTCGTGCAGGCCGCGCAAGTGGCATCACTGCGCCGCGCATAATTCGGGCGGCCAGGGATACGCCCACGCCGCGCGCCGGTAGAGTTCGACGTTCTTGCGCCGGCCGCCGACGTCGATCTGCGCTCGCACCAGATGCGGCAACTCGCAGAGCGGCATGACGTCGCCCAGTTCCAATTGCCACAAATCCAGCAATTCCAACTGCTCGAGTGTGCTGCCGGTGCACCAGCGCATCGACTCCCCGCAATTCGCGAATCGCTTCGAATGAAAGCGCGCGCGCTCGGACGTCCGCCAGGTCACGAACGTCGATCCGTCCGTCGATCCGTGCCAGGCGCAGCATCACCAGCTTTTCGAGCGCAGCGAGTGCATCGACATGCGCGAGCGTGACGCCGGAAACGTCCAGCGTCTCCAGCATGGAGAACGAACGCAGCACGCGCGCATCGATTTCCATGCCGCGTACCGCGATACGCAGATGACGCAGCTCCGGAAATGCGCGCGCAACGTCGGCAAGTCCGACCGGCCCTGCGACGATCAGCGCTCGTAGCGGTAATCCGGCGACAGCCGCGAGCTCGCCCGGGCCGCGCACGCAGGGATATTGCGGCGGAAAAAATGCCTTCGTGAATGCGTAACGGCCCGATCTGTGCGTTCACGCGGCCCAGCAGCGTCGCTGCCGTGCGCTCGACCTTCGCCGGTCCCGTCCAATAGGTTCCCGGCGGTACGCGCGCACCGCCGGCCGTGCCGCGCGCGACGCGCCGCCATCGATGCAGCACGAGCGCGCGATCGCTGGCGCGCAGAACCGGAAGCGCTTGGCCGTCGGCGCGTTCGACCAGGATATCGACGGTATGATGATCGCACGCGACGATGTGCGCCGGTGCATGCGTTCCGTCGCCGAGCGGGAGCGCGAATGAGTCGCCCGCGCGATAGGGAAGCTTCACGCGTGGCTTCTTCGCAGCGCAGCGGCGGCAGGCGGTTCGATCACGACTACGGTGTTACCACGCACGCGGTCTTGTTCCTCACCGACCTTGACCCCGACGCGGTCGGCGACGCCGGCGCGCATGCGACGCACTACGAGGCCGTTCCCGTCGCGGATTTTCATGCGCTGCTCGCGCGGCTTGCACCGGGCGTCATCGAGCGCTCGACCTTCGTGGACGTCGGCGCCGGCATGGGACGCGCGATGATCCTGGCCGCGCGCTATCCGTTTCGCCAGGTCTGCGGCGTTGAAATCTCGCCCGGCCTCTACGAAGTTGCGCGCGAAAATATCGAAACCGTCAAAGCCCGCGACCTCGCCTGCCGTGACCTTCAACTGCAGCGCGCCGACGCGCGCATCTGGAACTATCCGCCGGGCGATCTCGTGGTCTTTCTCTTTAACCCATTTGATGCAGATGCGCTGGGCGCGACACTCTCAAGCATCGCCGGACGCCACGAACGGGGAACGACCACGCTCATCTACCACACCCCGGTGGAACGCGCGGTCATCGAAGCAACGCCGGGCTGGACGCTCGAATGCGAGACGGCCAACGGGGCAGTGTACACGCTGTCATAACGCTCCACCGGCGCGCTTACGCGTTGCCGAGAACGTCGCGGTCCTTTTGCGAGTAGATGTTGAGCAGGACGCCGACGGCCGCGAAGTCCGTGAGGATTGCCGACCCGCCGTACGACATGAACGGCAGCGGAATGCCGGTGATCGGCATGATGCCGATCGTCATACCGATATTGATCAGGATATGAAAGAAGAGCATCGCAGTGATTCCGGCGGTGAGTAAAAAGCCGAAGCGATCGCGCGCCACGATCATCGTACGCACCGCTCCGTAGAGCAACACGCTATAAAGCACGACCAGCACCAGCGCACCGATAAAGCCGAACTCCTCGGCCAGCACCGTGAAGATGAAATCGCGCGAATGCTCGGGAACGAAGTTGAGCTGCGTCTGCGTGCCGTGATGCAGGCCGCGCCCGAACCACTCACCGTTGCCGACGGCGATCTTGGATTGATTGAGGTTGTACCCCGCGCCCTGCGGATCGGCTTTGCGGGTTGAGAAACACGAACAGGCGCGCTTTTTGGAACGGCTTGAGAACCGCGTTCGTTCCGACCGCGACCGCGGCGGCGGTGAGCACGGCCATCGCGTAAATCGCGAAATCGCTGAACTTGGGCAAACCGAAAAACGAGCTGCGCGGTGAGGATCGCGAGGATCACGAGCGACGTTCCCAGATCCGGTTGCTTGAGGATCAAGAGCGCGGGAACGGCGACGGTAACCAGCGGCTTCCACAGATCCTGGATGCGGTCGTACGTTTTACGGCAAAGCACGAACGCAAGCGCGATCGCGATCACCAGTTTGGCCGGTTCAGAGGGCTGAAAGGTTCCAAGCGGCCCGAGCGATATCCAACGCTGTGCACCCAGCGCCGAATGGCCGCCGCGCAAGATGAAGAGCAGGAGCGCGAGATTGACGATGTAGAGCGCCGGCGCCCAGCGCTGCCAGGTGCGATAATCGATCAGCGATATGCCGAGCATTACCGGCACGCCCAGCAGAATGTAAAGCGCTTGCTTTTTATATTCGCCGGTTGCGTCGCCGCTATGCAGATCCGCCGACTGGATGCAGAGCACGCCCAAAATCGCGATCACAATCGGCGTGAGCGCGAGCGACCAGTTGAAGTTGCGGACGTACCGCCGCGTGTCGATACCCAGTGAGAGAACAGCCATGCACTCGTTCTAGCGAGGAACGACGTAACGAAACGTCAGGTTAATACGCGGATCGCGCACCCGCCGTTCTTTCGGGACGGTGTGCTTCCAACACTGCTGCGTTCGACCGCGCATCAGCAGCAGGCTGCCGTCTTCGAGCACGATTTCGACCTGCGTTGCATCCGCGCGATGACGCAGCAAAAACCGGCGCGCCGCTCCGAGCGAGAGCGACGCGATCGCAGGCTCGGGCCCAAGCTCCCGCTCGTCGTCGGCATGCCAGCCGTTGGAATCGCCGCCGTCCCGGTACAGGTTGATCAGGACGCTGTTGTAGCGCGCGTTCGAGACGCGTTCGATTCGCTCGCGCAAGGCGAGCAGCAAGGGCGTCCACGGCTGCGGGTCATGATCCAGGCCGCTGTAGCGGTAACCCGCACCGGGATCGCCATGCCAGGCCTCCAGGCGCGGCGCCGCGACCGTTCGCCCGAACAAGCGTAGTTGCGGCTGCTTCCAGGCCAGCGCGGCTCGCAGCTCGACGAACGCTCCGCGCGCTTCCTCGCCCGCCAAAAAGCGCGGGAGGTAGACGGCTAGGCCGTCGCGCGGGAGCAGATTGCTAATGCGCGGTGGCCGGGTTTTGACTCGGCGGCTTTTTACGACGGCGACGCTTGGGCGGAGGACCGCTGTGCGTCGAGGCCGCGGCCGGCGGAGCTTCCGTAACGTCGACGGCCGGCTTGGGCGGCGGGTCCGAGGGCGGCGGCGGATTCGGCCGGTTCACCGAGACGATCGGAATGTTGGCCAGCATCGCGAGCGCGCGATCTTCACGCTCGAAATTGACCTCGACCTTCTCGCGATCGACTTCCACGTAGCGCGAAATCACGTCGACCAGATCGCGCTTCATGTTTTCGATCAGTTCGGGAGCCAGCGCCAGATGATCGGTCATCAGCACCAAACGCAAGCGCTCCTTGGCCGTCGAGCTCGACGGCGCGGGGCCGAACATCTTCTTGACCCAGTCGATCATGCGCGGCGCCCTCCGAAGAACGTCCCGAGTTTGTCCATGAACGACTCGCGCAGTTCGGGCGATGGAGCGGCCACGTCTTCGCCCGCGATACGCGCGGCGATCGCGTGATAGGCATTGGCGGTTTCGCTGTCGCGCCGAAGTGCGAGCGGTTCGCCTTTGTTGGTGGTAATGATGATCTCCGGTTCGTCGGCGATGACCCCGAGCAGCGGCAGATGCAAGATTGCGTTGACGTCGTCGACCGAAAGCATCTTGCCCTTCTTGACCAGGGCCGGACGCAGGCGGTTGATGATGAGTTGGGGTTTGAAACGATTGCCGAGCAATCCGACGACGCGATCGACATCGCGCACGGCCGAGACCTCCGGCGTGCAAACGACGATCGCTTCCTGCGCTCCGATTACCGCGTTCTTGAATCCCATTTCGATTCCCGCCGGGCAATCGATCAGCACGTAGTCGAAGCGCTCGCGCAAGCGTTCGACCAACGCCTGCATCTTCTCGGTGTCGACTTCGTCTTTTTCACGCGACTGCGCTGCGGCGAGCAGAAATAACGTGTCGCTGTGTTTGTCGGCGACCAGCGCTTCGTCGATGTCGATTTTTTCTTCCAGTACATCGAGCACGTGGTATTTCACGCGGCTTTCCAAACCGAGCACGATGTCGAGGTTGCGCAAGCCGACGTCCGCGTCGATCAGCGCCACGCGCGCGCCGCGCTGCGCAAGCGCCGTGCCCAAATTCGCCGTCGTCGTCGTCTTACCGACGCCGCCTTTTCCCGAGGTGATGACGATCGCGCGCCCCTTTTTCGCGGGCGCGGCGTCACCGGGATTCGCTTGTGTCTGGGTGTCGAACGGCTGATCTTCTTTGAGCACGTGCATCGCTGGTTACCCCGCCTTTCGCGCGCCGAAAAGGCGCCCGAGCAAACCCGGTGAGTCGAAATTGGTGAACGGCACGATCTCGCCGCCCAAACGGCGCGCGATCTTGTCGTAGATGCCGCGTAGACGCGCGGTTTCGTCGAGCACGATCGGCTCGCCGCGATTGGTGGTGTCGATAATCTCCGCGTCGTCGGGAACGATTCCCAGCAGCTCGATCGAGAGGATCTCGCACACGTCCTCGACCGAGAGCATGTCGCCGCTACGCACCATCTCGGGACGCAGCCGGTTGACGATCAGGCGCATCGGTAGCCCGCGATCGTTGAGCTTCCCGACGACGCGATCCGCGTCGCGAATCGCACTGACCTCGGGCGTCGTTACGACGATCGCTTCTTTCGCACCGGCGACGGCGTTGCGGAATCCCGCTTCGATACCCGCCGGGCAGTCGATGAGCACGAAGTCCGCGTTTTCCGCCGCTTGCTCGACGATCGACGCGAACTGCTCTTGGGTGATCGCGTCCTTGTCGCGCGTCTGCGCCGCCGGCAGAATCGAGAGCGACTCGAAGCGCTTGTCCTTGATCAGCGCCTGGCGGAGCTGACAACGGCCCTCGGCAACCTCCACGACATCGAACACGATACGCTTTTCGAGTCCCAGCACGAGATCCAAATTGCGCAGACCGATGTCGGCGTCGACCAGGATGACCCGCGCGCCGCGTTTGGCCAACGCGGCGCCGACGTTTGCGGTGGTCGTCGTCTTTCCGACACCACCTTTACCCGACGTGACGACGATCCGACGTCCTGCCATGTTATCCGGCTACCTCCGCTGCTTTGGAAAAGGGCGCGATCGCGATGCGTCCGTCGCGCACGAATGCCATCTCCGGTTCCGACGAAGCGCGTCGCGCATCCTCGTCTACCGCGATACACGTTGCGATTCGTAGCTGCGTGGCCACGAGATGCAGCGCGTACACTTTGGCGCTTGCGTCGCCTTGCGCACCGGCGTGCGCGACACCGAGCAAGCGTCCGAACACGACGATATCGCCGGTTGCCACCAGTTCGGTCCCCGGATTGACGTCGCCCACCACGACGATGTTGCCGTCATGATGCAATGCTTGGCCGCCGCGCAACGTACCGACGTGATACAGCGTCCCGGGCGCAACGGGCGCGACGTGCAGCACCGGCGGTACGGCCGCTGCCGGCGGCGTGGCCACCGGTGGGCTGCCGCGACGAACGCTCGATTCGCCGCGCTTGCGGCGCTCGGCGATGTCGGCACGGGCACCATCGAAATCGGCGACCAGCGAGCGCGCCGCGTCCGAAAGCTTCATCTCGCGCTTGGGGCGCAGCGCCCGGCGGCGCGCCAGCTCCTCGCCGGCGGGCGCCGCGCTCGACGCCATGAAGTTCGATGCCGGCCGGTTCGAGCAGACCGCGCAAGCGATCGAGTTGCTCGGCCGAGGGCTCACCCGCCCCGAAAATCGCGGTGGCCTTCGTCCCGCGATAAAAGTTGGGCCGCTCGGCGAGACGAGCGTCCAATTCAGCCATCGCCGTATCGAAGTCCCGATCGGCGAGATGCAGTTCGAGGCCCCGGCCCCGTCCACGGATGAGCGACATCGCAGCGCCTTTTCACGATCCTGCGCGCGCCAGCCCTTCAGCCATCCACCGGAACTCGCAAGTTCCTGCGCTTATCCACAGTCTAACCTCAAGGGGAAGGCGCCTTCTCACGATCGTACCAGGTCGCCCGTTGTACATTCATAGCGGGTAGCCGTAACATTGGGGAAGCCTTTCCGGTAAAGGACGAGAGTTCATATGATCCGTCGTGTCGTCTCTGCGTTGCTTATCATGGTCCTGGCTGGTGCCATATGGCCGTCACCGGTTCGCGCCACGTCGACCCAAACCGAGGTCGAGATGGGCCGCGCCGAGGACCAGCAGATCGTCGAAAGCAGCGTCATCGAGACCGATCCGCTGCTCAACGCCTACGTCCAGCGCATCGCCGGGAACATCTGGCGCGAAGTCGACCGCAAAGACGTTCCGTACAACCTCAAGATCATCAAGGACACCGAGGTCAACTCGTTCGCGACGATGGGCGGCTACGTCTACATCAACGAGGGCCTTATCGACTTCGTGCAATCCGATGACGAACTGGCCGGCGTGATCGGCCACGAAACCGGCCACATCGAACGGCGCCACGTGCTGACCTCGCAATCCAAACTCGAAGGACTCAACCTCCTCTTTGGACTCGCATCCCTCTTCTCGCCCTTCATCTACGAGTTCGGTAACTTGATGGAGGCCGGCGCCTATGCCAAGATCCAGCGCGCCGACGAGCTCCAAGCCGACCGCACGGGTTTGCAGTTGATGGCGCGCGCGGGGTACGACCCCGAAAACATGCGCACGATGCTCCAGCATCTCACCGTGCTCGAGTCCGAACACAGCGATCTGGTCGCCAAGTACCTCCAGGATCACCCCAATCCCGACCAGCGCGTCGCGCATCTGGTCGGCTATCCGGAACTCGATCCCAAAGTCGTTACCGAAGAACAGCGCCTCGTGCAGGCCGCGAACGATCGCGAGCACGGGCGTTATGAGTTCTCGATGTTGCGCTTCGAGAACATCCTGCGGACCGATCCCACCAACGCTGAGGCGTTGCTGGGCCTAGGTCAAGACCAGATCGCCCTGGGTTTCCCAAACAAGAGCGAGCAGACGCTGGCTGAAGCGGCGCAAAACGGTTCGCCGCAAACCAAAGCGCTCGCACTCGCGCGCATCGCTTCCCTGCGCGAAGTCCAGGCGCAGCGCGTGACGCTCACGCAGCCCAATCTCACCGGCTTGCGCACGGCGTTCGCCGCGGCGCAAAGCGCACAAGCCGCCGCCAACACCGCGATTTCAGATCGGCGCGATCAAGCACGCGATCAACTCAAGCTCCTCAGTGCGCGCACGCAAGCACTGCAGTATGAAATACCGAATTTCAACAACATGAACGTGCCGCACGGATCGAAGCTCGACGCCGTCCTGCGCAATATCGAGTCGATGTCGCGTTCGCTCAACAGCGCGATTCAAGACTCGAGCACGGTGATTTCCAACGTCGGGTCGCTGGAACGCAACAAGCAGTCGGGCTTGCTCAAAGAGAGCAACGACATTCTCGACGAGATGCAGCAGACGCTCGACGCGACACCGATTCCGGCCGATCAGCTCGCGATCTTACCGTCGTATCCCAGCATCTTCAACGAACTGCGCCATGCCGATAGCGATATGATCAGCAGCGTTGACGCATCCCGCGCCGCACTGACCACGCTCGATCAATCGCTGGGTGACGTGGACGCGCTCTTTCGCGAACTGCTGCGTGCCCCGATGAACATGCGCGGCGACATCAACCAAACCGAATACGACGGCACGATCCAGCCCATGGTGCAAAAGGCGCTCACGCGAGCTGGACTCGGCTGCAACGCAGGCATCGCAGGCGAGCCAACTCTACAATATGGCTCGCACGCGCCAGCTCTCGGTACGCATTACGCTGCTTGGTCTGGGAAGTTCACCCGACCGCTACGCGACGCTGCAGTACGCGCTCGAGCAAAAATTCAACATGGACGGCATCCCTACCAGGAGATGCTGGTCGACGATATCACGCCCGGCGACGTCGTTGTCGCGACGATCGTCGCGGCCGACATCCGATCGACGCCCGACGACATCGTGCAGCAGATGCTCAGCGAGAAGAAATCGCCGGTCGATCTCGCGGACGAACACGGCATGCACGCCTGGCCGCTCGAGATCTTCACCGGTTTGATCTACCTCGATTACACCGACGATCCGGTCAAAGAGATGAGCACCGTAGCGTTATGGCCTCGGCACTGGGCGCACGCGATCTCTACCGGCTGGTCCGCGGCGGCATCGACGTCAACGCGGTGCACGCCCACGTGCGCAAGCCGTTTCGTTTCTTGCTTTGCGGCGACCCGGGGCTGATCGCGCAGATGCGCGCGCTCCTCCTGTCGGGCCATAACGAGGGAACCATTCCCGACGACGCGGCTGCATGTATCGAGACGATCGTTCCGAACGCGCCGCTGATCACCGCGCCGAGCGAAGTGCGGGCCGTGATTTTTCTCGGACAAGCCGGCGACCGTGATGGCGCCGCCTTCGAACCTCTGCGTGCTCTGCGCGTTCCCATCTTCGCGCTCACCGTCGATCCGAACGCGACGCGCCGAAGGGCCGCCGGCGACGCCCGCGCCCGGAACGATCGGCGACTATCTCGATCCCCGCACTCTACCGTCGAGGCGCTGCGACCGCGGCTTTTCGTGCACCTGGTCGATGCATGCAAAGGCGTCGAGATCGCCGTCGGACGGCGTCTTCCGCCGCTGCGCGAAACCGTTGCCGCAAAATTGACGCGCGACGCGGCCAACAACGCGCTCAAAGTCGCGCTTGCGAGCGCGCTCGTCGATCACATTCCCGTTGTCGGCGTCGTACTGGGCGCGTTCGCGTCGGCGGGCGACATGGTTGCCATCACCGGATTGCAGATGATGCTGCTCCTGCAGATCGAAGCGGCGTACGGCCGGGATCCCGACGTGCAGCGCATGTGGAAGCTGCTGCCGGTCATCGGCGGCGGCTTCGGCTGGCGAACGCTGGCGCGCGAACTCGTCGGCTTCGTGCCCGTTGCCGGAGTCGCCATCAAAGGCGCGATCGCGTACGCCGGCACGATCGTCGTCGGCGAAGGCGTGACGTTCTTCTTGGAACACGGAAAACACATGAGTAAGCGGCAGGCCGCGTCGATCTACGACCGGACCAAAGACGACGCCATGCGCTTCGCGCGCGAGATGATCGGCCGCCTGCGCCGTAAGAGCTGACCGCTACAGCCGCTCGAGCAGATCCTCGTCGGCCAGCCGTTGCAATTCCACCGGAAGCCTCGGACGCACGCGTTCGGCGAGCCGGTGCGCGAGTTCGGTGCGGCGCGCTACGATCAGCTCGTCGCGCCGGTCTAGGAACTTGCGAATCAGGGCCCGCTCCTCGCCGCTGACGTAGGCGGTCGCCGCATAGACGGGCGCCGGTCATCTCGCGCAGCAGCGCTTCGGGCGATTCCATCCGCGCGTCGCGCACGACGATCGTGCCCGCTGCCAGATCGCCCAGGCGTTTGTTCTGCGGCGAGAACACGGCCGCGAACGCCGACACGATGTAGAATCCGAGCGATCATCTCGCCGACGCGAATCAAATTGCGCACCAGCGACGCGCCCAAGTCGACCGGATACCCTCCGTCGCGTACGACGCGAATGCCCAGCAGCTTCTTTCCGGGCGTTTGGCCGTTCCACAGCGACTCGAACAAGATGAAATAGCCGAAAAAAATCGACGAACACCACAGCGATGACGACTGCGATCGCGATGTTGTATCGCGACGCGCGCCGCAACGTACGGATGGGACGGCGCGATCGATCGGCCACGTTCGGCCGTCAACGTCACGCCCCAGGCCAGCAAGAGGAGGAGCCGATCTGAATGAGCAGATCGAGCGTCACCGCGAGAAAGCGGCTGCCCACGCCGGCGAGTTCGTAGGAGAATTGAATCGATTCGGGCGTGCGTACGTCGAGGGTTCGGTCCATCGCCGCTAGTACCTGGGACGGCGTGACGCAGGCCACCTTCGTCGAACGGCGCACGCGCCGCGTGGAACCAGCTCGACGGGCTCTTGGCTCGCGCGGGACGGCGCGGCGTGCGCGCGCTGACGCCCGATGGGGTGGAAGACATCGGACGGCTCTATCGTGCGGTGACCAGCGACCTTGCGTATGCGGGGGACGCGGGTACGACCCGCGCCTGCTCGCCTATCTGAACCGGCTTGTCGCGCGGGCCCACGCCTACGTCTACGGCGGCGCTGCGGTCACCGGACGCCAGCGCGTCGCGCACTTCTTTACCACCGGATTTCCGCAGGAGTTCCGCCGTTCGTTCGGGCTCGTTGCGATTTGCACCGCGATCACGGTCGCCGCCGCAATCGTCGCCTACGTGCTCGTACGCTTGCATCCGGGCGACGCGTACGCACTGATTCCAGAGCAAGTGATCCCCAGTGCGATCAAAAAGAGCCTGCACGACTCGAACTTCGCATTCGATCCCGCCGCCTCGCCGATGATGGCTACCGCAATCATCACCAACAACGTCAAAGTCGCGATCATCGCGTTCGCCGGCTGTGTGACGGTCGGCGTGCTCACCGTGGGCATCATCCTCTCCAACGGGCTGATGCTCGGCGCTGTCGGAGCGCTCTTTACCAACGCGGGATTCGGCCCGGACTTTTGGGCCACGATCGCACCACACGGCGTCATCGAATTGACCGCCATCCAAATTTCCGGCGCAGCCGGCCTGTTGATCAGCGCCGGCGTCGCCGCACCCGGACGCCTACGCCGCCGCGACGCTATCGCCGCAGCGGGCAGACGGGCGGGCGTGCTGATTGCCGGCGTTTTCGCGATGCTGTGCGTCGCGGGAACGATCGAAGGCTTCTTTTCGCCGCTTCGCCTGCCGGCCACCGCCCGGATTGCGTTCGGAGCCGTAACGGCCGTGCTCCTCGTCTGCTACTTCAGCTTCGCCGGACGAGGCGTACGGACGCGCTAGGCGTGTTTTAAGCCGCTGTCGGACACCAGGCTCGCGGTGATGTCAACCGTGCTGGTCGATTGCTGGGTGGGCGCCTGAACGCGAACCGTTTCGTATTCCTTGACCTGGGTCGGAAGCAACTTGCTCGTGTCGTAGGTATACGTCATCTCTGAATGCGTCGTCGTATTCTGAGCCGATTCGTCGCGCGTGCCGCTGATCGTGGTGACCCCGTTCTGTACCGGCGTGGCCGCGTAATCGATCGTGACTCCGCTGCCCGCGGGCGCGATTCGCCAATGCCGCTTCGCGTCGAGCGCGCTTGTATCGAAGAACTTGGGATTGAGCGCGCGCACCACGCTGGTTTCCTCCGGCGTGACGACCTGCGCGCCGCACTCCACGTTGGTCGACGAATAGACGACACATGTGGCGGGGGCGACCGTTCGGTTCGAACGCCCGTTTTCCGCGACGGTGACCACCAGGCCGCCGTCGGCCTCGACACCGATGATACCGACGGTGATCTGTCCCAGGTCCGAGGTCGAATTACTCGTGTTGTCGCTGTATTGGCTCATGCTCGAGTCGCTCGACGAGTTGTTCACGCCGACCGTATACGAGTAAACCAATTGGCGTTGCGGCTGCGTCTGAGCCCCGGCCAGGGCTTGCATACCGGCGGCGAACACCACGGCGCTCGCCAGAAAAGCAGAAAGACGTTTCATACCGGCTGCTACGCTAGCGTTCGGCCGCTTCCTCTACAAGAGCCCGCGAGATTTGATGCGCAGATATTCATCGATCACGGCGACGGATAGCGCGGCGGCGGGTACATCGAGCACCATGAGCCCACTGCGCGCGAGCGTACGCGCCGCAACGTCTCGTTCCAGGGCCAGACCCAGTGCCACGTCCATCGCGTACGCGTCCTCCACGCGGACCGGGGCGCGCGCCAAGCGCTCGGCAACGGCGCGATCGTTCATGAATACACAGAGCACCACGTGGCGTTTGGCCAGTGAGCCCAGTTCGCTCAGAATGGCTCCCTGCGAGACCGGATCGATGACATCGGTGAGGAAGACGATCAGACTGCGGCGGTGCAGGTGCGAGCGCAGATACCCGAAGGCGTGCGCGTAGTCGGGCTCTTCGAAAAGCGGCTCCACGTCGCAGAGCGCGTCGGCGAGCGCGCGCACCGAGACCGCGGTCGAGCGCGGAGAGCGGGCGAGCAGAATCCGCTTTGCAAACGCGACGATGCCCACGCGATCGCTCGCCAGCGACGCGATCGACGCCAGCGACAGGCCCGGCGGTGACCGCATAGTCGAGTTTGCGCTGCTCGCCGACCCGCGCGGTCATCAGCCGGCCGCAGTCCAGCAAAATCATCACGTCTTGGCTGCGCTCGACCTCGCGCTGCGTCACCATCAATTTTCCGCGGCGCGCCGTGGCCTTCCAATCGATCGTGCGGAATGCGTCACCGGCCTCGGTAATCCCGTACGCTCTCGAACTCCGAGCCGATTCCGCGCAGGCGCATGCGGCGAAGCCCGGCTTCGATCAAACGGTTACGCGCGTGCAGCGAACCGTAACGTTCGACCGCGCCGAGATCCGGATAGACGCGAAATGTCTGGGGCAGCGCGACGATCGTACGCCGGCGGATCAGGCCGAGCGACGTCTCGTACCATACGTACAGAGACGCGAACGCATCGCTTCCGCGTGCGCGCGGAACGAACGCGGCCGACGCGCTGCGCCTGCGAACGCGCGGGCACGGCGATGACGAACTCCTCTTCGCCGACGTCGAGCGTGCGCATCGGCGTCTCGGTCAGCCCGACGCGCAACCGGCGCGACGAGGCGTTTTCAATCGTGTACTGCAGCTCGGCCGCACGCCGAAGCGACAGATGCGCCGGCAGCTCGCGCGCGATACGCAGATCGCGCGGCATGGGCAGCCGCGCGAGATCGTACAACGTCGCGCCCGCCAGGGCGCCGGCCAGAAGTATCGCGAGCGGAACGAGCAACGGTAGGCCCGGCGAACAGGCCAGAGAGCACGGCGATCGCGGCCAGCGCCCATACGAAACGAACCGAGAACCAGACCGCAAGCGGATTACGCACGCGGTACGGGAACGCTCGCAAGCAGATCGGTCGAGAATCGACGGCGCGGTCGCGCCCTCGATTTCAGCTTCCGGCTGCACGATCAAGCGGTGCGCGAGCACCATCGTCGCGACATCCTTGACGTCGTCCGGCGTCACGTACTCTCGCCCGTCGATCGCCGCCGCGGCCGCCGACGCGAGCAAGAGCGAGACCGCCGCGCGCGGTGACGCCCCAAGGGCAAGACGTGGGTTCGCGCGCGTCGCGGCCGCCACGGCATAAACGTACTGCTGCACGTCGCCCGCAACGTGTACGGCGCGCACGGCCTGCTGCGCCGCGACGATCTCATCGGCACTGGTTACCGCGGGCAGTTGCCGCCCGTCAAGCGCGCGCGCGTCAAAACCCGCCGCGACCCGCGCGAGCAAATCGCACTCCTGCTCGGGCGCCGGGTAGCCGGTTACGATCTTGACCGCGAACCGATCCAACTGCGCCTCGGGCAGCGGATAGGTGCCTTCGTACTCGATCGGGTTCTGCGTCGCGCAAACGATGAACGGTTGCGGCAGAACGATCGGCGAGCCGTCGATCGTCACGCGCGCCTCCTCCATCGCTTCGAGCAGAGCCGCCTGCGTTTTCGGCGGCGTGCGGTTGATCTCGTCGGCCAGCACGACGTTCGCGTCGATCGGTCCGGGTCGAACCGAGAAGCTCGCGCTCTGCGGGTTGAACACCGTCGTTCCGATCACGTCGCTCGGCATGAGGTCGGGCGTGAACTGAATACGCCTGAACGGTAAGCCCAGCGCTGCGGCAAACGCACGCACCGCGAGCGTCTTCCCTGTGCCCGGCACGCCTTCGATCAGGACGTGCCCGCGCGTGAGCAGCGCAACGAGTAACCCGTAGCTGACGCGCTCGCCGCCGACAATGACCTGGCCCATCGCCTCGCGCACGCGCGCGCTCAGATCGCTAACCGGATGAGGAGAAGCGTTCACGCATGGTCCTTTCGCACGTTACCGTAGATCGTCGCGGCGCGCATGACCTGCGCGTCGCTGGGATGACGTCGCGCGGCGAGCGCCGCGAGTTCGATGTTGTCCGGATAGCGCTGCGCGAAGCGCGCGATCGCCGCGCTGCCGGCTCGCGCTCGCCGCAGCAATCGCGCCATCGATATAAGGTAATCCGAGGAATCGCGATCGGCCGGCGGCTCCTGCAGCACCGGCGGCGCGAAACGCACGTTCGCATCGACGAGCAGCAGCACGATCGCGAGCAGCGCAAGCCAACAAGCGACGCGAACCGGTGCCGGAAGCACCGACCAAAGCGATCGCGTGCGATCGTAGCCGTGCAACCGTTCATCGAAAACGACCGGGCCACGTCCGGCAACCGCGTCGTAGACGGCTAGCGCATTGCGCGGATGTTTGGCCAGCGCGGCGTTGGTGTCGTCGACGACGTCGAGCGTGCGCAGCCGCGGCGATTTCGCAAGTCCGTCGATCATTCCGAACGCCAGCACCATCCCGCCGCGCTGCATGAACGTTTCGATCCGTTTGCGGTCGGCGGCGGCATATTCGATCGGCAATGCGCTGCCCAATGCCGGGAGCGGCGGCGTAACGACCAGCACGCCGGTACCGGAGGGAAGTTGCGCGAGCGGCGCTTCGAGGCGCCCGACCGGGATGCGCTCGCGTTCGAGCACGCCGTAGAGCGCGCGATAGCCGTTCGGCCCCGTGTCGAAGGTCGAGTACGTTGACGGCGGGCGTCCTGCCGACGCCAAGGCGACCGCGACCAGGACCGCGACGACCGCGACGAGCAGAGCGATCTCGAGCCCGCGCCTCTTCATGCCAGGCTGCGCTCTTTGAGACGCGCGTACGCTGCCTGCGCACGCTGCCACGCATCTGCGTCGAGCGGCCGTTCGGCGTAGGCGGCGCTGGTGTAGATCCGCGCGATGTCGACGAACGATGCTTCGAGAACGGCGTCGCGCGTCGCGAGCGCCCGTCGCAGATCGTTGATGGTCGCGCCGCGTTCGTCGTGCACGACGCCGCGGATATCGAGCAGCGTGACGGCCGCGATGAACAGCAGGCGCACCGCGCGCGCGTAATCACCGTCGGCCGCCGCGCCCGCGGCCGCGACGACATAGGTTTGCGCCGAACGCGCCGGCGAGAATTCAACGCTGCGATCCGCGCGAACGCGATCGAGCTGCACCTGCACGAGCAGGTGGGCGGCGACCGCCGCGATGGCGAGTACGCACAGCACAATCACGCCGTCGCCGACATCGGCGAGTCCGCTACGGCCGATGTGCACGTGGCGCATGAGCGAATCCCACAGCATCACCACATGCGCCCACACCCATTGCAGGGCTTGTTCGAAAAATGACCGGTGCGCGCGCGTGACGTGCAGATGGTAGCGTCCCGGGACCGCGAGTTCGGCGTGAACCGCGCGCACGATGTCCTCGGGCGGCGATACGGTCATACGCTGCCCGGCAGGCGGTCCAGATCGACTTCCAGATCGAGGCCCTCGGCGCGCGTGCGCACGTCGAAGTAATACACGGCTAGCAAAATCGTCACATATGCGTTGAGGAGCGCGCCCGCAACCGTGCTAAAGACGATCTCGAGCAGGGCACTGTGCAGATAGAGCAGGATCAGCGCGCCCACGCTTCCGGTCACCAGCACCGCCACGATTTCCAGGGCGATGTAGGCCAGCACCATGAGCAGCGCCTTGGGTAGCTCGCGTCGATTGAAGATGCGGCCGAAGGCTTGCCTGAGCGCTTGCCCCGGCGCCTGCCGTTCGATCGTCGTCGCGTAGAGCGCTAGCGCGCACGTCAGCGCGACCAATGCGAAGAGCGCTAGGAGCCCAAATCCAGCCAGAACGGCGACGACGATGAACGCGATACCGACGATCCCGGAGAGCGCGTAGGTTGCGGCGGCGATCATCGCCATGACGGCACCGGTGAGCACGAGTCCGACATACGCGGCGATGAGCACGAGCAGGCACAACAGCATCGTTCCCAGCAGCGGCGCTAACCGGCGCAGCACGCGCGCGAAGGAAGCGCGATAGTCCAGCGGCTGACCGTCATACAGCGCCGCAACGCCCGAAGCGACGGCGTTGTTGACGATCGGCGCGAGCACGAAGGTCAGCAACGCCAGCCCAATCGAGAGCGTCAGCAGCGAGTGGCTCACGGCCGCCGCGGCGGCGCCTGGGTGCAGCATCTCGTTCATGAGCTGGGTATAATCGTCCGAATTCGCCCCCAGCGCGATGAAACGCAAGATCGCGAGCGGCGCGAGCAGCGTGAACACGATCAGCGAAAACACGACGAAGTGGCGCACGTACATCGTGGTCGCGCGATCGAAGATCTCGCCAACGTGCAGCGAGCGCAACTGTGGCCGTGTTTCGAGCAACTCCATTGCGGCGCCCGTTCTTGAGGATTTCGGAGCCTTCCTACGGTATCTATGGCCCATGAAGCTCGGCACGCTGCGCGGTCTCTACCGGTATCCCGTCAAAAGCCTCGGCGGAGAGGCGCTGGCCGAGGCTCGCGTCGATGCCGATGGGGTCGAAGGCGACCGCGTGCGGGCCTTGATCGTAGGCGAAGGACGCCCGCGCGCCGGCAAACGCTACACCGGGACGCGAAACGACCGGCTGCACCTGCTCGACTCCGGCGACGACGCGATCGCGCTCGTTCCAGCCGAAGACCTCGCGCTAGCGCAATCCGACGGCGAGCGTTTTTTCGACGACGCGCCGATTTCACTGATCGTCGACCGCTGGTTGGACGGCGTTTCGAAATACACCGGCTACCGTGTCGAGTATCAGCGCTTCCGGCCCAATTTCTTCATCGAAGCGCAGCCCGGAGAAAGTCTCGATGAAGGCGCGCTCACCGGCCGGGAACTCCAATTGGGCGAGGTCACGTTGCGCGTACGTTATCCGATCGAACGGTGCGTGGTTACCACCTACGATCCCGGCGGCGGGCAAAGCGACCCGCGCATCTTACAGTACGTCGCGCAGGCGCGCGTGAACTGGATGGGGATTTATTGCGACGTGCCGCGCGCGGGCATCGTGCGCATCGGCGACTCGTTGTCTCTCATCGAACGCTGAACGTCGCGTACGATCGCTTCGAGGGCGTCGATGTAGCCAAGAAACCGCGCGCGGCCGGAACCGGTGATGCGCACGATCGTCTGCGGGCGGCCGGTTCCGGTCAACCGTTCGGTCGTGACGATCGATTCCTCGGCCAGCGCGTGAAGATGACGGTTGAGATTGCCGTCGGTCAGCGCACAAGCTTCCTGCAACTGCGTGAACGCGATGCCCTCAGGGTGCGAGACCAGCGTCGAACAAATCGCGAGGCGGCCGCGCTCGTGAAAGACGCGATCCAGATCGGTTGCGCTCATGGATGCTCCACCCGGTCGCGCGCGACGAAAAATCCGATTGCGATCTGACCCAACCCGAATGTCGCCGGCAACACCCACCAGGCAAGCGCGACGTCCGACGGCACGAAGAGCAGTCCGACACCGGCTAGCAGGAAGAGCGCAGCGATCGCAACCACGGGGCGCGGAAGCATCGTCCGCGACGCAAAGAGGCCGACGCCGTAACAGCCGCACCACACACCGGGCAGCGAGCCGAAGGTTTGCCGTGAGAGCAGAGCCGCGGTGATTGCCGCGCCCAGCGCGAGCGCCGGAAGAATCGAAAGACCGACCGTGCGCGTCTGCCAGCGGTCGCGCGCGCTTGCGTCGCTGACGAACCAGTGCGCGATCGCGCCGTAGTTCACGATCATCGCCGCGCCGCCGCACGCCAGCCAAATCGCGGCATAGAGCTGATGCTCGTGCGGCGTCGCGGGGACCGGCGCGAGCACCGCTTGGACCACGCCCGCAAGAACCCCCAAGCATCCCGACACGGCGGCCGCCACGCCGGAGTAGCCGCGAAAGCGCTGGGTTACCGCCAGGCGCTCGCGCACTTCGGCGATGTCGAGCATCGCGCGTTCCAGATCGGTCATCCCTTACTTTGTAACACAAAGTCCCTGCGCCAGGCAACGCGGGCACTGGCGACGGCGCCATGCAGCCGTTCGCTCAGCGCGGATTTACCCTTATCGAGACGATGATCGCCGCCGGAATTTTCGCGACGATCGCAGCGGCGCTGGTGGTCATGGCGAACCGGACGGTCGCGGCGTCGGGCGCGTTCGCGCTGCGGATGAACGCAGCGGCAGGCGCCGGAACGCTCGTCGAGCGGTTGACCAGCGACGCCGCAAGCGCGTTCGCCGTCTACGTTCCCGCAACCGACGCCTTGGGCGATCCCAATGCCGACGGCCACGAGATCGATTTCTACGCGCAAGACGGTTCGCACCGGCCGTTGACGTGGGCCTATCGTTTCGACGCCGCCGCAAGCACCGTCACGCGTTACACCATCGGCACCGGAACGCCGGGCGCTGGTACCAGCATTGCGCACATCGACGGTTTCGTCGCTACGGCGGTACGCGCGAGCGACCTCGGCAACGCGGCCGGCCCGGCGTACGACCCACTCTTTAGCGGCGCACATGCACCCGACGTGCCATTTGGTTTTGCCGCGATGCCCGCGGCGATCGGCGGAAATCGGCTGGTTGAACTAACGATCGCGGCAAGCGGCATAAAACGACGCGTCTGCCTTGCAGCGGCCGACGCGCCGACCGCATTCACCGTCGTGGTGACGTACACACCGTCGCCCGCGCCGGTCGCGACCCCCACACCGGTGCCGCTGATCATGACCACGCCGTAACGCCGCACGACGCTGCGTGCACCACGCGGGAGTCGGTTGATACGAATCCGCAATTACCGTGACGTTTGCTTGCGGAGGAATTCATGTTCACCAATCGCGTCGCCGTTGTTACCGGCGGAACTCGCGGCATCGGAGCCGCGATCACCGATGCGCTCGCGAAAGCGAACGCGCACGTCGCCGCCGGTTATAGCCGTGGCGCCGATTCGGCGGAAAAGTGCGCGGAAAAATATCGAGCCGCCGGCTATTCGGTTTCGACGCATCAGGGCCGTGTCGACGACTTCGAGGACTGCCGCCGCGTCGTCGGCGAAGTGCTCGAACGTTTTGGCCGGATCGACTTTCTGATCAACAACGCCGGCATCACGCTCGACAAGACCTTGCGCAAGATGACCGCCGAAGATTGGTGCAACGTCATCAACGTCAATCTTTCGGGCACGTTCAACATGACCAAAGCGGTCCTCGAGCACATGATCGAACGCGGATCGGGGCGGATCGTCAACATCAGCTCGGTCATCGGTGAAACCGGTAACGTCGGACAAGCCAACTATGCGGCATCCAAAGCCGGGCTCTTCGGCTTCACCAAATCGGTCGCACTCGAGATGGCGGCCAAGGGCATTACCGCCAACGTCGTCGCGCCCGGATTCATCGCGACCGAAATGGTTGCCGCGATGCCCGAGGCGTCGCTGCAAAAAGTCGTGGACAAGATCCCGACCAAACGGCTCGGCAAGCCCGAGGAAATCGCGCGCGTGGTGAAATTCCTGTGCGAGGACGATTCCGCCTACATCACCGGCGCGGCCTTCCACGTCAACGGCGGCCTCGACATGGCATAGGAACGCTGAAAACCGCAGTCGATTTTCTGCGTTCACTGTTGGCATGAAGTTCTCTCGCCCCTGGGTCGTCGCGGGCGCGACGTTCGCGGCGCTGGTCACGGTCGCCGGGGTTCGCTCGGCGCAGACGATGCTGATACTGCCGCTCGAAGGCCAGTTCGGCTTCTCTGCCGAGCCGATCATCTCGGCTGCGATCGCGCTCAACATCCTGCTCTTCGGCCTGACCGGGCCCTTTGCGGCGGCGCTCTACGAACGTTACGGCGTGCGCCGCACCGTCGGCGTTGCGTTGGGATTGATCGGGATCGCCAGCGCCGCGACCGTCGCAATCACCGCACCGTGGCAGTTGATCGTGCTCTGGGGCGTGATCATCGGCACGGGCATCGGCACGATTTCACTGACCCTTGGCGCAACGATCGCAACGCGCTGGTTCGAGACCAACCGCGGCGTCGTGATGGGCGTGTTCGCCGCAGGCAACGCGACCGGACAGTTGATCTTCCTTCCGCTCTTTGCGCGCATTATCGAGCACAGCGGCTGGCGGGCATGTGCGCTTGCGCTTGCCGCAGCATGCGTGCTGGTCGCGCCGATTTTTTTAGGACTCGTGCGCGACCGTCCCGCGGGCACGCCGGTCGCGCCGCCCGAAGGCAATCCGTTTACTCGCGCGATCGACAGCCTCAAAGGCGCCGCACGCTCGCGCGACTTTTGGCTGCTCGCCGGAACGTTCGCGATCTGCGGTGCGAGCACGAACGGTCTGATCGGCACGCACCTGGTTCCGGCATGCGGCGATCACGGCATCCCCGAGACACGGGCGGCAACCCTGCTGGCAACGATGGGCGTGTTCGATTTGGCGGGCACGACGCTCTCGGGCTGGCTTTCGGATCGTTTCAGCAACCGGGGCCTGCTGTTTTGGTACTACGGCCTGCGCGGCATCTCGCTGATCTTCTTACCCTACGCCTTCGGGTGGCAGGCGCTCGGCCTGCCGATCTTTAGCGTCTTTTACGGGTTGGACTGGATCGCGACGGTTCCGCCGACGCTGCGGCTGACGACCAACGCTTTCGGCGCAGGCCGCGCCCCCTTGATCTTCGGATGGGTGGTCGCCTCGCATCAGGTTGGGGCCAGCATTGCCGCTTTTGCGGCCGGGCTCGTCCGCGTCGAGGCCGGCAGTTATGACGCCGCCTTCCTTACATCCGGCGTCCTCTGCCTGGCAGCCAGCCTGCTTGTCCTGCAGATCGGACGAGGCCGCCGCCCGCTTCCGGCGCAGGCAATGGCCTAACGGTAAAAAAAGACCCGACTTTTCTCGCCCTTTCGCTAGGTAAGCAAAGCGCACGGGTACAATGACTACCCACAATGTTAACTTCGCCTTATGCTTCGTTTGCCACGCTCACCTCGCTGGAAGGCCGCGTCGCCATCGTCACCGGCGGCTCGCGCGGGATCGGCGGGGCGATATCCTCGGTTCTCGCAGCCGAGGGCGCGACGGTCGCCGTGCTTGGCGTGGCCGCCGATCGCGATCGTACCGAGCAGCTACGCAGTTCGCTCAACGGCAGCGCGCAACGCGTCGCCTTCTATGAAGCAGACGTCGCCGATCCGCTCGCCTGTCAACACGCGGCGGAGGCGGTGATCGCAGCATACGGCAAGGTCGACGTTTTGGTGAACAACGCCGGCATCACAAAAGATCACACGGCACGCAAGATGACGGTCGATGAATGGCAAGCGGTCCTCAACGTGAATCTTTCGGGGCCGTTTTTTATGATCAAAGCCGTGCTCGAGCACATGCTCGAACGTAAATACGGACGCATCGTCAACATCAGCTCCGTCGTCGGCCACACCGGTAATTTCGGACAAGCGAATTACGCGGCGGCAAAAGCGGGACTGCTGGGCCTTACAAAAACGCTCGCGCTCGAAACCGCGCGTACCGGCATTACGGTCAACGCCGTCGCCCCCGGATTCACCGCGACCGAGATGGTCAAGCTGATGCCCGAAGCCGCGATCGAAATCGCGCGCACGCGCACGCCGGTCGACCGGCTTGGCGAGCCGTCCGAGATCGCCCGCGTCGTCCGCTTTCTGATCGATGAGAATTCCGGCTTCATTACGGGCGCGACCTACGACGTCAACGGAGGTATGTACATGTGATCGGATCCGTACCGCTCGAAGATTTCAGTTACGGCATGGACATGTCGGGCGCCGACCCGGCCGCACTCAACGACGCGCTACGCGCGGTCACCGTGGATGTGATGAGCGATCCGCTGCGCATGGGAACGATCATGAGCGCGTTGATGTTCGCTCAACAAGGCGTCGCGATGAACGCGCTGCGCCGCATGCAGGGCGAGACGCCCACGCCGATGCCCGAAGCCGCCGGCGACAAACGTTTTTCCGATCCCGCTTGGAGCGGCAATCCGTTTCTGCTCGGCATGGTCGAAGAATATCTGGTGCGCCGGAAATTCGCGAGCGACATGGTCGAGAGCTCGCGACTGCCCGACGCCACCAAACGCAAAGCCCGCTTTGCGATGAACATGATGATGGACGCGCTCGCGCCTAGCAACGTGCCGTGGCTCAATCCGATGGTCGTCAAAGAAGCGATGAATACCGGCGGAGCGAGCCTAGTCGAGGGTATGACGCAATTTCTCGACGACGTGCAGAACAACGGCGGCTATCCGCGACAGGTCGATACGTCGGCGTTCACCCTGGGCGAAAATCTCGCCGCCACGCCGGGTGAAGTGGTCTTTCGCAACGAGTTAATCGAGCTGATCGCCTATTACCCGCAGACCGAGACGGTGTACGAGCGGCCGATCATCATGTCGCCGCCGTGGATCAACAAGTATTACATCATGGACGTCGCACCCGGACGCTCGTTCGCGCAGTGGGCGGTGCAACGTGGGCATCAGGTCTTCATGATCAGTTATCGCAATCCCGACGAGACGATGCGTGACTACACGATGGACACGTATCTCGAAAAAGGATTGCTCGCCGCGCTCGATGCGGTCGAACGATTGACCGGCGCACCGCAGGTCAATCTCGCCGCGCTGTGCTTAGGCGGTACGATGTCGGTGCTGATGATGGCGTGGCTTGCGGCCAAAGGTCAAGGCCATCGGATCGGCGCGTGCACGGCCACCAACACGATCCTCGACTTCAGTGAGCCGGGCGATCTTGGCGTCTTCACCGACGAAGCGTCGATCGCCAAACTCGAGCACACGATGAGCGAACGTGGATTCCTGGATTCCAGTGAGATGGCGCGCACGTTCGATTGGATGCGCGCCAACGATCTGATCTGGAGCTACGTGGTATCGAACTGGTATATGGGCAAGAAGCCGCCCGCGTTCGACATCCTGACCTGGAACGCCGATGCAACGCGAATGCCAGCGGCGATGCACTCGCAATATCTGCGTTCGTGCTACCTGCACAATCTGCTGATCGTGCCTAAGGCATTCGTTCTCGCCGGCGTTCCGATCGATCTGGGCGCCGTGGAAACGCCGATGTACATACTTGGCGCCGAGGGCGATCACATCGCAACCTGGCGTACGACCTATATGACGTCGCAATACGTCAGCGGGCCGGTGAAATACACGCGCACGAACGCCGGACACGTCGCCGGGATCTGCAACCCGCCCGGCAACCCCAAGGCTTGCTATTGGACCAGCGATCAAACCGAGGCGGGCGAGTCGCCCGACGCGTGGCTCGAACGCGCGCACAAACACCAGGGAAGCTGGTGGGAAGACTGGTCCGTCTGGGCCGACGCGCATGGCGGCGACCGTCGTGAACCATACCAACTGCCGCGCACGGGCGAAGCCGCCCCCGGGCGCTACGTTCGCAACGAAACCGCGGCCCCGATCGACATCCAGCCCGTCAAAGAAGATGAGGTGAGCCCCGTATGATGAACAATCGCGACCACTTGAAGAGCCTGGGTGAGTTCATTCGCACGCAGCGCGAACTGGCCAACCTCTCGTTGCGACAGTTGGCCGATCTTGCGAAAGTCTCCAACCCCTACCTGAGCCAAGTCGAGCGTGGCCTCTACAAACCGTCAGCCGAAGTGCTCAAACAAATTGCGCGCGCCTTGCACCTTTCGGCCGAGACGTTCTACGCCCAAGCGGGCCTGCTCGACGAAAACGTCCATCGAGAAGCGGCGGACGCGGTGGAATCGGCGGTTAAATTGGATACCCGCTTATCCCCCGAACAGAAAGAAACATTGATCAGGGTCTACCGCGGCTTCGTCGGTGACCACGCCTAGTTGAAATCCCGCGTTATCAGCTAACTGTCAGCTAATTTTCAGGTTGTAATTTAAGGTTCTCAACCTTCAGCAGAATCAAAGGAACGCTTAAGCCTCCTTTAAAAATGGACCAAAAGGCACGTCAGGCTCCGACCTTGAGCCTATCGGCCTTTTTCATTCTGTGGAGGTTTAATGCAGTCTCGCATTCTAGCAGCCGCCCTCACAGTCGCGTTTAGCTTGCTTTCGATCGGACCGGCCCTGGCAGCAGGCGGTCTTTACGGCAACCTAAACGGCACGATTACGGACGCTGCGACCCATGCTCCCATTGCGGGAGCGCAGGTCGTCGCCAAGTCCCCGAGTGGAACGTATTCGGCCAGGACTGATGCTAAGGGTGTATATACGATGCTCGGCATGAGTGTCGATTCGTATGTACTGACCGTCTCGGCACACGGTTATCAAACGGCCAACATCACCGGCGTCACCGTCTTCGGCGACGAACACGACGTGCAAAACATTACGCTCAACAAGCAGCTCACGACGATTGCTCAGGTAACGTCGCGAAGCGCGGCGAGTGCGTATCAGCCCGATCAAACGATCGATACGTACACCGTGAGCGGCCAGCGCGTGCAACAAGCGCTTGGCAATACGTACAGCACGGACGAAAGCGCGCTCCTACAGAGCGTCCCCGGCGTCATCCCGACGTACGACTCGACGAACGGCGCCGGCCTCTCGGTCCGCGGTTCGCTCGCAGTTGAGCTCGGCTACCAATACGACGGCGTACCGTTCACGGCACCGTTCTTCGATGCGAACGGCAGCCAAGGGTTCATCAACGGCATCAATGGCGGTTCGGGCGGCAGCGTCCAAGTCGTCTCCGGTGCCGGCGACGCCACGCAAGGTAACGTTGGCGGCGGTCTCATCAACACGGTCGTGCCGCGCGGTACCTATCCCGCCAGCGGCGTCGCCGACTTGGAAGTCGGCGGCCCGTACTACGACCACACCGTCAATTTGAACTACGGTGCGGCGACCGACAACGGCCACTTCTCGAATTACGCCTCGTTCTCGGGAAGCAGCTACGTACCCAGCGTGGGGCCGGTCAACGTCCCCTCGGCGGAGCTCGCGATCCCGGGCGTCAGCAATCCGTACTTCGGAACGTCGCTCGAGCGTCACAACGACTTCGTCGACAACGCAGTGTTCCGTTTCGGCAAGAACAACCATGAGGCGTTCCAAATCCTGGCTCGCGTCGCATTCAACGATGCGTACAACGGGTACGGCGGAACCCAGGGTCTCGATTACTTCCCCAACGATCCCACCTTCCTGGGTACGTACGCTCCGTTCTTTGGCGGCAGCAATGCGTATCTCTTATCGTTAATTCCCAAGTTGCCGTACGCCCCGCAAAGTTTGTCGGGTCCCGTACTGCAGCCCGAACTTACCAACGCCAATCCGCTTCATTTCCTCAAGTTCTCCTATACCAACGCGATAAGCCCGAGCACGTTCTTGAGCGTCTCGGCCTACAATTGGGGAATCCTCGAGGGCGGATCGAACTATACCAACTATCTCAACGCCGGCGACTTCGGCACCGGCTACGCGCAGGTCGGCGGCACGCGCACCGGCACGATCGTCTCGCTGACGCATCAGTTCAGCGACAAGAACACGTTAACGATCGAAGGAAAATACGAAGATGCGCGCCCGTACTGGAACGGCCAATATCCGGGCGAAGGCACCTTCGGCCTGGCCTACTCCGAGCTGGGTTATCTCGGCGGCCCCGACAGCCCGAACTCGGGCGACTGGGCGCTCCCGGCCAACCCGGCCGCCGTTTCTGGAGCCGGCAATCCGTGCTCGATCAGCGGCGGATGCTACATTCACGATCAACTCGTAGCTGCGGGCAAGTGGACCGGCACGATGCCGCAAATTCCCACCTTCGGTATCAGCTATCACGGAACGATCCAACAGCAATGGGGCGTCGGCATTCGCGATCAGTACGAACCGAGCGATAAGCTCAACTTCGACTTCGGTGCCCGCATCGACGGCGAAGAGAACAAATTCGGACCCACGGAGTTTAACGGACCCGGCGGTACGCCATCGGACGTTTCTCCGGCCAAGGTCAACTCCCAATTCATCGATCCGCGCGAGGTTCAGCCGCGCTTCGCGATGTCGTACCGCCTCACGCGCGACGACTCGTTGCGCTTCTCGTACGGACGCTCGGTGCAGTTCTTCTACGGCCAAACGCTGGGCACGCCGTTCAACGTGTCGAACATCAGCCCACTGCTCTACGACATCCCGGCTAAGTCCGGTAACCTGCCGTATTGCGGCAGTGGTTACCACGGACCGGGCCCCGGTTACTCGCTGAACACCGGGATCCCGACCAATGGATCGCAGTACTTCTTCGCGTGCCCGAACTACGCGGAGTCCTATGCGTGGTTCCTCGACCAAAACCTCGACGCACCGGACTTGGGCGGTTATGGCCCCCCAACGTACAGCAACTTCGACCTTGCCTGGTCGCACTTGTTCAGCAAGGGTGCGCTGCGCGGATGGTCGTCTCGTTTGACGGCCTACACGCGCCGCGGCTTCAACGTCGAGCAGAACGTGTTGCTGCTCAATGGGCCGCCCAACCCGATCACGGGTCAGTCCTCGGCCAGCGTCTTCACGACGACGGCTAGCGGCAACGAAAAGACCTTCGGCATCGAAGGCGAGCTGACCACGCCGGACGTGCGTCCGGGTCAAAGCGGCCTAAGCGGGTTCGTGACGTTCGACTACATCAACGAACTGCTCAACACGCCGCCGGTCGCGGGTTCGTCGAACCTTCCGATCCTCGGACAGCAGTTGCTCCTTACCGGGCAAATGTTCAAGGCCGGATTCGTACCGCCGGTTTCTGCGGTCCTCGGCGCAACCTACCACTTCAAGAACGGCATCACCATCACGCCGACGATCTTCGCCAACGACGGATATCCGTTCGGCGTCGGTACGTCGTCGATCGGTTACGTCAACGGCGAGCTCCTGACCATTCCTGAAACCAACTACGGCCCCAACACGCCGTACGCGGGTGTCAGCGGCCCGGGTAACGCCTACAACGCGAGCTACTACGTCGATCCGCAAGTCCCGGGTTCGACTCTGAACCCGAACATCGCGGCATCGCGCGGCTACGCCGAACCGGCTATCGCCGGCGATAAGAACAGCCCCGCGCAGTTCTTCTTGAACCTCGACTTCGAAGCGCCGATCAACAAGAACATCACGGTCGGCGCGCAGGTGTTCAACCTGCTCGACAATCACTACAACGTTCCCATCGTCAACACGTTGTATCAGCCAGTAGCAGACGGCGTTTCGGGTCCGACCACCGGTCAGCTCGCAAGTGCTGGCAGTGTCATTGGCGCAGCCAACGAGTACTATCCCGGCGGAGCAACGCTTCCGTTCCTAAACAACTACGGGGTCGGTACGTCGTGGAACGTCTACTTGCGGACCAGACTATAAAGGCAGATTGATGAATTTAAAACTCATTCGCTTCACACTCTCCATCGCCGCCGCCGGGGTCCTCCTCGGCGGTTGCGGTGGCGGCGGAAACGGCTCGTCCGGTATCCCGCCGATCACGAGCGTCAATCCGCTCCAAACCGGCAAGCTCGAATTTGCCGTCGGAACGGCAAACGTGTTCGGTACGGCCTCGGGACTCAACGTCGTCGCGACCTACCGGCAGTCCAACGGGCTTTCCAACGTCCTGGTCGATACCCCGACCATCACCGGGCCGTTCACGGTTCCGGGAACGCCCGGTACCCCCGGCCTGTCATTCGATCCGCTCAGCACCCTGCCGGGCGGACCCAGCTCGTCCGAGATCGGGGCACCCGGCACGATCGAGGGAACGCCGCAGGGCTTCAGCAATACGGCGCTCTCGACGTTCGGCCAATCCGGCGGCGTTTTCGTCAACGGCCTCTCGCCGGGGAACTCGAACAACGGCGGCGTCGCCGATTCGTACGTCCCGTATACCGAACCGCTCTACAACGCGTCGACGACGACGACGTTCGTCCCGTGGGGCGGACCGCCGGCCTTCGATCCGGATAAAAACGGTATGGGTCTGCGCGACGGTCAGAACAACCTGGGCGCGGGCGTGCTCGGCATCCCTGAAGGCTTCACCACCTTCCAGGGCGTGATCGCTAGCGCCGGCTCCTACAAGCTGAGCCTCGTGGTCCCGACCGGTTTTAGCGGATCGACCGCAACGACCGGAACCGTCAGCGCGACGGCAACCATCGCATCCACCACAAAACTGCCGACGCTGACCGCTACGGCGCTCACGCTCGACGGTTCCGGCGGTGGAACCATCACCCTCCCGGCCGGCGACTTCGCCGGCGGCATCACCGAAGTGTACGTCGAGATCACCGATACCGGTAACGGCGCCGCGTCGAACTGCCAAGGTGTCCTGGGCGCGGTGGGCGGCGCAGGTCCGGTGTACTACACGATCGTCGCCAAGGCGGCGGGAACGTATACGCTTCCGGACAAGGACGGCCCGAACACCAATACCTCGGGTGGAACGACGGGTCTCTCGCCCAGCGAATCGATCTGCACCGCGGCCGCGAACGCCGGCGCCGGCGATTCGTACAGCGTGCAGCTCATCGGTACCGACTACGACATGTACGGTGCGACCTATCCGATCAGCAAGAGCCAAGCGCCGACGCTGGCTGGTGCAAACGGACAGGCCGACATCACGATCTCGCTTCCGGTGACCGCTACCTCAACGTAGCGATCAACGAGCGACAACAACGAAAGGGACTGCCGAAGCTCGGCAGTCCCTTTTCATTTTCTCCCTCGTTCTGTTTAGGGGCGCGGACTCGGACTCGGAGCGGGCCGCTTCGGCGGCGCCAAAATGTAATGTGTGCCGCGACACTGATCGTACGTTGCGAGCACCGAGGACGCAAAGGAATACTCTACCGCCCGCAGCCCGCTGACGACTTGACCGGGCGTGCCGTCTTTGGCGAGCTCCGCGACGCTGGAAAACCCGCCGTTCTCCGAATCGTTTCCGTCCGGCGAATACGAGGCCAAGCCATTGGTATCGCCGAGCAGCAATCCGCGCAACGTTATCTTGAACGTTGCAAGGTCACTGGCATTCTGGGAGGTCATTCCGGCGACGCCCATCGAGTCAAGGTATGTTCCCGCGAATTGCTCGTATCGGTCGGCGAGCGCTGACTGCAGTTCGATCAAACCTTCGGCACGTGCGCGCAGCGCATCGACCTTCGGGTTGCTGCCGGGCGGATAGTCTTTTTCTGACGTTTTGAGGTAGTCGCGTTCGAGTTTGATGTTGATGTAGATTTGTTGGGCGAGCGCGTCGATGCGAGATGCGTTCAAAATCTGCCCGGGTCCATAGACGAGCGAATCGTCCTCCTGCGACGAGCTCTCGCTCGTACTCAGCGCGGTTCCGGTTCCATTCAAATTGGGCGACGAGCCGTTAGAATTTCCCAGTGCCGCTTGCACGTCGGCGGCGGTCGGAACATCGCCGGGCATAAAATGACTTAAAAATTTTTGCGTCGAGAGCGCCATCGTCGCGATCGCCGCGTCGTTGCGTCGCGCGACAAACCCGACGGGAAGCATCAGATGGTCCAGCGTCGCGCACGTTTCGGTCGTCACGGTATGCATGATGACCGGATAGAAGGGCGTGCTGGTCCCCGGCGTCGGCGTTGGGGTTGGCATCGTTAACGGGAGCGGGGGCGCCGGCGCGGCAAACAACGCGGCAAGAATAAGCGAGACGAGCATGGCGTCGAACTTTCTCCCTACCCATCGCTCAAGCCCTCGCCGCAATTTCCCAGGCTGGCGCCCGGCAAGGGGCGGAGAGTTGACAAACTACGCTGTAGCTTGGTATACTTAGCGCATCAAAAGATTCAAGGAGTGTTCCATGACCAGCTACGCAGAGTTCCTCGAAAAGGCCCAAACCGAGTTCCTGAGCGGACTCAAGCAAGCGCAGGAGCTGAACATCGCGACGATCGCGTCGCTCAAAGACCTGATGGCGTCGGTGCCCAAGGTCGACGCGGTCGACGCGGCCGCTGCCCCCAAACTGCCGAGCCCGGCGCAAGTCGTCGAGCAGACCTTCGCCTTCACGAGCCAACTGCTCGAAGCGCGCAAGGGCTACATGCTCAAGCTCGCCGAGATGGCCGACGAGACGCAGAAACAGCTTCTCGATGCCGCCAAGCACGTCGCCGAAGCCGCCAAGAACTAAATCACGGTCCAAGCTTCAAGACAACAAAAAGAGCCGCACTCCACTGCGGCTCTTTTTTTATTGCGTGGCGTCCGCTACGAGAGTCGCTTGCTGCTAAAGAGCGCGAGATAGCACCCTGGTGAGATACCCAGGCTGGCTTGAATCGTCGTCAGCTCGCACAACCCTAGCGTGCGATGACGAATCATAAACGGCTGCGCCCCCGGCGGTAGTACTTCCCAATCGTTCCACATCCGTGCGAAATCCGGGCTTTCCATCATCGTCTCGATCAGCGACTCAAAGTGCTCGTCGCCGTAATAATTTGCGTGCGTATGGCGGAATACCGCGACGGTTCCACGCGCGGCGTTTTCCCAATCCACGTAGAGTCGACGGCGCGACGCATCGAAGAACATGCGCCACATCACGTTGCGTGAAAGCATATCACCTTCGTGATTGTAATCGAAGATGTCCGAGACGAAACGATTCCAGACCAAGAGATCCAAACGCGGCGTCGCGATGTATGCCGGAGCGGCTTCATGCAGCTCGACCAGTTTACGCAGCGCGTCGGGTACCTGCGGATCGAGCGCGCACAGCAGCGGCGGCTCTTCCGAAGCCAGCAGCTTGAGATAGGAAATCTCGCTTTGCGTAAGCAGTAGCGCGCGACCGATGTTGTCAAGGACATCGGGCGAGAAGTTGATCTCACGGCCCTGTTCGATCCAGGTGTACCAAGTGGTGGAGATCCCAGCCAGCGCCGCGACCTCCTCGCGGCGCAGTCCAGAGACATGACGGCGTACGGAATCCTCAAGCCCGACATCGAGCGGCCGCAGCGCGCTGCGGCGACCCGTAAAAACGAGCCGAGGTCGGAGCGGCGTGTGGCCACTCGGGGTACGTCGATCATGAAGGTCCTCCGTGCCGGGTTATGGAGCAGCTAAACTCCCCTAGCTACGGTAGCTTCGCGCTTGAAGCCTCTACAGGGAAACGCATCCGCACCGCGGTCCCACTTCCGACCTGGCTCTCGAGCCCAATCGAACCGCCGACGCGCTCCACGGCCCGCTTGGCGATGGCCAGCCCGAGGCCCGATCCGTCGACGTCGCCGTGCCCGTCGCCTCGATAGAACCGGTCGAAGGCATGCTCGACGTCCATGGCCGACATTCCCGGGCCGCGGTCCGCGACCTCGACGAGGGCCTCGCCCTCCACGCGGCCGACCCGGACGGCGACCGGCGATCCGGGCGCGTAGCGCACGGCGTTTTCGACGACGTTTTTCACCGCTTCGTACAGCTCGCCGTCATCGCCGCGAATCGTTACCTCCCCGTCGTGTTCCAAGCGAAGACGATCTCCCGCGATGGGGCGCAGCGCATCGACGGCGCGCGCGGCAAGCGAGTTGAGATCGATCGCATCATCGGCAGATGCGCTCGGGCGTTCGAGCCGCGCGAGCAGAATCAGTTTCTCGATGATGCGGCGCATCTTGCGAGTTTCGTCGAGCATCGTGTCGTGGACGCGTGCGACGCCGTCGCCGTCTTGCACGACCCCGATCGCAAAGCTTCCAGGTAGCCCATGAAAATCGTGAGCGGCGTGCGCAGTTCGTGACCTGCATCGGCAATGAATTGGCGCAGTTCGGCTTCTTGCCGGCGGCGTTCCAACGTTGCGCTGTTGAGTCGCTGGGCGACTTCGTTATAGGTCTGCGTTAACTCAATAAGACTGGAATCGCTCTCCAGCAAGAGCGGGGGCGTGAAATCACCTTCGGCGATCGAACGAAGCGCATCGTTAACCTCACGCAGCGGCCGCAGCGCGCGGCGGGTGATACCGCGACCCGCGATCCACGCGATCAACACCGCGATGATTCCAATCGGAACGATCAGGCGCCAGTAGCGCCCGAGCGCGTGTGAAACGTCGGCTATGTCGGGTTCCAGTATGATCGTTCCGCCGCCGGGAACGCCTACGAAACGCGGATGCAACACCAAGAGCGCCGCAATGATCCGTTCGGTGTCGTTGAGCTGCGCGGACGCACCCGCGATCGGTTCGTGATTCGCATCGAGCACGAGAATGCGCGAGCGTGAATGCGGTTCGTCCGCGATGATCTTGGGCGCGAACTGGGCGAGGGTTTCGTGTTCGCCCAAGTAGACCGCAACGCGTTGCTGCACGCGCGCTTGCGCTCCGTCGATGGCCTGATTGAACGCCGTCGCGAAACCGATGATCGCGAGCGCCGATGACGCGCCGGCGACCAGCGCAATCAACGCAACGGCCAAAACGACGTAGCCGCGCGTCACCCGTTGGGCGAAATTGCGAAACGATCGGTCAGTCGGCACGTATGGTGTAACCCGCGCCGCGGACCGTTTGGATCAGCGGCTTGGAAAAGCCATCGTCGACCTTGGCCCGCAAATACGAGATATACCGCTCGACCGCGTTTTGGCCGACGTCTTTGTCGTCGCCCGGACATCGTCAGCGTCACCGAGGTGTCAGATGTCGGAGCGAACTGCAGCTGGACCAGGTGGGACGACCCGTCCGAGGCGATCGAGACGGTGGTGTCCACCGTCGTGATGTCCGCAGCGGTCAACTTGGAGCCGGCCAGCGTTGCGACGTCGTCGGCCGAGGACTTCCCGGTGATCTTGGTGGTGGCCACACCGTTCACCTGCTCGGTGCCCTTCACCTGCGGATTCTGGAGTTGGCGAGGATGTTCGCCAGGCCCTTGTCGGGGTCGAGGAGCACCGACACGTTGTAGATCGACTTTCCGGCGCCGAAGTCGGTGAAGGTGCCGGGCTGTCCGAGGTCGGAGTAAAGATGGCCGTCGATATAGACGAACTTCGCCTCCTGCGGGTTCTTGCCGAGCAGCAAGGTGGCGCTACCGGTGGCGGCGGTCTGCGGCGTGTTGGTTACGTCGCCGTCGAGCTTGGTCACCTTGAGGTTGGGCACGTCGCCGCTCACCGCCAGGGACACGTGCATCCCGGTGACCTTCTTCATGGCATCGGCGGCCTGCTCAGCAGGGTGTTCGCCTCGTCGCTGGACGCGGGCGCGGAAGATTTGGAGGCGCCGGTGCCCGAATTGTTCGATCCGCAGCCGCCGACGGTGAATGCAAGCATGAGCGCGGCGACGGCGGCAACGACACGAGACGAGAGCTTCATCGACATCTCCTTCTGGTTGGCCACAGGGTTACTGCATAGCACAGCAGGTATCAATAGCCGAGAGCCGAGCTTAGTGAGGGCGCGACGCGCATGAACGGATTTTGCTGAAATGCTGCGTGAACTCGGCGCATCGTCGTGCTCCCTCGCCAATTGCGTCCGGCCCTGAATGGCTTCAGCGTCTGCCCGGAGTCTTGGAAGATTCTCAAAAGATCCTTGAAGGATTCTTGAAGGATTCTTGGAGCCGTCAGGCCCGGGTCATTTCGAAGTACGCACCGCGCAGCGCCAGCAGGTCGGCGTGGTCGCCTTGTTCGACGATCTTTCCGCCCTCCACCACCAGGATGCGGTCGGCGTCGCGGATCGTCGAAAGACGGTGCGCGATAATAAAACTCGTTCGACTTGGCGAAGCTCCTGGGTGGCGTGCGCGATCAGGGCCTCGGTGCGGGTGTCGACGGAACTGGTGGCCTCGTCCAGGATCAGCAGCTCCGGCCTGGCCAGGAAGGCGCGCGCGATGGTGATGAGCTGTTTTTCGCCGGCACTGATGTTGTCGCCCCCGCCGCTGACCCGGGTCTGATAGCCGGCCGGCAGCGCATGGACGAACCTGTCGACATAGGCCGCCTTGGCGGCTTCGGTCACTTCGTCGTCGCTGGCGTCCGGGCGCCCGTAGGCGATGTTCTCCGCAATGGTGCCGTCGAAGAGCCAGGTGTCCTGCAGCACCATGCCAATTCGCGATCGCAGCGCATGCCTGCTCATCGTCGAGATGTCGACCCCGTCGATCAGAATCCGGCCCGAATCGACGTCGTAGAAGCGCATCAGCAGGTTCACCATCGTGGTCTTGCCCGCTCCGGTGGGCCCGACGATCGCCACCGTGCTGCCCGGTTCGGCCACGAATGACAGGTCCTGGATCACCGGCGTGCCGGAACGGTAAGCGAAGTTCACGTGCTCAAATTCGACACGTCCGGCCCCACGCGGCCGCTGGCCGTTCGGCAGCAAACGGGCCGGCATCTGGTCGCGGTCGGGCGACGCTTGACTTTCTTCGGGCTCGTCGAGCACTTCGAACACCCGCTCGGCGCTGGCCACCCCCGATTGCAGGGCGTTGTAGATCCCGGCCAGCTGGCCCAGCGGGTTGTTGAACTGCCGCACGTATTGGATGAATGCCTGGATGTTGCCGAGGGTGACTTGGCCCGTGGCCACATGCAGGCCCCCCCCACCGCGACGCCGACGTAGCCGAGGTTTCCGATCAGCGCCGTCGCCGGTTGCACCAGGCCGGACACGAACTGGGAGCCGAAACTGGCCCGGTAGACGTCGTCGTTGAGCCGGCGGAACTGTGCCTGCGCCGCGGCCTGATGACCGAACGTCTTGACCAGCGTGAACCCGCTGTAGGTCTCTTCGATGTGGGCGTTGAGGCGTCCGGTGCTGGTCCAGTGGGCCATGAACAGCCGCTGCGAACGTCGCGTGATCGTCCGCGTCACCAGCACCAACATCGGCACCGTCAGCAAGGTGATCAGCGCCAGCAGCGGCGAGATCCACACCATCATCGCCAGAGCCGTCAACACGGCCAGGATCGACGTCACCAGCTGACTGATCGTCATCGACAGCGACTGCTGGATGTTGTCGATGTCGTTGGTGACCCGGCTCAGCAGCTCACCGCGCTGTCGTCCGTCGAAGAAGGACAGCGGCAGCCGGTGCACCTTGTCCTCGACGTCCGAACGCAACGCGGTGATGGTTTTCTGCACGGTGGCGTTGAGCAGCCGCATTTGCACCCAAAGCAACAGCGCGACAACCAAATACAGGACCAGGGCCAGCGCCAGTGTTCGCCGTACCGCGGCGAAGTCGACGCCGTGGCCCGGCACCACGTTCATCCCCGACAGCAGGTCGGCGAAGGCGTTGTCGCCCCGGGCCCGGGCCGCAGCGACGGCCTGCGCCTTGGTGATTCCCGCCGGGAGGTGCCGCCCGATGGCGCCGTTGAACAGCAGATCGGTTGCGTGGCCGAGGACCCGCGGAATGATGACCCCGATGACGGTTCCGGTGACGGCCAGCGTGAGCACCCCGGCGGCCAGCCACCGCTGTGGCGCAAGCCGTTTCATCAGGCGGCCGGTCGAACCCCAGAAGTCGCGTGACCGCATCGCGTGCGGCGGTGGGGCGGCGCCGCGGGGCCGGTGGTCGATTGGCCCGTTCACCGCGCCCCCCCGATCCCGGCGCTCACCGACTGCGAGGTGGCGAATTCGGCATAAGTGGCACAGTCGGCCAGTAGCGATTCGTGGGTGCCGACGCCGACGATCTCCCCGTTGTCGACGACGACCACCTGGTCGGCCTGTGCGGCAGTCGAAATCCGTTGTGTGACAACGATAATCGTGGACGCGCCGCATTCCTGGCGCAGCGACGCGCGCACTCGGGCGTCGGTGTGCACGTCAAGCGCTGCGAAGGCGTCGTCGAACAGATAGATGGCCGGGCGGCGGATGACGGCCCGGGCGATCGCCAGTCGTTGACGCTGCCCGCCGGAGAAGTTGATTCCACCCTGGGCGACTTGCATGTGCAGCCCGTCGTGATGGCTGCGCACGAAGTCGTCGGCGGCCGCGACCCGCAGCGCTTCCCACATCTGCTCGTCGGTCACCACCTGATCGGGGGCCGCGCCGAGCCGCAGGTTGTCGGCGATGGTGCCGGAGAACAGGTAACCGCGCTGGGGCACCAGCCCGATCGCCGACCACAGTCGCTCGGTGTCGTAGTCGCGGACGTCGACACCGTCGATGCGGACGGCGCCGGCGGTCACGTCGTAGAGCCGGCAGATCAGCGACACCAGCGTCGATTTGCCCGAACCGGTGCTGCCGACGATCGCGGTGCTGGTGCCGGGCCGCGCCGTCAGCGAGATGCCTTGCAGCACTGGACAGTCGGCCCCGGGGTAGGTGAAGGCCACGTCGTCCAGGCGGACCAGGCCCGTGATCCCGCCCGCCGGAAACCTGGGGTTTTCCGGGCTGTTGACGGCCGTGGGAGTGGATAGCACCTCGGTGATTCGCTCGGCGCACACGGACGCCCGCGGCAGCACCACGACCGTCATCGTCGCCATCATGACCGCCATCAGGATCTGGGCGAAGTAGGCCAGGAAGGCGGTCAGCGAGCCGACCTGCATCTGGCCGCGGTCGATGCGCAGCCCACCGAACCAGATCAGCGCCACGCTGGACACGTTGATGGTCAGCGTGCTCACCGGCAGCAGCAGCGCCTGCCAGTTGCCCGCCCGCAGCGCGGTGTCCGACAGCGCAAGATTGGCCTGGGCGAACCTGTGCCGCTCAAAGCCTTCCCTGGTGAACGCGCGGACCACCCGGACGCCGGTCAGCTGGTCGCGCATCACCCGGTTGATGCCGTCGATCAGGCCCTGCATGCCGCGGAAGAGCGGCAGCATGCGGGAGATGATCAGGTAGTTGGCGACGGCCAGGATCGGAACGCTGACCAGCAGCAGCCAGGTCAGCGAGGCCTGCTGCTGGATGGCCATGGCGATGCCGCCGATGCACATGATCGGCGCGGTGACCAGGACGGTCGCCGACGTCTGCACCAGGAACTGGATCTGCCGGACGTCGTTGGTGCTGCGGGTCAACAACGTCGGCGCGCCGAACAGGGCGGTCTCGCGTCCGGAGAAGGTGGTGACCTTTGAGAACACCGCCCAGCGCAGATCGCGCCCGAAGCCGGTCCCGGTCCGCGAGCCCGAGTACAGCGCCCCGACCGAACACAGAACCTGCACCCCGATGACCCCGAGCATCACCACACCGAGCCGCAGGATGGTCGCGGTGTCGCCCTTGGCGACGCCGTCGTCGATGATCGCGGCGTTGACCGTCGGCAGGTACAGCGAAGCCAGGGTGCTGATCAGCTGCAGCGCCATCAGCACCGCGACGAGCCGCCGGTACGGCCGGATGTACTGGCGCAGTAGTGCCAGGAGCATCCGGTAACTGTCGCACACGACGCGCCTAGGTCCCCGTCTCCGCCGGTAACTCAGCCGGGTAACTCAGCGTGGGAGCCACGCGCGGGCGCGATGTTGAAAGCCCTGCTCAGGTGGCGTGTCGGTGGTTGACCAGCGGGCCTGCGGCTACAGTGCATCCTGTGACCACCAATAGGCCGATTAGTAGACGGGGTAGCGGTGCGGGCTAACGGGACGATGTTGGCCCTGGGGGTGTCGGCGGTGGTGGCGATGAGTCCGGTGGTCGCGGCGTGCTCCAGTTCCGGCGACAACAAGCCGGGGGCATCGGGATCGTCGGGGCCCGGGAGCTCGGAGGGCAAGCACGGGCCGATGTTCCCGCAATGCGGCGGTGTCAGCGATCAGACCGTCGCGGAGCTGACCAAGGTGACGGGTCTGATCAACACGGCCCGCAATTCCGTGGGCTGCCAGTGGTTGGCGGGCGGCGGTATCCTTGGCCCGCACTTCTCTTTCTCCTGGTATCGCGGCAGCCCGATCGGGCGGGAACGCAAGACCGAGGAGCTGTCGCGCGCGAGTGTCGAGGACGTCAACATCGACGGCCACAGCGGTTTCGTCGCCATCGCCAACGAATCCCAGCTCGGCGACTCGCTGTGCGAAGTCGGAATCCAGTTCCAGGACGACTTCATCGAATGGTCGATCAGCTTCAGTCAAAAGCCATTCCCGCCGCCCTGTGACATAGCCAAAGAACTGGCTCGCCAATCGATTGCGAACTCGAAATGACCGCATGGATGAATCGCGGGTGGCGCGGCTGGCATGTGTGTGCGGCCGTGGTGATCGCCGCCCTGTTGGTTTTGACGGGGTGTTCGAGGTCCGTCGGGGGTACCGCGATCAAGGCCGGCGCGGGCGGCACCCCGCGCAACAACAATTCCGAACAGCAGTACCCGAACCTGCTGAAGGAATGTGAGGTCCTGACTAGCGACATCCTGGCGAAGACCGTCGGCGCCGATCCGCTGGACATTCAAAGCACGTTCGTGGGCGCGATCTGCCGGTGGCAGGCGGCCAACCCCGCGGGTCTGATCGACATCACCCGGTTTTGGTTCGAGCAGGGCAGCCTGAACAACGAGCGCAAGGTCGCCGACTTCCTGAAATACAAGGTGGAGACCCGTCCGATCGCGGGCATCGACTCGATTGTGATGCGCCCCGACGACCCGAACGGCGCCTGCGGCGTCGCGAGTGCGGCGGCGGGGGTGGTCGGCTGGTGGGTCAACCCGCAGTCGCCCGGTATCGACGCCTGTGGGCAGGCCATCAAGCTCATGGAGCTGACGCTGGCCACCAACTCCTGATCCCTGTCCTGATTTCTAGAGGTCTCTACCGCGGGGTTCCCTACCGCGGGACGTGGAAGTCGACCAGCGCGGCGCCGCCGGGTGCGAGCTGTTCCCAGCTACCGGCGACGCGTAGGACCGCGATCCCGGACGTCGGGAACTTCGCCGAAAGTCGTTCCAGCGCATCGATGTCGGTGCCCTCGGCGCCCGCGAGGGCCAGTGCGACGTCGGACATCGTCGGCTCGTGCCCGACCACCAGCAGCGTGCCGATGGCGGTGCCGAAGTTATGCGTGGCCGTCTCGACTTCCTGGATCTCCTGGATCATGGTTTCGGAGTCGGCGCCGTACAGGCGCGCGACGTATCGTACCGGCGCGTCAATCCCGGTGCCGGCCAAGGTCTGTCGGGCGCGGGTGGCCGTTGAGCACAACACGCCGTCGATCGCGGGCATGTCGGCGCGCAGCCAGTCGCCGGCCAGCCCCGCCTCCCTCACCCCGCGCGGTGCCAGCGGCCGGTCATGGTCGGCGACGCCGGCCGGGTAATCGGATTTCGCATGCCGCAGCAGCAGCAACGTGTGCTGACCATTCATGCCATTCACGCGACTTACCCTAAGGCCCACTGGGAAAATGTGGGCCGATGCCTGGGAAAATGTGGGCCGATGCGCGGCTTGTCTGTCGGCGTGATTTCTCGCAGAAGACCTATCGACCCAGGCGTCCGGTGAGGACGCGCCAAAATCCGCCGAGAACATTGCCCGCATCAAGCGGCGTCCAGACCAGCAAGGCCTGCCCGTCGGCGAAGCGCGGATTGAGCGCGAGGTAGAACTGCACAGCGGGTTCGCCTTGGATGCTGCGCAAGCGTGACGGGTTCGTGGGCTTTGCGCATGAGCGCACGACCCACGGGCCCCGACCGATCTGTGCGTATCGACGCCGTGCGCCGACCGCCGACACCAATGCCTCGACGTCAGCGGGAGTCTCACTGGTTCGGCTCGGATACACCCGGGGCATGGTCGACGTGAGCATGCGATATACCGCCGGCGAGTGACTGCGGGTCAGATAGGCCAGGGGAGTGCGCGGGTGGTGAAATTTGAAGCGTAGCGCCTCGCGGAGCCCGAACATCATCACGGACGCCCCCGGGCGGTAGCCCAGCCGGAAGCACGCCCCCGCGTCGAACACCGCGTTCATCCGACGGTCATGAGAGAACAATTCAATATGGGCGCAGACGAATCCGACGAACTCGCCCGACGAGTTGTAGAACACCGCGACCCGGACGTCGTCGGTGCCATCGTCGACACCGTCGTCGACACCGTCGCCGGCGCCGAAGACGTGCGCAGCGAACTCGTCGCGCGTCCACCCGCTGACCGTCTCGGTGTAGATGTCGTACATCTGGTCGGCCAGGACCGAGCGCTGAGCCGACGAGAGCGCCGCGGACCGGATGTACACCTTCTTGAGCTTGGGGCGCGGCTGAGCGCGGCCTGGCGCGGTGCGCTGACCCGAATCTGAAGAGGCCTGAAGAGATTTCGCTTCACCGACGTGTCGATCGATACCGCGGCACTGTCATTCATCCTTCATCTGAACGGTCATACATCATCCATTATTCGACGTAAGAATTTGGGAGGCTTCGTAGCGTTATTGTTCATATAGATAGCCGTGTCTGTTGGTTCGAAATGCGTGTATTCATTCGTCACAGGGTCATACACAGCTGGATGGCTTTCGAAGGCTTCTTCAGGTCGAAATTCAGATTTGTCTCGCACTTTACCGTCATGCTCGGGACTCAAGAGTTTTCCGAGAACTCGTCATCACTATCAGAATCTTCGTCCGTATCCATATCCATAGAATCTTCCGAACTGCTTGTACATTGCTCGAGAAGGTGCTGAAGGTTGTTGTCAGGCACTGCAGGCAGATACGGCGTATTCTGAGCATTACTGGGGATAGACACGTCAGTTGCTGCAACGCCAAGTGGCTTCTCAATGTTGCTCGACATCATACGATCCGCAAACTCGACATTCGCGCGATACTTGCTGTGTGCAGGCTGCAGCATCAACTTGTGGCGTCTTGATTGAATGAACTTCGGTCCTTGAATCTTGACCCTGTGTTCTCCAATCGAAATGTCACCAATCTCAAGTGTAGAATTGCGGATGTGTAAATGTCCGTCGACGTCGTGAAGCCAAGGCAAACCTAAGAGTAGTTGCAATTGCGACATCGTAGAACCGGGGCGAATGAAAGCCTGAACAGTGCGTCGGACATTTCGACAGGTGAAAATCAAGGTTGTGAAATGTGTGAGTACACAAGCTTCACCGTCGGCTGTGACCATCCGAATTGTCTTCTTCAGATCCGTAGAGATTGGAAAGCACTTTAAATCGAACATAGCGGCAAGGCCTCTGGTGATAATACAGATTTCTGAACCTTGGTCAACAATGCCCCATTCCAATCGTAAGACAACGTTTGTGTCAACACCATCGATCTTCTTCATGATAGAGCCTTCAATGCGGAATGCCTTGTCTTCAGCGGAGACCCTAACGAGCACGGGATAGAGCGGCGCATTGATGAGAGTAGAATCAAGACCGACGCTGCGGGAATGGATCGTAACTTCTGCACTCAAGGACGAAGTCTCAATGGTGGCTTCGGCTGATTCGGCTGGCTTTCCCTTCTTGTGGTTGACTCTTGTAGAAGTATGGCGAATGAATTTCGAGAAGCTAGGAGACATTTGACAAAGAGAGATCAAGTCGATCGGAGCTGTGAAGCGTTTCGCAATGTCATTGTAGTCCATAGGTCCCATTCCTTGTCGAGCAACGATTTCCCGCAATTCTCGCAGAACTTTCTTTTGCTCCTTCGTAGGCTTCTTTGTAGGTTTGACTTTGAAAGGCTTTGCTGTTTGCGGTTGAGCCAAATTCTCTGCATCTTCAGCATCCTCTTCCACTCTAGCGCGCTTGTTGTTTCGAGTCTCCATTTGGAAAGCCTCCAGATCGAAAGCGACTTCTGTGATTCGACATCCAAGATTGTTGTCTCCGTTGCTGTTACCAGACCTGTTGCCACGTGGTGGGAGAACGTAACCAGTTTGCTCTGCGAAGTCTTCGACTGATATCTCTCGTACTGGCTGTGGCGGTTCAGAGACCTGTACTTCAACACCTCGACTACCAGTGGCAACCTGATTATCAGTGTAGGGGGCTTGCGAAGCATGATTTTGCGTGTTGTTTCTACCATTGTCCAAGGGTCTACCAAACCTGTCGTGTGTTTGTTGTGGTTGCTGAGTGTATGGCGCTGGCGGAGGTGGGGCAATTCGACGAGAGTCTGGGAGGGGTCGGCCGTCACCCTGAGGGTTGTGTACCGAGAACATCTTGCGAGCCGCAAAGAGACAGGATCTCAGAGAATCAGAGGCATTTGGCAGACAGTAGAATCGCAAGTATGCGGCCTCCCAGTCTGAACAGCACTGTTGCAAGGGAACCGTACAATCTCTGCTCGGGTGTCCTTGATCTCCACATCTAAGGCACAAAGACTTCAGGTATTGAGGGTCTCGGTTAGTACCATTGACAGCTGGGTGATTTGACGTTGACGGGTGGGGCAATTCGACATCTACCTTGAGTTCTCGAGGACCAGCGTTGCTCAGTAAAGGGGCCTGATAATTGTTGTGCCAATTGTTTCCTGCTGAACCATAGTTGTGATAACTACCTCTATATTGTTGCTCTTGGTAGTAACCATGACCGTACCCAGTGTTGCCTTGGACAGCGACGGCGTTGCTTGCTGCCATTAGTGCAGGGGTTCGTCCCGATTTCATCTGATCGTATAGCCTTGCCTTCTTCGCATTGTCTTCCTCGATGGCCAATTTCTTTTGCATCTTCATGTGTGCTTGTGTCTCCGTGATGATTTGATATGCGGTCTTGAGAACGCCACTAGTCAAGCAGCGAGCGGCGATGGACTCCTTCTTCAGTTCCTTGTTCTCCAATCCCTGGACAAACTTCTCAACCAATTGTGTGCGCAAGGCGGTAAGACCGAGCTGTTGCGGAGAGGGGAAACCCGTGTCGGAAGGCGTGTCAGTGCATCCGAGTTGTTGCAAGATCGTCTGAGCTCGACCGTAGTAGCTAGCCAAGCCTTCGTCCTGGTTTTGTGACAAGGATAGCATGAGAGCGGAGGGGTTAATATCGTCTGCGTCCACAAGAGTACCAGGAAAGCGTGCCTTGAGGGCATTCTCAACTGTATTCGAGCTCGGCTTCGGTAGGCTTCACAGTGGCGTCATCTTCAGTCTTGTCCAATATTGCACGAATATGCGGAGTCGAATCGGCCCATGAAGAAGCGTCGCCTTCCAACAGAGCGTCCATCACCTTCAAGTAGTAGTATGCTTCGAGAGAGGTATAGCCATGGAGGTTCGAAAACGCGAGTCGGAGACCCTTAAGCCATCTCTTTGCGTTGCACTTGTTGCTTCCTTTGAAAGACGAAAGGTCCTTGAGGTCTGGCGTCTTGGGATCGGCCGCCATTGTGGACGATTCGGAGATGGTTCTCTCAACTGGTACCTCGTAACTGCCAGTGCTCTTTGTTGCTGAGTCGTCGTCTGGGTCGTGGTTGTTGAGGTTGGCGTAACAAAGGGTCGAATTCGCTGTTTGAGAAGGGGGAAAACTCTGGGCCGGTTTTGGACGTGCGACGCGACGTCGAACTGGATTGACGTGTTTTGTTCGTGTCCTAGAAGGTGTTCGTGTTTCTCGATTGTATGGACGTACTCAGAATACGTAGTTGAGTTGATCTCGTTCGTGGTTGGTTTTGTTGTGGGCGAGGCGCATTTCCAGAGGACGTTATTCCAGGACCGCACAAAGGCGCGAAGATGAGGTCTTAAGCCTAGAACGCCAGACTTTAATAAACAAGCTTTGAAACTGCTGAAAGAAACCTCGTATTATGCTCTTCAAATGAACCCAGTAACTTCTCAAATGAACGTTGTTTCGTGCCGTAGAACCGTATCGCAAATCGTATCGTCGTGCACCGCGCAAAACCGCGTTTTGGACCGCAAATCGTAGAATCGTATCGAGAATCGTATCGCTCAAAAGAACCAGAATAGAACCCGAACCAGAAGGATCTTGGTCACTGCACCCTAAAATTCCCTGCGAAGATCACCAGAAAGAGAGGTTCGTAGGGCCGTGACGTCTTCCATTCTTGATGCTAAACTATCTACGAAAGCGAGGGAGGATATACATCAGCGCACGGGCCATTTGACGCGACAAGAGCCCCCTGTAGAACTGCCCATTATCACCATACCCATAAGAGCTCGCCAGCTTTCTCCAGCCGTGGTTGAATTTATCCAGGCACGAAATACTGTCGCTACTCCTGCTGATATATACCGAGATTGCAGGCATCACAGCCATTAGGGTGGCAATCTGCAGCTCCATATCAGGTGTATTACCTGTGGCAGCAGCTGAATTCGACTATACGGCGGCGTGATCAAGATCCTTTGGTTTCAGCCCAAATATTACTCTCGGAATATGCAGAATATACTTCATCTCTCTATTCTGTAGCGAATCTACGTGCAAAGCGTCCAATGTTTCTGGCTCTATTAGCACTCTGGCTTCTCATGTAAAAGAATTGTCTATGGATGCAACTTTTGGGACGAACAATATGGCCATGGATTTATTTGCAGTCTTGGCCGAGGTTGATGGCACAGGGGTTCCATTAGCTTATTGTTTTACGGAGCTCTTTAAGGATAATGGTCGTGGATTCGCCGTGCAGAGCCAGGGGCATTGACAGCTATTCTGGAGCAATTTTTACGACCACTTCAAGCTTTTGGATTTGATCCAATGTTCTTTGGGACTGATAAGGACATTTCTGAGATTTCGGCAATACGCCAGGTCTGGCCTGGGACGACAATACAATTGTGTTATTGGCATGCACGGCGAGCTGTCCGTACAAAGCTCACGTCTTCCCGTGAAACCAACGCCCAGGGAGATTACAAACCCTCGGAAGCCCAAGCAGTGATTCCAGACTTGGAAATTTGCTGGGGCTTCTATGCCTATACGTCGTCCAGATGGGGATCATCGATACGGTCGATGTACTTGCCCATCGCGGTCAGTGAATATTATTCCCTATGGTCGAATAGAAACGTCAACCAATGATGAACAGACTACTGTCCTTGAAATCTTCTCTCGACACTACAACTCCCACCCATTTATCCCTGATCATAATGGTACTTTCCGATCTGCAGAGGATATTTATCGTCTCTGTGCTTCAGAAATGTATTATTGGTGCAAGACGCGGAACTACTTTCGACTATGGGCCTATTTTTGGGTCAATTGGTACCACCCAAACCAGTGGAAATGATGGGCGCGCTCAGTCAATGAAAAAGGAATTTCCGGTCTTAAAGACAACAATGATTGTTGAATCTCACTGGAGAAAGATAAAACACGATTACCTCCACCGTTTTAATCGGCCTCGAATCGACCTTGTCATCTGGGTGCTTCTTTCACGATTAATCCCTAGCGCTATGACGAGGATGCAGGCTCTCCTTGAACATGACCATCGACAAGCAGTGGCATCTTGGAGGAAAGACTTCAAAAGCGAATGGAAAAAGATAAATGGACGGCGAATCGAACCAGTGCGTATTCAGCACTATCATACCGACCCTGTACGATGGACATGTGCATGTGATTCTTTCTTAAATTCGCGTTTTTTAGTCTGCAAGCATATCCTCTCTTGTTATGAGCCGGTTTCTGATCGCATTGACTTCTTTCGTTCAGTTCAGAGACGTCGAGTACCACCGTTTTGGACTCATAAGCAGCTGGTTTTACAGCCACAATATCAGCCGTCACTAGCTAACAGTAATATTAATGATACTAATAATACTAGAATCGACGAGGATGAAGATATTGATCCTGGTATAGTAGAGCAGGATCAGCTCATTAACCCCGACGAAGAAGAGGACGTCGAAGCAGATGACAATAAGTTTGCCTCAGATATGCAGTTGGCTGTGGAGATATTTCGAGAACAACGAGCAAAAGGGAATGAGAAGTTTGTGAGGAGATTCAGGGCGATGTATGCATCAATTGAGACTCTCGTCGAAGAAGTTAAAGCAGTTGAGAATCGACGTAGTATGCGCCGAACTTGGGATACTTGGAAGCATCCTTTAACAATGTATTATAATTGAAGCAAACTCAGAGTTGATTATGGTCATTTGCGACGGGGAAACGAATCCTATTGGCAATAAACTTGGAGTTGAGACGGCGCAGAAGCCTTACCCTTATGAATGTCTAGAGTGATGTTACGGTACTGGCTTTGTGTCGCCTGAGGCTGCTACTCCGCTTTAGGTTTAGCGCATCTTACCGGCTTTGTGTCGCCTTAGGCTGTCACTCCGCATTAGGCTTAGCGCATCTGACGCGCTTTGGCTCACCACAAGAGCTCTGCTCGCTCTTACTTTAGAAAATACAACTCTTTTACCACCTCACATATATGAATCAAGAATGACCTCAACAATCACGTTAAACGGGAAAGTAATTTACCGATCAAATTCACGTGCTCGAATATTTTAGACGGAAGATTATGGAAGGTTATCTCTCGCAGCGCATCACACCTCTCTACCTGTCAGAAAATATGGCCAATTTTTGGACCCTAGAAAATGATTGATTAATTCTTAACTGTGTCCTTTCTACCTTATGTAAGAAGATCAGACCCTATAAAATATTACTGTACCTCAGTTTCCTCAGACCTTCGCTTATCATAAACGCTAGTCTATTTGAGACTTAGCTTACCTAAGCTTTTATGGCGAACGTCTGAGTTGTTAATTTGGTGAGCGCCATATTAGAAAGCGAGTTTTTGCTGTAAACAACACCAACAAGACGCGAATGCGATATTTACATGATGTCAATTCTCAACACCACGACACATTTATCAAAAATCGAGCTCCACCATTCTGTGCGCCTTGAATTGCTGATTCTAAATCTGCTTTTGTTTTAAAAATCAATCCAGATTTGAGGTAGTTATGTGTACCAAGCGAGAGCGTCTTTCACCCCTCCACAATGACTGTCGCCTTCTAAAGCACCAATCATTGTGATGAAATCAATACTAACTTGGTGTATATCATCCAGAGCCTATTAGATTCGATCTATATTAATTTTAATCCTCAAGTCCACGTTATCGCCGCGTTGCATCATGCCACGGCCTACACACAAAAGAGGGATTAAAACAAACCTCTGGCCATAACATAGAATCATCCCTATCGAACACGCTTTCTACAGCAGTACGATGGGTGTAACGAATGGCTTCGGCAATCCAATAACGTTGACAATGGTAAAGTATTTCATCTTCTTTGTTGCCATTTGCGTTCCAAATATCATGAGAAGTAAGCTTGACGTCAGGATGTAACATTGACCTTTGAAGACCTCCAGGTAGGTATACCTCGACCAATACACAGCTTCCCGGTGGTAGCAGATATATGTTTTGATCGCTCGCCAGGGTTTGATGCCGAACACCTTGATTATAATCAAAATTGTCCCAGCAGACAACAAGCTCATTCTGGTGGGCCTGTGCTAGATTCTTCATCAGCTTCTATGCAAATAAGTTAGTCATATGTATGAATATGTAGAGATACTGTGTAGTTAAAGAGAAAGGGGGAACG